>CAWCVP010000001.1:0-130486 GCA_963799055.1 uncultured Candidatus Rokubacteria bacterium
AGCGTCTCCTCGCCTCGGCGGCCGCCGGGCGCGGCAAGCCCCGACGGCCGGCGTCCCCTCGACGGGGGCGGCCCGCCCTCGCCGTGCGCGGCGGCGCTGAACAGCGCGGTCGAGGTCGGCGGCGATCGGTGCGATGATCTTCGGACCACGGGCGTTGTCCATCTGGCAAGGGTGAGCCCATAGCACGAGGAGGATTCCGGTGATGCGAGCGATCCGAGTCCACGAGTTCGGCGGTCCGGAGGCCATGCGGCTCGAGGAGCTGCCCTCGCCCAAACCCGGGGAGGGTCAGGCCCTGGTGCGGATCGAGGCGTCCGGTCTCAACTTCATCGACGTCTACCAGCGCACGGGGCTCTACAAGAACCCGCTTCCCTACGGTCTCGGCCTCGAAGGCGCGGGCGTCGTGGAGGCGGTGGGATCCGGGGTCGCCACGGTGCGCGCTGGCGACCGCGTCGCGTGGACGGGCGTGCCGGGCTCCTACGCGACGCACAACGTGATCCCGGCGGATCGGCTCGTCGCGCTCCCCGCGGGCGTGGACGCGCGGTCGGGCGCGGCGGCGATGCTCCAGGGCATGACGGCGCACTACCTCGCCCACTCCACGTATCCCTTGAAGGCCGGGGACGCGTGCCTGGTCCACGCGGCGGCGGGCGGCGTCGGCCTGCTCCTCTGCCAGATGGCCAGGCGCGCGGGGGCGCGGGTGATCGGCACGGTCTCCACCGAGGACAAGGCGAAGCTCGCGCGCGAGGCGGGCGCGCACGACGTGATCCTTTACTCGCGCGAGGACTTCGAGGCCGAGGTGATCCGGCTGACCGGCGGGAAGAAGCTCCAGGTGGTCTACGACGCCGTCGGGCGGGACACCTTCGAGAAGGGCCTCAACTGCCTGGCGCCGCGAGGCTACATGGTCCTCTACGGCGCGGCGAGCGGGCCGGTCGCGCCCCTCGACCCCCAGGTGCTGAACGCCAAGGGCTCGCTCTTCCTGACGCGGCCGAGCCTCTTCAACTACATCGCGACGCGCGACGACCTCGTGCGGCGCGCCGGCGAGGTGCTCGCCTGGATCCAGAAGGGCGAGCTGAAGCTCCGCATCGGGGCGACGTTCCCGCTGGCCGAAGCCGCCCAGGCGCACCGGGACCTCGAGGGGCGCCGGACGACCGGCAAGGTGCTCCTGCTTCCCTGACGCGGTTCCGAGGGGCGCGCGCTCCCCGGCCGCGTTAGGTCAGGAGGCGCGTTCCTGCGCCAGCAGCGAGCCAAGCAGGGTGGCCCCGAATCGGCTGGCCTCGTGCTGCTCGGCGACGCGCTTCATCCGGGCTTGGTCAACGAGGCCGGCCGTGTCGCCGGCCAGCAGTCGACTGAGGCCTGTCGCGATGTCCTCCGGATCGGCGGCGTCGACGGTCACCCCCAGCCGGTGCGGCGGACGTACTCGCCCATGAGGCCGTAGCTCCCGCTCAGGACGGGGACCCCCGCCGCCGCGGCCAGCAGCACGACTCCGCTCATCCCCTGGTGCCGCGGATAGGGCGCGAGGACGACGTCCGCCATGCGGAAGTAGGCGGCCACATCCTCCTGGGCCACGAACCCGAACTGCCGGATCACCTCGACCGGCCGTTCGGCGCAGAGCGCCGCGATCCGACGCTCGAGCTCCAGGCGATAGTCAAGTCCGGCAACGCCGACGAACACGACCGAGATCGAACGGCAGGTGCTCTCGGGCAGGTATCTCAAGGCGTCCAGCAGCTCGCGGCAGCCCTTGCGTGGCGTGAGATGCCCGAACATCAGCAGGACCGAGCGTCCTGGGTCGATCCCGAGCTTCGCGCGGACGGCCGTTCCTTGCGCCGCCGTCGCTCGGTTGGGGGGCACGGGATCGGGAAGGTACACGACTTTCTCTCGATGCGGGAACCCGAGCGTTTCCTCCACGGCGAAGGGATCGAGCATGAACAGTCGGTGGATCCACTCCTGGCGAAGCGTGCGGGCGAGCAGGAATTTCTGACGCAGCGCCAGGGTTTGCTCCTGCTCGGACGAGGGGGGATATCCGAAGCCCCCGTAGTGGAACATCGGCGTGAAGAAGATGCCGGACAGCGGGCACGGCGGCTCCACCCCGGCCGCGAGCAGCGGCAGATAGGCGTCCACGTGAATGATCAGCGCCCGGGTGGCGCCGATCTTGCCGGCGTACCTGTGCAGGAGCTGCCATTCGTAGGACAGCGCCGCGGCGGGGACCTCGCCGCGCATCACGCTGGCGAGGGTCCGCGCGTCCTTCACGCCGGCCGATGCTGGGGTCACGCGTGGCGGCTCCCGTCGACCGTGGTGCCCCTCCTCGGTCGGGGTCAGGATCCGCACGCCGCCGCGCGGCGCTCGCCCGGCCCGCTCGAATACGTCGGCATGATCTCCAGCGAACGCGGGGTGAACGACCAGGGTCAGCTCGCCGGCGGGAGCACGGGCGCTCCAGGACTCGATCAGGAACTCGAGATACGCGGGGAGGTGAAGATGCGTGGAGAGATCGAAGACCAGCAGGCGAGGCCCGTCACGCACCTCAGTGTCCTTCCGGATCCGCGAACGCTTGGCCCGTGACGATGATTTCGGGGGCCGGCTGGACGACCTCGCGCGGCCGCTCGGCCGCGAGCGGGGCGCTGCCGACGCGGGCGGCCGCTCGCGCCTGATACGAGCGCAGCCGGGGATGCTCCAAGCCCAGCTCACTGGCGCTACGGTACTCGGCGAGGGCCCGGACGTGCTGGCCCATGCCCTCCAGGACCAGCCCGGCCCACAGCCGCAGGTGGGGATCCCGGTGGTAGTGATTGCGATAGTGCACGATGCCACCGCCCCCCAGACTCGTCAGCACGGGGGAAGCCGCGGCGATGAGACGCTCGGCGTCCACTTGCTCGCCGGCGTCCTGGGACGCGAGGCTCGACCGGAACGGCCCGGCGGCGTGGCCCAGCGACTCCACGAAGCGGGCGGCGCCCGCTGCCGGGAGGTCTCTCGGCCAGCGGCGCCGGCGCTTGGGACTCTCGAGCAGGTCGCGATAGATCCGGTGCAGCTGCTCGACGCTGCGCGCGGCGCCGTAGTGGCCTCGCGCGAAGGCCCGCGCCGCCTCGCCCAGGCGAGCGCGCTCGGCCGGGTCCTGGTACAGTCGCTCGATCGCGTGCCGGTAGCCCGATTCGTCCTGGACTATCAGCCCCGTGCGGCCGTGCTCGATCGTGTGCTGTGCGCCCCCGTGGGCGAAGACCACCGGGGGACGCCCGCGAACATCGCCTCGTGCAGGACCGCCTCGGCGGTCGAGTAGTTGTCCTCGCACAGGGGATAACCGAACACGTCGAGCTCCGCCAGGACGCTCCGGATGTCCTCGACGTAGCCGCGCAGCTCCAGCCGATCGGCGATGCCGAACCGGGCCGCCTGCCGCACCAGCGACGCCTCGGCGGCGCCGCGTCCACACACGATGAAGCGCGCACCGGGAACCCGCACACCCGCGCTCATGCGGACGTACTCGGGGTGCATCTTCGTGAAGTCCACCGTCCCGATGTAGCCCACGTTGAACCCGGCGTGGCGCCGCGGCACCAAGCCCTCGAGGCGCTCGAAATCGGCGGCGGGGATCAGCATGGTGAGCTTCTGCGCCCGCTCGCGGGCGGACAGCCGCTGGCACACCGGGAGCGCGAGGGTGTGCGGGCTGCCGGCCGCCACGACGTCGGCGAACTCGATCAGCTCGTCGGTCAGCACCTGCGGGGGCGACGCGCCGCCCACGTTCAGTCGGACGAGCACACGCATGGCCGGCAGCTCGCCGCGCAGGAGCTCGTAGAGCTCCGGCGTGTTCGAGAAGTGCACCTGGACGAGGTCGGCGCTCTCGGCCTCCTGCTGGATCGTGGAGACCGCCGGCGCGTCGACGACCGCCATAGCGGCGCGCGTTGCGGCCTCGGCGGCCTGGCCGTCCGCCCGCCTCAACGAGACCACTCGATGCCGGAAGCCACCGCGGCGCGCCGAGTACTTGCCCATCGCGATCAGCGATCGGCTGGCACCGCCGTCGCCCAGGCAACGGATGATGTGGAGGACGTCGGGCATCGTCGCTCAGCGCCCGGCCCGGCGATCGTCGAGGGTACGCTTGACGGCGCGGGTGAGGCTAAGGATGTGGCGGCGATACGCGCCGATGTCGTCGGCCAGCCGTCGTCGATAGATCAAGGTGACGTCGTCCAGGTAGTGCCGGTGGAGCCCGCGCGCGGCGGCCCGCACCAGGAGGTCGACGTCCTCGCCGTTGCGGAGAGCTTCGTCGAATCCGCCGATGACGTCGAACAACGAGCGCCGGAAGAGCGCGCATCCCACGTTGAAGCTGTAAGTGGCGCGCGGCGGGTCCAGCTGATGCCGGCCCGGGCCCAGGAGGTCGGGCCACAGGTTCCGGATGCGCCCGCCGACGATGGCGCAGTCCCGGTTCCGGGCGAGGAATTCGAGCCGAACCTCGAGCGACCGCTCGGGCCAGAGATCGTCGGCGTCCAGGAAGGCCACGATCTCTCCGGTCGTCGCCGCCAGCCCGGCGTTGCGCGCCGCGGAGGGACCGCGGTTCTCCTGGCGCAGGCAGCGCACGCGCCCGCCGAGCGCCGCCGCGACGTCAGCCGTGCGGTCTGTCGAGCCGTCGTCGACGATGGCGATCTCCAGGTCGCCATACCCCTGCGCGTCGACGCTGCGGATTGCCTCCACGAGCACGGTCTCGGCGTTGAACGCGGGCACGATCACGCTGACACGCGGAGGTCGGGCGCTCATGACCGCGCCAGGAGCTCGAGGATGGTGTCCGGGATCCGGCGGAGGTCGGGTCCGACCTCCAGCCGGTAGCTCGGGACCCGGGCGACGAACCTCGCCATGCGCCGCGTCGCCTCGCGCTCGTGGCCGGGGAATAGCCGCAGCGTCGACGGGACGAGCGCCGCCAGCCCGGCGGCAGTCGAGACCGGCTCGAGCCGGGGCGAGGCGGCGCCCGTCACCTGCGGGATCAGCAAGGCTCGCACCGGGAACCCTGACGTCAGGCACTCCGGGCGGTGCCTCTGCAGGAGCATGAAGGGCTTCTCGTCAGCGCCGCAGCCCGTGTTGTGCACTGCGCTTTCCAGCCCGGGGAAGCGCGCCACCTCCCGCATCGTCTTGAGCTTGGCCGAGCTGTAGAGGCTGGCGACCCTGGGGATGTCCCCGTCTTCGAGCAGGCAACAGTCATCGCCCGCGTACTTGAGCGCCGAGCCCAGGCATGCCAGCGCGACCGTCGACTTGCCCGAGCCCCCCTTGCCGGCCAGCAGCACGCCACGGTCCTCGGTGCCGACGGCGGCGGCGTGAACGATCTGGTGGCCCCGCGCGCTCGACCACCAAGCCAGGATCTCGCGCAACGGGGCGCTCTGCTCGTAGTCGGGAATGCGCGCGATGTCGTCGGTCCAGTAGAAGGCCAGTGCCCGCCGAGGGTCCAGGATGCGGAGCGTGGGCGGCCAGAGCCGAACCGCCGTGTGAAGCTGGGCGCTGTGCGGCGCTGTCAGCTCGCCGTGCCGGTCGCGGCGCACCGGCGCGGTCGCGCCGCCGGCGCCATGCTCCGCCCACCAGCGCCAGGGAGCCGGGGGCCTGGCCGGGACGCTCGGGCTCGCGCTGTCCCAGAGGCACACGGTCAGCTCCGGCTCGACCCGGGTCTCGAGGCGGAGGTGCGCCAACGCGGCCCCCATCGTGTCGAGCACTCGCCCGCTCGCCGACGACAGGCGCACCAAACGGCCGGCGATCCGATAGTCACGCTCCACGCGATGGCTCGCGTCACCCCCCGCCTGAAGGAAGGATCGGTGCACCGCTTGCCGGTACGCGTTCCACACCTCCTCGTCGTCGAGGAGACCTGGCACGGTGGACGTCGGGCTCGCAGGCCGGCTCATCGTGCGTGCAGGCGATGCAGCAGGCAACTCCCGTCGGCCTCCTCACACGCCGGGCGCAGGACACCGTACGGCGCCAGGGACTGGGCGAGGTCGGTCGACGGCCGATACGCGAACACTTCCCCGTCCCAGGCCGGGAGCGCGACCGGAGTCTTCCTCCCGAACAGGATGAAGTGGGCGTCCGGCTTCATCTGGTGGGCGAGCGGCGCGATGACGCCGTAGTGCACCTCAGTGACGACCAGAGGCCGACGGGCGCCCGCGAGGATTCTCCCGGCCACGACATCGTCCCGGGATGCGTCCCACCAGGTGTCCGCCCGGACGGCCGCGACACACGTCGCCAGGGCGGCCGCCAGGAGCGCGAGGGCCAGTCCACGCCACACCACCGTCCTCGGCCCGGGGCCGGTCATCCGAGCGATCAGAAGATGGGCGACCGACAACTGCACTCCGAGATAGCTGGAGAACATGTAGCGTGCCCGCGAGGACACCTGGGTTTGGAAGACGAGATCCGGCAGGACGTACCAAGACGAGGGCGGCGGCGGTGAGGAGGGTCACGAGCGACGAGGTGCGGAGGGGCGCGTCGCGCCACAAGACCCAGAAGGAGTAGCACACCAGCGCCAGGACGGCGACGAAGAGCACGGGCGCCCCGGGGCCCGCCGGAGGGACGAGGAAGACGCGCCGCAGGCCCTCAGCCCACCCCGCCGCCAGGACATGGAGACCCGGCCAGGTCCGCAGGTGGCTCGAGGTGGCGACGGCGTTCTGGTAGTTCCAGGCGATGCAGGCGGCCCACGGGGCGAAGCTTGCCAGCGCTGCCAGGGTGGACAAGGACCACCGGCGGCACGGCTCCTCCCATCGGCCGCGGCTCTGGAGCAGCACGTGGGTCCCGTGGACCCCGATCACCAGCAGCGACAGGGCGTTGACGTAGAGGCCCGCGCTCGCGCACACCGCGTAGAGCCACCAGGCCTTGGCGGCACGAGTGCGCAGCGCCCACAGCAGGACCGCGGTGGCGGCCACCATGATGGCCACCCACAGGCTCCAGGGCCGCGCCTCCTGGGCCTGCGCGAGAAACATCGGCGAGGCGGCGTGGAGGGCCGTCGCCATCCACGCCACGCTCTTCGACTCGAAGAGCTCGCGGCTGAGCCAGTAGAGCGCGGGGAAGGCCAGGAGGCTCAGCAGGGCCGGCAGACGGCGCATGACGAGCACCGAGGTGCCCCAGAGCCGGGACCAGGAGCGAGCCAGGACCAGGTATCCCGGCGGCCACTTCACGTCCTTCCGGCGCAGCGTCTGGATCACGTCGAGCACGCTGCTGTCCGGACGCAGCCGCTGGTACCGGAGGAGATCGTCGGTCCCCAGCAGGGCACCGGTGTACAGGGCGGGATTCACGTCGCGATGCTCGTCGTAGCCGGAGATCTTGAGCGAGGTGAACACCTCGTTGAACCAGTACGGCTTGGCCTCGAGGTTCGCGAGTCGCAGGCCCGACCCCAGCAGGATCACCGTCACCAGGACGAGCGTCCAGGGGAGGCCGAGCTCGACGGCCGCATCGCTCGGACGCGCCGCCGAGGCGCTTCGGGTGGAGAAGCGCGAGGCCGGGGGCTCCCACCGCCGCTACCAGCTACGGCCCCGAGTCGCAGACCTCCGCTCCTCGGGCCGGCACACTCGGGCATGCTCAGCCGTCCGGCGGCCCATCTTGCGTCGCGCTCGAGGGCGCTCCGCGCGTCCCCGAGGGACTCCTTCGTCGTGAGCGGGGCCCAGGTGCGGGGCCGGTCGAGCGTCATGGCTTGGAGGAGATGAGGGTCCGGAGACCGATCGCCGACGCATCGTCCGGGCGGAGGGCCTGGGCCTCATCGAGCGCGTCGAGCGCCCGAGCCCGACTCCCGAGCGCCATCAGCGCCCGGGCCTTCAGCACGAGGAGCGCCGCACGATGAGGCTGGAAGCGCGTCCTGGCGATGGACGTCTGGAGCAGCACTAGAGCGTGCGCGTGACGCTGCGCGGCCAGCAGCCGCTCGGCCCGCGAGATGACCGACTCCGGCGGCGGTCGTCCGACCTCCCAGCCAAACCAGGCCCGGTCGTAGTCGCGATCCGCTTGGATGACAGTCGGGGCGCGCAGGGGAAAGCTCATCGCAAACCGTGGCAGGTCCGCGCCCGCCCCGGCGCGCTCAACCGTGTGAGTGGCGCCGCTCCCGAATCCGATGTTCGAGACCAGGTTGCGGGACGGCACCGTCGTCAGGCCGCCGCGCACCAGGCGCGCGTAAATCCACTGGTAGTCCCACGTGTCGACCTGCCCGCGAGCGATCGCCTCGCAGAGGCCGATACGGTGCGCCAGTTGCTCCGCGTCGCCGAGCGCCTCGGCCAGCCGTCGTCGGGACTCCGGCAAGGCCCACGACCGCATCTCGAAGTCGTAGTGACTCCACGCGCGTCGCCAGGTCGCCCAGCCCCAGACCGACCCGTCTCGGGAGTAGTGGTAGCTTTGGGCCTCGGGTTTCCACTCGATCAGGGGGTTCGTGCCGCTGATCATCATCACCCGCGTGTCGTGGCGGTAGCGCTCGAGCAGTTCGTCGCAGTAGCGGAAGAAGCTCGGGTCCGGGAGACAATCGTCCTCGAGGACGATCGCCTCCTCGACCTGCTCGAAAACGCGGGCGATCCCGCCGGCGATCCGCCGGCCGCAGCCCAGGTTGACCGGAGAGTAGTCGCGGACCAGCTCGCATTCCGGTTCCATCTCGTCGACGAGCCGGCGCGCCGCCTCGCAGAGGCGCGCCTCATCGGGCCGATCGGGACGCGGCCCGTCGGCGATCGCGAAGAGCGTGTCCGGGCCGACAGCGCGGATGGCCTCCAGCACCCGCTGCGTGTGGCGCGGCCGGTTGAAGAGGAGCAGCACCACCGGTGTGCGCAGTCGGGCGCGACCCATTCAGCCGTCGAGACCCTGCATCTGCTCGCTGGTCGCGCAGGTGTCCTCGCACAACGGGTAGCCGAACACGTCCAGGGTCTCGAGCACCGGCCTGATGTTCTCGACGAAGCCGCGCCACTCGAACCGGCTGGCGACCCCGAGCCGGTCTGCTTCTTCCCTCAACTCGTCCGGATCCCCCGCGCCGCACACCACGAAGCGGACGCCTGGCACGTTTACCGCGGCGCTCATCGGCACGTAGCGAGGGTGCAGCTTGCTGGGACTGACCGTGCCGATGTAACCTACGGTGAAGTTCGGCTGCGACCGCGGCGAGAGGCCCTCCAGGCGCTCGAAATCCGCGATGTTCGGGACGACGTCGATGACGAGCGGGCAGCCCGCGCGCTGCGCGTCTCGGATGGCCGGTAGGTCGAGCGTGGCCGGGGTCGTCGCCACGACATCGTCGGCGTAGCGAAGCAGCCGCTCGATGATCACCTGAGGCGCGTGACGGCCAAGGATCTTGAACCACGCGAGGAGGCGCATGGCGGGCAGATCCATCCGGAGCAGTCCGGCGATGTCCGGGTTGTTCCAGTAGTGGAGTTGCACGATGTCGGCCGCGCCGAGAGGAACCTCCGTTCTTGACGACGACCATGACGCTAACGGGCGCGGCGCTCACCACTCGACTCGCCCGGGAGCGGACCTACTCGGGCTTCCGGTTGGGCCAACCCTGCTCGTCGACGTCGTGAACTGGGTCGAGCATCAGCAGGTCCGACATGTTCGTGTACTTCGCCAGCTTCGGCGGCTCGAAGTGGCCGTGGCGCCGGACGGCGACCGAGGCGAGCTCGCGTCGGGGTGGCCGGACCATCCGACTCGACGCTGATGATGCTCTCGGCCTTCAGCTCATCCAGGAAGGCCGCGACGGACGTCTCGATCTCCGACGCGGGCGCGTCGTAGACGCCAGTCAGTGTGGCCATCAACCCTGCTTTCGTGGCTGCCCCGGACGAGCGCCGGCCAGAGATCCGCCGCGGACTGCGTCAGGCTGAAGTAGGTGCCGGTCTCGAGATCGATGATGATGACCTCGTCGTCGATCGTCTCGTGGACGATCCGCTGCGGGTTGATCTTCAGCGTCTCGCTCCCTCACTCTCGCTCCTTCAGTTTCTTGTCTGGCGTCGAGGACGACTGCCCACTGGCGGAGGGGTCGTCTGTCGAAGCTCCCGCACCTCGCGGGCGGCCCGCGGGCGCCGAACCACGGGCAGTCTACTCCGGGGGCGCCGCCAGTGTCGAGAACATCCACCCCGCCCGGAGTGGGCACGGGCGGCGGCGGATGGCGCGGCGCTCGTGACGGAGCCAACGTATCGCGCGGACGGCTCGGCGCAGCCTCCTGCTCCGAGCCGTGCTCGGTGAGGAGGAGCGGGAGGCGACCGCTGCCTGGACCCGCTGGGCCGCCGTCAACGACCTCGAGACCATCGGTCCGGCGGATCGATGCCTCCTGCCCCTCATTCACGGTCGAGTGCCCGAGGCGGCGCTCGGGGAGATGGCAGCGCGTGTCCGCGGCGTCCACCGCTTCCACTGGACGCGAAACCAGCTTCTCGTGTCCAGACTCGATACCGCCCTCGAGCGGCTGACCCGGGCCGGGATCCAATCAGTGATGGTGAACGGGCCCGCCATCGGGCCCGGTGGTATCCGAGCATGGGGAGTCGATCGATCGAGATCGTCGACCTCCTCGTGGACCCGCTACGCGTCGCCGAGTCCGCCGCCCTGCTGGTGGAGCTGGGCTGGACACCGGCCCGCCCGGCGTGGCTAGCGTCGCCGCACCCGTGGAACCTGATCACCCCCGGAAGCGGCTCGCGCTCGTGTCTCCGGCTCCACGGCGCCCGGACTCCGGAAGCGGACCTGCAGCCGATCGAGGTGGGGTCGCTGAGGGCGGTCGGTCTCGACGCGACGGCCACGCTCCTCGAGATCTGCGGAGGCGGCCGGCGGTTCCGTGAGTGGTCCGGGCCGACCTGGGTCCCCGACGCCGTCCTGCTGCTGCGCGGGGCCGGGGGCACCATCGACTGGACGCGCATTGCTCGCGGCGCCGCCGCCGGCCGCGTCGCGCGCGTCGTCCGGGAGCGGCTACGCCATCTGCGGGAGACCGGGCTCGTGTCGATGCCCGCCGAGGCGTCTGGCTGCATCGAGCGCCTCCGGCCCGGTGCGCTCGAGCGCGTCGAGGCGCTGGTCCGGCGACATGCCGTCGCGCGCCGGACGGCCGGGCTCGGGCTCGGCGTCTGGCGGCGCCTGGCTGCGCTCAGTGGTGGCCATCGGCCGTTCCGCCCGTGAGGAGCCGCGCGATCCGCAGGGGGTAGTGCAGCGGCGCGAGCCAGCGCGGGAGCGGGACCGCGGTCCAGTCGGCCACGGTCGGCATCATCGCGAAGCGGCAGTAGGCGAGGCGGGCGCCCCACGTCCCGCGGATCCCGAGGTGGAAGCGCGCGGTCTCGGCGATCCCGAGCTGCGCGTCGGCCGGCAGCGCGAGCTGGGCCCGTACCGTCTCCGCCAGTCCCGGAAGCTTCGGATCGCCGGCGATGCGGTGCGACAGCGTCTCGGGCAGCGACCGTTCCCAGGAGGTCCCGGGCCAGCAGGCAGCCGAGGAGCAGCTCGCGCGCGTGGCCCGCCTCGTCGGCGCGCGCGAGCACCGCCGCCCAGTCGAGGGCGGGGCGACACGCAATCAGCTCCGCGATGTCCACGATCCAGGACAGCCGCCCCCAGACGTGCTTCGCGCCGTGCACGCAGAGCGCCAGGAGGAGCACGTCGGCCGGGAGCGTGCGGAAGGTCGTGCCGGCGAGCACTACCTCCTCCAGGCGCTCGCGGGGCAGCGCCCCGCCCAGACCGGCGGAGAGGGAGCGCGGCGAGACGCTCCAGTGGAGCTCCACGACGACGTTCTCCCGGTCCCAGACGAAGCCGTAGGGGTGCGCGGAGCGCACGAGGGTACGCTCTTGCCAGCCGACGAGCGGGACCATGGGGCGGAACCCTTCCCTGTCGAGCGCCGCCTTGGCGGCGGCGAGATCCCCGGGGTCGATCAGGAGGTCGAGGTCGCCCGCCCGCCGGTCGGCGATGCTCCCGTACGCGATGGCCGCGAGCACCGGTCCCTTGTAGGGAATCGCCGGGACGCCGGCCGCGGCGAGCGCGTCGACGACCCGGCGGAGCCAGCCGGTGAGGAGGAGGCAGCGCCGGGCGTTCTCGCGCACCTGCCTGGTGGAGCGCCGCGAGCGTCTCCGGCGGGACGAGGGCGGCGGGGACCGTGCGGAGCTCGCGGTAGACGAGCGGCGTGACGGCGTGCTGATGCGCCAGCCGGACGACGCCCTCCCAGTCGACCGGCCCCTCGAGCCGGCGGTGGAGCCGCGCGCTGGCCTCCGCCAGCCGGTGGGCTGAGACGCAGTCGACGAGGAGCTGGAGCGTCGGAGACGCCCCGACTGGATCCCGCGGGGGCATCCCCGTGTCCGGGCGTGGTGCCGGCTCAGCGTGGCCGCAGCGCCTCGGGGTTGACCACGCACTCCCGCGGCGGGGGCTCGCCTCGCCAGACCGCCAGGATGGCGTCGATGGCGCGGTTGGCCATGGCGACCTCGGACGTCTCGTCGATCCCGGCCACGTGCGGGCTCAGGACGACGTTGTCGAGCCCGAAGAGGGCGGAGTCGAAGAGGGGCTCCTTCTCGAACACGTCGAGGCCGGCGCCGGCGATCCGGCCGGTGGCCAGCGCCTCGTGGAGCGCGGCCTCGTCCACGAGCGCGCCCCGCGCCGTGTTGACGAGGTGGGCGGTCGGCTTCATGAGGGCCAGGCGCTCGCGGTTGATCAGATGCCGGTTCTCCGGTGTCGCCGGGCAATGGAGGGTCACGAGGTCGGCGCGCCGGAGGAGCTCCTCGAGCGGCACCAGCTCGACGCCGTGCTCGCGCACGAAGTCCCGGTCGGGGTAGGGCTCGTAGGCGAGGATGGTCATCTCGAAGCCGCGGCAGCGTCGCGCCACCGCCTGGCCGATCCGGCCGAGGCCGACGATCCCCACCGTCGCGCGCCAGAGGCCGGGCCGGAACTCGGTCTTCCACTGGCCGCCGGTGATGAGCCGGTGGTTCCGGACGAGGCCCCGCTGGAGGGTGCACATGAGCGACACCGCGTAGTCGGCCACGGCCTCGTGGTTGGCGCCCACCGCCGTGCACACGACGACCCCGTGGCGGGTGGCGGCGTCGACGTCGATCGCGTCGAATCCCACGCCCCAGCGGGCGACGACGCGGAGGTCCGGCGCGCCGCGGAACACGCGCTCCGTGTACGGCTCGCTGCTGGCGAGCGTCGCGAACACACCCGGCAAGGCGTCGCGGAGCTCGTCCTCCGTCAGCTTGCCGTGACGGCCGATGCGGCGCTCGACCTCGAGCCCGGCGGCCTCGATCCGGCGGAGGTACGGCGCGTCGCGCTGGTAGGTGTGGGGGACGGTGATCAGGACGCGCCGCGCGGTCATCGCTCGGGGTTATCGCATCGCGCCGGCCTCCCGTCAAGGGCGGCGGTCACCGCCGCCCGCGTTTGACGCGGCGCCGGGTCTCGACATAGGCTCGTGCGGGACGAGGGGCCGCGACGGCTCGCTCGACGCGGCCCCGAGGGGCCCGGGAAGGGAGTCGACGATTCCGGCACCCGCGCCGCTCGCCGCCGTCCAGTTCCTCGGCGCGTCGAAGACCGTCACGGGAGCCAAGTTCCTGGTGGAGGTGGACGGGCGCCGCCTCCTCGTGGACTGCGGCCTCTACCAGGGTCTGAAGGAGCTGCGCCTCCGGAACTGGGAGCGGCTGCCCGTCGACCCCGCGCAGATCGACGCCGTCGCGCTGACGCACGCGCACATCGACCACACCGGCTATCTGCCTCGGCTCGTCAAGGACGGGTTCGCCGGGACAGGTCGTCGCGACGCGGGGCACCGCGGACCTCGCGCGGATCATGCTGCCGGATTCCGGCCACCTCCAGGAGGAGGAGGCCGCCTACCACAACGCCCGGGGGACCTCGAAGCACACCCCGGCGCTGCCGCTCTACACGGCGGAGGAGGGCGCCCAGGCCGCCGAGCGCGTGCGCGGGCACGAGTATCACAAGCCCGTCCGCCTCCTGCCGGGCCTCCAGGCGACGTTCCGGCGGGCGGGGCACATCCTGGGCTCGGCCTCCATCGCGCTCGACCTCGAGGGCGACCGGGACCGGCGGCGCCTCGTGTTCTCGGGCGACGTGGGCCGGTACGCGGCCCCGGTCCTTCTCGATCCGGAGCCGGTGGGCGAGGCGGACTACGTCTTCGTCGAGTCGACGTACGGAGACCGGCGCCACGACACCACGCCCGTGCCCGATCAGATCGAGCGCGTCGTCCGGGCCGCGTACGACCGCGGGGGTGCCCTGGTGGTCCCGGCCTTCGCGGTCGGCCGGACCCAGGAGCTGATCTACCATCTCCGCGCGCTCGAGGACGCGGACCGCATCCCGAAGCTACCGACGTTCGTGGACAGCCCGATGGCGATCGAGGCGACGGGCCTCTACTGCGCCCACCCGGAGGACCTGGACCCGGACACGGCCCAGCCCGTCCTCTCCGGGACGTGCCCGCTCCACACGGCGCGGTTCCAGCTGACGCGCTCGGTGGAGCAGTCCCGCGCCATCAACGACGTCCGGGGCCCCGCGATCATCATCGCCGCCAGCGGCATGGCGACCGGCGGGCGCATCCTGCACCATCTCCGCCGCCGGCTGCCGGACGCGAAGACCACCGTGCTTCTCGTCGGCTTCCAGGCGTACGGGACCCGGGGCCGGCTCCTCCAGGACGGCGCCCGCACGCTGCGCATGTTCGGGGAGGAAGTGCCGGTGCGCGCGCGCGTCGAGGTGATCCACGGTCTCTCGGCGCACGCCGATGCCGACGGCCTCATGCGCTGGCTCCGGACCGCGACGGGGCCCCCGCGCCGCGTCTTCGTCGTGCACGGGGACCCCGCGCCCGCCGACGCGCTCGCAGGCCGGATCCGCGCCGAGCTCGGATGGGACGCGGTCGTTCCCGACTATCGCGAGCGCGTCGCCCTCGCCTGAGGGGCGCGCGGCCGGGCTACTCCCAGAGGAACCAGCGCCGCCGGATCGGCGGCTGGTAGCTCAGGCCGAAGCGGCGCGTCGCCGCGTCCAGGATCGCCGCCACCGCCTCGTCGACGGAGTCGGTGACCGTGAGCCGCTTGACGTCCCCGGGCTCGATGGTGCCCTCGCGGACGAGGCGGGTCTCCATGAAGTCCATCAGCGGCTGCCAGAACTCCTGGCCCATCAGGATCAGCGGGAAGTCGCGGATCTTGCCCGTCTGGATCAGCACCGCCGTCTCGAAGATCTCGTCCAGCGTGCCGAACCCTCCGGGCAGCGCCACGAACGCGTACGAGTACTTCACCAGCATGACCTTGCGCACGTAGAAGTGCCGGAAGGTGATCCAGCGGTCGAGGTAGGGGTTCGGGCGCTGCTCCTGCGGCAGCTCGATGTTGCAGCCGACCGAGCGCCCCCCGGCCTCCCGCGCGCCCCGGTTCGCCGCCTCCATGAGGCCGGGGCCCCCTCCGGTCATGACCGTGAAGCCCGCGCGGGCCAGGCGGGCGCCGATCTCGCGCCCCAGGGCGTAGTAGGGGTGCGTCTCGGGGAAGCGCGCCGACCCGAACACCGTGACGCACGGGCCGACGAAGTGGAGGGTCCGGAACCCGCGCACGAACTCGCAGAAGATGCGGAACGCCCGCCACGCTTCGAAGCTCCGGGGCTGGGGGCCATGGAGGAACCGGATCTCCTCGGGCGCGCCCGGCGTCTTGCCCCACTCCGGATTGCGGGCCTTCCGGCCGAGCCTCACGCGGCCGCCAGTCCCTTCGGCAACCGGTCGGCCATCCTCACGTGTCTCCCTGGCTGACCGTCGGGGCCCCGGCCGGCTTGGTTGCGAAGTACTCGCCGAAGAGGCCGAACCACACGTGACGTCTGACGTCGACGAAGCCCCTTCGGCGCAGGAGATCCAGGACCGTCTCCGGCGGAACGCCACGGTCGATCGTGTCCCAGCAGCACCGCGTCAGGAGCTGGGCGGCCTTGCTGCGCGTTCGCAGGCCGACGATCCACGGGAGCACCCGCTGGAGGTGGGTCCTCACCAGCCAGCGCGCGCTGCGGGATTCCGGACGCTCCAGCTCGAGGACGAGGAGGCGCCCTCCGGGCTTGAGGACGCGGCGGCACTCGCGGAGGATCGCCTCGAGGTCGTCGACGTAGCGGAGGAGAAAGCCCATGCTGACCGCGTCGAAGCGGTCGCTCCTGAACGGCAGCGACTCGGCCCGTCCCTGGACCAGCGGATTCGGGTGCGCCTGGCGCGCCTCCGTCAGCATCGCCGCGCTCGCGTCGATGCCCACGACGGCTCCGGAGTCGCCGACGATCCGCGCGCCGGCTTGCGCGAGGAGCCCCGTGCCGGTGGCCACGTCGAGGAGCGTCATGCCCGCCCGGACGCCGGCCCGGCGGAGCGCGTAGCCGCGGTACCATCTCCCCGACCCGAGGTCGAGGCTCCCGCCGACGCGGTTGTAGTCTCGCGCCACCCTGTCCAGCAGGGCGGCGACCCGCCGCCGCTGGTCGGCGGCGCTCGAGTTGTCCTCCACGGCCGGCGAGGGGGGGATGGAGACCGTCACGGTGGGGTTCGCATTTGGATCGTCGACTGGATCAAGCCTTTCCGTACCTTGCGACAGTCCTCGGCCATCGCGCAACCCGGGGAAGGTCCCGGCACGATGCCCCTCTCGGATGCTTGCGACGGGCCCGGCCTGCCCCTATAGTCGAGGCGACGGCCCGACCTTCTGGTCGGGCCAATTGCCATCGGCGGACCTCACGCGCCGAAACAGCCCCGGAGGCGTAAGTCCTTGTCGATCCTAGCGGAGTGCCGCCTGTGATTCTCCATCAGACCGACGACCTTCGGATCGAGCGGCTCCGCCCGCTGATCCCCCCGGCGATCCTGATGGAGCAGTACGCGCTGACCGAAGCGCGCTTCGACCACGGTGGCCGAAGGTCGGGAGGCGATCAACCGGGTCCTGCGGGACGAGGACGACCGCTTGCTCTGCGTGGTAGGGCCCTGCTCGATCCACGACGTCCGGGCGGCGAAGGAGTACGGGGAGCGTCTCCGGGTCGTCGCCGATCGCCTGGCCGACGACCTCCTCATCGTGATGCGCGTCTACTTCGAGAAGCCGCGGACGACGGTCGGGTGGAAGGGGCTCATCAACGACCCCAAGCTCGACGGGAGCTTCGCGATCAACGACGGCCTGGGCCTGGCGCGCGGACTCCTGCTCGACCTCGCCAAGATGGGCGTGCCCGCCGGCTGCGAGTTCCTCGACACGATCACGCCCCAGTTCATCGCCGACCTCGTGTCCTGGGGCGCGATCGGCGCGCGGACCACCGAGAGCCAGGTTCACCGGGAGCTCGCCTCCGGGCTCTCCATGCCGGTCGGCTTCAAGAACGGCACGGACGGCGACGTCCAGATCGCGGTGGACGCGATCCGGGCGGCCATGCACCCGCACCAGTTCCTGTCCGTGACGAAGCAGGGCCTGGCCGCCATCGTCGTCACCCGCGGGAACGACGCCTGCCACGTCATCCTCCGGGGCGGGCACCGGCGGCCGAACTACCATTCCGAGGACATCGAGCAGACCGCCAAGGCGCTCGTCCGCGCCAGCCTTCCGCCGCGGATAATGGTGGACTGCTCGCACGGCAACAGCGGCAAGGACCACACCCGTCAGCCGGCGGTCGCCCGCGACCTTGCCGGGCAGGTCGCTGAAGGCAGCCGTCACGTCTTCGGGGTGATGATCGAGGGCCACCTGGTGGGGGGCCGTCAGGACGTCCGGCTCGGCGAGGCCCTCGCCTACGGCCAGAGCGTCACGGACGCGTGCCTCGGCTGGGACGACACGCTGCCGGTCCTGGACGACCTCGCGAAGGCCGTGCGGGCCCGACGGGAGCGGCGGCGTGGCTGAGGCGCGGGGAGAGCTCGCGGGACAGGTCGCGCTCGTCACGGGTGCCGGCGCGGGGATCGGCCGCGCGACGGCGCTCGCCCTGGCCCGGGCCGGCGCCGATGTCGCCGTGAACGACCTCCGCCCGGACGCCGTCGACCGCGTGGCCGGGGAGGTGCGGGCGCTCGGGCGCCGCGTCCTGGCCGTCCCGGCCGACATGGCGGCGGTGCCGGAGATCGAGCGGATGATCGCGCGGGTCGCGGAGGGCCTGGGCCGGCTCGACGTGCTCGTGAACAACGCGGGGCTCATCCGGCCGACCGCGTTCGGCCACGTGAGCGAGCGGGACTGGGACGAGACCTTCGCGGTCAACGCCCGGGGCCTCTTCTTCTGCATGCAGGCGGCGGCGCCCGTGATGATCGGGCAGGGGTCGGGCGCGATCGTCAACGTCTCGTCGATCGCCGGCCGGGGCTCGGCGAGCCTGTCGCCCCCCTATGCGGCGAGCAAGACGGCGGTGATCTCGCTCACCCAGCAGGCCGCGCGCGCCCTGGCCCGCCACGGGGTACGCGTGAACGCGATCTGCCCGGGGGTCGTCGACACGGAGTTCAACTGGCGGCTCGACGACCTGCTCGGCGTCCGCCAGCAGGGTCTCGCGGCGGGCGACTTCATGAAGCAGCGCGCGGCGACCGTCCCGCTCGGGCGGCTCGCCGAGCCCGACGACATCGCGCGGGTCATCGTCTTCCTGGTGTCCCCGGCCGGCAGCTACATGACCGGGCAGGCCGTGACGGTCGACGGCGGATACCTGATGTACTGAGAGGGCGTGAACTTCCCGGCCCTCCCGCCGGTTGAATGAGTGTCGACTGACGGGCGGCCCTCGAACCCGCCGCCTATCCCAACGGCCCGAGCATCGAGAGGAGAGCGCTTCCATGGAGATCACGCGCCGCGCCGTCCTGACCGGGGGCCTGGGCCTGGCGTTCCTGCCCCTTCGGCCACGACTCGCATCCGCCCAGACCCCGGCGCCGGTCCGGGAGATCACGCCGATCGCCGGCCCGGTCCACCGGTTCCGGAACAACTTCCACTACTCGGTGCTCGCGGCGACTCCCGACGGGGTCATCTGCACCGACCCCATCAACGCGGACGCGGCCCGCTGGTTGAAGGGGGAGGTCGCCCAGCGGTTCGGGAAGCCGATCCGCTACGTGGTGTACAGCCACGACCATGCGGACCACATCTCCGGCGGAGAGGTCTTCGCCGACACCGCGCAGATCGTGGCCCACGAGAACGCCCGGCGGACGATCGTCGCCGAGAAGCGGCCGACGGCCGTGCCCCAGGTCACGTTCTCGGACCGCATGACCCTCGAGCTCGGCGGCACGACGCTCGAGCTCTCGTACGTCGGCCGGAACCACTCCGACAACTCGCTCGTGATGCGGTTCCCGAAGGAGCGCGTCCTCTTCGCCGTCGACTGGATCCCGGTCAAGTCGGTCGGGTTCCGCGACTGGCCCGACGCCTACATCCAGGACTGGATCGAGTCCCTCCGGCGCGTCGAGGCGATGGACTTCGACCAGCTCGTCCCGGGCCACGGGCCGATCGGCACCAAGGCCGACGTGCGGGCGTTCCGCGAGTACATGGAGGAGCTCCACGCCGAGGTGTCCCGCCTCGCGCGCGAGGGCAAGACCGAGCAGGAAGTGGTCCAGGCCGTCAAGCTCCCGAAGTACGAGGGCTGGGGCGGCTACAAGGACATGTTCGCGCTCAACGTGGCCGGGATGTATCGCCACGTCCAGATGCATCGCCGCCCGAACTAGCTCCGGACGCGTTGGCCGCTTCGCTCCGCCGCGGGAGTGTCCCGCGGCGGAGCAGCGTCCCTCGTCTCGTCGATGCGCGGACTCGAGCAGATCCCCTGGCTCTACGACACCGCGTGCGCTCTCCTCGAGCGCACGGGGCTCGGCCGCTGGCGCCGCCGTCTCTGCGAGGGTGCGCGTGGGCGCGTGCTCGACGTCGGATGTGGGACGGGCCGGAACCTGCCGCTGCTGCCGCCCGGCTCGCTCGGGATCGATCCCGCCGGAGACCCGCTCCGCCGAGCCCGGCGGCGCGCGCCCGGGGCGAGGCTCGTCCAGGCCTCGGTCGAGGCCCTGCCGTTTCGCGCCGGCGTCTTCGACACCGTGGTGAGCGGCCTCGTCTTCTGCAGCGTCGACGATCCCGCCCGCGGGCTCGCCGAGGTCCGCCGCGTCCTGGGACCAGGCGGCAGCCTTCGGATGCTCGAGCACGTCCGGTCCGAGCATCCGCGCTGGGCGCGCTGGCAGGATCGTCTGCAGCCTCTGTGGACGCGGATCAGCGGCGGCTGCCGGCCGAACCGCGACACCGAGCGGGCGGTGGAGGAGGCAGGCTTCCTGGTCGACGCCGCGACCCGACGGGCGCGGGGGAACATGCGGCGCCTCGTGGCGCGGGCCGGATCGGCGACGGACGCGGTTGCCGGAGCGGAGCGCTCGGGCTAGCATCGCTCGTGCCCACGTCGATCCAGGTCGTGCGCGAACCGATCATGCTCGATGATCTCCGTGTCATCGCCCGCGATCAGTTCGGCGAGATGGTGAAGGCCGTGGTCGACGTGGCGCAGGGCATCATGGCCATCGGGGGCGAGCTCCACGCCGACGAGGAGACGATCCTGCTGGATCAGGGATCCCGTCAGGCCGATCTGTGGGGCGTCAACCTGTACCCGGATGCCCCGCCGCCCGAGCGCCTCGAGTTCGATTCCATGATCAACGTGCGGCCCGCAGCGGGGAATCGGTCCCGTTCGGTGGAGGATCCTGCCCTCCAGGCCCGCATCCGTGAGATCGTCGACCGGCTGGTTCGCGCGTGACCGACCTGGCCCCCCGTCATGCGGGGCTCGCCGCCGGACGCTGGCAGCAGCTGTCGCTCGCCGAGCAGCTCGCGAACGTGGGGGCGGAGGTGGGTCGGATGCGTCGCCGCCGCGGCCCGGGGGAGGCGGTCTCGCAGGCCGCCTTCGAGCGCGCGCTGGAGCTCCTCGATCTCACGCTGACCGACCCGCGCTGGCGCGGTCGACGGAAGGAGATCGCCCGGGCCCGCGAGATCCTGTGCGATGCGGCATTCGGCGGGCGCGAGTACGGCGCGACGCTCGACGACCTCGACCGCTACTTCCTCGCCTTCGCGGTGCTCGCCCGTCGCGGCCGGTAGCGCGGCGGATCGACCCTAGCCTCGCGCGGGCGGAAGACCGACGACGACCGACTTGGTCTCGAGGTACTCCTCGAGCCCCTCGTGGCCGCCTTCCCGGCCGAGCCCCGACTCCTTGAACCCGCCGAACGGGATCTCGTGGGTGTAGCCGGCGGCGTCGTTCACGCCGACGAGCCCGTACTCGAGCGCCTCCGACACCCGGGTGGCGCGGCCGAGGTCGCGCGTGTAGAGGTAGGCGGCCAGGCCGAAGCGCGTGGCGTTGGCCCGCTCGATCAGCTCGCTCTCCTTGTGGAACGTGAGGACGGGGGCCACGGGCCCGAAGATCTCCTCCTGGCAGACGCGCATCTCGTCGCGCGCGTCGAGGAGGACCGTCGGGGCGTAGAAGTGGCCGCGCGCGAGCGGCCCCTCCCGGAGCGCATGGCCGCCTGCCGCCACGCGGGCGCCGCCGGCGACGGCGTCCTGGACCAGCTCGTCCACCTTGCGGCAGGTCTCGTCGTTGATGAGGGGGCCGACGACGACCCCCGCCTGGGTGCCCGGGCCGACCTTGAGCGCGCGGACGCCGTCGACGAACCGGGGGATGAAGCGGTCCGCGATCGACGCCTGCACGAAGATCCGGTTGGCGCAGATGCACGACTGGCCCCCGACACGCAGGAACTTCATCGCCACCGCCCCCTCGACCGCCGCGTCGAGGTCGGCGTCGTCGAACACGACGAAGGGAGCGTTCCCGCCGAGCTCGAGCGACACGCGCTTGAGGGTCCGTGCCGCGGCCGCGGTCAGCGCCTTGCCGACGTCGGTCGAGCCGGTGAAGGCGAGCTTCGCGACCAGGGGATGCTCGACGAGGGTCGCGCCGATGGGGCCCGAGCGCGAGCCGGTCACCACGTTGAAGACGCCCCGCGGGAGGCCCGCCTCGGCCGCGAGCCGCGCGAGGAGGAGGGCGGTCAGCGGCGTCGCGGACGCCGGCTTCAGCACCACCGTGCATCCGGCGGCGAGCGCGGGGGCGATCTTCCGCGTCACCATCGTCGCGGGGAAGTTCCAGGGCGTGACCGCGGCGACCACCCCCAGCGGCTGGCGGAGGACCCAGAGGCGCTTCTCGCGCGAGGGTGAGGGAACGAGGTCCCCGTAGGCCCGCCGCGCCTCCTCGGCGAACCAGCCGAAGTAGCCGAGGGCGAAGGTGACCTCGCGGCGCGCCTCGTCGAGGGGCTTCCCGTTTTCGCTCGTCACCAGCCGGGCGAGGTCCTCCCGGTGCGCCTCCATCAGCGCCTGGATCCGGTGGAGGATCGGCGCGCGCTCCCGGGCGGGCATCGCCGCCCAGTCGCGGAAGGCCCGGTGCGCGGCCTGCGACGGCCCGCGCGGCCTCGGCGGGCCCGCCGTCGGCGACGTCGGCGATCACCTCGCCGGTCGCCGGATCGGACACCCTGAACGTGCCGCCGCCGGCTGCCTCGATCCACTCGCCGTCGACGAACATCCGGTGATGCTCCGCCATGGCTGGGCCTCCTCCCGGGCCGGCCGGCCCGGTCAAGTGGGCCGCATTCTCCCCTCGGCGGCCGGCGCAGGTCAAGCTGACCACGGGCCCATGGCGGGCCCGGCCGGCCATGCTACCGTCGAGCCATGGACATGCGAACGGACTGGCCGAGACCCCTCATCACGCCCGCCGAGCTGGCGGCGCGCCTCGACGCGCCGGAGCTCCGCCTCATCGAGTGCGGCGTCGTCTACCGCCCCCTCCCCGACCGGAGCGACTTCCGGCCGGAGAGCGCGCGACCCCTCTACGACGGGGGACACCTGCCAGGCGCGGTCTTCGTGGACCCGATCGCCGAGCTGTCCGACACGGCGAGCGGGCTCCGGTTCACGCTGCCCGCGCCCGCCCGGATCGCCGAGGCCTTCGGCCGTCACGGGGTGGGGCCCGGCACGTTCGCCGTCCTCTACTGCCGGGACCACAACATCTTCGCGGCGCGGCTCTGGTGGATGCTTCGCTCGATCGGGTGGGACGACGCGGCGGTCCTGAACGGCGGCTTCGTGCGGTGGGTGGCCGAGGGCCGGCCGGTCACGACCGACGTGCGGCGACATCCGCCCGCGCGCTTCGAGCCGAGGTCCCGCCCGGGACTCTTCGTCGACAAGGCCGCCGTGCGCCGCGCGATCGGCGACTCGCGGGCCGTCGTCGTGAACGCGCTCTCGACCGAGCAGCACGAGGGTCGCGGCGGGGTCACGTATGGCCGACCGGGGCGGATCGCGGGCAGCGTCTCGGTGCCCGCTCGCGCGCTGACCGATCCGACGACCCACGCGTACCTGCCGCCGGAGCGGATTCGCGCCGCGCTCGAGGCGGCCGGCGTCCTCCGACCGGGCGGCGATGCCGGCGGGCGGCGCGCCGTGACCTACTGCGGCGCCGGGATCGCCGCGTCGAGCGACGCGCTGCTGCTCACCCTCCTGGGCATGGAGGACGTCGCCGTCTACGACGGCTCGCTGGAGGAGTGGGCGCGCGATCCCACGGCTCCGATGGAGTCCGGACCCGCCGCTTCGTGACCCTGGACGGGGTCGTCCCCCCGCTCCTGGTCCTGCTGTGGACGGCGATCCTCCTGGCGGGCCGCCGCTGGCTCCGGCCGGGACGGGGCGCGGGCGATCCGGCATGGCCTGCGTGGACGGACGTCGCGATCGCCGTCCTGGTCGTGGCGCTCGCCGGGACGCTTCTTCTGGCCATGGGGCGGCCGCCCGTCTACCAGCACGGGCCGGTGCGTCTGTGGTCGGGCGACGTCCAGAGCGACCAGAACTCCCAGCAGCTGGCCGACCCGTACACCTTGACCCACGTCACCCACGGGGTGCTGCTCTTCTGGCTGGTGGGGCTCGCGGGGCGCGCGCTCCCGGCCGGCACCCGCGCGGTCCTGGCGATCGCGCTCGAGTGCGCCTGGGAGGTCTTCGAGAACACCGACCTCGTGATCCAGCGCTACCGCGCCACCACCGTGTCGCTCGGCTACTACGGGGACAGCGTGCTGAACGCGGTCGGCGACATCCTCGCGTCGGCCGTCGGGTGTTTCCTCGCGGCGTGGCTGCCGGTGTGGCTCGTCGTCACCGGCGTGCTCCTGCTCGAGGGGATCCTCGCCCTCTGGATCCGCGACAACCTCACGCTCAACGTCCTCATGCTGCTCCGCCCGATCGAGGCGATCCGGCGCTGGCAGGGCGGCGGGTGGTGAACCGGCGCCTCCGACGGCTCGGCCAGGCCGCGAGGCACCGGCTGCGACTGCGGCTTACTTGTCCGCGGATGGCGGCCCGACCTTCCCGCGGATCCGGTGGGACCGTGCTCACTTCGTCCGCGGATCGCGTGCCTCCACCTTCTTCTGCGAGATCCGGCGGTGATCGTGCTCGATCCCGTGGGCGGCCTTCGCGTGCTCCGTCCCCTTCTGTCATGACCTCGGCCACGTCCTTCCCTTGGATCACGGCCGTTGCATCCAGGCATCAGGTCGCCGCAGGTGCAGCGTCTTTCGTCATGAGCGCGGACTCGGCTCCCGGGCCACCAGCGCACGTGCCGAGGCCGAGCATCGGCAGACGCCGGTGAGCGCTTCCCACAGCGCGGCGCCTCGCCGGCTCCACAGGGGTTGTCCGACCGGTACTGGCGATCGTCGAGCATGGTGACCTCGGCGAGCCGGCCCGCACGCCAGCCGCCGGTAGACGCAGGAGCTCGCGGGCCGGATGTCGGGCCACCGAAGCGCGGATCGGCACGTGCACGAAGAGGCCTGGAGGCGGCGCCGCGCCGGGCCTCGATCTCGGCGAGGGCGTCGGCGCGCTCGGGAGCGTGGCCCGGAGTAGTCGGCGCGACCTCGTGATCGTCCCAGACGACTACGAACGGGAAGGTCGCGTGCGCAGCCTGGAGCTCCGGGTCGATCTTGTAGAGCGTGTGACGGAGGCGATAGGTCCGGAGGTCCACCGTCTCCGCGCTCGAAGCCCGCCGGCGCCGGGATGCCGCGCAGGGTGGCACCGTTGAAGGCGTACTCGTGCGTGTAGTCGCCGAGGTGCAGGACCATGTCGAGGTCGTTCTGGAGCATGTCGCGATACGCCGTGTAGTAGCCGCTCGGCCAGTCCTGCCAGGTGGCGAACGCGAAGCGCAGCCGGTCGAGCCATGGCGTGCTCGGACGGCGCGGTGCGGAAGTGGCCGACGGTGCTCACCTCGCTACCGCACGTCGAACTGGTAGAAGTAGTCGCGACCCGGACTGAGGCCGTCGACCTCGACGTGCACCGAATGGGCGAGCTGCGGGGAACGCGAGGGCCGTTCCGCGGCTCGACGACCTGGCGCATGCCCTCGTCCTTCGCGACGCGCCAGCTAACCCGGACCGGGGCATCTCCCACCCTGCTCCGGGATCGGCGGGCTCGGGGGCCAGGCGCGTCCAGAGGACGACGCCGTCCGGCGTGGGATCGCCCGAGGCGACGCCGAGGGTGAACGGATTCACGCGCGGGCGATGGGAGGCGAAGGACCGCGCTCCGCCGGAACGAGGGCGAGCGCCAGGCTCGCGCCCACCCCCTTCCACGTTCGACGCGTCCAGGGCTGGAGCGTGCCGGACCAACCGCGGCGTCAGGCGAGGGCGGGGATCACCTCGCGGGCGACGAGCTCGATGGCGGCGAGGTCGTCGATGTCGAGGCACTGGAGCATGACGCGCTGGATGCCGAGCGCCTGCCAGCGGCGGAGGTCCCGCACGACCTCGTCCACCGAGCCGTAGAGGAAGCTCTGGGCGCGCCACTCGGCCTCGGAGTCCGGCACGCGCGGGAACCACTCGCGCCCGCGCGCGAGGCGCGCCTCGACCTCGGCCCGGGTGCGGCCGACCACGATCGGCACCATGAGCGACAGGCGGATCGACGCCGGGTCGCGGCCCACCGTCCGGCAGTGGCCGGCCAGGACCTCGAGCTTGCGCGGATAGTCGTCGAAGGTCACGCGCGTCGCGTTCCACTCGTCGGCGAACTCGGCGGCCACGCGCATCGTCCGCCGCTCGCCGCGCCCGCCCACGATCAGCGTCGCGCCGGCCGGCACCGGGAAGCTTTGCGCCTCGACCAGGGGGTAGTAGGGCTGGTCGAGCGTGACGGGCGTGCCGCGCCAGAGGGCGCGGATCGCGCGCGCCCCGCACTCGAGCCGGTCCATCCGCTCGCGGAGCGGCGGGAAGGGGATGCCGAACATCCGGTGCTCCATCTCGTTCCAGCCGGCGCCGATGCCGAGGTCGAGGCGGCCGCCGGCCCGCTGGTCGATCGCGGCCGCCGTCTTGGCCAGGAGCGCGGGCTGGTAGAACGTCATCGGGGAGACGACGGGGCCGAAGCGGATCCGCCGCGTGGCCGTCGCCAGCCAGGCGAGCGACGCCCACGTCTCGAGCGAGGGGCGCGTCGGGTGGCCGAAGAGGCCCGTGAGGTGGTCCGAGCGGTAGAGCCCGCCGAACCCGCCGTCCTCCGCGGCGCGCGCCAGGCGCTGCCAGCGCTCCCAGGTGAGCCCTTCCTGGCCCTCGATCATGACGTTCAGCTCGAGCATGCGTTCTCCTCGCGAGGGGGTCAGAGCTCACGACTGTTCGCGTCTGGCATAAGAACTCAAAGTCGGGGTCAGACCCCGGTTTGAAAGTCACGGCAGGACGGCGCGCGTGGCGTCGAGCGCCTCGCGGGCGACCGTCTCGGGGTCGCGCGCCCACGCGGCGGGGTTCGGCGCCTCGTAGGAGCAGTGCCCCGTGTAGCCCTTGGCGTCGAGCAGCTGGAAGAACTCGCGGAACGGGACGATGCCCCGGCCGGGCGGCAGCCGGTCGAGGGCCTGACCCGGCACGAGCCCCGACGCGGGCACGTCGCTGAACTGGACGTAGGCGATCTCGCTCGGATCGAGGTCCTCGACCGCGCGGAGGCCGCCGCCGCCTCGGTGGAGGTGATAGGCGTCGAGCAGGAGGCCGCACGCCGGATGGGCCGCCCGCGCGAGTAGCTCGCGCAGCCGCTCGACCGAGTTCAGCTGGGCGGCCTGGGACGGCGGCTCGAGGGCGAACCGGACGCCGGCCTCGGCCGCCCGGTCGCCCAGCTCGCGCACCCCGACAGCGGCATGGCCGAGGTCGCCGGTGCCGAGGTCCGCCGGGCTCATCACGACCGGCGCTCCGAGCGCTCGCGCCCAGCGGCACGATTCGGCGACCGCGTCGAGCAGGCGGCGTCGCTCGGCGCCGTCGCTGAACATCCAGCCCAGCTGGCCGCCGACGCACGCGACGGGCAGGCCGCTCGCCCGCACGAGGTCGAGCACGCGCTCGGCGGATTGGCCGGCCTCGGCGGCCCGGGCGAAGTCGATCCGGCGGAGCTCGACGGCCGACCAGCCGGCCGCCCGGGCGATGCGGAGGGCGTCGGCGAGCGGCGTGGTGTCGAGCGTCCACGTGTGGAGCGCCAGCCGGTCGCGCAGCGGGACCGGCCGCGGACACACGGGACTCACCGTCCGGCCCGGTGGGCGAAGGCCTCGGGGTTCACGACGTGGAGACGCTCGCCCTTCAGGTGCGCGGCGATCGTCGCGATGGCGATGTTCAGCATGTTGAGGCTCGCCTCGCGCGTGTTGTAGCCGATGTGGGGGGTGACGAGCGCGTTCGGCAGGTCGCGGAGGGGGTGGGGGCCGGGCGGCACGGGCTCCTCGTCGAAGACGTCGAACGCCGCGCCGGCGATGCGTCCGTCCCGGAGCAGCTCGGCCAGCGCCGCGTTGTCCACGATCTTCGCCCGGGCGGTGTTGACGAAGTACGCCTCCGGCTTCATCCGGGAGAGGAGCGCGCGCGAGACAAGGTGCTCGGTCTCCGGCCGGAGCGAGAGGTGGATCGACACGACGTCCGACCGGCTGAAGACTTCCGGCAGCGGGACCAGCACGAGGCCGTGGCGCGCGCGGT
This sequence comes from uncultured Candidatus Rokubacteria bacterium, assembly GCA_963799055.1. Taxonomy (GTDB): domain Bacteria; phylum Methylomirabilota; class Methylomirabilia; order Rokubacteriales; family DASRDR01; genus DASRDR01. Next base: position 27,698 of record CAWCVP010000001.1, read on the forward strand.
CCGGCGTCGCGTTCCGCGTCCAGCCGACCAGCTTCATGCCGATGCCCGCCCCGAGCCGGGCCATCTCCTGGCCGATGGGCCCGAGGCCGACGAGGCCGAGCGTCTTGCCGTGGAGCTCCATGCCCTGGAACCCGCCCGGCTCCCAGCGGCCGCTCTTGAGGGAGACGTACGAGGTCGCGATGTGGCGGGTCAGCGCCAGGATCATCCCGAGCGCGTGCTCGGCGACCGACGTCGCGCCGTAGTCGGGGGTGTTGCTGACGACGATCCCCCGGCGCGTCGCCGCCTCGATGTCGATGCAGCTCGCGTAGCCGATCCCCAGGAACGCGACGAACTTGAGGCGGGCGCAGCGGGCGAGGACTTCCTCGTCCATGAGCGTGTAGTCGAGGACCACCACGTCGGCGTCCTTGACGCGCTCGATGAAGTCGGCCTTGTCGCGCGGATGGCCGGGAGAGACGACGAGCTCCCCGAGGCGGCGGAGCGGATCGAGGTGCTCGGGCTTCTGGACGAACTCGGCGCCCTCGGGGATCACGATGCGCACGATCGGGCTCCTTGTGACGGTTGGGCGACGGTTGGGGGTCTACCGCGCGGTCACGGCTCGGGCCGCGAGAAGCGCTGGGCGTTGCCCATGTGGGGCCACACGTACGCCTGGACGTTGGCCAGGATCTGCCGCTGGTGGTTGCGGTCGTGGTGGACCCACTCGGCGAGGAGATCCGCGATCGACAGGCGCCCCACGGTGGGATGGCGGCCCGCCCGCGCGAGGTCCTCCGGTCTGAGCGCCTCGACGACCGCGGTGCCCGCCTCGCGGAGGCGCGTCCACTCGGCCAGGATCGCGGCGGGGTCCTTCTCGCAGTCCCGTCGCTCACGTGCGACGGCGTTCTGGTCCCAGGTCCGGAACAGGGGATCGGGCTCGGCGAGGAGCGTCCGGACGCGGCCCGCGAAGCCGCGCTCGTCCGCCTCGATCAGATGGCCGATGACCTCGAGCGCGCACCATTCCCCGGGAGCGGGGTGCCAGCGCAGCACGGCGGCCGACAGCCCGGTGCACTCCACCCGCACGGCCAGGAGCGAGGCCCGGAGCGCGTTCGCCACCTCGCGCGGACCGAGCGGCGGCGCGGAGTCGGGGCGCGTCATCGACATGGCTCCTCGATCGTAGCCCATTGCGGGGACCGCGTCAGCCCCGGAGGAGGGACGTCAGGAACTCGACCGCGCGCCGCTCCGCCCAGGAAGCCGCGCGCCACGGCCAGCGGCCCTCGAGGAAGCCGGCGTGCCCGCCGCGCACCGTGAACTCGGTCCGCACGTTCGGCGGGAGGCGCCGAGGGTCGGGCAGGGTCCGGCCGGGGACGATCGGGTCGTCCTCGGCGCCGAGGAGGAGCGTCGGGCGGCGGATCCGCGGCAGGTACGGGCCGCTCGAGGCGCGCACCCAGTAGTCCACCTCGTCGCGAAACCCGTTGAGCGGCGCGGTGACGACGCGATCGTACAGGGCGAAGGTCCGCGCGCGGCGCATCGCCGCCACGTCCACGAAGCCGGGGTAGCGCCGCGCCTTCTCGATCACCTTCGACCGCATCGTCCGCAGGAAGTTGGCGGCGTAGACGAGGCGGTGGAAGCCGCGGTCCAGGACGCGGGCGCAGGCGGCCACGTCGAAGGGCACGGAGATGCCGACGGCGCCGCGGAGCTCCGCGGGCGCCGCGTCGCCCACCTCGCCGAGCCACTTCAGGAGCACGTTGCCTCCGAGCGACACGCCGACCGCGCCGATCGGGACGCCGGGCGCGCGCCCGACGAGCTCCTTCACCACCCACGCGAGGTCGCCCGTCTCGCCCGAATGGTAGAAGCGCGGGAGGCGGTTCAGCTCGCCGCTGCACGAGCGGAAGTTGAACGCGACGCTGTGCCAGCCGGCCGCCCGCCCGAGGCGGAGGAGCCCGGAGACGTAGTGGGAGCGCGACGATCCTTCCAGGCCATGGAGCACGAGGAGGCGCGGCGTGTCGGCGGCGAGCCCGTCGCCGTCCAGCCAGTCGAGGTCGACGAAGTCGCCGTCGGGCGTCGAGAGCCGCTCCCGGCGGAGCGGGAGCCGCGTCTCCCGGAAGAGCGGGCCCCAGATCGTCTGGACGTGACCGTTCTTGGCCCACCAGGGCGGACGGAACGTACCCGGGGCGTCGACGCGCGTGGCGCGCGAGGCAGGCGGCGATGGTGGAGCGGCGGCGGAGCGCATGGCAGCACGGCCGGACCCCGTGACGCGAGTGCCGGAGAAAGTCGGAAAGTCAAGGTCTGACCCCGGTCAGAAGGCGGCGCGCGCGGGGCTCTCGACCAGGAGGACGGACTCCTGCTGGAAGAGACGGCGGTAGGTGTCGCGGAGCTCCTGGATCGCCTTGCGGGCGCTCGCCTCCGGCGGGTGCACGATGACGAGGACCTTGGTCGGCTCCGTCTTGAGCTCTCCGGCGCGAGTCCGGTACTGGCCCACGGCGTCCAGCACCGTGAAGCCGTCGGGGAAGCGCGGGGTGACGTGCTCCACGACGAAGGCGCGCCACTCGGCGTCCGTCACGACGCTGGCGTCGGGCTTGAGCCGCCCGAAGTAGAGCTCGCTCCGGAGGAACGCCTGGCTGCCGGGCAGGGGCTCGACGGCCGGCGTGACGCTGCCGGCGCACCCGGCGACCGACAGGAGCAGGAGGGCCGCCGCCAGGCTCCGCAGACGCGTCTGCCGGCGCGCGCTCGTCACCGCGAGTATCGCGCGAGGGCGTCCCGGTTGAGCCGCACTCCGAGCCCGGGCCCGGTGGGCACCCGCAGCATGCCGTCGGCGTCCAGCCGGAACGGCGGATCGATGATGTCCTCGATGTACGGCACGCCGGTCTGGTACTCGATCCAGCGGGCGACCGGCATCGCGGCGCTGAGCGCCAGGTCCGCCGCCACGCCGATGCCCGTGTTCCAGCCGTGAGGGACCAGGAGGACGCCGTGGTCGTACGCCATCCACCCGATGCGCCGCGACTCGGACAGGCCCCCGCACTTGGTCACGTCCGGCTGGATCACGTCCACCGCGCGCTCGGTGATGAAGGGCTGGAACGCCTGGCGGCGGGTGAGGACCTCGCCGGTGGCCACGAGCACGGGGGAGGTCTGGCGGAGCTCCTTGAAGCCCGCCACGTCGTCCGGGCGAAGGGCCTCCTCGAACCACACCACGCCGTAGTCCCCCAGCATCCGCGCCGTCTCGCGCGCCCACGAGACGCCGTGGGGCCAGAACTGCTCGCTGCCGCCCGCGTCGACCATCAGCTCCACGTCGTCCCCGACCGTCTCGCGCGCGGTCTTGACGAGCAGCTCGTCGAGCTTCCGGCTCACGCGTCCGAAAGGCCGCCAGCCCATCTTGATGGCGCGGAAGCCGCGGGCGACCTGGGCCAGGAGCTTGTCGCGCAGCACGGGAGGGTCGTCGAAGAGCATCGACGCGTAGGGCTTGATGCGGTCCCGGTAGTTGCCGCCCAGGAGGCGGGAGACCGGCTGGCCGAGCGCCTGGCCCTGGAGATCCCACAAGGCGATGTCGATCCCGCTGATCGCATGCTCGACGCTGCCGCCGCGCCCCTGCCAGAAGGTCGATTGACGCAGCTTCTCGGACACGCGCTCCGGCTCGAGGCCCGTCTCGCCGATCAGCATCGGCCGAAGGATCTCGAGCGCGCCCTCGATCAGGGCCCGGCTCGTGAAGCAGCTCCCGATCCCGGTGAGGTCTTCGTCGGTGCGGACCTCGACGAGCGTGTTCATCTGCTCCTCGGCCGCCTTGCCTCCCGGCCAGCCCGTGTCGTGGGTGCCGCCGGAGAGCGGGATCGTGCGGACCTCGGTGATCTTCATCGGCCTCCTCGTGTCGTGCTGGTGTCGTCGCGCGGGGTCGACCGCGTGCGACACGCGCTCCGCGCCCCGACCGTCGTGATACTGCCACAGGCGGGGACGCCTCGCCACGCGGATGCGCGACGCGCGCGAGATCCGGCGTCGGCGGAGCGTGCTACGCTGGGCGGCGATCCGACGGCCAGCGGGAGCCGTCGGCGCCACATCCAGACTGCGGGAGGAGCGTCATGGCCGACTCGAAACAGCTGCGCCGGCTCGTCGAGTACAACCAGTGGGCGGACGAGCGGATCCTGGCCGCCATCGACGGCGTGGCGCCCGAGGAGCTCACCCGGCCGCGCGAGGCGTACTTCGGCTCGATCGCGGGGAACCTGCGCCACACCATGGGCGCCCAGCGGATCTGGCTCGCGCGCTGGAAGGGCGAGACGCCGCGCTACGACGAGCAGATCACGGTGCCGTGGCGCGAGGCGTACGCGGAGACGCACGCCGCGTTTCGCGCGTACGTCGCGCCGCTCTCCGACACCGACGCCGAGCGGGTGGTCCGCTACACGGACCTCCGGGGCAATGCGCGCGAGATCCCGCTCGCCCACGCCATCACCCACCTGGTCAACCACGGCACGGCGCACCGGGCGGAGACGGGGCTCCTCCTCGAGCGGCTCGGCCGGTCGCCGGGCGACCTCGACTACACCGTCTTCCACTTCCAGCACCCCTGACGGCCGCGCCCGCCCGCGTCAGGCGGGCGGGTCGCCGTCGCGCGGCACCCGCAGCAGCACCCAGTCGCGGCCTTCCAGCAGGACGCGCTGCGGCGCGCCGAGGGCCGTCACTTCGGGGAGCCGCCGCCGCGTCACTAGGAGAAGCCGGCCGCCGTGGCGTCGCGCGGCGAGGACGGCCTCGTCGGCCGACGGGCTCGAGGCCGCGAGGTGGCGCTCGCCGTAGTAGAGGAGGGGGCTCGCCGACGCCCAGTAGTGATTGCCGAGGTACGGCACCGACTCGCCGGCGGGCGCCAGCGCCTGGATCGTCGCCGCGTTCCGCTTGAAGGCGGCGTTCGCGTCGCGCGTCATCAGCAGTGGGTTCCACCAGAAGACGAGGGCGACGGCCACGGCGCCGGCCGGCACGAGCGTCGGAGGCAAAGAACGCGGCCAGGCGCGGCACGAGCGTCACCAGCGCGTGGCCGGCCAGGAGCGCCAGAGCGGGCAGGATGGGGAAGACGAATCGCGGCGTGCGGAAGGCCGCCAGGCTGTAGAGGATCAGCGGGAGCACGATCCACGCGGCGAGGACCGCGCCCCGCGCGCGGAGAGGCCCGGGCCTCCGGAGGACGAGCCACAGGCCGACGAGGCCGGGCAGGACGACCGGCTGGAAGAACTTCAGCAGGATCGTCGGGTACTCGCGCAGCACGCCGAGGCCGAAGGAGCGCGTCGACCGCCGGACCACGTGGGCGAGGAAGTGGGACGCCACCGCGTCCGGCCCCTGGGTCCACCACTGGTGGAGCGGCCACGAGGCGCCCACGGCGAGCCCGAGCGCCACCCCGATCCACACCCAGGGCCGCCGGAGCGGCGCGCGCAGCTCCTCGCTGGCGAGGCAGCCGACGAGCGCGAGGAGCGGCATCAGGCCGAGCACGCTCTTCGTCAGGAGCGCCGCGCCGAGAGGAACGGCCAAGGCGAGGTGCCACACCGGCCGCGTGCGCACCTCGAGATACAACCACACGGTGGCGGCGACCCAGAACGTGAGCGGGACCTCCATCATGAGGCTGCGCGCGTTGTCGACGAAGATCGGGGTGGCGAGGAGGCACGGCGGCGCCGACCACGCCCGCGGCCGGACCCACCGTCAAGACGCCGATTCGCCAGGTGAGGACCAGGGTGCCGAGCGCGAGCACGAGCGTCGGGAGCCTCGCGGCGAGGTCGCGCTCGCCGAGGGCGGCGAAGGCGGTGGACACGAGCCACAGGTGGAGCGGCGGGTGCTGGTGGGTCGCGAGCCCGTTCCAGGTGACCGTGTAGACGCGGCCAGCCCGCTTCATCTCGACGGCCTCGCGAGCGTAGAAGGCGTCTTCCAGCGACGGGAGGCTCAGGTCTCCCATGCGGGCGGTGAAGAGGACCAGCGCGGCGAGCAGGAGGACCGCCAGGGTTCGAGGCCCCTCCAGCGAGGCGAGAGGGTCAGTCGTCGGGCGGCGGTCTCGGCCGTCGGGCGCGGGGGGTCGGCGGCGGCGGCGCCGTTCACCGCGGGCGCCGGGTCCGCGCGGATTGCCTCGCCGTCGAGGGCGCGCAGGGCGGCGTCGAGCGCCGCCTGGTTGCTGGTCACGACGGGGACGCCCAGCGCGGCGGCGATCGCGTCCCGGGCGTCGAACGCGCGGAACGTGCAGCAGGCGACGAAGACGGCGTCGGCCGGCCCGCGCCGGAACGTCTCGACCGCGAAGCGGACGATCGCGTCCGGCGTGACGGCGGCGATGTCGAGGCTGTCGGTCAGCCCGAGACCCCGGGCCACGGGCACCGCCAGGCCGTCGGCCTCGAAACCCGTCCGGATCGGCCCCGTCAAGGACTCGGGGTACGGGGTCACCACGGTCACCGAGCGGACGCCAAGCCGGGCGAGGGCGTCCCGGCACGCCTCCATCGTGCTGACGACCGGCGCGCCCGCCGTCTCGGCGATCTCTCCGCAGAGCCGCGCCTCGTAGCCCCGTCCCCGGAGCGCGCCGGCCGACGTGCAGGAGAAGACCACGACGTCGGGGCGCATGGTCGCGAGGTCGGCCGCCGCGGGCATGACGTGCGCGTCGAGCATGCGCACCTCGTCAGCCTCCGTCGTCGACGGCAGGCGCATGCGGGCCGCGTGCACCGTCACGTGCGGGGGCACGCGCCGGTAGAAGTCCACCTCCTGGACGGTGCCCGACGAGGGGAGGAGGAGGCCGAGCCGGCGCGGCGTCACGGCGCGGGCGAGAGCGCGCGCGCGTACTCGGGGGGCCGCGGCCGGAGGAGCGCCCGGCAGCGGCAGTGGTCGGGCTCCCCCAGCCGGTCGAGGAGCCCGAGCTCGAGCGTCGCCGCCACGCGAGGGAGCGTCTCGAGGTACAGGCGGTCGAGCGTGATCGTGGGATCCTCGATCTCGAGTCCGGTCCCCCAGTTGGCGACGACGTGGTAGTAGCCGAGATGCATGCCGCAGACCCGCGCGAGGACGGGGCTCACGCAGTCGCCGGTGATCACCGGCATGCCGGTGAGCCGCCCGTAGAGCTCGAGCTCGCGGCAGGTCGCGAGCGACTCGAACCCGTTGCCGGCGAGCCAGCGGTTGAGGACGACACCCGCCTCGGGTCCATGGATCCGGCGGAATCGAAAATCGGGAAGCCGGCCGCGCGTCTTCGCGGATCGCTTCCGCCAGCGCCGGGCAGAAGGGATCGTCCATGATGGCGACCTGGCGCGGCAGGCAGAACTCGAGCTCGGTGCCGGGGAGGCCGGTGGGCATCGTGTCGCGGGCCAGGTAGCTCCGCGGGAGCACCAGGTCCCCCGGGCGGACGGCGTCGTCCTCAGCGGCGGTCCGGCGCCAGTCGCAGCTGCCGCTCGTGCCTCCGACGAGGAGCACCCGCACCCCGGCCCGCCAGAGGATCCAGAACGTCTTCCACTCGCTCGCGCGAAGGAGCGGATCCTCGTCGACGACCTGGCCGTAGGTCGGGATGCGCAGGAACTCGCGCCCCCCCGGCGTCCGGTAGTGCTCCACCTCGGGGCCCAGGCCGTAGGGCGTTCGCGGACGGTGGACGCCGAGCCGGACGTGGCCCTCCGCGGCGGCCACCTCGTGGAAGCGATCGCCGAGGCCCCACGTGGGGCTCCCACCCAGGGTGGCGATTGGGGCGCGCGGACCGTCGTAGGCGACGCTGGGGTCCAGTCCGCAGAGGCAGCCGTTCTGCCCGGTGGTCACGGCGCGTTCCCGGGCGAGGGGGGGAGGGCGCGGGCGCTCACGCGGATCAGGGTGGTGGGCGGCCTTGGAGAAGTCAACCCCGGCGCGGCGTTCCAAGGAGACCCGCCGAGACGGACAGCTTGACGCGCGAGGTCAGCGGACCTGCCCAACTTTGGCACGAGCGGGTCCAGGCCGTGGGCCTGATCGGCCAGTATTTCCAGGATGTTTCGGGGCCTGAGAGGCTGTCGCCGCCGTGCCTTCGGCGATGGCACGTCCTTCGCATCCCCATCCCGCAACGGCCATGAGCACGCTACTGCTGGTGAACGGGGAAGGGGCCGCCGAGGCGGCATCGGAAACCGGGCGGCCCGCTCCGCGTCGAGGCCCGAGCATGAGGGGCGCGCTGGAACGCGTCGGCTACGAGGTCGTGGAGGTCCGCGACGCGGCGTCGGCGTTCGAACGTCTCAACGTTCGGCCCGACCTCATCGTGGTCTCGGGAGCCGTCCCGGACATGGAGCTGCTCGATCTCTGCGCCGCGCTCCGGAAGGATCCCGTCGGGGAGAAGCTTCCGTTCGTCCTCGTCGCAGAAGCGGCAGCCAAGACCGGCGGCGCCGCCGCAAGGATCGGCGCGGACCTCGTGTTCCCGCCGACCGTGGGACCGGCCGAGATCGCCGACCGTCTGCGTCGTCTCTTCTGATCGTCCGGTCTCCGGACGCTCCGAGGCTAGCCCGCCTCCGCCGTGCGTGGCGGCCGCGTTGTGACCGATCCGGTCCGATGCTATCGTGGCGCCGTGCGGCTTCCGAGGCTGCGGATCCTCGCGATCGTGACGCTGGCTTTGGCCGTGGCGCCCGCATGGGCTCACGGTCCGCAGGCACCCGCACCGCGTAGCGATCGGCCGGATGCCGTCCTGATCTCGGCGCGGCCAGCGGAGATCGCCCCCGAGGTCCGGCGGAGCGAGGAGCTGGCCACGGTGCGGCCACCGGCAGTCCGTTCCGCGCCGGGTGCCGTCGAGAGCGTCGCGGTCCTCCTCGTGGCGCTCGGGCTCGCCGGGCTCTTGGGGGCGTGGCGGCGCGATCGTCGGTCGGCGCTCGCCGCTGCCACCGCCGGTCTGCTTCTCGGCTTCGTCGTCGAGACCACCCCGCATCTCGTGCACCACAGCCTGGACGCTGACCAGGGCGCCAGCTGCGAGGTCCTGCAGACCGCCGAGCGGAATCAGGCGGTCGTCGTGGTGCTCGATGCCGCACCGACCTCGGCGCCCACCTATCTCGACGATCGCCCGCCGCACCATCCGGCTCCGGCGCTCTCCGCTCCCGCGCCCTGCGGGCGCGCCCCGCCGGCCTAGGCCGCTCCTCTTCTCCGCGGTTCCCTCGATTTTCCTCGGCCTCGTGGGTCCGGGGGCGCGATTGCGTCCGCCGCCGGGGCGAGGGTCTCACGAAGGGAGTGTCAGATTCGACAGCGGCTGTGGCTCTTGGCGGGTGCCCTCCTGCTCGGCGCTACGTTCGCGGCCCAGCAGGCGGGTGCGCATGCGGTGCCCGTGGCGATGGACCCGGCGCCGAACGCGCGCGTCGACGAAGCGCCGCGCGAGGCGGTGATCCGGTTCAGCGAGCGCGTCGAGCCGCGCCCCAGCACGCTCGAGGTGCTGGACGCCCGCGGCCAGCGGGTCGATCGCGGCGACGCCCGGGTCGAGCCCGGCGATCCGTGGCGGTATCGCGTGACGCTCTCGCCGCTCGCGCCCGGCGCCTACACGGTCGCCTGGCGCGTCCTGTCCGCCGACGACGGTCACGTGACCCACGGCGCCCACGTGTTCAGCGTCGGCGTTGCGGGCGCGGTGGGCGGGCAATCCGGACCCACGGTGCAGAGCGGAGTGGGGTGGAGGCCGCTCGCACGCTGGATGGTCGCGCTCGGCGGCGCGCTCCTTCTCGGTGCCCTCGTCGCGGGCCCCCTGCTCGGCGTCGGAGCGGCTAGGGGATCGAGGGGAATGGAGGTTCTGGGGGGAGCGGCCGTGGCGGTCGGGGGGACGCTGGATCTCGTCCTGCAGGCGGGCCAGCTCGCCGGCCCCCGCCCGCTCGTGGAGACGCTCGCGGCGCTCCTGACGGCTCCGCCCGGCCGCGTGTGGCTCGTCCGCGCGGGACTCCTCCTAGGTCTCGTCGTCGTCGGCCGTGTCGGCGAGGCTGGCCGGTGGCTCCGGACCGGGCTGGCGGCGGCCGTCGTGATGACCGGCGGGCTCGTCAGCCATGGCGCCGCCGCCGGCGAGAGCCGATGGCTGATTCTCGGCCTCGAGGCGCTCCACCTCTTGGCGATGGCGTCGTGGGTCGGCGGCCTGTTCGGCTTCGCCACCGTCTTCTGGCGCACCGGCCCGAAGCGCGCACCGACCCACGAGACCGCGCGCCTCGCGCTCGCGATCCCCACGTTCTCCGGGATGGCCGTGGTGGCGGTCGGCTGCCTCGCGGTGAGCGGCTTTTTCCTCGCGCGGCTTCACCTGAACGAGTGGGGCGAGCTGCTGGGCACGGCGTACGGGCGGTGGCTCGCGGCGAAGCTCGGCGTCTTCGTGGTGATGCTCGCGCTCGGCGGCTGGCATCAGGCGCGGATCGAGCCTGCGCTGGTGCGCGCGATCCGGCGCAGCGAGACGACCACAGGGTGGCTGTCGCGATTCCGGCGGAGCATCCGGGTCGAGGCCGCTGTCGGCCTGATCGCGCTCGCATTGGCCGGCACCCTCGGGGTCACGGCGCCGCCGGCCCCGTCGACGTCAGGCGGACCGGCGCCGTCGGCCGGGTTTCGCCACGAGCGGGCCTTCGAGGAGGCCCGCGTGCTGGTGGAGATCGCCCCCCTCCGACCGGGCCCGAACGCGATTCGTCTCGCGGTGACCGACCCCGCGGGTCGCCCGCTCGCGGACGCGACGGCCGCCATGATCCAGATCACGCCCGTCGACGCGAGCGTCGGCGCGGTCACCTTCCAGCTCGACCGCGCGGGGCCGGGCGAGTTCGTCGCCCCGGCCGCCGTGCTCGGTCTCGTCGGGCGCTGGAACGGGCGCCTCGTCGTCCAGCGGTCGGGCGCGTACGACGTGAACGACCGGTTCGAGCTGGTCGTCTCCGAGGAGCCCTCGGCTCATGCGCACGGCAGCCCGGTCGGTCCGGCGCGCCGCACGCTGCCGCTCGACCGCGTCTCGGGCGGCGCGGCTCTCGCGACGGCCGTCATCACCCTCGCGCTGTACCTTCGCAGCCGGCGCCGCCTCCGGGCCGTCCGGCGCCTTCTCGCCGACACTCCGCAGCCGCCGGCCGCCGCGCCGGCCTCGAGGTGACACCATGCCCGTCGCATCGACACTTCGCGCGGTCACGCTCACGCTCGCGATCCTGGCCGGCCTGACCGGGCCGGCGCTCGCCCACCAGCGCCAGTGGCTCCAGGTGGGCCAGGCCGACTATCTCCTGGTGGTGGGCTCGCTGGACGAGCCGGTGTTCACCGGCGACAAGAGCGGGGTCGATCTCGCCGTGCTGGTGCCCGATCCCGCGAACCCGATGGACTCCCGCTCCGAGAAGGTGAAGCCGGTGGAGGGACTCGAGAAGACGCTGAAGGTCGAGGTCAAGGCGGGGCCCCACGCGCGGGTGTTCGAGTTCGAGCCGCGCTTCCGGATGCCGGGCCGCTACGACGCGGTCTTCTTTCCGACGGTGGCCACCACGTACACCTACCGCGTCTTCGGCACCATCGGCGGCGCGCCCTTCGACGTGACCTTCACGTGCAACCCGGCCGGGCACGCCCCGGCCGCCGAGGACCGGAGCGTGGTGAAGGTCTCGGCGGACGTCACCCGCAAGGGTGTCACCGGGAGCTTCGGGTGTCCCCGAGCGCGGAGCGAGGCGGAGTTTCCCCCGTCACGCTGAGCGCGGTTCGCCGGGGACGTCAGGGCTCGCGTGCGGGGCGGGGCGGCCCGCTCGCGGGGAGCGGGTGGGACGCGTCCCACCACGCGGCGGTGGCCGCGCCGGCGGCCCCCAGCGCGAACCCGGCGACGACGTCCAGCATCCAGTGCGCGTCGAGGACCATCCGGGAGATGCCGATGGCCAGCATCAGCAGCACCGCCGCGAGGCTGATGGCGAGGCGGAGGGCGGGCCGGAGACGCGGACCGGCCGACCAGGTAGACGGTCGCGACGGCGAAGGCGGAGATCGCGGTGGCGTGACCGCTCGGAAAGCCGAGGGCGGTGCCGTGAGGCCGGAGCCGCCCGACGAGCTCCTGGAGGGCCTCCCCACAGAGCGGGGCCGCGATGAGCGCCGCGCCCCACAACCACCATCGCCGGCGAGCATGAGGGGACATCGCCAGTAGCAGGAACAACCAGGGCACGAGCCCCCACCAGGTGCCGAGCGGGCGGATGGTCCGAGCGAGCGACCGGAGCTCGTACGACGAGAGCCCGCGGACCATCCCGCGCAGGGCCGTCTCGCCCGGCAGGACGCCGGTGGCGGCCACGATGGCCGTGACGGCGACGACGCCGACCGCGGCCACGGCGAGGAGGCCCCAGCCGCTCGCCCGAGAGCCGCTCATGGCTCGCGGAGGCGCCGTCCGCTCACGCGCGGTCCCGCGCGGCGCCCTGCCAGTCGAGGCGCCGTCCCGCGACGTGGACCAGGGAGTAGACGAGGAAGGAGAGGAGCGCGGCCAGGAGCGCCACCGCGTAGACCTGGTCTCCCCGGTACTGCTGCATGGCGCGGTTGATCACGTAGCCGAGCCCGGACCCCGAGATCATCCACTCGGCGGCGATGGCCACGATGATGCTGCCGCTTCCCGTGATCTCCTGCGCGGACACGATGTAGGGCAGGGCGTACGGCAGGCGGACGTGGAGGAAGATCTCGAGCGGGCTCGCGCTGAGGACGCGCATGCGATCGAGCGCGACGGGATCGGCGGCGAGGAGTCCCCGGTACGTGTTGACCAGGACCGGAAAGAAGCCGGCCAGGACCACGATGGCGACCTTGGAGCCGAGCGTGTCGCCGAGGGCCAGGGACAGCACCGTGACCAGGGCCACGTAGGGCACGTTCCGCAGCGTGATCGCGGCCGGCATCACGACCTGGCGGACGACCGGGACCGCGACGAGCAGGGCGGCCAGACCGATCCCCACGACGTTCGCGAGGACGTAGCCCACCGCCGCCGCCTTGAGCGTCTCGATCAGGTGATGCGTGATGAGCGCCCGGTCGGCCACCAGCGCCTGGAAGACCCGCTCGGGACGGGGGATCACGAAGGCCGGCAGGCCCGTCGTGAGGATCGCCAGGTACCAGAGGGCCAGGATCGAGACGACCGGCATGCCGACCTGAAGGAGGATCCGTCCGAAGGCGCGAATCATCGCGGCGTCCCGGTGGCGGCTCCGGCGCCGTCCGGCGCGGATCGCGCGAGGAGCCGCCGGATGTGCGCGGTGGTCTCGATGAATCCCCGGTCTTCCCGGAACTCCGGTCCGCGGGGGCGCGGCGTCGGAACGGAGACCAGCTCGAGGACGCGGCCCGGGGCCGGGGAGAAGACCAGCACGCGATCCGCCAGCAGCACCGCCTCGTCGATGTGATGGGTGACGAAGAGGACCGTCTTCGGCCGCCGCGTGAGCTCCTGGCCGAGCCACTCGCCGAGCTCCTCGCGCTTCATCTCGTCGAGCGCGGAGAACGGCTCGTCCATCAGGAGGATCGGCGGGTCGTGGGCCAGGGCGCTCGCGATGTTGACGCGCTGGAGCATGCCCCCCGAGAGGTGGTGAGGGCGCTTGTCCTCGTGGCCGGCGAGCCCGAACTCCCGCAGGAGGTCCCCGGCCGGGAAGCCCGCCCGCCGCGCGATCCGCTGGGTGAACAGGACGTCGTCCACCGCGCGCTTCCAGGGCAAGACCGCCGGCCGCTGCGAGACCAGCCCCAGCAGGCGCTTCCGCCGCGCGTCCCCGGCGGGATCGGGGCCGATGCGAACCTCCCCGCTCGAGGGGGACTCGAGATCGGCCACGATGCGGAGGAGCGTCGTCTTGCCGCAGCCGGACGGCCCGACCAGCGCGACGAACTCTCCGGCGGCGACCTCCAGGTCCATCCGCTCGAGCGCGAGCGTCGCGCCGAAGCGCCGGGAGACCCCGCGGATCGAGATCGGCAGCACCGAATCAGGCTCCGATCGGCCGGCCGCGGCGTCGCTGGAGTCCGGGAGACCGTCCGCTCAGCGCTTGATGCCGGGGTTGAACCCGTTCGTCATCATCTCGTCGGCGGGGACGACGCGCGGGATCTGCTCGTACTCCTTGTAGAAGGCCATCATGCCGTCCCAGACCTGCGGGTTCATCCAGAGGAGCCCGTTCTTCTTGGTGTCCTCGCTGGTGAAGAGCGGGTTCTGGATCTTCCAGCGCCAGGCGAGCTTGTCCGCCTTCTCGACCTGATCCGGGAAGCTCGCCACCATCTGCACGGTCTCCTCCGGGTGATCGAGGATGTACTGCATGGCCCGGCCGAGGGCCCGCATGTAGCGCCGGACCAGGTCGGGGTTCTCGCGGATGGTCTTGCCGGTGGCGAAGACGACGTCGGAGTAGCTGACGATCCCCCAGTCGGCGTAGCGCATCGCCTTCCAGGTCTTGCCCCGGAGGCGGGGCAGGGCGTCGGGCTTGGCGATCTCCTGCTCGATGAGGTACGGCTGGTTCGTCACCCAGCCCGTGAAGAAGTCGACGCGGCCGACCAGGAGGGGCTCGGCGTTGGCCTGGACGACTTCCACCTTCACCTTCGAGGGGTCCACGCCGTGCTTCTTGGCGAGCGCCTTGAAGAAGATCTCGCCGTCGGACTGCATCCCGAGGGTCTTGCCCTCGATGTCCTTCGGCTTCGGATCGGGGTCGGTCGGGTTGCCGAGCGTGATGTAGCTGTACGGGCCCTTCTGGAGCATCGTTCCGATGGCCACGACGTCCACGGGATCCTTGGCGAGCCGGGCCTGGAAGACGTTGTTGCCGCCGGCGGTGATGCCGAACGTCGCCTGGCCGGCGCCCACGATCGGGACCGGGTTCTTGCCGGGGCCGCCGTCCATGATGCGGTGGCGGATGCCCTCCTCGGTGAAGAAGCCCTTGGCCTCCGCGACCATGACCGGAGCGAACTCCCCGTTGCGGAGCCAGCCGAGCTGCGTCCGGACCTCCACCTGGGCGGTGGCCGCAGGCGGCGCGGCCCAGCCGAGGGCCCAGACGGCGGCGAGGAGGAACGAGAGGGCGATCGGGAGCCGGACGCGGTGGCTAGCCATGACTGCCATGTCCTCCATAACGGGCGTGAGGGGCGAACTCCCGGAACAGCGACCCGCTGCGATCGTCGTTGCAGTGACAGGCGGCGGCCTGATCCGGCTCCGCGGCGGCGTCCGCGAGGGCCTCGATCACCATCCGCGCCATGGCCGGCCCGCAACGACGGTAGATCGACCGGAGGTCGGCGTGCTCGAACTCTCCCAGGCCCTCCGCCGGGTTCACCACGATCGACAGGATGCCGAGGCACATGCCGTACATCCGGGCGAGGCGAAACTCGGGGCCGGCCGTCTTGCCCACGAGGTCGAGGCCGAGCCGCCGGTAGAGGCGATCCTCCGTCGGGGTCTCGAACCAGGGGCCGGGAGTGTGGACGTAGAGCGCGTCCCGCTTGACCTTGGGCTTCACGCCGGCTCCGGCCTCGGCGGCCAGACGGGTCACGCCGCGCTCCGCGGCGGCTTCGAGGTGCCGGCCGAGCCGTGGGCACAGGGGATCGCGGAAGCGGATGAGACCCGGAGACACCGGCCGCGGCACGACGCCCGAGAGATCGAGGACGTCGCCCACGACGGCGAGGTCCCAGGGATCGAGGTCCTCGGCGACGCCGCCGGTGCTGTTGTCGATGAGGACGCGGCGCACGCCGGCGCGCTGCAGCACGTCGAACACGCGCTCGCTGGCCCGCGCGCTGTTGCCCGGCGCGTCGGACCGGTTCTCGGGGTCGATCCCGTGCATCCACACGTAGAGGTAGTCCGTCGACCTGCCGGTGCGGCGATCGGTGAGCCGGGAGAGGCGGAACGGAGGCGACGGGCCGTACGGAGTCGCGACCTGGATGTGTGGCTGCACCACCTGGACCGTCAGGTGCGGGTGACCGTCGAGCGCGCCATCCGGGTAGGGGAACGCCCACGTGCCCGACCCGCCGATGTGGGCGAGCCGCGCGACAGGGGGATCCGACATGGGCTCTGGCATTGGATGCGGTGCCGTCGCGGCGCGCATGAGCGCCGCACGCGCGCCCACGATAGCCGACGCGTCCCGGAGTGGCAAGAGGCGCCCGCCGCGGGCGCGCGTCAGTCGGGGCGGATGCCCGTCACGTAGTACTCGAGCACGCGCAGCTCGTAGCGCGTCTCCCGGCCGGTCGCCGCCACCGCGACGGCGAACGGGACGGCCTGACGGGCGAAGTCCGACCGTACGTACGTCGTCCCGCGGCTCGCGATGCGTCCCTCGGCGTCCAGCCCGAAGAGAGCGAGCGTCAGCCGGAACTCCGTATTGGTGGAGACGGTCACCCGTCCGAGCGCCCGCGCCCCTGAGGGCTCCTGCTGCAAGGCCCAGCGGAACTCGAAGAGCTGGTCGTTGGTGACGAGGGGCAGCTCGGCCGGCACCTCGATCGGGGCAGGGGCCGCACAGGCCACCGCGGTGGCCAGGGTCAGGATCGCAAGCCCCAGGCGTCGGGCGCGACGCCGACTCTCGCCCCGGGCCGAGACGCTCATCCCGACACCCTCCTCACGGTTGAGACGGCGCGGCGCCGGGCAAGCGATTCATCGGCGCCCGGCGCCGGCCCCCCGCAACAGGATGGCGAGGCCGCCGACGACCAGCAGGAGCGCCAGCAGCTCGGCGGACCCCACCGGCTCCCCGAGGACGACGGCGCTCGCGAAGAGCCCCACGATCGGGATGCCGAGGGTGCCGATCGCCGCCACCGCCGCCGGCAGGATCGCCACGAGCCGGAACCACGCCCAGTGACAGAAGATCACGCCCACGAAAGTGGCGTAGGCGGTGCCCAGGATCGCGGCGGTTGAAACCGAGGCGAGCGCCTGACGAGGCGTCGTCTCCGATGGCGGCGCGGAGCGCGGCTCCGAGCGCGATCGGGATGCCGCCCAGGACGACCTGCCAGCCCGTCAGGGCCGCCGTCGACATCGTCCATCGGGTGGCCTTGGTCAGGACCGTACCGATCGCCCATGCCACGGCCGCGGCGAGCATCAGCAGCGTGCCGGCGGGCGCCGCCCAGAGGGCGCGGGCGTCGGGGGTGATCAGGACCGCCATCCCCCCGAGGCCCAGGGCGAGCGCGGCGAGGCGGGTCCGGCCAATCCGCTCACCGAGGAGGACGCGCCCGAAGATCACGGTCCAGAGCGGCATGGTGTAGGCGATGATCGCCCCGCGGCCCGCCTGGATCCGGGTGAGACCGTAGGCCGAGCAGAGGTGCCAGGCCGTGATGTTGAAGAGCGCGGCCAGGGCCAGCGGGCCGCGCTCCGCGCGCGGCACCGCCAGGCTGTGCCCTCCGGCGCGCACGAGTGCCAGGAGGCCGCCGCCCCCGACCAGGAGACAGATCGTCCGGAACGTCCAGGGGTCGAGCTCCCGGACCGCGAGCTTGATCGCCGGCCAGTTACTGCCCCACAGCACGGTGAGGGCGGCGAGGAGGAGGACCCCGCCCAGCGGCCGGCGGCTCAACGCGTTCCGCGCCCGAGCACCTCGGTGATCGCGTCGACGTCGTACACGCAGCCGCCCCACGTACCGCCGCCCACCGCCTGGAGGGCGGCCCAGAGCCGGGTGTCCGGAGGGAGGTCGGGATCGGGCGCGAGGTCGGGTCGCGGGGGCCGCCCTGCCAGCACGCGGGCGCCTTCCGCGGGGCCGTACTCCTGGTCGCCGTGGCCGACCAGGTCGATCGAGCCCTCGAGCCGGTTCCGGTCGACCACGATCCGGATCCGATCGCCCTCCACGACTCGGCCGATCGGGCCGCCGGCCAGCGCCTCGGGCCCGACGTGTCCGATGCAGGCTCCCGTCGACACTCCCGAGAAGCGCGCGTCGGTCAGCACGGCGACGTGCTTGCCGAAGGAGAGGTGCTTGAGCGCGGCGGTGATCTGGTAGATCTCCTCCATGCCCGTGCCGAGCGGCCCTCGGCAGATCAGCACCAGGATGTCGCCGGGCTTGATGCGCTCGGGGCCCGTGCTCTTGATGGCGGCGATCGCCGCGCGCTCGGTCGTGAAGACCCGCGCGGGCCCGGTCTTCCGGTAGACGCCGTCCCCGTCGACCACGGTGGGGTCGATGGCGGTGCTCTTGATCACCGAGCCCTCGGGGGCGAGGTTGCCCCGCGGGAACGTGATGGTGCTGGTGAGCCCGCGAACGCGCGCCTCGTCCGGCGACATGATCACGTCGTCGGGATCGACGCCGTCCTGGGCGCGCAGGCGCTCACGCAGGATGCGCCGCCGATCGGAGGCTTCCCACCAGTCCAGGGCGTGCCCGAGCGTCTCGCCGGAGGCCGTGAGGCAGCCGAGCTCGAGGAGGCCGAGCCGCCGGAGGTGCAGCATCACCTCCGGCACGCCGCCGGCCATGAACACGCGCACCGTCGGGTGGTAGCGCGGGCCGTTCGGCAGCACGTCGACGATCCGCGGCACCCGGCGGTTCACGTCGGTCCAGTCGTCGACGGTCGGACGGCGGAGGCCCGCCGCGTGGGCGATCGCCGTGAGGTGGAGGAGGAGGTTCGTCGATCCGCCGAAGGCGGCGTGGACCACCATCGCGTTCCGCACGGCGGCGTCGGTCAGGATGTCGCGCACGGCGAGCCCGCGGGCCCGGAGCCCGACCAGGGCGCGCGCCGAGCGCCGCGCCGCGTCGAGCCAGATCGGCTGGCCGGACGGGGCCAGGGCCGAGTGGGGGAGCGAGAGGCCCAGCGCCTCGCCGACCACCTGGGACGTCGCGGCGGTGCCGAGGAACTGGCAGCCGCCGCCCGCCGAGCCGCACGCGCGACACCCCATGTCGGATGCCCGCTCGAGCGTGATCTCGCCGTGGGCGAACCGGCGCCGATGGACTGCACGGTGCCGGCGTCCTCGGCGTCCCGCGCCGGCAGGGTCACGCCGCCCGGGACGAGGACGCAGGGCAGGTCCCGCATCGCCGCGAGCGCCATCATCATCGCCGGCAGGCCCTTGTCGCAGGTGGCGATCCCGAGCACGCCCCGGCGCGTCGGGAGCGAGCGGATCAGGCGGCGGAACACCTGCGCCGCGTCGTTCCGGTAGGGCAGGCTGTCCATCATCCCGACCGTGCCCTGGGTGCGGCCGTCGCAGGGGTCGGTGACGAAGCCGGCGAACGGCAGGCACTCGAGTTGACGCAGCTCGCTGGCCGCGGCCTCCATGAGGAGGCCCACCTCCCAGTGTCCGGTGTGGTAGCCGAGGGCGATCGGCTGACCGTCGGGCGCGCGGATCCCGCCCTGGGTCGAGAGGATCAGGAACTGCGGGCGTCCGAGCTCCCGCGGATCCCATCCCATGCCGGCGTTCTGGGTCCAGCCGAACACGTCGCCGCTCGGGCCCTCGAGCAGCATCTCCGGCGTGAGCGGAAGCCGTCCGGCCGGACCGTCGCCCACGGTCCGGACGTCGAGGAGCCCGGCCGCGCCCCCGACGATCTCGTCGAATCCGATGGCCGTCTGCTTGCCCTGTCGTGCGCTCATCTCGGCTCCTTCGGGGTCAGGCCTTGACTTCCCTACAATTCCGCCGCGCAGGCCAGAAATGTTTGGAAGTCAAGGCCTGACCCTGTCTTTGACGTCGCCCCGCCAGTGTACACGCCGCTCCTTGCGAAGGGCGGTGCCGCGGCGCCTGGTCAGCCGCTCGTGGAGAGGGCGCGCTCCGCCAGGGCCGGCGGGAGACCGCCGCTGCCCGCCAGGCGGTCGTGGAAGTCGCGCAGCGCGGTGACGCCGGTCTCGGCGGCGCGGGCGAGATGACGCTCGCGGATCGCGAGGATCTCGAGACAGCCCACCAGGTAGGACGACGCTTGGGTAGGCCAGGCCGCGTAGCGCGCGACCTCCGCCCGGGCGGTCGGCGCCGTCAGGTTCGCGCGCTCCTCCATGAAGCGCTGCGCCTCCGCCAGCGTCATGTCGCCGGCGTGGAGGCTCGTGTCGACGACGATGCGCGCCGCGCGGAAGAGCAGGGCCTCGACCTGGAAGAGCTCGTGACGCGGGTCCTCGAAGAAGCCCTGCTCCCGCATCATCTGCTCGGCGTAGAGCGCCCAGCCCTCGCTGAAGTACGGAGTGCGGAACGTCCGGCGGACCGGGCTCGGGTGCGATTTCGCCGTGACGAAGTGCCAGTGATGGCCCGGGTACGCCTCGTGGACGGCGGTCGTCGGGATGCTGGCGTGGCTGTTGTTCTCGAGCCGCTGGCGCACGTCCTCCGCCGACGCGTCGTCGGGCGGGAACGGCACGAAGAAGTGGCCGAGACGGGACGGGGAGAAGCCGGGCGGGCTCGAGTAGGAGGCCACCGCCAGCACGGGGCGCTGGAAGTGCGGCGACGGCACCACGCGGCACTCCTCGCCCTCCGGGAGGGTGACGAGCCCGCGCGCGCGGAGGAAGCCGCGGGCGCGCTCCGTCCAGTCCGCGTACGTCCGGCGCATGGCTTCCGGCGAGGCGGGATGGTCCCGGTTCAGGATCCGGAGGACGGCCGGCCAGTCACTGTCGTCCCCGACCCGTTGCGCCAGCTCCTCGAGCTCCTCGGAGAGCCGCTCGTACTCGGCGCGCCCGCGCTCGCGAAGCGCCGGGGCATCGAGCGAGAGGAGCTCCTTCTCCCGGAGGAGGCGGCTGTAGCGCGCCTCGCCGATGGCGAAGCCGCCCGTGGCGCGGCTCCGGAGGTCCCCGAGGAATTCGGCGAAGGCGTCGAGGGCCGCCCCCGCGACGGCGCCGGCCTCGGCCAGGGCGGGGCGCAGCGCGGGATCCCGCACCTCGGCCGGGAGCAGCTCGCGGACGTACCGCGCCCCGGCCCGGGCCTGGCCGAGGGCGCGGTCGACGAACACGGGGGCGACCAGGTCGGGCGCGAGGTTCCGGCGCCCGTGGCCGAGCGCTTCGGGGATGGCCCGGAGGCGCGCCGCGGCGTCCTGCACCAGCTCCGCCTCCGGGCGCAGCCGGTGGAGGAACAGGCCGAACACCCCGCTCAGACCGGGTCCGACGTAGAGCTCGGGCTGGCGGCGCCACGCCGCCCAGTCGCCCATGATCGCGCGGCCGGTCAGGATCGAGACGAGGAAGTCCCGGTCGATCCGCTCGGCCGGGAGCAACCCCGCATCCGGCACCGCGCGGAAGCGCGCTTGCCACGCCGCGCTTCGCCCGAGCCGCCGCTCGAACGCCTCCGCGGACAGGTCGTCCAGGCGGCCGTCGAACTCGGTCAGCCCGAGCCCGCTCGCCATGACCGGCGCCGCCTCGTACTCCTCCGCCAGAAACTCCCGGCAGAGCGCCCCGAACGGGGTCAGACTTTCACTTCCCGACATTTCTACCCCCACGCCGTGAAATTGTCGGGAAGTGAAAGTCTGACCCCGCTTAGACGCGGGCGGCGAGCCAGCGGGCGGTGCGGAGGAGGCGGGCGTCGCCGTGGCGGGGGCCGACGAGCTGGACGCCGATCGGGAGGCCGTTGGCGCCTCGCATGAGGGGCAGCGTGACGGCCGGCAGGCCGGTGAGGGTCCACAGCGTGCAGAAGCTCGGGTCGCCGGTCGAGTCGAGCCCGGCCGGCGCGGTACCGGGCGCGGCCGGGGTCAGGAGCGCGTCGTAGCGCTGCTGGAAGATCTCGGCAAGGCCCTCGGCGAAGGCCCGCGCCCGGGTCCGCGCCCGTTGATAGTCGAGGGCCCGCACCTCGCGCCCCCGCTCGAGCAGAGCCCGGAGGGCGGGGGACAGCTGGTCCCGTCCCTTGTCCCACTCGCGGTCGAGGTTGGCCGCCATCTCGGCTTCCATGATGACGCGGTGCCACTCGAACGCGTCCTCGGACTGGATCAGGTCGACGTCTTCGACGCGGTCCCCCAGGAGGGTCGCGAGCTCGGCGAACGCCTCCCGCGTGTCCGCATCGGTGCGCTCCCAGCGCGACGTCCGCACCAGGCCGAACATCGGCGGCAGCGCCGGCTCCTCGGCCGCCACGTCGCGGAACGGGATGCGCGCCTGCGGCCGGGAGTCCGGGTCGCGCTCGTCGAACCCGACCAGCTGCTCGAGCGAGAGGGCGACGTCGTCGACGGTCCGGGCGAAGACGCCCACCGTGTCGAGCGTGCGAGAGAGCTGGAACACCCCCGGCCGCGGGATCAGCCCGTGCGTCGGCTTGAACCCGTAGACGCCGCAGAAGGAGGCGGGGCGGATCACCGAGCCGTTGGTCTGGCTGCCCAGTGCGAGGGGCACCATGCCGGCCGCCACCGCGGCGGCCGACCCGCTCGACGACCCACCCGGCGTGTGCCCGGCGTTGTGCGGGTTGCGCGTCTTCCCGGGCGCGTAGTAGGCGAACTCGGTCGTGACGGTCTTGCCCATGACGACCGCGCCCGCCGCCCGCAGCATCGAGACCACCGTGGCGTCGCGCGAAGGCGTCCGCCCCGCGTAGATGGGGGAGCCGACCTCGGTCGGCATGTCCCCGGTGTCGATGATGTCCTTGACGCCCACCGGGACCCCGTGGAGCGGCCCGATCGGCCGCCCTCCGGCCCGCCACTCGTCGGCGGCCCGCGCCTGCTGCCCGCGCGTGCTCGGGGTCGAGGAATGCCCAGGCCTGCACGTCCCCGTCGACCTCCCGGGCCCGGGCCAGACACGCCTCGACCAGCTGGGTCGAGCTGATGACCCCGTCCCGGACGAGGCGCGCCGCGTCCGTCGCGGACAGCGCATGGAGGTTCGTCAGGTCCACGTCAGTTCCCGTACAGGAACTCGGGCAGCCAGAGCGTCATGCCGGGCCAGATGTACATGAACGCGAGGCACAGCACGACGATCAGCATGTACGGCATCATGCCGGCGAAGATCTGGTTGAGCGTCACGTGCTTCGGGGCCACGCCCTTCAGGTAGAAGGCCGACATCGCCACCGGCGGGGACAGGAACGCCGCCTGGAGGTTCACGGCGACCATCGTGCCGAACAGGAGGGGGTCCACCTGGAAGTGGGTCAGAAGGGGAATGAAGATCGGGCAGAAGATCACGATGATCTCCGTCCACTCGAGCGGCCACCCGAGCAGGAAGATGATCAGCTGGGACATGATCAGGAACCCGATCGGGGACAGATTCATTCCCAGCACCCACCGCTCGATCAGCCCTTGCCCCCCGTGGAGCGCGAAGACCGAGGAGAAGAGGGCGGAGCCGACGAACAGCCAGCACACCATGGCGGTCGTCTTGGCGGTGAGGAACGTGGACTGCTTCAGGTTCTCCCGGAGCTCCTTGGACCGGCGGAGGTGCACGAGGCCGGGGACGACGGTGCCCAGGAAGGTGCCGGCGATCGCGGCCGCCACCAGCAGGGACGAGAGCGGCTCGCCCTGGGACCACCCGAGGCCGAAGCCGAGGACGGCGCCGACCAGGCTCCACCACCAGACGTCGCGCGCGTACTTCGACATCACCGCCAGGTACAGGGCGCCGAGCGCCCCGATCGCCGCCGACTCGGTGGCGGTGCAGATGCCGAACAGGATCACCGCGAGCACGACGAAGGTGAGCAACCCGAGCGGCACGACCGACGCGATCAGCTCCTTGAGGATCTCGAGCTGCTCGCCGTCCATGCGCCGGTAGTAGACGAGGAGCACCAGCGCGGACGAGCCCGGCGAGCCCCCAGAACCACTGGTAGAAGTGCGCGGGGACCCGGCTGGCCGTCGACACCGGCGCCCGGGCGGCCGCCGACCCCATCTCCTCGGGCGGCGCGTCGGCAGCCCGCGCCGGCTCGTCGCCCTCGACCTCGGTCTCGGCGGCCCCGAGCTCCTGCGGCATCTCTTCGGCGGGGCGGCGGCGGGCGCCGTCTCGTGGGCGCCGCGGGCGCCACCGGCGTCGCCGGCGCCGGCGGCCTGGGGGCGCGGGCGGCCGATGCGCTCGCGACGGTGGCCGGCGCGTTGTAGACCACGACGTACCACCAGGTGGCGCCGAACACCCCGGCCACGAGCGCCAGGGGCACCAGGAGCGCCAGCGCGTTCTTGACGATCGCGCCGTAGGGCAGCGCGTGCCCATCCTCGGTCCGGCCGCGCGCCAGACCGGGCCGGAACAAGGCGGCGACCACGCCGAGGGGAACGCTCCGGAGCCGGCTCCGCTCGAGACGCTGGAGCCAGTCGGGCACCGAGAGGCGATACTGGTCCGGCCGCAGCTTGGGCGCGATCTTGGGGTTCAGCGTCGCCCATCCGAGGATGTAGGCGAGATAGAGCGCCGTGAGGAAGAAGCCCGGCAGCATCGCGGCGGCGTAGAGCTTCACGATGGACTGGCCGGCCACGGCCGCGTAGACGATCAGCATCACCGAGGGCGGGATCAGGATCCCGAGCGTCCCGCCCGCCGCGATGGCTCCCGACGCCAGCCGGACGTCGTACCCCGCGTTCAGCATCGGGCGCAGCGCGATGACGCCCATCAGGACCACGACCGCGCCGACGATCCCGGACGCGATCCCCCAGAAGGCGCAGACGAGGAGCGTGGTCACGGCGAGCGACGCGGGGACCCGGCGGAACGCGAGCTGCACGCTGTGGAACATGCGGTCCACCAGCGCGGCCCGCTCCATCACGTAGCCCATGAACACGAACAGCGGGACCGAGAGCAGGGTGTCGTTGGTCATCACGCCGTACGTGCGCTGCACCATCAGGTCGAAGATCTGGTTCTGCCACCAGTGCTGGCCGGGCGCCACGAACGCGAGGTAGCCGAAGCCCATGCCGAGCCCCATCAGCGTGAAGGCCGTCGGGAAGCCCATCATGATCGCGATCACGATGAGCCCGAGCATGACCAGGCCCAGGGAGGGGTCGCTCACCGCTTGGGCTCGTCCTTCCGGGTCGCCTGGTCGTGCACCACGCCTTCTTCCATGACGCTGCGGTGGCGGGCGGCCTCGTCGATCGCCTTCGCCCCTTCCATGGCGGCGCGGCGGGACTCCTCGTCGACGTACTGGCTGTGGCCGAGCTGCGTGTCGATGACGTCGATCTCCTCGACGTCCTGGATCCGGGCGGGCCAGGCGCCGGTGCGCAGGCACACGATGCAGCGCAGGATCTCCGCCATGCCCTGGATCATGACGAGCACGCCGGCGATCGGGATCACCGACTTGAAGTGGTACACGGGCGGACCTTCCGCGGTCACGGTCGAGTGCTCTCCGATGCGCCACGAATCCGCGGCGTACCCGAATCCCGCGTAGATGAGGGCCAGGATGCCGGGGACGAAGAACAGGAGGTAGAGGGCCAGGTCGAGCGCCGCCTGCCGGCGCGGCTTCAGGGCGTGGTAGACGAAATCGGCCCGCACGTGACCGGCCTGCGCCAGCGTGTACGCGCCGCACAGCATGAACAGCGTGCCGTACAGCATGTTGTTGAAGTCGAAGATCCAGGCCGTCGGCGCGTTCAGGATGTAGCGCTTGAAGACCTCGATCGAGACCACGAACGTGAGCGCCACGATGAGCCACGCGAAGGTCTTGCCCGACCAGTAGCTGAACTGGTCGATGGCGCGGATCAGGCGCTCGGCCGTCATGGGCCTACCCGGGAAGAACAACGGACCAGCTGCCCGGCTCGCGCCGGACGGCTGGTCCGTTGGATGACTGGCACCGAGTGACTAGCTCTTCTTCGCGAAGTAGTGGTTGTACGCCATCCGCCGGCTGACGTTGGTGTCGAGATCCCACTTGACCGCCCGCTCGGCGAACTTCTTCTGCGACTCGGCGATCTCCTTGAAGAGCGGGTTGTCGGCCGACTTCTTGGCGGCGACCTCGTCGTACACCTGGAGCTGCTTCTGCAGGATCGCGTCCGGGGTCTTGAAGAACCGGACCTTGTCCTTGGTCTGGAGCTCGACGTAGTCCTTCGAGTAGCGGTCGATGGCCTTCCACGACATGTCGGCCGACGCCGCCTCGACCCCGTTCTCGATGATCGCCTTCATCTTGTCCGGCAGCGCGTCGAACTTCGTCTTGTTGAACGTGATCTCGAGCTGCTCGGCGTTCTGGTGGTAGCTCTGCAGCATGCAGATCTTCGAGACGTCGGCGAAGCCGAGGATGCGATCCGACGTCTGGTTGTTGAACTCCGCGGCGTCGAGCAGCCCGCGGTCGAGAGCCGGCACGATCTCGCCGCCCGGCAGCGCGTTCACCGCCGCGCCCAGGCCCGTGAACACGTCGATCGAGATGCCGACGGTCCGGAACTTCAGCCCCTTGAAGTCGTCGGCCTTGGTGATCGGCTTCTTGAACCAGCCGAGCGGCTGCGTGAACATCGGGCCGTAGGGGAAGGACACGACGTTCTGGCCGATCGAGGCGTAGAGCTTGGTCAGGAGCTCCTTGCCGCCGCCGTACTTGTGCCACGAGAGCAGCATGTTGGCGTCCATGCCGTAGCCCGGCCCCGAGCCCCAGAGCGCGAGCGCCGTCTGCTTGCCGTAGTGGTACACGAGCACGCCGTGGCCGCCGTCGAGCGTGCCCTTCGACACGGCGTCGATCAGCCCGAACGCCGGGACCACCGCGCCGGCCGGCAGGACCTCGATCTTGAGGTCGCCGCCGGTCATGTCGTTGATCTTCTTCGCGAAGTCGAGGGCGTACTCGTGGAAGATGTCCTTCTGCGGCCAGGTGCTCTGCCAGCGCATCGAGATCGGACCCTGCGCCTTGAGGATGTTCGGGAAGCCGAGGGCGGCGGCCCCGGCGGCGGCGGCCGTGGCGCCCGTCAGGAACCTCCGACGCGACGCTCCGGCCACGACGTTCTGATCACTCATGCGGCACCTCCTTTGGTGCTGACGGGTTGACCCAGAGGTTCCTGTCCTCGGACAGTTGGTTCGAGACGACGCCATCGAGAGCCGTACGGCTCCGACGAGGCGGCGCCATTCTACCGTCCGCCTCCCATCCCCCGCAAGGCGAAGTCACTTCGCGCCGGATGGCAGCGGGACGTCGCCACCCTCGCCTCGTCGGCCGGTGCTCTCGCCCGGGAAACGCCGAGCGACGGCCGGGGGTTCCGCCGCCGGGGGGCCCGGGACCCGGGACCTGGCGGCCGTTGACGGGGGCGCCCGCCTGGCCGAGGATGACGAGTCGTGACCACCCAGGCTCCACCGTCGAACGGCTGGCGCGACCTCTGGCCGCTCGACCCCGCCGTGACCTTCCTGAACCACGGCTCCTTCGGGGCCTGCCCCCGGGTCGTGCTGGACGCCCAGGCGCGCCTCCGGGAGCGGCTCGAGCGAGAGCCCGTGCTGTTCCTGAGCCGGGAGCTGGAGGGCCACCTCGACGCCGCCCGGGCCGCCCTCGGCGCCTTCGTCGGGGCCGAGCCGGACGACCTCGCCTTCGTCCCGAACGCCACCACCGGGGTGAACACGGTCCTCCGCTGGCTCGAGCTCGACCGGGACGACGAGATCCTGGCGACGGACCACGCCTACAACGCCTGCCGGAACGCGGTAGACGCCGTCGCCGCGCGCGCGGGGGCGCGCGTCGTGGTGGCGCCGGTGCCGTTTCCGCTGGCGGGCCCCCGAGGAGGTGCTCCAGGCCGTCCTCGGCCGAGTGAGCGCACGGACGCGGCTCGCCCTGCTCGACCACGTGACGAGCCCGACGGGTCTCGTCCTGCCGATCGAGCGACTGGTGCACGAGCTGGCCGCCCGCGGCGTGGACGCGGTGGTGGACGGAGCCCACGCCCCCGGGATGGTCCCGCTCGACCTCCGGGCGCTCGGCGCCGCCTACTACACCGGGAACTGCCACAAGTGGATGTGCGCGCCGAAGGGGACGGGCTTTCTCCACGTCCGGCGAGATCGTCAGGGGGGCGTCCGGCCCCTGGTGATCAGCCACGGCGCCAACTCCCGCCGGACCGATCGCTCGCGATTCCGGCTGGAGTTCGACTGGCTCGGGACCGTGGACCCGACCGGCGTACCTGACGGTCCCCGAGGCGATCCGCTACATGGGATCGCTCCTGCCCGGGGGATGGCCGGCCCTCATGGCCCACAACCGGGCCACGGCGCTCGCGGCTCGCGACCGGCTCTGCGGCGCGCTCGACGTGCCGTCCCCCGCGCCGGACTCCATGATCGGCTCGCTGGCGGCGGTCCCCGTCCCGGCGGGCTTCGGCTACCTGCCGAAGGACGGCGAGCCCGACCCTCTGCACACGGCTCTGTTCGACCGCTTCGGGCTCGAGCTGCCCGTCTTCACGTGGCCCGCCCTGGCGGTCCGCATCCTCCGCGTCTCCGCCCAGCTCTACAACACGGCCGCGGACTACGAGCGCCTGGCGGAGGCGCTCGACGTCCTGCGGCGCGAGGCGGGGGCGGGGACTACACGGTGACGGAGAGCGTCGCGACCATGCTCACGGAGGAGATCCGGGACAGCCGGGCGTGGCGCCGGCACGAGCTGGCGCCGCGGGACTGGCTGGTGGCGCTGTCGCCGCGCTGCGTCGACGAGCTGGACGCCGCCCTGCGTCAGTGGCGCCGCGATCCGCTCCCGACGCTCCTCCTGACGCCGGATCAGTTCCCGCTCGCCGCCTGCGCCGAGGTGATGGACCGCGTGCGCGCCAAGCTCTCGGGCGGCGTCGGCCTGGCGGTGGTGGATCGCGTGCCGGTGGAGCGCTACGAGCCGGAGGAGAACCGCGTGCGTGTGCTGGCTCCTGAGCCAGCTCCTCGGGCGTCCGGTCGCCCAGGCGTGGAACGGAGCGGTGCTGTACGACGTCCGCGACACCGGCAAGACGCTCGAGTACGGAGTCCGCCGCTCGGTCACGAATCTCGACCTCACGTTCCACACCGACGGCCCGTGGCTCGACCTGCCGCCCCAGACTGGTGGGCCTCTACTGCGTCAACCCGGCGCAGGAAGGCGGCGTGAGCCGCTTCGTCAGCCTCGTCACGGTGCACAACGAGCTGAGGCGGCGCCACCCCGGGCTCCTGCCGCGGCTCTATCGCGCCGTTTCCCTGGGACCGCCAGGGGGAGCACGCTCCCGGACGACTCGAAGGTCGGCGCCCAGCCCGTCTTCCAGTACGACGGCCGCGCGCTCGTGGGACGCTTCAACGAGCGGCTGATCGAGACGGGCGCCGAGCTGGCGGGCGCGCCGCTCGACCCGCAGGGCCGCGAGGCCCTCGACGCCATGCGCGCCGTCGTGGACTCGCCCGAGCTGTGGGTGGAGTTCACGATCGAGCGCGGCCAGATCCAGTACATCAACAACCGGGAGTTCGCCCACAGCCGCACCGATTTCCGCGACGCGCCCGAGCCGAGCCTCAAGC
This sequence comes from uncultured Candidatus Rokubacteria bacterium, assembly GCA_963799055.1. Taxonomy (GTDB): domain Bacteria; phylum Methylomirabilota; class Methylomirabilia; order Rokubacteriales; family DASRDR01; genus DASRDR01. The sequence goes on from CAWCVP010000001.1 coordinate 56,603, forward strand.
GGCACCTGATCCGCGTCTGGACCCGCGAGGAAGGGCGCCGGACCTTCCATCCGTAGGCCATCGTAGGCCCGAGCCGGCGCGCTCAGAAGGGGACGTCGTCCTCCGGCATCGCCTCTCCGCGGTCGCGCGCGACCTCGTCGTCCAGAACCAGCTGGTGGAAGAGACTCGATTCGCGCTGGTAGAACCCCTGGGTGTGGAAGGAGTCCGCGAGCTTCAGGTACCGGTAGTCCAGGTGGTGACCCAGCTCGTGGAGCAGGGTCCGGAGGTAGGTGCGGAACGCGACGACCCGGCGCTGGCGCGCGGTGCGCATCCAGAGCTGGACGCGCGGCAGGCGGCGGTCGTCGGTGTAGAGGCCCTGCAGCTCCCCCCACCGATTGTGCGGGCGCGCCGCCAGCACCTCGACCCGGCACGGGCCGACGGCGAACGCGCGGGTCAGGCCGGTGAAGAGCTGCTGGGAGACCACCTGGACGGCCAGGCGATCCTCCGAGATCAGGGCGGCGTCCAGGCCGGCGATCAGTGGATGGAGCTCGCCCGCCCCGAGGCAGGGCCAGGCGGGTGATCTCGTCGCTTCGCCGGTAGATGCGCTGCTGGGCGCGCGTCAGGCGCTCGTAGTAGCCGAACCGGCGCGGCGTCGGCCCAGGGGCGGTCGCCACCGCTGCCGAGCGCCAGTCATTCCGGCAGGACGGTGAATCCCTCGGCCTGGGCGGCGGTGCGGAGCCGGTCGTCTAGAGTGACGAGCACCTCTCCGCGCGGTGTCTCCTCGGACGACAGGAGGGCTGCAGCGAGCTGCAGGGCGTCGGCAGCGCTGAGCGGATGCACAGCGACGAGGTGGCTGGCGCGGTCCCGAAGCGATCCGCTCGGAGCGACGATATCGACGTTCGCGACCAGCATGTCCAGCCGTGACAGCGCCTCGCGCAGCGGAGAGGCAGCGAGGACTCCCTCTCGACGAGCTCGATGAAGAGCCGACTGGCATTCGACCGGGCTCCCCCACCAGAGAGCGATCTCGCGGTCACGCCGCAGCAGTGTCGTCAGCTCGACGGATCGACTCTCGGAAAGGAGCGTGGCAACGACCGCCGAACTATCCCAGAAGATCAGCGTTCCTCTCGCCGCTCCGCCAGGAGGAACTTGACCACGGCATCTCCGACGCGGGGCCCCTTCGGGGGGCCGAAGGAGGGCGGCCGGGATGCGCCCCGTTCCCGCCAGCAAGATCCCGGCCCGGATGAGACGTCCCCGTCGTGATTCGCGGCCCGCGGCGGGCGGCAGGGGGATGAGCTTCGCGACCGGTCGGCCGCGCTCGGTGACGACCACCTCGTGACCGCTCTTGACATGAGCGAGATAGCGGCTCAGGTGGGCCTTCAACCGGGCGACTCCGATGGTCTGCATGTGACCATACTGGTCTGATGGAGGTGACCTGTCAAGGAATCGGGAGCATCCTGACGCCGCCGGGCGGTGCGGTGGCCACCCGCCGGCGAACCAGAACCGTCCGGACGCCAGGTCCTGGTCGCCGCCGGGACGGCGCGGTCACGCGGCTCAGTACGTCTGCCGCCCGATGAAGGTCCACTTGCCGTCCTTCACCAGGAGGTAGACCTGGTCCTTCGCCTCGCGCTCCCGCTGCTCGTTGAAGGAGAACGTGCCGGTCACGCCGGCGAAGGTCCGGGTGGCGGCGACGGCGTCCCGGATCGCGTCGCGGTCGGTCCCGGCCTTCTCGATGGCCGAGAGGATGATGCGCGCCGCGTCGTACGTCGTGGCGTGGTACGGCTCGGGCTTCTCGTTGGGGTGGAGCTTCTGGTACATGGCGACGAAGTTCTTGACGACGGGCGCCGGATCGTCCGCGTTGAACTCCGTGTTCACGGCGAGCCCCTCGGCGTTCCCCTTGCCGGCGATCTCGAGGAACTTGTCCTCGTAGAGGGTGCCGGTGCCGACGAGCGGCGCGTTGATGCCGAGGTTCCGCGCCTGGAGCGTCAGGAGCGCCCCGGTCGTGTAGTACGTCAGGATGGCCAGCGCGTCGGGGTTCGCGGCCTTGACCTTCGTGAGCTGGGCCTTGAAGTCGGTGTCCTTGTCGTACACGACCTCCAGCGCCGCCACGCGCGCCCCGAGCTTCTCGAGCTCCTTGACGAAGTAGTCCTTCGTCTGGATGCCCCAGTCGTTCTGCACGTAGATGACGCCGATGTTCTTCTTGCCGAGCTTCTTGACCGTGTACTGGGCGAGGTCGGGGACGTACACGGAGATGGGCGACCACATCCGGAACATGTACTTCCCGCCCTGCTTGGTCAGGTCCGTGTGGGACGCCGACGGCGTGATCGTGGCCAGGCGGGCCCGGGTGTAGATGGGGATGGCCGCGAAGCAGGCCGACGAGGAGTAGTGCCCGAGGACGGCGAGGACCTGGTCGTCGGCCGCGAACTTCTGCGCGACGGTGGCCGCCTCCTTGGGGTCGCCCTTGTCGTCCTCCACCCGGATCACGACCTTGCGGCCCTTGATGCCGCCCTTGGCATTGACCTCGTCCGCGGCGAGCTGCGCGCCCTCCGCGAACTGCTTGCCGATCTGGGCCAGGTTGCCGGTCATCGGCGCGGCGACGCCGAGGACCAGGTCCTGGGCCGCGACCGGGGTAACCGGGAGCGCGACGGCCGCCAGGACCAGCAGGATTCCGAGGACACGCAGCATCTTCATGAAGCCTCCTCACGCGATGCGGGTTCGAGGTCGAGGGTGGAGCGAGTCTCGCTGGAGGAGCCGCCCGCGGACGACGACGGCCCGGACGGCCCGCGCGTCGGCCAGGCGGCGAAGCGGGATTGCCGGCGACGAGGACGAGATCGGCCTGCGCGCCCGGCGCGACGCGCCCGAGGTCGGGCCGGCCGAGCGTGTCCGCCGCGGCCGCCGTGGCGGCGCGCAGCACGGCCGCGCTCGACAGCCCGCAGGCTCGAAGCCGGCGAAGCTCCTCGTGGAAGAGGAAGCCGGCGCACGGCTTGAGCGCGTCGGTTCCGACCAGGACGCGCCCGCCGAGCCGCGCGTAGTCCCGGATGAACCGCTGGTAGCGCGCGCGGCCGCGCGCCCAGTTCGCGAAGTCGCGCGGCGTCCACGCGGCGCCGAAGAAGCGCTGGCCGAGCCACGCGAGGAGATCGCGGCGGGCGGCCGTGGGCAGCCGCTTCGTGTCGCCGTCCCGGCGGATGCGCGCCGTGTACCGGCCCAGGATCGCGTCCATTCCCGCGAGCGTCGGGACGAGGTAGGTCTCGTACTTCAGCATCTGGTGGCCGAGGCGCTCCAGGCGCCCGGCGTCCGCCCGCGCCCAGAGCAGCGCCAGCATCGCGGACCGCTCCGGGATCGTCCGGTACCGGAGGAGCCCGATCTCGGGGAGGGTCTTCGGGGCCTCCGGCAGCCGCGAGGTGTTCTCGAGCCCGTCGTAGCCGAGCGCGACGGCCTCCCGGGCGGTGAGGCTCCAGGTCTGGCCCGTCACGCCGATTCCCAGCCGATGCGCCTCGTCGACGGCGGCGCGGGCGATCTCGAGCGCCGGCTTCTGCGTGAGGATGATCCCGTCGACCCGGTAGTCCGCCCTGAGGCGCTGGACGGCCAGGCGCGCCTCCGCCGCCGAGTAGAGGGGCCACGACATCGCCGGATAGTCGGGGGAGACCCCGTCGAGCAGCGGGCCGAGCGAGAAGATCCGCCCGCCGGGGACGCGGCCGGTGTCCACCGCGTCGCGGAGCGCGAGGACCGCGTCCGGGATCGTTGCCGGCGTACCGCACGCTCGTCACGCCGTTCGCGAGATAGAGGCGGACCCCCAGCTCGGAGACGAGGTGCGAGTGCATGTCGACGAAGCCGGGAAGGAGGGTCCCGCCCTGGCCGTCGAGGATGCGGGCGTCGCGCGGCGGCGTCAGCGCGCCCACGACCACCTCGCGGATCCGCGCGCCTTCCACGACGACGGAGGCCTGCTCGATGGCGCGCTCCGACACGCCGTCGAACACCCGCACGTTCCGGATGACGAGGAGGCTCATGGGTCTCGCGTTCGGCCGGCCGGACCCCGCTCCATCTTCACCAGGGCGACGTCCAGCCGGCGGCGGCGAGGGTCTCGAGCGGGATGATGAGCCGCGCGGCCATGACCGGTCGGGGCGACGTGCCGATGCGGAGCTCCCCGACGATGGAGAGGAGCATGTACGCCTCCTCCGGGTCCATGCGCGCGCCGTGGGCGACCACGTCGATGGCGGCGCGGGTCGCGTCCTCGGTCGCCTCCTCCACGCTGGGCCCGAAGCCGAGCACCTGCACGGTGTCGTCGACCTCGATGATCGGGCGCGCGACCGTCCGGCCCTTGTGGAGCGTGATCCGCGCCCGCACCGTCGAGGTGCACTCGACGCCCGTCCCGGTCACGATCCCGTCGCTGATCGCGGCGTGCGGGTCGGCGAAGAAGACGAGCGCTCCCGGCACCATCACCGGCAGGTGGACGCGGCTGCCGGCCTTGACGTCCTTCTGGTCGAAGTCGCCGCCGTAGGGTCCGGCGTAGGAAGGCTTGTAGCCGTCGGGCGGCATCGTCGACACGGTCCCGAGGTTCGGGTTGAGCGGGATCGGGATCCGGCCGCCGAACCACGCGCGGCCGTCGCGCACCGGGCAGGCGAGGGCCTTCGGCTCGCCGTACTCCTTCCGGAGCACGCCGAAGTCCCTGAGGATCGCCGTGATCCCGTCCGCGTGCGGGGTGATCTCCAGGAGGTCGATCGCGACGGCGTCACCGGGCTCGGCGCCGCGGACCATCACCGGGCCGGCGACCGGCGCCAGCGGATGGCCGTCGCACGCCGGCGTGAACGGCGTCGGGACGTCCCGGATGTCGCGCACGTCGGCGAACGCGCCGCGCACGACCAGCGTCACCTCGTCGCCCGAGTCGATCGTGAGGGCCGGCGGCGTGTCGACGTTGACCGAGAAGAGGTACCAGGTGGTCGGCTCCGCCGCCGGTCGGGTCATCGCGAGAGCCGCCCTTCCGCTCGGAGGCGTCCGTAGACGGCCGGGTTGACGACGCGGTCCGGCCACTCTCCGCGGAGCACGGCCGCCGCCTGCCGGCTGGCGACGCGCGCCGACAGCGCGGCCGACTCCGTGGACTCGCCGGCGGCGTGGGGGCTCGTGATCGCGTTCGGGAGCTGGAGGAGCGGATTCCCCGGGTCGGTCGGCTCGGCCTCGAACACGTCGATGCCGGCGCCGGCGATCCAGCCTTCCTGGAGGGCCCGGGTGAGGGCGGGCTCGTCGACGACGCCCCCGCGGCAGCAGTTGACGAAGTACGCCGTGCGCTTCATCGACCGGAACTCGCGCTCGCCCATGAGATGGCGAGTCTGCGCGTTCAGCGGCACCTGGACGGACACCCAGTCCGACTCGCCGAGGAGGCGGTGAAGATCGCCGACCAGCGGCACGCCGAGCTCGCGGGGCACGTGCTCCTCGACGTAGGGATCGTGGGCGATCACGCGGAGGCCGAAGGGCTGGAGACGCCGCGCCAGCGCCTGGCCGATCTCGCCCAGGCCCACCAGCCCCGCCGTCTCGCCGTCGAGCGGCGTGATGGGGCGGCCGGCCGCCCGATCCCACACGCCCTGCCGCATCGCCCGGTCGTACGTGACGAGCTTCCGGTTCAGCGCGAGGATCATCGCCGCCGCGTGGTTCGCGACCTCGAGGTGGCACATCCGCGCGGCGTTCGTGACCAGGATGCCCGCGCGCGTGGCGGCGTCCACGTCGACCGTGTCGTAGCCGTGGCCGAAGCCGCAGATGGCCTGCGCCCGGTCCATCGCGGCCACCATCTCCGCGTCCACCTTGAAGAACCCGATCATCACGATGTCGGCGCCGCGGACCGCCTGGAGGGCCTCCGCGCGGGTCCGGCACTCGACGGCCACGGTCTCGACGTCGAGCCCGTCGAACGCGGGCCCCCAGAACTCGAAGGGATAGAGCTTCGTCGGCGGGTGCACCATCACGACCCGGGGCTTCGTCACGGGGATGCTCCTTTCAGCACGGCCGTCGCGCCTCGCGCCTGCGGCGTTCGACGGCCTTCGGCCTGTGGCGGGGCCGCGGCGGCCTCTTGGTCGAGATCATCCGGCGGTCGAGTAGGCGCAGCGGCCGATCGCGACCACCGCGTCGTTGGCGTCTCTGAGCTCCACGTCGGCGACCCCCACGGTGCGGCCGACCTTGACCGCGCGGGCCCGGGCGCGCAGCTCCCCGCGGCGGGCGGGGCGGAGGTAGTCGACCCGGAGGTCGATGGTCGGCACGCCGCGCCCGAGCTTCGAGGCGATGGCGTAGTCGCCGGCGATGTCGATGAGGGCCGAGATCACGCCGCCGTGGTACCAGTCCGAGTCGTCGGCGCGGCCCAGCTCGTCCCGCCAGGGCAGGCGCATCTCCACGACGCCGTCCTCCGCCCGCACCAGCTCGAGCCCGAGCAGACGGTGGAAGGGCGACTTGTCGACCTGGAGATGCGCGCTCATCGCTGGGACTCGATCGGGGGCAGGGCGGCGGCCTGGCGCTTGAGCGCCGAGCGGTCGAGCTTGCCCGTCCCGCCGAGGGGGAGCCGGTCCAGGAAGAACACCCGGCGCGGGTGGGCGTACGGCGCGCCGCGCTCGAGGAAGAAGCGCTTGACCGCTTCCTCGTCCGGCGGCGCCTCGGGGTTGCGGGCGACGACGTACGCGACGGGCACCTCGCCCTTGGTGGCGTGGGCGGCCGAAACGACGCAGGCGTCCTTGAGCCCGGGGTGCCGGAGGAGGACGTCCTCGACCTCCTTCGGATAGAGGTTCTCGCCCGCCACGTTGATCATGTCGTCCTTGCGCCCGACGAAGTAGTAGTAGCCGTCCCGGTCGCGCCGCATGAGGTCGCCGGTGAAGAGCCACCCGTCCCGGATCTTCTGCGCCGTCACCTCGGGGAGCTTCCAGAACCCCTTGGCGAGACCGGGATTCCGCGTGACCAGCTCGCCGACCTCGTCGACGGCGCAGTCGGTCACCCCGTCGGCCGTCGAGACGATGCGGTTCTGGCAGTCGGCGACGTCGACGCCGCAGGAGCCGAGCTTCTTCAGCCCGTAGCGCGGGTTCGCCATCGGGACCGGCCCGCCTTCGGTCAGGCCGTACGACTCGCCGATGGGCGCCCCGAACACGCGCTGGAACTCCACCAGGAGCTCCTCGGGCACCTCGGCCGAGCCGCAGAGCGCGTAGCGGATCGAGCGAACGCTGTGCCGGGCGAGGGTCTCCTTCTCCGAGAGCATCATCTTGTACATGGCGGGGACGCCCGTGAGGTAGGTCACCTGGTGGCGGTCGATGGCGCGGATGACCTCGATCGGGTCGAAGCCCGGGAGGATCACGAGCGAGCCGCCCGCGAGGAGGAACGGCTTCACCGCGCCGATCATCGCGTTCTTGTGGTAGAGCGGCACCGCGACCAGCGCGCGCTCCGTGTGGTCGAGGCACGCCATCTTGCGGATGATGTCGGCGTTCCACACCTGGCCGCGGTGGGCGAGGAGGACGCCCTTGGGCTTCCCGGTGGACCCGGAGGTGTAGGGCTGCATGCACACCGAGTCGGGATCGAGGCGGCGGCGCCGGAAGCGGGGCGAGGCGGCGTCGAGCCAGGCGTCCCAGCCGATCGCGCCGTCGGCGGGCGGCCCGTCGACCACGAGATGGGCCAGCCCCTTGACCTGGCTCGCGAGGCGCCGGGCGCGCTCGGCCTGGTCGCGGCCGGCCACCAGCACCGTCGCCTCGGCGTCCTGCACCACGTAGGCGAGGGCCTCGTCCCCCATCCGGATGTTCAGCGGGACGGAGACCGCGCCGAGCCGCATGGGTCCGAAGAACGCGGGGAGGAAGCGCCAGTCGTTCGAGAACATCAGCGCGACACGGGCGCCCGCGCCGACCCCGAGCCCCGCGTAGGCGTTCGCCGCGCGGTTGCACCACGCGTCGAGGTCCCGGTAGGTGAGGGTCGTGTCGCCCTGGATCACCGCCACCGACGCCGGGGCGAGGCGCAGCGGGACGTCGAACACGTGGCCGAGGGTCTCGGGGAGCATGTCAGATCGCCTCCCATTCGTCCGGGTCGATGGCGAGCTGCCTGAGTATCGCCTGAAGAGTGCCCCTCGGAATGTCCCCGGAATGATGCGGGATCACCGTAGAACGGTTGACGCGAGGGTTGTGCCAGATCTCGTGACTGCCCTTACCGTGTCGCTTGATCTCGCATCCGAGGGCCCGCAGCCGGCGACTCAGCTCGCCGTAGGTCACGCTGGGACGAGGATGTGCACTCTCGTCGGGTTGCTGAGTGGCTGCAGACCAAGGGGCAGAGGCTGGTGGGTCTCCACCATCACAGCGATCAGGTCTCGGGCGAGATCGGGCGCGAGGTCAACGACTTCCTCGGGCGTGGCCCCCTGAACGATCAGCCCCGGCAAATCCGGACTGGTGCCCAGATAGGGGCCTTCCTCTAGCTTCCGGATCTCCAGCGTGATCTGGTACATGCCCGACGACCGCATTCTATCATCACGGCGCAGGCTCGTTGGCCGCGTGCGCAGCAGGGCGGTCGGGTCAGGATACGGGCCTGAGCCCGACGACGTTGAGGGTCGGGACGGGTCTCGTGAGGCCGCGCAGCGAGAGCGCGCCGACCTCCTCGACCTCATCAGCTCTTCGGCAGCGGCGGCGACGCGGGAGGTGATCAGGATCTGCCCGCCTTGCGCCTCGGCGCAGAGCCGCGCGGCGAGGTTCGTCACCGTGCCGATCGCCCCGTAGTCCCAGCGGCCCTCGAAGCCGATCGCGCCGATCGTCGCGTAGCCCTGGGCGATGCCGACGCCGAGGTCGAGGTCGTGGCCGCGCTTCCGCCAGGCGGCGCGGAGCTCCCGGACGCGGTCGCGCATCGCGACGGCCATCCGGACGGCGCGCTCCGCGGGGTTGTCGACCGGCACCGGGTCGTTGAAGAAGACCATCATCCCGTCGCCGGTGAACCGCTCGAGCGTGCCCTCGTGCTCGAGGATGAGGCGGCCCATCGCCTCGTGGTACTCGCGGAGGACGCCCATGACCTCTTCCGGCTCCGCCGTCTCGGCGAAGCCGGTGAAGCCCCGGAGGTCGAGGAAGACGACGGTGATCTCCCGGCGGTGGGTGCGGAGGGGATCCTCGGCGCCGCCGGCCACGATCAGCTCGGCGAGCTGGGGCGAGAAGAAGCGCTTCAGCCGGCCCAGGCGCTCGACCTGGCCCACCTGCTCCTGCACGCGCGCCTCGAGGGTCCGGTTCCACTCGGCCAGCTCGAGGGCGTGCCGCGTCTCCTGGTCCCGGAGGCGCTTCTTCTCGAGGCAGGCGCCGATCCGGGCGCGGAGCAGCACGGGGTCGCACGGCTTGGGGAGGTAGTCCTCGGCCCCGAGCTCGATCGCGCGGACGACGCTGGCCGTCTCGTCGAGCGCCGAGATCATGAGGACCGGGATGTGGCGCCGGTCGGGATCCTGCTTGAGCCGCGCCAGCACCGTGGGCCCGTCGAGGTCCGGCATCATGACGTCGAGGAGGACCAGATCGACGGGCTCGGCCTGGAGGACGGAGAGCGCCTCGGTCCCGCCGCTGGCCATGCGGACCTGATGGCCGTCTCGCGTGAGGCGTCGCGCCAGGATCTCCCGGTTCTCCTGGTCGTCGTCGACCACCAGGATCGCCGCCGGGGCGGCCACGGGCCCCCGGCGCGTCGCCCGACTCTCCCCCTCGGCCTCCGTGCTCGATCGGCCCACGCGGGCCTGCCGCGGTGGGGCGCCGTCCGCGCCGCGCGTCCAGTCCGCGACCAGCGACCGGAGCCGCGACACCGCGGCGCCGATGCGCTGCGCGTCCGCCGAGACCGCGCTGGCGCCGCCCTCGGCCGCCAGCCGGAGGAGGCGGCTCACCGCCTGATCGAGCCGGTCCAGGGGAGGCGCGATCTCCGAGGCGAGGCGGCTGACGTCCACGCCGCCCGCCTCGACGCGAGCCGGCGCGAGCGACTCCTCGACGACGGCCAGGAGCGCGTGGCCCTCGCCGCGGACCCCGCGGAGCTGCCAGGGCCAGCTCGCCGGCCTCGCCCGCGTCCTCGAGCAGCATCTCGCTGTACCCGAGGATGTGGTTGAGCGGCGTGCGCAGCTCGTGGCGGAGGTGGGCGAGGCTGCCCGGATCGGGGTTCATCGCGAGAGGAGCGCCTCGATCTTCCCGAGGAGCCGGTCGAGCTCGATCGGCTTCGTGTCGAAGTCGTCGCAGCCCGCGGCGAGCGCCTTCTCGCGGTCGCCGGCCATGGCGTGGGCCGTGAGGGCGATGACCGGGATCGCCCGCGTGGCCGGGTCGGCGCGGAGCGCCCGCGTCGCCTCCCAGCCGTCGAGCACGGGGAGGCTCATGTCCATGAGGACGAGCGCCGGGGCCTCCGCCCGCGCCTTCTCGACGCCCTCCTGGCCGTCGACGGCGACCACGACCTCGTACCCCCGCTTGACCAGGCGGCGCGAGAGCATGTCGCGGTTCATCTCGTTGTCCTCGACGAGAAGGATCTTCGGCATCAGCGTCTCTCCCGACCGAGGCGAGCCGATGCTGTCACGAGGTCGCGCACCTCGGTGAGCAGCGTCTCGCGGCTCAGCGCGCCCTTCTGGAGGACGCGCGCCACGTAGCCGTTGAGGCGCTCGTGGTCCTCGGGGGAGAGGTCCTTGGCCGTGATGACGACGATGGGGATGGCCGCCACGCCTCGTTCTCCCGGATGGCGGCGACGACGTCGAAGCCGTCCATCTCGGGCATCATGAGGTCGAGGAGGATCACGCCGGGCGTGGTGTCGCGCAGCCGGGCCAGCGCGGCGCGCCCGTTGTCGGCCTCGATCACGGTGTGGCCCTCGCGCTCGAGCGTCCGGCGCGCCAGGTCGCGGAAGTCGGGGTCGTCGTCGACGACGAGGACGGGGAGATCCTGGCGGTAGCGCCCGAGCACCGACACGAGGCGCTCCCGGTCGAGCGGCTTGGTGAGGTAGTCGGCGGCGCCGAGGGCGTAGCCGAGGTTCCGGTCGTCCAGCATCGTCAGCATCACCACGGGGATGTCGGCCAGGGCGGCGTCGGCCTTCAGGGCGGCCAGCACCGACCAGCCGTCCATGCCGGGCATCAGCACGTCGAGCGTGATCACGTCGGGCTGGAGCTCGCGCGCCAGGCGCAGGCCCTCCTCGCCGCCGGCGGCCGTCGCGACGCGGAACCCTTCCTTTCCGAGGAACCGCGCCATGAGGTCGCGCACGGCCGCGTCGTCGTCGATCACGAGCACGTGGGTCGAGCCATCTCGGAGCGGCGCGAGCGCGGTCGGTCGCCGGAGTCTCACGCGCCGGCTCGCGCACCTCCGCCGGCAGCCGGATCGTGAACGTGCTCCCGCGGCCCGGCTCGCTCGCCACCGAGATGTCGCCGCCCATCATCCGGCAGAGCCGGCGGGAGAGGGCGAGGCCGAGGCCGGTCCCGCCGTAGCGGCGCGTGGTCGACGCGTCGGCCTGGCCGAACTCCTCGAAGAGCCGCGCCATCTGCTCGGGCGTCATCCCGATCCCGGTGTCCCGGACCGCGAAGACGATCGAGTCGCCTCCCTCGGCGGTCGCCGGTTGCCGCGTGACGCCCACCGTCACGACGCCCTGCTCGGTGAACTTGCAGGCGTTCGAGAGGAGGTTGAAGAGCGCCTGGCGGAGCTTGGTCAGGTCCGCCCGCATCGCGCCGACGTCGGGAGCGCACTGGACCTCGAGGCGGTTCGCGTTCTTCTGCGCGAGGGGCTCGAGCACCGCCGCGACGTCCCGCACGAGCGATCCGACGTCGAAGGACTCGAGGTAGAGCTCCATCTTGCCGGCCTCGATCTTCGAGAGGTCGAGGACGGCGTTGATGAGCTCGAGGAGGTGCTTGCCGGCCGCGTGGATCCGCTGGAGGTCGGGGACGAAGCCGTCGGCGTGCTGGTCCTGGGCTTCCTCCTGGAGCATCTCGCTGTACCCGATGATGGCGTTCAGCGGCGTCCGGAGCTCGTGGGACATGTTGGCGAGGAACTCCGACTTGTGGCGGCTCGCGACCTCGAGCTCCCGGCTCTTCGCCTCGAGCTCCCGGAAGAGCCGGGCGTTCTGCATGGCGAGGGCCGACTGGCCGGCGAAGGTCTGGAGAAGGTTCACGACCTCCTCCGGGAACTCCCCCGCGGCCTGCCGCCATACCGTGAGGACGCCCAGGATCCGCTGCTCCGACAGGAGCGGCACGGCCAGCACCGAGCGGTAGCCGAGGCCGAGGAGCACCGTCCGGATCCGGGTCACGCTGAAGGCATGCTCGTCGCCGATGTCGGGCAGCTGGACCGGCTCCCGGCGGAGCGCCGCCTGGCCCGTCGCCCCTTCTCCGAGCTGGATCGGCGCGGCGCGCAGCACCTCGACCAGCTCCTCCTCCAACCGGTGGCTCGCCTGGACCTGGAACTCCTGAGTGCCCTGGTCGTACTCGTAGATCACCCCGCCGGCGGCTCCCGAGAGCTGCACCGCGCGGCTGACGATCGTGGTCAGGACGGTCGGGAGATCGAGGGTGGAGCTGACCGTCCGGCTGACGGCGCTCAGCGCCTGCAGCTCCTCGACCGACCGCGTCAGCTCCCGCGTCCGCGCCTGGAGCTCGGTGAGGAGGCGGACGTTCTCGATGGCGATGACGGCCTGATCGGCGAACGTCGTCGACCAGCTCGATCTGCTTGTCGGTGAATGGCTGGACCTCCGGCTCGTACAGGATGATGCACGCCGAGGATGTCGTCGCCTCGCGAGCATCGGCACACCGAGCATCTGTTCTGATCGGATCGCCACGTCTCGCAGGCGCGTATCGGTACTCAGGATCGGCCTGCAGCGTCGGGGACATGGATCGTCCGCCGCTCGAGTGCCACCCTGGCCGTCGATGGAGTGTCGTCCCGGCACGATCGGGTGACGCCTTGAGGAACTCGACGAAGTCCGGAGCCGCGTTGTAGAAGGCCACCGCCGTCGATAGGAGTCCCCTTCCGCTGCAAGATGAGCTCCGCGCTGGGCGTCGCACAGCCTCGCCGCGTTCTCGATGAGGGTGTCGAGCACTGGCTGGAGGTCGAACGTCGAGCGGCTGATGACCTTCAGGACCTCGCTGGTCGCCGTCTGCTGCTCGAGCGCTTCGGTGAGATCCTTATTGCGACCCTCCAGCTCCTGGAAGAGGCGGACGTTCTCGATGGCGATGACGGCCTGGTCGGCGAAGGTCCTCGACGAGCTCGATCTGCTTGTCGGTGAAGGGCTGGACCTCGGTCCTCCTGACACGAAGATCACGCCGAAGACGGTGCGCCCTCCCGGAGCATCGGGACAGCCAGGACCGTCCGGCACCTCGACCTGCCTGCTGATCTCGCCCAACTGTACTCGGGGTCAGCCAGTGACGTCGGGGATGTGGATCACGTGCCGCTCGAGCAGCGGCCCGCCCGGTCGACGGATCCTCGCTCCGCCGCATCGGATTCGCGCCGCAGGAACTCTCGAGGAACCCCGGCGGTCGCCCCGTAGGTCCGCCGCCGCGCGAAGCATCTCGCCGTCGAGCCTGAAGATGAAGCTCCACGTCGGCACCACAGAGCCTGTCGCGTTCTCGCACGAGCGTCTGGAGCACCGGCTGGAGGTCGAAGGTCGAGCGACTGATGACCTTCAGCACTTCGCTGGTGGCGGTCTGCTGCTCGAGGGCCTCGGTGAGGTCGCGATTCCGCGCCTCGAGCTCCTGGAAGAGCGGAAGTTCTGCTCGAGCGCCTCGGTGAGGTCCTTGTTTCGGACCTCGAGCTCCTGGAAGAGGCGGACGTTCTCGATGGCGATGACGGCCTGGTCGGCGAACATCTTCAGCAGCTCGATCTGCCTCGGACCGAGAACGGCCAGCCGTCGGCGCGTTCGTCGACGGCGATGGCCCCGACGGCGTCCCTTCGCGCAGCATCGGCACCGCAGAGGATGCTTCGGTAGCCCACGGCGAGCCAGCCGCGAGGTCCGGCGCGACTACTCGGGATCGCTCGCGATGTCCGGAATGTGCACCACGCGTCCGGTCCAGGATCGGCGCGGGCGATGACGCTCTCCCGACTCGGAGGCATCGGATAGCGCTGCCGACGGACACTCGAGCCCCTCCGGGCTCAGGCCCGTGGTGACGCGGCCGACGTGGATCAGCTCGCCGTCGAACGTATGAACACCAACTCGAACGAGCCGTCGCAGAGCCCACCGCGCTCTGCCGACGATGGTGTCGAAGACGGGCTGGACGTCCGTCGGGTGAGCTGGCTGATCACTCGCAGGATCTCGCTGGTCGCCGTCTGCTGCTCCAGCGCCTCGGTCAGATCGTGGTTCCGCGCCTCCAGCTCCTGGAAGAGGCGGACGTTCTCGATGGCGATGACGGCCTGGTCGGCGAAGGTCGTCACGAGCTCGATCTGCTTGTCGGTGAAGGGCGCGACACTTCCGTCCGACAGGATCATGAAGACGCCGACGACGGCGCCCTCCCGAAGCATCGGGACCGCAAGGATCGTCCGGACCTCGGCGCCGCGCTCCTGCTTCGGCCCAGCGGTACTCGGGATCGGCCATGGCGTCGGGATGTGGATGATGCGTCGCTCGAGGAGGGCCCGGCCCGTTGCCGACTCCCGGCCCGGGCGGTGAGGGTGTCGCTTCACGAAACCTCGATGAAGTCGGCGGACTCCCCGTAGGCTACCGCCATGCGATAGACGTCCCCGTCCTGCCGGTAGATGAAGCCCTTGTCCGCGTTGCAAAGCCTCATCGCGCTCTCTATCAGGCTGGACAGGACCGGCTGGAGGTCGAACGTCGAGCGGCTGATGACCTTCAGGACCTCGCTGGTCGCCGTCTGCTGCTCGAGCGCCTCGGTCAGATCGCGGTTCCGCGCCTCCAGCTCCTGGAATAGGCGGACGTTCTCGATGGCGATGACGGCCTGGTCGGCGAAGGTCTCGAGGAGCTTGACGTGCTTGTCCGAGAAGGGGCGGACGTCCATGCGGCGGACGAGGATTGCCCCGAGCGGCTGCCCCTCGCGCAGGAGCGGGAGTGGCGAGAGTGGTCCGGTGGCCGGTGAGTCTCTGCGTTTCCCTGCCAATTGGGTACTCCGCTTCCGATTCCGTCGTGATGTCATGGACATGGATGGTCCTTCGGTCCACGACGGATCGGCCGGTCACCCAGCCCCGACTGATCGGACGCCTCGGGGGGACCGGGATCGGTCCGAAGGAAGCGGCCGGCCTCAGGAAATCGTCCTCGACGCGAAAGATCTGAGGCATCGATCGCATCGCACAGCCGCGCAGCGTTTTCGGCGACGGCGTTCAGCACCGGCTGGAGGTCCGTCGGCGAGCTGGAGATGACGCGGAGGATCTCGCTCGTCGCGGTCTGCTGCTCCAGCGCGTCGGTGAGTTCGCGGTTCCGCACTTCGAGCTCCTGGAAGAGGCGGACGTTCTCGATGGCGATGACGGCCTGGTCGGCGAACGTCTTGAGTAGCTCGATCTGTCGTTCTGAGAAGGCCCGGCCTGCGCCCGGGTGACCAGGATCGTCCCGATCGGGTGGCCCTCGCGCAGCAACGGGGCGGCGAGCCCGCTCCTCCAGCCTCCGGCGAGCGCGATGGCCGTTACGTACTCGGGATCGTCCAGAACGTCGGGAAGATGGGCGACCGCTCGGGTGAGGATGGCTCGCCCCGTCAGTTGCTGGCGGCTGTGGTCGCATCGGATACAGGCGCTCCACGGCGGCCAGCGCGTCGGGCGTGTAGTTGTGGGGGCAGTGGTGCGGTGCACCATCTCGCCGTCGAACATGTTGACGGCGCCGAATAGCCCGTCGCAGAGCCTCACCGCGCTCCGCACGATCGTGTCGAAGACCGGCTGGACGTCGGTCGGAGAGCTGCTGATCACGCGAAGGATTTCGCCGGTGGCCGTCTGCTGCTCGAGGGTCTCGGTCAGATCGCGGTTTCTGCGCCTCGAGCTCCGTGAACAGGCGGACGTTCTCGATGGCGATGACGGCCTGGTCGGCGAACGTCTTGAGCAGCTCGATCTGGCTGTCGGTAAACCGCCAGGGGACGGTGCGCGCGACGAAGATCGCGCCGATGACCTGCCCCTCGCGAACCATCGGAACTCCCAGGCAGCCGCGCCAGCCGGCCGCTCGCGCAGTCTCCTTGTGCTCGTACTGGGGATCGGCAAGGACGTCGGGGACGTGGACGACCGCGGAAGTCCGGACCGCTCGGGCCATCACGGATTCCGTCGTCCGCGGCATCGGGAACGCCCGCCGCACGACGTCCAGACGTTCTGCGGCCACGCCATGCAGCGAGGTCAAGTGGAGCATATCGCCGTCGACTCTCGAGACAAGGCCGATCTCGGCGTCGCACAGGCTCCTTGCGCGCTCGCCGATGATGTCGAACACGGGCTGCACGTCGGTCGGCGAGCTGCTGATGACCCGCAGGATCTCCGCGGTTGCGGTCTGCTGCCCCAGCGCTTCGGTCAGGTCGCGATTGCGTGCCTCGAGCTCCTGTGAAGAGGCGGACGTTCTCGATGGCGATGACCGCCTGGTCGCGAAGGTCGTGAGCGAGCTCGATCTGCTTCTCCGTGAAGGGTTCGACCCTGGCCTTCCACAGGAAGAAGATCGCCCGAGCAGCTGCGCCTTCGCGCAGCATCGGGACCGCGAGGCACCGTCCGGTAGCCGACGTGCTTCTGGATGTCGGCTCGCTCGTATTCGGGAGTCGGCCGTGACGTCAGGCGATGTGGATGGCCCGGCGCTCGAGAGCGGCCCGGCCCGTCACGGACCCTCGTCCTGGCGTGCAGCGGTGTCACTCGCAGCGAAGTCCTTGGTGCTTGCCGACGCCCCGTAGTCGGCGGCCAGATAGAACACCTCGCCGTCGAATCTGAAGATGAAGCCGAGCGTCGGCACCGCACAGCCGTGTCGCATTCTCGCCGAGCGTCTGGAGGACGGGCTGGAGGTCGAACGTCGAGCGGCTGATGACCTTCAGCACCTCGCTGGTCGCCGTCTGCTGCTCGAGGGCCTCGGTGAGGTCGCGGTTCCGCGCCTCGAGCTCCTGGAAGAGGCGCACGTTCTCGATGGCGATGACGGCCTGGTCGGCGAAGGTCTTCAGGAGGTCGATATGCCTGGCGGGAAAGTGACCGGCTTCGTTTCTGCGTGATGACGATTGCCCCGATGGGCACACCCTCGCGGAGCATCGGGTACCGCGAGGATGCTCCGCCAGCCGCCGGCGACCGCGACCTCCTGCCGGTACTGCGGGATCGGCCAGCATGTCCTCGATCTGCACAACGGCCCGGGTGAGGATGGCTCGACCCGAGGCCTGGTCAGGCTGCGGCGGCCTCGGATGCATTCGTTGCAAGACCTCGAGTACTTCCGTCGGATAGTTGTGATGGGCGACCAGGTGCACCAGCTCGCGATCGAACCGGTACACGGCCCCCATGCGCGCGTTGCAGAGACGTACCGCGTTGGCCACGATCGTGGTCGAAAACTGGCTGGACATCAGTCGGAGAGCTCGAGATAACGCTGAGGATGTCGCTCGTCGCCGTCTGCTGCTCGAGGGCCTCGGTTAGCTCGCGGTTGCGCGCCTCGAGCTCCGTGAAGAGGCGGACGTTCTCGATGGCGATGACGGCCTGGTCGGCGAAGGTCTTGAGCAGCTCGAGTCGCGTGCGTTGGTCCGACGAACGGGTCGAAGACCGGCTGACGTCGGTCGGCGAGCTGGAGATGACGCGCAGGACTCGCTCGCGATCGTCGGCTGTCCAGGGCTTCGGCGCAGCTCGAGGTTGCGTGCCTCGGGTCCGTGAACAGGCGGACGTTCTCGAATGGCGATGACCGCCTGGTCGGCGAAGGTCGGAGCAGAGCGATCTGCGTGTCGGAGAACGGCACTGCCGCCGAGTCGGGAGCCCTATCGTGCCGATGGGCACCCTCCGCGGAGCATCGGGACCGTCAGGTAGCTCCTCGCGCCGCGGCCCGAGCGGCGTCACGTGGAGATGTCGGGATCCCGGTCGACGTCGGGGATGTGCACGACCGCGCGGTCCAGGATGGCTCGGCCGACGGTACGTCGCGGCCCGGGCGCCGCTGGGAACAGTGTCGGTGCGGCTCGAGCGCCCGGTCGCGGATTGTGCTGGGCGACCAGGTGAATCAACTCGCCGTCGAAGCGGGTGACGATCGCGTATGAGGCCGTTGCACAGCCGGCTGGCGTTCTCGGCGATCGTGTCGAAGACGGGCTGGACGTCGGTGGGCGAGCTCGAGATGACGCGCAGGATCTCGCTGGTGGCCGTCTGCTGCTCGAGGGCCTCGGTGAGGTCGCGGTTGCGGGCCTCGAGCTCCGTGAACAGGCGGACGTTCTCGATGGCGATGACGGCCTGGTCGGCGAAGGTCTCGAGAAGCGCTGATCTGCTCGATCGGAGAAGGGCCGGGCCCTCCGTGCTCGTCGCCCCACGGCGATGGCACCGATGGGCGACCCCTCGCGGAGCATCGGGAGGACGACGAGACTGTCGGTGACCCGCGGCGCGGGACATCTCGCGGCTGGCCGGGGTGACATCGGCGTCGCGCTCGAAGTCGCGCACGTGGACGACGACCACGGTCGAGAATGGCTCGGCCACGACGCTCGTGCGGCTGGGCGGTGCCGGGTATCGCCGCCGGAATGCCGTCGCGCCCCTCCGGTGTGAAGTCGGCGTAGTGGGCGACGATGTGGATCAGCTTCCCGTCGAAGCGGAAGACGGCGCCGAACAGACCCTCACAGAGCCTGAGCGGCGCGTCGGCGATCGTGTCGAAGACCGGCTGGACGTCGGTCGGCGAGCTGGAGATGACGCGCAGGATCTCGCTCGTCGCGGTCTGCTGCTCGAGGGCCTCGGTGAGGTCGCGGTTGCGCGCCTCGAGCTCCGTGAACAGGCGGACGTTCTCGATGGCGATGACGGCCTGGTCGGCGAAGGTCGTCATGAGGTCGATCTGCTTCTGGGAGAAGGGCTTGACCTCCCGCCGCCACATGACCAGGGCCCCGATGGGCTCGGCGTCGCGGAGCAGCGGGACGGCGAGCACGGTCCGGTACCCGAGCGTCGCGCTCTGGATGGGGGTCGCGGTGTACTCGGGATCCTCTCTCACGTCGTGGATGTGGATGATCCGGCGCTCGAGGATGGCCCGACCGGCCGCCATGCCTCGGCTGATGCGGCGCCGGGAATACGCTGCTGGCGGCCTCTCGCTCCTCCGGCGAGGCATCGGAGAGCACGGGCATCGTCAAC
The DNA here is from genome assembly GCA_963799055.1 of uncultured Candidatus Rokubacteria bacterium. GTDB lineage: Bacteria > Methylomirabilota > Methylomirabilia > Rokubacteriales > DASRDR01 > DASRDR01. Next base: position 75,712 of record CAWCVP010000001.1, read on the forward strand.
AGCTGTCCGTCGAACCGGACCATCGACCCGAACGACGCGTCGCAGAGCCTGGAGGCGCTCTCCACGATGGCCTCGAGGACCGGCTGCACGTCGGTCAGCGACCTCGAGATGATCCGCAGGATGTCGCCCGTCGCGGTCTCGCGCTCGAGCCCTTCGCGTCAGCTCTCGGTTCCGTGCTTCGAGGGCCTCACGCAGGCGCTCGTTCTCGAGGGCGATCGCCGCCTGGTCGGCGAAGGTCCGGAGTAGCTCGAGCTGCTTCGCGGTGAACGGCCGGACGCGCGCCCGCCAGATGATGATCAGACCGACGGCGACACCGTCTCGCAGCAGCGGGGTCGCCAGCAGCGTGCGCAGGTCGGAATGAAGCGGCCGGAGCCCCGGGTATCGTCGCTGGGCGTTGGCGGTCTTCGTGTCGCGAACGTGGACCGTGCGGCGATCCAGGATCGCGCAGCCGCTCGGCAGCTCCCGTGTGACCGGGATCGCCTGGCCGACCCGGCGCAGTGGGCTCCGATCCCTGGATCGCTAGCAGCCGGAGCTGGTCGCCTTCCAGCCGGTAGATGTGGGCATTGGACGCGTCGCAGAGCCGCGCGGCGGTCCGCGCGATGGCCTGGAGGATGGCGGGGACGTCCGCGGCGGGGCGCGCGCCGGCGGCCCGGGGCTGACGAGACCGGACCCCGTCGCCGGCGGCCGGCGACTTCGAGCCGTTTCGTCTCCTGGCTGCACGAACCCCCATGGACGGGTCTCCGGAAGTGGGCCAGCGGCCCCGGGTGATCCAGCCAGCGACGGTTGACGGGCCAGAAGGTAGTCTGACGCCCGCCGGGGGTCAAGCGCGAAGCGCTGCTGGTGCGGAGGCGAAAGCGGCCAGCCTAGGGCCGGATGACGACCTTGCCGATGACCTCGCGGCGCTCCATGGCCCGCTCGCCGTCCGCCGCCCGTTCGAGGGGCAGCACCCGGTCGATGACCGGGCGCAGCTTTCCGGCGAAGGCGAGCCCCATGATCGTGAGGAGGTCGTTGTGGGTCCAGCCGTTCGATCCCTGGATCGTGTGCTCGCGGCGGAAGAGGTAGCGGATATCGGTCGGGCCGATGGGCCCCGACGTGGCGCCGCTCGTCACGAGGCGCCCGCCCTTGCCGAGGGCGCGGATCGAGCGCTCCCAGGTGGCGGCGCCGACGGTCTCCACGATCACGTCGACGCCGCGCTTGCCGGTGAGGCGGCGCACGGTCGCGTCCCAGTCCTTGTCGTCGGCGTAGTTGATCGCGACGTCGGCGCCGAGCTCCGTCGCCCGCTCGAGCTTCTCCGCCGTCGAGGCGGTGGCGAAGACGCGCGCCCCGGCGAGCTTGGCGATCTGGATGGCCGCCAGGCCGACGCCGCCGACCGCGCCGTGGACGAGCACGTCCTCGCCCGGCTGGACGCGCGCGTGCGTCACGAGCATCCGCCAGGCGGTGCCGAACGTGATCGGGAGGCACGCGGCCTCCTCGAAGGGGTAGTGCTCGGGCAGGGGGATCGCCTGGCGCGCCGGGCACTTCACGTACTCGGCCAGCCCGCCCGGGTCCATCTCGCCCAGCATGTGGACGCGCAGGCACTTCGGCACGTCGCCGTCCCGGCAGTACTCGCACGCGCCGCAGCCCCAGGACGGGTTCAGGACCACCCGGTCCCCGACGCGCGGCCGATCCACTCCGGGAGCCGACGGACGCCACCACTCCGGCGACGTCGCCGCCGGTGATGTGGGGGAGGGGAGTCGGCTCGCCGGGCATGCCCTCGCGGGTGAAGATGTCGAGCGGGTTGAGCGCGCAGGCGTGGACGCGCACCACCATCTCGCCGGGACCGGCGACGGGGTCGGGCCAGGCGGGCTCGAAGGTGAGCACCTCGGGGCCGCCGTGCCGGTGGATGACGATCGCGCGCACCGGACTCTCCGCTCAGGCCGGATCGGGAACGGCGTCGAGCGCCGCGACCACGGCGTCGCCGACGGCGTCCGTCGTTCCGGGGCCGCCGAGGTCCGGCGTGAGGACGCGCCCGGCGCGGGTCACGGCGTCGACGGCCGCCTCGATCCGTCCGGCCGCGCTCGCCGCGTCGTCGTTGCCGTCGCGCTGGCCGAGCCACTCCAGCATGAGCCCGGCCGAGAGGATGGTCGCCAGGGGATTGGCGATGCCCTTGCCGGCGATGTCCGGCGCCGTCCCGTGGGAGGGCTGGAAGAGCGCGTAGTGGTCGCCGATGTCCCCCGACGGCGCCATGCCGAGACCGCCCACCGTGGCGGCGGCGAGATCCGAGAGGATGTCGCCGAACATGTTCTCGGCGACGACCACGTCGTAGTGGCCGGGGCGCTGCACGAGGTACATCGTCATCGCGTCGACGTAGGCGTGCTCCGCCTGGACGTCCGGGTAGTCGGCCGCCACCTCGTCGAAGAGCGCGCGGAAGAACGCGTAGCTCTTGAGCACGTTCGCCTTGTCGACGAGCGTCACGCGCCGGACTCCGTCCCGGGGCGCGCCGCGCCGCCGGCGCGCCAGCTCGAACGCCTGCCGGCAGATCCGGAGGACGCCGGGGCGCGTCACGACGAGCGTGTCGGTCGCCACGTGGCCGCCGACCAGGACGCCCGCGCCGCGCGACGCGTAGAGGCCCTCGGTGTTCTCGCGCAGGATGACGTAGTCGATCCGGTCGCGCTCGCCGAGCCGGAGCGGCGTGGGGACCCCCGGATGGAGCCGGATGGGGCGAAGGCCGACGTAGAGGTCGAGGGCGATCCGGAGCGTGAGCTGTGGCGCGATCTCGGTCCCGTCCGGGAAGCGGACGTCGGGTAGCCCGGCGGCGCCGAACAGGATGGCGTCCGCCGCCTGGCAGACCTCGAGGGTCTCGCGCGGGAGCTCCTCGCCGGTGCGCCGGTAGCACGCCGCCCCGGCCTCCACTTCCTCGAAGGCGAACTCGATCCGCCCCGGCAGGGCGACGGCGTGGAGGACCTTGAGGGCCTCGGCGATCACCTCGGGACCGATGCCGTCGCCGGCGACGACGGCGATGCGGTAGAGGGGCACGCTCAGGCCCGGGCCGCCGCGCGCTCGCGGCTCCGCGCCATCTCGGCCGCGACGAGGATCGCCTCCACCATGCTCTCGGGGTTCGCCGTCCCGGTGCCCGCCCGGTCGAAGGCGGTGCCGTGGTCGACCGAGACGCGGAGGATCGGGAGCCCCACGGTCACGTTGACGCCGGAGAGGCCGGTCCAGGCCTTCTTCGCCTCGTCGTAGCGGAAGCCGAGGGCCTTGACGGGCGTGTGGCCCTGGTCGTGGAACATGGCCACGACGCAGTCGAACTCGCCCCCCGCCGCGCGGCTCATGAGCGTGTCGGCGGGGTAGGGGCCGGTGGCGTTGATCCCCTCCGCGCGCGCGTCGGCGATCGCCGGCCCGATCGCGATCTGCTCCTCGTCGCCGAAGAGCCCGCTCTCGCCGGCGTGGGGGTTCAGGCCGCACACCGCCAGGCGCGGGTGCGCCATCCCCAGATCCCGCATCGCCCGGTCGCCGAGCCGGATGGTCCGGAGCACGCGCTCCCGCGTCACCAGGTCGGGGACGCGGCGGAGGGCCACGTGCGTCGTGACGTGGATGACGCGGAGCTCCTTGCCCATCAGGAGCATGGCGTAGGCCTTGGTGCCGGTGAGCTCCGCCAGGATCTCGGTGTGCCCCGAGTGCCGGACACCGGCGGCGGCGAGCGCCTCCTTGTTGACGGGCGCGGTGACGATCCCGGCGATCGCGCCCTCCTGCGAGAGGCGGACGCCGCGCTCGATGTACTCGTAGGCCGCGCGGCCGCAGATCGCGCTCACCCGGCCGAGGGCGAACGTCGCGGGATCGGCGTTCGCGAGGTCGAGCACCTCGATGCGGTCCGTCGCGAAGGATGCGTCGCTCGGCCGCGCGACCGCCCGCACCTCGAGGCTCACGTGGGTCACCCGGGCGGCGGCGGCCATGACGCGCGCGTCGCCGATGACGAGAGGGCGGGCGTTCTCCCGCACCTCGCGGGTGGCCAGGGCCTTCGCCGCGATCTCGGGGCCGACTCCGGCGGGATCCCCCATCGTGATGCCGAGGACCGGCCGGATCACGCGCATGCCTCCCAGACGCGGACCAGCAGGTCCGGGTCGCCGAAGCCGCCCGCCTTGGTCACGAGGGCCAGCCCGTCGAACGGCCCGCCGACGAGCGCCCCGAGCGCGACCCCGGGCTCGATCTCGCCGGTGAGGCGGAGCCCGCCGGCGCCGAGGGCGCGCAGCGCCGCGATCGCCGTCTCGCCGCCGGTCAGGAGGAGCGCGCCCGGTCGCGAGCGCTCGATGCGGGCGCGCGCCAAGTCGGCCAGGCGGCCGGCCATCTCGGCTCGGCGCCCCGGATCGTCGGCGCCCCGGTCAGAGGGAGGGGTCAAGAGGTCGAGGCCCTCTCGCCGTCCGAGCCGCTCGATCTGGGCGCGGGTGGCCGGGTGCGCGCTGCCGGCCACCACGACGAGCGGGCGTCGGAGCGAGGACACGGCGCGGCGCGCGCCGTCGCGGGCCGGCGCGCGGCGAGCGCCGTCGCGAGACCGGCGGACCCGGCCAGCAGAACCCCCCGGTCACCGGCCGCATCCGCCAGGATCGCGAGATCCCCGTCCGTCTCCGCGTCCGCGACCACGACGCGGCCTCCGGTTCCGGCGAAGCGACGGATCCGGTCCCGTACGCCGTCCGCACCCTGCCGCACCGTGGCGAGGGGCAACGACGTGACGGGGCGCACGCCGGCCGCGGCCAGGAGCGCGAGCGCGCTCGCGCCCGTGGGCGGGAACGCGGGGTCGCGCGCGATCGCCGTGGTCTCCATCGGCTGGCCGTCGACGTGGACGCGTCCGTCGACGACGGTGCGGCGCTGGGCGGGGAAGGCGGGAGCGAGGAGCGCCGTGGCGAGCCCCAGGCCGTCGAGCATCCCGTCGATCTCGGCGGCCGCGCGGCCGCGAAGGGTCGAGTCCATCTTCTTGTACAGGAGGCGAGGAGGACCGGCCTTGAGCGCGCTCCCCGCCATGCGCGCCCGGGCGCGCGCCTCCTCGACTGGCACCGTGCGGCTCTCCGTGTCGAGGACGAGGACCTCGGCGTGCGGGGCGACGGCGGCGCGTCCCCGTCGCTCAGGAGGACGAGCGTGTCCAGCCCGCGCGCGGCGAACGGCGCGCCCGTGTCACAGGCGCCCGTGAGATCGTCGGCCTGGATCCCCACCATCACGGCGCCACGTTAGCCCGCGCTCCGGGAGGGGTCAAGGAGCCTGGGTGCTCGTTGACCACGGCAGTGCGGGGGCATAGAGTCCGGGTCGTGAGAGGCGGCGCGTCGCCGCATGCGACCGATCCCGGCATGCTGCTGCCCGAGCGGCGCGTGCGTGCCCGGAACCTCTTCCGCAACGCGACGAATCGCATCCACGACGACGTGGTCGCCCGCCGCCACGGATACGAGGGCGCGCTCGTCGCCGGCGTGACGGTCTACGGATACCTCGCGCGGCTCGCCGTGGCGGCGTGGGGCATGGACTGGGTCGCCCGAGGCACCGCCAGCGTCAGGTTTCGCCGGCCGGTCTACGACGGGGACGAGCTGACGCTCGGCGGTCGGGTCGTCGCCCGATCGTCGAACCCGCTGGCCGGCGAGGCGGTGGCGGAGATCGAGGCCCGGAGCCCACGCGGGGACGTCGCCGCGACCCTGATCGCCGGTCTGGCCTGGGGCGGCCCCGCCATGACGCCCGATCTCGGAGCATATCCCGCGGCGCCGCTGCCGGTGACGCCGCCGCCGGCGACGGCGGGCACGCTGGCGGGCCTCGATCTCCTCGGGACGCCGGTGCTGGACCTGGACGCGAGCGTGCTCGGCCAGGCCGCCGACGATCTGGACGACCCATTGCCCGACTATCGGGAGCCCCCAGGCACGGCTCACCCCGGCCTCCTGCTCCGCCAGGCGAACCGAGCGCTGGCGGAGAACGTCGCGCTCGGCGCGTGGATCCACGTGTCCAGCGACGTGACGCACCTGGGGCTCGCCCGCGCGGGGGACCGGCTCGAGGCCCGAGGGCGCGTGGCGCGAGTCTACGAGCGCGGCGGGCGCGGGTGGGTCGACCTCGATCTCGTCCTGGTCGTTCCCGACGCGGCCCGCCCGATCGCGCGCATCCGTCACACCGCCATCTATCGCCTGGACGGCGACGTGCCGGCGGGATGACGATGCTGTCGCTCGTCGCAGACCGGCATCCTCCTGCTGGCGGTGGTGCTCGCGCTCACGACCCTGGCCCGGAGGCTCTTGATCCCGTACCCGATCCTGCTGGTGCTGGGGGGCCTGGCCATCGCGATGGTCCCGGGGCTGCCGCCGGTGCAGCTCCACCCGGACCTCGTCTTTCTCGTCTTCCTGCCGCCCATCCTGTGGGCGGCCGCGTACTTCACGTCGCTTCGCGACTTCCGGCAGAACCTTCGGCCCATCTCGCTCTTGGCCGTCGGCCTCGTGCTCGCGACGACGGCGGCCGTCGCCGCCGTGGCGAGGCTGATCGTGCCCGGGCTGCCATGGCCGGCGGCGCTCGCGCTGGGCGCCATCGTCTCGCCGCCGGACGCCGTCGCGGCCACGGCCATCGCGCGGCGCCTGGCGATCCCTCGGCGCGTGATCACGGTGCTGGAGGGCGAGAGCCTCGTCAACGACGCCTCCGCCCTCGTGCTGTATCGCTCCGCCGTGGCCGTCATGATCGGCGGGTCCTTCGTCGTGTGGGAGGGCCTCGCCGAGTTCGCGCTGAGCGGGGTGGCCGGCGTCGCGATCGGGCTCGCCGTGGGCGTCGCCACGCGCCACGCGCTCCGGCTCACCGACGAGAGCTTCAGCGCCATCGCCGCCACCTTGCTGGCCCCGTACGTGGCGTGGGTCGTCGCCGAGGGGTTCCACGCGTCGGCCGTCCTCGCCTGCGTGACGGGTGGCCTCTACGTCCGCCAGCACTTCAGCGCCATCGTCGCGCCCGTGACGCGGATCCAGGCGCGGGCGGTGTGGGACCTCCTGATCTTCGTGCTGAACGGCGTCGTCTTCATCCTCATCGGCCTCCAGCTCGCCGCCCTGCGACAGTCCATCCCCGCTCCCGGGCTGGCGACGCTCTTCTGGCAGGGCGCCGTGGTGAGCGCGACCGCCATCGTGGTTCGCCTGGTCTGGGTTCCGATCGCGGCCTACCTGCCGCGGGCTCTGAGCCCGAGCCTCAGGGCGCGGGACCCGATGCCGCCGTGGTCCGCCATCTTCCTCATCGGCTGGACCGGGATGCGAGGCATCGTCTCCCTGGCCGCCGCCCTGGCCCTGCCGCTGACGACGGCCGGCGGGGCGCCGCTCCCGTTCCGGGACGAGATCATCGTGCTGACCTTCGTCGTGATCCTCGTCACCCTCGTCCTGCAGGGGCTGTCCCTCGGCCCCCTCATCCGACGGCTCGACTTCGGCGACGACGACGCGCTCGAGCGCGAGGAGACGCTGGCGCGGGAGCGGGCTTCCCGGGCCGCCCTGGAGCGGGTGGACCAGCTCGCGCACGAGCGGTGGACCCAGCGGGAGCACGTCGACCGGATGCGGGCGCACTATACCCAGCGCGCGCGCCGATTCTCGGAGCTCGGGGACCGGGAGTGCTCGGCCGAGATGGCGGCGGCCCAGCGGCGGCTCCGGCACGAGACCCTCTCGGCGGAGCGCCGGGCCCTCATCCGGCTGCGAGACGAGGGGGCGATCGGCGACGAGGTGCTGCACCGGCTCGAGTACGAGCTCGACGTCGAGGCCGTTCGCATGGGCCTCGGCGAGCGGCTGCCGGCGGTCGAGGGTTCCGCAGCCGGCCCGGAGGCCGGCCAGGGAGGGCGCCATGAGTGACGTCGCGTACGTCTCGAAGGTCCGCATCGAGCGCGTGAAGGGCCCGCTCCGTCGCGCGTACCTGCCCGAGGAGCCCGCGCCGGTGCTCTTCGGCGTCCACGGGGCGGTGGCCAAGCACTACGGCGTCTCCATGGAGGATCGGGAGGCGCACGCGACGACGCTCGACTACGTCGTCGCGGCGGCGGCCGGCTGACTCACCGGCACCCTGGGGGGCGCGCTGGAGGCGCGCGGGATTCCGGCGGGGGAGGGGCGGCTCTGGTCGGAGGCGACCGGGGAGGTCGAGACGGAGGACCGGGTGCTGGTGATCAAGCGGATCCACGTCCGCTATCACCTCAAGCTGCGCCCGGAGCAGCGGGAGGCGGCCGAGCGGGCCCACGGCGCTCACCAGAGCCGTTGCCCGGTGGCGCGGACCCTGCACGGGGCGGTCGCGATCACCACGGAGCTCGCCTTGGACGTCGAGGCGTAGCCACGACACTGACGGCGGACCCACTACCGCGGACCTCGTGTCCTTGACAGTAGGGGAGGGGCTTCCATAAACTCGCGCCACGCCGCGCGGCTCGAAGCGCCGCGCAGACACCCGACCAGACGACCAATGGAGGCATGCGTATGACACATCGTCGGTTGATCGTGCTCACCGTCACCGGCTTGGTCGCAGCGCTGGTGGTCGGCCTGGCCCTGAGCGGGCTTCTCCCGGCCGCCCGGGCCCAGACCCCGGTCGTCCTCAAGATCCAGGCCACCTGGCCGGCCTCGCTCACCCTGTTCGATCACCTGAAGCTCGTCGCCGAGCGGGTCGACAAGCTCTCGGCCGGCACGCTGAAGATCGAGGCGCTGCCGGCGGGGACGATCGTCCCGGCCTTCGAGGTCCTCGACGCGACGAGCAAGAAGGTCATCGACGGCGCGCACTCCGTCGCCTACTACTGGGTGGGCAAGAACAAGACCGGGGTGCTGTTCACGGGCGGCCCCGGCGGCAACTTCGGCATGGACTTCGTCGACGTCCTCGGCTGGATGTACGAGGGCGGCGGGCTCGAGCTGTACCAGCAGTACTACAAGGACGTGCTGAAGCTGAACGTCGTCCCGCTGCCCGCGTTCCCGAGCGGTCCGCAGGCCCTCGGCTGGTTCAAGCGGCCCATCAAGAACCTGGCCGACTTCAAGGGGATGAAGTGCCGCCAGACCGGGATCAACGCCGAGGTCTACACCGAGATGGGGATGCGCACCGTCAACCTGCCGGGCGGGGAGATCCTGCCGGCCGCCGAGCGCGGCGTCATCGACTGCGCGGAGTGGGTCGGCGGCATCGAGGACCTCCGGCTCGGGTTCCACAACGTGTGGAAGTATCACTACACGCCCAGCCTGCACGAGCCCGTCACGATGGGCGAGATCATCATCAACAGCGAGGTGTGGGACAAGCTCTCGCCGCAGCACAAGGAGATCATCAAGTCGGCGACGATGGAGGCCTTCATCCGCTGGTACGCGAAGTGGCAGCGGCAGAACGCCGACGCGCTGAAGGAGTTCGTCGAGAAGCACAAGGTCAACGTGCTCAAGACTCCTCCCGAGATCATCACCGAGCTCCTCAAGACGTGGGACAAGATCGCCGCGCGCGAGGCGGAGAAGGATCCCTTCTTCAAGAAGGTGCTCGAGTCCCAGCGGGAGTACGCGGCGGTCGTCGTGCCCGCCAAGCGCTTCCTCTTCCCGCCCTACGACCTCGCGGCCAACTACTACTGGCCGGACAAGAAGACGGCCGCCGGGGCGATCCCTCCCGCGCCGGCGGCATCCTCGCCCCCGCAGAAGAGCCCGGCGGCGACCGCGCCCGCCAAGAAGCCGTAGCGGCCGTCGTCCCGATTCGCCCCGGGCGGGGTTGACCGTCCGCGTCAATCCCGCCCGGGATCAGCGGCGAGCAGCGTCACCCGCGAGTCGGCGGCGCGGGAGGAGGACGTGCCCCGGATGACGGAACCGAGCCCCGCGCTGCTCAGGACGATCCGGGCCATCGACGGGTTCAGCGAGTGGTCGGGCAAGGCGGTGGCCTGGCTGATCCTCCCCCTGGTCTTCGGCCTCACGTACGAAGCGATCGCCCGCTACCTGTTCAACGCGCCCACCCTCTGGGCGTTCGACCTCTCCTACATGCTGTACGGGGCGATCTTCATGCTCGGCGCGCACTACACGCTCCTCAAGGGGGCGCACATCCGGACCGACATGTTCTGGGAGCGGTTCTCGGCGCGCACCAAGGGGCGGATCGACGCCGCCGCCTACCTCTTTTTCTTCTTCCCGGCCATGATCCTCCTCCTCTACGCGAGCGTCGACGAGGCGTGGCACTCGTGGCAGATGGGCGAGCTCTCCGAGCAGACGGCGTGGCGGCCCATCCTCTGGCCCTTCAAGGCCATCGTGCCGGTCACGGCGCTGCTCCTCCTGATCCAGGGCGTGTCGGAGCTGCTCAAGTCCCTCTACGCCGCCCGCACCGGCCGCTTCCTCACCACCGCCGAGACCATCCAGATATGAACGCGAACGCGATCCTCGGTCTCGCGATGCTGGTCCTCATGGTCGGGGTGATCTTCGTCGGCTTCCCGATCAGCTTCACGCTGCTCTTCCTCGGCCTCGTCGTGGGCTACTTCGGGCTCGGCACCATCGTCTTCGACCTCGCCTTCTTCCAGACCATCGGCCTGATGAAGGAGCAGACCCTGGCCGCCGTGCCCCTCTTCATCTTCATGGGGTACGTCGTGGAGCAGGCCGGGCTCATGGAGCGCCTCTTCCGGGCGTTCCGGGTCATGCTCGCCCCGGTGCGCGGATCTCTCTACCTGGGGGTCATCCTCACCGCCACGGTGTTCGCGATGGCCACCGGCATCGTGGGCGCCGCGGTGACGGTGCTCGGGATCATGGCGGCGCCGATCATGATGAAGAGCGGCTACAGCCCCCGGCTCTCCGCGGGGGCGATCGCGGCCGGCGGCACGCTCGGCATCCTGATCCCGCCGAGCGTCATGCTGATCGTCATGGGGCCGGTCATCAACGTGTCGGTGGCCAAGCTCTACGCGGCGGCGTTCGGCCCCGGCTTCCTCCTGGCGGGCCTCTACATCCTGTACACGCTCACCCGGAGCTTCCTCGACCCGACGCTCGGGCCGGCCGTTCCCATGGAGGAGCGCGCCACGTCCTTCGGCCAGGTCCTCCGCGAGTTCCTCGCCGGGATCGTGCCGCTGGCCCTCCTGATCTGCTCGACGCTCGGCACCATCCTGGCCGGAGTCGTGACGCCCACCGAGGCGGCCGCCATGGGGGCGACGGGCGCTCTCCTCCTGTCGATCGCCTACCGGCGGCTCACGCTCCAGGGCCTGAAGACCGCGGCGTTCAACACCATGACCACCTCGAGCATGGTCCTCTTCCTCGCCGTCGCCTCGAACGTCTTCGGCGCCATCTTCGCGCGGCTCGGCAGCGCGACCGTCATCACGAACGCCCTGACCGCCCTGCCCGTGCCGCCGTTCGTCACCCTCCTCCTGGTGATGGCCCTGATCTTCCTGCTCGGCTGGCCCTTCGAGTGGCCGGCCATCATCTTCGTGTTCATCCCGATCTTCTATCCCGTCGTCGAGGCCCTGAAGTACGACATGCTCTGGTTCGGCGCGCTGGTGGCCGTGAACCTCCAGACCGCCTATCTCTCCCCGCCCGTCGCGATGTCCGCCTACTACCTGAAGCAGGTGGTGCCCCAGTGGAGCCTCCGCACCATCTATTGGGGCATGGCGGACTTCATGGTCATCCAGGTGATCGCGCTGCGTGGCGGTCATGCTGTTCCCGGAGATCGCGCTCTGGTTTCCCCGCTGGCTGTTCGACCAGCCGTAGCGGACACCGCGCGCCCGTCGCCTTGACAGCCGTGGGCGCCGAGGGCTAAATACCCGAGCGCTCCACGGGAGGGACATCGATCGTGCCGCGTTCCACTGGCCCCACTCGACGTGAGCTCCTGGCCGGCGCGGCGACCGCGATCGGGCTCGGCGGTCTCGGCCCGGGCCCCGCCGCGCGGCGTGCCCACGCCGCGCCGCCCGTGCTCCGAATCGCCCAGTGGGCGCATTTCGTTCCCGCCTACGACGAGTGGCTCGACAAGAAGTTCGCTCCGGAGTGGGGCGAGCGGAACGGGGTCACCGTCGAGATCGACCACCTCTCGGTCTCCGAGCTGCGCGCGCGGGCCGACACCGAGGTCGCCACCCAGCACGGACACGACCTCTTCGGATTCGCCGATTCTCCCGCCGCGTACGAGGCGTACGTGACGCCGATGACCGACGTCGTGGCGGAGTGCGAGCGTCGCTTCGGGAGCCTCCCCGGATTCGCTCACCGCGGTACGTTCAGCCCGCGCAGCAAGCAGTCCTTCGCCCTCCCCGAGAGCTGGGCTCCGGCGCTCCTCCACTATCGGCAGGACCTCTGGGGTGACGCCGGGGTCAAGCCTGACACCTGGGAGCTCGTCCGGGAGGGCGCCCGGAAGATCCGCGAGAAGCGGCAGGTTCCCGCCGGCTTCGGCCTGTCGGTCGAGCCCGACAGCAACCTGACCCTGCGCAGCCTCCTCTGGTCGTTCGGGGCCGCCGAGCAGGACGAGGCGGGCCAGGTCGCGATCAACTCCCCGGCGACGATCGAGGCCGTCAAGCTGATGTCGACCATCTACCGGGAGTCCATGATCTCCGACGTGTTCATGTGGGACGCGGCGTCGAACAACCGAGCGTTCGTGTGGGGCCAGGCGTCCATCATCCAGAACGCCATCTCGGCCATCCGGAGCATGGAGCGGAGCAACCCGGAGCTCGCCAAGAAGGCGGTCCTGGCGCCGCCCGCCGCCGGCCCCGCCGGGCGCCTGGCGGCCGCGAACGTGCTCCACTGCTACGTGCTCTGGAAGTTCTCGGACAAGGCCGAGCTCGCCAAGCGATTCCTGGTCGACCTCGTGGCGGCCGGCGACGCGAGCTTCCGCGCGAGCGAGTTCTACAATCTGCCGTGCTTCCCGCGGGCGGTGCCCGACCTTCCGCGGAAGCTCGTGGCGCAGCAGGCCGGCTCGGCCCGGAAACCGGGCCCCGCGCAGCCCGGCGATCGCTACGCCCTCCTGTCGGAGGCGGCCCGCTGGAGCGTGAACCCGGGACATCCGGGCTACGTCACGCCGGCGGTCGACGAGACGCTCCAGCGCGGGATCATCCCGGCCATGTTCGCGCGTGTCGCCCGTGGCGATCAGAGCCCCGAGGCGTCCGTCCGCGCCGCGGAGGTCGAGATGCGCCGCATCTACGCGCGCTGGAGCAAGTAGGTGGACGCGCTGGCGGCGAGCATCGCCGGAAGCCTCCCCAAGCCCGCATGGCTCGCCGCACCGGAGACGCTGTGGGCGCCCTGGCGCCTCCCGCCCGAGACGCTCCACGAGGGGCAGCGGGATGCGGTGCTGCTCGCGCTCCGGGACCAGGAGCAGGCCGGGATCGACGTGGTGACGGACGGGGAGCAGACGCGGCGCCACTTCGTGCACGGCTTCGCCGAGCGCCTGGAGGGAATCGACCCGGCTCGCCGCGCGCGTGTCGGCATCCGGGGCGACCGCTACGTCGCCGAGGTGCCGACGGTGGTGGGACCGATCCGGCGCCCGGCGGCGGTGCACGCCGAAGAGGCCGCCTTCGCGCGGGCCAACACGGTGCGACGTCTCAAGTGGACCTTGCCCGGGCCGATGACCGTCACCGACACCGTGGCCGACGCGCACTACGGAGATCGGGCGCGGCTGGCCCTGGACGTGGCGGCCGCCCTCAACGCCGAGGCGCGCGAGCTGGCGGCCCTCGGCGTCGACGTGATCCAGTTCGACGAGCCGGCCTTCAACGTCGACGCCTATCTGCCCGAGATCGAGGAGTGGGGAATCGCGGCGCTCGGGCGGGCGATCGAGGGTGTCGAGTGCGAGACGGCCGTCCACATCTGCTACGGCTACGGGATTCGCGCCAACGTGGAGTGGAAGGCGACGCTCGGCCGGGAGTGGCGGCAGTACGAGCGGACGTTCCCGCTGCTGGCGCGGAGCGCCGTCGGCCAGGTCTCGGTGGAGTGCGCGGCGTCACGCGTCCCGCTCGAGCTCTTGCGACTCCTCGGCGACAAGGGGGTGCTGGCGGGCGTCATCGACGTGGCGACCCATCGAGTCGAGACACCCGAGGAGGTGGCGGCGACGATCCGGCGGCTGCTCGAGCACGTTCCGCCGGCCCGTCTCCTGCCGTGCACGAATTGCGGGATGGCGCCCTTGCCCCGCGCCGTCGCGCGCGGCAAGCTCGCGGCGCTGGGGCGGGGAGCGGCCCTGGTGCGGGCGGAGCTGGGCGTGGGGAGCCCGGGCGTGAAGCGGCTGTCCGCCAAGCACACGTTCTTCCACTTCGACCCGACGCATCCGCCCGCCATGCGGCTCCGGCCGGGTGAGGAGCTCCTGATCGAGGTCCAGGACGCCTTCGGCGGCGAGCGGGACATCACGCGCATCCCGGATCCGTTCACGCCGGACTGGGAGGGGCACCCCACGCCGCCGGCGACGGGACCGGTCTACGTCGAGGGGGCGACGCCCGGCCAGACGCTCGTCATCGACATCCTCGAGATCGTCCCGGGCCCCGAGGGCTTCGTGGCGATCCAGCGCAACGCCGGCTTCCTGCCCGAGCGCTTCCCCACGCCCCGGATCAAGCGCGTGCCGATCCGGGACGGCACCGTGCACTTCGACGGGCTCCGTCTCCCCGCGTATCCGAACTTCGGAACGTTCTCGACCACGCCCGCGTCGGGGGGCCGGGCCGGCATCGCCGGCTTCCACGGAGGGGACCTCGACCAGAAGGAGGTGGCGGCGGGGAACCGCGTCTACCTCCCCGTGTTCGTGCCGGGCGCGCTCTTCGGCCTCGGCGACCCGCACGCGATCATCTCGGACGGGATCGCCTGCGGCACCGGCGTCGAATGCGCGGCGACGGCGCGGCTCCGCTTCGGGCTCATGCCGAGGGCCGTCGCCCGCCCCCGCATCGAGACGCCGACGGCGATTCACATCGTCGGCTTCGGCCCCGACCTCGATACGGCCGCGCGGGACGCCGTGGAGCAGGGCGTCGTGTATCTCGCGGAGGACCGGCGGATGGACGAGGAGGACGCCTACATGCTCCTGTCGCTGGTGGGCGACCTCGTGGTCGGCACCTCGCCCCGTCCCATCATGGGCGTGCGGCTGGTCCTGCCGAAGGCCGTGCTCGACCCAGCTCCCGCCCGGCTGACCACGACGACGTGCGGGCCGGGCGGGCGCGGCCGTTGCGCCTCGCCGGTCCGTCTGCTACAACTGGCGCGGAGCCGATGGCGGGCGAGCTGTCGATCCTGGTGGCGTTCGTGGGCGGGCTGTTCTCGTTCCTGTCGCCCTGCGTGCTGCCGCTGTTCCCCTCGTACCTGTCGTTCATCACCGGGATGTCGCTCGACCAGATCCAATCGACGACCGGCGAGGGGGGAGACGGCCGCGGCCGGCGGTGGATCCTCGCCAACTCCCTGGCCTTCGTGGCCGGCTTCTCGATGGTGTTCATCGGCATGGGGGCGTCCTTCAGCGTCCTCGGCCAGCTCCTGTTCGACCATCGCGACCGGATTCGCCTCGCGGGTGGTCTCCTCATCATCGTGTTCGGTCTCTACATCGCCGGCTTCCTGCGGCTGCCCTTCCTGGCCCGCTACCAGCAGATCCAGCTCCGCTCCAAGCCGGCGGGACTGATCGGGTCGTGGCTCGTGGGCGTGACGTTCGCCATCGGATGGACGCCGTGCGTCGGGCCGATCCTCGGCTCGATCCTGTCGCTTGCCGGCACCGCCGAGACGGTCTCGAGCGGCGTCGCGCTCCTGTCGGCCTACTCGGCCGGGCTCGCGCTGCCCTTCGTGCTCTCGTCGGTGGCGCTCGGCGCGTTTCTCGCGGCGTTCAAGCGCTTTCGCCCCTGGATCCCCGTCGTCGAGCGCACCGCCGGAGTCCTCCTGGTCGTGGTGGGCGTCCTGGTCGCCACCAACTACTTCATCGTCCTCAACTCCTACGCGCTCGGCCTCACTCCCCAGTGGCTGTTGAAGCGCCTGTAGGGCGGTCGGCCTCCCGGGAGCCCGGGGCCGCCGGCCCGGCTGAGCCGTGCGCGTCCGGGTGACGGTGCCCGCCAGCTCCACCAACCTCGGGCCGGGGTTCGACGTGCTCGGGGTCGCGCTCGCCCTCCACAACGTCGCGGAGCTGGCCGAGGCCGATGGCGTCACCGTCGAGATCGAAGGGGAGGGGGCCGGGAGCCTTCCACGAGACGAGCGGAACATCGTGGTCCGGGGAGCCCGCCTCGCATACGAGGCCGCGGGCCGTCCCTTCCGGGGGCTCGCCGTCCGTCAGCGTAACGGCATCCCTCCGAGCCGCGGGCTCGGGTCCAGCGCGAGCGCCTGGCTCGCGGGCCTCCTGGGGGCGAACGCGATACTCGGTGAGCCGCTCGGCACCGATGCCCTGATGGACCTCGCCGTCGGGCAAGAGGGCCACCCCGACAACGTGGGGGCCGCCCTCCACGGCGGCGTGACGGTGACTTGCTGGGACGCGGAGACGCGAGCCGTCGTGGTGTTGCCCGTCTCCGACGCCGTCGAGTTCGCGGTCCTGGTTCCGGCGTTCGAGGCCTCGACCGCGGCCGCGCGGGCGGCGTTGCCCGCGAGCTACACGCGGCCCGATGCCGTCTACAACGTGGGGCGCGTGGCGCTCCTGGTCGCGGCGTGGACGCGGGATCGATGGGACCTCGTCGGGCAGGCCATGGGGGACCGGCTCCACCAGCCGTACCGCGCCCGCGCGATGTTTCCCTGGCTCGACGGTGTCCTCGTCGCCGCGCGCCGCGCGGGGGCGCTGGGGGCGGCCCTCTCCGGCGCGGGGCCGTCCGTGCTCGGCGTCGCGCCGACCGGCGAAGGAGCGCGGGTCGCGCGGGCGATGGAGGAGGCCCTGGCGGCCGCGGGGCACGAGGGGCGCGGGCACGTCCTGGCCGCCGACGCTCGGGGGGCGCGCGCCGAGCGGCTCCGCGCCTGAGGGCTTTGCCCGGGAGTTTTTCGGGGTTGACGCCCCCGGGGACCCTTGCTATGGTCCCGCGCCAACCGAGACAAGCCTAGTCTCCGCCAGTGTCACTGCCGCTTCGGCCCTGGGTCTCCACACGCCGCTGAGCGAGCCGCTCGGATCCGCTCCCCTGTGTCCTCCCGTCCCCCGCGTGCCGGGCATCCCGATCCCATGAGGGAGGTGAGACAGCAGCGCGACCGTCCCACCCGCTCCCCCGTCCCTCCTACGTCAAAGGAGACGCACGCACCATGAGCTTCCAGGACAAGGTTCTGACGTGCCGCGACTGCGGCAAGGAGTTCCTGTTCACGGCCGGCGAGCAGACCTTCTACGCGGAGAAGGGCTTCCAGCACGAGCCCACCCGGTGTCGGAATTGCCGGGCGACGCGCAAGGGCGGAGCCGGGGGCGGCGGATCGATGGGGTCCGAAGGCGGAAATCGAGCGATGTTTCCCACCGTGTGCTCGGAGTGCGGCAAGGAGACGCAGGTGCCGTTTCGTCCGACGGCGGGGAAGCCCGTCTACTGCCGCGATTGCTTCCAGAAGCGGGGCAGCGGTGGCAGCGGCCGCCCCGCGGGGCGGCGCAGCCCAGCCTATTTGGACTGAGAGGATCCCTCCGGCGGCTCGCGCAGGGCTTCCACGATCACCATCACGAGCCCGACGATCCCGAGGGTGATCCCGCCGGCGATGCCGGCGGGGACGGGGTACGGGAGCGTCTTGCCGGAGAAGAACATGAGGCCGATCCCGAAGGCGAGCAGTCCGAATCCGAGACGCAAGCGCGGGGTGAGGACGGCCTCGGACGCCTGGTCGGGGTCCATCGCCTCGGTACTCTAGCACGCGGCGGGCGCCCCGCCGCCGCGGGGAGGGGTGCGAAAGGCGCAAAAGGCTTGACTGGTCTGGGGCCGAGGGCTACGCTGACCTCGGCTGCGGGGAGTCCCCGAGCCGGTACCTGTGTGACGATCAAGAGCGATCGGTGGATCAAGCGGATGGCCCTCGAGAAGGGCATGATCGAGCCCTTCGAGGAGCGGCAATTCCGCACCGGCGTGATCTCCTACGGGCTGTCGTCCTACGGCTACGACATCCGGATCGCCGACTCCTTCAAGATCTTCACGAACGTGTTCAACACGGTCGTCGACCCCAAGTCGTTCGACTCGCGATCCTTCGTCGATTTCCAGGGCGACGTGTGCGTGATCCCGCCGAACTCGTTCGCCCTCGGCCGGTCGATCGAGTACTTCCGGATTCCGCGTAGCGTGATGACCATCTGCGTCGGGAAGTCGACCTACGCGCGGTGCGGCATCATCACGAACGTCACGCCGTTCGAGCCGGAGTGGGAAGGGTACGTGACGCTGGAGATCTCGAACACGACGCCGCTCCCCGCCCGGATCTATGCCAACGAGGGGATCGCGCAGGTGCTGTTCTTCGAGTCGGACGAGACCTGCACGGTCTCGTACGCGGACCGCCAGGGCAAGTACCAGGCGCAGCAGGGCATCGTGCTGCCCAAGGTGTAGGGGGAAGCGACATGGCCGACCAGCAGAAGAAGAAGGTCGAGCGGCCGAAGAGCGACGGGGACGGCGACGGCGCGTCCGCGAACCCCGAGGTCTCCAAGAAGGGCAAGAAGATCAAGGAGGACCTCGACAAGCTCCTCGACGAGATCGACGACATCCTCGAGGAGAACGCCGAGGAGTTCGTGAAGAGCTACGTCCAGCGGGGCGGCGAGTAGAGCCCGCGATGCCGATCTACGAGTACCGGTGCGGGGCGTGCGGGCGGGCGTTCGAGCGGCTCGTGTACGGGGCGGAGGCGATCCAGTGCCCCGCCTGCCAGAGCCCGAGCGTGACGCGCCTCCTGTCCCTGTTCGGGATGAAGACCGGGCAGGGGTTCGTGGCCTCGGCGGGCGGCGGCGGGAGGTGCGGCTGCGGTCGAGGCGGGTGCGGCTGTCACTGACACGCGGCACCGGGGCGGGCGCGATCGAGTGACGAGGGGCCGGTAGGCCCCTTTCGTGTCTCTGGCGGCCGGTCGAGGAGCGAGCGACGTGGAAACGCCCCCGAGTCCTCGTGACGGCTCCGAAGCCTTCTCCCTCGAGGCGAAGTACCGTCTCGAGGCGGGGCGCGTCTTCCTCTCCGGCATCCAGGCGCTCGTCCGCCTCCCCCTGGACCAGCACCGCGCCGACCGCCGCCGCGGCCTGAACACCGCCACCCTGATCTCCGGCTACCGCGGCTCGCCGCTCGGCGGGCTCGATCAGACGGTCGAGCGGCACCGGACGCTCATGGCCGAGCACCAGGTCGTGTTCATCTCGGGGGTGAACGAGGACCTGGGCGCCACGGCGGTGTTCGGGAGCCAGCTCGCCCACGTCTACGGCGGGGCGCGCCACGACGGCGTCCTCGGCATGTGGTACGGCAAGGCCCCCGGCGTGGACCGAAGCGGCGACATCCTCCGCCACGCGAACTTCGCGGGCATCGGGCGCCATGGCGGCGTGCTCGCGCTCGCGGGCGACGATCCCCAGGCGAAGTCGTCGACCCTGCCGACGCACTCCGAGGTCGCGTTCTACGACTTCCACATGCCGGTGCTGTTTCCCGGGAGCGTCCAGGACATCCTCGACCTGGGCCGCCTGGGGTTCGAGCTGTCGCGCTACTCGGGGCTCTGGGTGGCCTTCAAGGTGGTGACCGACGTCGCCGACGCGGTCGGCACCGCCGCGGTGCACCCCGACCGGGTCGCGATCGTGGATCCGGGATTCACCTTCGAGGGCCGTCCCTGGGAGGCCCGCCAGCCGCCCGGACTCCTGCCGCCCTACACGCTCGACGTGGAGCGCGAGATCGTGTACGGGCGCCTCGAAGCGGCCCGAGCCTTTGCCGCGGCCAACGGCCTGAACCGGATCACGGTCCCGACGCCGGACGCGTGGCTCGGGATCGTGTCGGCGGGCAAGGCGTACTACGACCTTCGCCAGGCGCTGGCCGACCTCTCGCTCGACGACGCGGCCCTCCGGCGCCACGGGATCCGGCTCCTCAAGCTCGGCATGCTCTTCCCGCTCGAGCAGGGGATCGTCCGGGAGTTCGCGCGGGGGCTCGACGAGATCCTCGTCGTCGAGGAGAAGCGGGGCTTCCTCGAGCTGCTCCTCCGCGAGGCGCTCTACGAGCTCCCGGACCGGCCCCGCATCGTCGGCAAGCGCGACGACGCCGGCCAGGTGCTGGTGCCGGCCGACGGCGAGCTGGATGCCGACGCGGTCGCCCGCGTCGTCGCCCGCCGCCTCGAGCGGCGGGTCTCGCTCGACTCGGTCCGCGCCCGGGTGGCGGTGATCGAGGCGGCGCGCGAGCGGCCGGTGTCGCTCACCCTGGCCCGCCCGCCGTTCTTCTGCTCGGGGTGCCCCCACAACCGCTCGACCGTCGTGCCCGAGGGGTCCATGGCCGCGGGCGGGATCGGGTGCCACGGCCTCGCCATGAACATGGGCCGGAGCGTGTTCGGGATCACCCAGATGGGGGGCGAGGGGGCCCAGTGGGTGGGTCTCGCGCCGTTCGTCGACGTGCCGCACCTCTTCCAGCAGCTCGGGGATGGGACGTTCTTCCATTCCGGGTCGCTCGCGATCCGCCAGGCGGTGGCCGCGGGCACCAACGTCACCTTCAAGATCCTCTACAACTCGGCCGTCGCGATGACGGGCGGCCAGGACGCGGCGGGCGCGGTGCCGGTGCCGGACCTCACGCGCCAGCTGGATGCCGAGGGCGTGCGGCGGATCCTGGTGCTGACCGACGAGCCTGGCAAGTACCCGCAGGACGCGCGCTGGGCGCCGGGCGTGGAGGTCTGGAACCGGGACCGTCTCGACGAGGCCCAGCGGATCCTTCGCGAGGTCCCGGGCGTGACGGCGCTCGTGTACGACCAGCGCTGCGCGGCGGAGAAGCGGCGGCTCCGGAAGCGCGGGCAAGCTCCCCGATCCGGCGCTCCGCGTCGTGATCAACGAGCTCGTCTGCGAGGGATGCGGCGACTGCGGCGTGAAGTCGAACTGCCTGTCCGTCCAGCCCGTGGAGACGGAGTTCGGCCGGAAGACGCAGGTCCACCAGTCGTCCTGCAACAAGGACTACTCGTGCCTCCGGGGCGATTGCCCGTCTTTCCTCACGGTCGTGCCGGCGGGCGGGTCCCGTCCACGGCCGCGCAAGCGGCACACCGTCGACCGGGAGCTCCCCGAGCCCGAGCTACGCGTACGCCGGGCCGCGAGTCTCTTCCTGATGGGCATCGGCGGCACCGGCGTGGTGACCGTGAACCAGATCCTGGGGACGGCCGCACTCCTCGACGGCAAGCACGTCGCGGGCCTCGACCAGACGGGCTTGAGCCAGAAGGGCGGGCCGGTGGTGTCCCACCTCCGCATCGCCGACACCGAGGCCGACATCGCGGGGAAGGTCGGCGTGGCCGAGGCCGACGCGTACCTGGGCTTCGACCTGCTCGTGGCCACGGCCGCGCCCAACCTCTTGCGGGCCCGTCCCGACCTCACGATCGCCGTCGTGTCGACCACCCAGGTCCCGACGGGGGCGATGGTGGCCTCGACGGACGTCGCCTTCCCCGATCCCGGGGGGCTCGTCGCGTCGATCAACCGCGTGACCCGGAAGGACGAGAACGTCTTCGTCGACGCCCTGGGGCTGGGGGAGGCGCTCTTCGGCGACCACATGGCCGCCAACATGATCGTGCTGGGCGCGGCCTACCAGGCGGGGGCGATCCCGGTGGGCGCCGCGGCCATCGAGCGGGCGATCGCCATCAACGGCGTCCAGGTCGAGATGAACACCCAGGCGTTCCGCGTGGGCCGGCTCGTGGTCGCCGACCCCGGCTGGATGACCACGGTGGAGCGAACGCGCGCCGGCGCCGTCGCCACGCGCGGGCAGCTCGAGCCGGAGGCCCGGGCGCTGGTCGATTCGGTGGGGGCCGCCGGCGAGCTGCGCCGGCTCCTGACGGTGCGCGTCCCCGACCTGATCGCCTATCAGGACCTGGGCTACGCGCGACGCTACGTCGAGCTCGTCGCCAGGGTCGCCGCGGCGGAGCGGGCGGCGGCCCCGGGGGAGACCCGGCTTGCCGAGGCCGTGGCCCGGTACCTCCACAAGCTGATGGCCTACAAGGACGAGTACGAGGTGGCGCGGCTCCACCTCCGGCCCGAGGTCCGGGAGTCGATCCGAGCCGAGCTCGGAGAGGCGGAGGTGCGCTACCAGATCCACCCGCCGATCCTCCGCGCCCTCGGCCTCCAGCGAAAGCTCTCGCTCGGCACGTGGATCGAAGGGCCGTTCCGGCTGCTGGTCGCCCTGCGGCGCCTTCGCGGTACCGCGCTCGATCCGTTCGGCTACGCGCGAGTCCGGCGCGTCGAGCGGGCGCTCGTGGACGAGTACCGGGGCATGGTCGAGCGCGCGCTCGTCGGCCTCGGGCCCGAGAGCCACGAGCGCGCGGTGCGGATCGCGTGCTTGCCGGACGTCGTGCGGGGGTACGAGGAGGTCAAGCTCCGGAACGTCCAGCGGTTCCGCGAGGCGGCGCGCGCCCTGGGCGCCTGACGGATCGGGAGCGGCACGCGGTCATGGACCTCCGCCAGCTCGAGGTGTTCGCCGGGGTGTACGAGCTCCGGAGCTTCTCCCGGGCCGCCTCGGCGCTCCGCCTGACCCAGTCCACCGTGAGCGAGCACGTGCGACTCCTGGAGGAGGAGCTCGGGACCCGGGTGTTCGACCGGCTGAGCCGCGAGACCGTGCCGACCCGGGCCGGCGAGCTCCTCTACGGCTACGCGCGGCAGATGCTCCTGCTCCGGACCGAGGCGCGGCAGGCGCTCGACCAGTTCCTGGGCCAGGTCACCGGCACGCTCCTGGTCGGCGCGAGCACGATCCCGGGCGAGTACGTCCTGCCGGCCGTCATCGGCCGCTTCCGCGAGCGACATCCCCGCGTCGCCATCACGCTCCAGATCTCGGACTCGCGCGGGATCGCGCAGGCGGTCCTGGACGGTCAGGTCGACGTGGGCGTGGTGGGGGCCGACCCCGGCAACCGCGTGCTGGAGACGCGGGCCCTGATGCCGGACGAGCTCGTCCTCGTGGTCCCGCCGCGACACCCGTGGGTCGGCCGCGACGAGGCCACGCTCGAGGAGCTCCGGGCCGAGCCTCTCGTCGTGCGCGAGCCGGGCTCGGGCTCGCGCCTGGCGCTCGAGCGGGCGCTGGAGACGTCGGGCCGGAGCCTCGGCGACATGCAGGTCGTGGCCGAGATGGGGTCCACCAGCGCGATCAAGCAGGCCGTGAAGGCCGGCGTCGGGCTCTCGATCATGTCGGGCCGCGCCGTCGAGGACGAGTGCCGGTACGGCCTCCTGGCCTGCGTGAAGCTCAAGGATCTGGCCGTCACGCGCCAGTTCTACGTCGTCATCCACGCCGGCCGCTCGCGCTCGCCCCTCTGCCAGGCGTTCCTGGAGTTCCTGACGACCGAGAGCGTTCGCTAGGATGCGATCTCCCGGGACTTGATGGTGTAGCGGAACTGGTCGGGATCCAGCGGGTCCCGCCGTCCCTCCGCCGTCTCGGCCTGGGGATACATGAGGAAGGCCACGGGCGTCCCCGTGGACCCCGGCAGCTTGACGTCGTGCGCGTAGTTGTAGGCCATCCAGTTCATCTCCCAGGCGCCGAAGAGCTTGGCGCGCGCCTTCTGGACCTGGGGATCGGTCAGCGGCAAGCCGCCGGGCTTCTCCTCGAGGACGACCTTGCGCACGTCGGCCGGGTCCACCGGCACCCAGCCGTGCCCGGCGAGATAGAACTCGGCGCGGCAGTGCTGGGCCCGCGTGATGTCCCCGCTCTTGCCCAGGCTCTTGAACTCGGCCGAATCGGCGACGCGAATCCCGTAGACGTCGCGGGCCGGGATGCCGATCGCGCGGGCGAAGCCGACGAACAGCGCGTTGAGATCGGCGCACTTTCCGCCCAGGTTCTTCGTCTCGAGCATGGTCTTGATGTCGCCCAGCCCGCAGCCCTTGACCTTCGGATCGCGGAACGTGTTGTCGACGATCCACTCGTAGAGGGCGCGCGCCTTCTCCACGTCGGTCTTGGCGGCCTGGGTGATCTCCCGGGCGGTGGCCTCGACGATGCCGTCGGTGCGGATCAGGTCGCTCGCTTCCAGGTAGCGGCGCAGGACGGCGGGATCCTCGGCCGCGACGTTGCCGGGGGCGCTCAGGTCGAGCTGGCGGTCACGCGTGGCGATGCGGGCGACCACCTCGACCGTCGGAGTCGCCGTTCCCGCTGGCCATTCGGCGACGCCCATCGCGGCCCCGTACCGGGGATCCCGAACGACGTTCACGCTTCCAGCGTTGCCGCTCCACGTGTGGCCGAGGGACCGGTGATAGTCGGTGTCCTGCGCGAGCGGGAGCGGCACCCAGGCCCGGGTGACTCCCGTGGGATTCAGGACCTCCACCCGGGTCGTCACCTCGAACGTGCGCCACCGCTCGGTGCCCCACGCCGGGGACTGCCGGGCGAGCGTGGCCGCCAACGGGCTCAGCGCGGCCATTCTCAGGAATGCGCGTCTTCTCATCGGTCATCCTCCGCGTGGTCGGGGCGAAATGTCCCGCTGACCTCGAGGATATGCGGGATCCACGATAGAGACAAATCGACTGTGACGATAGATATGCCCGGACAGGATCGGTGCTTAGGCCCGGGCACTCGCTCTCAGGAACCCCGCTTCAGGAGCGCGTCGAAGAAGGCGAGGGCGGGCGGGCCGGCCCAGTCACGAGCGCCCTGTGCCAGGAACAACCTCGCGCCCGTCCGGTCCAGGATGAAGGTCGAGGGGAGCGCCCAGACCCGGTACGAGCGGGCTACCGCCTGGTCGGGGTCGAGCCCGACGGGGAAGGTGAGGCCGTGCCGCTTGAGGAACGGGCGGACGACCGAGGCGCCCTCCCGATCGGCCGAGAGGGCGACCACGACGAGGCCACGGTCGCGATAGGCCGCGGCGAGTCGTTCCATGGCCGGCATCTCCTCCAGGCAGGGCTCGCACCAGGTGGCCCAGAAGTTCAGGAACACGACCTTGCCCTTGAGGTCGGCGAGACGGAGGGTGCCGCCGTCCGGAGTGCCGACGCTGAACGCCACCGGCTCGCCGCCCCCGAGTCGGGTCAGGCGCAGCGCCTCCGGCGGGTCCTGGGCCGTGGCGGCGAGTCCGACGAGGAGGAGGAGCGCGAGGGTCGTCGCCCGGATCACCGGCCGGCGCGCAGGCGGGGAACCACGTCGGTCGCGACCCGCTCGAGCACGGGAAACTGCTCCGGCCCCGGGGCGTCGACCAGGAACTCGTTCACGCCCGCCTCGCCGTAGCGCCCCACCATCTCCTCGAAGGCCCCCACGCTCGACCACGGGTCGGCGAGCCCCTGCTCCTTCATCTTGGACGCCCAGCCGTAGAACGAGCGCCAGATGGTCGCGGGGTCCCGCCCGATCGCCGCGCAGTGCGCGTCGAGGATCCCGTTGCGCTCGCGCATCTCGTCCACCGTCCCGAACGAGTTCCACGCGTCGGCGTACTCCGCGCAGATCCTCAGCATGCGCGACTTGTGCGCGCCGAGGGTGAGCGGCGGCCGCGGCCGCTGGATCGGGCTGGGGCGGATGTGGGCGTCGGTCAGCCGGTAGTGCGCGCCGGCGAAGGTGACCCGTCCGTGCCGCAGGAGGGCGTCGACGATCTCGACCGCCTCCCGGAACCGGGCGACGAGCTCGCCGGGCGGCGGGAGCGGGATGCCGAACTGCTCGTGCTCGGCCACGAACCACCCCGCGCCCAGCCCGAGCTCGAGCCGGCCGTTGGACACGTGGTCGACGGTCATCGCCTCGTGGGCCAGGAGCCCGGGGTGGCGGAACGTGTTGCAGCTCACCAGCACCCCCACGCGGATGCGCGTCGTGCGCGCGGCCAGCGCCGCGAGGAGGGTCCAGCCCTCGTAGTAGGGCCCGGTCGGCCGGCTCGGCTGGTTGAAGTGATCGCAGTCCCAGACGCTGTCGAAGCCGAGCCGCTCGAAGTACTGCCACCGCTCGACCAGCGTGGCGAACGGCAGGTTCTGGTCCGTGCAGAGCCCGAAGCGCATTCCGCGCGGCATCACTGACCTCCGGAGCGAGGGTGACAGCCCGTCAGCGTGTGTCCGGCCTCCGATTCTGCGGAGGCCGCGCCCGGAGGCGTCAAGCAGGGGGCGGGTGAGAGGCTTGCGCTTCCTTGTGGAGGAACTCGATCAGGCGCTGGGTGACCTCGGGCGGGATGTCGTCGGCGTGGAGCGTGCGGGCGATGTTCACGGTGCCGCGATAGGTGTTGACGAACGAGACGCAGGAGGGGCAGAGGTCGAGGTGAATCTCGAGAGCCCTCTGGCGCTTCGGGGGGAGCTCGCCTTCCAGGTAGTCCACGAGGAGCTCCACGCACTCGTCGCAGCGCGCCACGTGGGGGATGAGTTCCACGTCCGGTCGCCCCTCCTCCGGCCCCGGAGCGGCCCACTGGCCGGGCCGTCCGGGTCCGCACTGATGCTAACACGGCGCCCCGGCAGGGGCGCCCGCCCGGTCGGGTCGCGCGGACGCGACCTCCCCATCCCTGAGACGCCCCCGGGTGCCCATTGGTTGCGGGGTCCCTCCAGGCTCCGCCGGGGCCCGCTCCGGTTGGAGCGACCTCTCCGCTCCGCTATCATGGGCGGGGCAGCGGGAGAGCGGTCGGCTCGCGGAGGACGTCAGGAGAGGGAGGCGACGGCGGTCATGGCGCTCAAGAAGCTCGGCCACGTGGTGCTCAAGGTGCGCGACCTGGACCGCTCGGAGGCGTTCTACCGCGACGTGGTCGGCCTGTCCGTGACCGGCCGGATGCCGGGGCGGATGGTCTTCTTCGCCGTGCCCGGCAACGCCGACTCGCACGACCTCGGGCTCTGGAAAGTGGGTCCCGACGCCGCCCCGCAGGCCCCGAAGCAGGTCGGGCTGTTCCACGTCGCCTGGCAGGTCGAGCGGGTGGAGGATCTCGAGGTCTTCCACGACTCGCTCGTCGCGCGCGGCGTGCCGGTCCGCTCGACGATGGACCACGGCGCGAACCTCTCCGTGTACTTCGAGGATCCGGACGGCCACATGCTCGAGGTCACGTACGAGAAGCCGCGCGAGACGTGGCCTCCGGGCCGGAACCCCTTCGCGGGTCGCGAGCCCCTGCCATTCCAGTCCGTCCGGCCCTGAGCGGGTCCGTCCCGGAGACGCGCATGGAGCCGGTCCTGGCGGGGCTCGCCCGCTTCGTCGCGGAGACGCCGGAGGACGCCATTCCCGGCGTGGTGCGCGACCGCGCGGCGCTGATCCTCGCGGACACGATCGGCGCCATCCTCGGGGGGAGCCGGGAGCCGGAGATGCGGCGGCTCCGCACGGACTCCGACCGGGCCGCGGGGCCCGCCACCGTCCTGGGTGAAGGCTTCGCGCGCGCCGAGCCATGGTGGGCGATCGTGGCCAACGGTCTGGCCGGCACCATGCTCGAGCTCGACGAGGGCAACCGGTTCGCGCGCGGGCATCCCGGGATCCACGTCCTCCCGGCCGCCCTCGCGGAGGCCGAGAGGCTCGGCCGCCCGGGGACGGCCCTGCTCGTCGCGCTCGTCGTGGGCTACGACGTCGCGGCGCGTCTCGGGGGCGCAGCGCCGGTCCGGTCGGGGATGCACATGCACGGCGTCCACGGGGCGGTGGGCGC
Organism: uncultured Candidatus Rokubacteria bacterium; assembly: GCA_963799055.1. Taxonomy (GTDB): domain Bacteria; phylum Methylomirabilota; class Methylomirabilia; order Rokubacteriales; family DASRDR01; genus DASRDR01. The sequence continues at coordinate 103,128 of CAWCVP010000001.1, forward strand.
GGCGGCGGCGGTCGCTCGGCTGCGCGAGCTCGATGTCGACGCCACCGCGCGGGTGCTCGGCGTCGCGGCCGGCCTGACGCTCGGGACCTCGTGGCGCACCGCCCTCGGCGGTGCGACGGTGCGGAACGCCTACGCGGGGGTCGCGGGCGCAAACGGCTGGCTGGCGGCCGACCTGGCGGTCGCGGGGATCACGCCCTTGCCCGACATGCTGACCGAGACCTTCGGACGGATCAGCGGCGCGGGACTCGACGCGGCGCTGGCGCTCGACCGGCTCGGTGAGCGTTTCGAGGTGACGCGCAACTACTTCAAGCGCTACGCCTGCTGCCGATACAACCACCCGGCCGTCGAGGCGGCGGAGGAGATCCTGGCCGCGACCCCGATCGCCGCCGACCGCATCGCCTCGATCCGCGTCCTCACTACCGCGCTCGGCGCCACGATGAGCGACCGGGACCCCGTCGGGACGCTGGGCGCGAAGTTCTCGATCCCGTACGCCCTCGCGGCGCGGATCGTCCTCGGAGACTGCGGTGTCGAAGCGTTCCGCGAGCCGGCGCTGTCCGACGCCAGGGTGCGGGCGCTGGCCCGGCTGGTCGACGTGACGGAGGATCCGGCGCTCACGGCGCTCCTGCCGCAAGCCCGGCCCGCCCGGGTCGAGATCCGGCTGACCGACGGGCGAGCATTCACCCGTCAGGTCGACATGCCCGCCGGCGAGTTCGACCGCCCGTATCCCGAGGCGCTCCTCCGCGAGAAGTTCATCGGGCTGGCCTCACCCGATCTCGGCGCCGACGGGCGCCGATCGCGCCTGGGAGCTCGCGCGGCACGTCGGGGAGCTCAAGGGCGCCCGCGAGCTGACCGACGGGCTCCGGGCGCTGGCGTGCCGCCAGCCCTGATCACCCTTACCCGGGCGATCTTCGACTGACCGCTTGAAGACCGGGAGGCGACGTGTGGACTTCAGCCTGACCGAGGAGCAGCAAGGCTACCAGAAGCTGGTCCGGGAGTTCGCGGAGCAGGAGGTCGCCCCGCGGGTCCAGGAGTACGACCGCGAGGAGCGCTACCCGGTCGAGATCCTCCGCAAGATGGCTCCGCTGGGCTTCCTGGGCGGCACGATTCCCGAGGCCTACGGCGGTCCGGGCATCGACCACCTGACGATGGCCCTCGGGATCGAGGAGATGTCCCGCGTCTGCATCCACATGGGCTCGGCGATGGGGCGCGCGGCGGGTCTGGTCGGGTCGGGGATCCTCCAGTTCGGGACCGAGGCCCAGAAGCAGCGTTACCTCGTGCCGCTCGCCCGGGGCGAGACCTTCGGCGGCACGGCGGTGACCGAGCCCCACTCGGGGACCGACGTCGCGGCCATGGAAACGACCGTCGTCCGGCGCGGCGACGAGTACGTGCTCAACGGGTCGAAGATCTGGATCTCCGGCATCGGGCTCGCCGAGTGGTACCTGACGTTCGCCACGCTCGACCGCACGAAGGGGGCCCGCGGGGTCTGCGCCTTCGTCGTGGAGCGGGGCTTCAAGGGCTTCAGCGAGCGTCCGATCCGCAACAAGCTCGCGTTCCGGCCGGCCCAGGTCGGCGAGCTCGTGTTCGAGGACTGCCGGGTCCCGGTGGAGAACCTGGTCGGTCGGGAAGGGGAGGGGCTCAAGGTCGCGCTCTGCGCGGTCGAGAACGGACGGCTCTCGGTGGCATGCCGCGCCGTGGGGCTCGCCCAGGGCTGTCTCGACGCGTCGACGGCCTATGCGCGCCAGCGGGTCGTGCTCGGCCAGCCGATCGCCCGCTACCAGCTCGTCCAGGCGAAGATCGCGGAGATGGTGCTGGGCATCGAGTCGGCCCGCTTCCTGACCTACCGGCTCGCCTGGCTCAAGGCGCAGGGCGTGCGCCGCGCGCGCCGCGAGTCCTCGATCGCCAAGCTCTACGCTTCGGAGATGGCGTTCCGGGCCGCCTCGGACGCGGTCCAGATCCACGGGGCGTACGGGGTGTCGGAGGAGTATTCCGTGGGCCGGTTCCTCCGCGACGCGAAGTTCCTCCAGATCGTGGAAGGGGTGAACGACATCCACCGCGTCCTGGTGGGCGAGTACGCGCTCGGGCTCCGCGAGGATCCCCGCTAGGTACGCGCCGGGCGGGACCCTCGGATGCCGCCGCCGACAGGCGGGTGGTGCTCTCAGCCGCCCGCTCGGGCCGCCGCCATCGTCAGGCGGAGGCCCTCGTCGAGGGTCACGCGGGGCGACCAGCCAAGACCCCGCCGGGCGTGCGAGGGGTCGAGCAGGCTACGCCGCTGCTCGCCCGGCCGAGCCGGCGCGTGCTGCGCCTGGCCGTGCCCCCCCGCGGCGGCGCGGAGCCGCTCGAAGAGGGTCACCACCGACGTTTCGACGCCGGTGCCGATGTTGAACGGGCCCCGCGCGTCGGACCGCTCGACCGCCAGCCGGGCCGCCTCGGCCACGTCCCCCACGTAGACGTAGTCACGCGTCTGAAGGCCGTCGCCGTAGATGACGCACGGCTCGTCCCGCAGGAGGCGCTCGGTGAAGATGGCGACCACTCCCGCCTCTCCGTGGGGGCTCTGGCGTGGGCCGTAGATGTTGGCGAGGCGGAGAACGATGCCGCTGAGCCCGTGGAGGCTCTCCCAGCACGCCAGGTAGAGCTCCGCCGCGACCTTCGAGACGCCGTACGGGGAGATCGGTCGGCTGGGATGCTCCTCGGGGGTCGGGACCACGTCGGTGTCGCCGTAGCCGGCGCCGCCGGTCGACACGTAGACGAACCGTCGCACCCTGCTCTGACGGGAGCACTCGAGAAGATTGACGGTTCCCAGCACGTTGATGTCGGCGTCCAGACGCGGATCCGCCACGGAGCGGCTGACGGCCGCCTGCGCCGCGAGGTGGATCACCGCCTCGGGCGCCTCGGCGCGGAAGATGTCCCCCAGCGCGGGAGTCCGGATGTCCGCCACGTGGAGACGCGCGGCCGGCTGGACGTGCTTGCGGTGGCCGGTGCTGAGGTCGTCGACGACCGTGACCTCGTGCCCTGCCTCGACGCAACGATCGACCACGTGCGAGCCGATGAAGCCGGCGCCGCCCGTCACGAGGATCTTCACGTCGCCGAATTATGGGGGCGGCGCCCTCGGCGGGCAAGGACCTTGTGCGGGACTTGGGAAGCTCGCCAGTGTGGGGTCGATTCAGGCTAATGTGGGCGCCATGACGGCGGGCGAGGCGGAGACCACACGCGAGCCCGTGGGGGGGCTCGGGCGGCTCTTCGCGCCGCGCTCGATCGCGCTGGTCGGCGTCCCCGGCGACCTCTCGCGTCCGGGGGCCCGTCCGCTGCACTTCCTCCGGCGGCACGGCTATCCGGGGCGTCTGTACCCCGTCAACCCTCGGCACCAGGAGATCGGCGATCTTCCCGCGTACCCCGATCTCGAGTCCCTGCCGGAGGTTCCCGACGTCGCGTGGATCGGCGTGCCGGCGGCTCAGGTTGCCGACGCCCTCGTTGAGTGCGGGCGGCTGGGCGTCCGGTTCGCGGTCGTGCTGGGCGCCGGCTTCGCCGAGACGGGCGAGGTCGGGGCGGAGGCTCAGGCGCGCCTCGTCGAGAGCGGGCGCCGGGCCGGCGTGCGCCTCCTGGGACCGAACACGGTGGGATTCGTCAACGCGTGGGATCGCGTCGCGCTCACCTTCTCGACCGTCGGCAAGCTGGACGCGATTCGCCCCGGGGCGGTGGCGCTGCTCTCGCAGTCGGGCGGCGTCGGAGGCTGCCTCCTGGACCGCGCCGCCGATCGGGGTCTCGGGGTGGGCCTGTTCGTCTCGACCGGCAACGAGGCGGATCTTTCGCTCGCCGAGTACCTCGAGTGGCTGGTCGAGGACGGGCGGGCGCGCGCGGTGGCCTGTCTCGTGGAGCAGGTCCGGGACCCCGAGCGGATGGCGGCCGCCGTCCAGCGCGCCGCGGCGCGAGGCGTCGCGGTCGTGGCCCTCAAGATCGGGGCCACCTCGGCCGGCTCGCGCGCGGCGCGCTCGCACACCGGCGCCATGGCCGGGCGCCACGACGCCTGGCGGGCGTGGGCCCAGCGCGGCCGGCGTGATCGAGGTGGCCGAGCTCGACCATCTGGTCGAGACCGCCGCCCACCTGGCTCGCGGACCCGCGCTGGAGGGGCCGCGGATGGCGATGGTGACGTCGTCGGGCGGCGTCGCCGTGCTGGTCGCGGACGCGCTCGAGCCCCGGGGGTTCACGTTCCCGCCGCTGGCCGAGGACACCGTGCGGCGCGTGGAGGGTTTGCTTCCCTCCTACGTCACCGTGACGAACCCGCTCGACATCACGGCCGGGTTGCCGGACGAGACCTTCGGCGAGGTTCTCGTCACCGTGGGGCGAGACCCCGGGATCGACGTCGTCGTCGTGCCGCTCACGCTCGCCTCCGCAGGCCGGGGATCGGTCCGGGCTGCGGAGGTGGCCAGGGCGGCCCGAGAGTCGACGAAGCCTCTCGTGGTGTGCTGGCCCGGCGGGGGACTCGTCCGCGAAGGCTTCCGGGTGCTGGACGAGGCGGGCGTGCCGCTCTTCTCCACGGTCTCGAGCTGCGCGGCGGCGCTCGGCGCCGCCCTCGCGTTCCGGGCCGTTCGAGCCCGACCGCCGCGGCGCGTGCCGGCGGTGCCCGCGGTGGCCGTCCATGACGGCGCCGGGCCGGTTCCCTGGGCGACGGCGCGGACGCTCCTCGCCCGGGCCGGCCTGACGCTGGCCTCCGAGGTGATCGTGCGCGACGAGATCGAGGCGCGGCGTGCGGCGCCCGGGCTCCGATATCCGGTGGCGGTCAAGGTCCTGGGGCCGCTTCACCGGACGGAGGTGGGCGGTGTGCGCCTCGGCGTCTCGGGAGAGGAGGAGCTCGTGGCCGCCGTCCGCGAGCTCCGGCCGCTGGGCGAGGCGTGCCTCGTGCAGCCGATGGTCGACGGCGTGGAAGTGCTGGTCGGCGCGCTGCGGGATCCGGAGCTGGGCCCCTTCGTGCTGGTCGCCCCGGGCGGCGTCCGGACGGAGCTCTACGGGGAGCGCGCGATGACGCCCGCTCCCTGCGACGAGGCCGCCGCCGATGCGCTCGTGCGCGACTGCCGCGCCCTCGACGCTCTCCTCGGCGGCTACCGGGGAGGCCCGCCCGCAGACCGGGACAGCCTGGTGAGGACCGTCGCGCGGGCCGCCGCGCTGGCGGCCGCGCTCGGGCCGCGTCTGGACGCCCTCGACCTGAACCCGGTGATCGTGGGCGCCGCGGGCGGCGGGGCGACCATCGTCGACGCCCGGATCGTGCTCAATCCGTGAGACTCTACGCAGAGCCACAGTCAACCGAACCAGGAGGGATGGCATGAAGCAGACCGGCCGACTCACCCGTCGTTCGTTCCTCGGCACCGCGGGCGCGCTCGGCGCGAGCGCGCTCGGATTCCCCGCCGTCCTGAGAGCGCAGGCTCGCGAGATCAAGGTGGGGCACATCCACCCCCTCTCGGGCTTCCTGGCCTTCGACGGCGGGCTCGTCGTGAACGGGCTGACGCTCGCCGTGGAGGAGATCAACGAGGGGGGCGGCATCAAGTCGATCGGGGGCGCCCGGATCACGCTCGCCGGCGGCGACACGCAGGGCAAGGTCGAGGTCGGGATGGCGGAGGCCGAGCGTCTCATCCGGGACGGCGCGGTCGCCGTGCTCGGACCCTACCAGAGCCCCGTGGCCTACGCGGTGTCGCAGCTCTGCGAGAAGGAGCGGACGCCCTTCGTGATCACGGTGGCGGTCGCGGACAACGTGACCGAGCGGGGGTTCGAGTACACGTTCCGGGTCCAGCCGAACGCCAAGGCCATGTCGGAGCGCGCGCTGGACCATCTCGCCGAGATGGCCAAGGCCACCGGCGTGTCCGTGAAGACGCTGTCGATGATGCACGAGGACGGTCTCTTCGGGACGTCGATCGCGAACCACGTCGAGAGCCACGCGAAGAAGCTCGGGATGGAGCTCGGGCTGAAGGTGCCGTACAACTTCCGCACCCCGGACCTCACGACCGAGGTCACGAAGGTCAAGGCGGCGAAGGCGGACGTCGTGATCGTCAGCGGGTACTTCGGCGACGCCCTCCTGATCGCGCGGACGGCGACCGAGCTGCGGCTGGAAGCCCGGGCCGTGATGGGGGTCTCCAACGGCGGCTTCTCCAATCCGAAGTTCCTCGCCGACCAGCCGCAGCTGGCCGACCTGATCCTGGACGCGAACTACTGGCACAATCCGCGGAGCGAGCGGGCGAAGCGCGTGATGGAGGCCTATCGCAAGCGCTTCAACGCGCCCATGTCCTCGCACTCGGTTCAGTCGTACAGCGCGATGATGGTGCTGCGGGACGCGCTCGAGCGGGCGGGCAGCGCGGATCGCGCCAAGGTCCGCGAGGCCCTCGCCAAGACCAACCTCGCCGACCACATCCTGCCGCAGGGTCCCATCCGCTTCGAGCGGACGGGCGAGAACGCCGGCGCGCAGCCGGTGCTGCTCCAGAACCAGAACGCCCGGACCGTGGTCGTCGGCCCGAGCGAGTTCGCCGAGGCCAAGGCCGTCTTCCCCGTCCCGCGCTGGGCCCGCTCGTAGCGTACGTGCCGCTGCCCGCGGCGACTGCCGCCGGCCGCGGCGTCCCGGGCTCCGCCGTCGGAGGGCGATCCGCCGTCTCGCTCTCCGCGGCGGAGCCCCGGGCCTCGGTCTCCCTGCCCTTCGCGCGGCAAGACCCGGTCGTCCCGGCCGGCGGCGCGTGAGCACGCTCCTCTGGCAGGCGTGCGTCTCGGGCGTTCTGATCGGGGGCGTCTACGCGCTGGTGGCGCTCGGCCTCACCCTGATCTTCGGCGTCCTGCGCATCATCAACTTCGCCCACGGCGCGCTGATGATGCTCGGCATGTACACGACCTTCTTCCTCTACGCTCACGTCGGCCTCGACCCCTATCTCTCACTGCTGGTGGTCGGGCCCCTCTTCTTCCTGGTGGGAGTCGCCCTCGAGCGCGGCGTCATCGAGCCGAACCTGGCGGCCCCCGAGTCCAACCAGCTCCTCCTGACGCTCGGGGTGGCGCTCCTCCTGGAGAACGGTGCGCTCGCCCTGTTCGGGGCCGACCCCCGGAGCTTCCGCCTTTCCTACATCGGACGGGGGTTCTTGCTGGGGGAGGCGGTCGTGAACGTGCCGCGGCTCATCGCCTTCGGCGGCTCGGTGGCGCTGGCGGTGGGGCTGTGGCTCCTCCTCAAGCACACCGACATCGGCAAGGCGATCCGGGCGGCGGCCGAGGAGCGGGAGGGCGCCCAGCTCGTGGGCATCGACATCCGGCGCCTGTACGCCATCGCCTTCGGTCTGGGCACCGCCGTCGTCGCGGTCGCCGGCGCCCTCGTCACGCCGTTCCTCTACGTCGCGCCGGACGTGGGGGACGTGTTCAACATCCTCGCGTTCGTCATCGTGGTTCTGGGCGGCATGGGCAGCTTCATCGGGGCGCTCCTCGGCGGATTCCTGGTCGGGCTCACCGAGTCGATCGGGGCGGCGCTCCTGCCGGGCTCGCTCAAGCAGCTCCCGATCTATGCGCTGTTCGTGCTGGTGCTCCTCTTCCGCCCGAACGGGCTGTTCGGTCGCGGGCGTGACTAGGATCGGCGGCGTCCTGGCCATCGTCCTGGCGGCGCTGCTGGGCGCCGCCCTTCCTGTCGCCGTATCTCGTCCATCTCCTCGTGCTGATGCTGTTCTTCGCCTTCCTCGGGGTCGCGTGGAACCTGCTCGGCGGGTACGCGGGCCAGTTCTCGTTCGGCCACGCGGCGTTCTTCGGGATCGGCGCCTACACCTCCACGCTCCTGCTGGTCCGCCTCGGCCTCTCCCCGTGGCTGGGCTTCCTCGCGGGCGGCGTCCTCGCCGCCCTGTTCGGCTGCTTCGCGGGGTACCTGTCCTTCCGCTACGGCCTCCGCGGGCCGTACTTCGCCCTGGTGACGCTCGCCTTCGCGGAGATGCTGCGCCTGGTCGCGTTGAACTGGATGGCGGTCGGAGGGCCCATGGGGATCCTCATCCCCCTGCCACGGGCGGGCGAGGCGCTCTGGCGTCTCCAGTTCGCCGACAAGCTGCCCTACTACTATCTGATGCTGGCCCTCCTCGGATTGGCGCTCGGGCTCAACCGGATGGTCGAGCGCGCCCGGCTCGGTCTACGTGCTGGCGGCGATCCGAGAGAACGAGGACGCGGCCGAGGCATCGGGCGTCGACACGCTGCGGGCCAAGCTCCAGGCGATGGCGCTCTCGGCGTTCCTCACCGCGCTCGGGGGCACCTTCTATGCCCAGTACTTCTCCTTCATCGATCCGACGCTGGCGTTCGGGCCGGCCGTCTCGGTGGAGATCCTGCTCCGGCCGATCGTCGGCGGGCCCGGCACCCTCTTCGGGCCCGTCCTCGGGTCACTCGTCCTCACGCCCTTGTCCGAGCTGACGCGGTCCTTCATCCGAGGCCGCGCCGGCGTCGACGTCATGGTGTACGGCGCCGTGCTGGTCGTCGTGATCACCTTCCTGCCGGGAGGCCTGGTGGGCGCCTGGCGCCGCGCCCGCCGCCCCCGGACCGCGTGATGGCGCTGCTCGAGATCCGGGGTCTCACGAAGCGCTTCGGCGGGCTCGCGGCCGTCTCCGACGTGGCCTTCGACGTGGAGGCCGGCGAGATGGTGGGGCTCATCGGCCCCAACGGGGCGGGGAAGACCACCCTCTTCCATCTGGTCACGGGCTTCCATCGGCCGACGGCGGGCCGCGTCCGGTTCGACGGCGCCGTCGTGACGGGGTTGCGTCCCCACGCCGTGTGCCGCCTCGGGATCGCCCGGACGTTCCAGATCGTCCAGCCGTTTCCCGGCCTGTCGGTGCTCGACAACGCGGCGATCGGGGCGTTCAACCGCACGCGCGATCCGGCCGTCGCGCGCGCGAAGGCCCGCGAGGCCCTGGCCGTCGTCGGTCTCGATGCGCAGGCCGAGCGGCCGGCGGGCACGCTGACGCTGTCGGATCGGCGGCGCCTCGAGGTGGCGCGCGCCCTCGCGACCGGTCCCCGGGTGCTGCTGCTGGACGAGGCGATGTCCGGGCTGACGCCGACCGAGGTCGAGGGCATGATCGCGCTGCTCCGGAAGCTCCGCGGCGAGGGCCTCACGATCCTGGTGATCGAGCACTTGCTCCGGGCGATCATGGCGCTGTCCGACCGGGTCGTCGTCCTGGACCACGGGGAGAAGATCGCCGAGGGCATCCCCGCGACCGTCTCGCGCGATCCGCGCGTCGTCGAGGCGTACCTCGGCTCGGCCGGGGGCCTCGAGGCCTCGCCGTGACCTCGCCGGTTCCGCCGGCCGCTCCGCGAACCGTCCAGCCAGTCCTGGAGATCGAGGATCTTCGAGCGGGCTACGGCGACGTCCCGGTGCTCCGAGGGGTCTCGCTCGAGGTGGGCGCGGGGGAGATCGTGGCCCTGGTCGGCGCCAACGGGGCGGGAAAGACGACGACCCTCCGGACCGTCGCCGGTCTGCTCGCGCCGAGCGGCGGCGCCGTCCGGCTCGAGGGCACGTCGATCGCGGGCCTGCCGGCTCATCGGATCGTGGCCCGGGGGCTCCTGTTGGTTCCGGAGGGCCGCCGGATCTTCCCGTCCCTCACCGTGCGGGAGAACCTCGACCTGGGCGCGTACCTCCCGGCGGCGAAGGCGCGGCGGGCGGAGTCCCTCGTCCGCGTGCTCGATCTGTTCCCCGTCCTCGCCGAGCGTCGCCGTCAGGCGGCGGGCACGCTGTCGGGAGGAGAGCAGCAGATGCTCGCCATCGGCCGGAGCCTGATGGGTCTGCCGCGACTCCTCATGCTCGACGAGCCGTCGCTCGGACTGGCGCCCCGCGTCGCCGACCGGATCTTCGAGGTCGTCCAGCGCATCAGCGCGGAGGGCACGCCGGTCCTGCTCGTCGAGCAGAACGTGCGTCGATCGCTCCAGATCGCGCGTCGCGCCTTCGTCCTCGAGCACGGTGCGGTCGTGCTGGCCGGGCCGGCGAGCGAGCTCGAGGCGCGCGAGGACGTGCGCCGCGCCTATCTGGGACTCTGATCGGCATCGCGGCACGGTTCTGCGGTGCGTCGAGCACCCCCGGACGGGCGATCGGGCCTCGTGAGGAGTCCGCGGCGCCCGCGTGCCGTACAAAGCGGTTGCCGAGTGAGGCGGCGGGCCTATAATGAGGGTCACGTATCTGTCGCTCGGACCGACTCCGTGGCTCTGGAGGATAGGGCATGGCCGAGGAACGGGTCGAAGCGTTCGTTCAACGCTACGGTCAGCTGGAGCGTGAGGTCCACAAGGTCATCGTCGGTCACGACGAGATCGTGGACCAGGTGCTCGTCGCGCTCTTCGCGGGCGGGCACGTGCTGCTCGAAGGGGTTCCGGGGCTCGGGAAGACCCTCCTGGTCCGCACCCTGGCCGGTTGCCTCGACCTCTCGTTCTCGCGCATCCAGTTCACGCCGGACCTCATGCCGGCGGACATCATCGGGACGAACATCATCGTCGAGGACGCGGAGGGGCGCCGGCACTTCCAGTTCGAGCGGGGCCCCGTCTTCGCGAACATCCTCCTGGCCGACGAGGTGAACCGGGCGACCCCGAAGACGCAGTCCGCGCTCCTCGAGGGGATGCAGGAGCACAGCGTCACGGTGGCGGGCATCTCCCACCGCCTCCCGGGGCCCTTCTTCGTGCTGGCCACGCAGAACCCGATCGAGATGGAGGGGACGTATCCCCTTCCGGAAGCCCAGCTGGACCGGTTCCTCTTCAAGCTGCGCGTGCGGTATCCCGCCCTCGAGCAGCTCAACGAGATCATCGACCGCACCACGAGCTCGCGCGAGCAGACGGTGGAGCGCGCGATGACGGGGGCGGAGACGCTCGCCGCGCGGGAGCTGGTGCGAGAGGTGCCGATCGCCAGCCACGTCCGCCAGTTCGTGTCCACCCTCGTGATGGCCACGCATCCCGAGTGGGCGGACGCGCCGGACATGACGCGCCGATACGTTCGATACGGGGCGAGCCCCCGGGCGGCTCAGGCGCTGGTTCTGGGCGCCAAGGTGCTGGCGCTCCGATCGGGGCGATTCGCCGTGAGCATCGACGACGTGAAAGCGATCGCGCTGCCGGTCCTGCGGCACCGCATCATCCTGAACTTCGAGGGCGAGGCGGAGGGGATCGACGCCGACCGCATGCTGACCGAGGTGCTCGAGGCGGTCGAGGCGTCGTCCCGTGAAGGCAAGGAGGTGTTCCTCCGTTAGATCGCGCCCTCAAGGAGAGCATTGATGGCACACGGTGCGGCCCTCGGCCAGACGATCACCCGCCTCACTCGGCTGATACGGCAACGGCGCGCGCTCTTCTACGGTGTTCGCGGGCTGACGTGGGGACTGTGCCTCGCGATCGTCCCCGTCGCCCTGCGGGCGATGCTCGGATCCTGGGCGCTGACCGTGGCGCTGGGGGTCGCGGTAGGCGGGGCGCTGCTCGGCGTCCTGTACGGGCTCCTCCTGCGGGTGCCGCCGGCCGATGCCCTCGGGCTCGCCGACCGCACCTTCGACCTGAAGGATCGCCTCGCGACGGCCCACGACCTCCTCGCGCGGCCGGACGCAGAGCCCCCTCGGGGAGGCGGCCATCGGGGACGCGGAGGCGCACACGCGAGAGATCCGGCTTCAGCGGGCCGTTCCGTGGCGCTGGCCCCGCGAGCTGAAGCTCCTGCCGGCGCCGGTGCTGGTCCTGGCGGCTCTGCCGTACCTGCCCCCGATCCCGATCCCCGACGTCTCCATGCCCAACTTCACTCCGGCGACGGACGAGGAGAAGAAGCCGGAGGCGGCCGGACCCACGCAGGCCATCGAGCGGCCCACGCCGAAGAAGGTGGAGCCCGTGGAGCGCGTGGAGATGCAGGACCGGGACTACCAGACGCGTCCCAACCCGGAGAGCCGCGAGCATGCCAAGGGCGATCTGGCGGCGGCGTTCAAGGACACGAACGTCGCGACGAAGCGCCCGGACTTCTCCAGCTTCCTGAAGCAGGGCGACGACCGCATCCGGCTCCTCGAGAAGCTCGACAGCCTGCCGGACCTCCAGCGGGACTTCACCCAGAGCCAGTACAAGATGATGTTCCGCAAGTCGCGGAGCCTCTTGTCGGGCATCGATCCCCGCCAGCTCACCCCGGAGAAGCTCCGCCAGCTCCTCGACGAGATGAACCGGATGGGGCGCCGCCCGGGAAGCGGCGGGGGCGGGGAGGGTGACTGGAGCCAGGAGATGATGGAAGGGTCCGAGGCGCTCGACCAGGGCCAGCTCTCCCGGGCCATGGAGGCGATGGACCGGGCCCTCCAGAAGATGCGGGCGCAAGAGGAGCGGGAGCGCGGCGGCAAGGGTCTCCAGGGCGGCAAGGACGGCCAGCGCGGCCGCGACGATCGGGGGGGCGCGGGCCGACCGGGCGAGGACGAGCCGGACTTCGGCGAGGGCATGGGCTCCTTGCCCGGGAAGGGGACGAACCCGGGGTGGCGCGGGGACCCCTCGGCTCGGCTGGGACAGAGCCCGCTCGACATCGGCGTGGAAGGGCAGATGAGGAAGGGGCGTCGCGAGTCCTACGACACGAACATGCTGGGCAAGGGCGCCCAGAATCCCTCCCGGCTGCCCTCGATGAGCGTGGTGGGACAGTACCGGAAGATGATGGAGGAGGCCCTGGCGAAGGAGGCGATCCCGCTCGACTACCGGAGCCAGGTCCGGGACTACTTCCAGGCGCTCGAGGATCGTTGAGCGTGCGGCCCGGGGGGCGGCCCGCCGGCGATCTTCGGAGAGGAGCGGCGCTGGCTCCTTCGCGGACAGCCTGATGGCTCGCGTCGTCCGGTCCGCGTCCGGCGCCTCCGCGTCAGGGACGGTCGCGGAGCGGTTCTTCTCGAACGCCTTCCTCATGCAGCTCGAGCGCCTCACCTTCGCCTCCAAGCGCTCGCACATCGGCGCCGTCAAGGGCGAGCGGAAGAGCCCGCGCCGCGGCTCGAGCGTCGAGTTCGCGGACTACCGGCCGTACGAGGTCGGTGACGATCTGCGCTACGTCGACTGGAACGCGTTCGCCCGCCTGAACCGCCTCTATCTGAAGGTCTTCATCGACGAGGAGGATCTCTGCATCCACCTCCTCCTCGATGCGAGCGGCTCGATGGACTACGGCACGCCGAACAAGTTCCGGTACGCCATGCGACTCGCCGCCGCGCTCGCGTTCATCGGCTTCGTGAACCTCGAGCGGGTCGGGGTCGCGGTGTTCCGGGAGCGGGTCGCCGAGGGATGGCTCCCGACCCGGGGCCGCAACCAGTTCCTTCCCATCCAGGAGTTCCTGGCCGAGCTGGCGCCCGGCGGCGGCACGGCGTTCAACGACTCGCTCCGGCAATACGCGCGGCGCGCGAAGGATGCCGGGGTGGCGGTGGTCATCTCCGACTTCCTGGATCCGGCCGGCTACGCGTCGGGCCTGCGGGCGTTGATGGAGCGGCGGTTCGACGTCCACGTGCTCCACCTCCTGGCGCCCGACGAGCTCCGCCCGGTGCTCGGCGGCGACCTGGAGCTGCTCGACGCCGAGACCGGCGAGGTCCGAGAGGTGTCGGTCGACGCGGAGGCGCTCCGGGCCTACGAGCGCCAGCTGGGGACCTTCATCTCCGGCATCGAGGGCTTCTGCCGCGCGAACGAGCTGAGCTACGTCCGGGTCGTCACGGACATGCCCGTCGAGGATCTCTTGCTGCGACGGTTGAAGGGGGGCCTGCTCCAGTGAGCTTCCTGCAGCCATGGGCCTTCCTGCTGCTGGGGTTGTCGATCCCGCTGCTCCTCCTCTACTTCCTCAAGGTGCGACGACAGCAGCGGCGGGTCTCCTCGGTCATGCTGTGGACGCCGGTCTTCCGGGACCAGCAGGCGTCGGCGCTCTTCCAGAGGCTCCAGCTCGATCCGTTGCTGCTGCTCCAGCTCCTCGCCCTCCTCCTCCTGTGCGCGGCCCTGGCGCGGCCGACCCTGACGCTCCAGGGCCAGGGTGCGGAGCGCCTCATCCTGGTCATGGATACCTCGGCCTCCATGAAGGCGCGGGACGCCGGGTCGAGCCGGATCCGGGAAGCCCAGGCGCGGGCCGCCGAGCTGGTGGCCGGGGCCGGCCAGGGTGCCGAGGTGATGCTGATCGAGGCGGGATCCCAGCCGACGATCCGCCTGCACTTCACCCGGGACCGGGACCGCGTCCGGCGGGCCATCTTCGACGTCGAGGCGCGCGACCAGCCGAACCATCTGAGCGAGGCCATCCGTACGGCCCTGGCCCTCGTGCCCGCGGTCGACCCGCGCGTGCGAGTGCACGTGCTCACGGACGGGGCCTTCGATCCGGCGCAGGTGCGGGAGTTCCCGGATCCCCGGGTTCGCTGGATCGCGGTCGGCGGCGGCACGCGCAACGTCGGGATCACGCAGTTCTCCGTGCGCAAGGCCTACTACGGGGCGTTCGACTACCAGGCGTTCCTGTCGATCACGAACTTCTCCGACGAGCGGGTCTCGTTCCCGCTCGCGCTGACCGTCGACGACCAGAAGATCAGCGAGCAGACCATCGCGCTGGACCCCTTGGTGAAGCGGAACGTCATCGTGCCCTTCACGCTTCAGAACGGGGCCACGGTCAAGGCGGTCGCCGAGGTGCGGGACGACCTCGACGCGGACAACGTCGTCCACGCGGTGATCCCCGAGCCCAGGAAGCTACGCGTCCTCCTGGTCAGCCCGGGGAACCTGTTCCTCGAGAAGGCGCTGAAGACGGATCCGCAGGTCGTCCTCGAGACGAAGACGCCTCCCGAGTACACCGGCGGCATGGGCACCTTCGACGTCGTCGTGCTGGACGGCACGTCGCCCGCGCGGATCGGCCCCGGGCGCTTCGTGCTGGTCAACTCGACCCCCGGCGACGTCCCGATCGAATCGCTCGGGACGATGGACCAGCCCATCGTGCTGGACTGGGTGCGCACCCATCCGGTGATGCGCTTCATCGACCTCTCGAAGGTGACCGTCGAGGAGGCGCTCCGGGTCCGGCCTCTCGCGGCCGGGAAGACGCTGCTCGAGTCGGTGGGCGGCCCCCTCATCTTCCTGCTGGAGGAGCCTCAGCGGAAAGCGGTCTTCGTGGGATTCGACCTCTTCAAGACCGACCTGCCGCTTCGCGTCGCGTTCCCGCTGATCCTGGCGAACAGTCTGCGCTGGCTCCAGCCGGTCGGACTCGAGGGCTCGGATCTGATGGTCGCCGCCGGAGCCCCGTTCCTGCTCGCCGTGGAGCACGGCGTCCAGGAGGGGACGGTGCGGGACCCGAGCGGAGCGACGCGCAAGGCCGAGATCACGCGAGGCGCGCTGTCGTTCGCCCAGACGGACCGGGTGGGGCTGTACACGCTCACGACGGGCGGCAAGCGCGAGGTGCGGTTCGCGGTCAACCTGCTCGACGGCGTCGAGTCGAACATCCGGCCGCAGCCGCTTCCCCAGGCGCCCCCGCCCACCGCCGGCGAGAGCGGCGAGAGCTTCACGTACCAGCGCGAGCTGTGGCCGTTCCTGCTGGGGCTGGCGTTGCTGACCCTCGCGTTCGAGGGCTTCCTCTACTGGCGCCGCCAGACTGCGGGCCGGCTGGCTGTGGCCGTCGCGCATGTCGGACCGCTGGGCGCTGGCGAGCCGCGTGGTCGGGCTCGCGCTCCTGGCGTGGGCGCTCACCCAGCCACAGTTCACTCGCTGGCTGGACCGGCAGAACGTCTTCTTCGTCCTGGACATGTCGGACAGCGTCAGTCTCGCGGCCCGCGAGACGGCCTACCGCTGGGCCTCGGCCGCGCTCGAGGGCATGAAGGGCGGCGACCGGGCCGGGCTCATCACGTTCGGGGGCGACCCGCAGCTGGCCGAGCCGCTCCGGCCCGGTGCGACCTTCGCCCGCCCGCCGGCGCCGCCGGGTGGGCGGGTGACGAACGTCGCGCGGGCGCTCCAGCTCGCGCAGGCCTCGCTCCCGCGGGGCGAGGCGAATCGCATCGTCGTGCTCTCGGACGGCCGGGAGAACGCCGGGAAGGCTGTGGTGGCGGCCCAGGCGGCCAAGGACGCCGGCATCCCGATCTACTACTCGCCGGTCGGGATGACCTTCCCGCAGGAGATCGTCGTCGAGCAGCTCCTCCTGCCGAACGAGGTCAAGTTCGGGGAGCCCTTCTACGCCCGGGCCGTCGTCAACTCGGTCAAGGAGGCGGGCGGCCGCCTGTCCCTGTATCGGAACGGCGAGTTCCTGGGCTCGCAGGTCGTGCGCCTCAACGCGGGGAAGAACGTCCTGACGTACCGCCAGTCCCTCGAGCAGGCGGGGGTGCACGTCTACCAGGCGCTGGTCGAGGTGGAAGGCGACGTCATCGAGGAGAACAACCGCGCGATCGGGATCACCGTGGTGCGCGGGAAGCCGCAGGTGCTCCTGGTCGACAAGGAGGAAGCCCAGGCCCAGAACCTGGCCAGCGCGCTCCGCTCCCAGTACATCGACGTGCGGCTCGTCGGTCCCGAGGGCCTGCCGTCGACGATGGCGGCGTTGGAGAAGTACGACGGGGTGATCCTGTCGAACCTGTCGTCGCTGAAGATGAGCCGCCAGCAGATGACGCTCGTCCGCGACTACGTCCGCGACCAGGGCGGCGGCCTGGTCATGATCGGCGGGGAGGAGAGCTTCGGCCTGGGCGGCTTCTACCGGACGCCCGTCGAGGAAGCCCTGCCGGTCACCATGGACGTCAAGCAGAAGGTCGAGATCCCGAGCCTCGCGGTCATGCTGGTGATCGACCGGTCCGGCTCCATGGCGATGGGCATGAAGGACAACGACAAGGTCAACAAGCTGGAGGTCGCCAAGGAGTCGG
Organism: uncultured Candidatus Rokubacteria bacterium; assembly: GCA_963799055.1. Classification (GTDB taxonomy): domain Bacteria; phylum Methylomirabilota; class Methylomirabilia; order Rokubacteriales; family DASRDR01; genus DASRDR01. Next base: position 119,909 of record CAWCVP010000001.1, read on the forward strand.
CCCACCTGGTGGTCGACCTCCTCGACGACCGGAACGAGGTCGGCGTCCTGTCCTTCGACACCGAGTTCGTCTGGCACGTGCCGATCCAGCCCGCCAAGAACAAGCAGCAGATCCACCGCGAGATCTCGGCGATCAAGGCCGGCGGCGGGACCGACGGCTACCCGGCGGTCCGGGAAGCGTACAAGGCGCTGTTCGACCGCGACGCGCTGCTCAAGCACGTCATCTTCCTGTCGGACGGGCAGATGACGCGCGGCGACTTCGCCTCGCTCGTCCGCCGCATGGTCAAGGACAAGATCACGGTGTCGGGGGTCGCCATCGGCTCGGACGCCGACGTCTCGCTGATGTCGGACGTCTCGAAGTGGGGACGGGGGCGCTTCTACTTCACCGAGGAGACCAGCACCGTCCCGCGAATCTTCACGCTGGAGACCCAGCTGGCCTCGAAGGCGTCGCTGATCGAGCAGCCGTTCCGGCCGGTCGTGACGGGCCCGCAGCACGAGACGATCCAGGACATCGACTGGCCGAAGGCGCCGCCGCTCGGCGGATACGTCGCCACCTCGATCAAGCCCACCGCCGACCAGGTCCTGATGACCCACCAGGAGGATCCGCTGCTGGCGGCCTGGCGGTACGGCCTGGGGCGGTCGGTGGCGTTCACGGCCGATGCCAAGGCGAAGTGGGCGGTGCTCTGGCTCCGGTGGGGCAACTACAACAAGTTCTGGGCCCAGGTCGTCCGCTGGACGCTCCGGGCCGGCACCCGGAGCGACACGACGGTGGCCGTCGAGCGGCGGGACGGACAGGCGGTCGTCACCGTCGACGGGATCGACACCAAGGGCGAGTTCATCAACTTCCTGGACGGCCAGCTGGGCGTGGTCAACCCCGACAAACGGCAGTCGGTGGCCGAGCTGGAGCAGGTGGGTCCCGGCCGGTACCGGGGCACGTTCCCGGCCCGGGACGAGGGGGTCTACCTGGCCGGCTTGACGACGCGCCGGGAACAGCAGATGTTTGGCTCTCAGATCGTCGGTACCGTGGTGCCCTACGCGCAGGAGTACCGGGAGCTGGGCGCGAACGAGAGCTTCCTGCGGGAGGTCAGCGAGCTCACGGGCGGTGGGCCGCTCGCCGACCCCAAGGAGGCCTTCACCGCGAACCGGCGCCGGTCCCGGATTCCGACGGACCTGTGGCCGTGGCTCGCGGGGCTCGTCACCGTGGCGCTCGTGCCGGAAATCGCGATGCGCCGGGTGGGTCCAGCTCTCGCGCGTCTTGCGTGGTGGAGGACAAGGAGGTAGCCCCAATGGCCGGACACGCCGCACGCCGAATCCAGCAAGTGCGAGGGCCGAGGGTGGCGCTCCTTGCGGGGTGCGCTCTCTGGGTAGCGCTCGGGGGGACGGCGTGGGCGAAGCCGCGCCCGGTGCTGGTGTTGCCCTACCAGGGCGCGGAGGCGGATCCCTGGTTCGGGGAGGCGATCGCCGAGACGCTCTTCGTCGCGGCCCAGGCGACCCCGACGCTCTTGCCGATCGACCGCGGCCGGGCCATTCAGGCCGCGCGCGCGGCGGCGGCGGAAGGCGCGGCCGACCGATCGCCGCTTGCGCTCGCCCGTGTCGTGCGGGCCGAGATCGTCTTCCAGGGCGACTACCAGCGGACGGCCGACGACGGGGTCACGATCACGCCCCGGCTGCTCGACGTGAAGACCGGGCAAACGCAGACGCTCGATCCCGTCCGCGGCGCGGCCGACCGCCTGATCGAGACGCAGGCGACGCTCATCCAGGTGTACGCGAAGGCGCTGAACCTCGGCCTCAAGCCCGAGGAGATCGACCGGATGGTGTCCGCGGCCAAGCCCACGGCCAACCTCACCGCGTTCGAGGCCTTCGCGAAGGGTCGACGCTCCGCCCTGCGGGGAACGCAGGAGGGGAACGAGGGGGCGGCGGAGCTCCTGGCGCGCGCGGTCGAGGTCGATCCCACCTTCGGCCTGGCGCACTATCATCTGGGCGTCGTGCACCTCGCCCTGGGCAATCGCTGGAAGGCCTCGGCCCAGTTCCGGGCCGCCACCCAGGTGGACACCACCGTTCCCGAGCCGTTCAAGGCGCTGGGTGACATCTTCATGTCCAGCCCGCGCCGTCTGTACGACCAGGCGATCGAAGCCTACCAGCGGGCCATCACGCTGCGAGCGCACTACGCGGATGCGCACGTCGGGCTTGGCGATGCCCGGGCCGCGAAGGGCGAGCACGAGGCCGCCATCGGTCACTATCAGAAGGCGCTGCTGCTCGATCCCCTGAACGCGCGCGTTCACTTCGCGCTCGGCAAGATCTACTACGGCGAGAAGGGGCTCTACTACGAGGCGGTCGGCGCCTACAAGAAGGCGATCGACCTCGATCAGTTCTTCCTCGAAGCGCGCATGGGTCTCGGGGAGATCTACGAGGAGAAGGGTCTCTACAAGGACGCGGTCGGCGAGTACAAGAAGGTGATCGAGTCCGACCCGAAGCACACCGCGGCGCACTACAACCTCGCGCTGGCCTACGAGAAGCTGGATCCTCGCGAAGCCATCGCGCAGTGGGAGCGGTACATCGGGCTCGCGTCCACCGTGGCCACCGAGAAGGAGTGGGTGGACGTGGCCAAGCAGCATCTCAAGAAGCTGCGAGACAAGTTCCCGCAGTGAGCGACCCGGCGGGGGCGACGCGGCCCTCGCCAGCAGGCCGGGCTCGGCGGCCCGAGCGGCCGCCCGGCGGGCCCCCGGGCGGACTCCGGAACCTAGGTCTCGAGCCCCAGCAACTGGGTGAGGCGGGGTCGGTCGAAGCCCACCACCACCTCGTCGTCGATGACGGTCACGGGCACCGCCAGCTGGCCGGTGCGCCGAAGGAGCTCCTCCCGCCCTTCCTGATCCTCGGCCACGTTGACTTCCCGGTACGCGACGCCCTTGGACGAAAGAAACTCTTTCGTCAGCTTGCAGGGGCGTCAGGTCGGGCGAACTGTAGACGGTCACTGACTTTTCGGTCACGTGGCGTCCTCCAATATCGGGTCACCTTCGGCCGGCTGTTGCGGATTTGTTGCGGATTGCGCCGGCCTTGGCGGCCCGTCGTCGAGCCGATTCACGATCACCCGGCGCCGGGTGGGGACCAGGTGTCCATAGTAGTCCACGGTGATTTTGATGCTCGAATGACCCAGTTGTTTGCTGACGTAGTGCAGGATGGCCTCGCCGTCCTGTCCGTGGTCCACCGCCTCGGCGATCAGCCGTGTCGCGTAAGTATGCCTCAACCCGTGGGGTTTCCGGTATCGGACGCGGGCCCGCGCCAGAAGTCGCCGCCAGATATTCGAGAACGTCGTATGGCCGATGGGTTCCTCGGGTCGGTACCACCTGGAGGGACGGGGGTGAGCCTGAACCCGGAAATCTCGGCCTGACGGCGTGCGTTTCTCGTGGGCTGTCACCCGGCTCTCGGACGGCGGCGGGAACAACCAAGGGCCCGCGGGCCCATCGCGTTGACGGATCGCCAGGTATGCCTCCATGTCGGCAACGAGCTGATCGCTCATGTCCACGCGGCGGACCTGGTGGCTTTTCGGGGCGTTGAATCGAGCGGCGCCGTGCTTGCGCCCGCGCCGACCCTCCGTGCGGCGCACCCACAGCTGACGCACCGCGAGGTCGACGTCCGCGATCTGGAGGCACCGGCCCTCGCCCGGGCGGAGGCCGGTCCGGGCCAGCGTCAGTACGAGCACGTAGATCTCGGGTGGGAACTCCGCCCGCGCCACGTCTATGAGCTGGCGCAGCTCCTCCGCCGTGAACACGGAGAGCTCCACCTCGTGCCGACGTTCCACATGGCTCGCAAGGAGGAACCGTCCCGCCCGGGCGGCCGGGTTCGCCTGGAGCAGCCCATCCTCCATCGCACTGTTCAGACACGAACGCAGGACGCTCAGGCGGAGCGCACGCGTTTTCGATCGGGTACCACTCTGCCGCATGACGTCCAAGGCCGTCAGAATCTCCTCGCGACGGATGGCCGTCAACCTGCGGGAGCCGAGCAGCGGCAGCCAGTGCTTCCGGACGATCCGCTGATAGAGATCGGCAGATCCGATCGCAAGATCCTCCCTGCGCGCAAGCCACGTTTCGGCGTATCCGGCCAGGGTGACGTCGGAGCTTCTCCTCGCCTCGAGGATTCCGAGATCGTCGAGCGAGAGTCGACGTTGGAGCTCGGCCGCCGCCAGGTGCGCTGCCTTGCGCCCGCCCCGGCCGCGCAGCCGGGTCGAAATACTCTTGCGTTGCCCCCTGTGGTCGACCACGAGATACCACATCCCGTTCTTGCGGAGCCTTGGCTCGATCGCCGCCTACAGTCTCCTGACGTTCCGGCTGTCGCGAGAGCCTGGGACGTCGTCGAAGCGGATCGGGCGCAGGTTTGGCGAGGGACAGGGCATGCCGAGCTCAGGTCGCTGGCCTGGAGGAGCGAGCGCGGGTGACCGGGGGCGGGGGAGGGGACGGCAGAAGGTGCTAGCACGCGTAGGTCCCGGAGGAGTCGCTCACCTATCCGAAGGCGCGTTTACCTGTTTGCGAAGTGCGCGCGACGGGGCGGCTGCTGAATGAGGCTGCCCGATTGATCCCGAGCACGAATTCGCAACGGACAGCCACTTGGGGCGGCGCGGGCAACTGGTCGAACGAGGTCTACGCTCGTGCGTGTTCGTGCGTGCCCTTGACGGTTGCCGATTCGGCGTCGTAGAGTCGGCGTAACATCGGTTCCCTCTCCGGGGAGCCGCGATGTCCGTCGGACTGAGGGTGCGAGGGAGGAAGACACGGGGACCCGGGAGGCGGAAGGGAGGGGGCGCTCGAGTAGAGGGTAGCCCTGGGTTGGCCGCTTCGGACCGTAACATGCTTTGCGCGCCACCGACGTGTCTGATAGACCGTCGGTCGACGCCGCGGAAGGGAGACACCCATGCCGCAGATCACGAGAGAGACCATCGACTCCCTGAGCGAGAAGATCGAGACCTCGCAGCCACCCTGCCCCCCGAGGAGCGGGCCTTGCTCATCGCCGCCCCTCGAACGCGGCGGGCGACGTCAAGGCTACGCGGCCTTCGGGAGCGGCGTGTCGCAGCTGCTCGCCGCGTCGATCAAGTTGCGACCCGGGACGTCGCTGCCTGCGAGCCAAGGCGGGGCTCGGCACGTTCATCCCGATCAAGGGTGTCATTAAGGGGTCGAAGATCTGACGGCAGGGTCGGCGCCCGTCCGTTCGCTCCGCGACGCACTCGCGCCAGACCGGTGGAGGACTTCCTCGGCGAGACGTACGGGCGGGTGCCCCGTGTCGCCCGGGGCGGCCGACCGCTTCAGCGAGCCTCGGCTGGTCGGCCCTCAGAGCCTTCCTTGCCTCGCACGGAGGCGGGTGGTTGGCGGTGGAGGACGACGGCGTCGCCAACAGCCGGCTGAACCTGTGCGCGACGGCGACACATCTTGCCGGCGGCCTGCTTCCCGGAGCCCGGGCGGCGAGCGACGACTCGACGGGTCGACCCCGCGGCAGTCACCGCCTGCTGCGTCGCGGCGCCACGATCGGCATCGATAGCCTTGAGCACATCCACGAGCCGGTCGCCCGCTTCGCGGAGGACGTCGAGCGGACGCTCTGGGACCGTTTCGGTGAACCTCTACGCGAGATCGCGGGAACATCGGGGCCCGGCTATCACTGGGACAACCAGGACGCGTTCGTCCTTCAAGTCGAGGGCCGCAAGCAGTGGGAGGTGCTCGGCCAAGACCTGGGGCGGTTTCCGCACTACCGAGACCCAGGGACCGGCCGTGGGCGCCCTGACGCCGAGGTCGTCTGGGAGGGATGGCTGGGGCCGGGTGACCTGATCTACTTACCGCGCGGGTGGTGGCATCGGGTGGTGACGCCCAAGGGCGGGGCGCTCAGCCTCACGGTGCGGGTGTTCCGCCGCACCGGTCTCGAGCTGCTCGAATGGCTCGCCGAAGAACTGCGAGAGGTCGAGGTGTTCCGCGAGGACCTGCCTCGGCTCGCCGCGCGCGATGGGCGGCTCGTCCACCTGGCACGGCTCCGGGAAGCCCTAGTCGTCGCGTTCGACGGCGACGTGCTCGACCGGTTCTTCGACGAGCAGGACGCACGGGCCCGGCCCCGACGCCCTACCTACGGGTTGCCCTGGACCGCCGCGCGGAGGTTCTGCCGCCAACGGACGACGTCGTGGTCCGGATCCTGGCGCCGAGGCGGCCGGTGCTCCGACCGACGGCCGAGGGGTTCGAGGTTCGGGCGATGGGCCGAGCCTGGCCCCTATCCGCCGCGCAGGTGGACGTGCTGTCGCTCCTGTTCGACGGCCGACCGTGTCCCTTGACGCGGCTCGTCTCGATCGACGCGGGGCGCCTCGGTCGCGACGGCCTGCGCGCCCTCGTCGCCGACCTCGTGCTCGACGGCCTACTCGCTATCGAGGCCCTGCCCGGGGCGCAGCCTGCCCGTCACCCCGCCGGATCCTCGGCACCGAGCGCCGCGAACGCCTCCCGCCTAACCGCGCACGCTCCGCACGTCCCGCAGGGCCGGGGGCCGGCGCCGAAGCACGACCAAGTGGAGCCTCGAGGGGAACGCCGAGGCCAAGCGCGAGCCGCAGGACGTCCACCTTGCGGAGGCCGGCGAGGGGCGTGCGGACGACGATCGGTCGCCCCTCGTGACCGCGCTGCAGGCCGACCCGCACGGCCTCGCCGAAGGCCTGGATGAACGCGGCGCGAGTGTCGGGGTAGCGCCAGTCGTCCACTGTCGTGCCGAGGTAGACGCGGTCGAGGTCCCGGGACTCGGCGACGGCCATGGCGATCGAGAGCAGGACGAGGTTCCGCGCCGGGACGTAGTGGCGGGGGCGGTCGATCTCCGACGGCTCGTCGGCGTCGGCGAACGGGGGCCGGGGCCAGGGCAACGCGACCCGGCCGTCAGAAGCTCGCAGCGATAGTGCCCGGCGAGCTTGGCCGCCCGGTCCAGCTCGCACGCGTTCGGCTGCCCGTACGCGACCGCGAGCGCAACCGGGTGGTGGCCCATCGACGCACCTCAGCGCTAGGCACGTGGCCGAGTCGATCCCGCCCGATAGGAGGACCAGGCTGCGCGCCTTCTCGTTGGTCATCGTCCTGGTGGCGAAGCCTCTAGCGCGAGCACGCCGGCCAGCCTGAGGTCCAGAACGAGAGCGTTCTTTTCGTCTTGTCGAGGGTCCCGGCGACCAAGCGGCGCACTTCGCCGAGCGCCACCCGCGCGCCGTCGAGCAGGGGCTCGAGCGCAGCGAACTGTCTCGCCGTCAGGGTCCATCGCCGCCCACCGACAGTGAACTGCACGGTCTCCTCGGCCGACCGCTCGACTTCCCGGAGCCCACGGGGCGAGGAGGTGGACGCGCAAGTCGTCCGCTAGGGGGGCCACGGTCGTCGCGCTCCACGGAAGGCTGAAGGTGGGCCGGCGAGGGGCGGCCCCGGCGTCCCAGGCGGCCAAGTAGCGGTCGATGACGTCGCCTCCTTCGCCGAGCATGGCTGCCAGGGCGGCGACGAGCCGCCGGCCGTGCAGGGCACGCTCGTCGGCATCGGCATGCCTCGGAACGTCCGCTCAAAAGACCTCTTCCTCGAGGAGACGACGTTGGATCCACGCCAGGAGATCCACGCCGGTGCGCTTGTATACGCTGACGGTCAGGTGCAGCGAGGGCTCTTCCAGCGCCGCCACCGAATGGAACCAGCCACGGGGGACGTACGCGACGTCGCCTGGCTCGATCACGATGTCGAGAACGGGGTCGTCGACGGGCCGTGGCGCCGGCATCATGTCGTTGTGCACCGGGTGCCGGCGCGTCGGCTCCCAGACGCGCCAGTGCTTCCGACCGTCGAGCTGGAGGATCAACGAGTCCTGCTCGTCGAGAGGGACCACGCCCGACCCCGGGGTCGGGGTGAAGCTCGCGAAGGCGGCGACGGCCACGGGGTCACCGAGGTCCCGCTCGAGCCGTTCGGCGAGGTCCGCCACCGCGTCCACAAGGTGGTCGAGCTCCCGGACCTGCAACGTCGCCCGTCGCCGGAGCAGTGCGGCGAGCCGCACGGGATCGAGACGACGCAACCGGTTCCGCCGGAGGCTCTCGACCTCCGGGAAAAATCCGCTCGGGTCGAGGATCTCACCGCCGACTGTCGCCAGGACCCGGTCCCGCGGAGCAGTGCCCTCCATCTCCGGGACCAGCCACTGCAGGTGGGTGGCCCGCAAGGCTCGGTTCAGGTCGGTCCACGACAGCAACCCCTCGAGCTTGCCCGGCCATCCACGCACGACGAGCGGGCGCCGGCCATAGTCGTCCCGCAGGAATCGATCCGGGTCGACGGGGGCGAGGATCTCGGCGAGCCTTCGGGCGGGCCGGTCGCGCGGCTCGGCCGCGGGCACGATGGATACGTGAGTCGGCGCCATCAGTGCGTCACCGCTAGCGCGTGGAGTGGGATCATTCGTCGCCCCGCCAGGTCGTGCCCTGGGCGGCGACCAGCAACAGCCCTCGGCACGTCGAGCCGGCGGGTCAACCTGCAGAGATTCAGGAACCCGGTGCTGCGACCGGGAGAAGCGGTAGTCCACCTCGAAGGATTCGATCCCCGTGACACTCGCTTGCATTGATGCCTCTCCGGAACGGAGCGTAGGCGGTCGAAACAATTCTCCGGAGCACTGGAGTCCCTCCTGATGCGACGTGTTCGTCGGAAGCCGGGGCGAGCACCGCGATCGGGTAGCGGATGTCAGTGACCCCGACCTGGTCGATCGGGATCCGACGACGGGGGGGCTCTGGACGTCGTCCACGGTCAGCCGTCCTCACCCCGGTAGATGCAGCCTGACGTACAGGTCTCCCGCACGACGAACTCGGCCAGGCCGGGCAGCCGAGGACGCAGCCGATCCCAAATCCAGCGGGCTAGCTCTCGCTGGTAGGGTCTTGAGTCCCTCTATCTCGTTCAGATAGCGGTGATCGAGTTGGTCGTGGAGGGGCTGAAACGCTTGCTTGATCTCCGCAAAGTCCATCACCCACCCGGCCTCAGGATCGATCGTGCCTCCCACGTGGACGTCCACCCGAAAAGTGTGGCCATGCAGCCGGGCACACTTGTGCTCTGCGGCGCATTCGGCAGGCGATGTGCTGCCTCTAAGGTGAACGCCTTGAAGAGTCCCATGCCCCACCTCACGGAATGCCGAGGATCTTGTGGGTCTGCACGCTCAGCCGCCACCGGGGGTGTTCGAGGCAGTAGCGACGCCAACTGCGTGTTGCGGTCGCGTTCCGGGCCGTCCATCGGCTGCAACAAGAAATGACGAACGCCAGTTCCTCGAACTGTTTCGGCTCGGCGCCCTCTTGCGGAAAGACGAGTTTCAACTCGTCGCCACGTCGCAGGATGAGCTCAGCGCCCGCCTTCGGGCTCACACAGACCCAGTCGACGCCGTGCGGCGGAGTCGCGTGCCATTGGTCTCGATGGCCACCTCAAAGCCGCGGCGTGAAGGCGGCGACGCGGGTCCTCGTCGAGTTGGAGGAGCGGTTCGCCCCCCGTGCAGACGACGAGCGGTGGCCGCTCGCCGTTCAAGGACGGCCACGACTGCCGCATCGCCGTGGCCAGTCGGCGGCGAGGCGAATCGTCCTCCGCCCGGGCCGTTCGACGCCAACGAAGTCAGTGTCGCAGAAGCGGCAGATCGCCCTCCCGCGATCCTCCTCGCGTCCAGACCACAGGTTGCAGCCGGCAAAGCGGCAGAACACGGCCGGACGACCCGTGTTGCCCCTTCTCCCTGGAGCGTGTAGAAGATCTCCTTGACGGTGTAGGTCATTGAGCCCTGGAACCCAGGCGGTCCAAAGGCTGTTTCCTGCCCCCTCCCCGGGCCCGCCGTCACCCCAGCTGGCGCGTCCCCAGGGTGGCCGGAGTCTAGCGCGCCGCGGGCCGGCCCGGCAAGGGCCGGGGCGGACTCGGGGAGACGTGGGGTGAGAACCGGCCCCCTCGGGTCGCCGGGCAGACTGGGGGAGATAGGGCGCGTGGGGGGGCGAACCCTTGACGAGTTTGATGATGACGGACAGCAGAGAATGCTACGAGCGCCGGTCCATTCATGAGGGCTCGGGATCCGATCAAGGGATCCCGAGCCCGGCGCGACCATCCCCGACACCGCGGCCGGCCGGGGCACCGGGAGCGCGAGCCGCGACGGGCTCTCCGGGGCTGCACGGGCTGGGCCTGGACAGCGGTCCGGATCTTTCCTAGGATGCCCATGATGTGCAGAGTCACAGGGGACTCCACCGCGCCGGGCCTGCCCAGCGGCGGGCGCGCGAGAGGACAGTCGTGACAGGAGAGCCGCACGTCACCGAGGAAGCCCCATTGGCGGCCGTGGCACGCCTGCGCAAGTCGGCGGCGATGCAAGTGGCGCTCGTCTCAATGCCATGGGCCGGAGCCGGCCGGCCGTCGATCCAGATCGGCCTGCTGCGGGCCATATGCGAGCGAGCGGGGTTCCCGACCGACTGCTTCCATCTCAACCTCGAACTCGCCGCCCGTCTCGGCGTGGCCGTGCACCAGCTCGACTCTGTGAACACCGGGGTCGCATGACGGGCGAGTGGCTGTTCTCGGTGGCGGCGTTCGGGGCCGACGCGGATCGCGGCGACGCGGCCTACTTCGCCGCC
>CAWCVP010000002.1:0-285825 GCA_963799055.1 uncultured Candidatus Rokubacteria bacterium
GTGCAGACGGGGGATCGCCTCGGCGTCCTCGAGGGCCTCGAAGAGAAGCAGTCCCAGAACGGCTTCGCCGTCGGGTGTGGAAACACACCAGCGAAGCCAGCCCGCGCTGCGCAGCATCGCCGAAGAGGAGGCAACGAGCACGGCCATCGCGGCCACGATGACCAGGACGAGCGAGTAGGTCGGCGTCGGGAGCATGCCGCCTAGAAGTCGATGTTGAAGCCAGCCGACACCATGCTTCGTGACGAGCCGTGCCGGTTCTCGTACTCGTAGTCGAGCCGGAGGCCGAGATGCTCGCGGATGCGCCAGACCACGCCCGTGGCGAGCGTCAGAGACGTTGAGCCGCGACCACGTCCTCGGCCGTGTCGGCGAGGAGGTCTCGCGTCCGTAGGCGACGGCGCCGTACGACGACCACTCGACCTCCGGGAACAGCGAGACCCGGATCGAGGCCGCATGCCCGTTGCCCGGCGTCGGACGAGTGGGTGAAGAGATCGCGCGCCAGAGCGCGAGCTCGGGCGTCAGTGGGTCAGCCTCGACGCCGGGCGCGAGGGACAGCCGCGTAGACGTCCCCCGACGGAGTCGGACCAGCGGAACCGGAGCGACGGCGTGATCCACCGGGCGAGCAGCCGGGTCGCCTCGACCTCGTAGATCGGCTGCGGCCAGCGCCTCGGCATCGATCGTGTACGGCGAAGCTCGCGGCCAGGGCGAGCTCGCCGGGCAGCGCCTGGCCGGCGCCGAGGGAGAGCTGCGTGTCGTCACGGTCGTTCCGGTGATACTGGTCGACTCCCGCGAAGAGGAGGTGCCGGGCCGGGGGCGAATGGCCAGCACGGCCGTCTCCTGCGTCCGTGGCTGCGTCCTCGAGCGACTCGTACCGTCCGGACAGAAGAGCCGGAACCGGCGCGCCACGCCTGCCTCTCGGCCCGGGCGATTCGGGCCGAGCGCGTCACGCGCGTCCTCGTCCGGGGATCGATGCGGAGCGCTGCCTGGTAGCCGGCGCGCGCGCCGCCGCCAGGTCTTCCTGCCGGTGCCGGATGGCGCGCGAGCCCGAGCGCGGGCTCGACGGCGCAGCGGGATCGAGGACGCGCGCCACCTCGTGCGCGTAGGCAGGCTGGCCTGGTCGAGCCGTGCCGCAGGGTCAGCACGTTGCCGAGGGCGACCCAGGCCTCGGCGGACTTCGGGTCGCGCGCGACGGCAGCGCGCGCCGCCGCTTCGGCCGTCGTCGAGCCGGTCCTGCTCGGAGGAGGAGCGGGACGCGCCCAGCATCGCCTCGACGTCGGCGTGGAGAGGCGGCGAGCACGTCGATCGTACTCGGCCAGTGCCTCCTCGGTTGCGTCCGGAGCCCGGCGAGGAGCTGTGCCCGGCCAACACACGCATCCCGGTGCAGGAGCTCGGTGAGCCGGGCGCCGGCGTCGAAGGCGGCCAGCGCCTCCTGCCGGGCCGCCGCGGCGCCGGCCGCGTCGCCGGTCGCGGCCCGCGCGCGCCGAGGCCGACCAGCGGGGCCGGATCGGCGGCGCGAGCTCCCGGCCCGCCGAAGGCGCGGAGGCCTGGTCGCAGGCGGCCTTGTCGAAGCACGACCGCCCCCAGGCGCCAGCTGGACGTCGGCCAGCATCCGGGTAGTCGGTCACGGTACCTCGCGCGCACGCACCTCGCACGGTCGTCGCCGGACGAGGGCGCCGGGCCCGCCCCAGGATGGCGTCTCCACGTCCCCGGCGTCAGGGCGAGGATCCGATCATAGTCGCGCAGCGCCTCCGCGTGGCGATGCGACCGGCCGAGGATCCCGGCGCGCTCCATGCGGGCCTCGAGCGTCATCGGGATGCGCGTCGAGCACGCCCATGTAGCCGACAACGGCCTCCTCCAGCTGCGCCGGCCCGCGCGCGGGCGCGCGCCTCCTCCAGCGTCTGGCCGACGGCGGAGCGCGGCGTGAGGAGGGCGAGGCCGAGGAGCAGGACGGCAGCGAGCCTGGTCCCGCGCGCCCGGCCCCGGGCCGGCGCGTCGCGGGGCCGGGCTCGAGCCAGACGAGCGAGGAGGCTTCCCGGACCCGCCCGGGACGAGCCGGCCGCTCCGGACGCGGCAGGGGTGTAGCCGCGGGCGATGATCTCGAGCTCGACGCCCCTCGAGCGGCAGGCCCTTGAAGCCGAATCCGCCGCAGCGGCTGCTGGTGACCTCGTGGCCGGCGGCGCGGAGTCGCGCCCCGGCCACCGGGCTCCCGCTCGCGTCGACGACTTGCCCCTCCAGGAACGGCACGAGGGGGGCGTCCCACACCTGGTCGTTCGCGAACACCGGCCACGCCGCGGAAGCCCGGCCCTGGCCCGGAGCTGCGCCGCCACCTCCGTCATCGTGGTGCGCAGCGCGCCGACGTCGCGGTACTCGTAGGTCGCGAGGCCGATGCGGAGTCCGCGGCCCGGCCGGGCAGATCCGCCAGAGCCGCGCGTCGTCGATGCGGCGCATGACCGCGGCCGCCGATTCGCCGACCAGGGGTCCGCCGGGGTCGCCGTAGACCATCGAGCACGACCTCGTCCAGCTCGGCCAGCCACTCGGCCCGGCACCGCTTCCGGGACCGTCGCGGACAGGTGCCCGAGCCACCACGGCAGCGCCGCGCTGAGTGGCGGCGGCGGGGCCGGCGACCCCGCTCGCACGGCCGTCCGGCTCTGCCGGAAGACGTCCTGCAGGCTCGGCACGGTCGCGGCGCGCTCCGCGGCGGACGCGCACGGCCAGGCCTCCTCGGAGTGCGGCTCAATGTCGAAGTGGAACCCGGCGAAGCCGGGCCGGCCGCTCGCCCGCCGGGCGGCGTGGAATGCCACGACGCGGCGGACGCGCTCGACGGCGCCCGCCGGGTCGGCCGACCCACGAGGGATCCTGCAGCAGCATCCCCTCGACGGCGAGCCCGAAGCGAATGGTGGCGCGGTCGAGAAGCTCGCCCAGGCGGCGGCTCCCGTCCGGGTCGTCCACGAGCAGGCGCGGGCCGTCCTCGACGCTCAGGTAGAGTCGCCGCGCGACCGCGGCCAGGCGCGCCAGCTCCGCGTCCTGCTCGGCGGGCGTCCACCGGTGGGCGCCGTACACCCAGATCGCCGCGTCCGCGCCGTCCGCTGACGCGCCCGCCCGCGGGGCGGGGGCGAGCGGCGCGCAGCCGAGCGCGAGGCCGAGGAGCGTGAGCGAGGCGCCGAGCGCGCCGTGGACCTGCACGGGGGGATTCCTCCGAGGCACCGGAGCATGGCGCCCCGGGAAGTCGAACGGGCGGATTGTAGCAAGAGGAGCTGCCGGAACCCGCATTTCCGGGCGTCGGGCCGTGCCGGAACGGCCCCCTTCCGCTCTCGCCGCGGCGGCCCCTGGGCGTGCCTCGATCGGTCGAGTAAGATGGACCGCGCGGCCACAGACCGCGAGGTGGAACGCGGGCAAGGAGGCGATTCCCGTGGGCGAGCGCGTCGATCCGATCACCGTCTCGGTCATCCAGCATCGGCTCGAGGCCATCGTCCAGGAGATGGGCGAGGCGATGCTGCGCACCTCGTATTCCCAGATCCTGAACTCGAGCCGGGACTTCTCCACCGCCCTCTGCGACGCCGAGGGGCGGCTGGTCGCGCAGGCCGAGCACGTGCCGATCCACGTGGGCGCGATCCCGTGGGCCGTCCGGTCGGTGCGCGAGTTCTTCGGGGACCGCATCCGCCGCGGGGACGTCTATCTCCTGAACGACCCGTACCACGGCAACAACCACCTGCCGGACCTCACGGCCTTCGTGCCGGTCTTCTCGGGTGACCAGCTCGTCTTCTGGTCGGTGAACCGGTCCCACCAGAGCGACATCGGCGGGGCGACCCACGGGGCCTACAACCCCGGGGCGACCGAGATCTGGCAGGAGGGGCTCCGCATCACGCCCCTCCGGCTCTACGAGGCGGGCGTCGTCCGGGACGACGTGCTCAAGATGATCGCGACCAACGTCCGCCATCCGCGGGACTTCCAGGGCGACCTGGCGGCGATGATCGGCTCCGCGCGGGTCGGGGAGCGGCGGCTCCTCGCGCTCCTCGAGGAGTACGGGGCGCCGATCGTCGGGCCGGCGATCGAGGCGATCCTCGACGGCGCGGAGCGGCAGACGCGCGCGTGCATCGCCGCCTGGAAGGACGGCGTGTACCGGGGCGAGGCGGTCCTGGACGACGACGGCCACGGGTTCCGCGACATCCACATCCGCGCCACCGTCACCAAGCGCGGCAGCGATCTCACGGTCGACCTCACCGACTCCCATCCCCAGGTGATCGGCTTCGTGAACTCGTCCTACCCGAACATGCGCTCGGCGGTCGCGATGGCCCTCGCGTACCTCATCGATCCCGAGACGCCGAAGAACGACGGGACGTTCCGCCCGCTCACGGTGATCGCCAAGGCGGGCACGGTCGTGTGGGCGAACCCGCCGGCGCCGCTTGACCCTCTGCACGAACCACTGCGCGCAGGAGATCGCCGAGGCCGTGATCAAGGCGCTCGCGCGGGCGTGCCCGACGCGGACGCTCGCCGGGTGGGGCCGGCGCTTCCGCATCGCGATCCAGGGGACCGACCCGCGCAGCGGCCGCCCCTTCATCTGGCACATGTTCCACGCGCGGCCGGGCGGCGGCGCCTCGCCGGCCGGCGACGGCTGGCCGACGGCGGGCGAGGGCCAGGCCGCCGGCGGCATCAAGTTCGGGAGCGTCGAGGTCACCGAGGTGCGCTTCCCGCTCTTCTTCGCGCGGCACGAGTTCCGGCCGGACTCGGGAGGCGACGGGCGATACCGCGGGGGCGTCGGGTCGGTGCTCGAGCTCCACGCGGAGATCGCCGCGCCGGCGCGGGCGAACACCGCCGGGGACGGGACGCGCCACGCGCCCTACGGCATCCTCGGCGGGAAGGACGGCCTCCCGCATCGCTACCGCCTGCGCTCCCGCGGCCGGCCCGACCGGACCCTCCGACGAAGGAGGTCGGCGTCGTCGTCCGCCCCGGGGACGTGTTCCTGGTGGAGTCGGGGGGCGGCGGGGGCTACGGCGACCCGCGGCGCCGCACGCCCGAGGCGCGCGCGTACGACCGGGAGAACGGCTTCGTGACCCGGGGCGCCGGGGCCCCGGCGACCGGACCCCGGCGCGGGAAGGCGCCGGCCCGGCGGGCGAAGGCGGCGCGCCCCGCGCCGCGGAAGGGGCGCTGACGTGTACCGCATCGGCATCGACGTCGGCGGGACGTTCACCGACCTGGTGGCGGTGGACGAGCGGGGGCGCGTCACCCTGGCGAAGGCGGCCTCGACGCCGCGGGACCAGTCCGATCGGCGTCATGGAGGGGCTCACGCTCCTCGCCGAGGCGCTCGGATGCGCGCCGGGCGCGCTGCTCCGCGAGACCGAGCGGATCGTCCACGGGACGACGGTCGCGACGAACGCGCTCCTCGAGCGGAAGGGGGCGCGCGTCGGGCTCCTGACGACCGAGGGGCACCGCGACGTGATCGAGATGCGCGAGGGGCTCAAGGACGACCGCTACAACCTCCGCATGCCGCCGCCCGAGCCCCTCGTGCCGCGCGCCCGGCGGCTGGGCGTGCGCGAGCGCCTCCGCGCCGACGGGCGCGTGGCGACGCCGCTCGACCGCCGCTCGCTCGACCGCGCGATCGCCGACCTCCGGCGCGCCGGCGTCGAGGCGGTGGCGGTCTGCTATCTCCACGCGTATCGCGACGCGCGGCACGAGCGGGCGACCGCGCGGGCGCTCCGCCGGGCGCTGCCCTCGGCCTACGTCTCGCTCTCGTCCGAGGTCCTGCCCCAGATCAAGGAGTACGAGCGGGTCTGCACGACCGTCGTCAACGCCTACGTCGGCCCCGCCCTGTCGCGTTACCTCTCGCGCCTGGCCGAGCGTCTGGCGGGGGCGGGCTACGCCGGCCCCGTCCTCATCATCCAGTCCCACGGCGGCGTGGCGCCGGTGGCCGACGCCGTGCGCATCGCCGCGGGGGCCGTCCTGTCCGGCCCCGCCGGCGGCGTCGCGGGCAGCCGATACTGCGCGCGGCTCCTCGGGGAGGGGAACCTCATCCCCTTCGACATGGGCGGGACCAGCACCGACATCTCGCTGGTCGAGCACGGCGAGGCCCACCTCTCGACGGACCGGGCGGTCGCCGGCCAGAAGGTCGCCCTCCCGAGCCTCGACATCGTGTCGATCGGGGCCGGCGGCGGATCGATCGCCCGCGTGGATGCCGGCGGGATCCTCCGCGTCGGGCCGGAGAGCGCGGGGGCCGAGCCCGGACCCGCGTGCTACGGGAAGGGCGGGACCGCGGCCACCGTGACCGACGCGAACCTCGTTCTGGGCTATCTCGACCCCGGGAACTTCCTGGGCGGCCGGACTCAGCTCGACCTCGACGCCGCGCAGGCGGCCGTCGACGAGATCGCGGAGTCGCTCGGCACCGACCGGATGACGGCCGCGGAAGGCATCCACCGCGTCATCAACACGGTGATGGCGGAGGGGATCCGCGTCGTGTCGGTGCGCCGGGGCGTCGATCCCCGGCGGTTCGCGCTCCTCGCGTTCGGGGGGGCCGCGGCGCTCCACGTGACGGACGTGGCCCGGCGCCTCGAGATCGGGCGCGTGATCGTCCCGCGGGTGGCCGCCGTCCTCTCGGCCTGGGGGATGCTGGCCACCGACCTCCGGTACGAGGCGGTCCGGACCCACATCGGGGATGCGCGGCGGATCGGGGCGGCCGAGCTGCGGCAGGTGTTCGCGGAGATGGAGGACGAGGGGCGCCGGCGCCTGGCCGAGGCCTTCTCGGGGCCGGTGCGGCTCCAGCGCGCGGTGGACATGCGCTACGGCGAGCAGATCTTCGAGGTCAACGTGCCGCTCGACGGGGTCGACCTCGAGGCGCCCGAGGCGATGGCGGAGGTCGTCGCGCGCTTCCACAAGCGCCACGAGGAGCTCTACACCTACGCGACGCCGGACCAGGAGGTCGTCCTCGTCAACGCGCGCCTGGCGGTGGTGGGCGAGCTGCCCGCCCTGCCCGAGGAGCCCGCGCTGCCGGCGCGGGCGCCCGCCGCGCCCCGGCAGCCGCCGGCGCGTCTACGTGGACGGCTGGCGCGAGGTGCCGGTCTACGACCTCGACGGGGTGGCGCCGGGCCAGGCGTGACCGGCCCCGCCATCGTGGAGGCGGCGACGACCACCGTGCTCCTCCGGGCGGGCGAGCGGGCCACCGTGACGCCGCTCGGCTGGCTGGACATCCGGCTGTGAGCGTCGCGTCCTGGGACGCTCCCCCGCGCGGAAGACCCCCGTGAGCAGGTCCGCGGGCAGGATGGAGCCGGAGCGGGACGCCGACGGGAGGTAGAGGCCCCAGCCCCCCGCTCCGCGCGCGGTGGGCGGTCCGCTCTACGCTTCGATCAGGGACCGCACGCGCGCGAGGAGCTCCTCGACGCACTCCTCCACCGATCGCCCGGTCGTGTCGAGACGCAGGAAGGGGCGCTCGGGCGGCTCGTACGGCGACGAGATTCCGGTGAACTCTTCGATCTCGCCGGCTCGCGCCCTGCGGTACAGGCCCTTGGCGTCGCGGCCCTCGCACACCTCCAGGGGCGTCGCCACGTGAATCTCGCAGAAGCGGTCCGCGCCGATGATCCGTCGGGCGTTCTCGCGGTCGTCGCGAAACGGCGAGATGACGGGCACGAGGACGATCGTGCCGGCGTCGTTGAGGAGCCGCGCCACCTCGGCGATACGCCGGATGTTCTCCGACCGGTCGGCGTTCGAGAAGGAGAGGTCACGATTCAGACCGAAGCGGAGGTTGTCGCCGTCGAGGACATAGACATGCCGGCGGGCCGTGTGGAGGCGCCACTCCGCCTCCCGCGCGATGGCGGACTTCCCCGAGCCCGAAAGCCCGGTGAGCCAGATGGTGAGGGCGTGCTGGCCGAGGAGGCGCGCGCGGTCGTCCACGGCCACGCGCCCCACCTCGTGACGGATGTTCGCCGATCTCGGCGCCGCCGTGGCGCCGGCCGGCCGAAGCTCGCTCTCGGGCACCCGGTCGATGATCATGCCGGCCCCGACCGTGTTGTTGGTGGCGGGGTCGATGACGATGAAACTGCCAGTGGACCGGTTCCGCGCGTACGGGTCGAGGAAGAGCGGGCGCGTGGTCTGGAGCGCGACGCGCCCGATCTCGTTCAACCCCAGCGGCGCCGGCGGCAAGCGGCTCAGCGTGTTCACGTCGACTCGGTACTCGATCTTCTGGACGGACGCCCTCGTCGTCCGCGTCGTGTGCTTGACGAGATAGGGACGGTCGGGGTGCATCGGCTGCTCGGCCATCCACACCACCATGCCCTCGAAGCTCGACTGGGTTCGGGGCACGTTCCGAGCGTGGACCAGCAGGTCGCCGCGGGAGATGTCGATCTCGTCCTCGAGCGTCACCGCGACCGACATGGGCGCGAAGGCGTGGTCGTGGGCGCCCGCGAAGCCGAGGATCGATTTGATCCGGCTGGCCTTCATGGATGGCAGGGCCATCACCTCGTCGCCGATCTTCACCACGCCCGAGGCGATCTGGCCCGCGAAGCCCCGGAAGTCGAGGTGAGGGCGCAGCACGTACTGGATCGGCAGCCGGAAGTCGACCAGGTTCCGGTCGCTCCCGATGTAGACCTCCTCGAGATACTGGAGCACCGTCTCCCCGTGATACCAGGGCATGTGCGCGCTTCCCTCGACGACGTTGTCGCCGCGGAGGGCGCTGATCGGCACGAACTTGACGTCGAGGACCCCGAGGCGGGCCGCGAAGTTCCGGTAGTCGGCGACGATCCGCTCGAAGACCTCCTGCGCGTAGCCGACCAGGTCCATCTTGTTGACGGCGACGAAGAGCCGCGGGATCCCGAGGAGCGACGCGATGAACGAATGCCGCTTGGTCTGCGTGAGGACGCCGTAGCGTGCGTCGATCAGGATGATGGCCAGGTTCGCGGTCGAGGCCCCTGTCACCATGTTCCGCGTGTACTGCTCGTGCCCCGGGGTGTCCGCGATGATGAAGTTGCGTGCGGGCGTCGAGAAGTAGCGGTAGGCGACGTCGATCGTGATCTTCTGCTCCCGCTCGGCCTTGAGGCCGTCGGTCAGCAGGGCGAAGTCGATCTCGGGACCAGTGCCGACGCGGACCGAGTCGGCCCGGAGCGAATGGAGCTGGTCCTCGTAGATCGATTTCGTGTCGTGGAGGAGGCGCCCGATGAGGGTGGACTTGCCATCGTCGACGCTCCCCGCGACCGAAAAGCGCAACAGGTCTTTCGTCGCGTTACGATCGAGGAACGCCTGGATGCTCAGAAATAGCCCTCCCGCTTCTTCGTCTCCATCGAGCCGTCGGCGTCATGGTCGATCACTCGCGTGCCGCGCTCCGAGGTGGTCACGAGCATCATCTCCTCGACGATCTCCTCGAGGGTGGTCGCGGAGGATCGGACCGCACCCGAGCAGGGGACGCACCCGAGGCTCCGGAACCGGCACAGGATTCGCTCGATGCGCTCGTCCGGCCCGGGGCCGTACCGTTCGTTCGGGGCAAAGAGCCCGTCGAGAACGATGATCTGACCGCCCCGGATCACCGCCTCCCGCTCTCGCGCGTAGTAGAGGGGATTGATGGGGATCTTCTCGACGTAGATGTACTGCCAGACGTCGAGCTCCGTCCAGTTCGAGAGCGGGAAGGCGCGGATCGACTCCTTCGGCGCGATCCGCCCATTGTAGAGGCTCCAGAGCTCGGGACGCTGGTTCTTCGGATCCCACTGGCCGAACTCGTCGCGGAAGGAGAAGAAGCGTTCCTTGGCGCGGGACTTCTCCTCGTCCCGTCGCGCGCCGCCGATGGCCGCCTCGAAGTTGTAGTGCCGGATCCCCGTCAGGAGAGCATCCGTCTTCAGGAACCCGCAGCACCTCTGCGTGCCGAGCTCGAACGGGTTGGCCCCCCGACCGATCGCCGGCTCATTCCGCCACACGAGGAGCGTCGCCCCGCTCTCGCGCGCGATCCGATCGCGAAACTCGTACATCTCCCGGAACTTGAACCCGGTGTCCACGTGCATGAGGGGGAAGGGGAGCTTTGCGGGCGCGAACGCCTTCTGCGCGAGCCGCAGCAGCACGGAGGAGTCCTTCCCGATCGAGTAGAGGAGCACCGGGCGCTCGAACTCCGCCGCCACCTCGCGCAGCACGTGGATGCTCTCGGCCTCGAGGTAGCGGAGGTGGCTCAGGGAGTACTGGCCGAGCTCAGAAACCATGGGGCAAGGCTACCTGTACCCGGGCGATCACGTGTGAGACTTCAAGCCGATGTCGATCGCACGGCGGCTCCGCGGGCTCCGCGTGCCGCCCGACACGCCGCCCGCGGGAACCCGCCGGCCTTCGCCGGGACCCGTTCTCACGGTGTTCGGTACCAGAGCCCTCACGCCGGTCACTGTGCTGGCGTGCGAGCGTCGCTCACCTGGCCACGCATCCTTCGGGTGGCTGGCGAGGGCTGGGAAGACGCTCTGGCGATCGAGATCCTCATGTCCGCGTCATGGTGGCCGCCGCGGAGAGCCCGGCCAGGGTGGCGGAGCCCTCGGCGTCCAACGGTGCGATTGGTGCGCTCGAGCCGGGCTGGCCGCGAAGCCGCCCCAGACAGGGATTGTACTCCCGACGGCGGCGCCGCGATAGCGGTTCTGCCCGCCGGGCCGGCCACCGGATCCATTCTGTCGGCGGCTCCTTCCCGCCGTCCCGATCCGCCACGCGGGCCCCACGCCATCGCTCACCGTCTGGTGGCCTGATTGATTCGCCGATTGGGGCTAACCCCCCATCCAGGGCCTATCAGGATGTGGTGGTGGCCGCCTGGGGCTGAGGGAGAAGGCCCCCGAGGCCCTCCGGCCGTCCTTGCCGCTCCCGACGGTGCCGCGCTATGGTTCCCGCGGCGGCCGAGGGGCGGGCACCGGGACCGAGAAACGTGCCTAGCGCTTCCTTCTTCCAAGTAACTCCTTCACGCCGGTGAACTGGCCGCCGGGAGGTCCTCGTTCTTGACGAGGGTGTAGCCGAGTACGTGGGCGCGGCGCATGAGGGTCGAGACGACGCGGCGCTGGTACCGGCGCTCGTAGTAGTCCTGGCCGACGTCGACGTATTCGGTGCCGAATCGGAGCATCCGGTAGATGAGGCGAGCGAGCTTATGCGCGGTGGCGGTGATCGCCTTGGGGGCGCCGAGGCGGGCTTTCAGGCGGCGGTGGAAGGCGCCGAGGGCGGACTGACTGTGGTAGAGGGAACTGGCGGCCAAACGGAGCGCGGCCGCCACCCGGCTGGCCGAGGGTTTGGTCCGGCCGCTGAGCTTCTTGCCCCCGGAGACCTTGCTGCCGGGCGCGAGGCTGAGCCAGGAGGCGAAATGCTTCTCGGTGGGCCACCGGGTCATGTCGAGCCCGATCTCGGCGACCACCTTGAGGGCCGTGGGCGCGTCGATCCCCTCGATCCGGGTGAGATCGACGCCGGTGAGGCGATGGAGGTGCTGGCGCGCATCGAAGCGGGGGCGGTGCGTCTGGCCTTCCGCGGGCGGGACGCGTCGGCCAGGGGCTGGCCCCCGCGCTTGTCCTCGAACCGCAGGAGCTGCGCCTCGATCTCCTGATCGCAGGCGGCGACCTGCGTGTGGTAGAACTCGACGAGCTCCAGGGCCTGCCGGAGCTCGAAGAGGTGCTCCGGGCGCCAGGTACCCTCCAGCGCGCGGGCGATCGTCGCCGCATCGGTCTTGCAGCGGGGGTCGCGCAGGTGGCGAGCGCGCGGGGATCGCGCTGCCCGCCGAGGATCGCCCGGATGATCGCCAGGCCGGTCACCCCGGTGATGTCGCTGACGACGTGGGCCAGCTTCAGGTTCATCTGCTCGAGGGCCTTCTGCATGTGCTGAATATGGTGGGAGGCGTAGGTCACGAGCATCGCGCGCTGGCGGAGATAGCTGCGCAGCACGCAGATCTGGTCATCGGGCCGGAAGGCGGCGGCCAGCAGGCCAAAGGTGTGGAGCTGTTGGATCCACTGGCAGTCGAGGACGTCGGTCTTGCGGCCCGGCACGCTCTTCAGCTGCCGCGGGTCGACGAGTCGGACCTCGAAGCCGCGCTCGCTGAGGAGCTCGAAGAGGGGGATCCAGTACACGCCGGTGGACTCCATCGCCACGGTCTCGATGTCGCAGCGGGTGAGCCAGTCGGCCAGGGCGTACAGATCCGCGGTGAAGGCCCTGAACTCGCGGACGTCGCCCCCCTCGGGGTCGCGGCCGTCAGGGACGGCGACGTAGTGACTCCCGGCGCCGACATCGACGCCCGCGGCGTTCAGGTTGACCCGGCGGAGTTCGGGTGGGAGCGTGGCCGCGCGGCCACGGCGGTGCGGCTTCGGATGGGCGCTCGGCATGGCGGCCTCCTCGCAAGCGGTCATCGTCGAGGACATGTCGGGCGCGGAGGGGCGGCAGTTCGCATTCTTCCAAACGGGATCACGCCTCAGGGGCAGGCGGTCACCAATGATATCGGCGCACTCCTCCGAGACCATGCTATGAAACGGGCACCTCGCACCACTGAAGGGACGGTCTTCTCGACCCGACACGTCCGCGTGGACCGTACACGATCGCAGCAGCCCGAACAACGTTACTTTCTGTTATCCGGCCGCGGAGCGGCGTACGACTGCTCTGAAGTGGCTGACCCGGTCAAGTCCCTCCTGCTCTCGTTCCTCCGGTTGCTCTGGGGTGGACGGTGGTCTCGGATCTCGCGAGGTTCGTCATCCTTCTATTCGCGCTCGTCGTGGCGAGCGAGGCTCACCGGCGCATGAGTGGAGTCGAGGGGTGGGGGCGCCATCTACGTGGCGGGCCTCGTGCGGCGGTCCAGGAAACGCTACGCGCTCACCCACCCGTCGAACCCGGCGAGTTCCGAAGACTCATCATCATGCGGAGACGACGGGCTACGCCGCCACGGAACCCGGGCTCGGCGTGAGCCTGGCCCGTGCGGGTTGATACCGGGTGCCGTCGCGGAGCAGCGCATAGAGGATCCCGGCCAGGCGCCGGGCCAACGCGACCACGGCGATGAACCGGCCACGGCGCGCGGCGAGGCGCTCGGTCCACTCCCGGAGGGCGGCGGTGGTGGGATGCCGCCCGCGCCGGATCGACACCGCGGCCTGGACCAGCAGCGAGCGCATGCGCCGATGACCCGCCTTGGTGATCCGCCCGCGCCGCTGGCCCTCCCCCGAGCTCCACTCGCGGGGCACCAGGCCCAGGGAGGCTTCGACCTGATGCGCGCGCGCGAAGCGCCCGGCGTCATCGAGCGCGGCCACGAACGCGGCGGCCGTGACCGGCCCGACGCACGGCACGCTCTGCACCCGCTCGACGCGGACGTCCGCCCGCGCGATGGCCGCGATCCGCTGCGTCCGAGTAGGCGAGCTGCTGGTTGACCTGGCGCATGACGGCGAGCAGGGGGGCGAGCTCCGACAGCAGCCGGCCGGGCAGCGCCAAGGCGAGAACCCGGCGCATGAAGCCCTCGGCACTGCCGGTCGGCACGCGCCAGCCGTGCGGTCGGAGCCGGGCGCGGACCACGCTGATATAGCCGGTGCGGGTGCGCACCAGGGCGTCGCGCACCGTCAGGCGCCCGCGCACCTGACGCTGGGCATCGGAGAGCCGATGGGCCGGCCGGTAGGCCCCCAGCCGACAGGCCTCGGCCAGCGCCCGGGCGTCGCGGCGATCCGTCTTGATCTTGCGACGGCGGGCGGCGTACAGGGGGGCGAAGTTCGGGTCGGCCACGATGACCTCGTGGCCCAACTCTTCCAGACACCGCGCCACCCACTCGCGCTCCGTCGAAGCCTCGAGGAGGATGCGGGCGCGCGGTCGGTCCCCCAGGACAGCGGCAAACCGTTCGGCGGTGGTACGGATCCGCCGCTCGCTCAGTTGGCCGTCCTCGCCTACGATGCAGAACTGGCTTTCCGTCTTGTGCACGTCGATGCCAATATGGTCCATGGCTGGCCCCCCTCTGCTTGCGGCGTTGACCGCGGTTCACCCTGTGGGGCAGCGTATGCCACCACGTTGACTGGGGGTCAGCCACTTCATCCGATCTACGTTCCTCGGCTCGCCTGGCAGGGTTCAACCTGCACGCGGATGTGGCGGTGCCGGCGCGGCGGCGGGATCAGCTGGAGAGGGTCTGCCGCTACATTCGGCGCCCGCCCTTGGCCCTGGAGCGACTCACGGAGAGCACGGGTGGGCAGCCTTCCGTATCAGTTTCGCCGGCCCTGGAGCGACGGCTCCACGGCGCTGTTCCTCGATCCCCTGGCGCTGCTGGGGCGCTTGGCGGCCCTCGTGCCGCCGCCGCGCCGACCTCTGTTGGCCTACCAGGGGCTCCTCGGCCCGCGGTCGCGCTGGAGAGCGGCCCTCGTGCCGCCGCCATCGCCGCCCGACTCACGGGTAGCTGTCGACCCGCGCGCCCCGAGGCGCTGGCCCTGGGCTCGGCTACTCCAGCGGGTGTTCGGCTTTGATGTGCTGGTGTGCGATCGGGGGGGCGGATCCTCGGCGCGGTGACCGAACCCCAATGCGGTGCGGCGGCTCCTCGCGGCACTGGGGCTGGCGCCAGAGCCGCCGCCGGGGCGGCCCGCCCCCGCCGCCTGACCCGCGCGCGATCGCGCCCACCGCCGTCCCCTTCTGTTCGCGGACCCGGCGGGGCGGGTTCCGGGCCTCATCTCACCGACCTCCCGTCGCCGACCTCCCGTCGCCGCCGCCAGACCCTTGACAGGGCGCGCGGCAGCCGCGCACCCTCGGGGCCAGGGTGGGTCGTCTGCCAGCCCCCTGGGGGAAACAGCTTGAGATCGAGCTTCATGTCGATTAACCACCCGGTTGCGCTCGCGGTACTGATCCAGGCATCGCTGTTTCTCAGTCTCCAGCCTGTCTTCACTCCTGACTCTGCGCAGTATGTGGCGCAGGCGGAATCCATCGCATCGACTGGCTCTGCGCGCAATGCGCAGGGCGAGCCCGATACGGTCCGGACGCCGGGATATCCGTTGTTCCTTGCTGCGTTTCTGCTCACACCATTCGGCTTTGCCGGCGCTGTAGCCGCGCAACGCATCTTGTGGATTGTTGTCGTCGCCCTGACGGCCTGGCTGTGCGCGCGCCTGACGCGCAGCACGATCGCCGGGTTCGTCGCCGGTCTCATCACGGCGATCGACTTGCCCGCCTTGCAGGCGACCAATTCGATTCTCACCGAGACCGTGGCAGCGGTGCTCGTCGGCGCCGCGGCGTGGCAGTCCTATCGAACCGGGCGATCGAACGCCGCCAGTCTCGCCCTGGCTGCCGGCGTGCTGGCCGGCGCGTCCGTGTTGATCCGGCCGATCGCGATCCTGTTCGCCGTGCCGCTCGGGCTGGCAATCGTGATTGCGGGAGACGGCAAACATCGCGTTCGCGCGGCTGTAATCCTGCTCGTTGCGAGTCTACTGGTGACATCATCGTGGGTGGTTCGCAACTACATGCAAACGGGTGTCGCCACGTTGAGCTCGATCAGCGCGATCAACCTGTTGCGATACCGCGCGGCTGGGACGCTCGCCATTCGCGATCCGGGCGGCGTTGACGCGAACCTCGAGCGCCGCCAGGCAGAGCTCGAGGCCGAGGCCTGCCGCGCCGTCGAAATGCGTTTCGGACGCGAGTGCCTTTCGGTGCCGATCGCCACGCGAGCGACGCTCTATGACGACGTGGCTTTACCGATCATCTTCGGAGATCTGCCGGCGACCGTGATGCAGGCCGGCCGCGGCTTCGTGATGATCATGTTTGGCGGCGGCGCGAACATGTTGTCGGGGATCACCGGCATTTCCGAATCGGCGGCACGCGTGATCGCGCTCGCGTATACGGTGCCGCTTGCCGTGCTGGCGCTGGTCGGATTGCGATACTGGTGGCAGGCCGATCGGCTTGCCGCGGCGCTCTTGATCCTGACCGTGCTGTACTTCGTGACGATGTCGCTCGGCGCCGAGGCCTACTCGCGCTTTCGCGTGCCGTTCTTGCCGCTCTACGCGATGCTTGCGGGCGGTGGCGCCGCCGCGCTGGCGCGATGGAGCGGGTTCAGCGCCTCCGCCGAATGATCGTACGGTCGGTTCATCCGTCAGGCCCTTGACGATCGCGATCGCTTCCCATCCGTCGAGAGCGATGCCGTTCGTCGCCGGCAGGACGGCAGTCGAATCGACCGGCGCCGTTGCCAGCGCCGCAATTCCATCGTAGTACTTCGTCCGGCGCCAGAGCGACGGCCGGTCGTATTTGCGGGTGTGAGGGTAGATGGGATGAAGCGGCTGACCCCCAGCTCGACGTGGTGGCATACACTGCCCCACTGAGAGCACACGCGCTCATGGGCGCAACCGACCTCCCGTCGCCTTGCCGCGCCCTTCGCCGTGCGCTACACTTCGCCCACCGTAATGTGTGAGTCATCGGGCGAGCCGTCATTCACATAGATGATCTCGAAATCGGCGAGATCTTCGCGGTGGCTGCCGAGATGCGACGATGGATGGTGACGCCCCTCGGCTGGCTGGACGTGCGGCTCGAGCGCACTGGCAGGTTGACGCGGCCCGGACTCACGGCACGCGACACGGCACGATCGGCGAAGACACCTGGCCCGCGACCGCTCGTCGCGCAGACTGACCGAGCCGCCTCAGGCGAGATCAGCCTCCGAGCAAGGTCCGCAGGAACCCGGCGCTGACGCCCCGCTGCCCGCGGCCATGGAGCGCCGACAGTCGAAAGGCGGACAGATGGAGCCACGCGGTGATCGGGCGGTCTTTGTCGATCGCGACGGGACCCTGATCCGTGACGTCGGCCACTTGTGTCGTGCGGACCAGCTCGAGCTCCTGCCGCAGGTGCCGGAAGCGCTTCGATTGCTCAACGAGAACGGCTTCAAGGTGGTGGTGGTCACGAACCAGTCGGTGATCGCGCGGGGACGGCTGACCGAGGATCTGCTGGTCGAGATCCACCGGCAGCTCTTCGACCGCCTCGCTCGGCTGGGAGGGCGGGTGGATGGCGTCTACTACTGCCCGCACCATCCCACCGAGGGATTGGGCCCCTATAGGGTCGCCTGCGAATGTCGCAAGCCGAACACCGGGATGATCCGCCGGGCGGCGGCGGAGCTCGGGCTGGCGGTGTCCCTCTCGTATGTGGTAGGCGATCAGCTCTCCGACATGGAGCTCGCCGCGCGCGCCGGGGCAAGGGGGGTCTGGATCCATCCCCATGGCCAGACCTCGAGCCCGTGCGCCGCCGGCGTCACGCGTCTCGTGGGCAGCCTCTGGGAAGCGGCGCGCTGGATCGTCAGTTGCGATCGACGGGGGAGCGATTCACGCTGATTCGCCATTCGGAATCCTCGGTCGCTTCCCCGCGCCGGGGCGGCCCAGAGTAGCGGAAGGGCTCGATGCGCGCCTGAGTCGACGGCGCCGACTCGTATCCTTGCCCGGCGGCCCGACGACGGGCTACAGTCTGGGAAAGTGCGCCCGCGAAGAGGGACCGACACATGGATTGGACCGTTTTCTCTGAAGTGGCTAACCCCGTCACGCGTCTCCTGTCGTCTTCCTCTCGTCCGTGTCGTGGGGCCGGGTCTCGCGAGCTTCGGTCATCCTTCTCTTGGCGCTCTCGGCGGCGAGCGGGGCACGCCGGCGCATGAGGGAGTCGAAGGGTGGGGGCGCCATCTCGGTACCGGCTCTCGTGCCGCGGCCAAGGCAGTCCACGCGCCCACCCACCCATCGAACCCGGCGAGATCCGGAACGCCCTCATCGTCCGTGCGAACACTGTCTGGGTCCGCTCTACGCCGGCCCTGCGGTCGCGGCTGGCGCGTGACTGGCGCATGCGGGCTCATACCGGGTGCCATCGCGGAGCATGGCGTCGAGATCCCCGCCAAGCGTCGGGCCACCGCGACGACGGCGATGAACCGGCCCCGGCGCGCGGTGATGGTCAGGGCCCGCGCGCGGACTCCGGCGGGGCCACGGTGCCGGACGCGTACCATCGACACCGCCTCCTGCACCAGGAGCCATCGGACTCGCTGATGACCGGCCTTGCTGATCCGCCCGCGACGTTGACCCTCTCCGGAACTCCACCACTGGACGGCCGGCCGATCCGTCGATGGCGGTCGGGAGGAGTATTTGGGAAATCAGACCCGAGATCTCGAGGACGAGCCACGTCTACCGACCGGATTCCCGGGGCTCACGACATCGACCCTGGACAGGGTCAGATGAGAATGGAGGCCTGCTGGACAGCCCCGTTGGCCGATCGTGTGGCGGGTACGTGATGAACCGATCAGGCGCTCATCGTGCGATAGTCGTCATCACTTCTCACAAGCCAGTTCTGACCACGTGGGAGCTGATTTCGCTGCGGCAATGTGTTCGTATTCTCGGAACGCATCCCATGACATTCATCTGCCCGGAGGGTATGGATTCGACCTGGTACCGGACCTTCGTGCCGGAGATCCCGATCGAGCATGTCGATCCGCGATGGATGTCGTCATTTTTGATGTTCCAGGCCTTCAAGATCAGCCCATTCTTGTACGAGAAATACGAAGACTATGATTACATTCTGTTCTACGAGCCAGACGCCTTCGTCTTTTCGGACGCGCTGGAAGCATGGTGTGATCGAGGTTTTGACTATGTGGGGGCTCCGTGGGTCAAGGAATCTGGCGAGTCCACGAGTATCCGAATGATCGGGGGCGGCAACGGAGGCTTCTCGCTGCGCAAGGTTGCGTCGCATGCTCGAGTTGCCAAGAAGTTCGAGATCGAGCAGTTTCTGTTCAGGGGCTACCGGCGGCACTCACTCGACAAACTCCGGTTCATCCTGGCAGAAGCACGTCGGTTGCTTGGAAATGGCGAGAAGCGCCGCCATTACATCGGCCCGTGGTCCCCTCCGCAGGAGGACTTTTTTTGGGGGTTCACGGCGCCGAAGCGCGATCCCTCGTTTCGAGTGGCGCCCCCTGAGCTGGCGCTGTCCTTCAGCTTCGAACTGATGCCGAGGCGTCTCTACGAGATCAACGCGCATCACCTTCCATTCGGATGTCACGCATGGTTCAGGTACGATCTGGCCTTTTGGCGACCGTTCATCGAACAATTCGGATACGAGCTTCCCGATGAGCCGGTTCCCATGCACCCCCTTGGGGCTCAGGCTGGCGGCCGGTAAGCAACACCGGGATTGTCGTCGTCCGTGAGATTGCTTAATTCCTGCTGTTCACCTGGAGTCTGAACCGTGGAAAGGGTCCTTGTTTGCGTGATCCAAAGTACGCGGGCACACCAATTGACCTTCCCCAGTTTCAAGCGGCATGTTCTCGACGAGTTGAACGGGGATTTGGCGCTCGCGATTACAATTGACGAGACGTACGATTACGCACAACCCGTTCTGGCAGCATGCAAAGTATCGCTGGACGGCCCCCGATTTCAGCGACTACGGGGATGGATTTGACCTGGCCCAGAGGTGGCTGTGTCAGCAATACAATGTCGCCCCCCCGGATTGGCGGTTGATGTTGGGACTCAAGGGCATCTGGCAAGGACGAATCCAATCGCCGGATCCACAGCCCAGCGCCTCCTCAATCCAGTTTTTTTGTCGATGGCTCCTGCTACAAGGCATGCAATGGGACGACGTTCTCGACCGTTACGACCGCTTTGTCATTACCCGGTCGGACTTCGTCTGGCTCTGCCCGCACCCGCCACTGTCCGTCTTGGACCCGAAGGCGATTTGGCTACCCGACGGCGAGCGTTACGGGGGCGTCACCGATCGGCACCTCGTCGCATCTCGAGCCGATGTAGTGGATTGCCTGAACGTCATCGAGGATATCGTGCTGCGCCCAATTGAACTCTACGAGGAAATGAAGCACCAACCGACCTGGAACAATGAACAATTGCTGGCGCATCACCTCGGCCGCAAGGGACTTCTCCCCAAAGTGAAAGTGTTTCCATACATAATGTACCTCGCTCGGCCGGCGGACGATTGGAGTGCAACGTGGTCGCCGGGTGATTATGTGCCCGCTGGCCACTTCGTCAAATACACGGAGGAGTTCCGTACTGCCAGTGCCTATGCAACGATCATCCGGAGCCGGTCGGACTGGGAAAAAGGATCCTGGAGGGAATTCGATGCTAGGTCTGCCGCCACTCCTCCGATTTCCCTGCCGCGCCGCCTCCGCTATGCTTTTTGGCGTGCCTACTATGAGATGGGTCCGAAGATCGTTTCCGCACTACGGAGGCGCGGACGCGTAGGCAGGTTCGTGCGTTTTTGTAAGCGATGTGTGCGGCAAGCAAGCGGGCGCCGCCCGATGTAGGCGTGGTGAGCTCCGCTGCGCAGCTGCTCCTCACGCGGCGCTAACGCTGAACGGGGGTGATGATGATTCGGGGGCCGTTGCTCCACACCACGGGTTCGGGTACGACGTCAACACACGTGTCATCGGGAACGGATCCAGGAGGGCGTGCCCCTTTGGCAGTTCCTCGAGATTCTAAGCATCATCATGTAGGTCATGTTCGGCCCCTACCATTACGGCAGCGAACGCGGGACCGTCGCTGACGAGCGCAACCTCGCACGCCGGGGACACGTGTTCGTTCTGACCATCCCACTCCCGGCCGACAGGAAAGGATTTGCACGGCCGGCCGCTGGAAGAGCTCCTGGTGCTCGGCGGGGAGCGCCTATGTCGCGTTCTGCCCCAGTAATGCGCGTTGGACGGGCCTTGAGTTGAGGGAGGAGCATGGAGCCTGCCGAGGCGACGACGGTCAAGCGCACGCGGCCCTGGAGTAAGTCGAGCCGGCCGTGTCTGGGGATCGTGCCGCTGGCGATGGTCGTCGTCGCGGTCGTGTGCGCGCCGGCGATCGGGCCGCACTGGTACGTGACCCTGCCGGAACTGACGGGGGCCGGACCGGGGCGATTCAATTTCCAGTGGCCGTTGTACGACCCGGAGTATGTGTATCTCCTCAACGCGCTCAACCTGCTCGAGGGAGCAACACCGGTGCACAACGACCACCCCGGCACGCCCCTCCAGGTCCTCATGGCCGCGGTCGTCGGTCTCCGGTACCTCGTCGCGGGAGAGGCGGAGACCCTGCGAGTGGATGTGCTGGGGAACCCGGAGGCGTATCTGCGGACGTGCTGGGCGGTCTTGCTGGCGATCCTCGCGGCCTCCTCCGCCTGGCTCGGCGCCTCGGCGCGACGGCTGACGGGGAGCACGACGTGCGCGCTCGCGACCCAGGCCGCCGTGCTCACCTCGACCCCGGCGCTGTGGGCCCTCCAGCGGACCACCCCGGAACCGCTCCTGCTGGCCGGCGCGATGCTCCTGGGCGGCATAGTCCTGCGGATCGCGGCGACGCCGGAGCCGACGGGGCCGCGCCGGTGGCGCGGCGCGCTCGCCGTCGGGTCGCTCGTGGGAGTGGCCACGGCGGTCAAGGTCACCTTTTCGCCATTGTTCGCCGCGGCCCTCCTGCTGCCCCGAAGCCTCAGGTGGAAGGCGGTCATGTCGGCGGCGACGGCGGGCGCATTCGTCCTCGCCCTGTTGCCGATCGTGGGCCGCTGGAGCTTGGTTGCCGAGTGGCTGAGGGACCTGTTCTGGGCCAGCGGCAGGTACGGAATAGGCGCACGGACGATCGTGAACCGCGGAGCCTACGCCTGGAATCTGCGGACCCTGATCCAAGTCGAACCGGCCCTGGCCGCCTCGATCGCCCTCGGCGTGATCGCGCTGATCGGCGTTGCCTTGGCGTGTTGGCGCGGCCGAACGCCGGATCATCACCATCGCCTCAGGGGCATGCTGGGCGGGGTCGTGCTGGCGCAGGCACTCGTGCTCGTCATCGGGGCGAAGATGACCGGGGTGCGCCACCTGACGCCTGCGGCGGGGTTGCTAGGCGTCACGGTCGCGGCCCTGTGGGTCCACGCGGCGCGCCTGCCGCGCCCGGGCGCGCGGGGCGCGCGGGGCCTGCTGCTCGCCCTGGTCGCAGCCGGCTTGGTGATCCAGGGACGCACGGTCATTGCCGGCCTGAACGCCGCAGAGGGACGGGCTCTCATCCGCAGGCAGGCCGCGGAGGCGCTGGAGGCCCTCGGGCCGGAGGCCCGGATCATCACGGCCTACGGCACATCCGGGGAAGGCACGGGGTTGAACTTCGCCGTCTACTGGTCGGGAAACCGGTACGGTGAAGAGGTCCGGCGGCTCCACCCGACTCTGCTGCACCGCCCTGTCGATCCGGGGGGTCGGTACGTCAGAGAGGCCCAGCGCCCGCGCCCGCGGGCCATGCCCGGGGGTGACGAGAGTCTCTACGGATACGGCCGGGAGCAACTGACCGGTGCGGATCTACTCCCGCTTGCCAGGAGCGGGCGGCTCTATGCGATCGTGACGCCGCGGTACGCCAACGTCACGGGACTGCGGCTCGAGCCGATCGGGCGGTTTGGGCATGAGACGCTGTACCGTGTGCTCCCGGAATGAGCAACGAGGCACCGCCGGCATGTGGAAGGGGCAGCGCGTGAGCGCGGGGGGTTGCTGGGTCGGAACGGGGCGGGCAAGACCACGACGCTCACGGAGCGAGCATGGGGCTCGTGCGCGTACCAGTCGGGTTCGATCTCCCTGGATAGCACCGAGCTCCTGCGGATGCCGCCGGACGAGATCCCCCGACGTGGGGTCGCATACGTGCCGCAGGGGCGCCGGCTCTTTCCGGACATGACCGTGTCGGAGAACCTCCGCATGGGGCTCCTGGTGCGTGGGGGGAGGAGACCCTCGTTCTCGGTCCTGAGAGAGCGGATGCGCCAGTCGGCCGGGACGCTCAGTGGCGGGGAGCAACAGATGCTGGCCACCGCCCGGGCGCTCTGCGCCCGCCCTACGCACCTCCTGATGGACGAGCCGAGCGAAGGGCTCATGCCGACCCTCGTCGATCGGCTACTCGAGACCGTCTGTCGGCGACCCCGGACGTCCTGCTGCGCTACGTCGGAACAAGGATCCTGGAGGGAATTCGATGCTAGGTCTGCCGCCATTCCTCCGATTTCCCTGCCGCGCCGCCTCCGCTATGCTTTTTGGCGTGTCTACTATGAGATGGGTCCGAAGATCGTTTCCGCACTACGGAGGCGCGGACGCGTAGGCAGATTCGTGCGTTTTTGCAAGCGATGTGTGCGGCAAGCAAGCGGGCGCCGCCTGATGTAGGCGTGGTGGACATTGGTGTGTGATGTCCTGCGGCGTCCTCCAATCTCTTCCTGCCGCGTCAGGCTCGACCGGCCACCTCGAGCCTGCTGGCGGCAGCTCCCCCAATGGCTTTCCGGATACCCCGCTCCTTCGATCAGCCCCGACGGGTATCGCTGCGCCATGGGGACCTCCCGGAACCCGCTAACTTCGTCGGCGCCAGGCCACGACCACCAAGCCTCGCGGATCTTGAGGTCTCTGCCGGCACCTCATACGTCGAGCTGGAGAACGAGAAGCTATGCTGCAAGCGCGTCGAAGGTCAAGCTCGGCTGGCTTTGCGAGTGCCCGGTGTGTGGCGCGCCCATGGCATCCTCCGACGAATCCAGGATCATGTCCGAGCACCCCGAGAGTCTTCCTAGAATCACCGTCGTCACGCCCACCCTGAACGGTGCGGACACGCTCCGCCAGACCATCGAGAGCGTGATCCAGCAGGAGTACCCGAATCTCGAATACATCATCGTCGACGGCGGCTCGACGGACGGGTCACTGGACATCATCGCCGACTCATCGCGAGCACCTCAGCCATGTCCTGATCGGCCGGGACCGGAACATGTACGACGCGATCGCCAAGGGCTTCGATCGGGCCACTGGCGAGGTCCTGGCGTGGCTCAACGCCGACGATCTCTACGAGCCGGGGGTGCTGCTCCGGGTCGGCCGCTACTTCGCCGAGCACCCGGATCAGGCGGTCCTGTACTTCACCGACACTGTGTGGAAGCAGGGCTGGCGGGTGTCGAACCGGTTCCAGCGGTACGTCGGCCTGCCGGAGCTGCTGCTGGGTCACATCCTCTATCAGGACAGTGTCTTCTTCCGGCGGGCACGCGTACGAGGCCGTGGGGGGACTGGAGCGCGAAGGGCCGCGCCTGGCCGGCGACTATCTCTTGTGGCTCAGGCTGGCGGCGCGATATCGGTTCACGTGGCTCCCGGGACACGGGAGCTGTTTCCGCATCCGACCCACCCAGCTTTCCGGTGACTGGACCGCGTATCGTCGCAGAGATGGCAGCAGGTCCGGGACGTGGAGCCACCCGCGACCTGCCGCGATTCTTCTGGATCCGCTCGGCCCCGGGCCTGGTCGCTCGACGAGTCGCCTCGTCCCTGCGGAACCGCTCCCAGCGCTTTGCCTGGCCGCTCAGCGACGAGGAGAAGGACTGGTCTCCCGTCCAGGAGGCGCCGCCCCAGCCCTTGAGCGCGTGCCGCTGCCCGATCTGCCGGCAGCCGCCGCAGCGGCTGCTCTTCTCCACGCCGGACACCCGCTTCGGCGACCGCACCGTGCGCCAGATCTACTTCTGTCCCGAGTGCGAGGCCGCGTTTCTCTTCCCGGCGCCCGGCGAGAAGGAGCTGGCTGCCCTCCACGAGCGCACGTACTCGGGCGATCTGCCCGCCCTCGGCGAGCCCGCCCCGGGGACCTACAGTCCCTTTCGGGTCAGCGAGCTGGCTAGCGCGGCGCTGGCACTACGACCTCCTCGCGTACGCGTTCCACCTTCACGCCCGGCTCGGCCGCCGGTTCGGTTTTCGCCCGATTCCGTACGACGACACGTGTTCGTCCACGAGGACCCGGACGCCCCCATGCTCGAGATCGGCTGCTTCGAGGGCCGCGTGCTCGACTGGTTGCGTGGGCTCGGGTACCGGAACCTCTACGGCACCGACTTCAATACCCAGGCCTGTCAGGCGGCGGCGGCGAAGGGACACCGCGTCTACGCTGGAGACATCCAGCAGACAGCTGGCCCGGCGAGCCGATGCAGGCGCTAGTGCTCAATCAGCTCATCGAGCATGTCGGCGATCCAGTGGGGTTCCTCGCCGAACTCAGGCCCCGCCTCCGGAACGGCGGCCGGATCTATCTGTCGACGCCGAATCTCGACAGCGCATGGATCCGGCACTACGGTCCCGCCTGGGCGCACTGGCACTTCCCGTTCCACCAATTCATCGTCGGCCCGCGCGGTCTGCGCGAGATCGCGCGCCGGGCCGGGTACCGGGTTGCTTGGATGCGGAGCAACACGCCGGTCCACTGGGCGTACATGAGCGACCTGCTCGGTGTGCGGGGGCTCGGCGGGTACGTCTCCCACAACTCACACTCGGTCGACAAACGCTCTGGCGGCGCGCCGCCGGGGCCACGGCGCTCTCGTGGCTCCGCTTCGATCGGGGGCTGCGCGGCGACTGCTTGCACGCCTGCCTCGTGACGACCGACTCGCAGGGCTCGACACTTCCTGTCGCACGTCATGCCTTGGCAGAGTCGAGCTGAAGGCATACTGTGGAACAGTTGAACGAACAAACGCAACTCGTAAGGACTACGAGGACGTGCCCCTGTCCGTCAGAACAATCCTCGCACCTCGATTCGGCGCCCACACTTCAGCGGTGGAGAGCATGCCGGGCTGTGGCCGACGCCAATCTCGCGGCACGCGCACCCTCTGCTCGTCAGCGGGAACGTAGAACGTGAAGCCGGATGCCGCCCACAGCGTTCCTGCGACGACTTGGCGCGATCGTCGTGCCGAGCCGCAGCGACCTGAATGCTCTGACCCGTCGTGGTCTCACGAACACACACCTGATCCGCCCTGGGATCGACGTGACCCGCTTCATCGACACGCCCGTGCCGCCCGGACCGGAGTTCGTCCTGCTCTCCGGCTCCGCGCCCTGGACCCGGAGCCAGTCCCGCACCAAGGGGGTGGATGCCTTGCTCGAGGCCGCGCGGGAGATGCCAGAGCTGCGACTGGTCTTCCTGTGGCGGGGCGTGTTGCTCCTTGAGCTCGTCGCGCGCGTGAGGAGACTCGGGCTGCAGTGCAGGCCCACCGGGGCCTTCGAGCTGCCGCAGCGGCGGCTGTGGCAGTGCAAAGCGTGTGGCCGGCAGGTCTCGGTGACGGCCGGCACGGTCCTGCATCGGACACGGGTGCCGCTGACGGTCTGGTTCTGGGCTGCCATCTGGTGACCACCCATGCGCCCGGGCTGTCGGCGGTTGCAGCTGCAGCGCCAGCTCGGCGTCAGCTACGAGACGGCCTGAGCGCTCCTGCACAAGCTCCGCCGGGCGATGGTCACCCCGAGCGCGAGCCGTTGAAGGCCCGGGTCGAGGTGGATGAGACCTACCTCGGCGGTCCCGAGGCCGGCTTGAAGGGCGGCTGTCAGCGGTCACCCACAGCGCGACAAAGCGTTGGTCCTCGGCGCCGTGGAAGTTCGGGGGCGGGCCGCCGGTCGGGTCCGGCTCCACGCCGTCCCGGATGCGTCGGCGCGCTCCCTCACGGGGTTCGTGCGACGCACCGTCACCCCCGGCGCCGTCAGCCTCACCGACCGGTGGCAGGGGTACGCCTCGCTCCCTGATCTCGGCTACCACCATCGCCCCGCACGCAAGGCCCACCCGAGCGGGCGGGCAAGCTCCTGCCGCACATCCATCGGGTGTTTGGCAATCTCAAGACGTGGCTGGGCGGGGACCCACCACGGCGTCGGGCACGATCACCTTCAGGCCTACCTCGACGAGTTCGTCTTCCGCTTCAACCGCCGCCGGATCCCGATGGCGGCCTTCCAGACCCTGCTCGGCCTCGCCTCGGGCGTCCACGGCCCCACGACCTACGACATGTTGTACCGTTCGGAGTCAACCCGATAGGCAGTAGACAGTTTTCGGTTGGTGTGGCGCGGTTTCCTTCGTGTGTCGTACTTGATTCGGCAACGGATTTCGGCCCCCGCTGTTAGACTGAATCAACCACAGAGCGCTCGTAGCGCAGGTCTTCATATTTGCCTTGGGCGCCGTGGAAATCCACCGCGGCGTCCGACGTCCTCGAGGGGCCCACAACCCGCTGCTGCCGCGAACCGGGGTCGACGGCGCGGGAAACCGCGTCTCCGGCGGCGCGTCGGCGGCAGGCCCCAGGTCCGCGACCTGCGGCGGATTTCGGCGCCTTCGCCGCGGTTTCCCGTCGGTCGCCTGCGTCGCGCTGCTCCCACGCTTCGCGTCCGCAGCCGGGGTCGGCCCGTGGCGTCCGCGCCGGTCCGTGCGGCGGGCTTGGCCGTTGACCAAGAACACTGGACCAAGCACGGACAGAGGACGAAGCACGCAGGATCCAAGGACGGCGTACTACAAGGATCTGAAAAGCGCTGTAGAGAGCGATCTCAGCGATGTCCTAGAGGCCGGCCCGCACTTGCCGCGCGGTGGCTCTCCTCGGACAGCAGGAAACGCATATTCGCCCGTGTCACGCGATGCAGAACCTGTCTCGGGTTCCGCCAGCGGAAACGAAGATCCCGGAGCCAGCCCCGGCTACCCTCCTGCATCGTCCGCTCGAGCATCGACTCATACGCGTGCGCCGCGGGATTGGAACGGTTGTCGGGAGATTTCAGTGCGGCGGCCACCTCGCCCATGAAGCGTGTTCCGAGGCTCTGCCAGACATCCCAGTCCCATCGTTCGCTGTGATCCAGATGAAACACGGGCTCCCGGAGCAGGACGCGGCGACAGCCCTTGATCGACAGCATTAACGGGAAGTAGTGGTCCCACCACGGTGCACCAAGGATCAGCCCGATATTCGCCAGGTCTTTCGTCTCCTCGGAATGCACGGCGAACACATCGAACCCGTCGGGAAGCGGCGAGCCGGTGCGTTGTTCCACGGCGGGTATGTCGATTCGTCGGCCGAGCAAGAACTCCCCTGGCGTCAGTTGAGCCGTTGCCGTTCGCAACGTGGACGTCGCGCCGAACAAGATATCCGCGTTGGTAATGGCAAACGGACCGTCGGCCGACACGACTCTTCCGATACTGAGGAGGTCGGACAGAAAACACGTGCGGGCGCCGCGTGATTACCGATGCATCCCTGTCAACGACAACGACCCGCACCCCAAGATCCTGCGCCATCGCGGGGAGAGCCGGACACGCCCCGACTTCTCCCGCGGAGTTCACTGAAATCGGAAGAAACCCCGCTTCTCGCCAGGACTCTGCGCAGCGGCGTTGATACTCCCGGCCGATTTCGTTGCCCTTGGCGTCCCGCCTCGCAATGGCGGGCGGCAGAGACGTCAGAAGAGGGACGTCCGCCATCACATTGCGGCTCATTCCCTGGCTTTCACGAGGATCCCATCGGTCTGGAGGACGCTCCCATCGACAGGATTACAGAGCTGCTCGAAGTTTCCGTGATACCCAAAGCCCATCTTCTTCATTATGTCATAGATCGTGTCGAACAAGGCCTGGCCTTCATACAGTCTCTCGAAGCTGGTCTCGACGATGAGCAGCGTGGTCCTTTGAATGGTGTTAGGCCCGCCGGCAATGACCCGGTCCTCGAACGCTTGAACGTCAATCTTGACGAGCAGATTGTCGACGAGTGTCAGGCACCCGGCAATGTCGTCGTAGCTGCTTCGGACGACGATTCGTTCCAGTTTCTGCGTCGCCCGTGAACGGAAACGCCTGTTTGTGTAGCGCACCCATCGGCAGGATTGAAGAAGAGGGCGAGTAGGCACTGCGATGATCTTCACTGCCGACGCTTCATCGCCGAGCCCGAAGTCGAACGCTTTGAAGTTCGGCAACACCCTTCATGTTTTTCACGGGTTGCGCGTAGCAGCCTCTCAAGGGCTCGAACGAGTAAAGCATCGCATTCGATAGTATCGCGTGAATGTCGGCGGCGAACTGTCCTATGTTTGCCCCTATGTCGAGAACCGTTCGGGCGGCGTCCCGATAGTTGCGTAAAAGAGAAGTGGGCGTATCTTCGCGGTGGGATTGGAAACCAACAGCCGTGACGCCCTTGGCGGGGGCGCACCGAGAGGAGATACGCCAATGCCGACGTTGCCACAGAAGGCGGCCGCGGACAAGCCGGCCAGAGATCGATGGGGCTGCGGCCCTGGGGAGCCCGAGATGCGGACCGTGGTGCGGCAGGCGATTGAGCACCTCGTGGGTGCGGAGCTCGCCGCGGTGCTCGGTCCCCCGTACACGCGTGGCGGGGCCCGGGTGGGCTATCGCCACGGATCGAAGGTCCGTACGATCACCAGCCCGGTGGGCGCCGTGACGCTGACCATCCCCCGGGCACGCCTGCAGGCCGGAGCCAGCGCCGCCACCGAATGGCAGAGCCAGATCGTGCCGACGTACGCCCGGCGGATGCGCCAGGTCAACGAAGCCGTGCTGCACGCCTACCTGTGCGGGGCGAACACGCGGCGGATTCGGGGGGCCCTGAAGCTGTTGCTGCAGGGCCGGGCCTTGTCGAAGAGCGCGATCAGCCGGATCGTCCAGGGATTGAAAGGTGCAGCTCGAGGCCTGGCGGACGCGCGCGCTGGCGGATCTGGATCTCGTCGCCCTGTACCTGGATGGCTTTCACCTGCGCGTGCGGCTGGGCGGGCGCGTGAGCCCGGTCCCGGTGCTGGCCGTCCTGGGGGTGCAGCGGAGTGGCCAGAAAGTCCTGGTGCATCTCTCCCTTCGCGGGAGCGAGAGCACCGACGCCTGGGCGGCGGTCTGCGAGGACCTGGCGGCGCGCGGTGTGCGCGCCCCCCAACTCTGCATCATCGACGGCGGCAAGGGGCTGCGCGCCGCCGTCGAACGGACGTGGCCGGCGGCGGGGATCCAGCGATGTACGGTGCACAAGCTCCGCAATCTGCTCACCCACGCGCCCCGCCGGCTCCATGACGAGCTTCGCGATGACTACCACGCGATCGTGTTTGCCGAGGACGGGGGGAGCCGCTCGACGCGCGTACGCTGGCCTTCCTGAAGAAGTGGACCAAGGGCTGCCCGGGTGCGGTCACCAGCCTGGAGGAGGCCGGCGTCGAGTTGCTCACCTTCTTCCGCTTACCCGCGCAGTCAGTGGAAGAGCTGGCGCACCACGAATAGCATCGAGCGCCTACTACTTGGAGTTCCGGCGCCGCGTGAAGACCCAGGGGAGCTTCCCCACGGCCGACGCCGCGCTCGCCCTGCTCTATGGCCTCGTCGCCTCTGGGCAGATCTTGCTTCCGGAAGCTGGAGGGCTGGCAGGACATGGCCCTCGCGTTCTCGATCCCCGAGACCGCGACGGAAGAGGCCGCGTGACACCGATGCCGTCGAGATCGAGATCGCACAATTGGCTCAGGATCGCGTTTGACGGGTCGGGCCATATCCTGGTATCCCCCGAAATCGGGCTTTGCCCACGATCCGAGCCCAACCGGTTCCGCTCATCGGGAAGGCTTTTCCACATCATTCGGGACACGGCCACCCGTCCCAACGTTTAGATTGTGAAGCCAGTTGAACTTGTCTGCGCAGCGGGACCAAACTTGTACTGTGTCGTCTTGCCTTGCTCGACGAGCACTCGGCGGTCGAACAGGGCCGCGCGAATAACTTCTTGGCGGCCGTCTTCATCATCGCCACTTCGGTTGGCTGAACGAGAAGCCAAGGAATCGTGCCTCCGCAATCGCGATGATGAAGTGACGCCAGGGTCGACGTTCGAGCCGCATGCCGCCTCGGCCTGCACGGAAACGGGTTCCGGATACGATTCACGATGGCCATTCGGGCAGCCGACGACTTCAGCGCGATGGGCACCGGTCTCGGAGCCTTCTATCTGCCGTTTGCGGAGTCGGGGTCCGGAGCCGCCGTCTTCGGAGCCGGTGTGGCAGGCACGGCGTTCAGGCAGACGCTGCTGCGCCACGGCCGCTTCGACCGGATGGAGTTCTTCGCTCCCGCCGGCGGTCGCTAAGAAGGCTCGGGGGCCGAGTGCGACGCCTTCCAGCCGGCGCCGGGTCCGCGGGACCTGGAGCGTTACGACCGCTCCGCTGCGCCAGGTGTGCCCCCGCTCCCGACGAGGTTGGGCGGTGAACGTGGTCCGGAGCCCAGGCGCTCGTGCTAGTATCCTTCGACTGTATGCCCCGGAGCCGGTGATCTCTGGCGGCTGGGCTGAGACCAGCGGTAGCGACTCTCTGGGAACACCTGTCGCTCCCGTCTTAGACCGATCGCGCGCCGCGCAGGGATGCCGACTTCGACGATTCAAAGAGTTGGAGCGAGGGAAGTGAGGATGCTCAGATCCATAGCGAAGGCGACACTACGCCGGCTCGGCTACTCGATCACGCGATATTCCCCGCCGCAGAAGGGGAGGTTCGACGGACTGAAGTTGGCTCCGGACCGTGAGGACAAATACAAGTGGCTTTCTGCCCTTGGTGTCCGCACCATATTGGACGTTGGAGCCCACGAAGGTGAGGCCGCCCGTGTCGTACCGGGCGATTTTCCCTGAGGCAATGATCTACTCCTTCGAGCCGCAGTCAGATTGCTATCAGCAACTTCGATCGAACCTGGTCCACGATCCGAAGCAACGCTGCTTCAACCTCGCCCTCGGAAGCGCCCCCGGCAGCATGACGATGCACCGGAGCGCCTTTTCCGCCAGCTCGTCCCTCCTGGAAATGGCGGATCTCCACAAAGACGCGTTTCCGTTCACCGCTCCCGAGACCCTGGAGCGAGTGGAAGTCGACACGCTCGACCGCATAGCCGGCGCGCTGGACCTGCAACGAGAGATCCTCCTGAAGATCGACACTCAGGGGTACGAGAAGAGCGTACTGCTCGGCGGAATCCAGACTCTGGAGTTGGTGCGCCTCGTCATTGTGGAGCTGTCGTTTTCAGAGCTCTATCGGGGTCAGCCATTGTACGCCGAGGTCGCCGGCTTTCTTGCGAGCCTCGGATTTGAGTATCGGGGAAGCGTTGGCCAGTTGTACCATCCGGCGGATGGGACACCCCTCCAGCAGGACAGCACTTCCTGCGCCCGGTGGGGACGCGAGATTCGCGGGCGCCTCTAGATGGCTGCAGCTTCGGGGGCAGGGCGTCAGGACCACCCACCTACGGTTCCTGGGTTTGCCGGTCAGATCTGATCGCCTGGAGGTAGCAGCGGCGTGCAGCAGAGGCTGGAAATCAACCAGGAGACGGGGCACGATGCGCCTGTTGCGTCGGGAGCGTCAGGACCTGGCCAGCTGATCATCACAGCCGCCGCGATGATGAGATGGTCGCGAGGAGCGGTAGGGCCACCCACAGCTTGAAGCTCATCGGGTGGTATGCAGCACGATCTCGCTCGTGCCGGCGTCGACGCGGACAGCCGTGAAGCCACCTTGCTCTCCGGCGAGCGGTCGCGGCTCCCCGTAGACGGTCGCCGTCCACCCGGGAAAGAACGACGGGTAGGGGTGAACAGCCAGCCGGGTTCACGTCGGTCGACGGCTTCACTCCCAACTCGCCGGCTCTTCCGACCCCAGGGGTCGGCAGCCTTCCCCCAGACTGAAGCTCGCTTTGCCTGGTTACCGGCCTTCAGGCCGACTGAAGCCCCCCGCGATCACCCACCCCAACATCAGCGCCGCGCCCACCGCTGCGAGACCCCACGCCAGCCTCCATCGCCTGGGGCGGTATTCGAAACTGACCTCCCATTCGCCCGCTCCCGGAATCCTACCGCCTCGAACACGTGGTTGACCCGGAAGTACGACACCGGCTCTCCATT
The DNA here is from genome assembly GCA_963799055.1 of uncultured Candidatus Rokubacteria bacterium. GTDB lineage: Bacteria > Methylomirabilota > Methylomirabilia > Rokubacteriales > DASRDR01 > DASRDR01. The sequence continues at coordinate 32,410 of CAWCVP010000002.1, forward strand.
GAGCGTTGCGACAAAATCGTCCGGCAGATAGGTCTCCCCGAGCACGGCCACGCCGGCGCCAGGAGCGAGAATCCGGAACCGTGTCGTGTTGACGGTCAGCACGTATTCGCGCGCGCTGACAACCGGAGGGTTCTCCTCGGGTCGGGAGCCCGCCGGTAGCCTCGGCGGCTCTCGCATCAGATGGCAGGATGGCCGCGAACGGCCCTTCGCTCTCGCCGACCTTGCGCAAGAGAGACTGAGGGTCGCCATAGGTCGTCACGGCATCCACGAAGTAGGCCCGCGGCCACGCGGTGGGTCGTGCGCAAGGCCCTCAGGCGGTCGCTGCCCTGCGCGGCCACCTCCAGGAAGCCTGAGGGAACGTTGTCAGGTCGCGTAAGGAGGAACCCAACGTTGAGCATGTCCAGCAGTGGCGCGAGGCGGCCCAGATCGGAGGACCCGACCAGTGTCAACCAGTACCAGTGCGGAGGCCGGTGTATGCCGCCGCGTCTACGAACTCTCGATACGCGGGCACCTCCAATGGGTCAGCCCCGCCAATTCCTTCGAGTTCGTAGAGAGCCTGGGATCCCGGGAAGAGCACCAAGTCCAGGCCAACCGTGCGGGCCGGGTCTCTTGCTGCACTGCGCACCGCCTCCACCGCTGGCGAGTTCGTGCCGAGCAACGTTCGTGGCCTCGGCTGGATGAGCAACCCGTCGAGTGCCGGAAGACCCGTGCTCACATGAAGCCCACCTGGGAGCAGCAGAACTCCTGCGGACACGACGGCTGTCAGCCACGGAAGCCGTTGAGCCCCGTGCCGGGCCGCACGCACACATCCCGGTAGCGCAATGGCGACGGGCAATATCAGCAGCAAGGCCCACGGCTCGAACGAGCCGGGCGGGGCCAACTCCTTGACGCGAGCGAACGACCACGCGCCTGTAATGCTCGCAGCAACAGCAACCAGTGCCATTCTCGCGGGGCCGGCGTTCAGCAGAGTCTCGGCACCTGCCGCGCACACGACGAGGAGCAAGGTCAGTGCCGCAGTGAGGAAAGGTGTGGCCAACGTGGTGGATCTGGTTTAGGAGAGGGATGCTGAGAGCCCAGGCTTGCGGCAGTACGCCGAACGCCACGGCAATGAGGGTGGCCGCACCAATGGCACACGCCAGAACGTCGCGGCGATCGAGAGCTCGGGCCGGGCGCCGTGATGGCGGCAATCGTCAGCACCAAGGCCAATGCGTGAAGCCCGGGTTCCGGCACGCCTGGGATCAGGGGGCCCAGAAACAGCCCCAGCGCCTGGTGGAGTCCGACGAACTGCACGTGCGGCGTATCATAGGCGGTAACCGACGCGCCCTAGTGTCTCGAGAAACACAAGCCAGTGCGGTGCGGTCAGGAGAAATGCCACCACGCCGGCCAGCGCGGCCGCGGCGAGCCTGCGGCCGCGCCGCCGCCAAGTCCCGGGCGACAGCAGGATCGCGAGCGCGCCCGTCAGCCCCATCCCGAGTACCGTGACCGCGCCTTCCTTGGGCGTGGAGGCAACGAGAACCAACGAGGAGGAAACGGCCAGCAGAATCGATGCTCGTGCGTACTGGATCCGGCCGGCGGCCTTCGCCAGGAGGAACCATCCCAGCAGCGCCCAGGGTGCGTAGGTCAGCGAGAAGATGGCCGGATGATTGAAGCGGAAGGCGAAGACTCCGGCAAACGGTGTGGCCACCACGGCTGACCGCTGAAGGCCAGCAGCGCGCCGGTGGCGGCAAAGGCGGCCAGCCCAACTCCAGTGGCAAAGATGAAGCGGTGCGCGAGGAACTTGAGGTCCCAGCCGGGCGCCGGATCGGAGGTCGGCGACCGTCAACCAGTGCAGCGGGTCCAGCGAGAACGACAGTCCCTGGCCCCAGAGAGGCCGCCCTATCGCGTTGTAACGATTCCACAAGGGGATCTCGCCGATCGTGACTGCCTCGCGCTGGACGCGCGAATGCGGGACGGATTGCCAGCATCATCGCCCCGACGTCGCTTCCCCGTGTGTCTTCGAAGCTCGAGGTCCGACCGACCCGGGCACGAACGGTGCCTGATCATACAACATGGGCGTGCCCGTGCGGTTATAGTTCGGGCTGCCGAAAGTTCGTCCCGCGAACAGGATGGGATAGGTTGCCAGCATCGTCGACAGCAGAGCGGTCACCAGCAGTGCTGCGCGTGGATTCACCTCCGCGAAAAGGGAGGCGGCTCTGACCACACGCCACAGCACGGCGCCGGGCCAAGGGATCCGCTCGGAACGCCCAGACCACGACGACGGCGCCAATCCACCACAGCGTGATTCGCGCCAGCAGCCAGGTAGTCAAGCGCTGATAGGGCATCAACGCTATCGGAGAGCGAGGCGAGTACAGGAGGATTCGGGTCATTGCTGCCAGGTGGCGCCTCGAGCACGAGCCGAGCGGACGACCGTTCGAGGATCGAGAGCTGCTGAGCCGGCACCAGATCCGTCACGGGAATGGCGGTCTGGGTCGAGCCGTCGCTCTTCAGGATGACCACGCGCTCGATCATGTAGCGTCCGGCGCCATTGCCCGGATCGATCCGAAGCTCGCGATAGCGCCCCGGCGGCAGGGGCAGCCGGTAGTCCAACAGTCGCTCCGACGCGCGCAGCGGGACCGCTACGGAGTGAGCTTCCGTGTAGCCGCTGCCCCTGTCGTAGAACACCTGAAGTTGGCCGTCCGCACTGGCCGACATCCTCACCAACAGCGTGTATTCCGGATCGCTGATGGCTTGCGCAACAAGAGGAACGACCGTGGGAAGGATGAGTACATATGCCAGGACGAGGCGCGCAAACATAGCCGCTAGCTGCCCGTCGAGATCAAAAGCCCAGTCCTGACGACGGTACGGCGGTGATCCGGGGCAGCGGCCCGAGAATCCTCGTTAGAACGTTCGGCCGCGTTGCCATGGGGCGCGAGCCCGCCACGGTTAGGGGTCAGCGCGAAGGGGAAGTGAGTTGGCGGTCAATCTGCGCCGGGCGCGGGGTCGGCCGTGCCGCGAGCAATCGCGGCGAGAGCGGCCTTGGCGGCGTCGAAAGCAAGGTGACGTTCGACCGAGGAACCGGTGCCCCGTGCGCCGGGGCGGGGCGCGTTCAGGCAGGGCCGCCTCTCACTGGCGCCACTTCTGGAAGTCAGTGATGAACTGGTGAACCGCTTCGTCGGTCTTCGGGTGGGAGACCATCTGCGGGAACAGCTTCGGCGGCACCGTGACAATGTCGGCGCCGGCCAGGAACGCCTCGTTCACGTCGTGGATGTGGCGGATGCTCCCGACGATGATCTCGGCCGGCACCTGCCCCTCCCGGAAGATCTGGCGGGTGGCCCGCACGACGGAGGCCGCGTCGTAGCCGATGTCCCGGATCCGGCCGTAGAAGAGGCTCACGAAGTTGGCGCCGGCCCGAGCGGCCATGATCGCCTGGTTGAGCGACATGCAGCAGGTGCAGTTGACCTTGATCTGGCGCCGACGGAGCTCGCGGATCACGGCCAGCTCATCCCAGCCGATCGGGCACCTTGACGTACAGGTTACCGTAGCTGCCGAAGTGAGAGACGAAGTCCTCCGCCTGAGCGACCATCTCGGTGGGGTTGGTGGAGAAGACCTCGACGCTGAGCGGGATGTCGTAGCCGTACCGCTCCACCAGCCCGATGATCTTCTTGATGTGCTCGCGGAAGTCGCCGCGCTCCTCCTTGGAGAGAATGGAGGGATTGGTGGTGATTCCGGCCGGGAAGCCGCGCTCGAGCGCCTCCTCGATCTCCACGAGGTTCGCCGAATCGACGAAGATCTTCATGGTTCCCTCCGCCTTGGCGCCTCAGATGGTTGGCAGTGTAGCAGGAGACCCACCGCCGCCCGAGCCTCTTTTCGGCAGCCGCCGCTCACCGAGCGAGCGACTCCCACTTCGCGAGGGCCGCCTGGAGCCGCGGATGCGAGACCAGCAGGTGCCAGACGACAGCCTGAAAAGCCTCGGTGTGGGGCGTGACGGTCTCCGGGTTGACGGTCGGGATCACCACGCAGGCATCGGCGACCTTCCCGGTGTAGCCGCCGGCCCGGCCGACCACCCCACCCACGCGCGCGCCCACCGTCTTGGCGTGCTCCAGTGCGCGGACCAGGTTGACGCTGACGCCGCGCTCGGCGTCGCCGCCCCCCACCGAGAAGACCAGCACCGCGTCGTCGGAGCGCAGGCGGCTGCCCCGCAGCCAGTTGGCGAAGGTCGACTCCCAGCCGTCGTCGTTGATCCGGGCGGTCAGCTCGGAGACGTTGTCCACCGGCGTGTAGGCCTCGATGCCGCAGAGCTTCCGGAAGTCGTTGACCGCGTGGGAGGCGTTGGCGGCGCTCCCCCCGACGCCCAGAACGAACAGGCGGCCGCCCCGCGCCTTGACGTCTGCTAGCAGGCCGACCAGGGCCTCGACGGCCGCCCGGTCGATGCGGGCCGCCACCTCGCGCACCTCGTCCAAGTATCGGGAGACGAAGTCCATGGATACCCCCAGGAGGCGGAGGATGTGGTCGGCGGCGGCGGAGAGGCTGTCGGCCTCGGCGTCGGCCGTCACGTCGCCGCTATGCGGCTGGCGGAGCAGGATCGTGGTGCAGCCGGCCCGCCGGCCGGCCTCGACGTCCCGCTCGCGGTCGCCGACCATGAACGACCCGTCGAGGGCCAGCCCGAGGTCGGCCGCCGCCTGCTCGAGGAGGCCCGGCTTCGGCTTGCGGCAGCGGCACGCGTCTGCGTCGTCGTGGTAGCAGGTATACAGGTGCCGGAGCCCGAGGTCCCGCCGGAGCCGCTCATGGAAGGCCTCGACCAGGTCGCGGTCGGTCCGGCCCCGGGCCACATCGGGCTGGTTGGTCACCACAACCAGCTCCAGCCCCGCTGACCGCAGCCGCGTGAGCGCCTCCGCCACGCCCGGCAGGATCTCGAACTCGGCCGGGGTCCGAGCCGGTCGCGTCACTCCGCCCTCGACGTAGGCGCGGAGAAGCACGCCATCCCGGTCCAGGAAGACTGCGCGCCGGAGCGCGGCCCCTGTCATCGCGCCGGGGACTCCAGGCCCCCGAGGAAGGCCCGGGTCTCGGCCAGGCCCTCCGGCGAGCCGATCTCGTAGAACCGCCGCCGTGACCTCGTAGCCGGCCATGCGCGCCCTCGGCCACCAGCTCGCGGTAGAGGTCGGCGAGGTCGACGGCACGCTCCGGCGGCAGCCGCGCGAGCGCGGCGCGGCGCAGGAGGCCCAGGCCGTAGTCGATGTGGGTCATGTCGGGCGGGCGCGCGCTTGTCGTACGCGGACGAGGCGGCCGTCGCGGAAGACCACGTTGCTCCGGTCCCAGCGGTCGTCGTTCCGGAGGACGGTCATGAGGCCGAGGCGCCGGCGAGCTCGAAGTCCGCCAGCACTGCCCGAAGTCGACGTCCAGGTAGCGAGTCGCCGTAGAGGACCCAGAAGACGTCCCCCAGCAGGGGCGCCGCGCTGCTTCAGCGCGCCGCCGGTGCCCAGGAGCCGCTCGCCGTCGTGCGAGTACGCGACCGCGAGGCCGATGCGCCGCGCCGTCCCCGACGTGCGCCTCGACCTGCTCGCCCAGGTGCCCGAGGCACAGCACGACCCGCCGCACTCCCTTGCCGGCGCAGCAGCTCGAGCTGGTGGTCGATGAAGGGCCGGCCGGCGACCTCGAACCAGGGCCTTCGGGATCCGCTCGGTGACCGGCCGCAGGCGCGTCGCCGAGGCCCCCGGCGCAGGGCCAGCGGCACCGGCCAGCGTCGGCGCGGCCGAACGTCCCTGATCGCTCACTGGATCGACGACCTTCGTGCCCTTCGAAGTCGAAGCGGAAGCGCACCTCCTGGAGCCCGGCCTCGGCCATGGCGTGGCGGAGCCGGGTCTTGTCCTCCGCGTAGAAGATCAGGAAGCCGCCGCCGCCCGCGCCCGATCAGCTTGCCGCCGAGGGCGCCGTTCGCCAGGGCCAGCTCGTACCAGCGCGTCGATGTCGGGGTTGCTCATCGCGCCGCTGCGCTGCTTCTTGTGCTCCCAGTGCTCGTTCATCAGCTCGCGCGAAGCGACGCAGGTCGCCGGCCTCCAGCGCCTCCCGGCTCTGGTGGCCGAGCTCCTTGACGAAGTGGAGGTTCTCGATCATCGCCTGGTCGTCGCTGCCGGCTGCGGTCGTCCTGCTCCTTGAGGATGCTCGACGCCGAGCGGCTGTAGCCCGTGAAGAACAGGAGCAGGTTGTCCTCGAGGTTGTAGAGCGTCTCGTGGTCGAGCTGCAGCGGGCCGCCTCCACCCGGTCGTCGGGCAGGAACTCGAAGCAGGTGAGGCCGCCGAACGCGGCGATGTACTGGTCCTGCTTGCCGATCGGCTCGCCGCAGCCGGTCGATCTCGATGTGGCAGGCCTGCTCGGCCAGCTCGCGCGGGCTGGACGAGCTGCTTGCGGTAGCGCGTGCAGCGCCTTGAGGAGCGCGGTGGTGAAGCTGCCCGAGGAGCCGAGGCCGGTGCCGGCCGGGATGTCGGCCATGCTGGTCAGCTCGAGGTAGCGGCCGTCGAGCTCCAGGAGCGCAGGGCCTCGCGGATGATCGGGTGCTGGACGTCGCGCGGCCGTCGCCACCCGCTCGAGCTTCGAGTACTTGACGATCAGCTCCGGCACGAACGTCTGGTGGAGCGTGATGTAGACGTACTTGTCGATGGCGGCCGCGATCAGGAAGCCGCCGTGCTGCGCGGTAGTAGGAGGGCAGGTCGGTCCCGCCGCCGCCCAGCGAGATGCGCAGCGGGCTGCGCGTGATGATCATCGGCCGCGTCTCCCGCGTAGACGTCGCTCCACGATCGTCGAGGGCGGCCCGGGCGTCCTCCAGGTGCCGCCGCGGTCGGCTCGCCGCGCTCGATGGCGTCCACGAGCGTCGCTCGAACTCGTCGCGCCACGACAGGTCCTCGCCCGGGAAACTCCCAGCTCGGTCGTCTCCGGCGGGCCCATCTCGGGCAGCATCCGGTAGAGCGTCAGCCGCTCGACGCCGTAGCTGCCGCCGAGCCCGTCCACCTGCAGCTTGCCGTCGCGGCCGAAGATCTCGAACGAGAACAGGTTCTTCCACTCGGTGCAGCTCGCGTGCAGCCAGGCCACCTGGCCCGCCGCGGTCGTCAGCAGCAGGAAGGCGTTGTCCTCGACGGGCATCTTCCAGAAGAACGTCGGCCAGGTGCGCCGGTCGACCTCGCACGAAGTCGCCGGCGAACCAGCGGGCCAGGTCGATCAGGTGCACGCCCTGGTCCAGCAGCTCGCCGCCGCCCGCGACGCGCCGGGTCGGCCCGCCACTCCCGCTCGTAGCCCAGGCCGCCCGCCGTGGCCGTAGCGCCCGCGGAGGTAGAGCAGCGGCGCCGACCGCGCCCTCGTCGAAGAGCGCGTGCGCCTGCGCGCAGCGCCGGGTGGAAGCGATGGTTGAAGCCGACCTTGCACGGTGACGCCCGCGCCGCTCGCGCCGCGTCGAGCGAGCGGCATCCAGCTCGGCGGCGCGCGCGCGCGCCGGCTTCTCGACCAGCACGTGCTTGCCGCGCCCGACGGCGCGCCAGCGCGACCGGCGGCCAGCGCGTCGTTGGTGGTGGCGACGATCGACGAGGTCCACGTCGTCGCGCGGCGACGGCGCTCGCCAGTCCGCCTCGGCCGCGCAGCCGCGGTGCCGGCCGCCAGGCCGCGCGCCGCGCTCCGGGTCGCGCGTCGGCCACCGCGACCAGCCGGCGTCGCGCCCAGGGCGCGCGGCCCGCTTGCCGCCCATGCAGCCCGCAGCCGACGATGCCGACCGTTCATCGCGCTGGCCAGTCCAGGCCCGGTCCTCGGGCGACGATGCGGCGGAGCGTGTAGACGTCGCTCTTCGCCAGCGCGTCGCGCCGGGCCGGGCAGCGCCGCCCAGTCGTCCCAGACCGCGCTGAGCAGCCGGCCGGTGATCCCGTCGCTGGCCGCCGAGGCCAGGAACACGGCCAGCGCCGCGCCCTGCTCCAGCGGCGCGCCGCCCTCGTCTCGCTGCTCAGCGACGCGCGCGTGGAAGTCCGCGCCCGCGCGCGTCCGGGCCCGGCCGCCAGGACCTGGTCCAGCAGCCGGGTGTTCAGGGCGCCGGGCGCGATCGCGTTGACGTCCACGCGCGCGTCCTGCAGCTCCTGCGGCCAGCGTCTCGGTGAAGCCGCACCACCGCGGCCTTGGACGCCGCGTAGGCGCTGAAGCGCGGCAGCGGCGCCGTGGCGCCGCCGCCCGAGAGGTTGACGATCTTCCCGTAGCCGCGGCGCGCAGCAGGGCCGGCAGGACACGCCCGGCACATGAGCGACGGTGCCGAACAGGTTGATCCTGAGGGCCTCGACCCAGGCGTCCCAGTCCACGTCCTCGAGCGCGCCCGATGGGCCCGTACACGCCGGCGTTGTTCACGAGGACGCGTCGAGCCCCGGCAGGGCCCGGCGCCGCCGTGCCCGAAGTCGCGCGCACGTCGGCCGGCGCGCGAGACGTCGGCCGCCACGGCCGCGACGCCGCTGCCCCGGAACGCCCGCCGCGCGGCCAGCTCGGCCGCCGTCGCCGCCAGCTCGGCGCCTGGTCGCGTGCGGCCAGCAGGACGCTCGGCGCCCGCCTCGCACGAAGGCGCTCGGCGATCGCCCGGCCCAGGCCCTGGCTGGCCCCGGTGACGATCGCCGCGCGGCCCGCGCAGCGTCACGGGCGGCCGTCCGGCGCCATGGCGCGGCGGCCCACGGCCGCGTACTCGATCCGCGGGTCGCCGCCAGAGTGCCGCGCCAGGAACCGGCCGGCGTCGACCACGCCGGGGCGGGCGCATGGCCGCGAGCGAAGTCGTCCGGCCGTCAGCTCGCGGTACTCGGGCCACGGCGGTGGCCATCACCGCCACGTCGGCTCCCGCGCAGCGCGTCCGCGCGGCCGCGGCAGCAGGCCGATCCGGTCGCGCGATCCCGCCGGGAGGCGCGCGACGGCGGGGTCGTGCGCCCGCACGCGCGCGCCCCGCGTCGGCCAGCCACGCGCACAGCTCGAGCGGCGGACGAGCGGCGCAGCGTGCTCGGTCCCCGGCTTGTACGCGAGACCCAGGACGGCCACCACCGGCGTACCGGCCAGCGCGGCCAGCAGCGCCGCGACCTTGCGGCGCAGCCACTGGCCGTGCTCCGCGTTGCTCTCGAGCACGCCGGCGAGGAGCGGGGTGGCGACCGCCGCGCTCCGCAGCCAGGCGCCGCGAGGAAGCGCAGGTCGCGGGCGAGCGTGCCGCCCGCGAACGGCGGCGCCCGGGCGAGAGGTAGGCGTCGGGGCCCGATGCGCGGCTCGCTCTTGAGCCCGCGCTCGACCTCCTTGCGCGTCGGCGCCGCACCGCCTCGCAGAGTCGCGCCACCTCGTTGATGAACGCGACCGAGGTGGCCAGGAAGGCGTTCAGCGCGTGCTTGGTCATCTCGGCCGACTCGAGCGACATCCACTCGAGCCGCTCGGCGAGAAGGGCGCGAAGCAGCCGCCGCGACCGTCGCGGTCGCCGGCGTCGTCGGCGCCCGACGACGACGCGGTCGGGCTGCCGGAAGCCTCGAGCGCCTGCCCGAGGCGCAGGTTCTCGGGCGAGTAGGCGAAGCGGAGGCCGGCGCCCCGGCGCTCGCGCCACGCGGCCAGGGCCGCGTGAACCCGACCGGCACCTGCGAGGAGACCAGCACGAGCGTGCCGCGGGCGGAGGGCGGGCGACGGCCGCTCGGCCTGGCGCCGCACGAAGCCGAGGTCCGCCTCGTCGCGCGTCGTCACGGCGTGTCGAAGGCCAGCCACAGGACCTCGGCCTCGGCAGCGCCGCGGCGGGTCGGCTGTGAACGCGAGGCGCGCCCGCTCGCCAGGCCGGCGCGCACGCAGTTCGGCCAGCCCGGGCTCCTCCAGCGGCGAGCCGGCCGGCGGCGAGGGCCCGCCACGAGCGCCGGGTCGGGGTCGAGCGCCGACCACCGGTGGCCGGCCGCCGCCAGGCAGGCGGCGGTGACGCGCCCAGGTGCCACAGCCCGTGCGACGGCGACGCGGAGCGCCATCAGCGGCGCGCGCGAGGTCGAGCACCCACGGGTTGGCCCGCAGGTACTCGCACGCGTCCGCATGACGGCCTCCCGGATCGCAGCTCGGGCCGCCAGCCGAGCGCCCGGATGCGCGCGTGTCGAGGAAGATGAACGGGCTGTCGCCCACCCAGCCCCGCGCGCCGCCCGTGTAGCGCCGCCGCGGGCGCCAGCCCGAGGTGCGCCGCAGATCCAGCCGAGCGACTCGTCCACGGTGCAGTACTCTCGGTGCCCAGGTTGAAGACGTTGACCTGCCCCGGCGCCGCGCTCGAGCGCCAGCCAGCATCGCGTCCACGCAGTCGCCCACGTAGAGGTAGGACTTGCGCTGGCGTGCCGTCGCCCAGGACCTCGAGCGTCGTCGGGTCGGCCCGGAGCTTCCGGTAGAAGTCGAACGACGTGGCCGTGGGTGTACCGCTCGCCGAGGATCGACACGAAGCGGAAGATCCAGGCCTGGAAGCCGAAGCCCTCGCAGTAGGCGCTGATGAGGCCCTCGCCGGCGAGCTTGGAGGCGCCGTACAGCGAGGTCTGGACGGGGAACGGGCAGCGTCTCCGGCGTCGGGAAGACGTCCGGCTCCCCGTAGATCGAGCCGGTGGACGCGAAGGCGATCCGGCGGACGCCGGCGGCGCGCATGGCCTCAAGCACGTTGAAGGTGGCCAGATGTGTTCTGCTCGAGATCCGCGCCGCGGGCGCTCCAGGCCGAAGCGGACGTCCGCGTTGGCGGCCAGGTGGAAGACCATGTCGTGCCCGGCCATGCTGGCGCCGAGCGCGCCGGGGTCCAGCAGGTCGCCCTCGACCAGCTGGAAGGCGGAATGGGCCTGCGCCCCGGCCAGGAACTCCGGCCGCCCGGTGGAGAAGTTGTCGTAGACCGTCACCCGGTGCCCCTCGGTCAGCAGCCGATCGACGAGGTGACTTCCGATGAACCCGCACCACCGGTGACGAGGACTCGCATCAGCGATCCGGCCCCAGGGGCGCGAACCGGTACTTGATCAGTGCCCGGAGCCAGGTCAAGGGATCGCGCAGGACGCGCACCTTCTTCCCTTCGGCGAAGGAGCGAGCGCGGTAGTTGACGGGGAGCTCCAGCGGCCGGTACCCCTTCCGGATCAGCTTGATGACCAGCTCGAAGTCGAAGTCGAACCGGTCGCACTCGAACTCCAGGCCGTACAGGCAGTCCCGCCGGAACACCTTGAACATGCTGAACGGATCGCGGAGGGATTGGCCGTAGAGCAGGTTCAGCAACCCCAGGAAGAGCAGGTGTCCGGCATTGAAGAGAAATGCGGTCAACGGCATGTCGTTGAACTGTCGCATCTTCCAGATATTGCGCCCGTCCGAGTGCCGCGAGCCGATGACGAACGCCTGCTGGCCGCTCACCAGCGGCGCCAGGAGGTCGTCGTAGTCCCGGACATCGTACTCGAGATCGGCGTCCTGTATCAGGATGAAGTCCCCGGTCGCGTGACGGAAGCCTTCGCGCACCGCGTTCCCCTTGCCCCGCGGTCTGTCCTGGTAGATGATTTTCACTCCCGCGAGGTTCTCGTACTTCCGAACCAGCTCGCGGGTGCCGTCGGTGGACGCGCTCTCGACGACCACGACTTCCTTGTCCAGGCTCGGGATCTCCTTGGCCAGCACCTCATTGATCAGTTCCGTGAAGGTTTCCCGCTCGTTGTACGCGGGCACGATGATCGACACCGTTCGGCGCGCGGCCCTGGCTGCCTTTCGCCCGACGACGACGATGTGACTGCCATTCATCGGCAGTCGTCGACGCTTCAACGGACCGGGCAGGGCGCGCGCCAAGGCGCGCAGGGCTCTCACGCCGCGGGAGGGAAACTCCTCGAGATATCCGATCAGGAACGCCGTCGTCACGAGGCGACGATGGGGCCGAACAACGATGCGGTCGAACCCTGCTCGGAACAGGAGATGCTGGACGTTCACCTGATCGAAGTAGTAGAGATACGGCTTCTGGAACTCGACCCAGGCGCGGCGAAAGAATCGGGCGGGCCAACTGTCCAGTGACGGGACGCTCAAGACCAGCAGCCCGTCGTTCCGAAGCGCCTGCCACGCTCGGTCAAGGCAGGCGAGCGGATCGGCGTTGAGACCCAGGCTGTCGAAGAGGATGCAGACATCGAACCGACCACCTCGGCGTCCAGGTCCCCGGACGCCAGGTGAGTGACGCCGCGCGCGGCGCCGGCCGCCGAGTCGACCGCGTGCACGTCCGCCCCGGCGGCTGCGAGCAGGCTCAGGAACTCCGGTCGTCGTCGCGCAGGGCGAGGACCCGGACCCCGGGCGCGACGACCCCCAGTTGGCGGAGCGCATCGAGCTTCTGCGCGGGCTCCAGCGCGCGCGGCACGTGCACGTCCCGGAGGAATCCGAGCTCGGTGCAGGCGAGCGGACCCCCGCCCGGCTGGTGTACCTCCGCACGGAAGAGCACCCCGCACGTGCCGCAGTAGTAGAGGGAGCGGGTATCGACGGTGAAGCCGTACCGGGCTCGCTCGTCACGGCACAGCGGACAGGCCAACCGCGCGCTCATGGCGGATTCGGGCTCCCCGTCGGCTTCCTCGCGAGCACCAGCATCTCTCCGATGTTCACGTTCACCGACCGGTGGCGGATCGCTCCGGGGATCAACGTCGACAGCGCGCGGTAGAGCCCCCAGATGCGCGGATTATGGCTCTCGATCTGCCTCGCCAGGTACTCCGGAGTCAGACACTTGGTAGCGCGCTCGATCCGCGTGAGCGCCAGGCCGGCCCGCTCCAGGGCCATGCCCATGCTGGGGCGGGAGAACAGGTACGTGTGTTGAAGCGGCTGGAGCATGGGCCAGCGCGCTCCCATCAACCAGCGCAGGGGATGGAGAATGTCGGGCGTCGTCAGCAGGAGCCGCCCGCCCGGCCGCAGGAGGTCACGCAGATCACCGAGGAAGGCCACGGGGTCTCGCGTGTGCTCGATGATGTCGAACGCCGTGACGACGTCGAACTCCCCCAGCCGCTGACGGGCCATCGCTTCCACGCTGCCGACGACGATCCGAGGCCGGGCATGCGATGACGCCTGCGCGGCGGCGGCGGCCGAAAACTCCACGCCGTAGGCGTCGTACCCCGTCTCCAGCGCGACATCGATCAGGTATCCACATGCGCACCCGACATCGAGGAGCCGCGGCCCGTCAGCCTGGATCGAGGCCAACCGATCCCGGAACGTCCTGCGCTTCAGCTCCTGGGCGGCCACGTACTCGCGGTAGACACCACCCGAGTATTCCGCGTCGGCGAACTCCCGCATCGCTGCCGCGTCCGGCAGCGGATGCTGGTAGAGCAGCTGGCACACCGGGCACTCCCAGTAACGAGCCGGTTCCTTGATGTAGCGCAGACCACCCGGTCGACCGCACAGAATGCACGACGCCCCATTCGGCCTCATGCGCGTTCCGCCTCGGGCGGCCGCGCATCCGGCCTCGTGCGATCGCGATTCGAATGGTACGAGCGAATCCTGGCGACCATGAGGCGCCGGAACAGGGGCTCAACGACCCAGGGCAGGGCACTCATCGACCAGGCCAGCATGCCGAGCATGCGTGGAACGTACGTAAGAAAGCGCTCCTTCTCGATCGCCCGAATCGTCGCCTTCGATATCTCCTCGACCGTCACCGTGTACCTGGTCTCCGGACGGACCGCGCGCGTCTTGAAACTCTCGTGATCGAAGAACGGCGTCTCCGCCCGGCCGGGGCACATCACGTGGACCCGGACGTTGAAGTCCTGGAGCTCGTATCGGAGCGCCCGCGACAACGCCACCAAGCCATGCTTGCTGGCGCAGTACACGCTGTTTGGAGTCAACGGGATGCGGCCCGCGATCGAGGCCATGTTGACGATCCGACCGGTCCGCCGTTCGATCATGCCAGGAAGGAACGCCCGGATGCAGCGGATTGCGCCCAGCAGGTTGACCTCTGCCAGTCGGCAGAGCTCCGCGACATCGGTGCTCTCGAACGTGTGATACACGGCGTACCCCGCATTGTTGACCAGGATGTCGACGTGCCCGAATCGCCTCAGCACGTCCGTCGCCATGCGCGAGACGTCTTCCTGCCTGGCGATGTCGCACGGCACCGAGAAGCACCCTCGCGAGACGGCCCGCAGCTCCTGCTCCGCCACCCGGAGCCGTTCCGGATCATGGCTGGCGATCGCAACCTGCGCTCCGAGGCGGGCCATGTCGAGGGCGAGTCGTTTGCCGATGCCGCTGGACCCGCCCGTGACGACGACCGTCGCGCCCTTCATCCTCTCCGTGTCGATGCGCACGAGCCCCTCGCTCAGGCCTCGCAGATCGCGATCAAGCTGACACCGACCCGGCCGCGCAGAACGACCCGCTCACCCCACCGGGCAAGCGGAATCACGCGATCGAAGAGAGCGGCGGGGGTTTCCGGGACGCACCGGCGCCCCAAGATGCGGCCGTAGAGAACCCAGCCGAGGATCCCGAGGGCATTGAAATAGTAGGATCGGACGATTCGAAACCCGGCGCTCCTCCAGCTTCTCCCTCAGCTCCCGGGCCGTATACCGACGGTAGTGGTGGACCGACTCGTCGATTCCGTTAAACAACACCGGGTGAGCGGGCACCAGCAACAGCAGCCGGCCACCCGGCTGCAAGAGCTGACGCATCTGGCGAAGAACCATCCGGTCGTCCTCGAGATGCTCGAGCACGTTCAGGCAGACGATGGTCTGGATTGCATGTCGTGTGAGCTTGCGATACTCGTCGGGCTTGCTCAAGTCGAGCGGGAAGACCGCCACGCGCGGGTCGCCGTCGAAGCGCCGCCGCGCCGCCGTGAGCACGTCTTCGTCGAGATCGGTTGCCACGATCGGTCCACAGCCCCGCGACAGCATGTGCTGGGTGTACGTGCCGGTGCCGCAGCCGGCCTCCCACACGGCTCCGTTCAGAAACGGCTCGATCTGCTCGAAGAGCCAGCGCGTGAAGCGCGTGAGCCCTTCGGTCTGAACCAGCTGCTGCTTCTGGATCGCCGACGAGCTCGCCGGCACGGGTGTCCGGCGCTCAGGACCCGGTTCCATCGTCGTCTCCGGCGTCTACCGGGACCATCGCGCGAGCCCGAGGAGGAAGGGCAGGCCCGCCGCGGTCACGGTCATGCCAGTCTAGAACGAGCGGGGGCGGTGGAGGAACTCCATCGCGCGGGCTCGCAGGCGGGGACCCGCAAGCCACGGAAGGCGCAGGCGGCGGACGAGAACGGTGGCAGTGACGGGAGCAAGGCGCCGCCCGGGGGTGGGCAGGCGCGTCAGACATCCAGGTTGGAGTCCTCGCGGGTGCGTGACAGGTTGGAGAGCCGGACGGAGGGATGCGCGACCGGACGCCACGTGACCTCCGGCCGGTATGATACAGCCTCGGCCCGAATTATAGAATGCTGCCGAGCGGGGGGCGGGCGCGCCGTGACATGAACGGTGCCGCTGACTTCTACTCTCCTGTCTCGGAGATCCGGTGACGAAATCGCGCGACGCTGGCAAGGATCTCATCCGCCGTCTCGGTCGACCCGAAGGGCTTGGGAGCCTGGTTGGTAACCGCGATGTACTGACGGATCGCGGCCGCCAGCGCGCGCGTGCTCTGGTGAGCCCCTCGCTTGATCAGGGCGGCGAACGAGCGCTCGACCAGGTTGAGCCACGAGGCGCTGGTTGGCGTGACATCCACATGAAAACGGGGCCGCCTCGCCAGCCAGCGTCGAATCAGGGCCGTAGTTGACCAGGATGAGATGGACGTCCAGGTCAGCCGGGATCTCGACCGCGATGGTATCCCGGAGCTTCCGGTGGCATCGTCGGAGCTGATCACACGGCCCTTGTGCTCTCGTGGGAAGTGGGGTGTGATGTCTGGGTTACAAGGAGGCGCTTCGTGTCGAAACTGTTCGCAGAACCGCTGCCAGTCTCGGGGCTGCAGGAGTGCTGCTTCGATCCACACACGCTCAGCCTCCCGGTCTCCGGCGTTCGGCGAGGATAGTGGGACCTCCGCAGCCGATTCGACGAATACACGCTCGGTATGTCGCTGCGGGGAGTCGGTGCTCGATGCTGTCGGCTTCGACACTGACAACCGCCGCGCCGCGTATCTCCGCCTCGAAGGACACCCGAGGGTCCGGGACCACCTCGACGGCCTCAAACGATCCGACTGGCTGGCTCATCGCGAGGTTTGGATCGCGGCACGCGTGTTCTACGGCGATGCATACGACCTGCCCGAGGGCCTCGGGCGCTTCGACGTGGTTATCGTTGGGCAGATCCTGGTCCATATGCAGGACGTCGTCCGGGCGCTTACTTCGATCAGCCGGCAGTCCGCGGACGCGGTGATTCTCGCCGAGGGCATGCTCGTCACCGACGAGCCGACCTCGCTTTTTCTAGGCAGCGCGCAGGAGCCCGATCACGACCGCGCGTTCTGGCGGCACTCTGTCGGACTCTACCGCGAGCTGCTCGGCATGCTGGGATTCTCGCTGGAGGCGCCGCGCACGGGGAAATTCACGTGCAACGTCGATGGGAACCCCAAGGCCACGCCCATCACGACCTTGGTCTTCAAGCGGAGGTTGATCTCGACTCCAGTCGCGTCTCGTGCGCCCGACCGAGTGGTTGCGTTACGAAGACTCCTGAGGGACCCGCTCAATCGCCTCGAGGGGCGTTGCGCCGGCTCGGCGTGGAGTGGCGAGAGTCGAACCCGCCTCCCCTGGAGTTTCGCAGGTGCGGCGGCTTCCTGGGCTCCTGCATCGTGGCGCGCCTTCGCGACGCCCAGGTACGTCCTTCTACGAGAACCTGATGATGGGCGTCCATCTCATGAAGGAAGCTGGCGGCGGGGCGTCGAGAAGGTCGTGGCGGTGGGGACGGGAGGGTGGAGATCGGCTGCTGGGTTCTTCCACGGCATGACGACAGGGTGCTTCTCGTGTGGCACTACGTCCCGCAGGAGACACTCTTCTGCGCCGGCGGATCTGGGAGAAGGCCGGAGCGACCTTCGACGAGAACGGAACCTGTGAATACTGGGCCCCAGCGGCCGATGTTTGACTGCCTGATCTGGCGCCCGCGTGACGGCCGGACAATTTCCCGCTAGCGCTCAAGGGCAACGAGGAGCGATGCGCACGCTAATCTTCATTTTGACCTATGAGGCCGAGCGGCACATCCGGGAGGTTCTCTCTCGTCTCCCTCAGCAGTACATCAACAGCCCCGACACGGACATCCTCCTCATCGACGACGCTTCGCACGATCGGACCGCGAGCGTGGCGCGTGCTTGGGCGGTGGAGCAGGGCTGGCGGAATGTCACGGTTCTGCAGAACCGGCAAAATCAAGGCTATGGGGGCAACCAGAAGGTCGGCTATCGGTATGCAATCCAGCGCCGTTACGACGTCGTGGTCATGCTGCACGGCGACGCCCAATACAGCCCGGAATCTCTCCCGCTCTTGCTCGAGCCTCTGCGGACGGATCCGACCGTGGACTGCGTGCTGGGTGTTCGCTTCGGCCGTCGGCACTCCCCGCTCAAGGGCGGCATGCCCCTCTATAAGTTTGTCGGCAACCGCATCCTCACTGCAATCCAGAACCACTTAGCCCAGGTCCGTCTCAGCGAGTGGCACACGGGCTACCGCGCCTACCGGACTTCCGCGCTGGCCGCGATCGCCTTCGAACTGAACACCAATGATTTCCACTTCGATACCGAGATCCTCCTTCAGCTGTTTCACAGTCGCCGGCGCCTACTCGAGGTCAATGTCTCGACGCACTACGGCGATGAAGTCTGTCGCGTCAACGGCCTGCGGTATGCCAAGGATGTGCTGAAGGCCGCGCTCAAGTTCCGTCTTCAGCGATACAATCTTCTCTACGATGTCCGCTACCATCCCGAAGTGCTCGAGCGGCTGCGTGGCGACGGTCTCGTCATGACAGTGCCGCTTTACGGAGCGAAGCCCGACGCCGACACCCCTCACGCGTTCGTCATCGAGGCCGAGGATGTGGTCCCAAGCGGAGCGCGCGTGCTCGACATCGGCTGCTCTACCGGCCATGTCGCGCGAACCCTGGCCCTGCGGAAGCAGTGCCGTGTGGTCGGGGTCGATCTTCTTCCCTCACCGTCCGTCCACAGCGATGCGTTCAGCTATCACACCGTTGACCTCGAACGTGATCTTGAAAAGCTGAACGACATCGTTGATCGCGACTCTTTCGACGTGATCGTCATGCTGGACGTCCTCGAGCATCTCGCTTCTCCCGAGCTCTTCCTCCTCAACTTGTCTCGCCACCGTTTCTCGCGGGCGCCGGTCTGTGTCTTCAGCACGGGCAACGTGGCCTTCTTCGTCATCCGCCTCATGCTCCTTCTCGGGTTCTTCAACTATGGGGAAAAAGGGATTCTCGACATCACCCACAAGCGCCTGTTCTCGCTCAGGACTTTCCGTAACCTGCTCGAGCAGACCGGGTTTGTCATCTCTCGCCGCGTCCTGTTTCCGTTCCCCTTTCGCGCTCTGGGTTTCCCATCGAGACCGGCCGCGTGGCTTGCGAAGATCAATCGCCTTCTCCTTCGACTGCTTCCGTCTTGGTTCGCGTATCAGGTCATGTTCGTCGCCACTCCGCTGCAGCTGCCCGACGCTGTTCTCGACGACACGCTCGCGCGCTCAGGCGCTGCTGTCCCTGAACCCGCGAAGGATGCTCTCCCCTGAGGTTGCCGCGGCGGCGATTCGACGAGGCGAGCGAGCCCTTGTGCCCGACGGGCGGTGTCCGTCGACCGACTCGCGCCGATACTGCGACGCCATAAGCATCGGCCAGTGAGCCGCGTCTTCAGCCGTCCGTTACCTACGTCATGGCTGCCCTACACGGTCGTCCTTGCGCGGCGGATCAAAGGTCTTGTGGGGCATGTGGTCGGTCCGAGACCTCACCTCTGGCGACACTTCCTTCTACTTCATCAGAGCCCACGGCTGGTACCAGAACTGGTCGAGCGACATCGCATGGTCGCCGCTCTACACGACGTGCCCGCGGTGGCGATGCCGATCGACGAGGGAGCGCGCGCCAACCTGGGCGAGAGCGTCGATGCCGTGCTGGTGCGGCCGAGCTACCCGCTCGACAAGCCGGTGACCCAGGCGTTGCAGCGGCACTTCAAGCGCGTGCTGACGCTGGCGATCGCTACGCGCTCTACCTGCGCAGAAGAGCGGGCCAGCCATGAGCGATGACGGCGCGCTGCGCAGCCTGAAGCGCATCTGGGCGCCGGGGCGCGCCCGCCCGCGCTTGCTGGTGGCGCTGGGCGTGGCCGGGCTGTTGGCGCGTGTCGTGCTGTGGTGCGTCACCGAGGGCACGAACGACATCCGCACCTGGGCGCGGTTCGCGATGGCGATCGACGTCTACGGGCTCGACGGCACGTACCTGCGCGACCCGACGTTCAACCACCCCCCGCTGATGGGTCTGCTCGCGCAGGCGACCTGGCACGTGGCACCCAGACTCGGTGCGACGTTCGGTCGGAGCTTCAAGGTCTACAGCATGCTGGCCGAGTTGGGGATCGCGTTGCTGCTCGCGGCGATCTGGCGGCGACGCGCGAAGCCAGAGCAGGCGGCGGCCGCGTTTGCGGCGTACGGCTGGGCGCTGTGCTGCATCCTGGTCAGCGCCTATCACGGCAACACCGACCCCGTGTACTGGTTCCTGGTATTGGCGGCTGTGTACCTGATGCAGGACCGCGACGCGCCGTTCTTCGCCGGTCTCGCGCTCGGCGCGGCGCTCAACGTCAAGCTGATCCCGGTGCTGGTGGCACTGCCGCTCGCGGCGTGCTCCCGCAGCCTTCGGGCGTTCGTCCGTTTTGCGGCCGGCGGCCTGCTCGCGGTCGTGCCGTTCGTGGGGCTGGTGCTGAGCTTTGCGCCGGAGGGGCGCGCCGCGTTCGTCCGCAACGTGTTCGGATACGGTTCGTACCGGGAAAACTGGGGCATCGAGCTGATCGAGCGCGCGCTGATCGCGGCGTTCCAGACCTCGGCGCCGCCGATCGCCATCGCGGTGTACGACGTCGGCAACGTGTATGCGCGCCACGGTTCGCAGATCCTGCTCGCGTGCACGACTGCGCTCGCCGTGTACCAGCTCGCCACCCGGCGCACGCGCCTCGACGCCTACGCGCTGGCCGCGCTGTGCTTCTGCCTGTTCCTCGTGCTCGCCCAGGGCTTCGGTGTCCAATACCTGGGCGCCGTCGTGCCGCTCTTACTGGCGGTCCGCATCCGCGACGGCTTTGCGTTCGCGACGATGGCCGGCCTGTTCATCGCGCTCATCTACGCGTCTTTCGTGCGCACCTGGAGCCCGGTCTACTCCGAGCACAACTACTTTTCTCCGGCCTTTGCCGCGCCTGCGTTTGCCACCTGGTGGCTGCTGGTCCGCATCAGTGCCCGCATCTGGCGTTCGCGTGGGCCGTCTCGGCCACGGAGCTTTGGCGGCAGCGATTCTGCGCTATAGACCAGCCGGCTCGGGACGCACTCGTGCCACGCACGTCCGCAGCCCAACCACCGTCCGCGGCGCCGGCCGCCAAGCCGCGCAAGCGTATCGGGATCGTCATCGTCGCCTACAACGCGGTCACCACGCTGCGCAGCGTAATCGACCGCATCCCGCATGAGGTCTGGGAGAAGGTCGAGGAGGTCTTCGTCTTCGCCGAGTCCAGCCAGGGCGACACGTTCCTGGTCGGCGTGGGCTACAAGGCGCTGTCGGGTAAGGCCAAGCTCAGCATCTTCCCCAACGAGGTGAACCTCGGCTACGGCGGCAACCAGATCCGCGGATGCAAGTACGCGATCGAGCAGGGCTACGGCCTGGTCGCGCACCCGAAGCGCCGGAATTGCTTGCCCTTCTGAGGGGGACGTGCGTGGGCCGCTCGAGGGCCGCGGACACTTGACAGGGCCCGCACCGGCCACCCACCATGGACCTCGCCGAGGCAGAGCCGCGAGGCAGGGGCTGGCTTCATCAGCCCACGCCGGGGGACCATGGCCGAGAAGGGCCATCGCTTAGAAAGTCACCCGTCGGTGAGCCCTGGCGTTCAAGCTGCGGGTTCGAGGTGACCCGGTAGCCTTGGCGTTCCAGCGTTTGAATGACCCGGTGGCGGACCCGCTCGGCATGTCAGCGGGCGTAGTAGTCGGCGCCGGGGTCCTCGTAGGGGATCTGGCGGGCCAGGAGGTGCTACGCGGTCACGAGGATGGCCATGCGCCACGGCCACGATCGCTTTCTTGTGCCCCCGATGCCGGACCCGGCGATAGCGCGCGGCGAAGGCGCCGGTGGTGGAGCGGACGCTGGCGGCGAGGGCGGCCTCGATCAGGGCGGCGCGGAGCCAGCGGTTGCCTATGGCGAGTCCGGCCGTTGCGATGCTTGCCTGCGCTCTCCTGGTTGCCGGGGCGAGGCCGGCCCAGCTGGCGGCGTGCTTGGCGGTGGGGAAGACGCTCATGTCCGGGCCGAGCTCGGCGATGAGGACCTCGGCGGTGCGCTTGTTCACGCCGCGGATCGTGTCGAGACGCGCGAGTAGCTCGGCGAAGGGCGCCATGGCGCCATCGATCTGGGTGCTCGCGGTCTCGATGGCCTTGTCCAGGTAGTCGAGGTGGGCGAGGAGCTGGCTGACGAGGAAGGCGTGGTGGGCACGGAAGTGGCCGAGGAGGGCCTGTCGCAGGGCGGGCCGCTTCTTGCGCAGCTTGCCGCGGGCGAGATCCGCGAGGACGTCGGGGTCGGTGGTGCCGGTCACCAGGGCCTCGAGCATGGCCCGACCGGAGGCGCCGAGCAGGCGCGTGGCCACGGAGGTGAGCTTGATGCCCGCGTCTTCGAGGACCTTATGCAGACGGTTGGCGTGCCGGGTCCGCTCCTGGATGAGGAGTTTGCGATAGCGGGTGAGGTCGCGGAGCTCGCGGATCGGTGGGGGCGGGACGAAGCTGGCGCGAATGAGGCCGCACTCGAGGAGCTGCGCGATCCAGGCGGCGTCGTTGACGTCCGTCTGGCGGCCGGGGACCTGGGCGATCTGGGTCGCGTTGGCCAGGATGCAGGCGAGGGTCTCTTCGAGGACATAGAAAACCGGCCGCCGGTACACGCCCGTGCTATCCATCGCCACGTGGGTGATGCGGTGAGCCTCCAGCCACTCCCGCAACGTCAGGAGCTCCGCCGTCGTGGTGCCGAAGGTGCGCACGTGCTGGACCCGGTCCCCGTGATCGCCGGGCACCCGCACACAGGCCGTCACCGTCTTCTTGTGCACATCGAGGCCGGCACACCGCTCGAGCACCCGCTCCATGGCGACACCTCCCGGGGAGAGTGATGCCGGCGCTCGCAGGAGCGTCCGTGTCACGACTTTGCTCGGCGTGCTCGCGGCAACAATGCGGGGTGCCGGAAGCTCCCCCGTCAGTTTATGTGCGGACTCGCGGTACCAATGGCGCCGCCGACGGATCCGAGCGCTCGGCCCGGGCAGGATAGCTCATTTTCATGCCGCAGGGTGGCCCCCCGGGGCCATGAACGCTTATGTCGACTTCTCTCTCGCCGCGCCGTGAGCAAGCCCACGGCCAGTGGTCGTGATAGCTCCCGAGGTTCGTTCCCATCCGCCACACGCCGAGCTCGCGTTGCCGCCCGACGAGCGCTTCTGGCCGCCTCGGCTGGAGCGCTGGCGCCAACCGGCGGGTGTGTGGAGCGTCGCGATCATCTGCGTGATCGCGCTCGGCCTGCGCGTCTACATCGCAGCCATCACACACGGCACCAACGACATCGACGCCTGGAAGACCTTCGCCACGCTCGGCCTGCAGCACGGCGTCGCGCGCGTCTACCAGCTGCATCCGCTGTTCAACCATCCGCCGCTGATGGGCTGGTACGGCGCGGGCGTCTTGGCGATCAGCAACGCCCTGAACACCGAGTTCAGCTTCTTGTTCAAGCTCGTGCCGATCCTGGCCGACACGATCTCGGTGGTGCTCGTGCACAGCATCGGCAACCTGAGTCCGATCTGGTTGCTGCTGTTCGCGATCAACCCGGCGAACGTCCTGGTCAGCGCATTTCACCGGCAACACCGACTGCTTGTGCGCCATGCTGGCTCTGACCTGCGTACGATGCTCGTCGGCTTCCTCACTTGGCTCACGCTCGTGAGCTACATCTCGCTCACGCTGAGCCGCGGCAGCGAGCGCATCGCACGCTCGCGCCTCGGCCAAGCGGCTGTTTGAAGAAGCGGGCTGTGAGGTGCTGACGGAGCGGACGACGCCCGTGCCGTGGGAAAACGTGATTCCGAAGTTCTGGGGCTCGTTCGTGCGCGACAAGGTCGAGAAGGCCGACTACCACGCCACGCGCCTGTTGCCGAACCTGTTCGCGGGCCAGCACCTGTTCGAGCTACGCCTATCCGAAGGCGTCGTTGAGGGCGCTGCAGACAACCGATGAACGCGCCGGGGCGACAGCCGCGCGTCTTGAGCTCGCCGAGCGCGGTCGCGACGAGCTTCAGCCTGCTGCTGATCGGGGCTGCGATCGCCGGCGTGATCGCGAGCGTGCTGGTGCACGACTTTAACGTGCTGCTGAATTCGCGCCATGACAAGCAGCGGCCGGTCTCGGTCTACGGTCACATGACGGTCGCCGGGACCGGGACGGAGGCCGACAGCAAGGGTGCGGCCGGCGCGGACTTCAGTCAGGTGTACACGTCCGGGTTGGCGCTGCGTCACGGCGAGTCCGCGTACAATCCGGTGACGCCGGCGTTCAAGGACGTCTTCGGGCGACCGCCGGGCTATCCGCCGCCGATGAACTGGCTGTACCTGCCGCTCACGTACCTGAGCTACGCGCACGCGCTGCTCGCGCACACGCTGCTGATGCTGGTGGCGTTGTTCGGTACGAGCGCGTTCGTGTTGTGGAAGATGCGGCTGGGGCGGCACATCGAGCTCGTGGTGCTCGCCCAGGCGTTCCTGTTTTTGCTGACGCCGATCGGCTTTACGCACTTCGAACGCGGTCAGTTCGACCTGTTCGTGTCGATGGCCGCCGCGCTGTGCGTGGCGTGCAGTTACTGGCCGACGAACGCGACCGGAATCGCGCTCGTATCCGGCGTGATCGGTGCGCTGAAGTGGACGGCGCCGTCGTTCCTCGGCTGCTTCTCCGCGCTCGGCTTCCTGGTCGGCCCGAAGAACAGGCGCTGGACGTTCTTCGCGATCCCGCTCGTGACGGCCGTCGTGACCGCGCTGTTTTACAAAGAAGTGAAAGAGTACTGGCACACGATTCAGGTCTACGAGCTCGATGCGGAACCGTACGGCCTGACCTTGCAGTATTTTTTGCCGCGCGTGCCGGCCAAGCTGACGCCGATCCTCGCGACGCTGCTGCCGGCGCTGGCGATCTGGGCTTGGAAGCCGGCGCGCGTGCAGCGCGCTGCGGTGTTCCGCGCGATAGCGGTGCCGTTCTCGCTGGCGCTGATGAACCTGTCGATCTGCTTTGGGACGCTCTCGTACGAGTATCATACGGTGGCGACCCTCGGCATGTTGCCCGGCGTCGTCGTGTGGCTCGAACGCGAGCCGCTCGTGTCGTTGCGGCTCAAGCTGCTGACCGCGGGCCTGTACGGCGCGTTCTTGATCGTCGCCTTCCGCGTTTTCGAGCAGGCAGTCAGCTTGGAGCCCAAGCAGATGTCCGGGGTCTACGCGGGCTGCACGCTGCTGCTGCTGGCGCTCGGCGTGCCCATGCTGCGCGGCGCGGCGCGGCGCGCACAGACGCAGTATGAGCGTTCGTCATGCGGGGGCCCGGTTCGGACGGCGCCAGATACTTCGTAAGCACGGGCGCTCGAACGCGTAGTGTGAGAGCGCCGACACGGCCAGCAAGATCGGCAGCACCACGCTCACCACGTAGATCTGCGCCTGCACGTTGGGGCGCGCGCCGGGCATGAATGGAATCACGCGCTCTGCGACGTAGAAGGGCGCGAAGTGCAGCAAGTGCATCGAGTAGCGGTACGTGCCGATGCGCGCGATCGGCTTCGAGATTAGAGCCGGCAGTCGGTGTGGTAGACCTGCGCGCGAGGCGCTAACTCGGCGAGGCGCCGGCGGACGAGGTCGACCATCGTCCCGCTAACGTCGAGTCCCAGGTAGGTCGAGTCCGGAGGAAGGGGGGCCGCACTCGCCTCCCTCGGCATCCAGCACGGCCGGCCGTTCGCTCCCGACGAATACCCGGGCGCCCATCCTGCGTCGGGCCGCCATCGATGCCTGGTATTCCCTGCCGGACGCTTCGACCACCTGCCGCCGGATTGGTTCTACTGGCCCGATGGCTTTGCTGGATCATGACTGCGCCTACCCCCGACCGCGGTGACTCTCCCCGTGCCGGGGCAGCTCGGTTCGAGCCGACCCGCGTTGACTCATATCCTTGCCGGCGGTCCGGTGCCGGGCTACAGTCGCGGCGTGGGGCGGAGGCGCGCGTGGGGAGAGCGCGGCCGCGAAAGGGGACCAAGAGAGATGCATTGGACCGTCTAGCAGGATGCGGAAATTTCTGGGTTGACGGATGAGCACGACGCCGCCCAAGACACGCGGACGGGATCGCGGGGGGCCCGGGGGCCTGCTCGATTGGGCCCACCCCGGCGTGCCGGTGGCCGCTGGCGCCTTCATGGCGTCGCCTCGGCCGCGATCAGGTTCCGGATGCGCACCAGGTTGTACAGCGCGGCCCCCAGGGTGAACAGCCAGCCGACCCGCCGCACCCCCCGATGGCGCGTTTTCCGGAAGAGGGCCACCGTCTTGAGCCAGCCGAACACCTCTTCGACGAGCTTCCGCTTCTGTTGACTGACGGCATAGCCGGGATGGCGGGTCGTCCGCGCGTCGATCGCACTGCGCCGGTTCGTCCGATGCTGCGCGACGTGCGGCGTCAGCCCGAGACTCCGCAGGGCGGCGACGAAGCCCCGGGTGTCGTAGCCCTTGTCGGCGCCGACGGTGGCGCCCCGGGGCAGGTTCGTGGCCATCGCGGCGGCCGCCTCCCGCTCCGCGATCCCGGTGGCCTGCGTGACGCAGGTGTCGACGACCAAGCCGTGCCGGTTCTCCATCAGGGCGTGGCCCTGATACGCGAGCTTGGCTTCTTTGCCGGGCCCCTTCCGGGCCAGCCGGGCCTCCGGATCGGTCGTCGAGGCATGGGTGGCGTTCGACCGCCGTTCGCCGTGGAAGTTCACGGTGGGATTGCCGGGATCGTCGGGCGGCGGCGCCCCCGTGCCCTTCTTCTTGAAGCTCTTCAGCCCGGCCCACGCCTCGATCAGCGTCCCGTCGACCGTGAAGTGCTCGGCCGAGAGGAGTTGGTGCCCCTGGGCCTGGGCCAGCACCCGCTCGAAGAAGGCCCGGGCGATGTCGCCGCGCAGCAAGCCGCTCCCGGTTCTTGGTGAACACGGTCGGGTCCCAGACCCGGTCATCCATGCTGAGGCCCACGAACCAGCGGAAGAGCAGGTTGTAGTCCAGCTGCTCCATGAGCTGGCGCTCGCTCCGGACCGAGTACAGCATCTGCAGCAGCAAGGCGCGCAGCAGCTGCTCGGGCGGGATCGACGGGCGCCCGGTCTTCGGATACAGCCGCGCGAACTCGGGCGACAGCTCCCGGAGCGCCGTGTCGACCATCGTGCGGATCGCCCGCAGGGGGTGGTCCGCCGGGACCCGCTGCTCGGGGGCCACGTAGCTGAACATCGTGTCCGGCCGCCGATCGTCGCCGCGCATGTGCCCCTCCTGGTTGCTCTTGAGAGTGGCATGCGCGCGCGATCGGTTCCGCGTTTTTCAGCATCCTGCTAGGTTCCAACGCCGTGCTTGCGCGATGAACGACCCCGCCTCCGAGCCCGAGCTCAGCATCGTCATGCCCTGCCTCAACGAGGTCGAGACGGTGGGGCGCTGCATCGAGAAGGCCCAGCGTTCCCTCAGAGAATTGGCCATCGACGGCGAGGTCCTCGTCGCCGACAACGGAAGCACCGACGGATCGGCGGAGCTGGCCGAACGGCTGGGGGCTCGGGTCGTCCGAGCGGCGGAGCGGGGGTACGGAAGCGCGCTTCGTACGGGCATCCAGGCGGCGCGAGGACGGTACGTTCTGATGGGCGACGCGGATGACAGCTACGACTTCTCCGCGATCGAACCGTTCGTTCTCAAGCTGCGTGAGGGCAACGACCTCGTCGTCGGGAACCGCCTCAGGGGCGAGATCCGGCCGGGTGCCATGCCGTGGTCCCACCACCGCCTCGGGAACCCCGTGCTGACGCTCCTCGGACGGCTCTTTTTCCGGAGCCCCGTCGGCGACATCTACTGCGGGCTCCGCGCCTTTCGCAGGAGGGCGTACGAGGCGCTCCGGCTCCGCACGACGGGGATGGAGTTCGCCTGCGAGATGATCATCAAGAGCAGCCTCCTGGGCCAGCGCATCGCGGAAGTGCCGATCGTCCTTCACAAGGACGGGCGCAGCCGGCCGCCCCACCTTCGGACCTGGAGGGACGGCTGGCGCACGCTCCGATTCATGCTCCTCTTCAGTCCACTCTGGCTCTTCCTCCTTCCCGGCCTCGTCCTGATGTTCCTCGGGGCGGCGGGGGGCGCCTGGCTCCTCGACGGGCCGCGCCGAGTGGGCTCCGCGACGCTCGACGTCCACACCCTCCTCGTGTGCGCCTTTCTCTGCGTCTGCGGATATCAGCTCATCGTCTTCGCCGCGTTCACGAAGATCTATTGCATCGTCGAAGGGTTTCATCCCCCTTCCCGCCGCATCGCGGGAATCTTTCGATACGTGACGCTCGAGGTAGGGGTCCTGACGGGGCTGGCCCTCCTGGCCCTGGGCGTTGGGATCCTGGCGGTGGTCGTTCACGGATGGAGTCGTGCCGGTTTCGGCCCGCTGGACTACTCGTCGAGCATGAGGCAGGTGATCCCCGCGGTGACGCTCATGATGCTGGGGGTGCAGACCGTCTTCTCCAGTTTCTTCATGAGCATCCTCGGCATGGGCCGGAGACCGAACGACTCATGACCTCTCCGAACGCCAAAGCCTCCTCCTCGCTCCTCGACCGGATGTGGATCCGCTTCCATCGCCGACGCCTCCCACGAGCGTCGGGTGCAGACCCTGGAGGCTGCCCTCGCCCCCTGGATCGCGGAGGGCGGTACCCTCCTCGACCTGGGTTGCGGCGACCTGCGGCTCGGGGACGGGTTGAGACGGGCGCGGCGGCTTCGCCGTTACGTGGGGGCGGACATCTGGCCTGCCCGAACAGCCCCTCCGGCCGGATGCGAGTACGTCCCGATCGATTCCACGGGACGCTTCCCCTGGAGCGATCGGACCTTCGACACCGTTCTCCTCGTCGACGTCCTCCACCACTGCGACGATCCGGGCTGGACCCTCGCGGAAGGCCTTCGAGTCGCGTCGCGCGCAGTCATCAAGGACCACTTCGAGTACGGTTCCGGGACGAGGACGTTGCTCCGACTTCTCGACTACCTCGGGAATCGTCCCTACGGCGTCTCCGTGCCGCGTCGGTACTTCACCCCGGAGAGCTTCAAGACGCTGTGCGGGCGCGTCCGACCCGCCGTCCAGGCGCGCGTCGAGGTGGGCGTTCGGCTCTATGACCACATCCCGCTGGTCGGGCGGTTCCTTCCGGCGCGCGTCCACTTCATCGCGTCCCTCGATCCCGCGCCATGAGGACGGACCCGAGGCTGCTCCTGTTCTTCCTGATCTGGGGAGCCGTGGCGGTCGCGCTGCGGCTGGACCGCCGGCTCGGGTCGGTTCGCGCGATCCTCCGAGGGATCGACGCGGTGGCGCGGCGACCGGCAACGGCGATCGTCGTCGTGGGCGTGACGGCCGGACTGGCGAGCGCCATCCTGGCCAATTTCCCGCGGCTTCCTGAGCCGTGGGTTCACGACGAGTTCAGCTATCTCCTCGGAAGCGACACGTTTTCGCGCGGCCGTCTGACGAACGCGACGCATCCGCATTGGGAGCACTTCGAGGCGCATCATGTCCTCCATCGGCCCCACTACATGTCCAAGTACCCTCCCGGGCAAGGTGCGGCCTTGGCTCTCGGACAAGTGGTGTTCGGACGGCCGATCGCCGGGGTCTGGCTGACCGTGGCCGGCGCCGCGGCGGGCCTGACCTGGATGATGTACGGCTGGCTTCGGCCCCGATGGGCGTTCCTGGCGTCGTGGCTGGCGTCGAGCCTCATCGTCCTGAGTTACTGGAGTCAGAGCTATTGGGGAGGCGCGCTGGCGGCCTTGGGGGGCGCCCTCGTCTTCGGCGCGGTTCGTCGCCTGTGGCGCACTCCGCGGACGCGCGAGGCGCTGCTCTTGGCCGCGGGACTGGCACTTCTGGCGACTACCCGGCCTTACGAAGGACTCCTGGTAGTTCTTCCGTTCCTGGCTTCTCGTGGCGATTCGGATCGTTCGGAGACCGCCCCACTGGACCCGACGCGTGACGCTCCCGCTGGCCGCGGCGATGACGCTCCTGGCGGCGGCCCTGCTCGGGTACAACGTGCGGACGACGGGGTCGCCGCTGCTCACGGCCTACCAGCTCCACCAGCGAGAGTACGGGGTGCCTCCGCTGTTCCTGTGGCAGGACCCCACGCCGCCGGTCGCCTATCGCCACTGGATCCTCTTCCGTTCTCTATCAAGTCTGGGCGCGGGCGAAGCACGAGGCCTCAGCGGACGTGGAAGGGATTCCGGGACGCCGCGGTATCGAAACTGCGCGTCTACTGGGAGTTCTATCTGGGGACCTTCCTCACGATCCCGCTCTTGATGCTGCCCTGGGTCCTGCGTCGGCGGTGGATGGCAGTGGCCGGGACGGCGATCCTCCTCATGACCGCCGGTCTCGTCGGGGTCACGTGGATCTCGCCCCACTACGCCGCCCCCGCGTTCGGGCTCGTGGCCCTCCTGGTCACGCAGTCTCTGCGGGTCCTCTGCACGGCACGCTGGCGCGGCTTCCCCGTCGGACGAGCCCTCGCCGTCGCGCTCGTGGGCCTGTCGACGATCTCCACCGCGCGTGCCTTCTGGCAGTGGCGTCACGACCACTTCGTGGACGGCGTTCGGATATCGTCGAGCGGACCTGAGCGCCGAGATCCTTCGGCGAGGCGGTCGGCACCTCGTCATCGTCCGCAACCCACCGAGGGAGCGGAATACCTCGACTGGGTCTCCAACGGGGCCGACATCGACGGCAGCCCGATCGTGTGGGCGCGGGAGATGGACCCTGAGGCGAACCGGCGCTTGATCGCGTACTTTGGTGACCGAGCGGTTTGGCTCCTCGTTCAGAGCGAAACGATGTCCAGCTCGAACCATATCCCGGGACCCGGAGCCAGCCATGATGCTGAATCGCTCGCGCCTCCTGTCCCCCGATGGCCTGCCCGGAAAGCTGCTGGTCTTCGGCCGGGCCGCGGTCGTGGTGGCGCGCTGGGGGTGCCGTGAGACGTCGCCTCGGATCCGGCGGATCATCCGTCTGGTGCTCGAGGTCACGCCTTCCTATACGATGATCTCTCCCGAGAGGCTCCGACACCTTTACGAGCGCATGCTGGAGGTGGACGCGCTCGGCCTCTCGGGGGACATCGTCGAGTGCGGCACGTGGAACGGCGGCTCGGGCGCGATCCTGGTGGCGGCCCATCGCGACGCGGGTCCCACGGCGCCCCGGCGGGTCTTTTGGCTCTTCGATTCCTTCCAGGGACTGCCGCCCCCCGGGGCCCGCGACGGACCGTCGGAGAGGGAGACGTTTTTCAGCGGCTGGTGCCGGGGGACCCCCGATCGCGTGCGCCGGATCGTGGGGCGTCTCGGCGGATCGCTCGAGGACGTGCGGATCGTCCCGGGCTGGTTCGAGGAGTCCTTTCCTGCGGCGCCGATCGGGCCCATCGCCCTTCTCCACGTCGACGCCGACTGGTACGACTCCGTCCGCCTGGTCCTCGAGACGTTCTACGATCGAATCGTCCCGGGCGGGACCGTGATCCTGGACGACTACGGCCGTTGGGCCGGGTGTCGCACGGCGGCGGACGAGTTTCTCGCGCGCCGGGGCTTATCCCGCACGATCCTTCTCCCGGTCGATCGCGCGGCATTCTTTCGGAAGCCCAGCGTCTCCTCGCCGTAGACCCAGAAGCCCGTGCTCTGGTCGAGGACGATCGTGTAGCCATCATGGGTGCGGATCCCGTTGACCCATTCGTTGCCGAACTGTCGGACCCAAATGATACGAGCCGTCGGGGTGAGTGACGGGCGTCAGGACCGACGCAGGGGTCGTTGCCCACTGAAGACGCGGCGGTGATCTTGCGCTTCAGCGTGCGTCGCCGAGCGGCCAGACCCGCCTGCGTCCGCTCGATGGCTGGCCCACCATGGTCGACGTCGGGCGCGCGCGCCGACAGCCCGCCGCATGACGCATCGCACATTGGCGCCAGGATCGCGTCGGATGGGTCGACCCCTATCCGGGTATCCCTCGAACTAGGCGCGTTCCGCCGCGCCGACCCAGAGCTATGCGTTGGCATCACACCCGCCCCGGAAGTGGCGCCCGATCATTTTCCAGACGTTGGGGCGCTGCATCGAGAAGGCGCAGCGTTCCCTCAGACAGAGAATTGGCCATCGACGGCGAGGTCCTTGTCGCCGACAAGGGAAGCATCGACGGATCGGTGGAGGTGGCCGAACGGCTGGGGGCTCGGGTCGTCCGAGCGACGGGGCGGGGGTACGGAAGCGCGCTCGCGCGGGCATCCAGGCGACGCGAGGACGGTACGTTCTGATGGGCGACGCGGACGACAGCTACGACTTCTCCGCGATCGAACCGTTCGTTCTCAAGCTGCGTGAGGGCAGCGACTTAGTACTCTGTGACATAAGTACGATGACGTATATTCGATTCCGAATCGGGATGGGTTCTGGCAGACTGGGTACCCAGGGAGGACCCTGGGACGATGCCACGAACCAGCCCGTATCGGGTCGAGTTGAGTGTCGCGGAACGGCGGCTCCTCGAAGCGCGCGCCCGGAAGTACACGTCACCGTATCGAGACGTGATCCGCGCGAAGATCGTGCTCCTGGCGGCCGCGGGGGTGGCCAATGACGCCATCGCGGCTCGCCTCGACACCCCCCGGCAGATCGTCAGCAAGTGGCGCAAGCGCTTCTGCCTCTGGCGCCTCCCGGGGCTCGCCGAGCAGCCCCGCGGCGGGCGCCCAGCCCGCTTTTCCCCCCGGCGTCGTCGTCGCCGTGAAGGCGCTGGCGTGTGAGTTGCCGCATCGCTGCGGCGTGCCGCTGTCCCGGTGGTCGCGGACGGCGCTGCGCCGGGCGGTCTTGGCGCAGGGCCTGGTGGCCGAGATCAGTGGGACGACGATTTGGCGGTGGTTGAGCCAGGATGCCATTCGCCCCTGGCGCTATCGGAGCTGGATCTTCCCGCGGGACCCGGCGTTCGCCGCCAAGGCCGGGCCCATCCTGGATCTGTATGCGGGCCGCTGGCAGGGCCGGCTCCTGGGCCCCCGGGAGTACGTCCTCTGCGCGGACGAGAAGACGAGCATCCAGGCGCGTCGGCGCCGGCACCCGTCGCAGCCGCCCGCGGCCGGGCGCCCGATGCGGATCGAGCATGAGTACACCCGAGGCGGCGCGTGGGCCTACCTCGCGGCGTGGGATGTCCATCGGGCCCAGGTCTTCGGGCGGTGTGAGCGCACGACCGGCATCGTGCCCTTTCGCCGCCTGGTGGCCCAGGTCATGCGTCAGGAGCCCTACCGCTCGGCCACCCGGGTGTTCTGGATCGTGGACAACGGCTCTTCGCATCGCGGAGACCGTGCGCAGAGACGACTCCAGGCCGAGTGGCCCCGGCTCGTCCTCGTGCACACCCCGGTGCACGCGAGTTGGCTCAACCAGATCGAGATCTACTTCTCGATCGTCCAACGCCAGGTCCTCACGCCCAACGACTTCCCCAGCCTCACCGCCGTCAAGGATCGCCTTCTCCGGTTTCAGGCTCACTACGCGCAGGCGGCCACCCCGTTCCAGTGGACATTCACCCGGCGCGACCTGGCCGTCCTCCTGGCGAAGCTCGCCCGCACCCCTCGCCGCCTCGCCGCATGAACCCGATGAAATACGTCACCGAAATTGCGTGCCAGAGTACTTAGTGGTCGGGAACCGCCTCAGGGGCGGGATCCGGCCGGGCGCCATGCCTTGGTCCCACGACCGCCTCGGGAACCCCGTGCTGACGCTCCTCGGACAGCTCTTTTTCCGGAGCCCCGTCGGCGACGTCTACTGCGGGTTCCGCGCCTTTCGCAGGAGGGTGCACGAGTCGCTCCGGCTCCGGCGGTCAGCGTGGACGCCAGCGCGAGTCCTCGAGGGCTATGCCATAGTTATTGCTCGCGTGTCGCAGGTGGAGGAGAAGGGCGCGAGGTGCTGCCGCACGTCATCCTCGGTGGGTAGGAGGACACGGCGAGCTATTGGCCAGGGCGTGGTTCGACCGAATGGTCACCGGGAGGCATCTTCCGTCATGCCGGACTTTTCGCTGACTGCATTGCGGCGTGAGGTACTCCCTCTTCGTCGAGCTCGTTAGCATGCCATCACCTTCCAAAGCGATACCTGCGGAACTCTTGCCCGCTTACACGTTAGGGGGAAGGGTCAAGGTAGAGGACTGGTATCTGGAGAACACCTCTCCTTCCGGAGAGCCGCGGTTCTATTCCCAGCGTGAAATCGAGTCATTGCGGGAGAAGGTCAGGAGGCGCGAGAACAACTATTATGGATGGACCGATGCCTGGCTGTACAAGGCGCTGGAGCGCTACCCCATTCGAGGGCAGGAGTTGGCCGTCATGGGTTCAACGGTTCCCTGGTATGAGGCGATCGCGCTGGAACACGGCGCCACCGTCACCACGATCGAGTACAACAGGATCGTGTGCGACTGTCCGGATGTGAAGACGTTGACTGTTGAGGAATACAGCAGATCGCCCAGGACCTTTGACGCGGCGTTCTCGATTTCGTCGTTCGAGCATGATGGACTCGGGCGCTATGGCGACCCGCTCAATCCCGAAGGCGATCTTCAGGCGATGAGAAGGATGAAATCCACCGTGAAGCCTGGCGGGTTGCTCTACTTGGCAGTGCCCGTGGGCAAGGACAAGGTCGTCTGGAACGCCCATCGCATCTACGGGCGCAGGCGCTTGCCACTTCTGTTGGCGGGATGGAAAGTCGTGGATAGAGTCGGATATGGTATCGTTCGCGTGCTGCGCGATACAGGGAAGGATGGAAGTTATCAGCCGGTCTGGGTGCTCAGGAATGTTTGAAGACCAAGACCCAGGCGATTACGTGTCCCAGGTGTAGCCGCTCGCCTTCCTCGGTGTGTCCAGGTTGAGGTATCTTCGGACACTCAGCTCGCTGGCTGACGGCGGGGCAGTGTCGATCATACTCGGCGGGCCTCAGGGCGCCCGGACGGTGAGCCCCAAACCTTTTGGCGACCGGGCCGGGCTGCTATTGCCTGAGGGGGGCGTGCGGCAGCGATGCGCGTGTGAGCGAGACTGCGCGCCCTTCCTCCGAGCCGCCATCGGACGGCACGGGCCCGGCACGATAGCGTGCTGACGGGCGAACGCCGTTGCGGCTGACCCTGGTCGTGTCGTCCCTCGGCCCCGGGGGCGCCGAGCGCGTCGTGGCGACGCTCGCCAACACCTGGGTGCGCCGGGGTTGCGCGGTGACGGTCCTGACGCTCGACGACGGCGCCCGAGCGCCCTTCTATCCCCTGGATCCCGCGATACGGCACGTCCCGCTCGCCGTGACGGCCGTCTCGCGCGGCTGGACGGAGGGACTGGCCCGGAATCTCGGGCGGATCCGCGCGCTCCGGCGGGCGATCCGCGCCAGCCGGCCCGACGCGGTCCTGAGCTTCACCGACACCACGAACGTCCTGACGCTCTGCGCGGCCCGGTTCACGCGGTGGCCGGTGGTGGCGTCGGAGCACAGCGACCCCGAGCGGCATCCGTTGCCTCTGGCGTGGAAGCGGCTCATGCTCGTCAGTTACCGGTGGGCCTCGGCCATCGTGACCCCGAACCGGGAGACGCGCGAGTGGTTCCCGCCTGGGCTCCGCGCGCGCACGCACGTCATTCCGAACCCGATCCCCGCCGGTGCCGTCCCGCCGGGCGGGGACGGCGGGCGCGGCGGCGGCCTGGTCGTCAGCATCGGGCGCCTGTCGGAAGAGAAGGGCCACGACCGGCTGCTCGAAGCGTTCGCGCGGGTCGCCCCGGCGCGCCCCGGGTGGCGCCTCCTCATCGCGGGAGACGGACCGCTACGCGGTGAGCTCGAGGACCTGCGCGACCGGCTCGGGCTCCGCGAGCGCGTCGACCTGCCCGGGCTGGTTCAGGATGTGACTCGCCTCCTTGCGAGGGCCGACCTCTACGTGCTCGCGTCGCGGCGTGAGGTCTTCCCGATGGCGCTCTGCGAGGCCATGGCGAGCGGCGTGCCCGCCGTGGCGATGGAGTACCGTCCGGGGGTCCGGGAGATCGTCCGCGACGGGGTCGATGGTGTGGTGGTCCCGGCGGGGGACGTGCCGGCCCTGGCGGACGCCATGGGGCGCCTGATGGACGACCCGGCAGAGCGGCGCCGCCTCGGCGCGCGCGCCGTCGAGGTCGTCCAGCGCTACGGCGTCGACCGGGTCCTGAGCCTGTGGGAGCCGCTGCTGCGCGCGGTCGCGCCCTCGGCCGCCGGGGGGGCGCTCGCAGGGGCGCCGGGCCGGGATCGGACGCGGTGACCGCTGCCGGGCCGATCCGCGTCGCGCTCCTCATCGACACGCTCCACCCGGCGGGCGCCGAGAAGCAGCTGGTGACGGTGGCGACGGGCCTCGATCGCCGCCGCTTCGCGCCGCGGGTGCTGTGCCTGACCGACGGCGGCGCCTACGAGGATGCCCTGCGCGCGGCCGGCGTGCCGGTGACGCTCATCGGCAAGCGGCACAAGCTGGGGGGGCTCGCCCTCCGGCGGCTGCGCGCCCTCCTGCGGCGGGAGCGCCCGCACGTCCTGCACACCTGGATGTTCACGTGCAACCTGTACGGACGGCTCGCCGCCCTGGGGCTGCCGATCGCGACGCTGGCGAGCGAGGTGGCCGCCGACGTGACCAAGTCCGCCGTCCGCCTGGCTGTCGACCGGCTGCTCGCGCCGGCGACGGACGCCTTCTACGTGAATTCGACCCTGGTCGCCCGCTTCTACCACGAGCGATGCGGGATCCCGCTCGACGAAGCTGGCGGTCATCCCCAACGGCGTGCGCGTGCCCGAGATGGCGCGCGTGCCGCGGGCGGCCCTGGGCGTCCCCGACGACGCCTTCGTGGTGTGCTGCGCCGGCCGGCTGTCCCCGGAGAAGGGCTTCGACCGGGTCATCGACGCCTCGGGACGCCGCCGCTGCGGGCGCGGAACGTGGCGCTGGTCATCGCCGGCGACGGACCCTCGCGCGAGGAGCTGGCGACGCTGGCCTCCCAGCGCGGCCTCGCGGCGCGCGTCCATCTGCTCGGGCACCGGCCGGATCTGCCCGGCGTGCTGCAGGCGGCCGACGCGTTCGTGCTGTCGTCGGTGCACGAGGGGATGTCCAACGTTCTCATGGAGGCCATGGCCCTCGGCCTGCCCTGCGTGACCACGCCGGTCGGCGGGGTCGAGGAGCTCGTCGCGCAGGGCGAGGCCGGACTGGTGGTCGAGGCCAGCGCCCCCGAGCCGATCGCGGCCGCGCTGGGCCAGCTGCTGGACGACCCCGCGCTGGCGCGCCGCCTGGGCGACGCCGCTCGGAAGCGGATGGCGAGCGAGTTCTCGATCGAGGCGAACGTCCGACGATTCGAGGCTCTCTACGAGGCGCTGGCGACCCGCGGGCACGCCGGGTAGCGTCGACGGCGCGAGGGGGCACGGAGGGTCACGGCCAGGTGCGGGCTCTCGGTTCGGTCCTCAGCACCCATTGTTCAGGCTCGGGTGATGAGCCCGCCGGGGATGGCGGGCTTCCCCCGGGGGCGAGGCGGGTGACGCGGACCATGTCGCGATTCCACCTCGGCCAGCCAGAACTGCCGGTCTTCGTAGTAGCGGATCACGCGCGCATCTTCGGCGGGGCCGATCGCGCGACACCACACGATCCGCGACGCGTCGATCTCGGCTCCGTTGTAGACCCACTCGTCGATAGAAGCTGTGC
This sequence comes from uncultured Candidatus Rokubacteria bacterium, assembly GCA_963799055.1. GTDB lineage: Bacteria > Methylomirabilota > Methylomirabilia > Rokubacteriales > DASRDR01 > DASRDR01. The sequence continues at coordinate 69,306 of CAWCVP010000002.1, forward strand.
GTCGGCCCGTATTTCACGAAGACCACGTGCTGCCCTCGGTGGCGCTCAGACGAGTTGGCCACCTTGTGGCGCAGCATGTCGGGGTCCCCGTAGTCGGAGATCCCGAGGATCGGGCCGATGGGCACGGCGCGCAGGATTGTCGCGAAGGCTCCCACGATGAAGAACGCGGCCACCGCCTTCCCGACCGGCCTGCCGGAAGGCTGCCATCTGCCGGAGCCGCATCAGGCCCCGGATCGCCAGCAGGAAGAAGACGCCGCCATAGGCCGCCCAGTAGTGGGGAAAAAGGACGGGAAGAGAGAGCTCGAGAGGAGGGCGCCGGCGAGCAGGGTCGCGGATCGTGACCATCGCGGGGTCTCCCAGCGTCGCGAGACCCACCAGCACCGGCACGTACAGCCACTCCTTGAGGAAGAACGCTCGGGCCCTGTCCACGATTTTCCAGACATGGCGAGGCAGTCTGACTCGGCGTCCTCCTTGTCCACCGATGGTAGCCGGTACATGGCGGCTTCGTTCTCCGGAGTGCTGAACGTCGCCACCTCGACTGGGCGGCTGACCGAGCGGGCTCTGGGGCACACCGTAGATTCGCTGGTCAGCATGTAGGGGAGCGTCGTGAACGAGCCCGTCACCGCCCGGTTGTGCAGCGCCGTCAGGCCGCCGACGCCCAGCTGCGCGACCCCGAGCAGCGCGAGAGTCCCGGCCCAGGCCCGCCACCGCCGCTCCCGTCGTCGCGCGGGCGAGCACGTATCGCCCACGTGACGACGAGCGGGACGAGCGACTCATAGGGCCGGGTCAGCCAAACAATCCCCCAACCCAGTCCCGCCGACGAGGCCCAGAATCGATGAGGGCGCCCTTCCACAACCGCGGCGAGCGCTCCAAAGAGCGCCGCCCCGCCAAAGGCGCAGAACGCCCCGCCATAGAGCATGTCGATCCAGCCATGGGTCGGCCCGAGCACGATGGCCGCCAGTACCCCGCCGATCGCGGCCCACCCTGCCGGCACGACGCCGAGGAGCATCCAAGTGATCGCGCCGCACATGAGGGCCACGAACAGCCAGACACCCGCCCAGGGCGCGCCGGTGGCGATGGTGCCGATCGCGAGCGACGAGGCCCTGGCCAATGGGGTATATCGCCGCATAGGCGGGGCGCTGCAGGACGTAGAGCGTCTCCAGATGGGCGGCGAGGGCATGGGGCGGGTTCGCCAGGCGTCCGTGCGCCAGCGTGTCCGCCACCAAGACATGTCCGAACTCGTCGATGATCCGCGGGACCGTGGCGGCACCCAGGGCAGCACCGCGAGGCGCAGCACGAGGGGCAGCAGCGCGGCTACTCCGATGACGAGGATCGCGCGCCTTGCCGCGTAGCCTTCGAAGCGCGAGCCAAGCGCGGCTACGCGCGCCGGATGCCTTCGTGAGTACCGGTAGAACAGCGCGGCGGCAACGGTCGCGAGCAGGATCTCGGCGAGGTAGCGAACGGTCAGCGGGTCGTGCACGGCGAGGCTACGTGCCGCGACTCACTATCGCCGCGTCCATGCTCACGTGCACAATGGCCAGGCCCTCTCAGCCTGCGGCAGATTCTAGCGGGTGGAGGCCGACCCGGCAAGGACGACGATGGCCACCCGCCGCCAGAGGGCCCCGCCGCCGCCATCGCACCCGCGAGCCTCCGTGGGCCCCCGGTCACGGCAGCCCGGATCGGGCGGCCCACCGGCCCGCCGCCCGAGCAGGTCCAGGCCGCCGGCGAGGCCCAGCCCGACCAGCGTCATGAGGAACCCGTACCGGAACCGGTGCAGCGCGCCCAGGTTGGGCACGGCCAGGCTGTAGAGGGTCAGGATCGCCAGGCAGGGGAGCACCACGATCCAGAGCTCGGCTCGGCGACGCCACCGCCAGGCGACGACCAGGAGCGCAAGGAGAGCCGGATACACGCCCAGCATCTCGACCGCGACCACGCGCCGTCCGACGGTCGTCCACGCGAGGCTGCCCGTCCTGCCACCAGTCGGTCGGGAACGGCGCCAGCAGGGCGACCTGAAGCGCCCGGGGCAGATACCGGAACACGTCGGTCGCCCGGTAGAAGCCGACGTCGACGTCCACGTTGCTGCGGCTGTCCAGGTAGTTCAGCGACGAACATGCTCACGCGTCAGGGCGATCTGGTAGGCGGCCCGGTCCACCGCCGAGGGGAGCCAGGAGCTGCGGTACCAGGGGATCGCCCGCACCGCCGCGGCTCAGGTGGCTCCAGTTCGCCCCAAGGCCGCCGGGCGTGACGATGGGCGCTGCGGCATCGTAGCGTTCCTGGCTGCCGGGCGGTTCCGCCATGCCCCTGGCGCGCGCCGGGACGCTCGTCAGCCACACGCTGGCCAGCGTCGTGAGGACGACGAGCGCCAGAACGGCGGCGCCCCGTCCCCAGCGGCGGGGATTTCGCCAGATCCAGAACGCGATCCGGACGGCGAGGACGCCGAGCGCCAGGCCGGCGGCCGCGTGAGCCACGCGGGTCAGGTCCGGCCGGACCAGCCAGATCAGCCCGAAACCCACCGGCAGCAGGACGAGGGCCCGCCCGAGCTCGCGCCACCGCGAGGCCCCCGGGTCATGCCGGGCCAGCTCCGCCCACGCCACGAACAGACAGAGGTATCCCGCGATGAAGAACCCGTCCTTGTGGATCTGCGAGACCCACACCAGCGCCGACGGGTAGAAGACGAACGGGGCGATGCCGACGGCGGCCCAGCGCCAGTCGGCGACGAAGCCTCGCAGCAGGCGGAATAGGAGCGCGGCCGCCGTGGCGTGGAGGGCGGCGTTCAGCGGGATCAGCGTCCACGGCTGGGACCACGTCAGCGCGTAGACGGCGCTGGCGATGCCGATCGGGGCGTTGCCAGAGCGGGCGCAGCTCGAAGGCGCTCCACCCTTCCGTCCGGATGCGCGCGGCGCGACACGACCGCGTAGTAGTGGAAGGCGACCCAGTCGCCGCCGACCAGGAGGCCACTGCCCGCGTGCCAGGCCGGCAGGAGGTAGGGAAGTACGACCAGCTGGATCGCCAGGGCGGAGATCGCCGCATAGCCGAAGGTGATCGCCCACACGTAGAAGATCGGCGTGCGGGAGTCCGGCGGGCGTCCGGCGGTCGGCATGCCAGTCACGACACGACCGGCGCCAGCGCCTCGCCGACCGCGTCGGCGCGGCCGCTGGCCACCAGCTCGTAGAAGTGCCGGTAGCGGGCCACGCAGCCGTCCAGGCTGAAGGCCTGCGCGACCCGCGCGCGGGCGGCGTCCCCCAGGCGGCGCCGCCGCCCAGGATCGCGGGCGAGCCCCAGGATGGCGGCGCCCAGCGCGGCGGGGTCGCGTGGAGGGACGACGCACCCCGAGACGCCGTGCTGCACCGCCTCGGCGTTGCCGCCGACGTCGCTGACGATCATCGCGACGCCGGCCGCCATGCCCTCGAGCACGCTGTTGGAGAAGCCTTCCTCGTGGGAGGCGCAGGATGCCGATGTCGCTGGCGGCCAGGAGCGCGGGGACGTCGTCCCGGAGCCCGAGCCACCGCACCCGTTCCGCGAAGCCCAGCGCGTGGGCCCGGGCCCTGAGCGCCGGCCCGGCGCCGTCGTCCCGGCCGGCGCAGAGGAGAACCCAGTCGGGCGGCAGCTGCCCGGCGACCCGCGCCAGGGCGTCGAGGAGGTCGGCGTGCCCCTTGTACGGGATGAGGTTGGCCGGGGTCGTCAGGACGAGCGCCGTGGGCGCGATGCCGAGGCGAGCTCGGATCTCGCGGGAGGGCGGGAGGCCCGCGAAGGCGTCCAGGTCGACCCCGTTGTAGATGAGCCCGAGGCGCTCGCGCGGCACGCCTTCGGCGGCCAGCTCGGTCACGACGGCCCGCGAGTTGCCGAGCGCCGCGGCGATGCGACGGTGCAGCCGCTGCTCCAGCCACGCGAGGGTCGGGTGCTTCCGCTGGTAGCGGTTCAGGTTGCGCCGGCTCATCACGACCGTCTTGTGGCCGGCCAGGAGCGCCGCCGCTCCGCCGACCAGGTAGGCGGCGGGGAGGAAGAGGTGCACGACGTCCGGGCGGCGCGCCCGGATCAGTCGCCAGAGCTTCACGGCGGCGAGCATGAGGAGGCCGGGATCCCGGCTCCGCCGCGGGAGGGCACGGGGGGCGCTCGCCGTCGTCGGCGCGATCACCTCCACGCCGGCGGCACGGAAGCGAGGGGCGAGGCTGAGACGGTCGGTGAGCGTGTACACGAGCGGGCCGAAGCCCTGCCGCGCGAGGGCGGGCAACACGCGCAGGAGATGGTGCTCCGTTCCGCCGACGTCGAGCTCCCCGATGACCACGAGGATCGTCGGGCGCATCGGCCGGTCTCAGCCGACGCGCGCCGACATCGGCGCACGCGTGGCGTCTCGCCGAGCCAGCCGCCGGCGGAGGGGCGCGGGCAGGGCGAGCGCGGCGGTCACGGTCCAGAAGTACCGGGTTCGCAGGACCGCGCGCCGCCGTCCGACCGCCTCCCGGAGGAGGCGGGTCGCGTAGCGGCGGGAGGTGGCCAGCATGTAGCGCGCCCACCGGACGAGCTGCTCGGCCTGGGCCGCGCCGAGCTCCGCCGGGTCCGTGCCGTACGCGTCACAGAAGCGCCGCGCCAGGGCTGCCTGCAGGGTGTGGAGCGATCCCCGCAGCGTGAGGGTAGCGGTGGGTGATCGGGTCGACTAGCGTCCCGCCCGAGATCACGGCGAGCTCCTCGGCCGCCGCCGGCGGAGAGCGGCACCTCGAGGCGCTCGAAGTTCTCGCGGATCACCCGCGTGAACGCGGCCAGGTGGAGGTCCACCGGGTTCCGGCGCGTCATGCTCTGCGGGATGGAGCCGGTAGCGGTGGAGCACCTCGCGGAATCGCCTCGAAGTCCCCGTGCGGCGCCAGCCGGTTCCAGAGGTCGAACTCGTCGGCCCGGAAGAACTCCAGCCGGTAGTTGAGGTCGTGGGCGCGGAGCACGTCCGGCGGAGCATGACCGTCGGGTGGACGATCGGGTTCTGCCAGAGGAGGAGCCACTTCGTCTCCGTCGAGGGTCGCGGATCCCCGAGCACCATCGGCAGCTGCCGGCCGTCCGGATCGATGGGCTGGGCGAGGCTGTGGACCAGGACCACGCGGGGAGCGCGGTCGAGGCAGGCCTTCTGGACGGCGAGGCGATGGGGCAGGGCCTCGTCGTCGCCGTCCATCCGGGCGAGGTAGCGGCCGCGCGCCTCGCTCCACGCCGCGCCGGAGCGCGGCCGCGAGCCCGCCGTGGGGCAGGTCGATCACCCGCACCCGCGGATCGCGGATCTCGGCCAGGATCGCGCGGGTGCCGTCCGTGGAACCGTCGTTCACGATCAGCAGCTCGAAGTCCTGCCACGTCTGCCGGAACACACTGTCCAGCGCGCCCCGAAGGTAGCGCTCGACGTTGTAGACCGGCATGAGGACCGTGATCGGGACCTCGTCAGCGCGCGACACGGCCGGCTCCAGCGCTCACCCCTGCTCGACGAGGCGGCGGAAGATCGCGTGGTGCCGGGCCAGCCACGCCTCGCGGGTGAAGCGACGCTCGGCCCGCCGGCGGGCGGCGGCCCGCCATCGATCGTGGTGCTCCATCACGCGGACGACGCCCTCGGCGAGTCCGTCGACGGCGGGCACGTGGATCTCATCCCATGAGTCCGGGACGTCGAGCAGGACGCCGGCGTCGTCCCCGACCAGCTCCGGCAGCCCGCCGCTCCGGGAGCCCACGACGGGCACCCCGCAGGCCAGCGCTTCGATGACGACCGTGGGGCAGGGGTCCTTGTACTTGAGGTGCAGGAGGACGTGCGCTCGCTGGAAGATCGCCGGCGCCTCGCGCTGCGTGTACGGCGGAAGCATCTCGACGGCCGCCTCGACGCCGAGGTCCCGCACGGTCCGGGCGATGTCCGCGGCCCCATCGTCCCAGTCGAGGAGGCCGGCGACCACGAGCCGCACGTCCCGGCCCCGGCGCCGGAGCTCCGCGACGACCTCGATCGCCCGGACCACGCGACTACGATGCTGATGGGATCCGGCGGCCAGGAGCGTCCACGGCGCCGCCGGGAGGGGCGCGGCGCCGGGACGGAACCAGCCGGTGTCCACGCAGTTCGGCAGGACCTCGGCTGGCGCCGCGGGCACCCCGAGGAACCGCGCGGCGCTCGCCTGGCAGAACTCGCTCTGGTACAGGATGTGGTTGGCGTGGCGCATGGCGGCGCGCATCGTGGCGTTGAGCCCGGCGGCGTGCCGGCCGGCCCACGCCGGGTACGCGACGCCGTCCTGGTTCCAGACCACCTTGATGCCACGGCGCCGCGCCCAGCGGGCCAGCTCGTCGGCGAACGGCGGCTGCGCGCTGCTCACGAGGTAGAGGAGGTTGAACGCGTCGGGCGACTCGGGAAAGGCCTCCTGCAGGTGCTGGAGCTTCACGCGTCCGCCCCGGACGGCGGCGCCAGCCGCCGGCGGAAGGACCTGGCCGTAGCTCACCCGCACTTCGCCCCGGGGCACCTGGACGCGCTGCCGGGCGAGCGCCCGCCGGTAGCGAAGCCGGCGCCACGTGTGGGCGGCGCCGCCGAGGGTGTCCCGCACTGCGCTCACCACCGTACCCTCGTGCCCCGGGGGTTGATCGGACGGTTTCCATTGGACGGCCTTCGGCCTGTGGCGGCCTGTGGGCTCATCGTCTCACCACGGCTCCAGCCGAGGACCGCTCGATGCCCGGATCCAGGGCACCCGGAAGCGGCGAGTAGGGGGCCGACCCCGCTCCGCGTCCCATGATCGATCTCACCGGCCGAGGCGGAACGTCAGAAGCAGGAACGTGTAGTTCGAGGTCGCTGGCATGTCCGGGCGGAACTAACCGCCCTCGCGACGGAATCCGGAGAGGGGAAGGATCATTCCCTCATCCCCCAACCGGGCTCACGCCCGCGTCGTCACGAAGAGGATAGGGGACGAGCGTACCCGTCTCCAGGTCGTAAACGATGGAGTCGTTGAAGTGAAACTTGCGACGATCGCCGCGGCCGTCAAGCGGAATCCTGAAGCCGAGCGGGGTGACCCCCTGCGTGAAGTCGATCGGGAGGGCCTGACCTTCCTGCCGGGCGCGCTCGAGCTCATCGATTCGATAGTAGTAGGTGCCGTCCGGCGGCGGCATGTACACGCCGTACCGATGGTGTCCCCGCACCTTGGCCTTGGCGCCGAGCGGATCGGTGATGATGTCTGCGGCGACCGGCGTGCGCAGCGTCGCGCTCTGGAGCGGGGCGCCGCGCGCGAAGAACCGTCGCACCATGTCCTGCTCGGCGCCGAGTGACGAATCCACGATGGCCCGGTCGGCCGGGCGAGTCGTGCGCCACGGGCCGAGATCCTTCCAGACGCGGATGGGAGTCAGGGAAGGAATCCCGGATCCGCAGATTCCGGGCACGAGCCAGCCGAGGGTGAGCATCTCGAAGCCGCGCGAGGATCGAAGGGCGCGCTGTCGGCGGAAGCGCGATCCGAAGGTCCGAAGCTCCTGTGCGAACAGGCGCGGGGTCGCGAACGGTCGCGGCCTGAACAGACGCTCCAGCGTCTGCCGGCGCTGGAAGTCGAGCAGGACGCTCCCGATGTCCGGGTTGGCTTCGAGGATCTCGACGATGTCGTGAAGCCAGTCACCGGCGCGCACGAACTGCATGTCCTCGGGCCAAAGGATCAGGTACCGGCCGGTCGGCGAGCTCCATGATCTGGTTCATCGCCTCGGCGTGACTCTGGCGCTTGCAGATCAGCCGGTCGATCCAGTCACAGCCCTCGAGGTACTCGCGGAGCCCTGGCTCGGTCGACTCGTTGTCGACGACGATCCATTCCAGGTTCGGATACTGAATACAGCGCCGCGCCGACTCCACGGTCGCCCGCAAGTAGTGGAGCCGGTTCCAGCTGAGGAGACCGAGCGTGACTCGCGGCGGATCGGCGGCCCTCGAGCTGTTCCCCATCACGTCCCCCGGGGGTGGTTGAATGGAGGTTCCGGTAGCCTGCGGGCCGTGGTCTTGAGCAACCCTTCGGTTCTCGCCGGACCGTCCGCGCCGACCGTGCGCCGCGAGGCAACTCAGTGGAGCCGCAGCCCGACGCCGGACTATACTGGCATGGATGTCTTCCACGAGAAAGGCTGATCCTGATGTGGCTGCTGCGGCGGCGCCGCCCGCGCCAGCCCCGGCGGCGCGCCCCGGCGCTCACCGCGCTGCGCGCGCAGGTGCCGCTCCGCACCTGGAGCGAGTGGACCGGCGTCGCCCCGGGCGCACTGCAAGGCGATCTGGTCCTGCATTGCGGGGAGTCGACCGCCGGCCGATACTGCGCGACGCTGGTCGCCGTCGACGTGGCCACCAGGGACCGAGCTGCAGGCTCTCTGGGATCTGCACCACCAGCGGGTGACCGGCGCGATACAGCACGTCCACGCACGGCTGCCGTTCTCGCTGCGCGAGTGGCACAGCGACAATGGCAGTGAGTTCATCAACGCCGCCTTGCTCGGCTGGTGCCGGCGCCACGGGGTCCGCTTCACCCGCGGGCGGCCCTACGGAAAGAACGACCAGGCGTGGGTCGAACAGCGCAACGGCCTGCTCGTGCGCCGCCTCGTCGGCTACGACCGCTATAGCTCCCAGGCCGCCTGGACCCTCTTGCAGGACTGTCGCCCGGTGCGGGCCCGTCACCGACCGCTCTCTGGCCGGGTAAGGAGTCGATGCGGCGCGCGTTCACGAGTGTGATCAGGAAGACACCGCTCTACCCCGCGCTGAGAACCTTGCTGCGGCGGAGACGCGAGGCCAAGGAGCTGTCCGGCTGGGAACGGCGCGGCCGGCCCCTGCCGCCGCCGCACCGTGTGAAGCAGACGGTTCTGAAGCAGCTCGCACGTCAGCATGGATTGACGGTGTTCGTCGAGACCGGCACCTTCGACGGTGACATGGTCGACGCGTTGAAAGGCTGCTTCAGCCGGATCTATTCGATCGAGCTGAGCCCTCGGCTCCACGAGCGCGCCAAGATGTGGTTTCGAAGTCGATCCCACATTCGGTTGCTGCAGGGCGACAGCGCGACGATCCTCAGCAGTCTCGTCGAGACGCTCACTGTCCCGGCACTCTTCTGGCTGGACGCCCACTACTCGGCCGGGAACACCGCCCGGGGAGAAGTCGACACACCCATTCTTGCAGAGCTCGCTCACATTCTCGACGCGCCGGACCTCGGGCACGTCATCGTCATCGATGACGCGCGCGCGTTCGGCAGGGATCCGGCCTACCCGACCCTCGATGACCTGTGCGACTTCATCCGGGCGCGCCGTAAGAACGTCCAGATCACCGTCGAGGGCGACAGCGTGCGGGTCGTTCCCGGCCCGGGCCCGACGTGATCGCATCCTCGCGCGATCGTCGGCCGGCACGGTGTGTCTCCCGCCTTGACCGGGCGTGAGAAACTCTACGCCATGAGCCGATCATTGAGAGCCGCTACCCCGCGGCCGCGGCGCGGCTGGTCGCCTACTGGTGCCGGGAGGTGAACCGCCGGCACAACGTCATCGCGAAGCATCTCAGGCGACGCTGGGCTCGGGAGCGCTGCATGCAGGTGCCGCCCTTCGACCCCGCCGCCCACGAGGACATCCTGGACTACCGGGACTATCACCGCTACGCGACGATCGCCATGGCCCTGTCGCGGGTCGAGGCGGACGGTATTCCCGGCGCGCTGGCCGAGGCAGGCGTCTACCGGGGGTGGGCAAGTCGCTTCATCCACCGTATCGCGCCGAAGCGTCGGTACTACCTTTTCGACACCTTCGCGGGATTCCCCGAGGATGATCTCGACCCGGGCGTCGGCGAGGACCTCCGCTTCCGGGACACTTCGCTCGAGGTGGTGCTGCGCAACATCGGGGACACGGCCAACATCGAGCCGAGGCCGGGCCGCGTGCCCGAGACCTTCGCCGGGCTGGAGGGGGAGCGGTTCGCGTTCGTCCTGCTCGACATGGATCTCCACCGGCCGACCCTGAGCGCTCTGGCGTTCTTCTATCCGCGGCTTTCCCCCGGGGCCTACCTCATGGTGCACGACTACCACAATCCGGAATCCGACTGGGGCTGCAAGCGAGCCGTCGACGAGTTCATGGCGGACAAGCCCGAAGGGATGGTGGAGCTCGCCGACATGTGGGGGTCCGTCATGTTTCGCCGCGCGAGGACGGCGCCTCGCGGGGAGCGGGCGTGACCACGCCTTCGCCCGGAGCGCGCGCCGGCAAGCCGCAGTCGGACGGGTCATGCGGACTGCGGCTGCAACTCGGCTGCGCCATCTCGAGCTGGTCAAGGCGCGCTGATGCCGCCCCCGGGATGAACGCATGCCGACGCGGGCCGAGTTACCTGCTGCACAACCGGCTCCTGCTGGGCAACAGGCATATCAAGAAGGCGCTGGAGCGGATCGCGGCGCGACACGATCGCCCGCTCCCCGCGGCCACGCCGCGCGACGACGCGCTCGTGGCCGAGTTGCGGCGCCGCATCGAGGCGCTCGGCACCCCGCCGGCCAGCGACGACCAGCCGTCCGAGCGCGTCTGGCGCAGGTTCGTCGAGCAGTTTCGCGACGCCATGGGCCGGGAGGATCCTCGCGCCTTCTTGCGCTGGCCGACGATCGCCAAGGCGATGTTCGTGAGCAATCACCCCTACCTGTCGCTGGAGCTGCTTTCACTGCGCGCCCGGCGCGACTGGCGGCCGCGCTGGCGGCCGGCGCTACGGGAGTCGCCCGTCGGCCACCCCGTGCCCTTCTGGGCGCTTCCCTGGAGCAGCGGCAACCTCATTCACCATGCCTACCATCTGGCGCAGTTCGAGGCGCGGACCGGGCGACCGGCCGAGCGGTTCCCCGCAGTCTTCGAGTTCGGCGGCGGCTACGGCAGCATGTGCCGGCTCTTTTACCAGTTGGGATTTTCGGGCCGCTACGTGATCTACGATCTGCCCCAGTTCAGTGCCCTGCAGGCGTTCTACCTGGGATCGCTCGGCCTCCCGCTGGTCGACGCCGAGCGGCTCCCGGAAGCCGACAGCGGCGTCGCGTGCGTTTCGGATCCGGCGGCCCTCGAGCGGGCGCTCGGCTGGGCGGATGCGAGCCAGGCGCTGTTCGTGGCCACGTGGTCCCTGAGTGAAACGCCGGCGCGCGTGCGTGACCCCATCATGCCGCTCGTGGCCGGGTGCGCGGGCGTGCTCATCGCGTACTGGCGGACGTTCGGAGAGATGAACAACCACGAGTACTTCACCCGCTGGGCCGCGGGGCATCCCGGGTTCGCCTGGTCGCACCGCCCCATCCTCAGCCTGCCTCGATCACTTCTACCTCTTCGGGGCCCGAGCCGGAGGCCGGCCGTGAGCAAGCAGGAGCACGACGCCGGCGTGGCCGTCCTGCGCGGCGCTGCGCGGCATGCGGACCGGCCCTGGTACCGGAGCGCCGGCGCACGTGCTCGAGCGGCACGGCCTGCGCGGGCTGACGTGCCTCGACCTGTGCGCGGGGAACGCGGAGTTCTCGGAGATCCTGCGGGATCGCTTCGCGATGCGCGTCACCTGCGCGGACTACGCGCCGGCGCACCTCGAGCACCAGCGCTCCCTGGGGTTCGACGTCGTGCCGGTCGACCTCGACGGCTCGGCCGATGAGGTCGACCGGACGGCCTCGGCCCGCGCCGGCGCCTTCGACCTCGTGGTGTCCCTGGCCGCCATCGAGCACGTCTTCGACTCCGACAATTTCCTGCGCTTCTGCCACACGGTCCTGAAGCCCGGCGGGCTGGTGCTCGTCAACACGCCGAACATCGCCTTCGGCGGCTACCGTCTCTACTCGCGGCTGAGCGGGGGCCGGCCCTTCGGCGAGGGCCACCACGTCAGGTTCTGGGATTTCCGTCTCCTGCGGACGAACCTCTTCCTCAACGGCTTTCGCGTGATCGACGACGCGCGCGGGTACTTCGGCCTCCCGAGCGAGCTCATGACCCGCGCCCTCCGAGGGCGACGGCGCGCCGGCTGGGCTGTGTCGCGCCTCTTCGAGGTCTGCCGCGCGCTGCAGCGGGTCCCCGGGCTGCGCGGCTGGTCCACGGACGAGCTGACGGTCCTGGCCCGGAAGGAGCCCACGTACCCCATGGGGTTCCAGTACATGCGGGTCCGGTCGCTGCTCGACGGGCAGCGAGGCCGGACCGAGCGCGATGAGATCCTGGCCCGCCTCCGCGAGGCGCGGCGGCGCGGCTGGCTGGACGAGCACCTGATGCTGAAGGGGCTGGCCGACGAGCGGGAGCGTGAGTGATGGCTGAGCGATGAGCGAGCCGCGGATCGTCGCCGTGGTCCTCATCAAGAACGAGGACCTGTACATCGAACGGGTGATCCGGAACGTTCTCGACTTCTGCGATCGCATCCACGTGGCCGACAACCGGTCCAGCGACGGCACGCCGGCGATCGTGAGGCGGCTGGCCGCGGAGCACCCGAAGGTCGAGTACCGCGTGGTGGACCACCCGTCGGAGTCTCACGACATGATCGCCGGTTACGCCGGAACGCCGACCTGGGTCATGGGCGTGGACGGGGACGAGGTCTACGATCCGGAGCGTCTCGGACGCCTGCGCCCGGACCTGCTGGCTGGCAAGTATGACGAAACCTTCAAGCTGCTGGGCAACGTCCTCCACGTCCGTCGACTCGATCGCGGCCGGCAGCGAGCATACGGCCACCTCGCGCCGCCGTGCCGCAGCATGGTGAAGCTCTACAACTTCAACGCCATCGAGGCCTGGCCACCGCCCTGCCCGGAGCGGCTGCACGGCGGGGTCATCACCTACCGGCCCGGCCGCGAGCACTCGGTACGGTCGCTGCACGACGAGCTCGACTGGGAGCGGACGCCGCTGCGCTGTCTGCACATGTGCTTCACCCACCGCAGCAGCCTCGACCTCCCGCGCGGCGAGAAGGTCCGGATCCGCAAGGGCGTCGGCGAGACGAAGCACTGGGGCTTCAACCTGCGCTCCTGGGCGCTGTCGCTCTTTGGCCGGGAGGACATCCCCTACTTCAAGCGCCAGCTCTACATGCGAGGCCCCCTCGTCGAGAAAGACAGCCGCCCGTTCCATCTCGAGAGTTCGGGGGACGACACCACGCCGACGGTGGGGAACCGAGGCTGATGGGGCCGCCGTGGCCACGACGCGCACGGTCCTGCTCACCTTCGGGAGGCAGATCGGGCGAACCGCGCTCGTAGACGCGATAGGTAGGGGCGGGGTCGGTTCGGGCGTCCGCTCATCCAGAGCCCGAGTCTGCCATCTCAACGCCAGAGTTCGCTGGTACTCGGGCGATGCTCACCAGCGCGGCCAGACGCCGTAGCGGGTCACAAGCGTTCCGACATTGTGCGCGGCGATCGCCGCCAGGAGGATCACGAGGGCGCGCCCGGGCCCGGGAACCGGCGGTTCAGGCGCTCGAGGAGATCCGCTGCCAGCACGGCCGCGAGTGGGAAAACGTGGATCAGATACGTTGCCTTAACGGTGTCGCCGGTCTTGGTTGGATACACCACGAGCAGGATCAGGTAGCCCATGACCGAAACGACGGCTAGGAGCGCCAGCGCGGCCCGCGCGCGGTCCGGGCCGGGCGGGCGGGACGAAGAGCGACTCGCGCGAAGCTGGCGAGACCAGCCATGAGCCCGGCGACGAGCAGGGCCGACGGGAGGAGTGAGACAAGATTGACCCGGCCCAGGTAGCCGTTGATGCGGTAGCGGTTCGTGTCCATCCATGCTGGGGTGCCGCGTGAGAGCGCCTTCTCCAGCAAATTACCCGCGTCGAAACCTCCATTCCTTGTGTCCCGGCCGTAGACAAGGAAGTAGCATTCGTGATCGCCCCAGGTTTCCGCATAGAGCTTGGGCCAGAGTTCGTGTCGGAAGGACGGCCGCACGGGATCTCGGAACAGCGCGGTACCGCCGACCCCGAAGTAGAACGACGCGGGGTGATTCGCAAAGGAGAATGGCTGGGCAGGACGGGGGAATGCTGCAGGGAGCCGTAGGCGCGATAGAGGTGGAGATAGAACCACCCTCCCAGGACGAGCCCAATCGCCACGGCCAGAAGGCCCGCCCGGGCCAGCCGATAGCGACCCCCTACCTCCCGGCAGAGCATCAGGCCCACGACGAGCGCCGCGCCGCCCAACAACAGCACCGCCTGCTGGCGGGTGAGGAGGAGCAGACCGAAGATCAGCCCGAGGTGACCCGCCGCAGGCAGCGCCGCGCTGCCCAATGCAAACAGCCTGACGATCCCGCACGCCGCCCAGACGGCGAGGCAAGCCAGGAGCGGCTCAGGCCGCACGAAGGCAAATGTCTTGTAGTAGACGGGCAGCATGCCAAGGAGGCCGACCGCCGCGGGCTTCAGCACCCGGCTGTCGGGCCGGATGAGGTCGCAGAGGCGAAGAAGCCCAAAGGTGAGTAGCAGTGACCAGACCACGTTGAGGAGCTGCGCGAACTTCGCGACGTATCGAAACGGTAGAGCCACGGCGTCGAGCAGCGCCGGCACCAGATAGGAGAGTGGGGGCGAGAAATACTCGCGGGTGTCGGTCGGGCCGGGCAGGCGACCCTGCGCCAGCACCCGGATGTACTGAAGGTGAGGCCACGCGTCGTACCCGATAAGTCGGGAAGTGGAAAAGTGCATTGACCAGGACGACGCCGTTGAGCGCGACGTAGAACACGATGAGCAGCAGGTGGAGTCGATCGCCAACGCGAAACGGGCCGAGGAGCACCCGGTTCATCCATGTGGCCACCGCACCCGGCCATCGGCGAGTGGTCATAGGCTCCTGTGCGTGAGCCGCGCCTCCGCCTTCTGCCGCGGCAGCATCCGCCGCCCCGCTAGAGCTGGCGGGCGGAGTCCATGTACCGCTCGGTCAGCCGGGTCTTCTGCACCATGCCGTTGGGCGGGGCCTAGTGTACCCTCGTTATGGCTCGTGCGTTACGTGGTCTGCAAGCGGCTCTGCGGAAACGAGCGAGTCATTCCGATTGATGATGGCCCCGCCATGGGCCGGTGAGACCGGAGCGGATCCGCCTGTACAGCCGTCAATCTGGACAAGATGAACAGCCAACCCGGACAGATGAGAACCGCGATCCTGATTCCCACGTGTGAAGCATATGTCCCAGCCGCTCGCTTCACGCTCGGTCGACTCGACGCCTGGTGGCCCCGGCACCCGGAGGTCTTCGTCTGCGGCCTCGCCACGCCTCCCGCGCAGTTCGAGCGGTGTTTCCCCCTGGCCGCCGATCCGAGCGACTGGGTGGGCATCGCACTGGACGCCGTGCGGTGTCTGCAGGAGCAAGGCGTGGAGTGGTTGTACCTGATCCTGGACGACCACCCGCCGTTCGGGCCATGTAACGCCGACTACCTCAACCGGCAGCTGCCCGAGAACGCCGCGACGCTCGGCGCCATCCAGGTCAACCTGCTGGGGTGGGACCAGTACCAGCCCCGGCAGGGCGTCGTCCTCGGACCGGAGCACCTCTTCTGGCAGCGCAACGACCCGTCCTTCCGCTGGAAGTTCAGCCTCCATCCCGGTCTCTGGCACGTGCTAACATTCCGCCACATGCTGGAGTCGTTGCGTTCGATCTCGCCGGACGTCCGCTCCGCCCGGGCGTTCGAGGGAGCGATGCACGGCGCCTGCCACAGTGTCGACCCGCTGCTCCTGGAGCGCACCTACCGCGTGCGAGGCGACGGCTTCACGGCCCGGGGCCGCTGGTTCGAGTCGCGGGGCGTGCGAGCCCTGACGCGGCGGCTCATCCGCCCGGCGCACCTTGCCGCGCGGCTCGGCGGGCACCGAGCCGTGACGGCGATGGACAAGGCCCTGCTCGCGTACTACCGCTACGCCAACGGCCCGTATCCCATGTTCTGGAGCGGCCTCGTCCGGCAGGGGCGCCTCCACGAGGAGGCCCTGCGAGTTTCTCGCGTGGACCGGGCAGTCCGCGCTCGCGGACGACGTCCGCCGGAGCGTGCGCCCCGCGTGATGAACGCGATGATCCTCGCCGCCGGCAAGGGGACCCGGCTGTACCCCATGACCGAGACGCTGGCCAAGCCGATGGTCCCGATCGCAGGCAGGCCGGTGCTCGAGCACACCGTCCGCTGGCTGCGAGACCACGGGATCCGCCGGGTCGCCGTCAATCTGCACCACCGGCCGGAGTCGGTAAGCGGCCACTTCGGCGACGGTTCCCGCTTCGGCGTCGAGATCCGCTACTCGGAGGAGCCGGAGCTGCTCGGCACCGCCGGGGGCGTCAAGCGGATCGAGTCGTTCTTCGAGGACCCCTTCCTCGTCGTCTACGGCGACGTCCTGACCGATCTGGATCTCGGCGCGCTCGTGACGTTTCACCGCTCGGCGGAAACGGTCGCCCACGCCACGCTCGCCCTCGACCGGCGTCCGGACGCCGCGCAGGGGGGCGTCGTCGAGCTCGCCGTGGACAATCGCATCCGCCGGTTCGTCGAGAAGCCCCGCCCGGGCGAGATCCACTCGCCGTGGGTGAACTCCGGCGTCATGGTGCTGGACCGCGCGCTGCTGGCCAGGATCCCGGCCGGGCGAACCAGCGACTTCGGCCGCGAGATCCTGCCCCAGTGGCTCGCGGACGGAGTGCCCGTCTACGGCTGGCCGCTGCCGGCCGGGACGTTCCTCGTCGATGTCGGCACCCCGGAGAGCTACGCCCGGGCGGAGCGGGAGTGGCCACACGTCGGCGGCATCCGTCCCGGCGTCGACGCCTCGCTCAGTGGACAGGAGGCGTAGCTCCGCTGCCGCGACCAGCGCCTGGTCGGGCCGGCGCGGTGCTCCGCGGAACAGCACGTCCGCACCTGACAGCTCCCGGAGAGCCTAGGTGAGCGCGCGGGTGGTCGTGACGGGGGCGGCGGGCTACATCGGCAGCGTCGTGACCGAGCTGCTCTGCGACGCCGGCCACGACGTCGCGGCGTGGGACAACCTCGGCAACGGTCACCGCGCCGCGGTCGACCCGCGGGCCCGTTTCGCCCAGCTGGACCTCCTCGACCGGGAGGCCGTCCGGAACGCGATGCGCGCGGAGCGCCCCGATGCCGTCGTCCACCTTGCCGCCGAGGCGCTCGTGGACGTCTCGCTGCGGGATCCCGGGCGCTTCTACCGCGCCAACCTCGTCGGCGGCATCAACCTGCTGGACGCGATGGTCGAGGCGGGCTCGACCCGCCTCGTCTTCTCCTCCACCGCGTCGACCTACGGCCAGCCGGAGGGCTCGCCGATCACGGAGGAGATGGCCGGGAATCCGTGCAACAGCTACGGCGAGTCGAAGTGGGCGTTCGAGCGCGCGCTCCGCTGGTACGAGACGGCCCACGGCCTGCAGCACCTCTCGTTCCGCTACTTCAACGCCTGCGGCGCGACCCGCGCGCACGGCGAGGACCACCGGCCGGAGACCCACATCATCCCGCGGCTGCTCGCGACGGCCCAGGGTCGCCACGACGTGTTCCGGCTGTTCGGAACGGACCGCGCGACGCCCGACGGCACGTGTGTCCGGGACTACGTCCACGTCGTGGACATCGCCGCCGCCCACGTGCAGGCGCTCGAGGGCGGCGACGTCCGTGCCCTCCGGCGCCTTCAACCTCGGGCTCGGCCGCGGCTACTCGAACCGGGAGGTCATCGCCGCCGTCGAGAAGGTGACGGGGCGCCGGGTGCCCGTGGAGCCGGCCCCGCGGCGCCCGGGGGACCCGGACACGCTGGTGGCCGACCCGGCGAGGAGCCGGCGGGTGCTCGGCTGGGCGCCGCGGTTCCCCGACCTGGAGTCGATGGTGGCGAGCGCCTGGGCCTGGCGGCAAGCGCACCCGGAGGGCTACGCGTCGTGATCATCACCCGGACGCCGCTGCGCGTCAGCTTCGCCGGCGGGGGCACCGACCTGCGCGCGTTCTACGGGCGCGAGCGCGGCGCGGTGCTCAGCGCCGCGATCGACAAGTACATCTACATCACGGTCAACCGCAAGTTCGACGACCGCGTCCGCGCGAGCTACTCCGTCACCGAGATGGTGGACCGCGCCTCCGAGCTGCGTCACGAGCTGATCCGCGAGGCGCTCGGTCTCGTCGGGATCGAGGGCGGCGTCGAGATCACCTCGATCTCCGACGTGCCCTCGCAGGGCACGGGGCTCGGCTCCTCGAGCAGCTACACGGTCGGCCTGCTCAACGCGCTCTACGCCTTCACCGGCCGGCTCGTGAACGCCGAGCGCCTGGCGGCGGAGGCCTGTCGCATCGAGATCGAGATCTGCGGCAAGCCGATCGGCAAGCAGGACCAGTACATCGCCGCCTACGGCGGGCTGCAGTTCATGGAGTTCAACCCGGACGAGAGCGTCTTCACCGAGCCGATCCCCTGCACGCGTGAGGTCAGGCGCGAGCTGGCGGGCCGTCTGCTCATGCTCTACACGGGCCTGACGCGCTCCGCCGACGACGTGCTGGGCACACAGCGCAGCAACACGGAGAAGAACGGCGAGACCTTCGCGGTGCTGCAGCGGATGCGCGACTACGCCGACGCGCTGCGGGAGCGGCTGTGCGCCGGCAACCTCGACGGGTTCGGCGAGGTGCTCCACGAGGGCTGGATGCTCAAGCGCACGCTGGCGGACGGGATCACCTCGGCGGCGATCGACGACTGGTACGAGCGGGCGCGGCGCCACGGCGCGGTCGGGGGCAAGCTGCTCGGCGCCGGGGGCGGAGGCTTCCTGCTGCTCTACGCGCACCCGGAGCGCCACGCGGAGATCTGCGCGGCCCTGCCGGAGCTGCGTCCGATGCCGTTCTCGCTGGAGCCGCAGGGCAGCCGGATCATCTTCATCGAGTAGCGGCGGCGGACGGACGCGTCCGCGCCGCGGAGGGGAAGCGGGGGAATGACGCAGCGGCAGGCCGACAAGGCTTCCTTCGCGCGCGAGTACTTCACCGGGCTCAAGGCGGTCATGGACCGGGTCGACCTCGGCCAGGTGGCGGCCTTCGTCGCCGAGCTCGAGCGCGCCCACCAGGAGGACCGCCAGATCTTCATCGTGGGGAACGGCGGCAGCGCCGGCACCGCCTCCCACATGGCCTGCGACCTGGCGAAGACCGTGCTCGGCAAGACGCCGGACCGCGCGAAGCGCCCCTTCCGGGTCATGTCGCTGACCGACAACGTCCCGCTGATCACGGCGATCGGCAACGACCTCGGCTTCGAGCACGTCTTCACCCAGCAGCTCGTCGTGTTCGCGCGCGCGGGCGACCTGCTCGTCGTCATCACCGGCAGCGGCAACTCCCCGAACGTCGTCAACGCCGTCAGGATGGCGCGCGGGATGGGCTTGCGGACGGCCGGCATGCTCGGCTTCGACGGGGGCGAGGTCCTCCCGCTCCTCGACACCCCGCTGCTCGTCCCCGACTTCAGCTACGGCTTCGTCGAGGACCTCCACATGGTGCTCGACCATCTGGTGACGGCCTACTTCACCCGTCAGTTCCAGTCTCCGGGCCGTGCCCGGGCTGACGTCACGGGGAGCGGGCTGCGATGCCAACGGGAGGAAGGACCCTCGGGGGGACTGCGGGCGTCACCGCTCGACGTGAGGCAGTCGAGCCGTCGGCGGCTGATCATGGGCGCGGGAGAGATTCGCGACATGGCGAAGTTCCGGGTGCACTTCACGGGCGGCGAGGGAATCAACTGGGCGCTCGACCACGACATCCAGCACCTGACACGCCTCTCGGCGGAGTTCGTGGAGGTCGTTCCCTTGGAGAAGGCGGAGATCGTGCATACCGTCTTCTGGCACGCGCTGCTGCAGGTGCCCCGGAAGCAGCTGCAGGGCAAGCGCGTCATCGCGAGCCTCGCGGACAAGCCGCAGATCGTCTTCTCGCGGCCGGAGTACCTGAGGGTTCGGGAGCTGATCGATGTCTGGCTGTGCGAGTACCACGAGTCGCTCAGGTTCGTGAGCAACTGCGGGCTGCCCTGCATGCTGTTCCCCGACCCGATCGACCTCCGGCAGTTCGTGCCGCCCACCGATCGCGCCGCGAGCCGCGCCGCCCTGAAGGCCCGACTGGGGATCCCGCCGGAGCGCTACCTGATCGGCAACTTCCACCGGGACACGTCCGGCGCGGACCTGACGCTGCCCAAGAAGCAGAAGGGCGCCGACGTGCTCCTGGAGATCGCCACCCTGCTCCAGCGGCAGGACGTGCCGGTTCACTTCCTGCTGGCGGGGCCACGCCGCCACTGGATCCGCCGGGGCTTCCAGGAGCGTGGCATCCCCTTCACGTTCCTCGGCGCGGAGTTGCCGGGAGACGACTTGCGGGAGAACACGCTGAGTCTCGACGAGATCGCGAAGCTGTACCAGGGCCTGGATGCGTACCTGATCAGCCAGCCGCTGGGAGGGGGCGCCCAATTCCGTGCTGGAGTCCGCCGCCACCAAGACCTGCGTGGTCAGCACCCGCGTGGGCCAGTCGCCGGACATTCTCACCCGCGGCCAGATATTCGACGACGCGGCGGCCGGTGCCGAGCTGCTCGTGCGCGACGTGCGGGAGCGCCACCTCGCGGCGACACTGGAGAGCGCCTACGAGCACGTGCGGAAGTTCAACTCCGACGAGGCCATCGCCGGCCGGCTGAAGTACATCTACGAGCAGACGCGTCTGAACGCGTCGCCGAAGCGCCAGGGGCGGACGACGGCCCCCGTCCCGGCCAGCTGGACGTCCCTGCTCCGACGGCGGCCGGCCGCCGTGCCGGCCCCGGACCGCGCACAGCATCAGGCGGAGATCGTGCGGCGCGTGGGCCGGAAGAAATCCCTCACCTTCGCGCTGTGGAACGAGTTCAAGCCGCCCCCGTACGGCGGCGGCAACCAGTTCATGATCGCCCTCGAGGGCGCCTTGCAGCGCAAGGGAATGCAGGTTGTCCGCAATTCCGGGGTGGGCGCGGACGTCCACGTCATCCAGTCCATCTGGTTCGACCGGGATCGGTTCCGTCGCGAGCGCGAGCCCGGCTCGGTGGTCATCCACCGGATCGACGGGCCGATCCAGCTGTACAGGGGCAACGATACCCGGAGCGACGCCCTCTGCTACGAGATCAACCGCGAGCTCGCGGACGTCACCGTCATGCAGAGCGGCTGGAGCATGGGCAAGACCTACGACCTGGGCTTCCGGCCCTTCCGGCCCGTTCTGATGTGGACCGGTTGCGACCCGCTGATCTTCAACCGGGAGGGCCGCGCGCCGTTCGAGCGGAACCGGAAGGTCCGGCTGATCTCCACCTCATGGTCCGACAATCCCCGGAAGGGCCGCGCCACCTACGAGTGGATCGACCAGCATCTCGACTGGAGCCGCTACGAGTACAGCTTCGTCGGGCGCATGACGGGAGAGTTCCAGCACATCCGGGCGCAGGCGCCCGTAGACTCCCAGACATTGGCCGGTCTGCTGAAGGGGCACGACATCTACGTCACGGCTAGCCAGAACGACCCGTGCTCGAACGCGCTGGCGGAGGCGCTGAGCTGCGGCCTGCCGACGGCGTACTTCCACGACGGGGGCCACCCCGAGTTGGTCGGGTTCGGCGGGGTTGGCTTCCGCACCCCGGAGGAGATCCCCGGCGTCCTGGAGCGGCTGGTGTCGTCATACGAGGCCTTTCAACGGAGCATCTGGGTAGATGGCATCGATGATCTCGCCCAGAAATACATCGACTGCGTGCACCTGGCGGGAGTCCTGGATTGAGGTCCCGGCCGCCTTCCTGTGTCGGGCGTGAGATCAGGGCTTGAGGTCTACCCGCCGATGGCGGGCTTGAATCGTTAGATCGATCACCTGGGCAGGCTGTCGGAACTTTCAGCCACCATGCGGACGATGACGAATGAGCCGTCACCCGACCGATAGTCGACCGATAGGCCGGGCCAAGTTCCTGGGACATGATGGCGGAATCTCCCCTGAAAGCGGGACGCCACCTGTCCGTCGGGGATATGCGTAAAGTCGCCATACTGCAATGTGGCCATGCGGTCGAAGCCGCGCCGTCGTGCCAACTGAAAGAATTGCGCGCCCGGGAACGCATGTGCGGCCTCACGATCCAGGGCCAGACCGATCCCACTCAAGGTAGGAAACCCGGTCGAGAACGCCACAAGCCCATCATCCATCTCTATGAGACGAGGACGGTTGTTGCCGTAGTGCGCCCGCACGCGCGGAGCCTCCACGTGAAAGAACCATGCGAACCTGCGGTGATAGGCCTCGTGTCGATGCAGCCCCACGAATAGGCCGACACACAGGATCGTCCACAGAATCGATGCGACGATAGCCATGGAATTGTGGTCTCGGTCCGGAAGGACCCGTGCACCGACAACTCTAAGACCCAGAAGTGCAACAAGCGTCGTCCACACGCTCGACACCGGATAGTACCAATGTCCTTGAGAAATGTATGGAACGAACAGAAAGTTATGGGCGCCAAGAGCAAAGGTTCCTGCAGCAGAGGCGAGCATGAGGAAGTCGAAACGCGCCGTCGGCGTGTCAAGCCATTCGGCACCGGGACGACGCCGATACGAGCGCCAGATCCAAACAGCAAGGTACGCAATCCCTACAACCGATGGGACGATCGTGGGGATGAGACGATATCCAGTCTTGGCGTCAAGACCTCCGGCTAAGACGTACGCCACCGTAGCCTCCAGGTTTCCCGCCGGGAAGACACGCTTCATAGCGCCGCTCACCGGAAAGAAGCTACCCCCATACATCCTGTTCACGATGAGATACACCAAGAGTGGTACGCTGAAGGAGCACGCGGCAACTACGCACCGGCGTCGAACGGCAACATCATGACGGACCCGAGCTGCGATGAATAGACCGAAGAGTAGTGCTATTGCAAAGCAACCGTGATCGAGGCGGCCGAGGGTCATGATGGCAAGGAGTCCGCCAAGCACGAGGGCGGACCGACGGCTTTTCATGCCACGCGAGACAAAGTAATAGAACGTCGCGCCAAATGCGGCTAGCAGCACGCCGCTCTCCATCCCGTTGACGAACGTCCAAAGCGTAGTTGGAAGAGGGCGGTAACCCTCGACAGCGCCAGCGGCAAGCCGGTCGCGACCTACCGCCAACCATAGCGGCACTAGAAGTGCCGCGACGGCGCCCACCGGGAGAAACAGGAACGAAACTGAGAACTCACCGACTCGCTGAAGACTGCACGCGAGGTAAACCATGAAGATACCGACGAGCACTAGACAAAGGCTTACCACCGCGTAGAGAACAGCCAGATCGGACAAGCCCAGAGTTCGAGAGCAGGCAAATAATAAGACGAGGATCAACTGCCACAACGGATGGAAGCCGTTCGTCGCATGCATCTGATCGAAGGACACAACGCCGAAATCAAGCGTATTGCGCGCCACGACAAGGTAGTAGAATGCGTCGGCCGCCAGATACGCAAAGGGACCTCTCTCCCCGGAGAGAAGCACGTCGACGACGATCGGTACGGCGAACAGCGCCAATGCCGTGATGAGAATGAAGAGGTCTCGACGACACATCAGGTGCATCGACTCCTGACTATCGTGAAGTAATTCGCGCTCGATCCTCGAAGCGGACGCGCCCGGAGTCGTTGGTCGAGCCTGCGGACGGGGTCATGCCGGCGCCGTGCCGCGGAGCCGGCGATAGGTGGGGCTGGCCTCGAGGAGGGGCGGGTACTGCCAGGCCGGTCACGCAGGGCGCACGTGGGAACGCCGTCCGCAGATGCTGGTAGCCCACGCCGGCAAGCATCGCCAGCAGTGGCGCGGCATCGACGAACTCGCCCAGAAATACATCGACTGCGTGCACCTGGCCGGACGCTCCGTGGACTGAGAATGCGGAGCCGTGCTTCCGTCGGCAGGCTGGGGTCCTTTCCGACCGCCCCGAGCCCGGCGGCGCCGAAGCGCTTGTCTGTAACGCGTCACCGCGCCGCCTCCTTCCGCCAGTTCAGGAACACTTCCGCGCGCGCGAGGGCATCGGCGAGCGATGCCATGGGCGCGTCCGTTCCAATGACCATCGGCCTGGTACTCGAAATACGGGTAGGCTCGGCCCCTCAGGGACCACGAAGTACAAGATCGCATCATCCAAGGCTCGCACGGCATACGCACAAGGCATCGTCGCGAGGCTACAGCCACGAGAGATGCCCGGAGCAAGACGACAAAGAAATTGGCCGGGGCGTCCGGCCGACCACGTCCGGATAGCGAGGGACGTCCAGAGCGATCAGATCACTGGCCGGCCCGATCGGCTGGTCCACGCCGAGGACCTGGCCGCGCGATCTCCCCGGCACGCGCACATCCCGGCCTGGACACCATCCAGCCTCTCGCTGGTCGGCCGCGGCGTCCGTGTTGCCTACGTAGACCGCCATCGCGCTCCTGGTGTGGGCAGCCGTCGAGAGGCGATTGCCCTCCAGCGCTTCGCGCCGCTCGAGGATGTGGCAGGATGAGCAGCCCGGTACAGGAGAAGGGCACGTTCTTCATCTGGATGCTCCGCGCCCGCTGGGCACGTTCCGGCGCCTGCCAATGCCGAGCGACCGCCGGAAGCAGCACGTAGTGATGAAAGCCCGGGGCTGGTCTCGGCCGCGGCGAGGCATCGTGAAGTGGCGAGCCCGATTAGGCGATCGGCGTGGGCGCCATCGTCGCCAGCACTACGCCCGAGACCGTGGCCAGCACAAGACGGCGTCGCTCATTGGTCGTGGAACGGCATGCTCGAGCCACAGCAAGACGAACAGCGCGAGCTGAAGGGTGAAGAACGTTCGGCCAGCACGTACTGGGCGCTGGCGAAGAACACCACATCGAGGCCGAGAAGGACGACCGCCGTCCGACCCGCGGCGAGGCACTTACGCGACCGCGCCATCCAACCCACGAGCGGCCAGCATGGCGCAGTTCACGAGGAGCTGGATTCCGACGACGACGACTGGAGTTGCGACCGAAGACCGCATAGGTGACAGCGATCAACGCGGGATAGCCCGGGGTCCGGTGTATCTGTGGCTCGCCCGACCCGGGCCCCGTCCAGAACCGGCCGTCAACGAGAAGGGCGAGCGCCGACATTTCGTAGCTGATCGGAATCCGGCGCGAGCACACGACTCGGATCGTGATAGCGTGTACCCACGCCGCCACGCCCACCTGGATCGTGAGCAACAGTGCGACCGCCACGACGCAAGCCCATGATCGGGCGGTCGATCGTGGCTCGCTCAGAAGCGGCAGCGAGCGGGCTCACTCATGCTGACGGGGTGGCCGCGGTCTGCAGGGCATGGAGCCGGCGATAGGTGGGGCTGGCTCTCGAGCACGTGGGGGTGGGGGCCGACCGCCTCCACGCGACCGCGGTTCAGGACGACGATGCGGTCCGCGTTGATGATCGTGGAGAGGCGATGCGCGATGACGATGATCGTCATCTCCCGTCCGATGCGATCGATCGCCTTCTGAACCTCGCGCTCGGCCTCGCTGTCGAGCGCGCTCGTGGCCTCGTCGAGCACGAGGAGGGAGGGCCGCCCGTAGATGGCCCGGGCGATGGCAATCCGCTGGCGCTGGCCGCCTGACAGCCGGACGCCGCGATCGCCGAGCATGGTGTCGAGGCCCTGAGGTAGATCGCGGACGAATTCCTCGGCGTTGGCCGCCCAGATCGCATGCGCAAGCGCCTCCGGATCGACCGGCCGGTGAAACACGACGTTGTCCCGTACGTTGGCGTTGAAGAGGAGCGCCTCCTGGGCCACCACGCCGAAGTGTCCGCGATAGCTGGCCTGCGTGAAGTCCCGGACGTCCGTGCCGTCGTACCGGATCGCGCCGGCGGTGACGTCGAAGAGACGGAGGACGAGATCGCCGAGCGTCGTCTTGCCCGAGCCGCTGGGCCCGACGATCGCGACCGTCTCACCTCGACGGATCTCGAGAGCGACGTCGCTGAGCACGGGACGGCCCGGCTCGTGAGCGAACGACACGGCGTCCAGCACGATGCTCCGCTGCAGCGGACCGGCGACCCCGGTGCCATCCGGCATCACGCTCTGCGTGGCGAACATGTCCAGGATGCGCGCCGCGGTCCCCCGTGTCGCGGCAATCGTCAAGCCTTGCCGGAAGATGATCGACAGCGGGCCCAGGAACTGCTGGGACAGGTAGAAGAAGAGGGCGGCAGCCTGGAGGGTCAGGCGCCCTCGGCTCACCGCGTGGAAGGTGATGACGAGGACGACGGCCGCCACGAGGGCGTCGGCCACCAGCCGGATGGGGGTGTCGACCTCCCAGACGATGCGGGCCCGGCGGGCCGCCCGGCGATAGGCTTCCGCGGCGACCCGCACCTGGCGGGACTCGTGACGCTCGGCGGCGAAGGACTTGATGGCCCGGATACCCGCGAACGTCTCGAGGATCCGGGCACCGAGATCACCCTGACGGTCGGCGACGCGCCGGGCGCGGCGGTAGACGAGATCCTTGAGGAGACGCGTTACCAGCAGGTGGACCGATCCCATCGTGAGGATGGCCAGCGTGAAGAGCGCGTCGGTGCGGAACATCACGAGCAGGGTGAGGGCGACCTGGGCCGTCGACTGGAGGATCTGGCGGACGATGACGTCCAGAGCGCCCGACACGCCACCAGCGTCGATGGTGAGCCGGCTCACGAGCTCCCCGGCCCGGTGCTTGTGGAAGTAGGCGAGCGGCAGGGTCAGGAGGTGAGCATGGAGTGCGACCAGCATGTCGCGCTGGACCACCAGTTGCGTGTGCGCGAGCAGGATCTGGGCGCCCAGGCTCAAGAGGGCCACGGCCAGGGTGATCAGCAGGAAGAGCCCGGCGGCGTGGAGTCCCATCTTGACCGGATCGGCCGGGTCCAGATGGAGGAGAGCCGCCAGCGTCGGCCCCACGTTGTTCAGCGTGAGATCGGAGAGGCCGGTCGCCGGCCGACCCTGGCTCCCGGTGAACGCATCGAGCGCGGGGGCGAGCACCAAGGGGCGGAGCGTGAACCCGAAGCCGACGAGCACGTTGAGGATGACCCCGCTCGCCAGCCAGCGGCTGTAGGGACGGAGGAACCGCTGGAGGAGCCCCGCGATCGATTGCGGGGGGCGGGGCTCGGTCATTCGGCCCGCACGACCGGCCGGCGCCCGCCCTCGGTTCCCGAGCGAGCCCGTCCCCGGTTGGTCACGCGTGAAGCGTCACGATCTGCTCGGGGGCGAGCCCCCGGGCCCGCAGCCGCGCGACGATGTGAGGGACAGGCGTGAAGCTGGCGACGATGACCAGCTTCGCCCTGTCCGGGGTCAGCTCGCCGAGCGGGTGGACCGGCAATCCCAGGAACGCTGTTCCCGCGCCGTCCTCGCTGAAGACCGTCTTCACCTCCAGCCCCAGCTCCCGGAGGGTGAGAAACGCGAGCTCCGCCGCCTCCTCCGTGCCGTAGAGGGCCACTTGCACTCGTCCATGCTGGACGAGGGGTAGGAGCTTCTGCCGGAGCGCCATCCGCGTCTCCCGGTAGAGCTGGCGAGAGTAGTCCATGTACTCGTACGTCAGCCGCGTCTTCTGAGCCATGCCCTTGGGCGTCAGGAGATACCGGACGCGACGCGGCGGGATCGAGGTGATCTTGATGTGCCCCTTGCGAGCCAGACGCTTCAGGTAGAGATTCGTCAGCCCGAGGGCGATGCCCAGGCGCGCGGCCAACCCCCGCTGGGTGACCCGCTCGCTCCGGGCCAGCTCCGCCAGGATCTCCAGATCGCGTAACGCTTCCCGTTCCATCGATGTTCACGAGTTGAACATCGATGGGATTCCCGTGTCAACGCTTGCGGAGGATGTTCGAGCGCGGGTCCTCCCCGGCTCGCCGGCCGCGGGTCACGCGGACCGTCAGCGGACGGCCTGCCGGCCAGGGGGTCAACAGACGACGGCCCCTTGTGTCGCAGGCGCGATCGAACCCCGCCCGCGCCCGCTCTGCTGGTCGCCCGGCGGCCGTTGGTGTACCTTCGGGCAGGGATGGGCATGCGCTCATGTGCGGCATAGCCGGCAAGCTGTTTCGCGATCCCGCCCGACCCGTCGACACCGGGCTCCTCGAGCGGATGAGCGCGATCCTCGCCCACCGCGGGCCCGACGATGCCGGGATTCACCAGGAGGGCCCGGTCGGCCTCGTCTCGCGACGACTGGCCATCCAGGATCTCAGCGCGGCCGGCCATCAGCCGATGTCGAGCCTCGACGGCCGGCTCACGATCACCTACAACGGCGAGATCTACAACTTCCTGCTCCTGCGGGACGAGCTCGAGCGGGCGGGCGTCCGGTTCCGCTCCCGGAGCGACACCGAGGTCATCCTGGCGCTGTACGCCCGCCACGGGCCGGACTGTCTCGCGCCGGCTGCGCGGGATGTTCGCCCTGGCCATCTGGGACCGAGAGGCGCGCACGCTGTTCCTGGCCCGGGACCGGCTGGGGAAGAAGCCGCTCTTCTACTACCAGGACGCCGACCGGTTCGTGTTCGGCTCCGAGCCGAAGGCCATCCTCCAGGATCCCGACGTCGCCGTGGCGCCGGACCACGTCGCCCTCCATCACTACCTCACCTACGGGTACGTGCCCGGCCCGTGGTCGGCGTTCCGCGGCATGCGCAAGCTCCCCCCGCCCACTACCTGCTCCTCCAGGACGGGCAGGCGAGCCTGCATCGATACTGGGCGCTGCGCCACACCCCCAAGCGGAGCGACCCCGAGCCGGCGCTGGTCGAGGAGCTCCTCGCCCGCCTCGGCGAGGCGGTCCGCCTCCGTCTCATCAGCGACGTGCCCGTGGGGGCCTTGCTCAGCGGCGGGCTCGACTCGAGCGCCGTGGTCGCGCTCATCCGCCGCGTGTCGAGCGGACCGATCCGCACCTTCTCGATCGGGTTCGACCGGCCGGACTACGACGAGACCCGGTACGCCCGCGAGGTGGCGCAGCATCTCGGCACCGAGCACCACGAGCTGGTGGTGAAGCCCGACGCGGTGTCCGGCGTGCCGCAGCTCGTCTGGCACTACAACGAGCCCTTCGCCGACTCCTCCGCCCTCCCCTCGCTGGCGCTCTGCGAGATGGCGCGCGGGTTCGTGACGGTCGCGCTCAGCGGCGACGGCGGCGACGAGGCCTTCCTCGGGTACGACCGGTATCTGGCCACGGCCGTGCTGGACCGCCTGGACTGGGTGCCGCGGCCGGTCCGCGCGCTGGCGGGCGCGGCGGGGCGGGGGCTGCCGCGCGGGCATGGCCAAGTCCCTGCACGTACCGGATGCGGCGGTTCACCGACGTGTTGACCCTCGAGCCGCGCGAGCGATACGCGGCGTGGATGACGTGCTTCGGGAGCAGGGACAAGAGCGAGCTGTACACGCCGGCGCTCCGGCAGGAGCTCCGAGCCACCGACTCGCTCGCCTTGCTGGACGCCGCCTACGCCGCGTCGGACGCCACGACGTTCGTCGAGCGCACCGCGCACACCGACGTCCAGCTCTACCTGCCCGACGACCTGCTGGTCAAGATGGACATCGCCAGCATGGCCAACTCGCTGGAGGTGCGGTCGCCGTTCCTGGACCACGAGGTCATGGAGTTCGCGGCGTCGCTCCCCCTCCACCTGAAGCTCCGCGGCTTCACTCAGAAGTACCTCTTGCGGCGGGCGATGCGCGGCCTCTTGCCCGAGGCCGTGCTGCGGCGCCCGAAGATGGGGTTCGGGGTGCCCATCGACCACTGGTTCCGCCACGAGCTCCGCGAGATGGCCTACGACGTCCTGCTGGACGCCCGCGCGCGCCAGCGCGGATACTTCCGCCCCGAGATCGTCCGCCGCTACCTGGACGAGCACGTCGAGGGCCGGGCGCACCACCATCCGCGCCTGTGGAGCCTGCTGATGCTCGAGCAGTGGCATCGGGTCTTCATCGATACGCGGCCGGCCTCCTCCGCGGCGCCCGCGGCGTGCGGGGCCTGACGCCAGCCGCGGCCGCGCTGCGGTGCCCCGACTGCGGGGCCTCGACGGAGGTCGAGCCCCTGCCCGCCGAGCCGGGACGCCTTCCGCCCGAGGGCCGGCTCCGGTGCGCCGCGTGCCGCCGGGACTATCCGATCGTGCGGAGCGTGCCGCGCTTCGTCACGACGGCGACGGGCTACGCCGAGAGCTTCGGGATCCAGTGGCGGCGCTACGAGGTGCAGCGGCCCGCCGAGGATCGGGCCGTGTTCCTCGCCAAGACCGGCTTCGGTCCGGCCGACCTCGACGGGCGCCTCGTCCTCGATGCCGGGTGCGGCAGCGGCCGGTACGCCGCGGTCGCGGCGAGCCTCGGGGCGCAGGTGGCGGCGGTCGACGTCACCGCGGCCGTCGAGCGGGCGCGCGAGGTCTGTGCGCGCCTGCCGGCCGTCCAGGTCGTCCAGGCGGACCTCCTGCGCCTGCCGTTCGCGCCGGCGACGTTCGACACGATCTACTCGATCGGCGTCCTGCACCACACGGCGGACACGCGCACCGCCTTCGATGCCCTGGTGCGGGTGCTCAAGCCCGGGGGCCGCCTCGCGGTCTGGGTGTACCGGCGGAACACGTGGCTCCAGGAGCGGTGAACGCGGCGCTCCGCGCCCTGGCGCGCCGCCTGTCGGATCGGACGCCTGCATCGCCTGGCGGTCGCCGGGGCCGTGGGCGGGGGGATTCCGCTGGTGCGTCGCGCGAACCTGCTCGTGCCGTTCTCCTCTCACCCCGACTGGCACATCCGGGTCTGCGACACGTACGACTGGTACGCCCCGCGCTTCCAGCATCACCACACCGTCGCCGAGACGGTGGGCTGGTTCCGCGCCCAGGGCTTCGAGGACGTCCGACCGCTCCGCGGCTACCTGCCCCGCGGCCCTCGGTACGACTGGATCCACGACCGGGGCTACCTCCCCGGCAGCGGCATCAGCGTGGTGGGCCGCCGCCCGGCCTGATGCCGGCGAGGCGTGGATGCCGAGCCCTGACGTCGCCGGCCGCGCTCGCCGGGCCATGACGCGAAGCGCGGACGCGCCCGCCTGCCGCCGGAGCCTGGAATCGTGGGTGGCCGGGGGCCTCGTCGTGGGCTTCGTCCTGCTCAACCTGGGTTTCTTCGCGCTGAAGGGCGTGCAGTTGGGCGGCGACACGAGCCGCTACGTCGACGGCGCCCGCGCCTTGCTCGACGGGAGGCCACTCGGCGGCTAACTGGGCGTATTGGGGCTACATGGCCGTGGTGGCCTTCTGGCAGGTGATCGGAGCCGGGCTGCCCGGGGTGGTCGGCTTCCAGATCGGCGTGGCCGCGGTCGCGGGGGCGGCCGTGGCGGCGCTCGGCGCCACGCTCGGCGGCCTCCTGGCGGGTCTCGTCGGCGCCGCGTTCCTCCTGGTCAACCCCGACGTGGCCCGGTGGCACGGGTATATCTTGACCGACTCCCTGTACATCTCGGCCGTGGTGATCGTCGCGTTCGTGGTGTGGCGCGCGGCCGAGCGAGGCGGCCGCTGGTACGGCCTGGCGCTGCTCGTGCTGCTGCCCGCCGCGACCCTGCGGCCGACGGCGCTCGTGCTGCTGCCGGTGGCGGCGGCCTTCTGGGGGTGGCGGGGAGTCGTGACGCGAGACTGGATCGGCGTCGCGCTCGGGGGGATCGGGGCCGTCGGGGCGCTGCTGCTGGTCTTCTCTCCGCACGTCCAGGACACGGCCGGGCAGTATCCCGGCGCCAAAATGTGGAGCGGCCGAGTCCTCTATCTATCAGCGCCCCGCGTTCCGGATGGAAATGCCACGCGACGAGACCCCCCGCGGCGCGGGCTGGCTGTCCGACCTTCGCTACATCCAGCGTCATCTCGGACCGACCCTCGCCCTCGGGGCGCGTCGGGTCGCGGTCGAGCTCGCGCACGTTCGCCCGTACTACCGCGCGCGGCACAACGTGCTGATCGTGGCGGTGCTCCTGCCCCTCTACACGCTGGCGCTCATCGGGATCGCCGCGACGTGGCGCCACCCCCTGACGCACCTGCTCCTGGCCCTCATCGCCGCCCATCTGCTGTTCGTGGCCGTGACGCTCGCGGACTACGACGGGCGCTTCCTCCTGTACATCCTCGGCCCGCTCGCGGCTCTCGCGGCGGCGGGCGTCGGCCGGCTGAGCGGGGTGGCCGCGCGCCGCGGACTGGGGCGACGCCCCGCGGTCCTGACCGCCCCGGGCGGGGCACGCGCCAGTGAAGTGCCAGCGGGCTCAAATGGTGGGCGGGACGCGCCGCGGCGGCGGATCATGCGGCCCCGAGGTCCTCCTGATGGTCCTCCCGTCCGTGCTAGAGTGGGCGCCCAGGTGGGGAGCCGGGCTTGCGGAGTGGCTGCCCGCTCCTCGTGGGACCGTGACGACAGCGGTGCGTGCCGGAGCCAGGTCGTGAGGCCAGGTTGTGATGAAGGTCGCCGACCGGTGCGAGGATAGAGGCCGATGCTCGATATCGCCCGCAAGCGTCTGCTCGTGGCCGGCGGTGCCGGCTTCCTTGGGTCTCGACTGGTGGAGCGGCTTCGAGCCGAAGGGTGCCGTGAGATCGTGGTGCCCCGGAGCCGGGAGTACGATCTCGTCCAGGAGGCCGCGGTGCGGCGGCTGTACGAAGAGGCGCGGCCGCAGGTGGTGATCCACGCGGCGGCGCGCGTCGGCGGCATCGGGGCCAATCGCGACAATCCCGGCCGGTTCCTCTACGACAACCTCATGATGGGCGCCCTGATGATCGAGTACGCCCGCCGCCACGGGGTCGAGAAGTTCGTGGCCATCGGGACGGTGTGCTGCTATCCGAAGGACACTCCGGTGCCGTTCCGAGAGGACGATCTCTGGGACGGCTATCCGGAGGAGACGAACGCGCCCTATGGAATGGCGAAGAAGATGCTGCTCGTCCAGGCCCAGGCCTACCGGGAGCAGTATGGCTTCAATGCGATCTTCCTCCTGCCGGTGAACCTCTACGGTCCCGGAGACAACTTCGACCCCAGCACCTCGCACGTGATCCCGGCGCTCATCCGGAAGTGCGTCGAGGCCCGGGAGGAAGGTCGGGACGAGGTCGTGGTCTGGGGCTCGGGCAAGGCCACGCGAGAGTTCCTGTTCGTCGACGACGCCGCGGAGGCGATCGTGCTCGCGATGAAGCGATACGACAAGCCGGCGCCCGTGAACATCGGCGCAGGGTTCGAGATATCGATCCGGGACCTCGTGGAGCAGATCGCCACGCTCACCGGGTTCCCGGGGCGAATCGTCTGGGATGCCTCGAAGCCCGACGGTCAGCCGCGCCGGTCGCTCGACGTCTCGCGCGCTGCCGCGGAGTTCGGCTTCCGCGCGCGGACCCCGTTCGCGGCCGGCCTCGAGCGCACGGTCCACTGGTACCTGGCGGACCGGGCTCGCCGCCGCTAGCCTCGGCTCACCGGCCACGCGGCCGGCTTGGGCAGCCCTGATGGACCAGCAGCGCGCTGCGAGGGGATGGTCGGGAACGGGCGTCGCGGCCGCCTCCGGGGAGCGGGTGCGGGTCCTGCGGATCATCGCCCGCCTCAACATCGGCGGCCCGGCGCTCCACACCACCCTCCTGACCGAGCGGCTCGACCCGCGCCGCTACGACGCGCGCCTCGTCGCGGGGGCGGAGGCCCCGGACGAGGGCAACTACCCCGCGCTTCACGGGGCCGTCCCGCCGCGCCTGACGATCCTTCCCGCGCTCGGTCGCGAGGTGCGCGGGGTGGCCGACGCGATCGCGTTCGGCCAGCTTCTCCGCCTGATGCGCGCGCTGCGGCCGCACGTCGTCCACACCCACACCGCCAAGGCCGGGACCCTCGGCCGCCTGGCCGCGCGGGTGGCGCGGGTGCCGGTGGTGGTGCACACGTACCACGGGCACGTGTTCCACGGTTACTTCCCGCCCGGCCGGACGCGCGCCTTCCTGGCGATCGAGCGGGCGCTGGGGCGCTGGACCGATTCCTTGCTCGCGGTCAGCGAGACGGTGCGACGGGAGCTGCTGGCGCTCGGCGTGGGCTCGCCCGGCGTCCTTCCGGGTGATGCCGCTCGGCCTCGACCTCGACCGCTACGCGGCGGTGGACGACCGGCGCGGAGAGCTGTGCGCCGAGCTGGGGGTGTCCCGGGACGTCCCCCTGGTGGCCATCGTGGCCCGGCTCGTCCCCATCAAGGCGCACGAGATGTTTCTGCGCGCCGCCGCGCGCGTCCGCGAGAGGCTGCCGACGAGCCAGTTTCTCGTGGTCGGCGACGGCGAGCGGCGTCAGGCGCTCGAGACGCTGGCCGGCGAGCTCGGCCTGGGCGCGAGCGTCCGATTCCTCGGCTGGCGCCGGGACCTCGAGCGAGTCTACGCGGACGCCTGGGTCGTCGCACTCACCTCGCGCAACGAGGGATCACCCGTGTCGCTCATCGAGGCGATGGCCGCCGGCCGCCCGGTGGTGGCCACGCGCGTGGGGGGCGTGCCGGATCTCGTCGAGGAGGGCGTCACCGGGCACCTCGTCCCGCCGGGCGACGCGGACGCGCTGGCGCGGGCGATGACCGACCTGCTCCTCGACGCCGGGCGCCGCCGGGCCTTCGGCCAGGCGGCGCGCGCCCGCGTGGTAGGCTTCGGGCGAGGGGGGGGGGGGGTGTGCCGGCCTTCGGGGCGAGCCGGCTCGTGGCCGACATGGACGCGCTTTACACGGAGCTGCTGCGGGCCAAGGGCGTCGCGGTGCCGTGGTGAGCCGCGCGGCCCTCGTGCCTCTTATCGCGCGCTTCGCTTGCCCCGCCGGTCGCCGGCGTGCTAGCGTGAAACGCGCAGAATGGTCGGACGATGGATCGTCCGAGGCGGCGCGCTCCTGGTCGTGCTGGGCGTGGCGGCGGGTGCCTGGGGTGTGGCGCGGGGTCGTCCACCACGCGGTCTACGACGAGTTCCTGCTCCCGCTCGTCGCGCACCGGGTGGCCGGCGACGCTCGCGCACCCGAGGAAGTGGTGCGCCGGCTCCAAGACTACGTCTATCTGAACCTTCGCTTGCCGTTCGACGCGCCCGTTCTCGAGACGACGCAATCGCGACGTGCTCCTCCGCGGCTTCGCCTATTGTGATCAGGCGGTGTATGTCTACATCCACCTGCTGCAGGAGCGGGAGATGTCGGGCCGGATGACCTACCTCTACCGGGCGGATGGCGTGTCGCCCCACACCGTGGCCGAGGTCCAGCTCGAAGGGAGACTGGCGGGTGCGCGACGTTCTCTTCGGCTTCGCTCCGACCCGACCGGACGGGGCCGGCGCCTCCGTGAAGGATCTCGTGGAGCAGCCTGGGACTCCTCGCCGAGAGCCGCGTGCCCGTCGAGTGGTACCAGCACGCGAAGGTCCGCATGGTCCGCGGCCCCGAGCGTCGCCGTCAGGGCGGCCCCGCCTGGCCGTTCGTCCGGCAGGCGGCCGTGCGCCGCGTGGCCGCTCTCACCCCGCGCTGGGTTGCGGATCGCCTCCAGGATCTCTACCTCCGACTCCCGGCCCTGCCGCTGGAGGATCCTCGCTTCGCGAGCGACCCCGAGGCCGGCCGCGCTCTTCTACCGCGCCCGCCATCACCACGTGCTCCTGCGGGGCGCACGAGGCAAGTGCCGGCGTATCGGGAGTTCCTGCGACGCTACCCGACGCATCCGGCGACCGATCACGTGCTCTACTACCTCGGGCTGCTCCAGTTCAGCCAGCTGCAGGACGCGGAGGCTGCGATCCGGACGCTCGAGCAGCTGCTCGAGCGCTTCCCCGGGACGGTCTGGGGGGCGAGGCCAGGTACCTCCTGGCCCGGGCTCACGCCGCGGCGAACCACTGTGCGGCGGCGGCCGCGCTGTACCGGCGCGTGATCGACGGCGACGGCGGGGGGCGCGAGGACGCGACGGAGCGGCTTCGCCGTCTCGCCTGCGCCTGACCGAGCGCAACGCCGGCACCGCACGGAGCCCCGCGGAGCCCCGCGCTCCTTCGCCGGCCGGCGCTCGTCTGAGCGCGTTCGACCGCGCTGGCGCCCTCCCCCTGCTGGTCTCGTTCGTCCTCGCGCTCGCGATGACGCTGGTCTGCGAGCGGATCGCGCCGCGCTTCGGCCTCGTGGTCCGCCCGCGCGAGGACCGCTGGCATCAGCGCCCCGTCCCGCTGCTCGGCGGGGTCGCGATCGCGATCGGCGTCCTGCCGGTGCTGGGCTGGGTCGGGGGGAGCCCCCGGCTCGTCGCGCTGCTGGCCATCGCGCTGGTGACCGGCGCCGTCGGCCTGGCCGACGACATCCGGCCGCTGAGCCCGCCCGTCAAGCTCGTGGCCCAGATCGTGATGGCCGGGATCCTCGTGCAGCTCGGGTTCGTGCTGCGGATCACGCCCTGGCCGCTGGCCGACGTCTTCCTCACGCTCATCTGGGTGGTGGGCGTCACCAACGCGGTGAACCTCCTCGACAACATGGACGGCCTCGCGGCGGGCATGGCCGTGATCACGGCCGGCTTCCGCCTGGCCTTCTTCCTCTTCGAAGGGGACGCGGCGGGCGCCACGATGACGGCGGCGCTGATCGGGGCTCTGCTGGGGTTCCTCGTGCGGAACTTCCCGCCGGCCAAGATCTTCATGGGCGACGCGGGGAGCCTGTTCGTCGGCCTCCTGCTCAGCGGGCTCTGCCTGGTGACCGAACAGGCGTACTACTCGCGAGGCATCGCCGCCGTGCTCGTCGTGCCGGTGCTGCTCCTCCTGATCCCGATCTTCGATACCACGTTCGTGACCGTGACGCGGCTCATCACCGGGCGGCCGGTGTCGCGGGGCGGCCGGGACCACACCTCGCACCGCCTGGTCGCCCTCGGCATCGGCGAGCGCCGCGCCCTCGCCTTTCTCTACTCGGTGGCGATCGTGTCCGGACTGATCGCCTGGATCACGTATCGCTATGGCGTCACGTACACGATCGGGCTCCTCGCGCTGCTCCTGGTCGCCCTGGTCCTCCTCGCGGTCCAGTTGAACCGAGTCGGGGGCGTGCGCCCCAGCCCCGACGCGCCGGAGGGCCCGATCGTCAGGCTGATGGCCGACCTGCCGTTCAAGCGGCAGACGGCCACGGTGCTGGGCGACCTGGTGCTGATCGTCGTCGCCTACTACAGCGCGTATCTCTTGCGCTTCGAGGACCAGTTCGAAAGCTATCGGGGCGTGTTCGTGAAGACGATCGTGCCGGTCATCGTGCTGCAGATCGCGTCCCTGGCGGTGTCCGGCGCGTACCGCGGCCTGTGGCGTTACACGAGCGTGCCGGACCTCCTGCGGCTCCTCCAGGGGATCACGCTCGGCGCCGTGGCGACGGTGGCATACCTGGCGCTGCAGACGCGGTTCGAGGATCTGTCGCGCGCCGTGTTCGTCCTGAACTGGCTTCTCTTGGTGCTCCTCATCTGCGGGAGCCGGCTGTCCTTCCGCATGCTCGAGGCGCTTCGGCGGCCGGCCGGCGACGTCCGGCGGGTCCTCGTCTACGGCGCCGGCGACGGCGGGGACCTGACGCTGCGCGAGTTTCGCAACAACCCCGCCCTCCGGCGGGAAGCCGTGGGGTTTCTCGACGACGACCGGACGAAGGCCGGCACCCGGATCCAGGGGGTGCCCGTGCTCGGGACCTCCGACGGGTTGAGCCGGCTCCTGCGCGAGCATCGGATCGACGAGGTGGTGATCTCGTCGCGGAAGATCCCGGTCGAGAGGCTCCGGCACGTCGAGGCGGTGTGCGCGGCCTCCGGGATTCCGGTCGCGCGCGCCTCGGTTCGAATGGAATCCGCGTGGTGACCTGGCGCATTCCTTGACAGGCGCGACGCCGACCCCGATAATTGCTGCGCCTCGGAGGGTTTAGCTGGCAGGAGGGGACGTGTCGACTCAGTTGGAAAGGCTCCGTCAGCGCCTCGACGACCGGACGGCGGCGATCGGGGTGGCGGGGCTGGGGTACGTGGGGCTGCCCCTGGCCATCGAGTTGGCGCGCACCGGCTTCCGGGTGACCGGCGTCGATCCCGATCCCGAGCGCGTCGCCGGGATTCTCCGGGGCGAGAGCCACGTCGAGGACGTCCCCGCCGCCGCCGTCGCGACCGCCGTCGGGAGCGGACATCTGGTGGCCCGGACCTCGTGGGACGGCGGGGAGCCTCCCGACGCCTTCGTGATCTGCGTGCCGACGCCGTTCACGGCGAACCGCGAGCCGGATCTCTCCTACGTGCGGGCGGCGACCGAAGACATCGCCCGTCGGCTCCGTCCGGGTCGTCTGGTCGTGCTCGAAAGCACCACGCACCCCGGTACGACGGAGGAAGTGGAGCACGCGCGGTTCGTCTTCGATACGCGAAACGCGACGCGTGACGCGAGACACGGGCGGGCCAAGGTCGTGCGGCTCTGACGGCGGGCCACTCACGCATGCGCGCACTCGTCACGGGCGGATCGGGCTTCATCGGGTCCCACCTCACCGAGGCTCTCCTTGCGATGGGCCACGAGGTGGTCGTCCTCGACGACCTCTCGACCGGCCGCGCGGAGAACCTCGAGGCCGTCCAGCAGCACCCACGGTTCGAGAGCGTCATGGGGTCGGTCACCGACGAGGCGGTGGTCCGGAAGCTCGTGATGGGGGCGGACATTGTCTATCACCTGGCGGCGGCGGTCGGCGTCCAGCTGATCCTCGACCGGCCGGTCGAGACGATCGAGACGAACATCGTCGGCACCGAGACCGTGCTGCGGGTGGCGTGCGAGACGCGACCCCGCGTGGTGATCGCCTCCACGTCGGAGGTCTACGGCAAGAACGATCGCGTGCCGCTCTCCGAAGAGGACGACCGGCTCCTCGGCCCCACGACGAAGAGCCGCTGGAGCTACGCGTGCTCGAAGGCGATCGACGAGTTCCTGGCGCTGGCGTACCACCGCGAGCACGGATTGCCGGTCACCATCGTCCGCTTCTTCAACACGATCGGTCCCCGGCAGACCGGGCGCTACGGCATGGTCGTGCCCCGATTCGTGCGGCAAGCCCTCGACGGGCAGGCGATCACCGTCTACGGGGACGGGCGCCAGTCGCGGTGCTTCACCGACGTGGAGGACGCGGTGCGGGCGACGATCGAGCTCTCGCTGGCCCCGGCCGCGGTCGGCGAGGTGTTCAACGTCGGCACCACGCACGAGGTGACGATCGGAGCCCTCGCCGAGCGCGTGCGCGCGCTCGCCGGCAGCGCCTCGCCGACCGTGCTGGTGCCGTACGATCAGGCCTACCAGCCGGGGTTCGAGGATCTGCGCCGCCGCGTCCCGGACATCGGGAAGGCGGAGCGGGTGGTGGGCTACCGCCCGCGCGTGTCGCTCGACGACACGCTCCGGCGCGTGATCGGCCACCTGCGCGACACCGGGCGAGGGTAAGGGCCGCCGCACGGTGTGATCAGCGCCCTCTTCGTCGCGCTGCGGCCTCGCCAGTGGACGAAGAACCTGCTCGTCTTCGCGGGCCTGCTGTTCTCGAGAGGCCTCTTCGATCCCGTGTCGGTGGGTCGCTCGGTCCTGGCCTTCCTCCTTTTCTGCCTCCTCTCCGGCGGCGTCTATCTCATCAACGACGTGGTCGACGCCGAACGAGACCGGACCCATCCGCAGAAGCGGTACCGGCCGGTCGCCTCGGGCCGGCTCCCGCCGGCCCTGGCGCTGGGGGCGGGGATCGCCCTGCTGATCGGGGTCTCGCTCGCGAGCTTGGCGCTGTCGGTCCCGTTCGGCGCGGTGGCGATAGCATACGCCGCCCTCCTGACCGCGTACTCGGTCGGGCTGAAGCACGTGGTCATCGTGGACACCTTGGTGATCGCCGCCGGCTTCGTGCTGCGCGCCATGGCCGGGGTGGCGGTGCTCGGGCTCCCCTTCTCCCACTGGTTCCTGCTCTGCACGAGCTTGCTGGCGCTGTTCCTGACGTTCGGCAAGCGGCGGCACGAGCTGATCGCGCTGGAGGGCGGGGCGGTCGACCATCGACCGATCCTGTCGGAGTACTCGCCGCAGCTCCTGGACCAGATGATCGCGGTCGTGACCGCCTCGACCGTGATGGCGTATGCCCTCTACACGATGGCGCCGGACACCGAGGCTCGACTCGGGACGACGCTGCTGCCGGTCACCATCCCGTTCGTCCTCTACGGCATCTTCCGCTACCTGTACCTGCTCTACCGGCACGACCTGGGCGGGAACCCGTCCGAGCACCTCTTGACCGATCGGGCGCTCCTCGTCGACATCGCGCTCTGGGGCGCGACCGTCGTCCTCATCCTCTACGTGGCGCGGTAGGCGCCATTCGGCGTCGCAGCCCGCGTCGGCGGGACCCTCGTCGCTCGACGGCTCCTACGGCACGGAGACGCCGAAGGCTCGCTCGAAGAGCGTGCCGACGAGCCAGCCGACCAGGGCGGAGCCCAGGGCGACCGCCGCGAACTCGAGACCCGACCGGAGGCGCGGCCGGCCGGTGAGGATCCCCTTCAGGATCCAGGTGAGGCTGCGTGGCGGCCAGGCGCTGCTGATCGAGTAGCCCTTCTCGAAGATCTCCCGCTCGGTCCGGGCCGCGAGGTACGAGCCGGTCGCCATCGAGACGCCTCCCGTGATGGCGGCGGCGACGCCCGTGAGGAGCACGATCGCGCGGTTCTCGGTCGCGGCCGACACTCCGCTCAGGAGCCCGACCGTGCTGAGGAGCCCGTCCTGAATGCCGAAGACGACCTCGCGGGCGCGGATCTTGCGCTCGAGGACGCGCTTCTGGGCGCCCGAGCTCTCCCGGCGTCGACGGCGGGACTCACGCCGGTGTCAGTACCGGAGCGCGGGGTCGAGAGTGGGGTCGCCCGCCTGCCAGTCCGCGGGGCACAGTCGTCCGGTCTGGAGCGCCCGGACGACCCGGAGAGTCTCGTCCACGCTGCGGCCGACGTTCATCGGGCTCACCACGAAGTAGGTCACCCGGCCCTCGGGACCGACGACGAACGTGGCGCGGAACGCGCGGTCGTCCGCCTCGTTGAGGACCTCATAGGCGCGCGCGGCCAGCCGGGCCGGATCGCTTAGGAGCGGGTAGCCCACCCCGCCGAGCTCCGCGGCCCAGGCGCGATGACTCTCGATGTCGTCCACGCTGACCGCCAGGATCTGGCAGTCGCACCGGGCGAACTCGGCCCGCCGGGCGTGAAAGCCCCGGATCTCCGTCGGGCAGACGAAGGTGAAGTCCGCCGGGTAGAAGAAGTCCGTCCCCAGCTGTAAACGGCCGCCCGATCCGGCCGCCCGATCCGGACCGGGGCTCTCCGAGAGGCCGACGGACGGGGCCCTGGGGGGTGATAGTATTTGCCCATGTCCCCCCGAGTCGCAGTTCTCCGTACGCGCCCCGACACCGTCGTCGCCGACTACGGCCGCCTCATGCGGCTCGCGGGCTACGGGAACGTCCTGCCGCGGGAGGGAGAGCTCCTCCTCAAGCTGAACCTCTCGTGGACCAAGTACTTCCCGGCGTGCTCGACGCAGCCGTGGCAGCTGGACGGGGTGGTCCGGACGCTGCTCGAGGATGGGTACCGACCCGAGCGCATTCACCCCGTCGAGAACAAGACCGTCGTCACCAACCCGCGCAAGGGGGTCGTCGCGAACAAGTGGGGCCCGGTGCTGGACCGGCACGGACTGCCCTTCATCCCGCTGCCCGAGGTCGAGTGGGTCGTCCACCGCTTCAAGAGCCCGCTGCTCAAGCTGAACCAGATCTTCCCGGAGGGGATCGAGATCCCCAAGATGTACGTCGGCGCGAGCGTGCTCCACCTGCCGACGGTGAAGACACACGGGCACAGCGTCACCACGGGCGCCATCAAGAACGCGTTCGGGGGACTCCTCAAGGAGGTGCGCCACTACGCGCACGAGTTCATCCACGAGGTGCTGGTCGATCTCCTCTACATGCAGCGGGAGCTCCATCCCGCGGTGTTCGCCGTCATGGACGGCACCGTCGTGGGGGACGGGGCCGGCCCCCGCACGATGCTCCCGCGCGAGGGGAATCTGATCCTGGCCTCGGCCGACTCGGTGGCGATCGACGCGATCGCGGCCCGGCTCATGGGCTACGATCCGCTCGGGATCCCGTACCTGCGGATGGCGCACGAGCGGGGGCTCGGGGTCGCCGATCCCCGCGGGATCGAGCTGGTCGGGGACGACGTCGCCGACGTGAACTTTCGCTGCCAGACGTCCCGGAGCCTGGTGATCTGGGGGGATCAGCTGATCCGCAAGGGCCCGCTCCGGCCGCTCAAGCACCTCCTGCTCCACTCGCCCCTGGTGGTGTGGGCGCCCTTCGCGTCGAACGTCTACCACGACCTCCTCTGGTACCCGACGGTCGGTCAGGGGCGCATCCGGGCGTTCGCGGGCACTGGCTGGGGGCGGCTGTTTGCACGGTACTGAGGAGGTGTCGTGGGGCGCGACGCTGACGACTGGGGTGCCGGGCGGCAGGCCTCGGCGGACGAGGGTCGGAGCCACGGCAGGGGGGCGGCGGTCGCGAAGGACGGACGGAGGGGGACGCGGAGCCGGTCCGGGCCGAGGGCGCCGCGGCCGAGGACGACCCTGGCCCTCGCGGGTGGCTCGTCGCGCCCACGCCCTGGTGGATCCTGGCCGTCTTTGCCGCGGCTGCGCTCGCCGGCCTGGCCGGGGTGCCGGCCGGGACGGCCGCGACCGGGCTCGGCCTGGCCCTCCTCGCGCTCATCGCCCGGGACCCCGGGCTCGGGGTCGCGGCGGTCGTCCTCGCGAGCGGCTTCCTCCTCGGGGAGTACAAGACGCCGTACTTCCTCCTTGGCCATGCGCTCGCGCTCGCGACGATCCTCAGCGCCCTGGCCCGCCGCCACGCGCGATCCGAGGCCGACGCAGGTGCGGCGCTCTGGCCCGTCCTCCTTCTCCTCCTCGTTGCCGTCCTCGCGTTGCCGCTCGACCTCCGGACCCTCCTCGAGGAGCTGTGGCTCGGACGATGGCTCGACTGGCGCGCGATCGTCGCGCGGGGCCTCCCTGACGCCGCCCCCCTCAAGCCCCTCGAGCGGATCGGGGTCCTCGCGCTCGGGGCCGGCCTGTTCGCCGTGGCGACCCGGTTCGCGCCCTCCCAGGTCGCCGGCCGCGTCATCGCGCCCCTGGCCGTCGTCGTCGGCGGGCTCGGGGCGTTCGGCCTGCTCCGGTTCTTCGGGATCGTCGGTACCTCCGGACAGTACCTCACGCTCTCCTTCTGGACGTGGGCGCATCCCGATCTCCGGCTCACCGGCGTGGCGTGGAATCCCGACTACTTCGCCCAGTTCCTGGCCCTGACCGTGCCGATCGTCATGACGCTCGCGTGGCGGCCCGGGGCCGCGGCGCCCCGCCGTCTCGGGGCGAGTCGCGGCCGCAGTCGGCGTCCTGGCGCTGGTCTTCACGTTCCAGCGGGCGGCCTACGCCGCCCTCCTGGTGGCGCTCGGCACGCTGGTCGTGCTCAGGGCTCGCGGCCCCACCGGGCGGCCGCGAGGGTGGTGGAAGCCGATCGTGGGCGGCGGGATCGGAGTTCTCCTCGTGGTGGCGGTGATCGATTACGTCCTCTTGGACGGGCGCGTGGCGGGCCGGCTCGCCCGGTTCGCGACCGATCCGAACCGCCTGACGCTCTGGGACGCCGCCGTTCAGGATGTTCGCCGCGCACCCGCTCCTCGGGGTCGGGACTGGCCGCTACGCCTACTTCTTTCGTGAGTACGCGGATCCGAAGGCCGCCACCGGCTTCGGCCCCTTCTGGGGCACGGCCCACAGCACCTATCTCCAGCTCCTGGCCGAGCAGGGGGTGCTCGGTCTCGTGGCCTTCCTCGTGTGCTTTGGCCACCTCTGGCTCCGCGCGCTCCGTCGGCTCGCGGGCCTCCCGGACGACCGCCGGCTCGTGGTCGAGGGGCTCGTCGCGAGCTTCGCGGGGTGGTTCGTGTACGCGGCCGTCCAGTACGTGTTCCGGGTCGACGCGCTCCTCTACCTGGCCTTCGTCCTCGCGGGATGGCTGGCGGGGCTCACCGCGCCCCTTGCCCGACGGGCCCCGCGTCCGGCTGCGCGCCGCGTCGCCTGGGCCCTCGGCGCCCTGGCCGTGGTGCTCGTCCTGGCGCGGCTGGAGGCCGGGCTCCGCCGGCCGGTCCCGCCGGGCTACGAGGCGGGCTTCCATCGCTGGGAACGTCAGCCGGACGGCACGAGCGCGCGCTGGACGGGGGGTCGTGCCGCGCTGACGGCGCGGGTCC
The DNA here is from genome assembly GCA_963799055.1 of uncultured Candidatus Rokubacteria bacterium. GTDB lineage: Bacteria > Methylomirabilota > Methylomirabilia > Rokubacteriales > DASRDR01 > DASRDR01. The sequence continues at coordinate 113,102 of CAWCVP010000002.1, forward strand.
AGGGCCGCGTCCTGGTGCTGCCGCTCCGCGCCCCGATCCCGGACGTCCCGACCCGCCCCCAGACCGTCACGATGTGGGTCGACGGCAAGCCGGTCGCGACGGTACGCCTCGCCGCGCCCGGCTGGCAGCCGCTGGTCGTGCCGATCGACCGGGCCCCGGGCGACCACGTTCTGCTCGAACTCGAAACGGCGTACACGTTCGTTCCCGCTCGCCTCACCTCGTCGGCTGACACGCGGCGGCTGGGCGTGATGATCGGACCCCTCGCGTGGCGCGACTCGTGACCTCCGAGGGCCGCGCGTCTGGTCGTCGCGCTCCTCGTGCTCCAGCTCCTGCGAGGACTCCTCTACACGTTCCTCGTCCCGCTCTGGCAGAACCCGGATGAGCTGGGCCACTTCGAGTACGCGCGACTCCTCGCCGACCACCGGCAGACCCGCCTCGATCTACCGCTCGGGGAGACGGTGGCGCTACCGGGTCCTCATGGCGCTGGGGCACCAGGATCCGCCGGACGGGACGGGGACCAGCCACACCGAGATCCGGCGCGCAATCGCCGACTCGCTCGAGCGTCACCGATTCTGGGAGATCCGGCCACACCAGGATCCCGCCGTACCGTTCTCGCATGACCGAGCTTCGTCAGCCGCCGCTCGCGTACGTCGGCGCGGCGGCGGTCCTCACGGCACTCGGGCCGGGATCGATCGAGCGCGACGCCTACGCGCTCCGGATCCTCAACGTGCTTCTCACCGTGGCCGTCGTAGGGCTCGCCTGGGGGCTTGGGCGTGAGCTGTTCCCCGGCCGCCCGTTCCTCGCGCTTGCGCCGGCGGCGTTCGTGACCTTCCTGCCGCAGTACTCGGCCCTGGCGGGCTCGGTCACTAACGACAAGCCCGTCGAGCTCGCCGCGACGGGGATCGCGTGGCTCGTCGTTCGCACGGCCCGCCGGGGATCCCGGCTGCGGGACGTGGCGCTCGCGACGGGCCTCGTCGCGATCGGACTCCTGACCAAGCTGACGGCGCTCTTCCTCATCCCGGCCCTGCTCACGGTCTGGGATGGCCGGAGAGCCCGCCGCCTGGGCGTGACGTGGTCCTCGGTACCTGACGACGCGGCTCGGCTGTGGCCGCTCGCCCTCGTCCTCCTGTTCGCCCTGGCGCGGCTCTGGCTGCCCGCACTGTCCCGCGTCGTCGAGTCCGGGATCGCCGGACTACCCGCCGGCGCCCGGGGCGTCGTCGATGCGCTCGAGGCGGGCGTGCACCGACTCCTCGGAGGCTCGCTGCCGCAGCAGGTTCTCTATCGACTGGACTACTTTCCGCCGCGTCCCGCCTTTCTCCGACGCTACTTTGCCGTCCTGTTCGCTGGGTTCTGGGGTAACTTCGGGCACATGGAGGCCCCGCTGCCAGTCCCGCTGTACGGCGCGCTGGCAGTGGTTTCGGGCGTCGCGATCGCCGGGCTAGGACGGCTCGCCCGCGACATCGGACGCGGGCGTGGCCTCGCGCCGTGGCAAGCGGAGACGCTCCTCGTGTTTCTCGTGATGGTGAGCTGGTCGTCGGTGGTCATGTTCTTCCGCGACGGCCTCGTCCAGAGCTTCTCCCAGGGCCGGCATCTCTTTCCCATCATCGTGCCGGTGGCGGTTCTCTTCGTGGTGGGGCTCCGGTGGAGCGTGCCTCGCCTCGACGACCGCCAGTTCGTCAGGGCCCTCGTCGTGGGGCTCGCGCTCGTCGACGTCCTGGGCCTCGTCCTGACGCTGCTCCCGCACTTCTATGGGGTGGCGCTCCTCGGGGCGCTGCTGTGAGGTTCGCGATCGGCGTCGGACTGGCCGCGCTCGGCGCACTGCTCGCGGCGCCGATCGCGACGGTGAGAGTCGGCCAGCAGGTCGAGCGGCGGCAGGTGGTCGCGACGCTGCGCGCGGGGCGGATGGCGCAGTTGTCGAGACGGAGGCGCCCGGGCTCACGCGCATCGACCTGGCCGTCACGAGTGTGAGCCGGCCCGCACCGCAGGCCTCCTTGCGTCTGATCGAGGTGGCCGGGCGGAGCCGAGCGGACGAGCGTCGCGCTCCCGCGGCGTCTGCCGCCGCCGGGCGGACACGAGTACACGAGCCTCCGGTTCCCGGTGATCCACGACTCGGCGGGCCGCACCTACCAGGTCTCGGTCGAGCGCGCGGGGCCGCCCGACGGAACCGAGCTCCGGCTCTGGGGGCGCTGGAGCGCCGTGGCCGGGGGCTCCCGCCCGGGGCACCGCGGCGGCCAGCTCGCCTACCGGGCCTGGCACCGCACGACGGGCTGGGCGGCGCTCTCGACTCTCGGCGCCCGCCTGGCCGACGCCCCGCTCGGCGCGGCCGGCGTGGCCGCCGCGGCGGTGGCCGCCCTCGCGTACGGAGCGGCCTTCGTCTTCTTCGCGGGCCGTCACCGCGCGGAGCCTGGATGACCCCGTCGACGGTCGCGTGGCTCGGGCCCGTTGCCGCTCTCCTCGTGGCGAACGGCGTTGGCCGGCTCCTCCAGCTCGCCTATGTCATGGTCGTGGCCCGGGCCCTCGGCCTGGAGGCCTTCGGCGAGCTGGCGACGGTGACCGCGTACCTCGCAATCCTGGGCGTCGTGAGCGACTTTGGCTTGAGCCGGCTCGTCGTGCGGGACGTGGCGCGCGCTCCCGGTCTCGGCTGGAGCTACCTCGTCCGGTCTCTCCTCATCAGGACCGGCCTGGCGGTCATCGCGGCGCTTCTCTTCGGCGCGACGATCACGCTGCTCGGCCATTCGCCCCTGCATACGGCCTGGATCGGCGGGCTGTCACTCGTCACGGGCGCGGCCGCCCTGACCGTCGTCGCGATCTTGAGCGCCCGCGAGCGAATGGGCCGGGTGGCGGTCCTGGCCGCACTCACCGGGGCGCTCACACTGGCCACCGCGTGGCCGGTCCTCGCGGCGGGGTGGGGGGTGCCGGGTCTCCTCGCGGCGCTCGGGTTCGTCAACCTCGCCCAGGCGGCGCTCGGCGGGTGGTGGATCTGGCGGGACGACCTGGCGCCCGGTTCCCTGCCCGATCTCTCGATCGCGGCGCTCTGGCGATTCCTCCTCCTCGGGCTGCCCTTCGCGGGCTTCAACCTGCTCAGCATCGTGTACCTCCGGGCCGCGCCCGTCCTCCTGTCGCTTCTCCGGGGACCGGAGCCCGTCGGGCTCTACATGGCGGCCTTCCGGCTCGTCGAGGCGTTCGCTCTCGTCCCGCTGGCCGTGGTCACGGCGCTCTTCCCGGCCATGGCGGTGCAGGCCCGCGCCGGAGACGGCTCGCTCCGCCGGACCTACGGCCAGGCGATGCGCCTCCTCGGCTTGCTCGCGTTCCCGCTCGCCGCCGGCACGACGCTGCTGGCGACCCCGCTCGTCGATCTCGTGTACGGGCCGGCCTACCGCGAGGCAGGAGGGGTCCTGGCGATCCTCGTGTGGGGGCTTGCGCTGCTCTACCTGAACGCACCCGTGGGGAACGTGATCCTCGGGTCGGACCAGGCCGCGCGGTATTTGCCCTGGGCGGCGCTCCACACCGGCGCGAGTGCGCTGGTCACCGGGTGGCTCGCCGCGAGTTCCGGCGTCCGCGGGGCGGCGTGGGCCTTCGTCCTCGCGGAGGCGGCCGGGTTCGTTCTCCAGCTCTGGTTCGTCCGCGGGATCGTTGGTCGGCTGCCGGACCTCTCACGCCTCTTCGCGCGGCCGGCCGTCGCAGCACTGGCGATGAGCGGGGTCGTGGGCGGACTGTGGCTCCTGGGGACGTCGTTCTTCCTGGTGGTGCCCGCAGGCGTCCTGTCGTACGGCGCGGTGCTCCTTGCCCTCGGGGAGCTCCGCGAGGAGGATCGTGCGCAGGTCCGCGTCTGGCTCCGTGAGTTCCTCGCCGGCGCCTTCGCCGGGACGGCCGGCGGTCGCGGCGTCTAGCATGGCGAGGACCCGCGTCCTGCTCGTGTCGGCGGACACGGTCGGCCCGAGCATGGCCGGTCCGGGGATCCGGTATTGGGAGCTGGCCCGTCAGCTCGCCGGGGAAGCGGAAGTGGTGCTCGCGGTGCCGAACGTGCCCACGATGCCCGCCACCGACTTCCGTGTAGTCCGGTACCGGCCCTGGTCGCTCTTCGGACTGGTCCGAGCGGCCGACGTGGTGATCTGCCAGGGCTTCCGGGTCCCCCTCGCCGCTCTCCAGTTGTCGGGCCGGATCGTCGTGATCGACCTCTACGATCCGGTTCCGCTCGAGCTGGTCGAGCACTACCGAGACGCGACCCGGCGTGACGCGTTCCTCGGCCAGGAGCTGGCTGCCCTCCGGCTCGGCCGGCTCTGTCGCCTGGCCGACGTCTTCCTCGTGACGGGGGAGCGCCAGCGCGACTTCTGGCTGGGCGCCCTCGCGGTGGCCGGTCGCCTCAACTGGGACACCGCGGGCGCGGACCCCCTGCTCCGGCGGTTGATCTTGGAGGTACCCTTCGGGTTACCGGCGGAGCCGCTGCGGGGGACCGGTCCGTCGTTCCGGCGGCGCTGGCCGGCTCTCCGTGACGGGGACCGGATCCTCCTCTGGGGCGGCGGCGTGTGGAACTGGCTCGATCCGCTGACCGTGATCCGTGCGGTCGGTCGGGTGGCGGCGAAGCGAGACGACGTGAAGCTCGTCTTCATGGGCGTCCGGCACCCGAACCCGCGGATCGAGGGGCTCCGGATGGTGGACGAGGCGGTGGCGCTCGCCAAGTCCCTCGAGCTCTATGACCGTCACGTCTTCTTCCACTTCGGCTGGACCTCGTACGAGGCCCGGCGGGATGCGCTCGTCGACGCGCACGTGGGCGTGAGCGCCCACCCTGACCGCGTCGAGGCACGCTTCGCGTTCCGGACGCGACTCCTCGACTACTTGTGGGCCGGCTTGCCGATCCTCGCGACTCGCGGCGACGATCTGGCCGATGAGGTGCGCGCTCGCGGCATCGGGCTCTGCCTCGAGCCGGGCGATGTCGACGGCTGGGCGACCGGGATCCTCCGCCTCGTCGAGGACCAGGAGTTGCACGCGCGTTGCCGGGCGCAGGCGCTCGAGATGGCCCGCGACCTGACCTGGGAGCGCACGACGGCGCCGCTGCGAGCCTTCTGTCGCGCTCCTCAGCCGGCCGCGGACCGACGGCGGCGCACGGGCCTCGGCGACATCGTCGATCTCGTCGGCTACGGGGTCGGCGTGGGCGGCACCGTCCTCCGCTACGGCAGCGCCGAGCGTATCTGGAAGTGGCTCCGGACCCGATGAGCCCGCCTGGTCCCGCGCTCCCGGTGGAGCTGTCGGTCGTCATCGTCAACTTCAACACTGGGCAGCTCCTCGGGGAATGCCTCGCCTCGGTGCGGCGCTTCGCCGGTGACGTCGATCTCGAGGTGCTCGTCGTCGACAACGCGTCGACCGACGGGAGCATGGGCGTGCTTCGCGAGCATCCGGAGGTGCAGGGGCTCCGCAACGCGGCGAACGTCGGCTTCGCGCGGGCCGTCAACCAGGCGCTGGCCGTCGCGAAGGGGCGCTTCGTCCTCCTCCTCAACCCCGACACGCGGATCGAGTCGCCGGTCTTCCGGCAGCTCCTCGCCTTCGCCGAGGCGCATCCCAGCGCGGGGATCGTGGGCCCCCGCCTCGTGAACCCGGACGGGACGCTCCAGACGTCGGCGTACCGCTTTCCCACGCTTGTCCAGGCGGCCGGGACGATTCTCGGCCTCAAGCGGCTCGTCCCCGTGACCTGGCTTCGCGCGCGGGCCGGCCGGTGGCTCGGCCGCTGGTTCGGGCAGTTCGATGCCCACCGGACGCCGCGCCAGGTCGACCTGGTCACGGGCGCCTGCATGCTCGTGCGGCGCCAGGTGCTGGACGCGATCGGCGGACTCGATCCGCGGTTCTTCCTCTACTTCGAGGAGAAGGACTACTGCCTGCGGGCGCGCCGGGCGGGCTTCGGCACCTACTTCGATCCGTCGGCCGAGGTGGTCCACGTGATCGGCGGCTCGTCCCGGAGCGACCCCGGGATCACCGTGGTCGAGCGCTGCCGGAGCATGCGGCAGTATCACGACAAGCACGGGGGCGCCGTGACCCGGCTCGTCCTCCGTGGGCTCTTCCTGGGCGGCGGGGTGTTCCGGCTCGCGGGCGCCCTCCTCGTGAGGCGACCGCCGCGCCGCGCGGGCCTGGCGGGAGGTCGTCGGCTTCGCCTTCCGCCGCCGCGTCGACCGCTAGTGTGATGGCGCCTCCGGCTCCGCCCGTGGTCTCCGTGGTCATCGTGAACTACCGGAAGGGCGAGCTGCTCCTCGCCTGCCTCGAGTCGGTCTTCCGCACGGCCGACGACCTGCCGATCGAGGTGATCGTCGTGGACAACGCGTCGGGGGATGACACGGCCGCGGTGGTGCCGCGGCGGTTTCCCGGGTCCGCCTCGTCCTGAACGACCAGAACGTCGGGTTCGCGCGCGCGACGAACCAGGGCCTCGCGCTCGGCACGGCGCCCCTCTGCCTCTGGCTCAACCCCGACACCGTCGTCCAGCCCGGGGCCCTCCAGCAACTCGTCCGATTCTTCGACGCCCATCCCGATGCCGCGGCGGTCGGGCCACGGATGATCGGACCGGACGGGGAACTCCAGTACTCGTGCCGCGCGTTCCCCACGCTCGGGACGGGGCTCTTCACGCGGTACTCCCTCCTGCGGCGCCTGTGGCCCGGCAATCCCGTATCCTCGCGCTATCTCCTCTCCGGCTGGGACCACGCGGGGGCCCGACAGGTGGACTGGATCTCAGGATCATGTCTGCTCACTTCGCGGGACGTTCTGAGCCGCGTTGGGCTGCTCGACGAAGCGTACTTCCTGTTCAACGAGGACGTGGATTGGTGCCGGCGCGCGGCGGATGCCGGGCTCCGCGTCTACTATGACGCCGCCGCCGTCGTCGTCCATCATATCGGCGCGAGCAAGGGGCGCCTCCCTGCGTGGCTCGTCGTCGAGCGTCACAAGGGCATGTTCCGGTACTATCGGAAGCACATGCGGCGGAGCCGGTGGCTCGACGTCCCGGTGGCGGCGGGGATCGCCGTCCGGGCCGGCGTGGAGATCCTGACCAGGTCACTGCGGCGGCCCGCGTGATCGGGTTCGGCTCGCCGGTCATCGGTGGAGTCGCCAGGGCCTTCGCGTGACGCTCGCCTGGCTCGCGGTGACGACCGCCGTCGCCGCGCACCTCGGAACGCGCCTCTGGATCGGTCTCGCGTCGCGACTCGGAGCCTCGGACGTGCCCGCCGCCGGAAAGATCCACACCCGACCGGTCCCGACGGCCGGTGGCCTGCCGGTCGTCCTCGCGTTCCTCGGCGGGCTGTGGGCCGCCCACCTGTGGGGTGAGGCCGCGCTCACGACCGAGCGCCTCGTCGGACTCACCACGGCGGCCGTCCTCGTCCTCGCGCTCGGCGTGTACGACGATCTCCGCGGGACTACCGCCTGGGAGAAGCTCGTCGCCGAGGCGGCGGCGGCCGTGGTCTTGTTCGTGGCCGGCTTTCGCGTGGTGGCGCTCACGAACCCCCTGGGTGACGCGATCCCACTCGGATGGCTGGCCTTGCCCATCACCGTGGCGTGGGTCCTGATCGTCACGAACGCCCTCAACGTGATCGATGGGCTCGATGGCCTGGCGGCTGGGGTGGTGGCGATCGCGGCGCTCACGCTGTTCGGCATCGCCCTGCGCTTCGAGGAGGCGACCATCGCCGTTCTCGCCCTCCTCCTCGCGGCGGTGACGCTCGGCTTCCTTCCGCTCAACTGGCCGCCCGCCCGAGTCTTCCTCGGTGACACGGGGTCGCTCACCCTCGGGTTCCTGATGGGGGCGACGTCGCTCCTCGAGAACCGCAAGGGGACCGTGGCCGTCACCCTGCTCCTTCCCATGGTGCTGCTGGCCATCCCGCTCCTCGACGCCGTGCTGGCCTTCGCCCGGCGGATCCGGCGAGGCTACCATCCGTTCCGGCGGGATACCGAGCATTTGCACCACCGCCTGCTCGGGCTCGGGCTGGCGCCGCGTCAGATCCTCATGATCGTCTACGGCCTCGCCGTGTGCCTGGGGCTGACCGCCTACCTCATCTCGGTGATGCCCAAGCAGTTCGTCGCGGTGGTCGTGTTGATCCTCGGCATCGGGGGTCTCATCGGCCTTCGGATGCTCGCCTATCTCGAGCGCGCGGTGGGGCGAACGCGACGGTCCGGCGGCTCGCCGTGAGACGCGAGGCGCCGCCCGGCTGGCGCGCGCGGACGTCAGACGGCCCGGCGACGACTTCCCTAGAATCGCGTTCGGACTGACTCCGTGGGCCCCCCCCGGCCCCCCGCTTCCCCCGGCGTCGGCCTGCCGGCGCGCGGGCCGACGCGGGCGTCCTCCTTGCGCTGTACGGTCTGCTGCTCGTCGTCCCGTCGGCGAACTACCACATCTTCGACGGCCTTCCGGCGAGCCGGCTGCCCGAGTTCCTGGGGCTCGCCCTGCTCGCCCCGTTCCTGGTCAGCCGAGGGCTCCGCCGTCTCTACGGCCGACTCGTCGGCACCGCGAGGCCCGCCGTGCAGGCGGGCCTGCTGGCGCTCGGCGTTGTGGCCCTCCTGGCGAAGCTCGTGCTGCTCACCTCGGCGACCCACGCTGGCTTCTTGGCCTGCTACCGCTCGCCGCTCGCCGCGCCGCCCGCCGGCGCGTGCGAGAGATCTTACGAGAACCCGTTCTCGCGCTTCGGCGTCACGCGGATCGATCGGGTCCTCGACTTCGCGCCGCGCACCTGGAACCTGTCGTTCGTGAACTCGTTGCGGTTCAGCTTCTATGACTGGGTCCCGGGGAACGTGCGACGTGATCGGCTCCCACTGGCGGCGACCTGGATCACGACCGTCGAGCGTCCCCGACCCTGGACGGCGGAGATCGGCTACGTCGGCGTCGTCGCCCTCCAGGTCGATTCGATGGAGCCGACGCGGCTTGCGGCCCGCTACGACGCGCGGGCCGTCGCGCACGTGCCCGTGCCCGCCGGCCGGCATCGGCTGACCGTCGACTACGCATTCGACGACGCCTCCCGGGTCGGCGACGGGCGTGTGCTCGGGCCCTATGCCACCCTCCGGCTGGCCCGCGTGCACGAGGCGACCGGCCGGTCGGCGCTCGTGAGGTCTCTGAGACCGGCCGGCGCCTGGCGGTGGACCGGTACGGCGGTCGACGTGGTGGCGATCCTCTTCGCGGCGACGCTGGCCGTGACCTGCGCCCTCGTCGTGAACCGGGACGCCTGGGTCCCGGCCGTAGTCGCGGCGGCGGCGGCCAGCTACCTCTGGGCCGGCCACCGGCCGAGCGTCCCGGCCGACACCTGGCTCTTTCTCGTGCTCGTCCCGCTCCTCGGGCACCTGGCCCTGGCCCCCCGTCCGCGACGGCTCCTGGGCGCCTACTTCGGCATCCTGGCGGCGGCGCTCTTCCTGGTGACAGGTCGACTCGACCGTCTGCACCTGGTCGAGTACCGGAGGGCTGGCGACGACTGGCTGACCTATGAGTCCTTCGCGCGGTCGATCCTGGAAACCTGGTCACTGCGCGGCGCGGAGGACGTCTTCTACTATCAGCCGCTCTTCCGCTACGTCCTCTTCGCCGAGCACCTCGTGCTGGGGGACGGGCACCCGTTGGTCTCGACGTCGGCGATCGTCGCGCTCACCTGGAGCCTGTTCTGGATGTGCGCGATGGCCTCGAGGCGGCGTCGCGCTCCCGCCCGAACCCTCATCCTCCTGCTTCCGAGCCTGCTGCTCCTGCTATTGGCGACCTCCCGGACGGTCCTCGGGATGGTCCACCAAGGAATGTCGGAGTATCCGACCTGGATCGCCTTGCCCTTGTTCCTGCCGTTGCTCTTCCTGTCGTCCTCGCCGAGGGCCTGGCAGTTGGGCGCGGCGCTGCTCGGGCTCTCGCTCCTCGGCGAGGCTGAACCACCTGCCGGCCGCGCTGGTGACCCTCGTGCTCTTCCTGTGGCGGGGCTGCCAGATCCGACCGCGCGCCGCCATGGGAGCCGCGCTCCTGTTCGGGGCCATCGCGCTCCTTCCCACGCTGCACAACGCCTACTATGGTGGCCGACTCGTGCCGCTCACGACCAGCGCCGGCATTTCGGCGAACCTCACGCTCCCGCCCGCTCGGCTGCTCGACCTCGGCCACGACGGCGAGGTTCGGGCCCGGCTGCGGTTCCAGATCGGGCGGGCCCTGTATGCCGGCGGGGATCGCGCCGTCTTGATCGCCGTGCGCGGGTTGCTGCTGACGTGGGTGGTCGCCGTCGGGGCCTGGGCGCTGACCGGGCGCGCGGGCCTGCCCCTGGCGCTGCTCGTGAGCCTCCCGATCTGCTACCTCGCACCCCACCTCCTGTACGCGGAGGTTTACTATCCGCGCCACTTCATCGCCGGGTACTTCGCGACCGGGGCGGTCGTCCTCCTGACGGCCGCCTGGTGGGACAGCGGCGGCCGGCGAGGAGGTCCGGCGAGGGGACGGGCCCCGCCACGCGGAGCGCAGCGGAGCGCATGGCTTCGCGATAGAATCGAACAATTATGCCCGAGGCGGTTCGCGTGCGCTTTGCGCCCAGCCCGAGCGGGCATCTCCACGTCGGTGGCGCCCGCACGGCGCTGTTCAACTGGCTGTTCGCCCGGCATCACGGCGGCGTCTTCCTCCTCCGGATCGAGGACACGGACCGCGACCGGTCGACGGACGAGGCCATCCGCCAGATCCTCGAGGCGATGACCTGGCTCCGGCTCGACTGGGACCGGGAGGGCCCGGAGGACGGCGGCACGTACCGCGGCTACTACCGCCAGACGAGCCGCTTGGAGATCTACCGGATGCATGCCGAGCGGCTCCTCGGCGCGGGGCGGGCCTACCCCTGCTACTGCACCCCGGACGAGCTCGACGCGCGCCGGGCGGCCGCCCAGGCCCGCGGCGAGACGTTCCGCTACGACGGGCGGTGCCGAGAGGCCACGCCCCGTCCCGGCGTTCCCGCGGCGCTGCGCCTCCGGATCCCGGACACGGGGGCGACGGTGGTGCCCGACCTGATCCACGGGGACGTGACGTTCGACCACGCCACGCTGGACGACTGGATCCTCGTCCGGTCGGACGGGACGCCGACCTACAACTTCTGCGTGGTCGTCGACGACGTGACGATGAAGATCACGCACGTGATCCGGGGCAACGATCACCTGTCGAACACCCCGAAGCAGATCCTCTGCTATGCGGCGCTCGGCTATCCCCGGCCGGTGTTCGCCCACATCCCCATGATCCTCGGCCCGGATCGGAAGCGCCTCTCGAAGCGGCACGGGGCGACGTCCGTGCTCGCGTTCCGAGACGAGGGGTTCCTGCCCGAGGCGATGGTCAACTACCTGGCGCGGCTCGGGTGGGCGCACGGAGACCAGGAGGTCTTCACGCAGGAGGAGCTGATCCGCCTGTTCGACGTCGGGCAGGTCGGCGCGACCCCGGCGATCTTCGACCGAACGAAGCTCGAGTGGCTCAACCAGGTGTGGATCAAGCGTCTGACCGATGATCCCGAGGGTCGGCGGCGTCTCGCGACGGAGGAGCTTCTGCCGCACGTGGCGCGGCTCGGCATCGTGGCCCCGCGGGAGGAGCTGTTGCTGGCGACGGTGCTGACTCTGGGGGAGCGCACCAAGACACTGGTCGAAATGGCCGAGCAGGGGCGCTTCTACTTCGTGGCGCCGACCGACTACGATCCGGTGGCGGCCGGGAAGCTCCTCACACCGGCAACGGCCGCCCACGTGGACCGGCTGCTCCGGCGACTCGACGGGCTCGAGCCGTGGGACGCCGCGACCGTGGAGGGCGCGTTCCGCCAGCTCGCCGCCGAGCTGGGCGTGAAGCTGGTCGAGCTCGCCCAGCCGGCGCGGCTGGCCCTCACCGGGCGGACGGCGAGCCCGCCGCTGTTCGGGATGATGGCCGACCTGGGCCCCGAGGAAACGCTCCGGCGGCTCCGAGCGCTGCGCCGGACCGTTCCCGCGTAGGCCGTGCTCATCGTGCTCGAGACGATCTGGCCGGAGGCCACGGCGCCGTGACGTCGCGGCTCCTGATCGTCCTCTTCGGCGGGATGGCGCTGCTCCTCTACGGGATGCAGCACACGGGCGAAGGGCTCCAGCGCCTGGCGGGCGCGCGTCTCCGCCAGGTGCTGACTCACCTCACCACGAACCGCTTCGCGGCCCTCCTGACCGGGGCAGGCGCCACCGCGCTGATCCAGTCGTCCACGGCCACGACGGTGATGGTGATCGGGTTCGTCCAGGCCGGCCTGCTCACCCTGCACCAGGCGATGGGGATCATCCTGGGCGCCGACATCGGGACGACGTTCACCGTCCAGCTCCTCGCGTTCCGCATCTACGACTATGCGCTCCTGCTCGTCGGGCTCGGCTTCACCCTCGCGTTCCTCGGCCGCCGCCGGCTCTTCAAGGACGTGGGTCACGCCGTGCTCGGCTTCGGGCTCATCTTCCTCGGGCTCAAGCTGATGATCGAGGGAATGGCGCCGCTCAAGGACAACGCGCTCGTCGCGCAGGCGCTGCTCGCGTTCGCCGAGACGCCGATCCTGGGGATCGCGGCGTCCGCGGCGTTCGCGGCGCTGGTGGCCTCGTCGGCCGCCACCATCGGCCTCGCCATGGCGCTGGCCTCGCACGGCCTCCTGACGCTCCCCGGCGCGGTCCCGCTGGTCCTCGGCGCCAACATCGGCACCTGCGTCACGGCACTGACCGCGTCGCTCGGGTCGACGACGGAGGCCCGGCGGGTGGCGGTGGCGCACGTCGGCTTCAAGCTCCTCGGGGCGGCGATCGTCGTGCCGTTCCTCGATCCCTTCGTGCGCCTCACGGCCGCGAGCGCCAGCGACCCCGCGCGACAGCTCGCCAACGCCCACACGTTCTTCAACGTCGGCATCTCGCTCCTGTTCCTCCCGTTCCAGTCCTGGGCGGCGCGCCTGATCATCGCCGCCGTGCCGGACCGTCCGGAGGAAGAGCAGCGCTTCCGCACGCGGTACCTCGACGAGCGCTTCGCCGACCAGCCGAGCCTCGCCATCGGCCAGGCGACCCGCGAGGCGCTGCGGATGGCCGACATCGTGCAGGGCATGCTGCGGGACGCGGCGAGCGTGTTTCGCACCGGCAGCCAGGAGCTTCTCGAGGACGTCGAGCGCCGCGACGACCAGGTAGACTACCTGGAGCGGGAGATCAAGCTCTACCTGACGCGCCTGGACCCGCAGACGATGACCGAGGACCTGGCGCGGCGGGAGATTGCGCTCCTCGGGTTCATCGGCAACATGGAGAACATCGGGGACATCATCGACAAGAACCTGATGGAGCTGGCCCGGAAGAAGCTCTACCAGGGGCGCCGGTTCTCCGAGCCGGGCGAGGCCGAGCTGATGGACTTCCACGGGCACGTGACGAAGAACCTCGAGCGGGCGGTCGTCGCGGTGGCGACGTGGGACCGGACCCTGGCCCACGAGGTACTCGACCAGCGGGCCCCGATTCGCCAGCGGGAGCGGGAGCTCCGGCAGTCGCACATCGACCGGCTCCGGGCGGGGCTGGCCGAGTCGCTCGAGACCTCCGAGATCCACCTGGACGTCCTGACCAACCTGAAGCGCGTGAACTCGCACGTGACCGCGCTCGTCTATCCGATCGTCGAGCCGTGAGCCCCCGGGCCTCCGCCCGGGCCGAGGAGTCGGGTGCGGGCGCGGCGCGCGAGCCGCTCCGGATCCTCTACGTCGCGGCCGAGGTGGCGCCGTTCGCGAAGACGGGCGGCCTCGCCGACGTGGCGGGCGCGCTGCCCCAGGCGCTCGCGCGGCTGGGGCACGACGTCCGCGTGGTGATGCCCCGACATCGTGGCGTCGAGGCGGCCGCCGGCCCCCTCCGCGTGGCCGCGGCCCGGGTGGCCGTCCCGATCGGCGATCGCACCGTCGAGTGCGCCATCCTGGAAGGCCGGCTCGGCGACCGGGTGCCCATCTACTTCGTGTCCCACGACGAGTACTACGATCGGCCGGCGCTGTACGGGGAGAGCGACGACTGCGAGCGGTACGTGTTCTTCTGCCGGAGCGTCCTGGCGGCGCTGCCCGCCCTCGGCTGGATGCCCCACGTGGTCCACGCCAACGACTGGCAGACGGGGCTCATCCCCGTCTATCTCGAGACCCTCTTCCGCGATACGCCCGCGTACGCGGACGTGGCGAGCGTGTTCACCGTCCACAACCTCGCGTACCAGGGCGTCTTCTGGCACTACGATCTGCCGATGACCGGCCTCGGCTGGGACCTCTTCACGCCGGCGGGGCTCGAGTTCTACGGGCACCTCTCCTTCCTGAAGGGCGGCCTCGTCTTCGCGGATCTCCTGACCACGGTGAGCCCGACGTACGCGCGGGAGATTCAGACCCCCGCGTTCGGCGAGCGGCTGGACGGCGTCCTGCAAGAGCGAAGCACGGACTTGGTCGGCATCCTGAACGGACTCGACGTCCGGACGTGGAATCCGGCGACGGACCCCGACATCCCGAAGCGGTTCGACCGGGACGATCCGGGCGGCAAGGTCGGCTTGCGCGGCCGCGCTCCGGGACGAATTCGGGCTTCCCGACTCCGGCGGCCGGACCCCCCTCGTCGGGGTGGTGAGCCGGCTGGCCGAGCAGAAGGGCGTCGACCTCGTGGCGGGCGCGGTGCCGGCCATCCGGGCGGGCGGCGGTCAGCTGGTCGTCCTGGGCACCGGCGAGGCGCCTCTCGAGCGCCTGCTGGGCGAGCTCGCCGAGGCGCATCCCCAGTCGGTCGCGGTGCGCGTCGGCTTCGACGATCGCCTCGCCCGGCGGATCTACGCCGGCTGTGACATGTTCCTGATGCCGTCGCGCTACGAGCCCTGCGGACTCGGCCAGCTCATCGCGCTCCGCTACGGCACGGTGCCGGTCGTGCGACGGACCGGGGGCCTTGCCGACACGGTGCGCCCGTGGGACCGGACGACGGGCGAGGGCACGGGATTCCTGTTCGACGAGCTGTCGGCCGCCGGCTGCGGCGCGGCGCTCGCGCGCGCGTTCGCGGCGCACGCGGACGAGGCGGCGTGGCGCCGCCTGGTCGCGAACGCCATGGCGGCCGACTTCTCCTGGGATGCTTCGGCCGGGGTCTACGTCACCTGCTATCGGAGGGCCATCAAGAAGGCCCGGAGGCACGCATGAAGAAGATCGAAGCCATCATCAAGCCGTTCAAGCTCGATGACGTCAAGGAAGCGTTGACCGAGATCGGCGTCATCGGCATGACGGTCATGGAGGTCCGCGGCTTCGGCCGCCAGAAAGGGCACACCGAGCTCTACCGCGGGTCGGAGTACACCATCGACTTCCTCCCGAAGGTCAAGGTGGAGCTCGTGGTCGCCGACGCCATCGTGCCCAAGGTCGTCGAGACCATCATCGCCGCCGCCAAGACCGGGTCCATCGGCGACGGCAAGGTCTTCGTCCTGCCCGTGGAGGAGGCCGTGCGCATCCGGACGGGCGAGCGGGGTGAAGACGCGATCTAGCCCCCGCCGCGCCGCCGGGACGCCGGGGGTCGGGCCGTGCTGACCGAGCGCCCGGCCGCGGCCGCCCTCCCGCCGGCCGCCGACTTCCTCGACCCCGCCGTTCCGCCTCCCGGCTGTCTCGCGGCGCTGGGCCGGCTCGGCTTCGTCGACCCCCCGGGAGCGCTCGGGAACCTGCGGCGCCTGGCCGAGACACCCGATCTGCGCGACGAGCTCGCGCCGCTCCTGCCGCGGCTCCTCCACCATCTGGGCGCTTCGGCCGACCCGGACATGGCGCTCAACAACATCGAGCGGCTGGCGGCAGCCGCGCTCGACCGTCGGGCCTTCTACGCCCTTCTCGCCCGCCATCCCGAGGCGGTCCCGATCCTGACGACCCTGACCGCCGCGAGCCAGTTCCTGGCCGACGCGCTGATCCGCTCTCCGCAGATCGTTCCGTGGCTTCTCGACCCGAGCGTGATGCGGACCCGGTCGCGCGAGGCGATGCACGCGGAGGTGGCGGGCGCCTGCCGACCGTTCCGGACCGAGGAGGCGCGGCTCAATGCGCTCCGGCGGGTGAAGCGGCGCGAGCTGTGTCGGATCGGCCTCCGCGACCTCCTCGGGGATGCGGATCTGGTGACGACCACGCAGGAGCTGTCGGAGCTGGCCGATGCCTGTCTGGCGCAGGCCTGGGCGGCGGCCGAGCCGGCGCTCCTCGAGCGCTACGGGCGGCCGCAGCACCTTGCCCCGGACGGCCAGCGGACGCCCACCGGGTTCGCCGTGATCGCGCTCGGGAAGCACGGAGGCGCCGAGCTCAACTACTCGTCCGACATCGATCTCTGCTTCGTCTACGAGGCCGAGGGCGAGACGGAGGGCCCGGAGGTCGTGTCGAGCCGCGCCTACTTCGCGCGCCTGGGCGAGCGCCTGATCGGGGCGCTGACGGCGATGACCGAGGAGGGCACGGTGTACCGCGTCGACCTCCGGCTCCGGCCGGAGGGCGCCGGCGGTCCGCTGGCGCTCCCGCTCGACGCCTACCGCGCCTACCACACCACGCGCGGGGCGCTCTGGGAGCGGCAGGCGCTGATCAAGGCGCGCGTGGCGACCGGGGACGAGCGCGTCGGGCAGGCATTCCTCGACCTGGCGCAGGAGATCGTCTATCGCCCGGGTCTCGAGCGGGAGGCCCTCGCGGAGATCCGCGCGACGAAGAATCGCATCGACCGCCTCCTCCGCGCGCGGGGTCAGCAGGAGCGCCACGTGAAGCTGGGCGTCGGCGGGATACGTGACATCGAGTTCCACATCCAGGCGCTCCAGCTCCTCTACGGGGCCCAGGACCCCTGGCTGCGCGAGCGGAACAGCTTGCGGGCGCTCCACCGGCTCGCCGAGCGGGGATATCTCTCGTGGGAGGAATCCGGCCAGCTCGCCCACGCCTACGAGTTCCTCCGTCGGATCGAGCACCGTCTTCAGATCCTCCACGCGCTCCAGACTCACACGCTGCCGGCGGACCCGGCGGAGGTGGCGAAGCTGGCGCGCCGGCTGGGGTACGTGGGGGACGCCGAGCTGCGGGCCCGACAGCTCCTGCTGGACTACGATCGGACCCGCCGGACGGTGCGCGCCGCGTTCGAGGGATTCTTCGATGCCTCCGTGCGGGCGGCCGTGGAGGCCTCGCCGTGGGAGGGCGCGAGTCTCGGGGCGGTGGCCTTCGCCGATCCCGAGCGCGCGCGACAGAATCTCCGGCTGCTCTGGGAGGGGCCGGCCCTGGCGGCCGCGCCGGCCGCCGTCCGGGCCGCCATGCGCACGCTCATCCCCGCCACCCTTGCGGCCCTGCGCGCGACGCCGGACCCCGACGCGGCGCTGGACACGCTCGAGCGCTTCGTCGCCGCGGCAGGGCCGCGGACGGCGTACCTCGCCCGGCTGGCGACGACCCCGGAGCTCCTCGGCGGCGTCCTCACGTTCTTCACGCGGTCGGAGCGGCTCGCGCAGATGCTGGTCGCGCGGCCCGAGCTGCTCGACGAGCTGGGTCCGTCGATCCGGCCGGCGCCGCGGCCGTCCCACGCCCTCCGGACGGCGTTCCGCGAGTTCGCCCCGCCCGGCGTGGACGAGGCGGATCGGCTCCGGCTCTTCAAGCAGCGGGAGGAGCTGGAGATCGCCTGGCGCGACCTCATCCTCGGCGAGCGGCCCGGCCGGGTGGGGTGGGCGCTCGGCGAGCTGGCCGAGGCGAGCCTGGCGATCGCCTGGGAGCAGGCCGTGGCCGAGACGCGGGCGGCGCTCGGGGAGCCGCTGGTCGGGGGTCGCCCCGTCCCGGCCCTCGTCGTGGGCATGGGGAAGCTCGGGGGCCGCGAGCTCGACTACGGGTCCGATCTCGACCTCGTCGTGCTCTACGGCGGCCCGGCCGAGACCGGTCCGGCCGCCCACGTCTACTTCGACCGCGTCGTCGATCGCCTGTACACGCTGCTCACCGCGATCACGCGGACCGGCCAGGTCTTCCGGCTGGATCTCCGCCTCCGGCAAGGCGGCAAGGCCACCGCGCTCGCCCACGACGTCGAGACGCTCGACCGATACCTCGCGGACGAGGCGGCCCTCTGGGAGCGCCAGGCGCTCGTGCGGGCGCGCCCGCTCCTCGGGGACCGGGGGCTGGCCCGGCGATTCGCGGCGCTCCGCCGGGCGCGCGTCTTCGGGCCGGGGCTCTCGCCCGCCGAGCGCGCGGAGATCGACCACGTCCGCGGGCGCATGGAAGCGGAGCTGGGCCGCGAGGGCCCGGGGCGCATCCACCTGAAGTTCGGCGCCGGCGGGCTCGTGGACGTGGAGTTTCTGACCCAGGTCCTCCAGCTCACCCACGGCGCCCGGCACCGGGCGCTCCGGATTCCGTCGACCCGCATCGCGCTGGCGCGTCTTGGCGCCCTGGGCATCCTGCCCGATGCGACGGCGCACGGGCTCCTCGAGGCCTACGAGTTCCTGCGGGGGCTGCTCCGGTCCCTGCGCCTCCGCCAGGCGCGGCCGGCGGATTGTCTTCCGACGACGGGGCACCTGCTGGCGCGTCTCGCGCGAGAGATGGGGCTGGAGGGCGGCCGGGCGCTTCTCGCGCGCCACCGCGAGGTGGCGGAGACCGTGCGCGCGGAGTATCGTCGGGTGATGCGGGCCGCCGGAGACGAAGCGTGAGCGAGCCGGAGCGCTTCTACCTCGTCGACGGGCCGTCCTATTTCTATCGCGCCTACCACGCGATCGGCCACCTCTCGACGTCCCGCGGGCTGCCGACCAACGCCACCCTCGGGATGACCATGATGCTCTGGAAGATCCTGCGCGAGGATCGGCCGAGCTACATGGGCATCGCGTGGGACGCGCCGGGCCCGACGTTCCGGCATCAGCAGTTCGAGGCCTACAAGCGGGAGCGCCCCGGGATGCCGAAGGACCTCGTCGAGCAGATCCCGTGGGTCCGGCGCTCGTTCGAGGCGCTCGGCCTGCCCTTCCTCGAGGCGCCCGGCTACGAGGCCGACGACATTCTGGCCACCACCGCCGCCCGGCTCCGGGACACCGCGGTCGAGCTGGTGCTGGTGACGGCGGACAAGGACGCGCTCCAGCTCGTCGGACCGCGGGTGACGGTGCTCTCGGTCGTGGGCCGGACCGGCGAGCGCATCGTCTACGACGCGGCGAAGGTCGAGGAGCGCTGGGGCGTGCCGCCGGCGCGCATTCCCGACATCCTCGCGCTGATGGGCGACTCCATCGACAACATCCCGGGTGTGCCGGGCGTGGGGGAGGTGACCGCGCAGAAGCTCCTCCGCGAGTTCGGGAGCCTCGAGGCCCTCTACGCGAACCTCACGGTCGTCACCGGCGCGAAGCTCCGCGAGGGGCTCGCCCGCCACCGCGACCAGGCCTTCCTCTCGCGCCAGCTGGCGGTGCTCGAGGAGACGCTCCCCGTCGAGCTCGACCTGGAGCGCTTCCGCGTGCGGGAGCCGGACTGGGAGCGTCTGCGGACGCTCTGGACCGAGCTCGAGTTCACGTCCTTGCTCCGGCAGATCCCCGCGCGCGCCGTGACCTTACCGACGGGCACCGTGCCGGTGGTCGACGCGGCGGGCTGGCGCGAGTTCCTCGAGCGGGCCGGCGACCGCCTCGCCGTCGAGCCGGTCCTGACGGGGAGCCTCCCGGACCTCACCCTCCACGGAATGGCGGCGTACGCGCCCGCGGCCGGCGCCGTCTACCACGTGGGCTGGCCGGCGCTCCCCGCCGGCGTGCGGCTGCTCGGACACGAGACCAAGGCGCTCGTCGCCTGGGCGCGCGGCGCGGGCGTCGACCCGGGCCCGGCCCGCGTCGACGACACCGCGGTGGCCGCGTACCTCCTGAACTCGGCGCGGAGCGGCTATCCGCTCGAGCAGCTGTGCGCCGACGCCGGGAGCCCGGGCATCCCGGGCGCGCTCGCGAGCCTCCTGGAGGGGACGCCGGCGGGCGAGGCCGATCCCGCCAAGATCGCGGCGTGGACCGGGGCGCGAGCGGAGGGCGTCTGGCGTCTCGACCAGGCGCAGATCCCCACGCTCGCCGAGCACGGGCTCGACGAGCCTCTACGAGACGCTCGAGGTGCCGCTCGTCCCGGTCCTGGCCGACATGGAACGGGTCGGCATCCGGGTCGATCGCGAGCGGCTCGGACAGCTCGCGAAGGAGCTGGACACGCAGCTCGACACGCTGCTCCGCGAGATTCACCAGCTCGCCGGCGAGCCGGTCAACCCGAACTCGCCGAAGCAGCTCGCGACGGTGCTGTTCGAGAAGCTCAAGCTCCCGCCGGTCAAGCGCACCAAGACCGGCTACTCCACCGACGTGGACGTGCTGGAGGAGCTGGCGCTCGGGCACCCCCTGCCGGGCAAGATCCTCGAGTACCGCCAGCTCTCCAAGCTGAAGGGGACGTACGCGGATGCGCTGCCGTTGCTGATCCACCCGCGGACGGGCCGCATCCACACCTCGTTCAACCAGCTGGTGGCGGCGACCGGGCGGCTCTCGTCGTCGAATCCGAACCTCCAGAACATCCCGATTCGCTCGGAGCTCGGGCGGCGCATCCGCCAGGCGTTCATTCCCGACGACGGCTGGCGCTTCGTGGCGGCGGACTACTCGCAGATCGAGCTCAGGATCCTCGCGCACTTCACGGAGGAGCCCGCGCTGGTCGAGGCGTTCGGCGCCGGCGCGGACATCCACACGCGGACGGCCGCGCAGATCATGGGTGTCGCGCCCGACGCGGTGACGGCCGAGATGCGGCGCCTGGCCAAGGTGGTCAACTTCGGGATCCTCTACGGCCTCTCGGGCTTCGGGCTCTCGCAGGCGGTGTCGATCGGCCGCGCCGAGGCTCAGCGGTTCATCGACGACTACTTCGCGACGCACCCCCGCGTGCGCGCCTACATCGACCGCGTGGTGGCGGAGGGTCGAGCCCAGGGCTACGTCACCACGCTCCTCGGGCGTCGGCGGTACCTGCCCGAGCTGCACGCGCGGAACCCCGTCGCGCGGGGCGCGGCGGAGCGGATGGCGGCCAATGCGCCCATCCAGGGGACGGCGTCCGACATCATCAAGCTGGCGATGGTGAATCTGGCGACGGCGCTCGCCGCGCGGGGACTCCGGAGCCGCATGCTGCTGCAGGTGCACGACGAGCTGCTCCTCGAGGTGCCGGAGGCGGAGGCGGCGACGGTGCGCGCGCTCCTGCCCGAGATCATGGAGGCGGTCGTGACGCTGGCCGTGCCCCTCCGGGTCGACGTCAAGGAAGGTCGCGACTGGGCCGAGGTCTAGCCGCCGCGCCTACCCGCCGAGGTGCTTGCCCGCGCGCAGCACCTGGCTCGAGTACAGCAGCCACCACAGCAGGCCGGGCAGCGGGTCACGAGGGAAACGCCGGAAGAAGGGGTCGAAGGTCTTCGGATCCTCGCCGACGTACGTTCGGACGTAGGAGCGGGCCAGCTCGGGAAGGCTCATGGGTGGACTGAGACGGTCGAGAGGTTGCCGACGCAGCCAGTCTGTGCGCACGCGGTACGCGAGCCGATCGAGGATCGAATAGCCGAGCGTCATCAGGTCCTCGACCGGGCTCAGGAGCATGGTGCCGGGCACGTAGGCGCCTGCGTCGCGAGCGGGCTGCTCGCCGCGGGCGATCTGGAGGCACAGCTGCGGCTCGTTCAGGCCAAGCGCGGTCCTCATCCAGAGGTGGTGGCCCATGCGAGGATTGACCTCCATCAGCTTGGGCCGACCGTCCCGGGGGTCGATCTTGGTCTGTACCGTCACGCTCCCCCACCACCCGAAGCTGGCGGCGAACCGGGCGGCGTCCTGGACGAAGGGATGCGGCGTGGCCGCCTGGCTGGCCGCGGAGGAGTTCCGGTGAATCCGCAGGAACAAGCGGTGGGTCGTGAACGAGCAGGACGTGACGAGGCGGCCTCGCCGGTCGAGGACCATGTAGAAGTTCCGCTTCTCGAGGCCCGGAATGTACTCCTGGACCAGCGGTGGGCCGTGCTGTCGGGTAAGGCTATGCCAGGCTTCCCGCAGCTCCTCCGGGCTCCGCACGATGTGGAGGCCCCGCGTCCCCGACGTGAATCGCAGCTTCAGCACCACGGGGAAGCCGAGCGCGTCCGCCACTGGAGCCAACTCGGCCTCGGTCTCCGGGAGGAACGTCCGGGGGCAAGGAAAGCCCGCTCGCTCGGCCGCCTGGACCGTACGGTACTTGTCGAGCGGGGTGATCACGGTAGCGTAGTCCGGCACCGGGATCTGCACGCCCATGCGCGCGAAGCGGTCCCGGTTCTTCGCGAACACGTACACCTTGGGGTCCCAGGAGGGGAAGATGGTGTCGATGCCTTCCCGCTCGCAGATTTCGATCACCGCGCGGATGTAGGCCTCCTCCCGCTCAGTGTTCTCGGGCCGAATGTTGCCAGCCCTCCAGTCCTCGACCGGGGAGGGGACATGGACGCGCCGATCGACCAGGCGCGAGTTGGCGGCGGGCGCCAATCGCGAGCCGAATCGGGTGGGCCCGCACATCGTCACGACGATCTTGCGGGCATGAGGTCGCAGCGCGACGACGATCGGGTACGCCTGCGGGTGCCGGGTGTTCGTGACCAGGACGTTGATGGGGGTGCCTCAGGCCACGGGGGAGTCCCCGGGCGGCTCCGGATTCTGAGCGCCGCCGCGGCCGTCACCCGGCGGCTGGTGGCGCTCGCGGTGCTGACCGTCCTCGGATGGACGAGCCCCGCCGTTGCCGAGACGCGGGTCACGATCGGGCAAGGCGCCCTGAACGCGACCAGCGTGGCCCTGTGGGTGGCGGCCGACCGCGGGTACTTCCGGGCCCACGGGATCCAAGCGGACCTGCGGTGGATCCGGGGCGGTGCCCTGGCCACCGCGGCGCTGTTGAGCGGCGAGATCGCGTTCGCCTCCATGGCGCTCGCCCAGGTGGTCGGCCCGGTGAGTCGGGGGGCCGACTTGGTCGCGGTCGCGAACCTCACCGACCGGTTCGCCTACCGGCTCGTGTCGGGGCCGTCGATCCGAGACGCCGAAGGCCTGAAGGGCCGGAAGGTCGCTATCGCGACCTTGAGCGGGGCCGGGTACGTGGCGGCGCGCCTGGCCCTCCGCCAGCTCGGGCTCGATCCTGCGCGGGACCGGATCGCGCTGATCCAGATCGGTGGCGAGTATGAGCGCCTGGCGGCTCTGAAGGCGGGGACCGTCGACGCTGCCGTCCTGGCGCCGGCCCTCGCGGCCAGCCTGCCGGCGCCGCCCTACCGGACGCTGGTCGATCTGAGTCGCGACCGCCTGTCCTGGCAGCATACGAGCCTGGTCACCCGGCGCGCCCTGCTGCGCTCGAGCCCGCAGGTCGTCGACGCGGTCCTGCGGGCGGTCGCCGAGGGCGCGGCCTTTGCGCTCGACCCCGGTCAGAAGGAGGCCGTGAAGGCGGTCATCGCCAAGGAGCTGCGCCTCACCGACCCTGCAATCCTGGAGCACGCCTACCGGGACGTCCTCCTGAGCGTCGCCTGGAAGCCCATCCCGCGCCCCGAAGGTGCCGCCGGAGTGTTGCGGCTCCTGGCCGAGTTCGAGATCGTCGACGGCGCGTCGCATCTCGAGCCGCTCGACGTGATGGATCCGACGCCGATGCTGCGGCTGGACCGGGAGGGCTTCCTGGACCGGCTCCGGCCGGGTCACTGACGCCGCCCTCGACGGGTGCCGCCGGGGCCCTCGGCGCCGCGGCGATCTTCGGCCAGGAGCGCCCGGACCTGCGCCTCGTACTCGCGAAAGAGCGCCGTGCCACGCAGGGAGTCGTCGCGCGGCCGGGGGAGCTTGACCGTGACCGTCGCCTGGACCCGCGCGGGTCGCCCGGTCAGGACCACGATCCGGTCCGCCAGATACACCGCCTCCGAGATCAGGTGGGTCACGAAGAGCACGGTCTTGGGGCTGCCGGTCCAGAGCCGAAGCAGCTCCGCCTGCATGGCTTCCCGGGTCTGCTCGTCGAGCGACGCGAAGGGCTCGTCCATCAGCAGGATGGCCGGGTCGACCGCCAGGGCTCGGGCGAGGTTGGCCCGCTGCTGCATGCCGCCCGACAGCTCATGCGGATAGTGATCCTCGAACCCGTCGAGCTCGACTCGGTGCCAGCCACTCGCGCGCGACGTCCAGCGCCTGTCGTCGCGGCACCTGCAGGCACTCGAGCCCGTAGGCGACGTTGGCAAGCGTGGTGCGCCAGGGCAGGAGCGCCGGGGCTTGAAAGACGAGGGCTCGGTCCCGGCCGGGTGCTGACACGGGCCGGCCGGCGACCAAGAACGCGCCGCGCGTCGGCGGGAAAAGTCCGTCGGCGAGGTAGAGCAGCGTGGTCTTGCCACACCCGGTCGGGCCCACGATGGCGACGAACTCGTTCGAGAGCCACGCTGAAGGTGACCTCGTCCAGTACCGGCGTGACCTGGGCGCGCCGAGGCTGGAGGAAGTCCTTGCCGAGGCCGCGGGCTTCCAGCCCTGGCGCGCCCGCCGGGAGCGTCCCGGGCCCCCTCTGCGACGGCGTCACCGTGAGGGGTAGGGTCGAGGGCGCCACGCGTCGAGGCGGGCCTCGACGCGCGCCAAGGTCTCGTTGCAGACCATGCCGAACGCGGCGATCACCCCGATGCCGACGAGTACCTTCTCGACCTGAAACGTTGCGCCCGCCCGGGCGATGAGAAAGCCGAGTCCCGAGGACGCGGCGATGAACTCGCCCACCACCACGCCGACGAGGGCGCGCCCGATCCCAAGCCGGAGCCCGGCGAGGACGAACGGGAGACAGCTCGGGATCACGATCGTCCGGAGCAGGAGGACCCCGCGCGCCTGGAAGCTCCGCGCCAGGGCGAGGTGCGTCGCGTCGATGGTCTTGACCCCCGCAATGGTGTTCAGACAGATGGGAAAGAATGCGCCGAGCAGGATCACGGCCACTCGCGACCACATGCCGATGCCGAGCCACAGGACCAGGACCGGCAGGAGTGCCACTCGGGGCGTGGCGTACATGGCGGCGAGAAACGGGTTCACCAGGAACCCCAGGCGAGGGTACCACCCGAGCAACATGCCGAGCGGCACCGCCGTGACGACGGCCGTGAGGTAGCCGACGGCGAAGTCGGTGCCGCTCGACCACAGATGCTCGGGTAGCTCGCCGGATGCCCACATCCGCGCTCCGGCGACGGCGACGGCGGTCGGCGTGCTCACGAAGAGCCGGCCGTTGGGGAGCAGACGTCCGACCGCTTCCCAGGAAACCAGGAAGGCGGCGATGCCGGCCGCGCCGAGCAGGGCTTGCTCGTGGCGCGCGACGAAACCGGAGGGACGGACGGCGGTGCTCAGAAGGCGCTTCCGTGGGTGCCGGCCCACGCGGTGCGGCCGATTCGCATCGTTCTCCCGACGCCTCCGGAATCCACCGGGGTCTCCGCTCGCGACAGCCTCTCGCCTCGACCCGCGAGGCTCGTCCTGGCGGCCGGCGCCCGCGTGAGCGCGGGAGGAGGATATCATGCCGCGAAGTCAGCGGCCCCCGCGCCGGGAGGCGCGGCCCGCCGGGCCCGGATAGCGCGATCACCGCCGCTGGTGTAGTAGTGCTGACGAGGGGGAATGATGCCTGAATTCCGCTACGTGATCTGTGACGTCTTCACGGACCGGCCCCTCGAGGGCAATCCGCTCGCCGTCTTCACGGACGCGCGGGGGATCCCGGAGGCTCTCCTCCTGCCACTCGCCCGGGAGATGCACCTCTCGGAGACCGTTTTCTGCTACCCGGCGCGGGGGACCGGCCACGTGCGCATCCGGATCTTCACCCCCGGCCACGAGCTCCCGTTCGCCGGGCACCCGGTGCTGGGGTCCGCCTTCGTCCTGGCGGCGCCGCTTCAGCTGCCGGAGATCGTCCTCGAGACGGGCGTCGGCCCGGTGCCCGTCCGGATCGAGCGGGACGGCTCCCGGATCGTGTTCGGACGGATGATTCAGCCCGTGCCCCGCGTCGAGGCGGTCACGGACCCCGCGCCGCTCTTCCGGGCGCTCGGGATCGAGCGGAGCGAGTTGCCCGTGGAGCTCTATGACAATGGGCCGCGCCATCTCTGCGTCGCGCTCGGTGACGAGGGGGAAGTCGCGGCCCTCCAGCCGGATTTCCAGGCGCTGGCGCGCCTGTTTCCGCGGGGGACGACGAACTGCTTCGCGGGGGCGGGCCGCCACTGGAAGACGCGCGCCTTTGCCCCGGGCGCCGGCGTGCCGGAGGACCCGGCCACGGGCTCGGCCGCCGGGCCGCTCGCCTGCCACCTGGCGCGCCACGGGCGGATCCCCTTCGGGCAGGAGATCGAGATCCGCCAGGGGGTGGAGATCGGTCGCCCGAGCGTGCTCTTCGCCCGCGCCGACGGCGGCCCGGCGGGGATCGAGCGCGTCGAGGTGGGCGGCTCCGCCGTGACCGTGGCGCGCGGCGAGTTCCGTCTGCCGGACTGATCCCGGAACGACCAGGGCGATGCCTTCGCCGTCCCGCCCATTTCTCCTCGTGGGCCTCACCGGCGGGATCGCGTCGGGGAAGTCCGCCGTGAGCCGGCAGCTCGTGGAGCTCGGGTGCCGGCTGGTCGACGCCGATGTCCTGGCGCGCGAGGTGGTGGAGCCCGGAGCGCCGGCCCTGGGCGCCATCGTCGACGCGTTCGGCCCGGACGTCGTGGGCCCGGACGGCCGACTCGACCGGAAGCGCCTCGGCGCCGTCGTCTTCGCCGATCCGGCGCGTCGCAAGGCGCTCGAGGCGATCACCCATCCGGCGATCACCGCCCGGCGGCAGGCGATCCTCGCCGCGTGGGCGGCCGAGGGCTTCGACGGCATCGTCGTGCTGGACATCCCGCTGCTCATCGAGGTCGGGGCGGTCGCCAGCGTCGATCGCGTGATCCTCGTCTACGCCGAGCCCGCGGTGCAGCTCGAGCGGCTCATCCAGCGGGACGGCTTCGCCCCGGCGGAGGCCGCGCGGCGGATCGCCAGCCAGATGCCGCTCGCGGACAAGGTCCGCCACGCGCACTACGTCGTCGACAACTCCGGATCGCCCGACGAGACTGTCGCCCAGGTGCGCGCGGTTCACGCAGCCCTCGTCGCCGAGCACCGCGCGCGGCGGGCGGCGGGCGGATCACCCGCATGAGCGCCAGGCTCGCCAGGCCGCGCGAGCGCACGAGCGGGGGGACCGGGCGCCGCCGCCGGGCGCTCGGGCAGCACTTCCTGGCCGATCCGGGCATCGCGGCCCACATCGTGGAGGCCGTCGGCGCAACGACGGCCGACGTCGTGTGCGAGATCGGGGCGGGGCCGGGGGTGTTGACGCGTGCCCTCGCCGCGCGGGCCGGCCACCTGGTCGCCCTCGAGATCGATCCGACGCTCCAGGCCGACCTGGCGCGGGCGGCGCGGCACTGGCCGGAGGCCTCTCGAGTCGAGGTCCGGCTGGCGGACGCGCGCACCTTTCCCTACGAGACGCTCGGGGAGCTCCGTCCGGCTCCGGCGGGTCGGGTCCTCGTCGTGGGCAACCTGCCGTACAGCGTGTCGAAGCCCATCCTCGAGCGCCTCCTGACGGCGCACGCGCAGCTCGACACCGCGGTCCTCATGCTCCAGCGCGAGGTGGCCGATCGGATCGCGGCGTCGCCGGGCGGCCGGGAGTACGGCGCGCTCTCGGTGTTCTGGCAATGCTGGGCGGACGTGGCGCGAATCCTGAGCGTCCCGGCGGCCGCGTTCCGGCCGCCGCCCGCCGTCGAGTCGGCCGTCATCCGCGCGACGTTCCGGCCGGCCTCCCGCGTGCCGCTCGAGGACGAGGCGGCCTTCGCGCGGCTGGTCCGCGCCGCCTTCGGCCAGCGGCGGAAGACGCTCGCCAATGCGCTCCGCGGCGGAGGCCTGGGAAGCGCCCAGTTCGTCGCGAGCGCCCTTGGCCGGGCGGCCATCGACGGCGGGCGCCGGGCCGAGACGCTCACGCTCGCGGAGTTCGCCCGCCTCGCCGCGGCCCTGCGAGGCTGAAGGCCCCGGCGGTTCTTGGGCGGCTCCGAGGCCGCGTGATACGCTACCTTCCGGTATGACCGACCGCGTCATCCCGGCCGGTGTCCCGGCCGGGGGCCCCAGCGACCCCGCGATCGAGCCCAGCGTCCGGATCATCCCGCTCGGTGGTCTCGGTGAGATCGGCCTCAACATGATGCTGATCGAGGCGGGTGAGGACCTCCTGGCCGTCGACTGCGGCCTGATGTTCCCGGACGACGAGATGCCGGGCGTGGACTACGTGATCCCGGACTTCTCGTACCTGCTCGCCCGGCGCGAGCAGGTCCGCGGGGTGATCCTGACGCACGCCCACGAGGACCACATCGGGGCGCTCCCGTACCTCCTTCGCGACCTCGACGTGCCGGTCTACGGGCCGCGGATGGCCCTGGCGCTGGCCGGCGAGCGCCTCCGCGAGCACGGCCTCCAGGATCGCGCGCGGCTCCTGCCCGTCGAGCCGCGCCGGGCGTTCGACGTCGGCGGCCTTCGCGTGGAGCCCATCCGCGTCACGCACTCGGTCGTGGACGGGCTCGGCTACGGGATCGAGACGCCCGTCGGCACCCTCGTGCACACGGGCGACTTCAAGTTCGACCCGCATCCGATCGACGGGGAGCGCTCCGACTACCACCGGCTCGCGGAGCTCGGCGAGCAGGGCGTGCTGTGCCTCATGGCCGACTCGACGAACGTCGACCGACCCGGGACCACGCCCTCCGAGCGTGAGGTCGGGCGCGCCCTGGCCGAGCGGTTTCGCCGCGCGCCCGGGCGCGTCATCCTCGCGACCTTCGCCTCGCACGTCCATCGCATCCAGCAAGTCCTGGACCTCGCCGCCACGTTCGGACGCAAGGTGGCGCTCCTCGGCCGGAGCATGGAGACGAACGTGCGCCTGGCCGCCGAGCTCGGGTATCTCCGCCTCCCGACGGGCACGCTCCTCCCGCTCGAGGAGCTGTCGGCGCTGCCACCGTACCGCCAGGTGATCCTCTCCACCGGGAGCCAGGGCGAGCCGCACTCGGCGCTGGCCCTCATGGCGGCCGGGGAGCACAAGTACCTCGAGGTCGGTGACGGCGACCTCGTGATCCTCTCGGCCCGGGTCATCCCGGGCCACGAGCGGACGATCACGCGCCTCGTCAACCAGCTGCTCCGCCTCGGCGCCGAGGTGCTGTGGGAAGGGGTGGCGTTCGTCCACGTGTCGGGACACGCGTCCCAGGACGAGCTCCGGCTGATGCTGAACCTCGTCCGGCCGCAGTTCTTCGTGCCGGTGCACGGGGAGTACCGCCATCTCCTGGCGCATGCCCGCCTCGCGCGAGACGTCGGGCTCCCGGCCGAGCACACCTTCGTCATCGAGGACGGCCAGGGCCTCGAGCTCACCAAGACCGGCGCCCGCGTGCTCCAGCGCTTCCCCGTGGGCCGGGTGCTCGTCGACGGCAAGGGCGTCGGGGACGTGGGGGCCGTGGTGCTCCGGGACCGCGAGCTCCTGGCCCAGGACGGGATGGTCGTCGTCGCCGTGACGGTGGACCGCGTGACCGGCGCGCTCGTCGCCGGCCCGGAGATCGTCTCGCGGGGCTGGGTGTACGAGCGCGAGGCCGAGGGCGTGCTGGAGGAGGCGAAGGCCGCGCTCCGGGAGGCCCTGGCCGCGCACCGCGGCGAGGCGCCGCCCGCGCGAGAGGCGCTCGTCGCGCTCCTCCGTGGCACGCTTCGCCGCTTCATCACCCAGCGCTTCGAGCGGAAGCCGATCGTGCTGCCGATCGTGCTGGACGCCTGATGGCGAAGGCGAAGAGCCGGCCGAAGATCCCGGCACGGTGGCTCCGCGAGGCTCAGGGCGTCGTCGCGCTCGGCCTCGCCGCCTACCTGGCGGTGGCGCTGCTCTCCTACGATCCCGCGCTCCGCTGGGTCGACCAGGGGGCGCGGGTCGGCGTCGTCGGGCTCTGGGTGGGGTGGGCGCTGTTCACGACGGTCGGCTACGCGGCGTACATCGTGCCGGTGGTCCTGATGGTCTGGGCCTTCGCGGCCTTCACGCGCCCGCTCGCCGTCGGCACGCTCTCGCTGGGCATCGGCGCGGGCCTCGGGCTGCTGGCGGTCACGGGGCTGCTCGCGCAGCTGTCGGGGCCGGTGCAGGGCCGCTGGCTCCACCGCGGCGGCTGGCTCGGCTGGGCCGTCGCGGGCGCGCTCCACCGCACCCTGGGCGAGGTCGGCGCGCTCGTCCTGCTCGTCACGCTCATCGCGGTCGCCGGGCTCTGCGTCACCCAGGTGTCCTACGCCGGCATCTCGCGAGGTGTCGCGGCCCGCCTGGCCGCCCTCGCTCGGCGGCGCCGCCCTGCGCCAGCGGCCCGGTCCGCCGCGGCGGCATCGTCGACGGCAGCGGTCGCGGTGCCGCCGGTGCCGGTCGTCGAGCCGCGCCCGGCGCCCCCGGCGCCGGCCATTGCGCGCCATACGGACCCGCCGCTGCCGTTCCAGGCGGCGACGGAGCGGCCCGCGGAGCGGACGCGGCCCGCCAAGTCCGAGGAGCGGGCGCGTCCGGCCGGCGACCGAGCGACGCCGAGCGAGGATCGGCCCCGCCCCGCGGAGCGGCGGGGATCGAAGCAGGAGATCTTCGGCTTCGCCCACCCCGGCGCGACCTTCCAGCTGCCGCCCGGTCTCGCTGCTCAAGACGCCGGCCGGCGGCGAGCGGCGCCGCCCGGAGAGCGAGGAGGAGCTCCGTCAGAACGCCGAGCACCTCCGGAAGCGGCTCGAGGACTTCGGGGTCAAGGGGCACATCGCGCGGATCAACCCGGGGCCCGTGATCACCGGATACGAGTTCGAGCCCGGGCCGGGGATCAAGGTGAACCAGGTGGTGAACCTGGCCGACGACCTCGCGCTCGCGATGAAGGCGGGGGCGGTGCGGGTGTTCGGGCCGGTGCCGGGGCGGGGGAGCGTGGCGATCGAGGTCCCGAACCCCGAGCCCTCGATCGTGTACCTCCGGGAGATGCTCCTGTCGAAGGAGTTCAAGGAGGCGAAGGGCGCCCTGCCGCTCGCGCTCGGCCGCGACGCCATCGGCCAGGCGTCCGTCGCCGACCTGGCGGCGATGCCGCACCTTCTCGTGGCCGGCGCGACCGGCACCGGCAAGTCGGCCGGCCTCAACGCGATGATCTGCTCGATCCTCTTCCGCCGCACGCCGGCCGAGGCGCGCTTCCTCATGATCGATCCGAAGCGCCTCGAGCTCGGCATGTACGACGGCATCCCGCACCTCCTGGCGCCGGTGGTGACCGACGCCAAGGAGGCGGCGTCCCGCCTGCGGTGGATCGTCGGCCGGATGGACGAGCGCTACAAGCTCCTCGCCGAGAAATCGGTCCGGAACATCGAGGGCTACAACCAGGCGGTGGAGCCGGCCGAGCGCCTGCCGTACTGGATCATCATCGTGGACGAGCTGGCCGACCTCATGATGGTCTCGGCCGGCGAGGTGGAGACATCACTCGCACGCCTCGCGCAGATCGCCCGGGCGGTGGGCATTCACCTGATCATCGCCACGCAGCGCCCCTCGGTCGACGTCATCACGGGGCTCATCAAGGCGAACTTCCCGGCCCGGATCGCCTTCCAGGCGGCGACGAAGGTGGACTCGCGCACGATCCTCGACCAGAACGGCGCGGAGCAGCTCATCGGCCGGGGCGACATGCTCTTCGTGCCGCCGGCCACGTCCCGTCCCGTCCGCATCCACGGCGCCTGGGTGTCCGAGCCGGAGGTCCGCGACGTGGTGCGGTTCCTCAAGGACCAGGGCCAGGCGGTCTTCGAGCAGGGCCTCCTCCAGCCCGTTCGCGAGGAGCGGGGCGTCAACGGCGGCGGCGGCGAGGCCGAGCGCGACGACATCTACTGGCGCGCGGTCGAGCTGATCGTGAGCCAGAAGCAGGCGTCGATCAGCTTCATCCAGCGGCGGATGGGTCTCGGCTATCCGAAGGCGGCGCGCTTCATCGATCTCATGGAGCAGGACCGGATCATCGGTCCCGGCGACGGCGCGAAGCCACGCCAGATCCTGGTGGGCCCGGAGTACCTGCTCCGCCGCTCGCCGTCCAGCTGAGCCCGCCTCGCCGACCCCGGCGACGGGGCTCGCCGACGGCTCGCCTACGACGGGTGGTGGTCTCGCGACCGTGTGCCAGAGTGACACTCCGCCCGCGTTCCGGATGCGTCCTGGGATGCGTCCTGGATGGTTGACAGTGCCCGGGCCGGTCGGGCATCGTATGGAACGCGATGAAGCTCAGCGAGTTTTTGCGACAGAGCACGCGCCCGCAGGCGTTCGGGACCCTGACGGACGGCGATCGTGCGTGCGCGGTCGCGCAGATGTTCGAGGAAGCGTTCGGCGTGCCGACCCAACGGGTGGGCGTCCGCCGGGAGAGCCAGCTCCTCCGGTGGGTCATCCAGACGTATCGCATCGAGATCCCGGCGCGGCAGGAATGGTGCCGGAAGTGCGAGATCCCCTTCCAGCTTCCCGACGGCCTGTCCGGGTACCTGATTCACCTCAATGACGTCCACCTCGCATCGAAGGTCGTCATCGTCGAGGCCCTCGAGGAGCTCGGGCTCTAGTCCGACGCCGGTCCCGCCCGGCGTCCCGCCGCTGCCCGCGATGCGCGTTCGACTCCGTGCGCTTGGCTTGATCCTGGGTGTCGCCGGCGCCCTCGTCTGCGCCGGGTGGCCGGCCGCGCTGGCCGCGCCGTCGCTCGAGGAGGCCGTGAGCGCGCTCGAGCAGGCCCAGCGGCGGGTGACCGATCTCAAAGCGCCGTTCCGGCAGACGTCCTACAACAAGACGCTCAACCAGACGCTCGAGGCGCGCGGCACCCTCTACCTGAAGAAGCCCGGGCGCCTCCGGTGGGAGTACCAGACCCCGACCCCCCAGGAGATCGTGTCCGACGGCGCCAAGCTCTGGATCTACACCCCGGAGCTCAAGCAGGTGAACGTGACGGCCGCGCCGCAGGCGCTGGCCGGTCCGGCGGGGAGCTTCCTCCAGGGGCTCGGGCAGGTACGGGAGCATTTCCAGGCGCGCTTCCTGAATCCCGCGCAGCCGACCGACGCCGAGGGCCTGATCGTCCTGGACCTCGCGCCGAAGCGGCCCCAGCCGCTCCTGGCGCGCCTGATCGTCTCGGTCGATCCGAAGACCTGGCTCGTGCGGCAGGCCGTCGTGCACGACGAGCTCGGCAACACCGTGACCGTGCGCTTCGGCGAGACCGTCGTCAACTCGGGCGTGCCCGACGCGCTCTTCGTCTTCGTGCCGCCGCCGGGGGCCGCGGTGGTCCAGCACTGATACGGGGAGGCTGTCGTGGCGAAGGGTGACAACTCGTTCGACGTCGCGTGCAAGGTCGACCCGCAGGCGGTGACCGATGCGGTCCACCAGGCGACCCGCGAGATCCAGACCCGGTACGACCTGAAGCAGACGAAGACCGAGCTCGGGCTCGAGAAGGACGCGATCACCGTCCACACCGACAACGACTACGTCCTCAAGCAGGTCCTCGACGTCCTCCAGTCGAAGCTCCACCGCCGGGGCGTGCCGCTGAAGGCGCTCGTCTACGGCAAGGTCGAGCCCGCCGCCAGCGGCACCGTCCGCCAGCGCATCGACGTCCAGCAGGGGATCCCGATGGAGAAGGCCAAGGAGATCGTCCGCCTGATCAAGGACTCGAAGGTCAAGGTCCAGGCCCAGATCCAGGAGGATCAGGTCCGGGTCTTCGGCAAGAACCGGGACGATCTCCAGACGGTGATCAAGCTGCTCCGGGAGAAGGACCTGGGCATCGAGATGCAGTTCACGAACTACCGCTCGGAGTGATCCCGCCGCCCTTCCAACGTTCCGGAGCTCGCCAGGCTCACCGAACCGCCGGAGAATGTAGCCGGCGGCCGCGAAATCCGTGGTCGGAAGCCGAGCCATGGCGACACTGTGTCGCCGCCATGACGGCGAAGCTGACCGCGTCGGTGTCAGGATGATCGGGTCGAGGCGCCAGGCGCTCGAGCCACCGGCGCTCCCGGTGGTCATCGAGGCCCGCGAAGTGGACACGTCCACGCTCGGCTGCGTCGATGCGATCGAGGCCGCGCAGGGCAGCCCGGACCCGGCCCTCGAGCGAGGGTAGCGCGATGCACCTCGGCGGTGGCGAGGGGCGCTGTGACGAGAGGCACGCGCCGCCCGCGGGCTTCCCGGAAGAGACGGTCCGCCTCGGCGTGATGCTGGTCGCGCAGGCTGCGGAGCGCGATCCAGGTCGCCGCTATCGACGAAGAGCTGGACGGGTTCCTCGGCGCCGCTGTCGGTAGGGGACGGACGGCTCGGCGACGTAGGCTCATCGAGGTAGCGGCGGAGATTGGTACTCGCGTCGGCGGGAGCCCCACGATGTCGCCGCTCAACTCGAGGAGCGGATCCTCACGGGCCCGCGTGAGGCTTCGCACCGCATGCCGGACCGGCCGGAGCCGCTCGACCTCGTCCACCGTGATCGCGTCGTTCCGGTACACGGAGAGCTCGGCCCCCAGCTCGCCCAGATACTGGACGAGGTTGTAGGTGAACGAGTCGTAGTTGTCGATCATGAGGAGCATCAGGCCCTCCCGCCGGTCCGGCCGGCCCGCTCGATGGCCGCCATGAGGGCGCGCGCCTTGGCGACGCACTCCTCCTGCTCCCGCTCGGGCACCGAGTCGTAGACGACGCCGGCGCCGGCCTGGACGTAGGCGGTGGCGCCCCGCACGAGCACGGTGCGGATCGTGATGGCCGTGTTGAGCGACCCGTCGAAGCCGAAGTAGCCGACGCACCCGGCGTAGGGCCCGCGGGCCACGGGCTCGAGCGCGTCGATGATCTCCATGGCCCGCACCTTCGGCGCCCCGCTGACCGTGCCGTGCGGGAACACCGCCTGGAGCACCTCCCACGGCGATCCGGCTCGCCGCGAGCGCGCCCTCGACGTGGGACACCAGGTGCATCACGTGCGAGTAGCGCTCGATCGTGAGGAGCTCGCTCACCTTGACCGAGCCGTACCGCGCGACGCGCCCCACGTCGTTCCGGGTGAGGTCGACCAGCATCACGTGCTCGGCGCGCTCCTTGGGGTCGGCGAGGAGCGCGCGGGCGTGCGCCTCGTCCTCGTCCCGGTCGCGGCCGCGCGGGCGCGTGCCCGCGAGCGGCCGCATCTCGATCCGCCCGTCCTCGAGGCGCACCAGGCGCTCGGGGGACGAGCCCACCAGCGTCGCCCCGTCCCCGGCGTCGAGGAGGAACATGTAGGGCGACGGGTTCACGACGCGGAGCGCCCGGTAGATCGCGAGGGGGTCGAGGCCGGGCACCGGCGTCGCGAAGCGCTGCGAGAGGATCACCTGGTAGATGTCGCCGGCGCGGATGTGCTCCTGCGCCCGCTCGACGGCCGCGCAGTAGGCCTCCGGGGTCCAGTTCGACCGGGGCGCCAGCGCCGTCGCCACCGCGGGCGGCTCGGGGGGGCGGGGGCTCCGCAGGCGGTCGAGGACCTGGTCGATCCGCTCGCGCGCCCGCGTCTCGGCGGCCTCGGCGCTCCCGTCCTCGTCGAGGAACGCGTTCGCGACGATGCGCATCGTGTGGCGCCGGTGGTCGAAGGCGACGACCGTGTCCATCAGGGCGAGGCGGAAGACGGGGAGGCCCAGGTCGTCGGGCGGGCGGTCGGGCAGCCGCTCCCACAGGCGCACCGCGTCGTACGCGAGGTAGCCGAGGAAGCCGCCGGTGAACGGGGGCAGCTCCGGATCCCGCGCGGAGCGGTAGCGGTCGAGATGGCGCGCGAGCGTCTCGAGGGGGCGCCCGCGCTCGACCACGCTGCCGTCGGGCTTGAGCACCCGGACCTCCGCGCCGTCGCACTCCAGGACCAGGCGCGGGTCCCCGCCGAGGACCGAGAAGCGCGCGACCTGCTCCGGGCCCTCGACGCTCTCGAGCAGGAAGCTCGACGGGAGGTCGCGGAGGCGGAGGTAGGCCGAGATCGGGGTCTCGAGGTCGGCGAGGAGCTCCCGCGAGACGGGCACGACGTTGGGGGCGCCGGCCCGGGTGGCGCGGGCCCCCGGGGCGGAGACCAGGGACGGCTCGGCACGGCTCGACATCGGCGGCTCCTTCTCATGGAGGCCGCCACGCCTCGGGCTCGTGGCCCTCGGGGCGCGCGCGGCCTCCCGGTCGTGCAAACCAAAAGAGCCGGGGCTTCGCGGGACCCACCCGCTCACCTCGGCTCTACGATCCTGCTCTTGCTACGTCCGGTGATTGCTACGCGGGTCCGGGTCCCTCCTGGGCACAGGGGCGCCACCAGCGCCACGCCCACCAGCGCCGGGCGGTCGGTCGGAGGGTTCCCGGGGCACCCTGGTGCATCGTGCCGAGCACCTTAGTGGGCCGACGTGTCTCGTGTCAAGGGCACATTCGTGCTCTTCTTGAATCAGGCCGGGCGTGGAGCTCCCCGGCGCGCCGCCGTTCGAGATGGCCGCGCCTCACCCCTGCTCCTCCTCCAGTCGCTCCACGTCCGCCAGATCCCGGAGCCGGCCGGTCGCGCGCTTGTTCCGGATGAGCGTCTCCCGGTCGAGGAACGGGATCTCCAGCGAGCCGACCCGATGCACCACGCGCGAGCGCCACGCGCTCTCGAAGTCGACCCCCGTCAGCTCCGTGAGGATGTCGATCCGCCGAGGCGGCAGTCCGATCTGAAGGACGAGCCCGGGCCGCGCCAGATCGCCGGGCGCGGCGCCCAGGGTGTCCACCGGCGCGCCGAACCGTCCCAGCGCCGCCCAGACCCGCTCGGCGTTGACCGGGTCCGGGAGGACCCAGATGTCGAGATCCCCCGTCGCACGGGGCACGCCGTGGACCGCCAGCGCGTGGGCCCCGACCACCAGGAAGCGCGCGCCGCTCGCCAGAAGGGCGGCGAGCATGTCCTGGAAGTCCTCGTTCACGCCGGCGTCTCGGGCCTCCGACGAGCGAGTTGGCTTAGCCGCACCGGAGTCGCGGCGCGCGGGTACGCGGGCATCGGTCGACCGGCGAGCGCCCACGCCTCGACCGTCAGGGTCCAGACCATCGCCAGCCGCTCTTCGGGGGTGGTGGACCGGTCGAGGTGATCCCGGGGCTCGGACCCGAGGGCGACGAGCCGCACGGGCCAGGCGCGGCGGGCCGCCGCTCTGGGCGGCGTCCCCGGAGGTGTCGCCGCTCGACATGCCGGGATTATACTGCCGCGCCCTGCACTGACTGCCTCGATCGACCACGCGTGCGGTCCAGCGCCAGACCACCGGGTCGCGCGGTCTTCGCCGGCGCTATAATGGCGCGGCGTTCTGACCCTTGCGCAGCCCTGGGCTTGACACGTCGCCCTCGGCCGGCCCGCCGGGGTGGGCGATCGAGAGGGGCCGCGGTGACGACGGGTTGCCGGCGGCCCCGTGTGGAGGCGACCCACGGCGTCCTCCCGACCCGCAGGATCCGGCTTCTGGAGCCGCCTGGCGGCGTGCGTCGTCCTCGCCTGCGGGCCGCTCGCGGTCGCGCTCCTCACGGAGGGTCGCTGGGCGGGCGAGGACTCGCGCGTCCTCTTCCTGCTCGCCCTCGGCCTGGCCCTCGCCACCGGCGCCGTCCTGCTGCTCCGCGCGGGCGACGCGCGGGGGCTCGTGAGGCCGCGGCGCCGGAGCGGGCCCTCCGGCAGGCCCGGGACCAGCAGGCCGCGACGGCGGAGATCCTGGGCGCCATCGCGGCCTCGCCTCCGGACCTCCAGCGCGTCCTCGACACGATCGCCCGGAACGCCGCGCGCGTCTGCGACGGCCTCTACGCGCATGGTCTTCCGCTTCGACGGCGCCGAGATCCGGCTGGCGGCGCACCACGGCCTGTCTCCTGCGAGACTGGAGGCCCTCAATCGGCGGTTCCCCACGGGCCCTGGACGATGCGAACCTGGCGGCGCGCGCCATTCGCGACGCGGCCGTGGTGCACTGCCCGGACATCCCGCATGATCCCGGTGTCCCGATCCTGGCTTCGCGAGCTCGCGCAGCGCCCAGGGGTTCCGGAGCCTCGTCGTCGTTCCGATGGTCGGGGAGGTCGGGCCCTCGGCACCCTCAACGTGTCCCGCCCCGAGGGCGGCTTCACGGAGCGCCAGATCCAGCTCCTCCGGACCTTCGCCGACCAGGCGGTCATCGCGATCGAGAACGTGCGGCTCTTCCAGGAGCTCGAGGCGCGGAACCGCGAGCTGACCGAGGCCCTCGAGCAGCAGACGGCGACCGCCGAGATCCTGCGGGTCATCTCGAGCTCACCGACCGATCTCCAGCCGGCGTCTTGAGGCGGTGGTCGAGAGCGCCGCTCCGTCTGTGCGAGTCGACCGATGCCATCGTGTTCCGCGTCGATGGCAGACAAGTCTCCGACCGGCCGCTGATCCACGGAGCCGATCGGAGCCGTGTCCGACGCCGTCAGTCCCGGGATTCGTGCGCGGCCGCGCTGATTCTCGAGCGCCGGCAGCGATCCGACGTCGAGCGACCGTGGCCGTGGCCGTCGAATACGGACGTCCCCGTCTGCGGCAGAGCATCAGCGACGCTTCGGGCATCGGACCATGCTGGCGGTCCCGCTGCTGCGGGAGGGAGTGCCATCGGCGCGATCACAATTCGCCGCACTGGAGGCCCGGGCCCGTTCACCGATGGACAGATGCGCTGCTCGAGACCTTCGCCGATCAGGCGGTGATCGCGATCGAGAACGTGCGGCTCTTCCAGGAGCTCGAGGCGCGGAACCGCGAGCTGACCGAGTCGCTGGAGCAGCAGACGGCGACGGCGGAGATTCTCGGGCGTGATCAGCCGCTCGCCCACGGACCTCGAGCCGGTGCTGGAAGCGGTCGTGAGGAACGCGTCACGCCTATGCGGACGCGGCTAACGTGCTCGCTCTATCGTGTCGAAGGCAGCCTGATGCTGAGGTCGCAGACAGGGTCCACCGCTCACGGCGCTGCGCGTCGACGAGACGCGACCCATCACCCGGACGACCGATCAGCGGCCGGGCCGTCGTCGACCGGACGACGATCCACGTACCCGACCATCAGGCGGCCGGACATCGGCGCGAGAGTACCCGGACGTGCGGCGCGACAGCGGCGATCCGGACCGACGATCAGGCGATTCCGCTTCTCCGGGAAGGGGTCGCCATCGGCGCCTTCGCCGCTGACCGGACCGAAGTCCCGGCCGTTCTCGGAGCGGGAGATCGCGCTGCTCCGAGACTTCGCCGACCAGGCGGTGATCGCGATCGAGAACGTCCGGCTGTTCCGGGAGCTCGAGGCGCGGAACCGCGAGCTGACCGAGTCGCTCGAGCAGCAGACGGCGACAAGCGAGATCTTGCGGGTCATCTCGAGCTCGCCGACGAACCTCGAGCCGGTCATGGATGCCGTGGCCCGGAACGCGACGCGGCTGGCTCGGGCCGATCACGCGCTGATCGGGGAGGCGTCGGAGGGCCGGATCCGATGGCTGGCGGCGTCGGGCTGCCCGCTCGTGTCCGAGGGACCTCCCATCAGCCGGCAGCTTCCGAGCGGCCGGGCCATCCTGGACTGCCAGACCACCCAGGTCGAGGACGTGACCGAGCTGACCGAGGACTTCCCCGGGGTGCGTCGCGCGCACGACGAGTTCGGGGTGCGGACGATCCTCGCGACCCCGCTCGTGCGCGAGGGGCTGGCGATCGGCGTCCTGCTCGTCCGTCGGACGACGATGCGTTCCTTCACCGGCAAGGAGATCGAGCTCCTGCGTACGTTCGCCGACCAGGCGGTGATCGCGATCGAGAACGTGCGGCTGTTCACGGAGCTCGAGGCGCGGAATCGCGAGCTGACCGAGGCGCTGGAGCAGCAGACGGCGACCAGCGAGATCCTGCGGGTGATCAGCGAGCTCGCCGACGGACTCGCAGCCGGTCTTCGATGCCATCGCCGCGAGCGCCGTCGCGGCTGTGTGCGGGCGGCCCGGTGCCTCTATCCGGATCGAGGACGGCCTGATTCGACGCTGGTCGCCTACGATGGACCCGCACAGCGGAGGCGCCGCGGCGTACCGACGAGGCCTATCCCGAGGCCCGCGACCCGCGGACCGCCACGGGCCGTCGCCATTCCTCGACGCGGACGCTGGTACATGTGGTCGATGTCGACCGAGCCGGACCGCGAGTACGAGTACCCGGTACGCGCGCGAACGTCGGGCTACCGGACGCGCTGTCTCCGTGCCGATGCTCCGGGAGAGTCGGTCCCATCGGCACGATCATCGCGTCGTGCCGGCGAGCCGAGCCCCGAGCCGTTCTCCGACCGCGAGATCCGCCTGCTCCAGGTCTTCGCCGACCAGGCGGTGATCGCCATCGAGAACGTGCGTCTCTTCACGGAGCTCGAGGCGCGGAACCGGGACCTGACCGAGGCGCTCGAGCAGCAGACGGCGACGGCCGAGATCCTGGGCGTGATCAGCCGCTCGCCCACGGACCTCGACCCGGTCCTGGACGCGGTCGCCCGGAATGCGTCGCGGCTCTGCGGGGCGGCCAACGTCTCGCTCTATCGCGTCGAAGGCAGCCTGATGCACAAGGTCGCCGAGCAGGGCTTGCCGCTGACGATGCTTGGCGTGGGAGAGACGCGGCCCATCACCCGCACGACCATAAGCGGTCGGGTCATCGCCGACCGGACGACGATCCACGTGCCCGACTACCAGTCCCCGGACATCGCTCGCGAGTATCCGGACGTGCGGCGCGACACGGGCATCCGGACCACGATCGGCATTCCGCTCCTCCGAGAAGGTGCCGCCATCGGTGCCTTCACCGCGTACCGGACCGAATCCCGGCCGTTCTCGGAGCGCGAGATCGCGCTGCTCCAGACCTTCGCCGACCAGGCGGTGATCGCGATCGAGAACGTGCGGCTGTTCACGGAGCTCGAGGCGCGCAACCGCGACCTGACCGAGGCGCTCGAGCAACAGACGGCCACGGCCGAGATCCTGAGAGTCATCAGCACCTCGCCGACGAATCTCGAGCCTGTGCTGGACGCAGTGGTCAAGAGTGCCGCGCGCTTCTGTGGAGCCCCTGATGCGTCCGTTTTCCGGCTCGACGGGGAAGCCTTGCGTGCGGTCGCCCATCACGGCCCGGTCTCCCAGCCCACGGGCTTTCTCGTCCCGGTCGTACGAGGGACCGTGGCGGGGCGATCCCTGCTCGAGCGGCAGGCTGTTGGCGTGACCGATCTCCAGGTCGAGACGGAAGAGTTTCCCGAGGGAAGCGCTCTGGCCAGACAGACTGGTCAGCGAGCGACGCTGGGCGTTCCGCTGCTACGGGAGGGGGTGCCGATCGGCGTGATCCTGCTCCGGCGCGCGGAGGCGGTTCCGTTCACGGACAAGCAGATCGCGCTGCTCGAGACCTTCGCCGACCAGGCGGTGATCGCGATCGAGAACGTGCGGCTGTTCACGGAGCTCGAGGCGCGGAACCGAGAGCTGACCGAGGCGCTGGAGCAGCAGACGGCGACCAGCGGAGATCCTGCGGGTGATCAGCGCGCTCGCCGACGGATGCCCAGCCCGTCTTCGAGGCCATCGTCGAAGAGCGCCGTCGAAGCTGCTAGGCGGAGCGTGGGCCGCGCTGACGAACGTGGAGGCGAGATTCCCTTCATGTAGTCGCGCACCAGCTTCAGCGGAATGCCGGACGATGCCGTGCGGGATTGGCTACGCACCTGGCCGCGCGCCCTCGACGATGCGAATCCCTCGAGCGTCGCCGTCCGGACTGGACAGATGCTCAGCCTCGCCGATGCCCAGACGAACCCGGGGCGGCGAGGCCGGGCGAGCGACGGCGGTGGCGCACGGGGTACCGGTGCTTCGCCATCGTGCCGTTGCTGAGGGAACGCGGGGCGATCGGCGCCATCAACGTGCCCGTCGGGACGGTCGGTCCCTTCACCGAAGTCGAGCTCACGCTGCTCCGGACCTTCGCCGACCAGGCGGTGATCGCGATCGAGAACGTGCGCCTCTTCCAGGAGCTCGAGGCGCGGAACCGGGAGCTGACGGAGGCCCTCGAGCAGCAGACGGCGACGGCGGAGATCCTGCGGGTGATCTCGAGCTCGCCGACCGACATCCAGCCGGTGTTCGACGCGATCGCGAGAGTGCCGTGCGCGCTGTGCGAGGCGGTGCAACGGCTCGTCTTCCGGTTCGATGGCGACGCTGATCCACCTGGTCGCTCAGCACGGCTTCAGGCCGGAGGGAGATAGACGCCAATCGGCGCGTGTACCCGCGCCCCCCGGGCCGAGGCAGCGTCGCGGCGCGCGCGATCCTGACGGGCGGCGTCGTCCACGTCGACGTCGCCGAGGACCCGGAGTACCGAGCACCGCGAGACTCGGCAGGCGGGGCTTCCGGACCGTCCTGGCGGTGCCCATGTTGCGCGAAGGGAACCCGATCGGTGCCATCAGCGTCGACCCGTGAGCGAAGGGCCGGCCCTTCACGGACCAAGCAGATCGCGCTGCTCAAGACCTTCGCCGACCAGGCGGTGATCGCGATCGAGAACGTGCGGCTGTTCACGGAGCTCGGGGCGCGGAACCGGGAGCTGACCGAGGCGCTCGAGCAGCAGACGGCGACCGGCGAGATCCTGCGTGTCATCTCGAGCTCGCCGACCGACACCCAACCCGTGTTCGACGCCATCGTCCGGAGCGCGGGACGGCTGGGTGACGCCGCCGTCGCCATGCTGCTCCGGCTCGAGGGCCGGATGATAGTGCCTGAAGCGTTAGAGGGGATGTCCGAGGCTGAGATGGACATCCACCGACGCTCCGGGGCCCGGGAAGTCGGCCCTGACTCGGTTGGTGGCCGCGTAATCCTGACTCGCCGGATCGTGCAGATCACCGATGTCAAGGAAGATCCGGAATACGCGGTCGTCGGTCCCCTGACGCTGGGATATCGGACGGCACTGGGGGTACCGCTGCTGCGAGAGGGGGCTGCCATCGGCGCCATCGTCCTGTGGCGCCGTGAAGTCCGGCCCTTCGCGGACAAGCAGATCCAGCTCGTGCGGACTTTCGCTGACCAGGCGGTGATCGCGATCGAGAACGTGCGCCTCTTCACGGAGCTTGGCGCGCGCAACCGCGAGTTGACCGAGTCGCTCGAGCAGCAGACGGCGACCAGCGAGATCCTGCGCGCCATCTCCGCGTCACCGACCGATACCCAGCCGGTCTTCGACACGATCGCGCAACACGCCTTCCGCGTGTGCGACGGCAGCCATTGCACGGTGATGCAGTTCGACGGCACGCTCATCCACATGGTCGCCCACCACGGCCAGTCCCCCGGCGCGTTGGAGGTGTATCGGCAGGCCTATCCCCTCCCACCGGACGCCGACACCATGGTGGCCCGGTCGATCCGCGAGGGGGCCGTCGTGCACAACCCGGACATGCTGAGTGACCCTTCCGAGACGGTTCGGCGAATCTCGCGAGCGGGCGGCTATCGCACGGGTGTCATCGTACCGATGCTGCGGGGCGGCAAGGCAGTCGGAGCCATCGGCGTGGGGAGGAGTGGTCCCGGTGGGACCGCGCGACCGTACACCGAGAAGGAGATCGCGCTGCTCCAGACGTTCGCCGACCAGGGTGTCATCGCCGTGGAGAACGTGCGACTGTTCCGTGAGCTGGAGACGCGGACGCGCGAGCTCGCGCGGTCGGTGGAGGAGCTCCAGGCGCTGAGCGAGGTCGGGCGGGCGGTCAGCTCGACGCTGGACCTGCCCACGGTGCTCGCCACCATCGTGGCCCGGGCCGTCCAGCTCTCGGGCACCAGCGGCGGCGTCATCTACGAGTACGACGAGACCGCCGAGGAGTTCGATGTCCGGGCGAGCCATCGGACCGAGGCCGGAACTGGTCGAGGTGCTGCGGGCGTGCCGATCCGGCTCGGGGAGGGGGTGTCCGGGCAGGCGGCGCTGCGGCAGGCCCCGGTCGAGGTCGCCGACATCCTCGATTACCAGCAGTACCAGGTCGATCGAATACGGACCATCTTCATCCAGCTTGGGCTACCGGTCGATCCTCGGCATCCCGCTCCTTCTCGAGCGACGGATCCTGGGCGCGCTGACCGTCTGGCGGCGCGAGGCCGGGAGCTTTCCGCCGGAGACGGTGAACCTGCTCCAGACCTTCGCGACCCAGTCCGCCCTCGCGATCCAGAACGCGCGGCTGTTCCGCGAGATCGAGGCGAAGGGGCGGGAGCTGGAGGTGGCGAGCCGGCACAAGAGCCAGTTCCTGGCCAACATGAGCCACGAGCTGCGGACGCCGCTCAACGCGGTCCTCGGCTACACGGAGCTGCTGATCGACGGCATCTACGGCGAGCTGTCCCCGAAGGCCGGCGATGTCATGACCCGCATCGACCGGAGCGGCAAGCACCTTCTCGGCCTGATCAACGACGTCCTCGACCTGTCCAAGATCGAGGCGGGCCAGCTCGAGCTCGCGCTCGCCGACTACGCGCTGGCGGAGGTCGTGCACGCCGTGGTCACCCAGGTCGAGTCGCTGGCGGCCGAGAAGGGGCTCATCCTCCAGGCGGCCGTCGCGCCGGACCTGCCCGCGGGGCGGGGCGACGAGCGGCGGCTGGCCCAGGTGCTCCTGAACCTCGTCGGCAACGCCATCAAGTTCACGGAGGTCGGCTCGGTGCGGATCGCCGCCCACCGGGACGGCGACGCGTTCGTCGTGTCCGTCGCCGACAGCGGGCCGGGGATCGCCGAGGCCGACCGGCAGCGGATCTTCGAGGAGTTCCAGCAGGCGGACAGCTCGAGCACGCGGAAGAAGGGCGGCACCGGACTCGGGCTCTCCATCGCCCGGCGGATCGTCGAGCTCCACGGCGGCCGGATCTGGGTCGAGTCGACGGTCGGGCGAGGGTCGGTCTTCAGCTTCCGGGTGCCCGTGCGCGTCGACCGTCAGGCGCGAGGGCCTGACCGGGCCGCGGGGCGGCGAGGAGGACGTGGCCAAGCGCATCCTGGTCGTGGAGGACCACGAGGAGAATCGGCAGATCATGCGCGATCTCCTGACGCATGCCGGCTACGAGATGCTGGAGGCCCACACCGGCGAGGACGGCGTGACGGCCGCCGCGCGCGAGCGCCCGGATCTGATCCTCATGGACATCCAGCTGCCGGGGATCGACGG
Organism: uncultured Candidatus Rokubacteria bacterium; assembly: GCA_963799055.1. GTDB lineage: Bacteria > Methylomirabilota > Methylomirabilia > Rokubacteriales > DASRDR01 > DASRDR01. Next base: position 157,928 of record CAWCVP010000002.1, read on the forward strand.
CTACGAGGTGACGCGCCGGATCAAGGCGGATCCCGCGTTGCGGGCGATCCCGATCATCGCCGTCACGTCCTACGCGCTCTCCGGCGACGACCAGAAGGCCCTCGCGGCCGGCTGCGACGGGTACGTGACGAAGCCCTTCAGCCCGCGCGCCCTCTTGGGCAAGATCCGCGAGCATCTCGGATGACGCGGTGAGGACGCCGCCGCGCCTCCTCGTCGCCGACGACAACCCGCTGAACGTCGATATCCTGCGGACCCGGCTGGCCGCCCACGGCTACGAGATCCTCACCGCGGGCGACGGGGAGGCGGCGCTCGCCCTCGCGCGCGAGCGCCAGCCGGACCTCCTGCTCCTCGACGTCATGATGCCGGGGCTCGACGGGCTCGAGGTGTGCCGCCGGCTCAAGAGCGATCCGACGCTGCCGTTCATGCCCGTCATCCTCGTCACCGCGAAGGCCGACTCGCGGGACGTCGTGGCCGGGCTCGACGCCGGCGCGGACGAGTACCTCACGAAGCCGGTCGACCAGGCCGCGCTGGTGTCGCGCGTGAAGTCCATGCTCCGGATCAAGGCGCTCCACGACACGGTCGAGGAGCAGGCGGCGGCGCTCGGCGAGTGGAACCGCACCCTCGAGAGCCGCGTGCAGGCGCAGGTGGATCAGCTCGAGCGGCTGGGGCGGCTCAAGCGCTTCTTCTCGCCCCAGCTCGCCGACGCCATCGTCCAGGGAGGCGCCGAGGATCCGCTCCGGACGCACCGGCGCGACGTGACCGTCGTGTTCGCCGACCTCCGCGGGTTCACCGCCTTCGCCGAGGCGGCGGAGCCCGAGGAGGTCATGGCGGTCCTCCGCGAGTACCACGCCGAGATGGGCCGGGCTCATCCTGGCCCACGAGGGCACGCTCGAGCGGTTCACCGGGGACGGGCTCATGGTGTTCTTCAACGATCCGATCCCCGTGCCCGACGCGCCGGAGCGAGCCGTGCGCATGGCGGTCGCCATGCGGGACCGCGTCGCCGAGCTCGCCGCCAGGTGGCGCAAGGAGGGCTACGAGCTCGACCTCGGGCTCGGCATCGCGCGGGGCTACGCGACGCTCGGCGCCATCGGCTTCGAGGGGCGCTGGGACTACGCGGCCCTCGGCACGGTGACGAACCTGGCGGCGCGCCTCTGCGGCGAGGCCCGGCCGGGGCAGATCCTCGTCGCCCACCGCGTCCTGGCGGCGCTCGACGCGCTGGTGGACGCGGAGCCGCTGGGCGATCTCCCCCTCAAGGGCTTCCTCCGTCCCGTCCCCGTCTTCAACGTCGTGCGGCTGCGGGCGGGGCCGTCGCCCCCGTCGGCTGCGCGGGCGCAGTGAGCATGTAGACGCACGGCCTCGTCCGAGCGGTGCCGACGGGCCGGGGCGGAGATGCACTGGCCGATTGGCCCCGGGTTGTGGCATTGTAGGCGGCCGATGGCCTCTGCGGAATCCGGCCAGCCGGTCTCCTTCTGGGACGACGTCGGGACGCACTTCCCCTCGCTGAAGGGGGCGCCCTCCACCGCCTACTACTTCGCGTGCGAGCGCTGGCTCTTCGAGGAGTTCGCCCCGAAGCTCCGCGACCGCGTCGTCCTGAAGACCGATCTCTGGGACGAGGCGAAGAACACCGAGATCCTGCGCTGGGTGGCCGAGCAGGGGGCCAACCCGGCCGGCGTCGACGTGGCGTTCGACACCGTGCGGGAGGCGCGGCGCGTCCTGGCCCCTCACCGGCCCGCCTTCGCGGGCGGCGACGTGCGGGCCCTGCCGGTCCGGAGCGCGTCGGTCGACATCGTGTACTCGATGGGCACGATCGAGCACTTCCCGGAGTACGCGGAGGCGGTGGCGGAGATCTTCCGGGTCCTCAGGCCCGGCGGCACGGCGATCGTCGGCGTGCCCAACAAGCTCGACCCCTTCCTCCGGCCCCTCCTGGTCCACACCCTCAACGCCTGCGGGCTCTACGGCTACGGGATGGAGAAGTCGTTCACGCCCGGCGCGCTCCAGCGCCTGCTGGAGTCGGCGGGCTTCCGGGTCACCGCCCGGACCGGGATCCTGTTCATTCCGGGCTGGCTCCGGATGCTGGAGCTCTGGCTCTACACGCGGCGCTCCCCGCTCACGCGCCTGACCACGCCCTTCGTGCGGCTGTTCGCCTGGCTCTACCGTCGAGTGCCCGCCGTCCGCCGCCACGGCTACCTGACCGTCTGCGTGGCGGAACGACCCGCCTGACGGCATCGTCGTCGGGCGTACGCTCGCGGCGCGTCGGCGCCGCGGGGCGCCCACGAGGCCCGATGCTATACTCCACGTCTGGCCATGAACGTCCACCTCGTGAACCTCGGATGCCCCAAGAACCAGGTCGACGGCGAGCTGATGCTCGGGCTGCTCGCTCGCGACGGCGTGGCCCCGGTCGACCGCCCCGCGGCGGCCGATTGCGTCGTCGTGAACACGTGCGCGTTCATCGACCGCGCCAAGCGGGAGTCGATCGAGACGATCCTGGAGCTGGCGGCCTGGAAGGCCGAGGCGCCGGGTCGCCGCCTGGTCGTGACCGGCTGCCTGCCCCAGCGGTACGGCGCGGGGCTCCTGACCGAGCTGCCCGAGGTCGACGCCATCCTCGGGACGGGCGACCTGCCCCGGATCGTGGACGTGGTCCGGCGGCTGGACGCGCGGGAGTCGTGGGTGGCGGGCGCGCCTCCCGGGTACGTGTACCGGGCTGACACCCCGCGCCTTCGCCAGAGCCGGGTGCCGTACGCGTACGTGAAGATCGCCGAGGGGTGCAACATGGGCTGCACCTTCTGCGCGATCCCGCTCATGCGCGGGCGCCACCGGAGCCGGCCCCTCGCCGACGTCGTGGCGGAGGTGGAGGCGCTGGCCCGCGACGGGCTCCAGGAGGTGGTGCTCGTCTCCCAGGACACGCTGGCCTGGGGGAAGGATCTGCCTGGACCGGGCCGCGCGGACTTCGGGGACCTCCTCCTGGCGCTGTCCGACACGGCGATCCCGTGGCTCCGCTACCTCTACCTCCATCCGGCGCACGTGACGGACGCGCTCGTCGCGAAGCTCGGCCGGGCGCGCGCCCTGCCGTACGTCGACATGCCGATCCAGCACGCGGACGACGGGGTGCTCCGCGCGATGCGGCGAGGGGTGACGCGGCGGCGCATGGCGGAGATCGTCGGCGAGTTCCGTCAGGCGATCCCCGGGGTGACCCTCCGGACGACCGTGCTCGTCGGCTTTCCGGGCGAGACCGAGGCCGCCTTCGAGACGCTCCTCGAGTTCCTCGACGAGGTGCGCTTCGACCGCGTCGGGAGCTTCGTCTTCTCCGCCGAGGAGGGGACGCCGGCCGCCGCGCTGCCCGATCCCGTGCCGGCGGACGTCGCCGCGGAGCGGGCGCGGCTGATCCAGGAGACCCAGGATCGCCTGACCTGGGAGCGGCCGATCGCGCGCGGTCGGCTCGGTCCACGAGGTGCTGGTCGACGGCCCGAGCGAGGACCCGGCCTTCGCCTGGGAGGGCCGGACGGCCGCGCAAGCGCCCGAGATCGACGGGGTCGTGTATCTCCGGGACCGGGACCTCGCCCCGGGCCGCCGCGTTCCCGTCGAGATCGTCGAGGTCGACGGCTACGACCTGGTCGGGACCCTCGCCCGCCGCTGAGCGTCCCGTGCCGGCGGGCCTCGGCACCCAGCTGGCCCGCTGGATCGCGACGGCCGGAGGGTTGGGCTACGCGCCCTTCGCCCCCGGCACCGTGGCCTGCATCCCCGTCGCGCTGGCCGTCTGGTGGCTCCAGCCCAGCGACGCAGCCCTCCTCGCCGCGACCGCCGTCGTGGCGGCGGTCGGCGTCTGGGCGGCGGGCCAGGAGGAGCGCCGGGTCGGCGCGAAAGACCCGCACGCGATCGTCGTCGACGAGGTCGCCGGCATGCTGATCGCCTGCTGCGGCAATCCGCGAAGCTTCGCGTGGGTCCTCGGGCTGTTCCTCGCCTTCCGCGTCTTCGACGTCCTGAAGCCCCTCGGTATCAACCGGCTCCAGGACCTGCCCGGAGGCATCGGGGTGGTGGCGGACGACCTGCTCGCCGGTCTCTACGCGAGCCTCCTCGGCCAGCTGCGTCACCTCACCTGACGGCCCCACGCGGGACGCGACGGTGCTCACCGCCGAGCTCGTGACCGTGTCCGCCGACCCTGCGGGGACGCGCACCGACGCGGCGCTGGCCGTGGCGCGCCTCCTCGAGCGGGAGGGGTGCCTCGTCCGGGCTCGCCGCGTCGCACCCGCCGAAGAGGACGCGGCGGAGCGGGCGCTCCGTCAGGCCGCCGCCGAAGGCGGTTTCGTCGTGGCGGTGGGCGAGGGCGAGGGCGCGACCACGCTCCGGCAGGCGCTTGCCCGGTGCCTGGGGGGTCGTCTGGTCCTGAGCAACCGCGTGCTCGACGCGCTCGCCGAGGCGCATGCCGCGCGTGGACAGGCCATGCCACGGCGCGAGGAGCAGCTCGCGCTCGTGCCACAAGGCGTCACGGTTCTCACCCTGCCGGAGCCCGGGGAGCCGGGATTTCTCGCCGAGCTGGGGACGGCCGTCATCGTGGTGCTCCCGCCGGTTCCGGCCACCGCCGTGGCGCTGGTCCGGGCGCACGTCTTGCCACGGCTCGCCCGCGTGGGCGGGGGACCGGGCGTCATGGTCCGCACGCTTCGGCTCGTCGGGCTCGACGTGGGGACCGCCGACGCCCAGCTCCAGGCGGCGCTCCGCGGCGCGGAGGGGGTGACCGGGCACGTGGTCGACATCGGCGAGGAATGCTGGGCCCGGCTTCGATTCCGCGCGGACGCGCCGGCGACGGCGGCCGCCGCGTTCGACGCGCTCGAGCCGGCCCTGCGGGGTGCGTTCGGTCCCGCCTGGTATGGCGTCGATGACGAGACGCTCGAAGGTCTGGTCGGTCGGCTCCTGCGCGCGCGCGGGTGGACGGTCGCCCTGGCCGAATCCTGCACGGGCGGTCTGGTCGGCCACCGCCTGACGCAGGTCGGCGGCAGCTCCGCCTACTTCGAGCGCGGCTTCGTCGTCTACTCGAACGCGGCGAAGCAGACGCTCCTGGGCGTGCCGGACACGGTGCTGCGGGAGCACGGGGCGGTGTCCGCGGCCTGCGCGGAGGCGATGGCGCGCGGCGCGCGCGAGCGGGCCGGCACCGACGTGGGGGTGTCGGTGACCGGCATCGCCGGGCCCGACGGCGGCACGCCGACGAAGCCGGTCGGGACGGTGTTCGTGGCCCTCGCCGACGCCCGCGGGACCGTCGTCGAGCGCCACCGATTCGACCGCGACCGGGAGGGCAACAAGGCGCTCTCCGCGGTGCGCGCCCTGGACCTGCTCCGTCGTCGATGTCTCGAGGCCACCTGAGGCCCGCGTCGGCCGCGAGCCTGTCGACAATCCGAATCGCCGCGTATCCACGCGTGGCCGGGTGGCTCGGCGCCGCGGCGCGGCGCCCGCCGGCGAGCGAGCGTCTGTGATGGATGATCGCGCGCTGGCATGTCGAGTCACCCGGCTCGAGGCGTGGCACCGCTGTTGCTCCAGTTCGGCGGGCGGGGCGTGAGCGAGCGCCCGATCCGGAGCTTCGTCGCGGTGCTGCTGCCGGACGGCGTGCGCGCACGGCTCGCGGCCACGGTGGCCGAGATTCGGCCGAAGGCGCCCGCGCTGGCGTGGGTGCGCGCGGACAATCTGCACCTGACGCTCCGGTTCCTGGGGGCGGTCGAGCCCGCGGCTCTCGCGCGGGCGCAGGAGGCGATGCGGGTGGCGGCCCTGGCGAGGGCTCCGTTCACGATCGAACTCGGCGGGCTGGGGAGCTTCCCGGCCAGCGGCGCGCCTCGGGTCGTGTGGGCCGGGGTCGTCGCGGGCGGCGAGGGACTCGCGGGGCTCCACGCCACGCTCGAGGCCGCGCTGGTGGCGCGAGGCATTCCGGGGGAGGGCCGGGCGTTCCATCCCCACGTCACGCTCGCGCGTGCGCGGGAGCGACGCGGTGGGGCGCGCCTGGAAGGATTGCTGGGGCCCGGCCCTCGGTTCGGCCAGATGCGGGTGGCGGCGCTTCACTTGATGCGCTCTGATCTGGGCCCCGGTGGCTCCCGGTACACCGTCCTCGCGGAGGCCCCGCTCGACGACCTGTCGGGGGGCGACTGACGCCGGAGCCCTACCCGTAGCGCACTCATCTTCTGTTGACATGTCGAGCGGCGCTTCCTAGAATGGCCGCGACATGGAGCGAGGCATCCCGGCAGGCCCGGCGACCCGCAGGTCGCGCGGGGAAGAACGGAGGGACGTGATGGCAGAGACCAAGGGCGAGTCGAAGGCCGACAAGGATCGGCGGCAGGCGCTGGAGCTGGCGCTGTCCCAGATCGAGCGCCAGTTCGGCAAGGGCGCCGTGATGAAGCTCGGGTCGTCGGGCGCGCTCGAGGAGACGGCGGTCATCCCGACCGGCGCCCTCACCATCGACCTGGCGCTCGGCATCGGCGGGATTCCGCGCGGCCGCGTCACGGAGATCTACGGGCCGGAGTCCTCCGGCAAGACGACGCTGGCCCTCCACGTGATCGCGGAGGCGCAGCGCTCGGGAGGCTACGCCGCCTTCATCGACGCCGAGCACGCGCTCGACGCCGCCTACGCCAAGAGGCTCGGCGTGAACATCGACGAGCTCCTCATCTCGCAGCCCGACACCGGCGAGCAGGCGCTCGAGATCGCCGAGCACCTCGTTCGCTCGGGCGCGATCGACGTCATCGTGATCGACTCCGTCGCGGCGCTGGTGCCGAAGGCCGAGCTCGAGGGCGAGATGGGCGACTCCTTGCCGGGCCTCCAGGCGCGGCTCATGTCGCAAGCCCTCCGGAAGCTCACCGCCGCGATCGCCCGCTCGGGCACCGCCGTGGTGTTCATCAACCAGATCCGCGAGAAGATCGGTGTCATGTTCGGCAGCCCCGAGACGACGCCCGGCGGCCGCGCGCTGAAGTTCTACGCGTCGGTCCGCATGGACATCCGGCGGATGGACGCCCTCAAGCAGGGAACGGAATCGGTCGGCGTCCACACGAAGGTCAAGGTCGTGAAGAACAAGCTCGCGCCGCCGTTCCGCGAGGCCGAGTTCGACGTGATGTACGGCGAGGGGATCTCGCGCGAGGCCAACGTGCTCGATCTGGCCGTCGAGCAGGGGCTCGTCGAGAAGAGCGGCACGTGGTTCTCCTACCGCGACCAGCGCATCGGCCAGGGCCGGGACAACGCCCGGAAGTTCCTCAAGGAGAACCCCAAGATCCTGGCCGAGCTCGAGACGGCGGTGCGGCACGCCGTCGGGCTCAAGCCGGTCACGAACGGAGCCTGACGGGCGGGGGCGGGCTCATCGCCCGGGGTCCGGCGGGTCCGTGACCGGCTCCCGACGCGGGGCGGCCCGCCCCGTCCTGGACCCTCGGCGGGCGCGGGCCGTGGCGCTCGACCTTCTCGCGCGGAAGGCCTGGACCCGTCAAGATCTCGCGCGACGCCTGCGCCGCCGGGGGGCGCCGGCCGACGTGGCCGGCGCCGTCGTGGCGGACATGGAGGCGCGCGGCTACGTGGACGATCGCGCCTTCGCGGCCGCGTGGGCCGAGTCGCGGGCGCGCGACCGGGGGCTCGGCCGCCAGCGGCTCCGCCAGGAGCTCGTGGCCCGGGGCGTCGCCCGACCGCTGGTGGAGGCCGCCATCGAGCGAGCCTTCGAGGAGACGGACGAGCTCGCGCGGGCGCACCGGGCGGCCACCCGCCGCCTGACGATGCTTGGTCGGAGCGCCCCGGACCAGGCCGCCCGCCGGCTCCATGACTACCTGCGGCGCCGGGGGTATCCTGGGGACGTCGTCCGGCAGGTGCTGCGGATGGTCCGCATGGAGGCCCTCCCGAACGAGTGACCGATCCCGAGGAGCGGGCAGACACCGACCCGCGCTGAACGCGTGGACCCTTGGAGGCGCGAATGACGTCAGCCGAGCGGCAGGCGCTGATCACCAGGTACAAGGCGGGCTACGACGAGGTCGTGCGGGCACTGGCCGGGATCGGCCCTGACGAGCGCGACTGGCGTCCCGCTCCCGGAGAGTGGAGCGCGCGCGAGGTCGTGCACCATCTCGCCGACAGCGAGACCATCTCCGGCATCCGGCTCCGGCGCCTTCTGATCGAGCACGATCCGGTCATCCAGGGCTACGACGAGGCCGAGTATGCCCGGCACTTCCGCTACCAGGAGCGCCCGTGGGAGCCGGCCCTCCGCGCTTTCGAGGCGGCCCGATCCACCACGGCGCAGCTGCTCGAGGCCATGACCGACGCCGACTGGCGCCGGACCGGGACGCACACGGAGAGCGGCCCGTACTCCGCCGAGGGGTGGCTCCGCATCTACGCCGCGCACGGCCACGTCCACGCCGAGCAGATCCGGAACAACCGCGCGGCCTGGGCGGCCCGGCCGCGCTGATTCCGACCGTGACAGACGCTGAGCGGGTCGAGCTGATCGCGCGGTACCGGGCGGGGTACGGGGCGCTCCTCGATTCCCTGGCCGGACACTCGCCGGACGAGCTCGACTGGCGGCCGAGCCCGGAGGCCTGGAGCGTCCGGGACGTGGTCCACCACCTCGAGGATGCCGAGCTGACGGGGGCAGTCCGCCTGCGCCGGCTCCTCACGGAGGAGGCGCCGTTCCTCCCGGCGTTCGACGAAGAGGTCTACCGGCGGCGCCTCGGATACGCGGCGCGCCCGATCGAGCCCGCCCTCGACAGCGTGCGGGCGGCGCACGCGACGACCGCCGAGATTCTCGACCGGCTGAGCGCCGCCGACTGGATGCGGTCGGGGACCCACAGCGAGGAGGGCGAGTACTCGCTCGAGCGCTGGCTCCTGTTCCACGCGGCGCACACGCACGAGCACGCCGCCCAGATCCGCGCGCTCCGCCTCGCCCGTCTGGGTCAGGGGCGCGCCCCCGTCCGCTCCCTCGGGCGCTCCCCGCCGCTCCGGTCCGGCGCTGATGACGCCCGGCTCCGCCCGCGGCTGACGCGGGCGTGACACTCCCGTGACCGGCCCCGCTGCGCCCGGCGGGCGGGCGTGGCTCATGTGGGGCGTTCCCGCGTTCCTCTTCCTCTTCGCGTTCTTCCACCGCGTGGCGCCCGGGGTCTTCGCCAAGGAGCTGATGCAGGCGTTCGGCGTGACGGGCGCCGGCGTGGGGCTCCTCTCGGCGACCTACTTCTACGCCTACGCCGGGCTGATGATCCCGGCCGGCGTCCTCCTGGATCGCCTCGGCGTCCGGCGGGTGGTGGGCGCCGGCGGCCTGGTGATGGGGGCCGGGACGCTGGTGATGGCCTTCGCCTCGAGCTCGCTCCCGCTCGTTCGCCGGACGGTTCCTCGTCGGCGCCGGCGCCGCCGTGATGTTCGTCGGAGCGCTCAAGATCGCCGCGGCGTGGTTCCCGCCGTCCTACTTCGCCACCCTCTCGGCGGCGACGGCCACGACGGGGGTCCTGGGCGGCCTGGTGGCGACCGCGCCCCTGGCCTGGCTGGCGACCGGGTTCGGCTGGCGCGGGGCGCTCGTCGTCGTCGGCGTCGTCACGCTGGGCGGCGCCGTGCTGTGCCTGCTGGTCGTCCGCGACCAGCCCCCCGAGCGCGGGTCGCCGTCCGCCGTTCCGGCTCCGGGCTGGCCCGCGGTCCTGGCGGGGCTCGGGCGGGTCCTGGCGCAACCGCGACACGTGGCCGCCGTTCGTGGCCTTCTTCTTCCTCTACTCGGCCATCAACAACCTCTTCTTCTGGGTCGTGCCGTGCCTGCGCGACGTCTATGGCCTCGGCATGGCGGAGGCGGCGCTCTACTCGACGGCGACGTCGGTGGCCCTCCTCGCGGCCGGGCCGCTCACCGGGTTCCTCTCGGACCGGGTGCTCCGGCGCCGGCGGCTACCCTTCGCCGTCCTGACGGCCGCGCAGTTCGGCGTCTGGGTCGTCTTCGTCCTGACGCTCGGCCGGCTCCCGCTCTGGGGCCTCTACGCGCTCTTCTTCGTCATGGGGATGGTCGGCGCGGCGTTCGTCCTGACCTGGCCGCTCGGGCGCGAGGTCAACCCGCCGGAGCTCGCCGGCATCGCGGTCGCGGTCGTGAACCTCGGCGGGTTCGTGGGCGCTGCGCTGACGCAGGGCCCGCTCGGCGCGCTCCTGGACGCGCGCTGGACGGGCGAGATGCTGGGCGGGCGCGCGGATCTATCCGGTGGAGGCGTACCGGCTGAGCTTCGCGGTGTCCGCGGTCCTGATCCTGTGCGCCTCGCTCACGTCGCTCTTCTTCCGCGAGACCCGCGGCGAGAACGTCTACGCGCGGCCGCGCCGCCCGCCGCCGGCCTGAGGCCCCGTCCGCGCGCGCTCGCTCGCCAGGGCCACCCGGGCGGCCTCGATCTCCTTCGCCCGGTCGGGGTCGAGGCTCGGAAACGCGAGGTCGAGCGACGCGAGGGTGTCGACGATCGCCGAGACGATCACCAGGCGGGCGAACCACTTGTGATCGGCCGGCACGACGTGCCACGGCGCGTGGGGCGAGCTGGTGCGGCGGATCACGTCCTCGTACGCGGCCATGTACGCGTCCCAGTGGCGGCGCAGCCGGACGTCCCCGAGGGAGAACTTCCAGTGCTTCTCGGGATTCTCGAGCCGCTCCAGGAAGCGCGCCCGTTGCTCCTCCCGGGAGAGGTGCAGGAAGAACTTCCGGACGACCACGCCGTTCCGGGCCAGATACCGCTCGAAGGCGTTGATGTCCTCGAAGCGGTCCCGCCAGATCTCGGGGGTGACGAGCGACGCCGGCAGCCGCTCCCGGGCGAGCACCTCGGGATGCACCCGGACGACGAGCACCTCCTCGTAGTACGAGCGGTTGAAGATGCCGATGCGGCCGCGCTCGGGCAGGCGACACGTCGTGCGCCACAGGAAGTCGTGGTCGAGCTCCTCGTCCGAGGGCGCCTTGAACGAGTGCACCTGGGTGCCCTGCGGGTTCACCCCGGCCATGACGTGCTTGATCGCGCTGTCCTTCCCCGCGGCGTCCATGCCCTGGAAGATCAGCAGCAGCGCCCAGCGATCCTGGGCGTAGAGCTTCTCCTGGAGCTCACGGAGGATCTCGATCTCGCGGTCGAAGCGTTCGCGCGCCTTCTTCTTGGACTCGAGGCCTCGCGTGTCCCCGGGGTCGATCGACGACAGACGGAAGCGCCGTCCGTCCGTGACCTGGAAAGGTCGGGCGAGGCGGCCGGGCTTGCCCATGGCGAGTCTCCCCCTGCGCGGCGCCGGGATGGGCCCGCGGGGACCGCGCCCGCGCCCCGAGGACCGCAGGGCGCCGATGGTATCATGAGGGTCCTATGACCGGACACGAGCTCAGGGACAGGTTTCTCCGCTACTTCGAGCGACAGGGTCACGCGATCGTTCGCTCCTCCCCGCTCGTTCCGGGGAACGACCCCACGCTCCTCTTCACGAACGCCGGGATGGTGCAGTTCAAGGCCGTCTTCCTGGGCGAGGAGCGGCGGGACTACGTCCGGGCGACGACCTGCCAGAAGTGCGTCCGGGCGGGCGGCAAGCACAACGACCTCGAGAACGTCGGGCGCACGGCGCGCCACCACACGTTCTTCGAGATGCTCGGGAACTTCTCGTTCGGCGACTACTTCAAGACGGAGGCGGTCGCCCATGCCTGGGAGTTCCTGACCCGGGACCTCGCGCTCTCGCCGGGGCGGCTCTGCGCCACGGTCTTCACCGACGACGACGAGGCGTTCGAGCTCTGGAAGGCGTATCTGCCTTCCGACCGCATCCTGCGCCTGGGCGAGAAGGACAACTTCTGGGCGATGGGGGACACCGGCCCCTGCGGACCCTGCTCGGAGGTCCACTATCACCAGGGCGACCACCTCCCGTGCGCCGAGGAAGCAGGCGGACGCCGGTGTCTCGGACCCGCCTGCGAGTGCGACCGGTGGCTCGAGATCTGGAACCTGGTCTTCATGCAGTTCGATCGCGACGCGTCGGGTCGTCTGACGCCCTTGCCGAAGCCGTCCATCGACACCGGCATGGGACTCGAGCGCATCGCGGCCGTCGTCCAGGGGAAGTCCTCGAACTTCGACACCGACCTGCTCCGCCCGCTCATCGCCGACGTCGAGCGCCGGGCCGGGAAGACGTACGGCGCCCGCGAGGCGGACGACGTGTCCATGCGCGTCATCGCCGACCACGCGCGGGCGACGGCGTTCCTCATCGCCGACGGCGTGATGCCCTCCAACGAGTGGCGGGGCTACGTGCTCCGCCGGATCATGCGCCGGGCGATGCGCCACGGGCGCCTCCTCGGCCTGATGGAGCCGTTCCTCTGGGAGGTGGCGGGGACCGTCGCCGACCTGATGGGCGGCGTCTATCCCGAGCTCGTCGAGCACAAGGGCCGCGTGGCCGACGTGACGCGCCTCGAGGAGGAGCGCTTCGCGGAGACGCTGGATCGGGGTCTCGAGCGGATCGACGCCGAGATCGGCCAGAGCGGTGGCTGGCCGGCCGCACCCGAGGCGGGGCGACGCGTGCCCGGGCGCGTCCTGTTCACGCTCTACGACACCTTCGGATTTCCGGTCGACCTCGCGGAGGAGGTGCTCCGGGACCGGGGCTTCGCGCTCACGCCGGAGACTCTGGCCGAGTACGAGACCGAGATGGATGCCCAGCGCGAGCGGGCCCGCGCGAGCGCGACGTTCGGTGGGGGCGGTAGTGGCGGTGCGGGTGGCGCGGGCGAGGCGGGCCCCCTGTATCAGACGCTCTCGGCGGAGCTGCCGCGGGCGGAGTTCCTGGGGTACGAGGGGCTCACCGCGCCGGCGCGGATCCTGGCGATGGTCGCGGGCGGGCGGCGCCGGCGCGAGGCGGTCGCCGGCGACGAGGTCGAGGTGATCCTCGACCGCACCCCCTTCTACGCCGAGTCGGGCGGCCAGATCGGCGACACCGGGGTCGTCACCGGCCGGCAGGGGCGCGGCGAGGTCGTCGACACGCAGTACCGGGGGGCGGGCTTGATCGCGCACCGGCTCCGCGTCGTCGAAGGGGGCTTCCGCGAGGGCGAGGACGTCGCGGTCGCGGTGGAGTCCCCGCGCCGCCAGGGACTGCGGCTCCACCACACGGGCACGCACCTCCTCCACGCGGCGCTCCGCCAGGTGCTGGGGACGCACGTGACCCAGGCGGGCTCCCTCGTGGCGCCCGACCGCCTGCGCTTCGACTTCACCCACGGCAAGCCCGTGAAGGACCGGGACCTCGAGCGCGTCGAGGACCTGGTCAACGAGGCGGTCCGGCAGAACATCCCGGTCGATCCGTTCGAGACCGAGCTGGACGCCGCCCTCCGAATGGGCGCGATGGCGCTCTTCGGCGAGAAGTACGGGGACCGCGTCCGCGTGATCCGGATCGGCGACTTCTCGACCGAGCTCTGCGGCGGCACGCACCTCGACGCGACCGGCCAGATCGGGCTCTTCAAGGTCACGACGGAAGGCGCCGTCGCGTCCGGCGTGCGCCGGCTCGAGGCGGTGACGGGGAGCGCGGCCCTCGGGCACGTCGCGCAGGAGGAGCAGGCGCTCCGCCAGGCGTCCGACCTCCTCCGGATCCCCCCGCTCGAGCTGCCGGGCCGAATCCAGAAGCTCCTCGACGAGCAGAAGGGCCTAGAGCGCCAGATCGCAGATCTCGAAATGCGGCTCGCGAAGGACAGCGCCCAGGATCTGGTCGCGGGCGCGCGTCCGGTGGCCGGCATCCCGGTCGTCGTCGCTCGGCTCGACGGGCTCGATGCCGAGGGGCTGCGGGTGGTCGTCGACTCCGTCCGCGAACGTCTGGGCTCGGGGGTGATCCTCCTGGGGGCCGTCAGCGACGGCAAGGTCAACCTCATCGGCGCCGTGACGAAGGACCTGACCGCTCGCCTGCACGCGGGCAAGCTGGTCCAGGAGGTCGCGAAGGCGGTCGGCGGGCGGCGGCGGCGGCCGGCCGGACCTCGCGCAGGCCGGCGGAAAGAACCCCGCCGAGCTCGATCGCGCGCTGGCGGGCGTGTACGACTCGGTCGCGCGCGCCGCGGGCGGCTGACGGGACGTGACGCCGCCCTTGGGTGCCGCCGAGCCCGCGCGCCGCGGCGGGGCGGCGCGGCCGGGAGGACTGAGGGACCGTGGCCGGACCCGGCGCGGGGAGGACGGCGCCGCCGGGTGCCGCGCGTCGAGACCGGCGCGCCACGCGCATCCTACCCGCGCTCGCCGCGCTCCTCGTCGCCGGCTGCACGGCGCCTCGGATCGTGCCGGTGGCCGCGCCGGGGGTCCAGCTCGACGCGGCGCAGACCACGGCCAGCGTGGCGGCGGACGGCGTCGAGCTGGCCGTGCAGCCCTCGGCCTGGCGCGGGCAGCCCTGGGACCTCGACTACTACGTCGCCCCGTTCCTCGTCAGCCTGATCCAACGGGGCCGCCGGCGCGCTCCACTACGACTACCCGAGCTTCCGGCTCTTCGACGACCGGCGCTTCCAGTACACGGCTCTCCCGCCGTTCGAGGTCGAGCGCATGCTGCGCTGGCGAGCCGACGGGCTGGACCGCCTCGCGGCGATCAGTTCCCCGCCGCCGATCATCCGACGGCGGGTCGTCCCTGGCCCGTACTGGGACTCCGCCGGGTTGGACCGTTACGAGTGGTACGGCTGGCCCTGGTACGGCCGGCCACCCATCGGCGACATCTACCTTCGCGCGCTCGCCATGGGCCCGCTCCAGCCCGGCGCGCGGCTCGAGGGCTTCGTGTACTTCCCGCGGCTCCGGTCGGAGGCCCGAGGGCTGAGGCTCGAGTTCCACCACCAGGTGGGTGACGCTCCCTCGCGTCCTGACGCTCTCGTTCGCGATCGATCGCGAGAACGTCGCTCCGTGAGCCTGGACCGCCTGGCGGAGCTCGTCCTCGATCCCGGCGTCACGCCGGCCGTCGTCTACGGGGTCGTCTTCCTGAGCTGCGTCCTCGAGAGCTTCTTCCCGCCGTGGCCCACCGACGTGATCTCGGTCTACGCGGGCTTCCTGGCGGGCCGGGGCCAGGTCGACAGCTGGCTCGTCGTGGTCGCCGCGGTGGTGGGGACCCAGCTCGGGGTCATGGCGGCCTTCTGGCTGGGTCGCCGGTTCGGACGCGCGCTCCTCGCCGGTCGGCTCGGCCGGCTGCTTCGCGCCGATCGGCTGGCGCACCTCGAGCGCTGGTTCGCGCGCTACGGGGCCCCGGCCATCGCGGTCTCGCGCTTCTTCCCGGGGATCCGTGCCCTCGTCACGCCGGCCGCCGGGCTCGCCGGATTCCCGGCGTGGAAGGTTCTCTGGTGGTCCGGTATCTCGGTCGTCGTCTGGAACGTGCTGGTCGTCGGCCTGGGCGTGCTCGCCGGGGTCCACCTCGACTGGGCCCGCCAGATCCTCATGGGCTACAACGTGGTCGCGGCCAGCGTCCTCCTCGTCGCCGCCGTCGCCGGCGGCCTCCTGTTCCTCCGCTCACGGGCCCGCCGCTCGGCGAGCTCGTGAGGCGCCGCCTCACCTACTCCAGCATCTCCAGGAGCAGACCCGTCAGATAGCGGGTCTCGGGCACCGCCAGGAGCACCGGGTGGTCCCGCGCCTGGCCGAAGGCGGCGGCGACGCGGACCGGACGTCCCACGTCCTCCGCGGCGGCGCGGCACACGTCCTCGAAGAGGGCGGGGCTCACGTGGTGGGAGCAGGAGAACGTCGCGAGCAGTCCCCCCGGGCGGAGGCAGCGCAGGGCGCGCAGGTTGATCTCCTTGTACCCGCGCAAGGCCGCCGTGACCGCCGTGCGGCGCCGGGTGAAGGGGGGCGGGTCGAGGATCACCAGGTCGAAGCGGCGCCCCTCCCGCTCGAAGGCGCGCAGGGCGTCGAAGGCGTTCGCCTCGCGGACCTCGTGAGGCACGGTGCCCCCCGGCGGCGGGTTGCCGGCGAGGTGCGCCCGCGCCCGCGCGCACGCCTCGCCGGAGCTGTCGAGCGCCAGGACGGATGCCGCGCCGGCGTGGAGGGCCCAGGTCGCGAAGGCGCCCGTGTAGCAGAAGACGTCGAGCACCGCGCGGCCGCCGGCGCGCCCCGCGACCAGCGCGCGGTTCTCTCGCTGATCGAGGTAGAAGCCCGTCTTCTGGCCGCCCTCGATGTCCACGAGCAGGTGGCAGGGGCCCTCGCGGATCGGGACGACGGGCGCCGCGCGCCCCACCACCCAGCCGCTCCGATCGTCGAACCCCTCGATCGCCGCCGCCGTCGGGTCGCCGCGCCGGTAGACCGCCTGCGCGCCGGTGACCTCGGCCGCGAGCTCGGCCAGCCGGTCGGCCCGCGCCGCGCTGCCACGCGTCAGCGCCTGGAGGACGAGGACGTCGCCGTAGCGGTCGACGATGAGGCCGGGAAGCGCGTCGCCGTCGCCGAAGACGACGCGGCCCGCGTCACCGTCGTAAGCGAGCGTCCGGCGGAAGGCCCAGGCCGCCTCGAGGCGCCGGCGGAGCAGGGTGTCGTCGACGGCCTCATCGTGGCGCGTGACCAGCCGGCAGACGATCTGAGGGCGAGGGTTGTAGAAGCCCCGCCCCAGGACCTCCCCGCTCACGGCCGAGACGGTCACCGCCTCGTCGTCGCGCCAGGCGCCGTCCAGCCGCAGGACGTCGGTCCGGTACACCCAGGGGTGGCCCCCGCGGATGCGCGCCTCGCGCTGCGGGCGAAGGACGAGCCGCGTCACGGGGTCAGACTTTCACTTCCCGACGGCTCGCGCAATGGCGCGGGGTCGAGACGTCGAAGCCTGACCCCTCAGCGGGCCCGGAGCACGGTGATCATGACCAGGGCGGCGGCGCTCTTCTCGAGCGGACGCTTCAGGCTGAAGTTCGAGAACCACCCGCAGAACTCCCAGCCCCCGGCCAGCTCGACGAGCGCCCGCAGCTCCTGGGGGAACACGATGCGGGTCGGATGTCGCTGGACCACGACGCGGCGCCGGCCCTTCTCGCTGATCTCGAACCGCATGACCTCCTGACACACCTGTCGCGCGACGTCGTAGTCGAGCAGGGTCTGGAAGGTCGTCCGGACCGTGACGCCTCGCCGCCGCCGGGTCCAGATCCAGCGCGCGCCCGGGCTCCAGCCGTTCGGCACCATGCGGTCGAACACGTACACGCCGCCGCGGCGGACGTTCTGCCGCACCGCCCGCAGGTGGGCGAGCAAGGCCTCCGTCTCGAGGAGGTGCCCCTGAGAGTCCTGCATGCAGATCGCCGCGTCCACGGTGCGCGGCAGGCGGAAGTCGGTCATGTCGCCGACGACCGTCGTGACCGGGAGGCGCAGGCGCGCCGCCTCTTCTCCGAGGAACGCGATGGACGGCGCCGAGAGGTCGAGCGCCGTCATCCGGTACCCTCGCCGGGCCAGGCGCAGGCTGTGGTGGCCGGTGCCGCACGCCGCGTCGAGGACGCGGCGGACCGGCCCGCGCGCGTACTTCCGGAAGCACGCGGCCAGGAAGTCGGTCTCCGCCTTCCGGTTCAGCTCGAAGGCGACGTGGTAGTAGAGCGGCGCGGCGTACGGCGCCGCCCGGCGGCGCGCCCGGGCGGGCGCCGTCACCGCCTTGGCCACCACGTCAGGATCGCGTCGCGGACGATGGCGGCGGCGGTGATCCCGCTGCGTCCCGAGGGGTCCCAGCGCGGGGAGACCTCGACCAGGTCGAAGCCGATCACGCGGGCGCGGGCGAGGTGCCGGAGGGCCGCCAGGAGATCGGTCACCGTGATGCCGCCTGGCTCGGGCGCGCCCGTTCCCGGGACGATCGAGGGGTCGAGGACGTCGATGTCGATGGTCACGTAGAGCGGCTGGCCCACCAGCTCCTCGGCGATCGATGCGGCGGCGTCCTCGGCGGAACCGGCCCATCCCGGGAACAGCCGCGTCCCGCGCGGCGGCACCCACTCCTCGCGGTCCCCGGTGCGGAGCCCGATCTGGTAGAGACGGTCCGGGCCCAGGTGGTCGAGCACCCGCGTCATCGCCGAGGCGTAGTTCCACGCCTCCCCGAGGTATTCGGTGCGGAGGTCCGGGTGGGCGTCGAACTGGACCACGCGGAGGTCGGGGTAGTGCTGGAGCGCCACCTCGACGACGGCCGCGGTCGTCGTGTGATCGCCGCCGAGGAGCACCCACCGCTGGGTCGGGACCAGCACCTGACGGAGCTCGGTCGCCACGGCCGCGAGGGCGTCGCGGGGCGAGAGGTCCGGGACCTGGACGTCGCCGGCGTCCGCCAGGACGAGGTCCGCCAGATCGCCGTCGAGCCGGGGCGCGTAGGTCTCGATCAGATCCGACGCGCGGCGGATCTCTGCGGGTCCCTGGAACGCTCCCTTGCGCTGGTTGACCCGGCCCTCGAACGGGATGCCGTAGAGCACGATGTCGGCGCCGGCCGGATCCGGACGGGCGCCGAGGAACCGGGGGCGGGCGGGTGTCAGGGGCATGGGGGAGGAGGGGTCAGGTCTGGCCGGATGCGGTGGCAGTCGCCCGCGCGGCCTAGAGGAGATCGTCCTCCGAGAGGAGCGCGACGGCCGCCAGCGCGCAGCCGGCTCGCTCGACCCGGTGGTCGACCGCGACGACCTTCATCTCGCGGATCACCTCGCCGCGGACCCTGAAGGCCTCCGCCAGCATCCCGCGGATGGCCTCCTCGGCCGTCCCGCGGTCTGTGACGTCGTGAAACTCCATGATGACCCCGGCCTTGGTGCGGTCCGCCGGGAGGGCGTAGCCGACGGCGGCGGCGATGATCTGCCCGGGCGTCGTGCTGGTCATGGCGGCGTACGCCGTCGGGACCAGCGCCCCCGGCTTGATCTTCGGCAGGTCGACGATGTCGACCTCCGGCGGGACGATGCTGGAGACCTTGATGAGGTTGACGTTGCCGATGCCGGCCGCCAGCAGCGCGTTGTCGAACGCGTTCAGCGTCGTGCCGCCCTCGGCCGTGCCCGCCGTCACCGAAGCCTTCGTCACCTGCTTCCAGAACATCGACCCCTCCCTCGCGCGCTGCGCTGTCCTCACACTCGCGCGGTGCGGTCGGACGCCGTTCCGCCGGCGGCCGGTCGTCATCATCACTGGCGCGAAAGTAAAACGCAAGCATTTTTTCCTTGCGCTCCCTCCTTCGTGCTCTATAATTCAGCCGACTTTCGCCCCGTGTCGCGTCGGCGAAGAAGAGATCGCGACGACGGCGAGCGCGGCGCCAACGAGACGGCGTCGCAACTCGATGATCGGAGCCGGTCGCGGGCGAGGAAGGGGGTCGGTAATTGGAGAGCTTGGGCCGTCACCTGCTGCTCGAGCTGTACGATTGCAGCTCCGAGGTCCTCACCAACCTCGAGTCCGTGAGAACCGCGATGGTGGAGGCCGCGCGGCGAGCCGAGGCCACCATCATCGACGTCGTGTTTCACGAGTTCAACCCGTTCGGGATCTCCGGCGTGGTGGTGATCTCGGAATCCCACCTCTCCATCCACACGTGGCCCGAGCACCGGTACGCCGCCGTGGACATCTTCTCGTGCGGCGACACGCTCAAGCCGGCGGAGGCCGCCAACTACCTCGTGGAGCAGTTCCGGGCGAGCCGGGCGTCGTGCGTCGAGGTCAAGCGCGGCGTCTTCCCGGGGATGGCCGGACTTGCGAACAAGGTGAAGGAGGGCGCGGCCCCCAATGGCGCAACAGAATCCCTACAAATGGTTCTTTGAGACGACGACCTCCGTCGAGGGGCACGCCCACGCGATCGTCCGAACGATCTTCGCCCTCCGC
Source organism: uncultured Candidatus Rokubacteria bacterium (assembly GCA_963799055.1). Lineage (GTDB taxonomy): Bacteria > Methylomirabilota > Methylomirabilia > Rokubacteriales > DASRDR01 > DASRDR01. The sequence continues at coordinate 177,571 of CAWCVP010000002.1, forward strand.
ACCGAGTTCCAGCAGATGGAGATCCTCGAGACGGCGAGCTACGGCAAGTGCCTCGTGCTCGACGGGCGGATCCAGTCGAGCGTCGCCGACGATTTCATCTACCACGAGACCCTGGTCCACCCGGCGATGGTCCTTCACCCCCACCCCGAGACGGCGCTGGTCATCGGGGGAGGCGAGGGCGCCACGCTGCGGGAGATCCTGCGGTACCCCTCGATCAAGCGGGCCGTCATGGTGGACATCGACCGCCGCGTCGTCGAGGCCTGTCGCACGCACCTGCCCGAGATGCACCAGGGCGCGTTCGACGATGCCCGCACCGAGCTCCGGCACGAGGACGCCCGCGGCTGGCTCGAGCGGACGTCGGACCGGTTCGACGTGGCCATCGTCGACCTCACCGAGCCTCTGGAGGCCGGCCCGGCCTGCCTCCTGTTCACGCGGGAGTTCTACCAGCTCCTGAGCGACCGGATGACGCCGCACGGCACGCTGGCGCTCCAGGCCGGCATGACCAAGCTGGGCGAGCTGGACTTCTACGCGGCGATGTCGCGGACGCTCGCCGCCGTGTTCCCGTTCGTCGCGCCCTACCAGTCGTTCATCCCGTGCTTCGGGACGCCGTGGGGCTTCGCGGTGTGCGGCAAGAAGGACGATCCGCGCGCGCTCGTCGCCGGACACCGTCAACCGGCGGGTGGCCGAGCGGGTGAAGGGCCGGCTGCGCTTCTACGACGGGCTCGCCCACCAGCACATGCTGAGCCTGCCCGTGTTCCTGCGGGACGTCGTGGCCGCCTCGACCCGGGTCATCACGGACGCCGAGCCGCTGATCGTCGGATAGCGAGGGCCGCGCGCCGTGCCGGCGCCGGTCGCCGTCCTGCCGTGCGCCTGATCCTGGCCTCGGCGTCTCCGCGTCGGCGGGAGCTCCTCGGGAGACTCGGCTTGCCGTTCGAGGTCTGGCCGAGCGGGGCCGACGAGCCGCTCACGCCGGGCGTCCCCGCAGCCGACCTCGCCACCGAGCTCGCCCGAGTGAAGGCCCGTAGCGTCGCCGACCAGCTCCGGGCGGCCGGAACGGCGCCCGCGGTGATCCTGGGCGCCGACACGCTGGTCGTCGTCGATGGGCGGCCGTTCGGCAAGCCCGCGTCGCGGGACGAGGCGCGCAGCATGCTTCGGGCGCTTCGGGGACGCGGCCACGAGGTGGTCACCGGCGTGGCCGTCGTCGGGACCGCGGACGGGCGCGAGACGGCGGAAGCCGTGACGAGCCACGTCGTGATGCGGGCGTACGGGGAGCCGGAGATCGACGCCTACGTGGCCACGGGAGAGCCGGATGACAAGGCGGGGGCCTACGCCGTGCAGGGCGTCGGCGCGCACCTGGTGGCCCGGGTGGAGGGCTGCTACACGAACGTCGTCGGGTTGCCGCTCGGGACGACCGCCCGTCTCCTCCGCGCGTTCGGCTTGTCGCCGGCCGAGCCGTGAGGCTCGAAGCCGCCGCCGGCCGCCGTCGACGCGGCGCTACGGCGCCGGCGGCGACGCCCCGAGCGTGAGCCGCGCCTCGGCGACGGCGGGCGGCGGGGCGAGGTCGTCCGGGCCGACGCTCAGGGTGACGGGCAAGGGGCTGCCGGCGCGGAGGACGCGGAGCGACGCCTCGAGCCCGGCGGGCGTCGGCTCGCCCGCGCCCGCGTAGGCGGCGCGCCGAGCCCGGAGCCCCGCCTCGAACCGCCCACGGTCACCCACGAGCGCGGGGGGAAGTCGCTCGACGATCTCGCCGGGCTCGGCGGTGGCGAGCCATACCTGCACGCGGGCCATCGCCCGGGCGAACGCGGCGAGGGCCGGCCCCGGCGGAGGCTCGATCGGCGGCGGCCCCTTCTTGGCGGCCGCGCCGGCCTTGGGCGTCTCCTTCGGGTCGACCTTGACGGGCGCCGCCGCCACGCTCACCACCTCGTAGAAGGGGCCCCCGAGCACGCGCTCGGTCGCCTCGGGTGAGCGAAGGTCGAGCAGGACGCTGGCCCGGCCCGCGTCGAGGAGCCGGGTCGTCCACGGCTCCTCGACGACGGCCGCGGCGATGTCTCCCGTGGCGAGCGCCGCCATCGTCGCCGAGGTGCCGAGGCTGCGCGTCTGGACCTGCCAGGGCTGGAGCTTGGCTCCACGGAGGAGGGTGGCGAGCAGGAGATGCCCCGTGGTGCCGGGGCCCGGCATCGCGACCGCCCGCCCACGGAGATCCTCGACCCGCCGGACGGCGTCACGGGCCGCGGGCGCCACCAGCACGGCCACCGCCGGCGCGCGCACGTGCGCGACCAGGACCTGGACGGGGAAATTGCGGGCCCAGGCCCCGCGAATGGCCTCGTCCAGCGTGGTCACCGCGATCCCCGCCTCGCGATCGCGAACGGCCGACATCGCGCCGGTCGCGTGCTTTTCGCGCTTCAGCGTGACCGTGACCCCCTCGGCGTCGAACGTCCCCAGTGCGGCCGCGACATGAACCGGCAGGTAGGCGAAGTCCGCGGCCGGGCCACCCACGGCCACCGTCAGGGCGGGCGGCTGCCCGCTCGCGGCACCGGCGGCGAGCAGCCCGCCGAGCACGATGATCGGCGTCAGCCGGCGCCGGTGCCCGGTCCCGCCTGGAATGCGCATCCTTCGTATAATGAACCTCCGATGCTCGCGCCGCCGCCGCTCCTACCGCGGCCCCACCCGCTTCGGCGGCGCCTCGTGCGTCTCTACGAGCGACTGCACCGGCGGTATGGTCCGCAGCGCTGGTGGCCGGCGCGCACCCGGTTCGAGGTCGTCGTTGGAGCGATCCTCACGCAGAACGCCGCCTGGCGCAACGCCGAGCGGGCGATCGCCCGGCTGCGCGCGGCGGGCGCCCTCGACCTCGAGGCGGTGCTGGCGCTCCGGCCGGCCCGGCTGGCCGCGCTCCTCCGGCCCGTCCGGCACCTTCCGTGTGAAGGCCGGGCGGCTTCGCGCCTTCGCCGGGCACGTGTCGCGGCGCCACGGGGGCCGCCTCGGGCGTCTCCTCGCCCTGCCGCTCCCGTCGCTGCGAGCCGAGCTTCGCGGCATCCCGGGCATCGGCCCGGAAACGGCGGACGCCATTGCCCTCTACGCCGCCGGCCGGCCGATCTTCGTGGTCGACGCCTACACGCGGCGGATTCTCGGGCGCCACCGGCTGGTGCAGCCGGACGCGGGCTACGCGGCCGTCCAGGCGTTCGTCATGGCGCACCTGCCGCACGATCCCGCGCTCTTCAACGAATACCATGCGCTTCTGGTCCGGGTCGCCAAGGACCACTGCCGGACGCGGCCGCGCTGTGAGGGGTGCCCGCTGCGGTTCGACCTCCGGGGCCGGCCGCCCCGGGTCTAGCCGGCGCCTGGCGCTGTCCGTCCCGCGCGCGGGGCCCGGCTGCGCGGTTGACGAGATAGATTCCCAGCGCCACGCACGCCATCGCCAGCACGAGGGCCGGCGTCACCGGATCGCCCAGCAGGAGCCAGCCGGCCAGCACGCCGAACAGCGGCGTCCAGAACGTGTAGGCGTGCAGATGCGAGGCCGGATAGCGCGTGAGCAGCCAGAACCAGGCGAGGTAGCTCGCGAAGGCATGGATGACGATCTGGTAGGCGAGCGCGGCCACGACCAGCCCCGTCAGCCGCGTCACGCCCGGCTCGCGGATCCCCACCGCGAGCGCCCCGAGCAGAATCGCCGACCCCGCCAGCTGGTAGAAGAGCGTCCGGTGCGCCGTGACGCCCTGTCCACGCGCCTTGATGATGAGCGTGGTCGCGGCCCACAGGGCGGCCCCCACGAGCTGGAGGGCATCGCCCACCACCTCGCGCCGCGTCGGCAGCCGGAGCCCGTCGGCGAACGCGAGCGCCAGGCCGGCGAAGGCCACGACCAGCCCCATGACCTTCGTGCGGTGCAGGCGCTCCTCGGGAAAGAGCCAGTGAGCGCCGAGCGCCACGAAGAACGGGGTCGCGTAGATGAAGAGCACCCCGCGCGACGCGGTCGTGTACATGAAGCCCCAGTAGACGCAGACGAACTCGAGCGCGAACAGCGTGGCGATGATCGCGCCGTAGCCTCCCGTCCCGTCCCGCCGGGTCAGTGAGATACCCTTGCCACGCCGACCAGCCCCAGAGGAGGAGGGCGGATCCGGCCGAGCGGATCGCCGCGTGCCAGAGGGGTGAGATGCCCTGGTTGCCCACCTTGATGGCCACCTGGCCGACGCCCCAGATCGCGCACAGGAGGATCAGCAGCGCCCCGACCGCGGGGCCGATCGCGGGACGCTGACTCACGCGGGGCTAGGTCTCGGTGGGATCGAGCCAGGCGGGCGACTCGGTCGAAGGCTGCCACGCCGCGAAGCGGTCGAGGAGGGCCGTGGGCGACGGCTCGACCAGGAGCAGGCCGGCGTACTCGGGCCGGACGAAGCCCTCCGTCGCGGCGTGCCGCACGAACGCGCGGAGTCCCGCCCAGTAGCCGTCGACGTCGACCAGCCCCACGGGCTTCCGGTGGATGCCCAGCTGGGCCCACGTGAGGACCTCGAAGACCTCCTCGAGCGTGCCGAGGCCGCCCGGCAACCCCACGAACCCGTCCGCCAGCGACGCCATCAGCGCCTTGCGCTCGTGCATCGAGCCGACCAGGTGCAGCTCGGTGAGGCCGCTCGTGGGCGTACTCCTTGCGCGCGAGGCCCGCGCGGCAGGACGCCGATCGCCTCGCCGCCCGCGTGCCAGGACCGCGTCGGCGAGGATTCCCATGAGCCCGACCGACCCGCCCCCGTAGACGAGGCCGAGGCCCCGGTCGACCAGCGCCCGGGCCATCGCGCGGGCCGTCTCGGCGTACGCCTCTCGGCGGCCGGGCGACGACCCGCAGAACACGCAGAGCCGCTTCATGCCTCGACCGCGAAGAGGCGCCACTCGCCCGGCACGCCCTTGAGGGTCTGGAGGCCGCGGTCCTGGAAGTGGAGGCCGGAGCCGGCGACCAGGTCCTTGACGGTGCTCGACACGAGCACCTCGCCGGGGCCGGCCGCGGCGGCCACGCGGGCCCCGATGTGGACGGCCAGCCCCGAGACTTGGTCGTCGAGGATCTCGACCTCGCCGGTGTGGAGCCCGGCGCGCACCTCGAGCCCGAGCGCGCGCACGCCGTCGCTGACGGCGCGGGCGCAGCGGATCCCGCGCGCGGGCCCGTCGAAGGTCGCGAGGAATCCGTCGCCGGTCGTGTCGATCTCGCGGCCCCGGAAGCGGCCGAGCTCGCGGCGCACGAGATCGTGGTGCCCCTCGAGGAGGTCACGCCAGCGGCGGTCGCCGAGGGCGGCCGCCTTCTCCGTCGAGCCCACGATGTCCGTGAAGAGGACCGTGGCCAGCACGCGGTCGGGCTCGGGGCCGTGGCGCACGCCCGTGAGGAACTCCTCGATCTCGTCGAGGATCGCGTCCGCCGTCGTCGCCCCAGGGCATATGGTCGGTCCCGGCGAGCTCCACGAGCTTCGCCCCGGGATCCGCTCGGCCATGAAGCGGCTGCGCGCCGCACGTCGAGCGCCCGATCGCCGATGCTGTGGAGGACGAGCGTCGGCACGCGGACCGCTGGCAGCACGTGCCGGATGTCGATCTCCGTAGTTCATCCGGATCAGCGCCACGGCGGCCGCCGGGCTCGCCCCCATCCGGAGGAGCCGCGCCCACCACTGCCGGACGCGCTCGTCCCCGGCAGCGCTCGGCCGCGCTCGTCGAGGCCGACAGGGCCGCCCCACTCGCGCTGGACCGCGTCGATGCCACTGCCGGCGCTGGGCTCGGGCGTCCGGCGCCCAGGGGTAATCGGGTGCCCAGATCCGGCGTGCGTAGCTCCCGGCATGATCAGCGCCGTCGTCCGAGCCGGATAGCGTGGCCGCGAAGAGCGCGCACATCGCGACCGCCCTCCGAGTAGCCGAAGAGCGCCGCCCGCTCGGAGCCGACCGCGTCCATGCACCGCGCGGACGTCGTCCATCCGCGTCTCGAGGTTGGGGAGGTCGCTGACGCGGTCGGAGAGGCCGGTGCCCCGCTTGTCGAACAGGATGAGTCGCGTGAAGGAGGCCAGCCGCTCGAGGAACCGCGCGCACGCCGGCTCCTCCCAGAACACCTCGATGTTCGACACCCAGCCGGGCACCAGGACGAGGTCCCGCGGCGCGTCGCCCACGACCTGGTAGGCGATGTTGACGTCGCCGCTCCGCGCGTAGCGGGTTTCGGGCGTCATGGGGATAGCGGCTAGTCTCGCCGGATCACGCTGGGGCCGCAAGCCGCTCACGCCGACCCGGGCGGATGGCCTCAGGCGCGGCGCGCCAGGGCGAGGATCAGGTCGACGAGCCGCTCGGCGGCGTCGGGGGTCGCGAGGCTCCGCGCGCGCTCGGCCATCGTCCGGAGGCGCGCCGGCTCGGCCAGGAGCGTGCGGACCTCGTCGCCCAGACGCTCCGGCGTGAGGTCCCGCTCGGGGAGCAGCACCGCCGCGCTCGCGTCGGCCAGCACGCGCGCGTTCGCCGTCTGCTCGTCCCCTCGCGCGCCCGGCAAGGGGATGAGGATCGACGGCAGCCCCAGGGCGGCGAGCTCGGTGACCGTCCCCGCGCCCGCGCGGCCGATGACCAGGCTCGCGGCGGCGTAGAGGTCGCCGAGCTCGGCGCCGATGTGCGCCGTCACGTGGTACCGCGCCCGGAGCGCCGGCGAGAGCCGGGCGGCCTCGCTCGCGAGCCACGCGAGATCGCCCTGCACGTTGTCGCCGGCCTGGTGGACGACCTGGGTCATCGGGAGCAGCGCGCCGAGCGCGGCCCCGACGACGCGGTTCACCCGATGGGCGCCGAGGGCGCCGCCCGTGACGTAGGTCAGCGGGGCGGACGGGTCGAGCCCGAAGCGCTCGAAGGCGCGCTCGCGCCGGCCCGCGAGGAGCGCGGGGCGGATCGGGTTGCCCGTGACCACGACCTTGCCGCGGGGAAACGCGGAGGCGGCCGCCGCGAACGTCACCGCGACCTTGTCCGCGACCCGGCCGATCAGCCGGTTCGCGAGCCCGGGCACCACGACCTGCTCGTGGACCAGGAGCGGGCAGCGCCGCGCGGCGGCGGCCACGGCGGTCGGGACGGCGACGAACCCGCCGGTGGCGACCACGACGTCGGGCCGGAGGCGGCCGAGCAGCGCGAACGCGCGGCCGAAGCCCGCCGGCACCCGGATCGTGAGGTCCGTCACGTTGCGCCACGCGAGCTGCCGGCGAAGCTTGCCGGTCGGGATGGCGTCGTAGGGGATGCCGGCCGCCGGCACCCACGTCGCCTCGACGCCCGTCTGGCTCCCGATCCACGCGAGCCGGACGCCGTCGCCGAGCCGGGCCGAGAGCGCGGTGGCGATGGCCAGTCCCGCCGCCGTGTGTCCCCCCGTCCCGCCGCCGGCGAACACGACCGTCAGCGGCGGCACCGGCGCGGACGACCGGGCCCCGCCGGGCGCGCTAGGCCCCGGCACCCGGCGCGGGCTCGTGTGGCGCCGTCCCGGCGCGCCGCCGTTTCGCCGCCTGGCGCTCGAGGGCGAGCGCGATCAGGCGATCGACGAGCGCGCGGTAGGCGAGGCCGCTCGCCTCCCAGAGGCGAGGGTACGCCGAGAAGCGGGTGAACCCCGGGATCGTGTTGATCTCGTTGACCCAGATCCGGTCGTCGTGGTCGAGGAAGAAGTCGACGCGCGCGAGGCCGGCGGCGTCGATCGCCCGGAAGGTCAGGATCGCCAGGCGCCGGAATTCCGCGGCGAGAGCCGGGGACAGCGGCGCCGGGATGAGGACCTTCGCGACGCCGTCGGTGTACTTGGCCTCGTAGTCGTACCATTCGCGTCCCGGCAGGATCTCCCCCGGCACCGACGCTTCCGGCGCGTCGTTGCCCAGGACGCTCACCTCGATCTCGCGCCCCACGATCCCGCGCTCGACGAGGGCCTTCCGGTCGTGGCCGAGCGCCGTCTCCATGGCCGCGTCGAGGGCGCGCTCCGCCGAGACCTTCGTGATGCCCACGCTCGACCCGAGGTTGGAGGGCTTGACGAAGCAGGGGTACCCGAGCTCGTCGGCGACGCGCTGCCGCCAGACGCGGGGATCCGCGCGCCACTCGTAGTCGAGCACGACGAGGTGGGGCACGACGGGAAGGCCGTGCGCGCGGAACACGGCCTTCATGGTCGCCTTGTCCATCCCGACGGCGGAGGCGAGGACGCCCGCGCCCACGTACGCCACGTCGGCCAGCTCGAGGAGTCCCTGGAGCGTGCCGTCCTCCCCGTAGGGGCCGTGCACCAGCGGGAAGACCACGTCGAGCCGCGCCGCCGTTCCGGCCGGCAGGCCGCCGGCCGTCTCGACGCGGGCGAGCGCCGTGCCCTGGCCCGACCCGCGCGGCGCCACGCCGGGCGGCAGGGCGAGCGGCACGCCCGCCGCCTCGGCCAGGGCCTGGAGCGGGTCGCCGCCCACCACCCACTGGCCATCGCGCGTGATGCCCATCGGGATCACGTCGTAGCGCTCGGGATCGATCGCCTCCAGGACCGAGGCGGCGGAGGCGAGGGAGACCTCGTGCTCTCCGGAGCGCCCGCCGAAGATCACGCCGACCCGAATCTTGCGGGCCGGCCGGGACGAAGACTCGCGGGGCGGCTCGGGCGCTCGTGTCACGGGGCCTCCTCGGTCTTGCGGCGGCGGACCTCGGCGCGCCAGCGCTCGAGGCGCAGGCGGATCTCCTGCTCGAACCCGCGCGCCACGGGATGGTAGTAGGTGCGCCCCTGGAGGGCCGCCGGCCGGTGGTCCTGCGGGACGACGGCGTCCGGGTCGTCGTGGGCATACTGGTAGCCGCGGCCGTAACCCAGGCCCTTCATGAGGCGGGTCGGCGCGTTCCGGAGATGGAGCGGGACGGGCTCGGCGGGCCGGGCGTGGACCTCCGCGCGCGCGGCGTCGAGCGCAGTGTAGACGGCGTTGGACTTCGGGGCGCACGCGAGGTAGACGGCCGCCTGCGCGAGGGCCAGCTCGCCCTCGGGGGTGCCGAGGAAGTCGTAGGCGTCCTTGGCCGCGAGCGCGATCTGGAGGGCCTGGGGATCGGCCAGGCCGATGTCCTCGCTCGCCATCCGCACCAGGCGCCGCGCGAGGAAGAGCCGATCCTCGCCGGCTTCCAGCATGCGGGCGAGCCAGTAGAGCGTCGCGTCGGGATCCGAGTCGCGCACCGACTTGTGGAGCGCGCTGATCAGGTTGTAGTGCTCCTCGCCACCCTTGTCGTAGAGGAGCGCCTTTCGCTGCGCCGCCTCGCGGATCGACTCGGGCGTGAGGGGCGGCGGCGCGTCGCCGCGCCGACGCCCGGCCGCCACGAGCCGGACCGCCACCTCGAGGATGTTGAGGGCGCCGCGCGCGTCGCCGTCGCACTGCCCGACGATGGCCTCCACGGATCCGGCGGCGGCCTCGATCCCGAGCCCGCCGAGCCCGCGCTCGGGATCCTGGAGCGCGCGGCGCACGATGGCCTCGAGCTCCGCCTCGGTCAGGCGCTCGAGCACGTACACGCGGCAGCGCGAGAGCAAGGCCGCGATCACCTCGAACGACGGGTTCTCGGTCGTCGCCCCGATGAGGGTCACGGTCCCGCGCTCGACGTGGGGGAGCAGGGCGTCCTGCTGGGCCTTGTTGAAGCGGTGGATCTCGTCGATGAAGAGGATCGTGCGCTGCCCGTGGAGCGCCAGGCGCTCCTCCGCCTCCGCGACCAGGCCCCGGATCTCCTTGATCCCGCCGAGGACGGCGGACAGGGGCGCGAAGTGCGCCCGCGCATGCCCGGCGAGGATCGACGCGAGCGTCGTCTTCCCGGTGCCCGGCGGCCCCCAGAGGATCATCGAGTGGAGGTCGCCCGATTCGATGGCGACGCGGAGGAGGCGTCCGGGTCCGAGGAGATGCCCCTGGCCGACGAATTCCTCGAGGCTCCGCGGCCGCATCCGCTCGGCGAGCGGTGCGGCCTCGCGCCGGCTCTGCTGCGCCGCCTGCTCGAACAGCTCCACGCCGCCCCCCGGGCCTTCCCGTGCGACCAGGTCGCCGGCTGCGGCGCCTGGCCGCTCAGGCGCCGCCGTATCGCCCCCGCTGTCTCTCGGAGTCAGCATGCCACACCGCCCGGGGTCGACCCAAGGCGCTCGACGGTCTCGTGTCGCGCTCGGGTTTCGCGCGAGCCGCGCCGGCCGGCGGACGCTACCAGGCCGCCGTCCGGAGCCACTCGGGAAGCTGACGCAGGTCCCGCAGCACCGTGCGCGGCGCGACGCCCCGGCGGGCCAGCTCGGCCGGATCGGCTCCGTAGGCGATGAAGGCGGCGCCCCCGGCCTGGGCCGCCGCGCCGTCCACCCACGAGTCGCCGACCACCCAGATGCGGCGCTCGGGGAACGCGGCTTCGAGGAGTCGCAGCCCCGCCGGGTCGGGCTTGAGCGCCGCCTCGTCTCGCGTGACCACGGTGGTGAAGAACGGGTCGAGGTGGCAGCGCGCGAGCGCGCGGCGCGCGATGGGGCCCGTGTTGTTGGTCCACACCGCGAGGGGATAGCCGGCGGCGCGGAGCGCGGTCAGGGCTTCCTGCGCCCCCGGCTCCGGCGAGGCCTCCGCCACCGCGTCCTCCTCGTGTGTCTCGCAGAGCGCCCAGCAGGCCTCGCCCAGCGTCGTCCGGTGCGCCGTGGCCGCGGCGATGATCTGGCCGATCGTCCACGTGCGGGTGGCTTCCGGGAGGGGCACGCCCTCCGCCTCCACGAGGGCGCGGATCTCGACCTTGAGGCGGCCGAGGTCGAGAGGGGAGCGCACCAGGGTGTGGTCGAGGTCGAAGACGCAGAGCGGACGCACGCAAGGCAGTATAGCGCCGCCGCACGCCGGATTCGGAAAACGGCATGGACATCTGCTAGGGTAGGTCCATGCGGCGACGGCGACGTTTCACGCCCGCGCTGCTCGGCGCGGCCGTGGCCGGGCTGTCGGTGCTGGCCGGCCTGGGCCCGGCCAGCGCGGCCAAGTCGGAGGCGGACCGCCTCTGGCTCGTCGGCTCCGGGGCCCTGGAAGACGGGCTCTACGACACGGCCTACCGGGAGCTCGGCCGCTTCATCCAGACCGCGCCCCGGGACCCGCGGCGGGGCGACGCGGCGCTCCTGCGCGGCCGCGCGGCGTTCTCGATGGAGCGCTACGCCGAGGCGCTGGCCGAGTTCGACGCCGCCGAGACCTTCCCCCTGACCGTCGCGCCCGCGGGCGAGCCGATCTTCTGGCAGGCCGAGTCGCTGTTCCGCCTGCGCCGGCCCGAGGAGGCCCGGGACCGCTACGCGCGCTTCCTGGCGCTCAAGCCCGCGTCCCCGTACGTGCCCGAGGCCCTCTATGCCCGTGGCCTGGCCGAGCTCGAGACGGGGCGCGCCGACGCGGGCGCCGACACGTTCCGGGAGTTCCTGCGGGACTACCCGAACCACGCGCGCGCGCCGAGCGCCGCGTACAGCGCCGCGCGGGAGCTGATCCGGGCCAAGCGCTGGGAGGATGCGCTCAACGTGCTCATCCCGTACGCGCGGAACTACCCGGGGAGCCCCTACCTGACCGAGACGCGCTACCTCCTGGGCGTCGCCCAGATCGAGGCCGGCCGACCCGAAGGCGTGCGCACCATCGAGCAGTTCATCACCCAGGCCGCCCCGGGAAACGAGCTGGTGCCGCCGGCGCGCGTCCTCGCGGCCGAGGCCCAGATCAAGGCCAACCGCCTCCGCGAGGCGCTCGAGCAGTACCAGGCCCTGGTCCGCACGACGCCGACCCACCCGATGGTCCCCCAGGCCCTCTCTCGGATCGGCGAGCTGGCGCTCAAGCTCGGCCGCCCGGCGGAGGCGGAGGCCGCCTGGACAACGCTCCGCCGGGACTTCCCGCAGGATGAGCGGGCGAGCCCGGCCGGGCTCGCCGTGGCCGATCTCCATGCCAAGCGAAAGCAGTGGGACCGGGCCCTGGAGGTCGCGCAGGCGGTCGCGAGCCGGAACGGCTCCGAGCGGTCGGACGCCTTGCTCATCGTCGGACAGAGCTCGCTGCAGCTGCGCAAGAACGCCGAGGCGGCGCAGGCCTATCACGCCGTGCTGGCGGAATCGCCCCGGGCGTCCAAGCGCTACTTCGAGGGCCTCGCCGGCCTCGCCGCCGCGCTCGAGGCGGCGACGGACCGGGACGGCGCGCGCCGAGCGTATCGGGAGATCATCGAGACCAGCCAGGACCCGGAGCTGACCAACTGGGCGCAGCGCCGCCTCGGGGCGCTCGAGACCCCGCCGCCCCGCGAGACCCCTCGACCGAAGGCCAAGGCGAAGCCATGAGGGGCGTCGCGGGATGGGGGGCGGGCGTGCTCCTGGGCGTCGCCGCCGCACTGGTGGTGACGGCGCGGGCGGAGGCGGTACTGCCCCGTCCGGTGGAGTTTCCGCCGCCGGCCCTCGCGATCACCGTCTCCCCGGTCCCGATCGGACTCGAGCGGCCGCGGCTCGACCCGCCGCCCGCGCCGCCCATCGCGCCGCCGGCCCTCGAGCTGGGCCGTGCCCCCGCCCCGCGCTTCATCTCCGGGGTGGGCAAGCCTCTCCCGCCGGCGACGGATCCCGGGGGCTTCGCCTGCACGCTGGTCGTGTTCCGACGTGCGGCCGCCCTGGCGGAGTGCGGCATCTCTCGGGTGCTCGCGGGCAAGTATCGGGAGGCGGTTGAAGCCTTCGAGGAGAGCCTCGCCGTGGATCCGCGCGGCGCCCACGCCGCGTCGGTCCACGTGTGGCTCGGCGAGCTGGCGCTGCTCGAAGGGACCACGGCCGCCGCGGTTCGGGCCCAGCAGCACTACCGGGCCGCGCTCCAGCTCGGCCCCCCCCCGCCGCTCAACATGCACGCGGAGCTGGGCCTCGGGCTCCTGGCGCTCCGACGCGGCGACGCCGCTGAGGCGGAGGCCCACCTGGACCGAGCGCTGCGGGACGTGCCGCCCCAGCCGGTGGCACTGGTGGCCCGCTACCTGCTCGGCGTCGCGCGCTTGCTCCTGGACCGGCCCGCCGAGGCGCTCGCCCTCTGGGACGAGATCGTCCAGAGCGGCGCGCCCGGGCCGGTCCTGTTCGAAGTCCCGTTCTGGCGAGGCGTGGCCCTGGCGCGAACGGGCGATCTGGGTGGCGGCCTCGAGCTCCTGAACCGGTTCGCCGCCACCGTGCCGGTCACCCATCCCCTCCGGGGCGACGCGCTCGTGCAGGCCGGCTGGATCGCGCTCGAGCGCGGGGACGCCGACGAGGCGGTGCGCCGGTTCCTCGAGGCCGAGGCAGCGGCGCCTCGCGCCGAGCTGCGGCCCCAGCTACGCGCGGGCCTGGTACGGGCGCATCTGGCCCTGGGGGATACGGCGCGCGCCGCGAGTGCGGCCCGCCAGCTCAAGGCCGAAGCGCCCCGAGATCCGCTCACCGCCGCCGCGCTCCTCCTGATCGCGCTCGAGGAGCAGAAGCGCGGCGCGAGCGCCCGGGCGACCGACATCTATCGCGAGGTCCTGCTGCTCCCGCTTCCACCGGCCATCCAGGACTACGTGCGCTACCGCCTGGGCGAGGCGCTCGAGCAGGAGGGGCGGCTCCTCGAGGCGAAGGACCACTTCCGCGAGCTTCGGGACCGAGGGCGCGACGAGGCCGTGGCCCAGCGGGCGACGTATCGGCTCGGGCTCGTGGCGCTCCGCGAGAACGACACGGTGACGGCGCGGCGCGAAGGCGAGGCGCTCCTCCGGGCTGGCGTCCTGCCGGAGTTGCGGGAGGGCGCCCTCCTGCTGGTCGCCGAGAGCGCGGCCCGCGGGGACGACCCGAACCGCGCGGCCGCGGTGCTGCGAACGGCGCTCAAGGACTATCCGGACTCGCCCGGGGCCGCCCGGACGCGGCTGGCCCTCGGCTGGGCCATCCTGCGGGATGGCGATGCCGAGAGCGCGATCCGGGAATGGCGCGACGTCTCGACGCAGGCGGATCCGGAGACGCGGGCCCTCGCGCTCCTCGCGGTGGCCGACATCGCCCTCCGCCAGGGACGCGAGGCGGAGGCGCTCGACGCCCTGCGAGGGGTGACGGGGCCGCCCCCGGGGCTCAAGAGCGCCGATGCGATCCTCCTCAATCGCGGCATCCTCGCGCTCCGGACGGGGGCGCAGGCCGACGCGATCCAGGCCCTCGAGCCGCTGGCGTCGCGGATCACCGACCTCCCGATGCAAGCCCTGGCCCGGCGCGCCCTCGGCATCGCGCACTACGAGCTCGGCCGCTACGACCAAGCCGAGCGGCAGTTCCGGCTGTCGGCCAGCGCGATGCCGCAGGAGCCGTCGAGCTGGCTCGGAGCCGGCTTGGCGGCGCTGGCCCAGAACCGCCTCGCCGAGGCGGAGGACGCGCTCGGGCGTGCCCGCTTCGCGGCCCCCGACGTGGCGACCGCCGCCTCGTACGGCCTCGTGCTCGTTGCCGTCCAGCGGGGGGACCGCGACGCGTTCCGGGAGCGGGGGACGGCCTTCGTCGACCGGTTCCCGCGGCACGCGGCGGCGCCGGCCGTGCTGTACGGGCTCGTCGCCGCCGCGCTCGAGCGGAAGGACCTGGCCGAGGGGCAGGCCTGGGCCCAGCGGCTTCTCCGGGAGCACACCGCCAGCGACCTCGGCACGCACGCGCTGCTGCGCCTCGCGGCGGCCGCGGAGACCACGCGTCCCGACGTCGCTCGTCAGGCGTACCGCGACCTCCTGACGCGCTCGACGACCACGGAGATCCGGGCGGACGCGTCGTTCGGACTGGCCGAGGCGGCGCTGGCCGCGGGCGACGGCGGCGAGGCTCAGCGGGCGGTCGAGGGATTCCTCCGCGAGGTGCCGGCGGGCGATCCCCGCGCGGTGCAGGCCCACCTCATACTGGTGCGGGCCCTCGAGGCGCAGGGGCAGCGGGACCGGGCGGTGGCGGCGATCGAAGGGTTCCTCCGGCAATTCCCCCGCGATGCGGCGAGCCCGGGACTCGAGCTTCAACGCGGCCGGCTGCTCTACGGGGCACGACGCTGGGACGCAGCCCAGCAGTCCTTCGAGGGCGCCCGGCGCGCGGAGGACCCCGCCGTGGCGGCCGAGGCGGAGTTCTGGCTGGGGGAGGCGCTCCGGGCGCGCGGCGAGCACGAGGCGGCGATCGGCGCGTACCTCGCGGCGACGTACGCCTACCCGGACTCGCCGTGGGCGGCCCGCGGCCTCCAGGGAGCGGCGCAGGCCTTCGTCGCCCGTCAGATGCCGCGCGACGCGGCCATCGCGCTCCGCAAGCTGGCGGCGCGGCCAGGGGTCGACCCGGCGCTCGCCCAGTGGGCCCGCGAGGCCCTCGCGAGCCTCGGCGCGGGCGCGAGCGCCGGCCCGGCGGCCCCGGGCGGGGCCGCGGCACCCGCGCCGAAGCCCTGACCGGTCCGCGCGCGCGGCCCTAGGCGGCCAGCTCGAACGCGTCGTGGAGGGCGCGGACCGCCAGCTCCACGTACTTGTCCTCGATGACGCAGGACACCGCGATCTCCGAGGTCGAGATCATGTGGATGTTGACTCCCTCCCGGTAGAGCGCGCGGAACATCCGGGCGGCGACGCCCGAGTGGCTGCGCATCCCGACCCCGACGATGGAGACCTTCGCGATGCGGTCGTCGAAGGTCACGCTCTCGGCGCCGATCTTCTTGGCGACGTCCTCCAGCGTGGCGACGACCGTGGGACGGTCCCCGCGGGGCACCGTGAACGAGATGTCGGTCATCCCGTCGCGGCTCACGTTCTGCACGATCATGTCCACCACGATCCCGTGGTCGGCGACCGTCCCGAAGACCTGGGCGGCGATCCCCGGCCGATCCGGGACCCCCCGGATCGTGACCTTCGCCTGTCCGCGGTCGTGGGCGATGCCGGTCACCACGACGGCCTCCATGTTCGGGTCCTCCTTCGTCACGAGCGTGCCGGGCTTGCGCTTGAACGTGGACCGGACGTGCACCGGCACGCCGTACTTCTTCGCGAACTCGACCGAGCGGGACTGGAGCACCTTGGCGCCGAGGCTCGCCATCTCGAGCATCTCGTCGTAGGAGATCCGGTCGAGCTTCTTCGCCTCGGGGACGATGTTCGGATCGGCGGTGTAGACGCCGTCCACGTCGGTGTAGATCTCGCAGACGTCGGCCTCGAGGGCGGCGGCGAGCGCCACCGCGGTCAGATCCGAGCCGCCCCGGCCGAGCGTCGTGATGTCGTCCCCCTCCGTCACGCCCTGGAAGCCCGCGACGATGGCGACGTAGCCGTCGTCGAGCGCGTGTCGGACCTTGTCGCTGTCGATGCCGACGATCCGGGCCCGGGTGTGGGCCGCGTCGGTCCGGATCCCGGCCTGCTCGCCGGTGAAGGAGCGGGCCTTGTGTCCGGCGGCGTCGATCGCCATGGCCAGGAGCGCGATCGATACCTGCTCGCCGGTGGCGAGCAGCATGTCCATCTCGCGCTCGGGCGGCGTCGGCGTGATCTTCTGCGCCAGCCGGATCAGCCCGTCGGTGGTCTTCCCCATGGCGGAGACGACGACGACGACCCCGTGGCCGGCCTTCGCCGTTCCGATGACCCGCCGGGCCACCCCGCGGATCTTCGCCGCGTCCGCGACCGAGGAGCCGCCGTACTTCTGAACGATCAGGCCCATGACCGGCTCATGCGCGGGCCATGCTACCCCATGGGATCAGGACGGTTCAAGCGCAGCGGGAAGGGGCGGCGAGCAGGCCGGCGTCGCTTGCGGGGCCCTGCGCCGTGCCGTATCGTGAATTTCTCGCCATGCGCCCGAGCGCTCCCGTCGCGGACGGTGAAGATGGATGACGCGGTCGCCCAGCCGTGGCTTGCCGCTGTCATCGCGCCGCGCGCGCCCGCGGAGTGACGAGCTAGACCGTCGTGGACGCGTCGGCGCCGTCGGACTACGTCCATGGGTACACTCCGCGCGAGGCGGCACGTCTCGGCGACCAAGCCCGGACTCTGGCGACGCTTCTTCACGAGGGCACCCGCTATCCGGCCGGGAGCCGGGTCCTCGAAGCCGGCTGCGGCATCGGGGCACAGACCGTGACGCTCGCGCGCCGGAGCCCGAGCGCCGCCATCGTGTCCATGGACGTCTCGGCGGTGTCGCTCCACGCCGCGCGGGACCACACGCGCGCCGCGGGCCACGACAATGTCGCCTTCATGCAGGCGGACATCTACGCGCTCCCATTCGCCCCGGCGACGTTCGACCACGTCTTCGTGTGCTTCGTGCTGGAGCACTTGCCACGCCCGACGGAGGCGCTCGTCAATCTCCGGCGGGTGCTGAAGCCCGGCGGTACCGCCACCGTCATCGAAGGGGACCATGGCTCCGCGTACTTCCATCCCGACAGCCCACACGCGCGACGCGCCATACAGTGTCTGGTCGATCTGCAGGCGCGCGGCGGCGGCAACTCGCTGATCGGGCGGGCGCTCTATCCACTGCTGGCGGACGCCGGCTTCCGGAACGTCGGCGTGTCGCCTCGGATGGTGTATGTGGATTCGAGCCGGCCCGACCTGGTGGAGGGATTCACGAAGCAGACCTTCACCGCCATGGTGGAGGGTGTCGGCGAGCGCGCCCTCGCCGCCGGCCTGATCGATGCGACCGCGTGGCGGAAGGGCATCACCGACCTCTATCGGACGGCCGAGGCCGACGGGACCTTCTGCTACACGTTCTTCAAGGCGGTGGCGACGGCGTAGGCGACCCCCGCTTGCATCCGGCCGGGCCGAGTCGCGCCGCCGCTCGTCTCGAGCGGTACCGAGACTCTGGAGCCCGCTCAGGGCGCGCCGTCCTGGGCCTCCACGCGCAGCATGACAGTGGGATGGGCCACCACGCCGAGGCGGTCGATCTCCGCGAGCGCGGCCGCCATGTTCCGCTCGAGGGCCTCGTGCGTCATCATGACGATGGGCACCGCGCCCGCGCGGCCCTTCTGGATGACGCTGGCGATCGAGATCTCGTGGCGGCCGAGGATCCCGGCGACCTGCGAGAGCACGCCCGGCCGGTCCTGCACCATGGCCCGGAGGTAGTAGGCCGAGCGGACGTCGCCCATCGGCCGGAGCTGGAGGCGGCGCTCGCCGGCGAGCGGGAAGTCCTCGGCGAGCGCCTCGTGCTGGTGGGCCACGCGCCGCGCGATCTCGATCGCGTCCGACCAGACCGCCGAGGCGGTCGGCATCTGCCCCGCGCCGCGGCCGTAGAACATCTGGTCGCCGGCGGCGTCGCCGCTCACGAGGATCGCGTTGAACGCGCCGGAGACGGCGGCGAGGGGAGAGCCGGCCGGGATGAGGGTCGGGTGCACCCGCGCCTCGAGCGCCCCGTCGGTGGTCTTCGCGATCGCGAGGAGCTTGACGCGATAGCCGAGCTCGCGCGCATAGGCGATCTCGGTCGCCTCCAGCCGGGCGATCCCCGCGGTGTGGATGTCCTTGAGGTCCACCCGCGTCCGGAACGCGAGCGAGGCGAGGATCTGCAGCTTGTGGGCGGAGTCGATGCCCTCGACGTCGAGCGTCGGGTCCGCCTCCGCGTATCCCGCCGCCTGGGCCTCGCGGAGGGCCTCGGCGAACTCGCGGCCCTCGTCCGTCATCTTGGTCAGGATGAAGTTCGACGTGCCGTTGACGATGCCGTAGAGCGACAGGATCCGGTTCGCGGCCAGCCCGTCGCGGAGGGCCCCGATGATCGGAACGCCCCCGGCCACCGCGGCCTCGAAGCCGAGGAGGACGCCGCGCCGCCGGGCCGCCTCGAAGAGCTCGGTGCCGTGGGTCGCCAGGAGCGCCTTGTTGGCCGTGACGACGTGCTTGCCGGCCTCGAGCGCCCGGAGCACGTACGTGCGCGCGGGCTCGAGGCCGCCGATCACCTCGACGACCAGGGACACGGCGGGGTCGGCGAGGACGCGGCCGGGATCGGTGGTGAGCGGCCACGCCAAGGGCTCGAGGCCCGCCCGCGGGGCGGCGACGTCGCGCGCCACGACGGCGACGATGCGGAGGCCGCAGCCCGCCCGCGCCTCGAGGTCCGCCCGGTGCTGGGCGTAGATCTTGAGCACGCCCCCGCCGACGATGCCGGCGCCCAGGAGCCCGATGCCGATCTCGCGCACGCCCGCGGCTCCTAGCCCAGCGCGGTCCGGATCCCCCGCACGGCCTGGCGGATCCGGTGCTCGTTCTCGACGAGCGCGATGCGGACGTAGCCCTCGCCGTACTCTCCGAAGCCGATGCCCGGCGAGACGGCGACCTTCGCCTCGGCGAGAAGCAGCTTGGCGAACTCGAGCGAGCCCATTCCGCGGAACGCCTCGGGGATCGGCGCCCAGACGAACATCGTGGCCCGCGGCTTCTCGACGGCCCAGCCCATCCGGGCGAGCCCGGTGATCAGGACGTCCCGCCGCCGGCGATAGGTCTCGGCGATCTCCGACACGCAGGCCTGCGGGCCCTCGAGGGCGACGATGCCCGCGATCTGGACCGGCTGGAAGACGCCGTAGTCGAGGTACGACTTGATCCGGGCGAGGGCGTGCACCATGCGCGGATTCCCGCACGCGAAGCCGAGCCGCCAGCCCGCCATGTTGTACGACTTCGTGAGCGAGAAGAACTCGACCCCGACCTCCTTCGCGCCGCGCGTGGCCAGGAAGGACGGCGGGCGGTAGCCGTCGAAGACGAGGTCCGCATAGGTGAAGTCGTGGATGACCCAGAGGCGGTGCTCCCGCGCGAAGTCGACGACCCGCTCGAAGAAGGCCGGGTCGGTCACCTGGGTCGTCGGGTTGTGGGGGAAGTTGAGGAGGAGACCCTTGGGCTTCGGCCACGCGAGGCGCACGGCCTCCTCCAGGCGGGCGAAGAACTCCCCGTGTCCCTCACCGGCGACCAGCGGCACGGAGCGAAGGTCGCCGTCGGCGATGACGACCGAGTAGGCATGGATCGGGTAGGCGGGATTCGGCACCAGGACGGCGTCGCCGGGCTGGAGGAGGGCCAGCATCAGGTGGGCGAGCCCCTCCTTCGAGCCGATCGTGGCGATGGTCTCCGTCTCGGGGTCGAGCTCGACGCCGAAGCGCTCCTGGTACCAGCGGGCGATGGCGACCCGGAGGCGGCGGATGCCGCGCGAGGCGGAATAGCGGTGGTTCCGAGGGTTCTTCGCGGCCTCGACGAGCTTGTCGACGATGTGCCGGGGGGTCGGGCGATCCGGGTTGCCCATGCCGAGATCGATGATGTCCTCGCCCCGGGCCCGCGCCTTGACCTTGAGGTCGGTGACCGTGGCCAGCACGTAGGGCGGCAGCCGCTTGATCCGATAGAAATCGTCCACCTGAGGACCCCCTCCGACGGGATGCCCGAGCACGATAGCACGGGGTCAGACCCTGACTTTACTTCTTAGCAATTCAGGCGGCTGCCCGGCAACGTGTTTGGAAGTCAACGGCTGACCCCGTCCAGGAAGTCGAGGCAGAGGCGGTTGAAGGGCTCGGGGGCTTCCCAGAGCGCGCCGTGGCCGACGCCCGGCAGCACCACGTGCCGCGCCCCTGGGATCCGGCTCGCCAGCTCCTCGGCGAGGGTCGGCGGCGTGAGGAGATCCTGGCTGCCCACCGCGACCAGCGTGGGGCACCGGACCCGATGCAGGCGGTCGCGGGCGTCGTGCCCCAGGACAGCGTCGGTCTGCCGGAGATAGGCGTGGAGCCCGACCGGATGCGGATGATGGGCCGCGCGCTGGACGACCATCTCGACCATCTCGGGCTGGTTCAGGAAGCACTCCGGGGTGAAGAGCCACACGCTGAGCGCGCGATAGAAGCCCTCGCGGTCGAACTGGCGGCGCGCCATGCGGACCGCGTGGACCAGCGCCTGGAAGTAGGGGTGCGGCCCCGCCCACGTCGCGTGGAGCTGGAGGCTCGCGAAGCGCTCCGGCGCGGCGAGGACCGCCTCCTGGGCGATCGCGCCGCCGAGCGACAGCCCGAGCAGATGAGCGCGCCCCACCCCCAGTTCGTCGAGGAGACCGAGGAGATCCTGGGCCATGTCGCGGGTGGTGTAGGGGACGTCCGGCGCGTCGCTCTGGCCGGCTCCGCGGTTGTCGAAGACGAGGACCCGGTAGTGCGGGGCGAACGCCGCGAGCTGGAACGGCCAGGCGCTGGTGTCGCCGCCGAGCCCCATGACGAGGACGAGGGGCGTGGCCCCCTCGTCGCCGTGCCACTCGTAGTAGAGGCGGAGCCCGTTGACCGCGGCGAACGGCATGGCGGTCAGGCCCGCCCGCTCGGCGGGCCGTCACTCATGAGCGGCCAGCGCCTCCGAGAGCGTCTCCCACTCGTTGAGGAGCCAGGCGACGTGCTCCTCCGCCTGCCGCCGCTCGAGCGTGACCGCGCGGGCGCGCTCGGCGTCCGCGTAGAGGCCGGGGTCGGCGAGCGCGGTCCCCAGCTCGGCGAGCCGCGCCTCGAGCGCGTGGATCTCGCCCTCCAGGCTGTCCAGGCGCCGCCGGAGCTCCCGCATCGCGGGATCCACCCGCGTTCGGCGGCCGGTCCGACCGGCACGGCCGGCGTCGCCCGCCGGCGGCGTCGCGCCGGAGTCCCGGCCGCGCGCCGCCTCGACGTTCGGGGTCCGGCGCTCCGCCGGGACCGGCGCGCTCGGGCTCGCCTCGGGGCGGTCGAGATCGGCGCGATAGTCGTCGTACCCGCCGAGGTGCGTGACCAGCCGGCCGTCCCGGACCTCGAGGACCTTCGTCGCGAGGTGGTTGATGAAGTACCGGTCGTGCGAGATGAAGACCATCGTCCCGGGGAACTCCGCCAGGGCCGTCTCCAGCACGTCGCGCGACGCGAGATCGAGGTGGTTCGTGGGCTCGTCGAGGCACAGGAAGGGCGCCGGCCGGACCAGCATCCGCGCGAGCGCGAGGCGCGCCTTCTCGCCGCCCGACAGCACCCCGACGCGCTTGTCGACGTCGTCCCCCGAGAAGAGAAAGGCGCCGAGAGGGTCCGGAGCCGGGTGCGCTCGGTGTCGGGCGCGGCCGCCTCCATCTCCTGGAGCACGGTGCGCGCGGGGTCGAGGGCGTCGAGCTGGTGCTGGGCGTAGTAGTGCGTCGTCACGTGGGCCCCGAGGACCCGCTCCCCGCCGTCCGGCTGGAGCACCCCCGCCAGGATCCGCAGGAGGGTCGACTTGCCCGCCCCGTTCGGCCCGACCAGCGCGATGCGGTCGCCGCGCTCCAGATCGAGGTCGATGCCCGCGTAGACGACGTTCGGACCGTAGGCCTTGGCGATGCGCCGCAACTGGACGACGTGCCGGCCGGTCCGAGGTGGCGCGGGAAACGAGAAGCGGATCTTGCGGGTCGCCCCGTCGACCTCGACCCGCTCCAGGCGCCCGAGCATCTTGATCCGGCTCTGGACCTGGCGGGCCTTCGTGGCCTTGTAGCGGAACCGCTCGATGAAGCGCTCGATCTCGGCGACGCGCTTCGCCTGGTTGCGGGCCCGCGCCTCGAGGAGCGCCTGGCGCGCCTCGCGCTGGGCGAGATAGTCGTCGTAGTCCCCCGGGTAGAGGTCGAGGCCGGCCGGCGACAGCTCGGCGATCGAGGTCACCATGCGGTTCAGGAAGTAGCGGTCATGGGACACGACGACGACGGTGCCGTCGTACGCGTCCAGATAGTTCTCGAGCCACCCGAGCGACTCGAGGTCCAGATGGTTCGTCGGCTCGTCCAGGAGGAGGAGGGTCGGGCCCTGGAGGAGGAGCCGCGCGAGGGCCGCCCGCATGCGCCATCCTCCCGAGAACTCCGCGAGGGGGCGGGCGAAGTCGCCCTCCCGGAACCCGAGGCCGCTCAGGACGACGCGCGCCTCCGTCTCGAGCCGGTAGCCGCCGAGCGCCTCGAAGCGGTGCTGGAGGTCGCCGTACCGCGCGGTGAGCGCCTCGTCCGCGGCCGAGTGGAGCCGAGCGGCCACGTCCTCCAGCTGCCGCTCGACCTCCCAGACCTCCGGGAACCCGGAGAGGGCTTCGCCCAGGACCGAGCCACGAGCCTCCCCGGCCGCTTCCTGCGGGAGGTATCCGACCGTCGTCTCGCGCCCCCGGCTCATGCGCCCGGTGTCGGGCGGGTCGAGGCCCGCCAGGACCCGGCAGAGCGTGGTCTTGCCGACGCCGTTCGGACCGACGAGCCCGATGCGCTCGCGCCCGGCGAGCTGCCACGTGACCTCGCGGAACAGCACGCGGTCGCCGTAGGCCTTGGACACCCCCTCGAGCTGGATCACCCCCACATTCTACGCACGGGCGCCAGCGGCTCGGCGACTCGGGCGTCCGAGGGATCAGGCGGGTGCGTCGAGGCTTCGGGCGAGCGCCTCCGCCCGCTCGGCCCACCGGGGGACGTGGAGATCGACGAAGCGCCGGCGCGCGCGCTCCCGGTGCTCGGCGGCCGCCGCCCGGTCGCCGGCCGCGAGGGCCGCGTCCCCGAGATCGAGCCAGACCCGCGCCGCATCGTAGCGCCCCTGCATGCCCTCGAACGTCGCGAGCGCCTCCTCGAGGGTCGCCAGCGCCGCCGCGGCGTCCCCGCCGCGAGCTGGGCCCGCCCAGGGCGCGAGGGCCAAGCCGTCGGCGCGAGACATCGCCGACGTCCTGCGCGCGGTCTGCCTTCTGTATGGGGCGGTCGCGGCGGTCCACGACGTGGCGCGCGTTCACTGGCGGGGCTTCTGGCGGTGTGGGCAATCCGGTAGAATTCCCGGGCACGGGACCGACAGGCCTGAGCCGCGGGTGTCCCCGGCGACTCGCAGCCACGCAAAGGCCCCGACAAGGAGGACGTCCCATGACGCGAGGGTGGCCCTGTTCGAGGAGCTTCGGCCTGGTGGTGGTGTTCGGGGTCGCCCTGCTGGCCCTTCCCAGCCCGCGGACGGCGGACGCGCAGACCAAGCTCACGTTCTCCCACCACGTGCCGACGACTCACATCCTTCACGCGACGGCGGAACGGTTTGCCCGGTGGTCCAGGAGAAGACGAACGGCCAGGTCGTCGTCGAGATCCGGCCGGCCTCGCAACTCTTCAACCTTCGCACCTCGGCCGAGGCCCTGCAGCTCGGCACCCTCGACCTCGCGTGGACCGACCTCGGCAGCCTCGGCAACTGGTACCCGCCCCTCGGATTCACGGCGATGCCGTTCCTGTTCAAGGACTTCGACCACGCGTACCGCGTGCTGTACGGCCCGGTGGGTGAGCAGGTGCGGCGTGAGGTGCGGGAGCGCCTCGGCGTCGACATCCTCTCGCTGGCCGTGTCGGGGTTCCGGGTGTTCGTGACCAAGCGCCCGGTCCGCACCGCGGCTGACGTGCAGGGGATCAAGCTCCGGGTCCCGGAGATCCCCGTGTACGTGGAGATGGCCCGCGCGCTCGGGACGAACCCCACGCCGATTCCGGCCGGGGAGATCTACACCGCGCTCCAGACGGGGGTGGTGGACGGCATGGAGGCGCCCGCCGACTTCGTCAGTCGGCCAAGCTCTTCGAGGTCGCCAAGAACGTGACGCGGACGTATCACATCATGACCGAGGTGTCCCTGATGGCGAGCGTCAAGCGCCTCTCGGCCCTGTCCGCGGAGCACCAGAAGGCGGTCCGGGACGCCGCCGTCGACGTCGTCCAGGGCTGGTACAAGACCGAGAACATGAAGGTCCAGGAGGCCGCCTGGCAGAGCCTGACGCAGAAGATGCAGGCCAACGCGACACCCGACGTCGCGTCGTTCCAGGCCAAGATGGGGCCGTCATCGAGAGCTTCGTGGCGAAGGTCGGGCCGAAGGGGCGGGAGTACATCGACGCCGTCCGGGCCGCCCAGTAGCCCGCTCGTCGATGGCCGAACGGGGTGACCGCCTCCACCGCGGCCTGGAGGCGGTCACCGTCGCCCTCCTGGCGATGTACTTCGTCCTCGTCGTGCTCCAGGTCTTCTTCCGCTACGTCCTCAACCGGTCGCTCTTCTGGTCCGAGGAGCTGGTGCGGTTCGCCCTGGTCTGGAGCGTCATGCTGGGCTCGGCCGTCGTCGCCTACCGCGGCGAGCACCTCAGGATCGACGCCCTGGACGGCCTCCTCTCGCCGCGTGCCCGGCGTGTCGTCGGCCGCCTGGCCCAGTTCTTGACCTGGGTGTTCTGCGTGATCCTGGCCGGGACCGGGGTGCAGTTCACGCTGCGGACCCTCGCCCAGCGCTCGGCGGTGCTCGAGGTCCCGATCTGGGCGGTCTACGCCGCCATTCCGGTCGGCGCCGTGCTGGAAGCGGTCTGCATGTGGGTGGGTCGCCATCGCGGGCCCCGTGGGCCCGGAACGCCCGAGGCCGCGCTGTGATCGTGGGGGTCCTGCTGGGTCTCCTGACGGTGTGCCTGGCGATCGGCATGCCGATCTCGCACGCCATGGGCTTGTCCGCGGTGCTCGCCCTGGCGCTGGAAGGCGACATCCCGCTGCTCCTCCTGGCCCAGCGGTTCTACGATGCGCTCGACAGCTTTCCCCTGCTGGCCGTCCCGCTCTTCGTCCTGGCCGGGGAGCTCATGAACGTCGCGGGGATCACCGAGCGCCTGGTGGGCCTCTCGCGGGCCCTCGTGGGGCATCTCCGGGGCGGGCTGGCGCAGGCGAGCATCGTCGCCAACATGTTCATGTCCGCCCTCTCCGGGTCGGGCCTCGCCGATCTGGCCGCGATCGGCTCGATGATGATCCCGGCCATGAAGCGTGAGGGATACCGTCCGGAGTTCGCGGCCGCCGTGCTGGCCTGCGCCGCGATGATGGGGCCCATCATCCCGCCCAGCATCATCGCCGTGATCTACGGCTCGGTCACCGGCGTGTCGATCGGCGCGCTGTTCCTCGGCGGCGCGATCCCGGGGGTCCTGGCCGGTCTGGCCATGATGGTGGTCACCTGGTACCTGGCGCCCGGCGCCGGGGGCCGGCCGACGCCGCGCGCGACCCTGCCCGCGGTGGGCCGGGCCACCCGCCACGCCATGCCTGCGCTCTTGATGCCGCTCATCATCATCGGCGGCATCATGTCCGGCGCCTTCACGCCCACCGAGGCCGGCGCGGTGGCGGCCCTCTATGCCATCCTGTTCGGTCTCGCGACCAGGCGGCACACGATGTCCTCGCTGTACGCGAACTTCTCGAACGCTGCCTCCATCACCGCCGGTGCCCTGATCACGCTGGGCGGCGCCGCGCTCTTCAGCTGGATCCTCAGCCGGGCCGGCGTGGGCGCCATGGCCCTCCGGACTCTGGTCGCGATCACCGACAGCCCGGCGCTGGCCATCCCGATCATCCTGGCGTTCTTCTTCCTGGTGGGGACGTTCCTCGAGCCGGTCCCGGCGCTCATCATCATCGTGCCGGTGATGACCCCGATCATCCAGCACCTGGGCTTTCATCCGGTCCACTTCGGGATCATCACCATCATGATGCTGGTCTACGGCTCGGTCACGCCGCCGGTCGGCATCCTCGCCATGGTGGCGTGCCGGATCGCCGGCATCGAGTACAGCCGGAGCTTTCGCCTGCTGGTGCCGTACTCGCTCGCCTGGCTGGCGGTCGTGGTGCTGGTGGCCTACGTCCCCCAGCTCGTGCTCTGGCTTCCTTCGCTGATGCAGTGAGGCTGGCCAGCAGGCGGATTCTCGCGCGGAGCTCCGGGCCACCGTGGCGCACGCGCAGGACGCGCTGGCCACTCTCGCGTCCAGCCGCAGAGGACCCGACGGACTGACGCGGCCGGCGACTCGCTGTACGTGCTGCGACGTGACCATCGTCCCCCAACGGTCGACGAGATCGAGGCCGGGCTCCGCTGGCTGTTTCAGGAGACCTACACGCGAGCGGTGGACCGAGGCGCGTATCCAGGGCTTCGTGGCGCAGCGCCGCGATGCGTGGCGGTCCTTCGCAGCTACCCGCGGGCCGTCGGCCTCCGGAGGGACACGCCTCGCTGGCCTCTAGTGAGGGGCTCCCTGGGTCTTGGTCTGGGTCCGGCCGGGATGCCGACGTGGGTGGGACGGCCTGCTTGCACGATCTGGCCGGGTGGATGCCCCACCACGAGCACGCACATGCCGCCGCGCTGTGCGACGTTGACGACCTGGGCCTGTGACGCGCGCCCGAGGGTGGCGAGCCCGTACGCGCTGGGCGCGAAGCCGTACACGACGTAGAAGGGCTGGTCATGGAGCCGCCCGTCGGTGCCCATCAGCGGGAACTGGCACACGGGAAGCGGGACCAGCCGCTGGGCCACCCAGCGCTCACCGCCGGGGGCCAGGGCGGTGGCCACCAGCGCCTCCCACGCGGCGGCATCGGTGGCCGGCCCGACGGTGACACCGGTGCCGCCGTAGCTGCGATTGGGCTTGAGCACCAGCTCCTCCCGGGCTCGGCGGACGTACTCGGCGAGGTCTCCCCGGGAGCCGTCGGGAAGCGTGGTCGTCACGGGGCGCAGCAGGCGCGTCCAGGGCAAGATGCCGGCGGAAGAAGGCGCGGTCCTCGCTGCTGAAGTGACGCCGGGCGAGCGCCGGATCGCCCAGTACCTCCCAACAGCTCTTCTGGTCCAGCTCGGCGGCGATCGAGGACACGACCCGGTTGGTGGCGAAGGCCTGCTGCATCGGACGCACGTCGACGCCCTCGCCCTCGAGCTCGAGCAGATCCTCCACGGCGTAGTCGCGGTAGACGAGGTCGATCACCCGGCCCTGGTAGGTCACCTCGTCGCCGTCGAGGGCCAGCTCCGCGGGGTCGGCATGGCAGACTTCGATCCCGAAGTGCTCGTGGACGTAGCGGGCCAGCTCGCCCTGCTCGTCCGGGCCGTAGCCGGCGTACTTGGGCTCGACGAAGCACACGGTCCGGCCGGTCCGCCCGGTTGCCTCGAGATGATCGAGGAGATCCTGCATGAGGAGGGCCCGGATGTCCTGGCCGGTCTCCAGCTCGAGCTGCGGGTCACGAGCCCGCAGAGCCGGCAGGACCACCTCGGCCAGAATGTGCGACGCGGTCGGGATCAGGTGGAGCCCCCCGATGCCCCCCAGGTTCGGCTCCAGGAACTGGAGGCTTTCCTTCCAGGTCGGCGACCCGAAGTCGATGACCGCGTCGTGGCGCCCGACGACCGTGTTCTGCTCGCTCACCGCCGGCGTCCAGTAGCGGCGGAGCCAGTCCTCCTCGCGCGGCGGCAGGGCCAGGATCGCCCGCACGTCCGGATCGCCGAAGTACAGCTCCGGGAGGCGCTTGAGGGCGCCGTGCAGGGCGAGCGTGGCGGCCCGCACGTACGCGAGCTGGTCGGGCAGGGCGGCATCGGGAGTGGGGAGGACGCGGATCGTCTCCTCGACGTCGTCGCGCAGGTAGACGAGGTGCTCGGCGCGAGCCCGACGGTCGATCTCGCCGAGTAGGTCGCGCAGCTCGGCCTCGGGGATCTGGTGCATCGCGAGCTGGACGCGCGCGGCGAGCCGCGCCCCGGCTAGGCCCGTCTCCTTGACCGGCGTCAACACGGTACGCAGCCTACCATCACGCTCGTTTTGGTACCATGACTGCCCGGATGAGCACCGACGCGGCGTACCTCGAGCTGCTCCACCGTGCCCGCGAGCACACGCTCCTTGGCTCGTGCGCGACCCTCCTCGAGTGGGACGAGGACGTCTGCATGCCCGAGAGCGGCGCCGAGCACCGCGCCGAGCAGCAGGCGCCTGCTGGCCCGGCTGCTGCACGTGCAGGCCACCGACCCGCGGCTGGGCGACCTCCTCGCCGAGGCCGAGGCGAGGCTCGGGCCTCGTCTCGGCGCCGGTGGACCCCGCGCCGTCAACCTCCGCGAGCTGCGCGAGGAGTACGAGAAGGCCCGGCTGCTGCCGGCCTCGCTGGTCGAGGAGCTGGCCCGCGTGACCACACTGGCGCCTCAGGCCTGGCGCTCCGCCCGCAAGCACCGTGACGCGCGCGCCTTCCTGCCCTGGCTCGAGCGCGTGGTGGCCCTCAAGCAGGCCGAGGCGGATTGCCTCGCGCGTGGCCGGGACCGCTACGACGTCCTGCTCGACGAGTGGGAACCGGGGCTCACATGGGCGACCCTCGGGCCGATGCTGGACCGCCTGCGCACCGCCGTCCGCCCGCTCCTCGATCGAGCGATCGGCCAGTGCGGGCCCTTGCCCGAGCTGCTGACGCGTCGGGTGGACGTGCAGGTCCAGGCCGAGGTGGCTCGCGAGATTGCCGGGTGGCTCGGCTTCGACTTCGCGTGCGGCCGCCTCGACCAGGCCGTGCATCCGTCGACGATCCGCGTCGGCCCGGGTGACGTGCGCCTGACTACCCGCTTCCGACCTCGCGCCTTCACGGGGGGCCTGTTCGCCACGCTCCACGAGATCGGCCATGGGCTCTACGAGCAGTACCTGCCCGGCGAGCACTTCGGCGCGCCGGTCGGCGAGGCGCCATCGCTCGGCCTCCACGAGTCACAGGCCCGCCTCGTGGAGAACCACCTCGGGCGGGCGCGAACCTTCTGGCAGCATCTCTGGCCGCGACTGGCTCCGCGTCTAGGGACCGCCTTCGCGGACACCAGCGCCCACGACATGTGGCGGGCCGTGAACCATCCCCGCCGGGACCCCGACCGGATCACCGCCGACGAGCTGAGCTACGACCTGCACATTCACGTGCGTGTCGACCTCGAGCGTGCGCTCGTGGGCGGCGACCTCGTCGCCTCCGAGCTGCCGGCGGCGTGGGTCGAAGCCTACCGCCGCCTCCTTGGTGTCACACCGCCCGACGATCTCGCCGGGTGCCTCCAGGACAGCCACTGGGCCGAGGGCATGGTCGGGTTCTTCCCGACCTACACCATCGGCAACGCCATCGCCGCGCAGCTCATGCAGCAGCTCCGCGGAGAGACGCCCGCGCTCGACGACGCGCTCGCCGCGGGCGACCCGGAGCCGCTTCTTGCGTTCCTGCGCGAGCGAGTGTTTCGCCTCGGCAGCCTCTTCTCCACCGCGGAGGTGGTCGAGCGCGCTACCGGCACACCCTTGTCGATCGAGCCGCTGATCGCGCATCTCACGGCCAAGGCGACCCACTGGGCCTGACGGCCTCCCGGCGCGGGCCGCGGGTATGTCAGCGCGCCGGATCGAGGAGCTTGAAATAGAGCGCGGTCGCGTCGAAGGCGCCGGTGGCGCTCCGGGCGTAGCGGGGGATCGCGCCGGCGAAGGTCCAGCCGACGGACCGGTAGAGGCCTTCCGACGGGTCGCCCTGCCGCGTGTCGAGGATGAGGGTCGTGCGCCCGAGCCGGCGGGCGTGCTCTTCCAGCGCCAGCATGAGCGCGCGCCCGACGCCCCGGCGCCGGGCGCGACGGTGGACCATCACCTTCGCCACCTCGGCCCGGTGCCGGGCGTTCGCGCGCGTGGCGAGCTCCAGCTGGCCCGAGCCCACGAGCCCCAGCTCCGGGTCGTGGGCGGCGAGGACCACCCGCGAGCCCTTCCCCGAGCGCGGCCGCGACCGAGTCCCAGTACCGGGCGGCCTCGGCCTCCGCGATCGGCGGGAGGAATCCGACGGACGCGCCGCTGTCCACCGCGTCGCGGAGCAGGGCCACGAGCGCCGGCCGGTGCGCGGTCACTCCCGCGCCCGTCAGCGGCTCGATCGCCAGCCTCACGCCGCCTCCGCCATCTCGCGTCCGTCACAGCGCGATGCCCCAGTCCCGGGCCCGCTCCTCGGCCCGCTCCACCCAGCGGGGGAGGCTCAGCGCGCGGAAGTGGCGGTGGGCCTCGGCGAGGTGGGTCTCGCTCGCGTCCCGGCGGCCCCGGGCGCGGGACAGCGCGGCCAGATCGAACCGCGTCCGCGCGACCTCGAAGGCCGCCTCGACCGCCTCGAAGGCGCGAAGCGCCTCCGCGTGATGGTCCTCCGCGTCTCCGAGCGCCCCGCGCGCCTGCGCGATGTGCCCGAGCGTGCGCTCGGCCCAGCCGATGCCCTGGAGCGTGCCGGTGGCCCGGGCGAGCTCGAGCCCCTGGCTGGCCAGCTCGAGCGCCGTCTCGCGCCGGCCCGCGCGCCGGTGCGCCTCGGCCAGGAACACGGAGAACCAGGACTGGGCCTGTCGGAATCCGAACTGGGCGTGCAGCCGCACCGCTTCCTCCAGCCGCGGGATCGCCTGAGCGACGATCGCCCCGCTCGAGCCAGGTGAAGCCCAGCCAGCCGAGCGCCATGGCCGTATTGAGGGGATCCGGCGAGCGCGCGAGCGCCTCCTCGCAGCTGCGGATGGCGGTCTCGAAGTCGCCCCGGCACACGTGGACCAGGCCGCTCGCCCAGGCGGCCGAGCTGGCGATCTGCGGGTCGCCGACCTCGGTGCCGCGCTCCACCGCCAGGGCCTGGGCCGCGAGGGCGGCGTCGAACTCGCCGAGCAGCGTGTGGTTCAGCCCGACGGCCCAGTGGGCCGGGCCGATCCACCACGGCTGTGCGACGCGCTCGAGCAGGGCGACGGCTCGCCGCCCGTGCTCGAGGCCGTCCCGGGGCCGGCCCGACATGGCCCCTGCTGCGCGAGGACGTAGTGGATCGCGGCGCGCGTCACGTCGTCTTCGCACCGCATCGCCTCGACGAGCCCGAGCGTCCAGGTGGTGTGACGCCTGCCGCTGGTCGCCGAGGAACAGATAGCTCCGGCCGATGAGGAGGTGGTAGCGGGCCGGCGAGATGGGGATCGGCCAGGCCCTCCAGCGTCGGCCTGGTGGCGCAGCAGCAGGGTGACCAGGTCCTGGAAGCCCCGAGCGGCACCAGCGAGTTGGCCTGCGTGAGGGCGAGCTCGAGGCGCCGCCGGTCCTGCTCGGCCGGCGGGAGCCGGTCGACGTGCGCGCGCGCCTCCTCCAGGATCCGCACCGCCTCCGTGTGCGCGTGCGCGCGGACCGCCTTGTCCGCGAGCCGCGTCAGGTAGAGCACGGCGTTGGCGGCCTCGTCCGTCCGGCCGTAGTGATACGCGAGCCGGTCGTAGACCTCGGCGAGCCGATCGGCGTAGACGGCCTCGAGCGCGCGGGCGATCGCCCCGTGGAGCACGCGCCGGCGCGCGAGCGGCAGGCTCTCGTAGGCCACGTCCCGCGTCAGGCTGTGGGTGAACGCGCAGAGGGGCTCGCCGCCGCCGGTCTTCACGTAGAGGAACTGCGAGCGCATGAGGTCCCGCAGGTGCGGGTCCAGGTCGCCGCTCCAGACCGCGCGCAGGAGCGGGAGCGGCACTTCCTGGCCGACGACGGCGGCGGTCTGGAGCAGGCGTCGCGGCTCGTCGGGCAGGCGGTCGATCCGGGCCAGGAGCACCTCCTGGATCGTGTCGGGCACGCCGCGGGCCGACCGCAGCATCGACGGATGCGTCGACCACCCGCGACAGCTCCTCCAGGAAGAAGGGGTTCCCCTCGGCCTTGCCGAGGATGACCTCGGCGACCTGGTCGGGCAGCGCGTCGACCTTCCGGACCGAGCGCACGACGCTCAGGCTGTCCTCCCGGGACAGCGGCGGCAGCGCGACCTGGGTGACGTACGAGCGGTCGATCCACGGCGCCCGGTAGCCCGGCCGATAGGTCACGATGCACATCGCGGGGGCGCCCGCGGCGCTGTCCATCAGCGTGGTGAGGCACTCCTCCGAGGTGGAGTCGATCCAGTGGAGATCCTCGATGACGAAGAGGATCGGCCGCCGGCGCGCCCCCTGCAGGACGAGCTGGCGCAGCACCTCGAAGGTCCGGGCCTTCACCGCCGGCGGCGTGAGCGCGGCGAGCGCCTCCGTGCCCTCCGGGATGCCGAAGAGCCGGAAGAGATAGGGTGCCGCCGTGGCGGGCTCGATGCCGACCTCCTGGAGGGCGCCGCGGATCTTCTCGGCGATGACGTCCGGGCCGTCACCCTCGGAGACGCGGAAGTTCGCCCGCAGGATGTCCATGATCGGGAAGTACGGGATGGCGCTGGCGTAGGACTGGCAGCGTCCCTCCAGGTAGGTGACCCGCCGCTCGGGCTCGCCGAGGAGCCGCTCGCGGAACTCGTGGAGCAGGCGCGATTTCCCGATCCCGGCCTCGCCGAGGAGCCCGACGACCTGGCCGTGGCCACGCAGGGCGTCCTCGAGGCGGCTCCAGAGGAGGCCGAGCTCGCGGGCCCGACCCACGAACGCGGGCGCGCGCCGCCCGAGCCCGGCGCTGAGGCGCTCCGTCGCGGCGAGCCGGTGCACGGCGCCGACACCCGCCCGATCGCCGGCGAGCGCGGTGAGATCGAAGTCCCGGACCAGGAACGCCGCCGCGGCCTCCTCCACGAGGATCGCGCCCGGCTCGGCCAGCCCGAGGAGGGTGGCGAGGACGGTCCAGGCCTCGCGCTTGCCCTCCAGGTCGACCTGGGCGCCCCCGCGGGAGAACCCGACGAGCACCCGCCGGACGGCGATGCTCGAGCGGACGGCGATGCGCGGCCCCTCGCTGCCCGCGGCGCGGTCCGCCGCCTTGTGGACCGCCGCGGCGGCCAGTGCGGCGCGCTGCGGAGCGTCCTCGATCGGCTCGAACCCGAACGCCGCGACGATGGCGGTCGGGCTCATCTCCTCGATGCGTCCGCCGAACGTCTGGACCTTCTCGACCAGGATCTCGAAGGCGCGGCTCGGGCTGTATCCGGGATCGATCTCGGCCGGCAGGACGAGGGTGCTTCGGAGGAATGCGAGCAGGCGA
This sequence comes from uncultured Candidatus Rokubacteria bacterium, assembly GCA_963799055.1. Lineage (GTDB taxonomy): Bacteria > Methylomirabilota > Methylomirabilia > Rokubacteriales > DASRDR01 > DASRDR01. The sequence continues at coordinate 210,938 of CAWCVP010000002.1, forward strand.
CCCTCCCAGCGAACAGCCAGGGGCGCCGGCGGTCTCGGCCGCCGGGCGCGGCGCGGGGCGCGGCCTCGGCTGAGTGAGGACGAGCCGTCCGGCGCGGCCGGCTCGGGCCGGGGCCCGCGACCGCGCGCCGGGGGCCGAGGCGTCTCCTTCCGCCCGAGCTCGTGCTTCGCCATGCGGTAGCGCAGGGTGTCGCGGGAGATTCCGAGCCGCGCGGCGGCGCGCGTGACGTTCCCGGCCGTCTCGCGGAGCGCCTCGACGAGGTGCGCCCGCTCCACGCTGCCCAGGGCGTCGGCGAGGATCGGCGAGTCCACCGGGCCGGGCTCCGGGCGGGCGGCCGCAACGGGCGCCCGCGACGGCAGTCCGAGCACCTCGGTCCCGACCTGCGCATCCTCGGAGAGGAGCGCGACCCGCTCCATCACGTTGGCCAGCTCCCGGATGTTTCCGGGCCACGCGTAGCCGAGAAGCGCGGCGCGCGCATCGCCCGTGAGCGATTTGGGAGGCAGACCGTACTCCGCGCACGCGCGCGCGAGGAAGTGCGCGGCCAGCCGGACGCACATCGTCGCCGCGCGCCCGGAGGGGCGGGAGGGTGAGGGTCACCACCGCGAGCCGGTGATAGAGGTCCTCGCGGAACCGCCGGGTGCGGATGGCCTCGACGAGGTCCTCGTTGCTGGCCGTGACGATCCAGACGTCGACCGGCTCGCTCCGGGTGCTGCCGAGGCGCCGGACCGCCCGGTCCTCGAGCGCCTTCAGGAGCTTCGCCTGGAGACCCTCCGGGAGGAGGCCGACCTCGTCCAGGAAGATCGTTCCGTGGTGCGCGGTCTGGAAGAGCCCGGCCTTGGGATGGCGCGCGTCGGTGAACGCCCCGCGCTCGTAGCCGAAGAGCTCGGCCTCGAGCAGGGTCTCGGGGATGGCCGCGCAGTTGACGTCGACGAACGGGCCGGAGGACCGGGGACCGGCGCGGTGAAGCGCGCGGGCGAGGAGGCCCTTGCCGACGCCGGTCTCGCCCTGGATCAGGACCGGGGCCAGCCGCCCCCGCTCGGCCTGGCGCTGGAGCAATCGCGCCGCCGTCTCTCGGACGGCGACGATCCCCGGGCTCTCCCCGAGTAGCTCCGCCAGGAGAGATGGCGCCATGGCGGCGCCTATCCTACCCCGAGGGCCGCGGGACCTCAACGGCCCCCGGGTCACCCACCGTTGCCACTGACGTAATTTCCCCCACTTCCGATCGTGCCCCACCCGGAGCCGAGTCCATCCCACCGGCATCATGCGAGCATAAGTAACTGTTTATAGGGATGTTTTACGGTGGCACTGATGTTGCCCCACTCCCGGGCCGGTGGCGAGGCGCAGACGGCCGCCAGGGAGGCTCAGGATGATCGGACAGGGTGTAGCGAAGGTCGGAGAGCCGGTGGGGGCGCCGCCGATGCCGGGCATGCCGCGAGGTCAGCTCGCCTGGGGCGGGCTCGCCTTCGTCGCGCTTACCGCGGGCGTATTCTGGTGGCTTTTCGACCGGGTGCCCGCAGGGCAGACGGGGCTCCGGTGGGCTGACCTCGAGTGGCGCTACTTCCCGCTGCTCCTCCTGGCCCTGCCGGTCGAGACGGTCACGTCAGCGGCGCGCATCTGGCTCATCTGCCGCGTGCTCCACCCGGGCGTCTCGTTCTGGACCTGCGTCCGGTCCGAGTGGGCCAACGTCGCGATCGCGACCCTCACCCCGTCCCAGTCCGGCGGCGGCCCGGGCCAGGTCTACATACTCCGTCGTGACGGCGGAGTGAGCGTCGGGACCGGGCTCACGGCGACACTCCTCTCGTTCATGGGCACCATGGCGGGGCTTCTCCTGCTCGGGGTCTACTCGCTGCTCGCCGGCGTCGGCGCCAATGGGCGACTGTTCCTCGCTCCGATGTGGATCCTGACGGCAATCGCCGGCGTCCTCCTGCTGGGGGCAACGTGGCCGGACGCTGTTCGCGTCGCGCTCGGCGCGGCCTCCCGGGCGGTCTGGTCGGGCGCTCCGCCGGCCCGACCTCCCCGCGACTGGTGGCCACCACAGTCGCCCCGCACGGGGGCGGCGGTCGACCGGATGGATCCCACGACCGCCTGGCTCGCGGACCTCCTCTACACGTACAGCGGGGACATGCGTCGCTTCTTGCGCCACGGCAAGGCGTGCTTCGGGGTCGTCTGTCTTCTCAGCATGGCGTTTCTGCTCGCGCGGGCGGTGATGCCGTACCTCTGCGCGCGCTTCCTCGGGGTGGAAGACGGAACACTGCGGCAGATCCTGGAGGCGCAGGTGGCGCTGATCTTCCTCGTCTTCTTCGCCCCGACCCCGGGCGGCGCCGGCGTCGCCGAGGGGGCCTCGCTCTGGATCATGGCCGACATCGTGCCGCCGGGCGTCGCCCCCTACTACAACCTGCTCTGGCGCACCTCGACCGTCTACCTGGCCGCGCTCGCGGGCCTCCTGTGCCTGGGCTCCGCTCTGGCCCGGGACGCTCGGGGTCGGGTGCCGGGCCTCGCGCCCGCGGCCGGGCGTGACCCGACCCGCACCGAGGCCGAAAGGAGACCTGCCATGACCTCGACGGACTACGTGATGCAGCTGGTCCTGAGCGTGATCCTGATCGTTGGGGCCTACCAGTTCTACTTCTGGTGCCAGCGGCACCCACTGGCGCCGCCCCGGGAGTTCCGCTTCGCGCTGGACCGCGTGTTCCCTACTGGCCCAGCTGGGTGTGGATCTACAGCCTGCTCTACTACCCGGCGATTCTCTACGTGAACTGGGCCGTCGACTCGTCGCGCGAGTTCGTCTACCTCGCCGGCAGCTTCCTGGGACTCCTGGCCATGCAGATGGCCTGCTTCGTCCTCTTTCCGGTCGCGACGCCGGAGTCCTGGCGGGCGATCAATCGTCGGCGCACCTGGTCGGAGCGATTTCTGGCGTTCGTGCAGAGCCTGGACGCTCGGTCGAACAGCTTTCCGAGCATGCACACCTCGGTCGCGATGCTGACCGCGCTCTACCTGCAGCCCCAGCTCGGGATGTGGGCGTACCTCTTTCCGGTGCTCATCGCGCTCTCGTGCCTGTTCACGAAGCAGCACTACCTCGTGGACTTGCCGGCGGGGGCCGCGCTGGGCTGGCTGGCGCATCGCGTCTTCGCGATCGCCTGAAGAGCGGAGACCGTGCGGTACGCTCCGGCGCGCCGCCGCGGGCTACTGGGGTCCGTGCGGTGCCGCTAGTCCCGGAAGTGGCAGGACACCTGGTGGCCCGACACCCCCGACTTGAGGACCGGCTCCTGGTCCACACAGATGCCGGGCACCTGACGGATGCGGCACCGGGTGTGGAAGTGGCACCCGGCGGGCGGCCGGATCGGGCTCGGGACGTCGCCCTCGAGGAGGATGCGCTGGCGCTTGACCTCCGGGTCGGGGATCGGCACCGCCGAGAGCAACGCCTCCGTGTACGGATGCCGCGGATTCGAGTAGAGGTCCTTCGCCGACGCGACCTCGACGATCTTGCCGAGGTACATGACGGCCACCCGCGTGCTGATGTGCTCGACGACCGACAGGTCGTGGGCGATGAACAGGTACGTCAGGTTGAACTGCTTCTGGAGGTCCTCGAGCAGGTTGATCACCTGCGCCTGGATCGAGACGTCCAGCGCGGAGACGGGCTCGTCACAGACGATGAGCTTGGGGCTGACGGCGAGCGCCCGGGCGATCCCGATGCGCTGCCGCTGGCCGCCCGAGAACTCGTGCGGGTAGCGGCGCATGTGGTCGGCGTGGAGTCCGACCGTCTCCAGCAGGTGGGCGACCTTCTCCTCGCGCTCGCGCCGGCTCTTGGCCAGCTTGTGGATGATGAGCGCCTCGCCGACGATCGAGCCGACGGTCATCCGCGGGTTCAGCGACGCGTAGGGGTCCTGGAAGATGATCTGCAGGTCGCGGCGGAGCGCCCGGAGCGACCGCTTGTCCATCGTCGTGACGTTCTTGCCCTCGAACCAGACCTCGCCCGACGTCGGCTCGATCAGGCGAAGGATGCAGCGCCCGGTGGTCGACTTGCCGCAGCCCGACTCGCCGACGAGCCCGAGGGTCTCGCCGGCGTTGATCTCGAACGAGATGCCGTCGACGGCGTGCACGCGCGCGACTTCGCGCGAGAAGAGCCCGCCCTTGATCGGGAAGTACTTGACCAGGTTCTTGACCCGGAGCAGCGGCTCGGCCATCGCGGTGTCCTCTCCCTAGTAGAGCCAGCAGGAGACCTTGTGTCCCCGCTTGACCTCTTTGAGCACGGGCTCCTGCTCCTTGCAGACCGGCTTGGCGTGCGGACAGCGCGGCTCGAAGCTGCATCCTCTGGGCAGGTTGAGGAGGCTCGGCACCACCCCGGGGATCGCCTCCAGCCGCTTCTTCTGGATGGCGGCGGTGTCGATGCGGGGGATCGAGCGGAGGAGCCCCTGCGTGTACGGGTGGAGAGGCTCCTTGAAGAGGTCCTTGACCGACGCCTCCTCGACGACCTTGCCGGCGTACATCACCATGACCCGCTGCGCCGTCTCGGCGATGACGCCCATGTCGTGGGTGATCAGCAGGACCGCCATGCCGAGCTTGGCCTTCAGCTCGTTCAAGCAGCTCGAGGATCTGGGCCTGGATGGTGACGTCGAGGGCGGTGGTGGGCTCGTCGGCGATCAGGAGCTTCGGGTTGCAGGAGAGCGCCATGGCGATCATCACGCGCTGGCGCATGCCGCCCGAGAGCTGGTGCGGGTATTCCTTCACGCGCCGCTCGGGGTTGGGGATGTGGACGATCTTGAGCATCTCGACCGTCTTGTCCATCGCGGCGCGGCGCCCGAGGCCCTCGTGCAGGCGGATGGCCTCGGCGATCTGCTCCCCGATCGTGAAGACGGGGTTCAGCGAGGTCATCGGCTCCTGGAAGACCATCGAGATCTCCTTGCCCCGCACCTTTCGCATCTGGGCCGGAGGCAAGGTCACCAGGTCACGCCCCTCGTAGAGCATCTGGCCTTCGACGATCTTCCCGGGCGGCATGGGAATGAGCTTCATGACCGAGAGCGCCGTGACCGTCTTGCCGCAGCCGGACTCGCCCACCACGCCGAGCGTCTCGCCCTTGTCGATGTAGAGGTCGATGCCGTCCACTGCGCGGACGACGCCCTCCTCGGTGAAGAAGTGCGTCTTCAGCCCTTTGATCTCGAGCAGCCGCTCGCCCATGAACGCTCCTCTCAGCAGCTTCCCGTGATGTCGCCGTGCACGAAGCGCAGCGCCGGCCGGCGCGCCGAGAACCGGACCCCGGAGACCTCGCCGGCTCGGGCATCCCGCGCCTCACGCCCCGCGCGCGGCCTGGCGCTCCCGCGCGCGGCGTGACCACTCGCTCGCCGGGAACTCGTCGACCAGGCGCTTCAGCACCGACGCCGCCTCGTCCGAGCGCCCGAGACGAACCAGCGCATCGGCCTTCTGATAGAGCGCCTCGGGCGCCGCTTGCGTCCGGCCGTAGTCCTTGATCACGGTGTCGAACCGCGGCAGCGCCGACTCGTACTTGCCCTGGCGCATGTAGAACGCGGCGATCCACAGCTCCTTCTGGGCGAGCCGCAGCCGGCACGCCTCGATCTTGACGATCGCGTCGGGCGCGTAGCGGCTCTCCGGGTAGAGACGGATCAGCTTCCCGAACTCGATGAGCGCTTGGCTCGTGATCCGCTGGTCGCGCTCGAGCGTCGGCATCTGATCGAAGTAGCTCCGCGCGAGCCGATACTGGCCGAGGTCGGCGATCTGGTGACCGGGATAGAGGGTGACGAAGGACTCGAACTCCGGGACCGCCTTCTCGAAGTCCTTGCTACGGAAGTAGGTCTCGCCGACCAGGAAGCGGGCCACCGGCGCCAGGTCCGACTCGGGATGGCGCTCGGCCAGCCAGGAGAACTGCTCGCGGGCCTCGTCGTACTTCTCGAGGAGGAGAAAACGCTCGCCGTTCTCGTAGAGCGTCGCGGCCGGGGCGACGGTGCTCGGTCGGCCGCCGAAGACGGAACAGCCCGAAAGCAGGATGACGATGACCGCGGGGGCGAGCACCCCTCGCCGGCATGACCGTCGCCTCGAGTCGCTTGAGGACCTGGAGATGAGCACGTGCCTCCCGCGCGGTGAGTACGCTATCGTAGGTGCCCGGTCCGATCAAGTCAAGGCGAAAGTCCCGCGTTTCTTGCCCTTGCGGGACGCCCGCGCTCGGTGTCGGGCCCGCCCGCCCGCACCGCTGCCGAGGCGGTCGGAGCCGCCCGGCTCGAGTCCGGGGATTGGACGGACGCCAGGGCGGGTTATCTTCTACAATGGGCCCGCGGAACGGTCCGCGCACGAACCTACCAGTCCGGGCCAAGGAGGGCAGGGGATGCGGGGATGAGGCCGCGAAGCGATCTGGGCTGGCGGTGTGGCATGGTCGTGGGGGTCGTCATCGTGATGGCGGTGCTGGTGGGCTGCGCGGCAACCCCGGCCGGCGCGCCCCGGGTCATGCAGCCGGACGACTTCAAGATGCTGGCCGGCAACTGGTACGGGTCGGAGTACATTCAGCAGGCTTCCCCGCAAGCCATCCAGGGCGTCATCCAGGACACGGGCGCGTTCTTCACCGTGCTGCGTGGCTCGCCCGGCGCTCAGAGGCCCGGCATCATGAAGATCGTGGACGGCAAGGTGCTCTACGAGACGGCGACCTCGAAGGGCACGATGACCTTCCACGAGAGCGAAGACAAGGCCAGCTGGGTCTGGAAGTGGCAAGGCACGACCGCGGACGGGGGAGCCGTGCGGAACGAGCTGACGAAGCCCAAGTGATGGCCGTCATTCCAGGAGGATCGCGATGAAGCTGACCGGGATTCCCCGCGCGTCCCACGTTCCCCGGATGGCCCGCGTCAAGCAGCAGTTCGCGGGCCCGATGCTCCAGGACATCCCCGCCGCCGTGCGGCAGACGCTCGGGAGCCTCGCCCTGCCGATCAAGCCCGGGCAGAGCGTGGCGCTGGCGGTCGGGAGCCGCGGCATCGTGAACATCGACGTGATCGCCAAGGCGGCGGTGGAGCACGTCAAGGCGCTCGGGGCGAAGCCGTTCATCTTTCCCGCGATGGGCAGTCACGGCGGGGGGACCGCCGACGGCCAGCGCTCCGTGCTCGAGCACTACGGCATCACCGAGGCCACGATGGGTTGCCCGGTGCGCGCGACGATGGACGTCGTCCCCCTCGGGGAGGCGCTCGGGTTGCCCGTGTGGCTCGATCGCTACGCCGCCGAGGCCGACTGGATCGGCGTCCTCAACCGGGTCAAGCCGCACACCGACTTCGTCGGCGAGATCGAGTCGGGACTCTTCAAGATGATGACGATCGGCGTCGGCAAGCACCGCGGCGCCGTCCAGGCCCACCGGGCGGCGGTCCGGCACCGGTACGAGCCCATGGTGGTGGCCTTCGGGCGGGAGGTGCTCCGGAAGGCCCGGATCGCCTTCGGCCTCGGCATCGTCGAGAACGGGTACGACGAGACGGCCCTGGTCCAGGCGTTCCTGCCCGGCGCGCTCGAGGCGGGCGAGCGCGAGCTGCTGCGCCAGGCCAAGACGTGGATGGCGCGGTTGCCGTTCGAGCAGATCGACCTCCTGATCGTCGACGAGATGGGCAAGGACATCTCGGGCTCGGGCATGGACTCGAACATCATCGGCCGGCACGGGACGTTCTTCGAGCCACCGTACACGAGCCCGAAGGTCACCTTCATCGTGGTGTGCGACCTGACCGCGCACACGTACGGCAACGCGATCGGCATCGGGAGCGCGGACTTCGCGACCCGCCGGCTCGTCGACAAGATCGACTGGGAAGCCACCTACGTGAACGGTCTCACCGCCTGCTCGCCGGCCGCCTGCAAGATGCCGGCGACGCTCGACTCGGCGCAGGAAGCGATCGCGGTCGCGCTGTCCTGCCTGGGGCTCGACCGCGTGGAGGACGCCCGGGTCGTGCGCATCAAGAACACGCTCAAGATCACCGAGGTGGACGTCTCCGAGAACCTGCTCGACGAGGTCGCCAAGCGGGACGACCTCTCGAAGGTCGGTGACCCCGCGCCGCTCGCCTTCGACGCGACCGGCTACCTCCAGCCGTTCTAGAGCGGGGTCAGGCCCTGACTTTGACTTCCTGACCTGGCCGTTCGGCGAGTCGAAAGTCAGGGCCTGACCCCGTCAGTGGGCGTTGGGGCCTTCGAGGATCTTCTCCATGACGATGGTGTCGACCCAGCGCCCGTCCAGGCGCCCCTGCTCCCGGTAGATCCCCACGTCGCGGAAGCCCGCCCGCCGGTAGGCGCGCATGCCGGCCTCGTTCCAGGGGAAGGCGGCGAGCACGAGCTTGTGGTAGCCGAGCGCCCGCGCCTCCGCGACCAGGGCCTCGAGCAGCTGGCGTCCCGCGCCCCGCCCCCGCCACTCGCGCTCGACGTAGAGCGACAGATCGGCCACGTGCGCGTACGCGCGCCGCGCGTTGAACATGTTGAGGCTCGCCCATCCCACCACGAGGCCCTCGGCTTCGGCGACCAGCACGGGATGCCGCGCGTCCCGCGCCTCGAGCCACTCGACACGCTCGGCGGGCGTCCGCTCCTCCGTCTCCAGCGTGGCCACGCGGTCCTGGATGCCCTGGTTGTAGATCCGACAGATCGCGGCCGCGTCGGCAGCGGTGGCGCCGCGGATCCGGAAGGGCGGCGTCGTCACGGAAGGCTCGGCGAGCGCTCCGTCGAGCGGCCCGCGATGCCCGAGGCTAGCGGCGGCGCGCGGGGGCGGTCCGGCGGTTGACGGGCCCCAGGGGCTCATCCACCCCGGGGATGCAGGCGGGCATCACGCTGATGTAGACGCCCTTGGCGATCTCGCCCGTCGGCCAGCGCGTGCTCCCGGCCCCGGTCGGCGCGGTGACCCGCTCGACCTCCTGCACCTGGGGGAAGGACGTCTGCCCGATCGACAGGGCGCGGATCGACAGGACCAGCGGGAGCTCACTCGCCGGGCTCGGGGCGCTCGGAGCCGGGAGCGCGCCCGCCGCGGCGGCCGGGTCGCTCCCCGCGTGCGCCACGCCGCCCAGGAGCACTGCGCCGAGGGCCACCGCCGTTCGGAGCTGCGCCTTCATACCCATACCTCGACGCTACGCCTCCCACCCCGGGCCTGTCAACCGAACCGGTGGGGGCGATCCCGGGGCGTCCGCGACCCCCCGAGGCCCGGAAGTGCGCGTGGCCGTTGCCGGGGTCCAGGTTCGTGCGCCATAATTGCCCGACACCGAGCCAGGAGGCGACCAGATGGAGATCGGGCGGACACCCGAAGGAGATCCGGCAGGCGATTCGCCAGGGACGCTTCACGGGCGGGACCGCCGGGGTCGCCCCCGGACATGTGCAGGCGAACCTCGTGATCCTGCCGCAGGCGCAGGCCTACGACTTCCTCGTCTTCTGCCAGCGCAACCCGCGGCCCTGCCCCCTGATCGAGGTCACCGATCCGGGCAACCCGGAGCCGGTGGGCGTCGCGCCCGGGGCCGACCTCCGCACCGACGTCCCCAAGTACCGCATCTACCGGGACGGACACCTCACCGCCGAGGTGACCGACATCACGAGCGAGTGGCGGGACGACTTCGTCGCCTTCCTGCTCGGCTGCTCGTTCACGTTCGAATCGGCGTTGCTGCAGTCCGGCGTGCCCGTCCGCCACATCGAGGAGCAGCGGATCGTCCCCATGTTCCGGACGAACCTCCAGTGCCGGCCGGCCGGTGTCTTCCGGGGGCCGATGGTCGTGTCGATGCGGCCCATTCCCGCGGCGCTCGTCCCACGGGCCGTGACCGTCACCGCCCGCTACCCGATGGCCCACGGGTCGCCCGTGCACGTGGGCAATCCGGGGCTGATCGGGGTCGCCGACGTCATGAAGCCCGACTGGGGCGAGCCGCCCACGCTCCTCGCCGGCGAGGAGCCCGTGTTCTGGGCGTGCGGCGTGACGCCGCAGGCCGTGGCCCTCGAGGCCAAGCCGCCCCTCGTGATCACGCACGCCCCCGGCCACATGTTCGTGACCGACCTCCCGGACTACGCGCTCGCGGCGCTCTAGCCGCGCACTCCGCCGCTCCGTCCCCGATCGAATGGCCCTCTACCCGGCGCCGCGCCTGCTCCCGGCCGGGGACGCGGCGGTGTCGGTCGAGCTGGGCGACGACATCTCGCGCGAGGCCAACGCCCGCGCCCTGACGCTCGAGCGCCTGCTCCTCGACGCGCGGCTGCCGGGGCTCGTCGACACGGTCCCCACGTTCCGGTCGCTCCTCGTGCACTACGATCCGCTCGTCCTTCCGTGGGGCACGCTGCGCGCGCGTCTCCTGGATCTGGTGGAGCGCCTGGCGGACGCCCGGCCGCCGCCCGGCCGGCGCGTGGAGCTGCCATGCGCCTACGGCGGCGTGCACGGTCCCGATCTCGAGGAGGTCGCCCGCCGGCTGGGCCTCGCCCCGGCGGAGGTCGTCCGGCTCCACGCCGGCGCGGAGCACTACGTCTACTTCGTCGGCTTCACGCCGGGCCTCCCGTACATGGCCGGCCAGCCCGCCGAGCTCACGATTCCCCGCCTCGACCGTCCGCGGGTCAAGACGCCCCCCGGCAGCGTCGCGATCGGCGGGACGCAGACGTCGATCTACTCGGTGGAGAGCCCGGGCGGCTTCTGGCTCCTCGGGCGGACCCCGCTGCGCCTCTACGATCCCGGTGCGGCGGAGCCGATCCTGCTTCGTGCCGGCGATCACGTGCGATTCCGGCCCATCGACGCGGCAGAGTTCGACGCGATCGCCGAGCGGGTCGCGGCGGGCACCTACCGCCCCCCGATCGAGGACGCGGCGTGACGAGCCGAGGCGTCGGGTGCGGGCTCCTCGTCGGTGTCCTCGCGGGCGCGACGCCAGCCGCGGCCCAGCCCGTGGCACCGGCCGCGACGGTCGGGCTGCTGTGCGTCGGGGCCTGTCCGGCGCCCCCGTTCGACGCGAACATGTCGACGTTCGTGAACACGCTGCGCGACGCTGGGTACGTGGACGGCCAGAACGTGGTGCTCGACCCGAGAGGCATCGGCGACACGCTGGAGCAGCTGCCGACGCTCGCGACGCAGCTGGTCCGCCGCAAGGTGGATGTCGTCGTGGCGATAGGTGTGGCCGCGGTCCTCGCCGCGAAGCGAGCGTCCGCTACGGTGCCCGTCGTCATGCTCGACGTGCCCAACGCGCTCGAGCTGGGTCTGGTGGCGAGCCTCGCGCGCCCGGGTGGGAACGTCACCGGGGTGACGTTTCCGCTCGCGGAGCTGTCCGCGAAGCACATAGAGCTCCTCAAGCAGATCACGCCCCGACGGACTTCGGTCTCGGTGCTCTGGAACCCGGCGACCCCGCATGCCGACCTCGCGCGCCGGCATGCCGAGGCGGCCGGACGGTCGGTGGGGCTGCAGGTCCGGTCCGTCGAGGTTCGGGACGCGGGGCACCTGGCCCGGGCGCTCGCGCCGGTCGCCCGGGAGCCCGGGGGCGCGCTGCTCGTCGTGGAGAACGAATGGAGTGTCACCGGAGGGTGGCGACGCGAGATCAACCTCTTCGCGCTGAAGGAGCGGGTGCCGGTCATCGCCTGGTCCCGAGCGTTCGCGGCGGGGGGCGCTCTCATGTCCTATGGTCCGGACCGGGCTGAGATGCATCGACTCGCGGCGACCACCGTCGCCAAGATCCTGCAGGGCAAGCGCCCGGCCGACACCCCGGTCGAGCAGCCGACGCGCTACGAGCTGGTCGTGAACCTCGCGACCGCCAAGGCCATCGGCGTGACGATCCCGCCGTCCGTGCTGGCGCGCGCCGACGAAGTCATCCAGTGAGCGACCTCGTCGTGGTCGATCCTGGGCTCCTGACCACCATCCAGGACCTCGGGCGCTTCGGCTACCAGCGCGTGGGCGTTCCCCCCTCGGGGCCGATGGACCGCGCGGCCTTCGTCGTCGCCAACCGGCTCGTCGGGAACCCGGACGGCGCGGCCGCCCTCGAGTGCACCATCAAGGGCCCGCGGCTCGAGGCGCGGCACGCGACGGTCGTCGCCGTCACGGGCGCCCCGATGGGCTTCACGATCAACGGCCAGGAGGCGCCGACCTGGACGGCCGTCCGCGTCCGGCCCGGCGACGTCCTCGGCTTCCAGATGGCGAGCGCCGGCTGCCGCGCCTACCTGGCCGTGGCGGGGGGCCTCGACGTCCCGCTGGTGCTGGGGTCGCGCGCGACCTACCTGCGGGGTCGGCTCGGCGGCCTGGGCGGGCGGGCGCTCCAGAAGGGGGACGCGCTGCCGGCCGTCGGCGCCGCCGGCCGCGTCGCGCGAGGGCCGGACCGGTTCCGCCGGCGCTCCGGCCCGCGTACCCGGCCGAGCGGGAGTGCCGGGTGATCCTGGGCCCGCAGGACGACCGCTTCACCGCCGAGGGGATCCGCGCGTTCCTCGAGGGCCCCTACGACGTCACGCCGCAGGCGGACCGGATGGGGTATCGTTTGAAGGGGCCCGAGATCGCGCACGCCCGGGGCCACGACATCGTCTCGGACGGGATCCCGCTCGGAGGCATCCAGGTCCCGGGGGAAGGGCAGCCGATCGTGCTCCTGGTCGACCGCCAGACGACCGGCGGCTACACGAAGATCGGCACCGTGATCGGCGTGGACATCGGCGCGATCGGCCAGACCCGGCCGGGTCACCGGGTGCGCTTCCGGCGGGTGACGCTCGAGGAGGCGCACGCGGCGCTCGAGGCCGAGGCCGCCTGGCTCGACCGCGCGGTGGGCCCCGCCGCCTGAGGCTGAGTCGAACCGGCGACGCCGGGCCAACCGTGCCCGCGCCGCCCGAGAGGAGTGACGCGATGGCCAGCGTGATCGACCTCAACTGCGACATGGGCGAGTCCTACGGCCGGTGGACCCTCGGCGCCGACGAGGCCATCATGCCGTACATCACCTCGGCCAACATCGCGTGCGGGTTCCACGGCGGGGACCCGCACGTCATCCGGAAGACCGTGGCCCTGGCGCAGCAGCACGGGGTCGCGCTCGGGGCCCATCCCTCGCTGCCGGATCTCATGGGATTCGGCCGGCGCGTCATGGACGTCACCCCGGCGGAGCTGCGGGACTACATCTGCTACCAGACCGGGGCGGTCCGCGAGTTCTGCCGGGCGGCCGGCGCCGACCTCCAGCACGTCAAGCCGCACGGCATCCTCTACACGATGGCCGAGCAGCAGGAAGGGATCGCGGAGGCGATCGGGCAGGCGGCGCGCGAGTCGGGGGGGCAGCTCATCCTGATGACGCTCGCCTCGGGGAAGTACGACGCCCACTGCCGGAAGATGGGCGTGCGCGTGGCCTCCGAAGGCTTCGCGGATCGCGCCTACGAGGTCGACGGCACCCTGGTGTCGCGCCGGAAGCCGGGCGCGCTGATCACCGACCCGGCGCGGGCGGCGGCCCAGGCCGTCCGCATGGCTGCCGAGGGCAAGGTGCGGACGATCGACGGCGTCGACATCGACCTGTCCGTCCAGACGATCTGCTGTCACGGCGACACGCCGGGCGCCGAGCGCATCGTCCGCGCGGTGCGCGAGGGGCTCGGGGCGGCGGGCGTCCAGGTGCGGCCGCTCCGGGAGTGGCTCCCGTAAGAGGTTCCGCAATAGGTCGAGGATGCCCCAGTACGACGTCGTGACCTTCGACTGCTACGGCACGCTCGTCGACTGGGAGGGCGGCCTGGCCCGGGCCTTCCATCGCGCCGCCTGGGCGGCGGGCGCCCGCCTGGAGCGGGCGGCCGTGCTCCAGGCGTACATGGCCGTCGAGCGGGAGGTGGAGGCCGGGGCGTACCGCGCGTACCGCGAGGTCCTGGCGGAGTCGGCGCGCGGCGTCGCGGCTCGACTGGGCTGGCGGCTCGATGGCGGCGCCGCGGCGTTCCTCGCCGACAGCGTGCCCGGATGGGTCCCGTTCCCCGACACCAACGCCGCGCTCGAGCGCCTGCGCGCCGCCGGCTACGCGCTCGGCATCCTCTCGAACATCGACGACGACCTGCTCCGGCCACCCGCCGGCACTTCACGGTGGAGTTCGAGCTCCTGGTCACCGCTCAGCAGGTGCGCTCGTACAAGCCGGCGCGCCCGCACTTCGAGGCGGCCCGCCGGGCGATCGGCGAGCGCCGGTGGCTGCACGTCGGCCAGGGCTACTTCCACGACATCGTGCCGGCGCGGGCGCTCGGTCTTCCGACCGCCTGGATCAACCGGAACGGCGAGGCGCCCTTCGACGGGGGGCAGGCGACCCGGGAGTTCCCCACGCTCACGGAGCTGGCCGACTGGCTGGCGCCGGCGCGGTGACGCCGTAAGCGCCGTCGCGCTCGCCGGATAGCCGCCTGACGCGCGGCGTCGGGCGAGCCGGCTCGGAAGGATCGACGATCCCGAACGTCGCGGCGCCCGTCGTCCGGGTGCGCGGCGCGCGCGACCGGCCGTTGACACTCCTTCCGCCGCCCCCGTATCATGCGCTCGATTCTCGACATCGCCACTTCGTGCTGTCATTCCCGGGGAGGCGCCATGCTGACTCGACTCGTGCTCCTCTCGATCGCCACGATCCTGGCCGTCGCGCTGCCGTTCGCGCCGGCGACCGCCCAGCAGAAGGAAGTCGTGATCGGCATGCTCTACCCCTTGAGCGGGCCGACCGCCTCCGGGGGGCTCGACGAGAAGCACGCGTACGAGCTGTTCGCCGACATGGTCAACGGCAAGGAGCCCATGATCCCGGGCGCCTTCTATCAGAAGCTCAAGGGCTTGTCGGGGCTGCCCGGCGGCGCGCGGCTCCGCCTGGTGTTCATCGACCACCAGGGGAAGCCCGATCTCGGGCAGGCCGAGGCCGAGCGGCTGATCACCCAGGAGAAGGTCCACGCCCTCATCGGCTCCTGGCAGTCGAGCGTGACGGCGACGACCAGCCAGGTCGCGGAGCGGTTCGGCGTCCCCCATCTCAGCGCGGAGTCGGCCTCGCCCGGCCTCACGCGGCGCGGCTTCAAGTGGTTCTTCCGGACCTCGCCCCACGACGAGCACTTCAGCCAGGCGATGTTCGACTTCCTGGCGGACTACCAGAAGAAGCGGGGCATCAAGGTCGAGACGGTCGCGATCTCGAACGAGGACACGCTCTTCGGGACCGACTCCGCCAAGGTGCAGCGCGCGCTCGCTCAGAAGGTCGGCTACCGGCTCGTCGCCGACTTCGCCTACCGCGCCAACAGCACCTCGCTCACGGCCGAGGTGCAGAAGCTCAAGGCCGCGAACCCCGACGTGTGGTTTCCGACCTCGTACCAGTCCGACGCGATCCTCTTCACGCGGACGTCCAAGGAGCTCGACTGGAACCCGAAGATCATCCTGGCCCAGAACGCCGGGCACATCGACCCGAAGTTCATCGAGGCGACCGGGAAGGACTCCGAGGGATACATGACGCGGTCGCCGTTCCCCTCCGACGCGATCGACAAGAACGCGGTGGCGAAGGCGTTCAACCCCGGCTACAAGGCGCGCTCGGGCAAGGACATGTACGACCTGCCGGCGCGGGCGTTCACCGGGCTCGTGACGCTGCTGGACGCCGTCAATCGCGCCGGGGCCACCGATCCGGAGGCGATCCGCGCGGCGCTCGCCAAGACCGACATCAAGCCCGCCGACCTCCTGATGCCGTGGACCGGCGTGCGCTTCGACGAGACCGGTCAGAACACCGGCGTGCGGGCGATCATCATGCAGCTCCAGGGGGGGAAGTACTACACCGTCTGGCCCTTCGACATGGCGACGCGCGACGTGATCTATCCGATTCCGAGGTGGTCGGAGCGGAAGTAGGCCCCCCGGCCGCCGGGGCTTCCGGAGCGCGCCGATGAGCGTCCGCGTCGGGATCGACGTCGGCGGGACGTTCACGGACCTGGTTGCGGTCGACGGCGCCTCCGGCGAGGTTCGCTCGCGCAAGGTCCTCACCACGCCCGAGGCCCCGGCCCGCGGGGTCCTCGCCGGGCTCCAGGCGCTGGCGCCCGACGCCGGCTCGATCGCCCACGGGACCACGATCGTCACCAACGCCATCGTGGAGGGCCGCCAGGCCCGCACGGCGCTCGTCACGACGCGTGGCTTCCGGGACGTGCTCGAGATCGCGCGGCAGAGCCGTGTGGAGCTCTACCGGCTGGACGTTCCGCCGCGGCCCGAACCGCTCGTGCCACGCCACCTCCGGTTCGAGGTGACGGAGCGGGTCCTGGCCGACGGCCGGGTGAGGACGCCCCTCGCGGAGGCCGAGCTGCCCGCGCTGGCGGCCGCGCTGCGGGACAGCGGCGTCCAGGCCGTGGCGGTCTGCCTCCTCCATGCCTACGCGCATCCGGAGCACGAGGCGCGCTTGCGGGCGGCGCTCGAGGGGCAGGTCCCGTTCGTCTCCGTCTCGCACGAGATCAACGCCGAGTTCCGGGAGTACGAGCGGAGCTCGACGACGGCGCTGAACGCGGCCGTGATGCCGATCGCGGACCGGTACCTGAGGGACCTGGAAGCCTCGCTCGCCCGCGCCGGGGTCCGGGCGACGCTCCATCTCCTCCAGTCGAGCGGCGGGATGATGTCGGCGGCGGTTGCGCGCCGGCGCCCCCTCGCCATGGCCGTGTCGGGGCCCGCCGGCGGCGTCGCGGCGTCGCGGTTCCTGGCGCAGGCGGTCGGGATCCGCAACGCGATCGCCTTCGACATGGGCGGGACCACCACCGACGTCTGCCTGATCGCCGACGGGCGCGCCGAGAGCCTGCCGCAGCGTCGGCTGGGCGGGCACCCCGTGCGACTGCCGTCGGTGGGCGTCGAATCGATCGGCGCGGGCGGCGGCTCGCTGGCGCGGGCCGAGGGCGCGGCCCTCCGGGTCGGGCCGGAGAGCGCGGGGGCCCGGCCGGGCCCGGCCTGCTACGGCCAGGGCGGCACCGCGCCCACCGTCACCGACGCGCACGCCGTGGCCGGCACGCTCCGGGGCGACGCGCTCCTCGGCGAGACGATCCGCGTGGACGCCGGCCGCGCCCGCGCCGCGCTCGAGCCGGTGGCGCGCGCGTTGGGGCTCGGCCTCCACGAGACCGCCGCGGGGGTCCTGGAGGTGGCCAACGCCGCGATGCGCCGCGCGATCCGGCTCATCTCCGTCCAGCGCGGGCACGATCTCCGGGACTTCGCCCTGATCGCCTACGGGGGGGCGGGCCCGCTCCACGCGGGCCGGCTGGCGCAGGAGCTCGGCATGCCGCGGGTCGTCGTGCCCGCGCACGCCGGCGTCTTCTCGGCGCTGGGCTGCCTGGTGGCCGAGGTGGCGTACGACCACGTGCAGACGTTCCGGCGCCCGCTCGAGGGCCTGACCGCGGCCGAGCTCGACGCCCAGTTCGCGCCGCTCGTCGAGGCGGTGTGCGCCCCGCTCCTCGCCGAGGGCCACCCGGCGGCGGCGATCGCCGTGCGGCAGAGCGTCGACGTCCGGTACATCGGCCAGAACTACGAGCTCGAGGTGGCCTGGGCCGGGGACATGGACGCGCTCCGCGCGGGCTTTCACGCCCTCCACCGCCGGCTCTACGCGTACGCGACCGAGGACGCGGTGGAGTGCGTGAACCTCCGCGTGCGGGCGGGCGTCGAGGCGGCGGGGGCGCGGCTGCCCGAGTGGCCCGGCGGCGGGACCGGCCAGCCGTTCGCGGAGCACGAGGCGTACTTTCCCGAGACGGGGCTCGACCGCCCTCCCGGTGTACCGGCGCGCGGACCTCCCGCCCGAGCATCCGGTCAAGGGCCCGGCCCTCGTCGAGGACCCCTGGGCGACGACCCTGGTCTATCCGGGCCACTCCGCCGTCCTGGACCCCGCCGGCAACCTCTGGATGGGGTCAGGCCTTGCACTTCCAGACAATTCGACCGGTCCCGGCCGAGCGAGCGGAAATGTCTAGAAGTCAAGGCCTGACCCCGATCACGCTCGAGGTGGTGCGGCACGCGATCTATGCGATCGCGGAGGAGATGAGCCTCATCATCATGCGCTCGGCGCGCTCGCCGCTCCTGAAGGAGGCGGGCGACCTCTCGAGCGCGCTCACCGACGCGCGCGGCCGGCTGATCGCCCAGGGCCGGGACATCCCGATCCACCTGGGCGTGATGGGCTTCACCGTCAAGGAGTTCCTCCGGCGGGTGCCGCGGCGGGAGCTGCGCGACGGCGACGTCTGGTACCTGAACCTGCCCGAGGTCGGGGGCAACCACCTGCCGGACGTGAAGGCGATCCGGCCGGTGTTCGCGGGCGGCCGGCTCGTCGCCTTCGCCATCAACCTCGCCCACTGGGCCGACATCGGCGGCGCGGTGCCGGGCTCGTACGTGCCGTGGGCCGACGAGGCCATCCAGGAGGGGCTCCGGATCGCGCCGATCAAGGTCTTCGACCGGAAGGGCCCGACTCGAGCCTTCGACCTGATCATGGCGAATCTCCGCGGCCGGGAGGAGCGCGAGGGCGACTGTCGCGCGATGTACTCCGCCGTCGAGATCGGCGCCCGGCGCCTCGGCGAGCTCTTCGAGCGCTACGGGGTGCCGACCGTCCTCGGCTGCTTCGACCGGTACCGGACCGAGTCGGAGGCCCAGATGCGGGCCGCGATCCGCGGGATCCCCGACGGCGTCTACACGGGCGAGGACTGGGTCGACGACGACGGCCACGAGGACCAGCCGGTGCCGGTCCGGGTGACGGTCACGGTGCGAGGCGAGCGCGCGACGTTCGACTTCACGGGCACGGGCCCCGCGGTGAAGGGGCCCGTGAACGCGACGCCCTACGTCACCTGCTCCGCCGTCTACTACAGCATGAAGGCGCTCGTCGCGCCCGACGTTCCGGCCAACGACGGCTGCTACCGCCCCCTCACGGTGCACATCCCGCCGGACACGATCCTGAGCCCGCCCCTGGCATCGCCGCTCGTCGGGGGCAACCACGAGACGTCCCAGCGGGTCGTGGACGCCTGCTTCAAGGCGCTCGCGCAGGCGATCCCCGAGCGCGTCACCGCCGGCGGCCCCACGACCGCCGGGCTCCTCATCTTCGGCACGCGCCAGGAGGGACGGTGGCGCATCCTCTACGAGGTCCACGGGGGCGGGGAGGGCGCGGGAGCCGCGCGGGACGGCGGCCACGCCATGCGGGTCCACATGTCGAACGTCATGAACACGCCGATCGAGGTCGTCGAGACCGAGTACCCGATCGAGATCCTCGAGCAGGCGCTCCGGCCGGGGAGCGGGGGGGCGGGTGCCCACCGCGGCGGCCTGGGCTTCACGCGGGCGTACCGGGTGCTCGTGGAGGCGACGCTGACGACCATGCTCGAGCGCCGGGTCGTCCCCCCGTGGGGCGCGTTCGGCGGCGCCCCCGGCGCGCCGTACCGCGTGACGCTCACGCGCGACGAGGTGTCACGCGACGTGAAGGGGAAGGAGACCGTGCGCCTCCGCCCCGGCGACGTCGTCCTGATCGAGACCTGCGGGGGCGGCGGCTACGGCGAGTCGGACGCCCGGGCGCCCGAGCTCCTGAACCGCGATCGGCTCGAGGGCTACGTGCCCGCCGAACCCGCCGGAACCGGTCGGCCCCGCGCGCGCCGGAGGAGGAGTCCGATGAGGCTCGCCGACCAGACGGCGATCGTGACGGGTGCGGCGAAGGGCATGGGACGGGCGATCTCGCTCCGCCTCGCCGGGGAGGGGGCCGACCTCGTCCTGGCGGCGCGCGAGGTCGCGCCGCTCGAGGCGGTGGCCGTGGAAGCCCGGGCGCTCGGCCGCCGCACCCTCGTCGTTCCCGTCGACGTACGCGACGAGGCGCAGGTCCAGGCCATGGTCGCGGCCGCGGTCGAGGCCTTCGGGCGCATCGACGTCCTCGTGAACTGCGCGGGGACGACCGGCCCCGTCGAGACGCCCGTTCACGAGATCCCGGCGGCCGACTGGGACGGGGTGCTCCAGATCAATCTCCGGGGCACCTTCCTGCCGACCAAGCACGTCGTGCCGGTGATGCTGCGCCAGCGCCGCGGGAAGATCGTCAACATCGCGGGGACCTCGGGGCTCCGCGGCTACAAGCTCCGGGCCGCCTATTCGTCCTCGAAGTGGGCGGTGCGCGGCTTCACGCGGACGGTCGCGCTCGAGGTCGGCCCCCACGGGATCAACGTCAACTGCGTCGCGCCCGGGATCGTGGCCGGTGACCGCATGGACCGGCTCTGCCGGGACAAGGCGAAGAAGCGCGGGTGGACCCCCGAGCAGGTCTACGAGGAGTACGTGCAGGAGATGGCGCTCCGCCGCGTCACGACCGCCGAGGACGTCGCCAACGCGGTGCTGTTCCTCAGCAGCGACGAGTCGCGTAACATGACCGGGCAGTGCCTGACGGTCGACGGCGGCTGGGACGTGTAGGCGGATGAAACGGACGGCGCTCACGAAGCAGGCGCCACATCCCTGGCCGTTCTCGCACGGGACCGTGGTCGAGGGGCCGGCGCGGCTCGTCTTTCTCGCCGGGCAGGTCGCCTTCGACCGGCACGGTCCCGACCGGCGGCTCGTCGGCGCCGGCGATCCGGCGGCCCAGACGCGCCAGGCGATCGAGAACGTCCGCACGCTGCTCCGGCAGGCGGGCGGGGACCTCCGGCACGTGGTGGAGATGACCGTCTACGCGACGAGCGCCGACCTCATGGAGCCGGCCGGGCGCGTGGCCCAGGAGTACTTCGCCGATCCGCTGCCCGCGCAGTCCTTCATCGTGGTGAAGGCCCTCGCGCGCCCGGAGCTCCTGGTCGAGATCCGGGCGATCGCGGCGATCCCCCTGACGCGCACGCCGCGGCGGGGGCGGGCCGGCGGGCGGCGCGGGCGCCCGCGGCGGACCTGACCGGGCGAGAGGGAGAGGGACGACATGGGACGGAAGGTGCTGACACCCACGGGAGACGGCAAGCCCATCGGCATGTACTCGGCCGGATTCGTCACCGACGCGAGCCCCCTGGTCTTCGTCGCGGGCCAGGTGGCCATCGACGCCGACGGCCGGGTCGTGGGGGCGGGCGATCTCAAAGCCCAGGCGACCCAGGTCTACCAGAATCTCGCCGCCGTCCTCGCCGAGGCGGGCTGCACGCTCCGGGACGTCGTGAAGTTCACCACGTTCTTGGTGCGCACCGAGGACTGGGCGCCGTTCGCCGAGTGGCGCAAGGCGGCGTACCCGCGGCTGTTCCCCGACGGCGTCTACCCGGCGAACACCGGGGTGGTGGTGAAGGAGCTGGCGCGGCCCGAGCTGCTCCTCGAGGTGGAGGCGATCGCCGTGCGACCCGGCGGCCCCGGGGCGCGGCCGGGCGGAAGCCCACGGCCCGGACCGCGCGCCGGCCCCGCGCGAAGGCGGGCCGACCCCGGCGCGGGCGTCGGTGAGGGCGAGGACAGCTCGGCGCGTGGTCGTCACGGTGAAGTACGTCTTCGGGCTGGCCCGTGGCGCGGATGGCCGCGACACGCTCAGCCTCGAGCTGCCGCCGGGGGCGACGGTGTTCGAGGCGCTCCGGCGGCTCGGCCTGTCGGCGCTCGAGCTGCACGCGGCGGTCAACGGCGAGTCGGCGGCCGACGGGACGGTGCTCCGTGATGGAGACGAGATGATCCTGATCCCGTCCATCCAAGGGGGACGGGCTGGAGGAGTGGTCATGAAGCGAATGGCAGCTATGGTGAGCGCGCTCGTCGGGCTGGGGCTGGTGGGATCCGCGCCGGAGCCGGTGGCGGCCCAGACTCGGGTGGTGGTGCCCATCGTGATTCAGGTTCCTCGGGCCGCGCCGCCGCGCGCGTCGACGCCGTCGTCATCGGTCACGGTCACGACGCGCACGCAGCCGTCTCCACCGGGCACGACGGCGACGCGCATCACGGTGCGGGACACGAGCGGGGCCGGCCGGGACCTGAGCGCCTCGCCGACGGCGCGCACGCAGGCGACCGCCGCGAGCGGCACGTCGTCGGTCCTGGTGCGGACGCAGACGCAGCCGTCTCCACCGGGCACGACGGCGACGCGCATCACGGTGCGGGACACGAGCGGGGCCGCTCGGGACCTGAGCGCCTCGCCGACGGCGCGCACGCACGCGACCGCCTCGAGCGGCACGTCGTCGGTCCTGGTGACGGTCGATCGGCCGCTCGGGCCGGCCGGGCCCGGCACGCCGGGCCAGACCCGCGTGACCGTCGAGGACGTCTCGCGAGCGGCTCGCGCACTGGGAGGGCCCGTGGCGACCTCGAGCCAGCGAACGGCCGGCCTCGGGCAGCAGACGTGGACCATCACGAGTGACGCGCCCATCGCCGCCCCGATCGTGATCCTGGGCCACTAGCGGTGCTCCTGCCGCGCTTCGAGTACCTCCACGCGACGTCGCTCCTCCAGGCGGCGACCCTCCTCGCCGAGAATCCGGCGGCGCAGGCCCTCGCCGGAGGGACCGACCTCCTGGTCGACCTCCGCGAACGCCGGCGCGAGCTGGGGGCGGTGGTCGACGTCACCGACCTGCGGGAGCTCCGCGGGATCGCGGTGGAGGACGGCGTCACGCGGATCGGGGGCGGCGTCACGGTCGGGGAGCTGCTCGCGTCGCCCGTCCTCGCGACGCGCCTGCCCGCCCTCCGGGACGCCGCGCGGGACTTCGCCGACTTCCTCACGCGGAACAAGGCGACGATCGGGGGGAATCTCGCGAACGGGAGCCCGGGCGCCGACTTGGTGGTGCCGCTCCTCGCCCTCGACGCCACGGTGGTCCTCGCCGGCCCGAGCGGCGAGCGGACGGTGCCGCTCGACGCCTTTCTTCTGGGACCACGCCGCACGGTCCTCCGGCCCGGTGAGCTGATCCGCCATGTCGTGGTGCCCCGGCACGGGGGCCGACAGGCCTGGTACAAGCTCGGCCTGAAGCGAGGAGGGGCGATCGCGGTCGTCAGCGTCGCCACCTGGCTCGACGTGGATGCGGGCGGCCGGGTCGTGGACGCCCGGATCGCGCTCGGCGCCGTCGGGCCCCGGCCGTTCCGCCCGCGCGAGGCCGAGGCCCACCTGATCGGCGCGACCCTCGACGCGGGGCGCGTCGCGGGCGCGGCCGAGCGGGCCGCGGCCGCCGCCCGCCCCATCACGGACGTCCGCGGGGGCGCGGACTACCGGACCGCGATGGTGCGCGCGCTGGTGACGCGCTGTCTCGACCACGCGGAAGCCGGCTGAGCCATGCGATCGATCGAGCTCACGCTGAACGGCGTACCGGCCCGCACGACGGTCGAGCCCCACGAGACGCTCCTCTGGGTCCTGCGCCAGCGGCTCGCGGCGACCGAGGTCAAGTCCGGCTGCGAGCGAGGCGACTGCGGCGCGTGCGCGGTCCTCCTGGACGGGCGCGCGATCAACTCGTGCCTGGCGCTCGCGGTGCAGGCCGACGGCCGAGCGGTCACCACCGTGCGCGGGCTGGGGTCGCCGGAGGCGCCGCACCCCCTCCAGACGGCCTTCATCGAGCTGGGGGCGGCGCAATGCGGGATCTGCATCCCGGGGATGCTGGTGACGCTCTACGCGGTCCTGGCCGAGCGCCCCGCCGCCAGCCGCCAGGAGCTCCGGGAGGCGATCGGCGGCAATCTCTGCCGCTGCACCGGCTACCACAAGATCGTCGACGCGGCGGAGGCGGCGGCGCGGGAGCTCCTCCACCCGAGGCCCGCCCCGTGAGCGAGGCCCCGACCTTCCGCATCGTCGGCCAGCGGGTGCCCCGGCCCGACGCCCAGGACAAGGTCTTCGGGCTGACGCGCTACGCCGACGACTTCTCGATGGGCGGCATGCTCCACGCGAAGGTCGTGCGGGCGTCCCGCCCGTCGGCGAAGATCCTCGGTATCGACACGCGCGCGGCGGAGGCCGTGCCGGGGGTGCGCGCCGTCCTGACCGCCCGAGACGTCCCGCACAACGTCCTCTTCAGCGACGTGCCCGGCCAGACGACGACGGTGGGCCCGCTCCGCGCGCGCACGCAGGTGCTCGCGGACGAGGTGGTGCGCTACCTGGGAGAGGCCGTGGCGCTCGTCGCCGCCGAGACCGAGGACGCGGCCGAGGACGCCGCCCGCCGGGTGGTCGTCGAGTACGCGGACGTCCCGGGCGTCTTCGATCCCGAGGCGGCGATGCGGCCCGACGCCCCGCAGCTCGAGCCGTCGGGGAACGTCATCTCGCGGTGGAAGATCCGGAAGGGCGACGTCGAGGCCGGGTTCCGCGAGGCCGACGTCGTCGTCGAGGGCGAGTACCGGACGCCGTTCATCGACCACGCCTTCATCGAGCCCGAGGCCGGCGTCGCCTGGCTCGACGAGAACGGCGTGATCACCATCCGCGTCGCCACGCAGGTCATCGAGCACTTCCGGGACGTGGCCAACGTCCTCGGGCTCCCGCACTCCCGGGTCCGGATCATCGCGCCCTACATCGGCGGCGGCTTCGGGGGCAAGGAGGACGTCACCGTCGAGGTCTTCCTCGGGCTCCTGGTCTGGAAGACCACCCGCCCCGTGCGGCTCTGCTACTCGCGGGAGGAGTCGATCCTCTCGCCGACGAAGCGGCACCCGTTCGTCATGCGCTACAAGCACGGCGCCCGGCGCGACGGCACGCTGGTGGCGGTCGAGGTCTCGCTGATCTCCGACGCGGGGGCCTACGCGTACCTGTCGCCCTTGACCCTCCTCTACGGCATGGTCCACGCGGCCGGGCCGTACCGGATCCCCCACGTGAAGGTCGACGGGGCGTCGGTCCTGACGAACAATCCGCCCACCTCGGCGTTCCGGGGCTTCGGGTCGGCGCAGCCGGCGTTCGCCTACGAGAGCCAGATGGACGAGCTCGCCCGGCGGCTCGGGCTGGACCCGCTCGCGATCCGCGAGCGGAACTATCTCCGGAAGGGCGAGCGGCTCGCCTCGGGCCAGGAGCTCGAGACGGCGGTGTGGCTCCCCGAGACGGCCCGCCGCGCTTGGGACGCCCTCGGTCCCGCGCGCCCGCCCTCGGGCGCCGGCAAGCGGGTGGGGCGGGGCCTCGCCTCCGCCCTCACCTCCTACGGGCGGATCGTGTGGCTCCACGACTGGGCGAGCGCGTGGGTGGAGCTCCAGATGGACGGCACGGTCCTGATCCGGACCGGCGTCCCGGACATCGGCGGCGGCCAGGCGGCCTCGCTCGTGCAGATCACCGCGGAGCTCCTCGGCGTGCCCCAGTCGGACATCGCCGTCCACATCGGCGACTCGGCGCTCACGCCCCTCGCGGGGACGACGACCGCCACCCGGCAGCTCTACATGTCGGGCTCGGCCGTCCACAAGGCGGCGAGCGAGCTGCGCGCGACGCTCCTCACGCAGGCGGCCGAGCTCCTGGGGGTCGGCGCCGACGGGGTGGACCTGGCCGGCGGCGCGGCGGTGCTGCGCGATGGCTCCGACCGCCGCGTGGCCTTCCGCGAGCTGGCCGCGGCCTGCGCGCGGGCCCATCGGCCGCGGTCGGTCTTCTCCATCTACCAGGCGCCGGCCGGCCAGGTGATGGACTTCGAGACCGGGCAGGGCAAGGTGTTTCCCGACTTCACGTTCGGGTCCCAGGCGGCCGAGGTCGAGGTCGACGAGCGCACGGGGGAGGTGGCCGTGCGGGCCCTGACCGCGTGCTACGACGTCGGCCGCGCGATCAATCGGAACTCGGTCGAGGGGCAGATGGAGGGCGGGGCGGCCATGGGCCTGGGCTACGCGCTCCTCGAGGAGGACCGCGTGGTGGAGGGCGTCACCGTCACGCCCAACCTCATGACGTACCTCATCCCGACCGCCCTCGACGTGCCCGACGTGACGACGATCGTCCTCGAGTCGGGGGAGGGCATGGGACCCTGGGGCGCCCGCGGCATCGGCGAGCCCGCGATGGTCCCGACGGCGCCCGCGATCGCCAACGCGGTCCGTGACGCGGTCGGGGTGCGTCTCACCCGATTGCCCATCACGCCCGAGCGCCTGTGGCGGGCGATGCAGGACGCCCCCGGCTCCTGACCGGTATCGCCCCGCCCGCGACCGTGCGCGGCTGATGGCCGGAGCCCCAGCCGGGGTCGCCCGAGGCGGCGGCCCCCGAGACGTTGAGGGCGGCCGTCCGCCCGCTCCTCCCGCTCTTCGTCATCGACATCCTGACGGCCTTCACCGTCGGCATGGTGCCGCCGCTCCTGCCGCTCCTGGCAGCCGAGTGGCGCCTCTCGCCGCTGGAGGTCGGACTCGTCAACACGCTCTACGCGGTGGGTCGGCTGGCCACGAGCTATCCGGCGAGCGCGCTCCGCGCCCGCCACGGCACGCGGACGGTCGTCTTCCTCGGGCTCGCGCTCCTCGTGCTGGGCGTGGTGGCCTGCGGGCTGGCCCCGGGATTCCCGGCCTTCCTGGTGTCCCGGCTCGTGATGGGAATCGGCGCGTCGGCGGCGTTCCTGGCCATCTTCGCCGAGCTCCTCGAGACGGCGCCGGCCGCCTGGCGCGGCCGCCTCACGAACGGCTTCGAGGGCATGGCGATCCTGAGCCTCGGGGTCGGCGGCGTGCTCGGCGCCTGGATCGCGGGCGAGGTCGGCTGGCGCGTCGTGTTCGTGGGCGCGGGCCCGGTGATGCTCCTGTGCCTCTTCGCGTGGCGCGGGCTCGACCCCCGGGCCGGGCGTCAGCCAACCGGCCCGGGAGCTCAGGGGCGCCCGGAGCGGCACAGCGCCCACCGGCGGCTCCTGCCCGTGTACGTCGCCAGCCTGAGCCTGTCGATGACGTGGTCCGGCCTCTTCGCGACGATGGCGCCGCTCCTCGGGCACACGGGGTACGGCCTCTCCTCGGGCGCGCTCGGCCTGGCCCTCGGCGCCGGATACGCCGCCGAGCTGGCCGGGCTCCTGGGAGTGGCGCTGGTGATCGACCGGGTGCGCCGGGAGCCCGTCTTCCTGGGCGGCGCCGTGGCAGTGGCGGTGGGGGGCCTGATCCTCGCGGTGGGGACGCACCCCGCCGTCTTCGTGCTCGGGCTCGTCCTGGTGGGCGGCGGGTTCGCGGTGTGGATGGTGCCCGCCATCGTGCTGACCGACCGCGTGGGCACGCCGATGCCGCCTGGGTACTTCGCGGTCTACCGCATCGCCATGGACGCGGGGATGATCGTGGGGCCGCTCGCGCTCGGCGCCGCCGCCGCCCTCGTCGGGGATCGGGCCGCCGTCGGGGGAGCCGGGCTCGTGCTGGTCGCCGGCGGGGTGGCGCTCGGCCTCGGCCGGCGGTGACGCCCCGATGCTATACTCGCGCCCGTGAAGACCGGCCTCGTCGTCCTCGCCGTCGTCGCGCTGGCGGTGCTCGGCGTCGGCGGCTGGTTCGTCTCGGTCAACAACGACCTGGTGGCGAAGGACCAGGCGGTCCAGGAGGCGTGGGCGCAGGTCCAGAACGTCTATCAGCGCCGGGCCGACCTGATCCCGAACCTCGTCGAGACCGTCAAGGGATTCGCGGCCCAGGAGCGGACCGTGCTCGAGGAGGTCACGCGCGCCCGGGCGAGCGCCTCCTCGATCCAGGTCACGCCCGAGCTGCTCAACGATCCGGCGGCGCTCCGGCGGTTCCAGGAGGCCCAGTCCCAGCTCGGGAGCGCGCTCAGCCGCCTGCTCGTCACCGTGGAGCGCTACCCGGAGCTCAAGTCGAACCAGAACTTCCTGGCCCTGCAGAGCCAGCTCGAAGGGACCGAGAACCGGATCGCGGTCGAGCGGCGCCGCTTCAACGAGGTGGTGCGCGAGTACAACACCGCCGTCCGGCGGGTGCCCGGCAGCTTCGTCGCGTCGCTGCGGGGCTTCCGGGAGCGGCCGTTCTTCGAGGCGACGCCGGGGAGCCAGACCCCCCCGGCGGTCAAGTTCTAGTCGTCGCGGGCGTCCGGCCCGGCGGCGGCGCGGTTTGACAGGGGTACCCCCCTCCGATAGCTTTCTATGCGGGACGTCCTGCGATGAAACTCCGCGGCCGGCAGCAGGCCAGGTTTTCTGCACTCTACGTCGCCGCTGCCATCATCGTCCTGGTGTTCCTCCAGAGCTGGCTCCTCGCCCCTCAGGCCAAGGAGATCCCGATGAGCCGGCTCATCGAGTGGGTCCGCGAGGGCCGCGTGGCGCAGGTCTCGTTCGGCGAGCGCGAGATCCGGGGGGTCCTCAAGGAGCCCCTCGCGGGCGCCGAGGCCCCGGGGCCGGACTGGCTCGCGCGCTTCACGAGCTGGACGCCGGGCACGCTCATCGTGGTGGTGCGCATTCCCGGGGTCGACGACTCCCCGCTCCTCCGGGAGCTCGAGACCCACAAGGTCGAGTTCTCCGGGCGGATCGACTCCACGCTCGTCCGCGACCTGATCTTCGGCTGGCTCCTGCCGATCGGCGTCATGGCCGCCATCTGGATCTTCCTCATGCGGCGGATGGGCGGCGGGCCGACCCAGGCGCTCACCTTCGGGCGCTCCAAGGTCAAGATCTACGATCGCAAGGAGCTCAAGACGACGTTCGCGGACGTCGCGGGCGTCGACGAGGCCAAGGCCGAGCTGATGGAGGTCGTGGACTTCCTCCGCAACCCGCAGAAGTACCAGCGGCTCGGCGGCCGGATCCCCAAGGGCGTCCTGATCGTCGGGCCGCCGGGCAGCGGCAAGACCCTCCTGGCGCGGGCAGTGGCCGGTGAAGCCGACGTGCCGTTCTTCTTCCTGTCCGGCTCCGAGTTCGTGGAGATGTTCGTCGGGGTCGGGGCGGCCCGGGTGCGCGACCTCTTCGAGCAGGCCAAGGAGAAGGCGCCGTGCATCGTGTTCATCGACGAGCTGGACGCGATCGGCAAGAGCCGGGCCGGCGCGACCGGCTTCGTCGGCGGCCACGACGAGCGCGAGCAGACGCTGAACCAGCTCCTGGTCGAGATGGACGGCTTCGACGCGTCCAAGGGCGTCATCATCATGGCCGCCACGAACCGGCCCGAGGTCCTGGACGCCGCGCTCCTCCGGCCCGGTCGATTCGACCGCCAGGTGGTGGTCGACCGGCCGGACGTCCGCGGCCGGGAAGCGATCCTCCGGGTGCACGCCCGTCACGTCCGGCTCGCGCCCGACGTGAACCTCCAGGTCATCGCGGCGCGGACCCCGGGCTTCGCCGGCGCCGACCTCGCCAACATCGTCAACGAGGCCGCCCTCCTCGCCGCGCGCAAGGGCAAGGACGCCGTCGAGCAGCCGGAGCTCGAGGAGGCCATCGATCGCGTGATCGCCGGGATGGAGCGCCGGAGCCTCGTCCTCTCCGAGACCGAGCGCGACATCGTCGCCCACCACGAGATGGGCCATGCCCTGGTGGCGTTCTCGCTGCCCCACGCCGACCCGGTGCACAAGGTGACGATCATCCCGCGGGGGGTGGGGGCGCTCGGCATGACCTACCAGCTGCCGACGGAGGACCGCTACCTCCTGCGGCGCTCCGAGCTCGACGACCGGATCGCCGTGCTCGTCGGCGGGCACGTCGCGGAGGAGCTCGTGTACGGCGAGCTCTCGACCGGGGCCCACAACGACCTCGAGCGGGCGACGGCGCTGGCGCGCGCCATGGTGATGCGCTACGGGATGTCGGAACGGCTCGGCCCGATCACCTTCGGCGGAGACGGCGGGCCCGGGTTCCTGCGCCGGACCGGGCCCGGCTGGGACGGCGGCGAGCGGGAGTACAGCGAGGAGACGGCCCGCGCCATCGACGAGGAGGTCCGGCGCGATCGTCGAGCAGACGTACGATCGGGTGCGGGGGCTTCTCGGGGCGAAGAAGTCCACCCTGCTCCAGGCCGCCCAGGTGCTGAAGCGGCGGGAGACGCTCGAAGGCGATGAGCTCCGGCGCCTGCTCGCCGGGGAGCCGGTTCCGGTCGGCGCCTGAGCTCCGACGTCATGGCTCGAATCGTCGGCATCGGCGGCAGCCTCCGACGCGGCTCCTATCAACGCCGCGCTCCTCCGGGCCGCCCGCGAGCTGGCTCCGGCGGGGACGGAGGTGGACATCGCGACCATCGCCGGGATTCCGCTCTACGACGGGGACGTCGAGAGCGAGCGGGGCATTCCGGAGCCTGTCGCGGCGCTGAAGGACCGGATCGCCGCCGCCGACGGCCTCCTGCTGGTGACGCCCGAGTACAACCACTCGCTGCCCGGGGTGCTGAAGAACGCGGTCGACTGGCTGTCGCGCCCGCCCAAGGACATCCCCCGGGTCTTCGGCGACAAGGCCGTGGCGATCATGGGCGCGACGCCGGGCCCGGGAGGGACGCGACTGGCGCAGTCCGCCTGGCTACCGGTGTTGCGGGCGCTCGGCACCCGGTTCTGGTCCGGCCGGCAGCTCTACGTCGCGGGCGCGGGCCAGGCGTTCGATGCCGAGGGCCGTCTCACCGACGAGAGGATCCGGAAGCTCCTGGGCGAGTTCATGGCCGGCTTCGCCGCGTTCGCGCGCGCCAAGTGAGCCGCGGGCGCCCCGCCTGCTAGAATTCCCTCGTGGCCGTCACTTACAAGGACTACTACCAGACCCTCGGCGTCCCGAAGACTGCCGACGCCAAGGCGATCAAGCAGGCCTACCGGAAGCTGGCGCGGAAGTACCATCCCGACCAGAACCCGGGCAACGCGGCCGCGGCCGAGCGCTTCAAGGAGGTCAACGAGGCGAACGAGGTCCTGTCGGACCCCGAGAAGCGGCGGCGCTACGACGAGCTGGGCGCGGACTGGGCCCGCTACGCCGACGCGGGTCCGGGGGGATTCGGCGGGCGGTCGGGCGGTGACGGCTCCGGGGGCTTCCGGGTGCACGTCGACCAGGCGGGGGACCTGGGGGACTTCTCCGAGTTCTTCCGCACGTTCTTCGGCGGGGCGGCCGCGCGTGAGGGCGGCTTCGAGGGGGCCGACTTCGAGGAGCGAGCGACGTTCGGCGGGCGGGGACGCGCCCGCCGGGGTCAGGATCTGGAGACCGAGGTCGAGATCACCCTCGAAGAGGCCCACGCCGGAGCCCGGCGCACGGTGGAGTTCCAGCAGCTCGAGCCCTGCG
This sequence comes from uncultured Candidatus Rokubacteria bacterium, assembly GCA_963799055.1. Lineage (GTDB taxonomy): Bacteria > Methylomirabilota > Methylomirabilia > Rokubacteriales > DASRDR01 > DASRDR01. Next base: position 241,721 of record CAWCVP010000002.1, read on the forward strand.
GCACGTGCCGAGGCTCGGGGCGCCAGGGGAAGGGGCCCTGCGGGACCTGCGGCGGCACCGGCCGCGTGCCGCGCGACTACCGGATCGAGGTGAAGATCCCGGCCGGCGTCCGCGACGGGTCGCGCGTGCGCGCGGCTGGCGAGGGGGGCACGGGCGCGGGGGGCGGCACGCGCGGAGACCTCTACCTCCGAGTCCATGTCCAGCCCCACCCGGTCTTCGAGCGTCGCGAGGACGACCTCCACGTCGAGCTGCCGCTCGCCGTGTGGGAAGCGGCCCTCGGCGCGGAGGTGGAGGTGCCCACGCTCCGGGGCAAGGTCGCCATGAAGATCCCGCCCGAGACCAGCAGCGGGCGGACCTTCCGCCTGCCGGGGTACGGCCTGCCGCATCTCAAGGGCGGGCGCGGCGATCAGTTCGTCCGCGTCCGGATCGTCATGCCCCGGGAGCTCTCCGAGAAGGAGCGGACGCTCTTCGAGCAGCTACGGGACCTGCGTCCCGCCCCGCCCCGCGAGCCTGCCTGACGGCGCCTCCGGCGAGGCGCCGGTTCCGCCTGGGAGGGTGTCCACGGCGTGACGCGCGCCGGGGCATTTTTGACACTCCCCGACCGGCTGCTAGACTCCGGGTAGATCCCGCGCGGATCGCCGTCGCGGGATCCTCGTGTCTGAGGAGGCACCCATGGCGCCGTTCCGCTTCGACAAGCTGACCGTCAAGGCCCAGGAGGCGGTGCAGTCCGCCCAGGCGCTGGCGGACCGCGAGGACCACCAGCAGCTCGAGCCCGAGCATCTGCTCCTCGCGCTGGTGGAGCAGGCGGACGGGGTCGTCAGCGCGCTCCTGGCCAAGCTGGGCGCGCGGGCGGAGGCGATCCGGGCCGAGGTGCAGGCCGAGATTCGCCGGCTGCCCAAGGTCAGCGGGGCGAGCGGCCAGTACATGGGCCCGCGCTTGAAGGCCGTCTTCGACGCCGCCTGGGACGAGATGGAGCGGCTCAAGGACGAGTACTGCTCGACCGAGCACCTCCTGGTCGCGATCGCCCAGGACGCCGAGGGGGCGGCGGGCCGCATCCTCCGACAGGCCGGCGTCACCAAGGACGGGCTCTACCGGGCATTGGTCGACGTGCGGGGCTCCCAGCGCGTCACCGACCAGAACCCCGAGGCGAAGTACCAGGCGCTCGAGCGCTACAGCCGCGATCTCACGGAGCTCGCCCGCAAGGGCAAGCTGGATCCGGTCATCGGGCGCGACGAGGAGGTCCGCCGGGTCGTCCAGGTGCTGTCCCGTCGCACGAAGAACAACCCGGTGCTCATCGGAGAGCCGGGAGTCGGCAAGACCGCGATCGTCGAGGGTCTGGCCCAGCGGATCGTCGCCGGCGACGTCCCCGAGGGCCTGAAGGGCAAGCGCCTCGTCGCGCTCGACCTGGGCGCCCTCATCGCGGGCACCAAGTACCGCGGGGAGTTCGAGGACCGGCTGAAGGCCGTGCTTCGCGAGATCACCGAGGCCGGCGGGGAGGTCATCTGCTTCATCGACGAGCTCCACACGCTGGTCGGCGCGGGCGGCGCCGAGGGCGCGATGGACGCGTCGAACATGCTGAAGCCGGCGCTGGCGCGCGGGGAGCTCCGGTGCATCGGCGCGACCACGCTCGACGAGTACCGGAAGCACGTCGAGAAGGACGCGGCGCTCGAGCGGCGGTTCCAGCCCATCTTCGTCAAGGAGCCGTCCGTCGAGGACACCATCGCCATCCTCCGGGGGCTCAAGGAGAAGTACGAGGTCCACCACAAGGTCAAGATCAAGGACTCGGCGCTGGTGGCGGCCGCGGTCCTCTCCCACCGGTACATCGCCGACCGCTTCCTCCCCGACAAGGCCATCGACCTCATCGACGAGTCGGCGTCGCGGCTCCGGATCGAGATCGATTCCATGCCCGCCGAGCTCGACGAGATCGAGCGCCGGATCATGCAGCTCGAGATCGAGCGGGTGTCACTGGCCAAGGAGACCGACGACCCCTCGCGCGAGCGGCTGGAGCGGCTCGACCGGGAGCTCGCCGATCTCAAGGAGCGCTCGGCGGGCCTCAAGGGACGATGGCAGGCCGAGAAGGACGCGATCGGGCGCATCGGGAAGATCAAGGAAGAGATCGACGCGGCGCGGACCGCGATGGCGGACGCCGAGCGCCGGGGCGATCTGAATCGCGCCGCCGAGCTCCGCTTCGGCACGCTCCACCAGCTCGAGCGCCGGCTCGAGGAGGAGAGCGCGCGCCTCGCCGCACAGCCGGGCGAGGGACGACTCCTCAAGGAGGAGGTCGACGAGGAGGACGTCGCGGAGGTCGTGGCCAAGTGGACGGGCATTCCCGTGACGCGGCTCCTCGAGGGCGAGGTTCAGAAGCTCGTCCAGATGGAGGAGCGTCTCGCGCGCCGCGTCGTCGGCCAGCCGGAGGCAATCCGGGCGGTGTCGAACGCCGTGCGACGGACGCGCTCGGGGCTCGCCGATCCCAACCGGCCCATCGGCTCCTTTCTCTTCCTCGGGCCGACCGGCGTGGGCAAGACGGAGCTCGCGCGCGCGCTGGCCGAGTTCCTGTTCGACGACGAGCGCGCCATGGTCCGGATCGACATGTCCGAGTACATGGAGAAGCACACGGTCGCCCGGCTCATCGGCGCCCCGCCCGGGTACGTGGGCTTCGAGGAGGGCGGCCAGCTCACCGAGGCCGTGCGGCGGCGCCCGTACTCGGTCGTGCTCTTCGACGAGGTCGAGAAGGCGCATCCCGACGTCTGGAACGCGCTGCTCCAGCTCCTCGACGACGGCCGGCTCACGGACGGCCACGGCCGGACCGTGGACTTCCGCAACACGGTCGTCATCATGACCTCGAACCTCGGCAGCCACCACTTCCGGGAGATCGCGGATCCCGAGAAGGTGCGCCCGCTCGTGCTCGAGGAGCTCCGCCAGCACCTCCGGCCCGAGTTCCTCAACCGGATCGACGAGGTGATCGTCTTCCGGCCGCTGGGTCTCGACGAGATCAAGCAGGTCGTGGAGATCCAGGCGGCGCATCTCCGGAAGCGGCTCGGCGAGAAGCGGATCACCCTCGAGCTGACCGACGCGGCGAAGGGGCTCCTCGCGCGGGAAGGGTTCGACCCGGTCTTCGGCGCGCGCCCGCTGAAGCGGACGCTCCAGCGGCGGGTGCAGGATCCACTGGCGATCCGGCTCCTCGAGGGCGAGGTTCAGCCGGGAGACACGGTGCGCGTCGACGCGCGCGGGGACGACCTGACCTTCACGAAGGTCGTCTCCGCGGTCGACGCCTGACCGGGGCGCGCTACGCGGCGCGGGCCCGCGCGAGGGACCGGGCGGCCCGCTCGACCGGAAGGCTCACCCCGGGTCCGGCCTGGCACGGCACGGGGTAGGTGAGGCGGCTCTCCTGGGGAGCGTAGGCCTGTCCCGGCACGTAGCACGGGTTGGCCGCGATCCAGTGCCGTGTCGGATCTTCCCAGCCGCCGTCGATCCGCTCCCCGCACTGCGCGCCCTCGCGCCGGCACACGCCGAAGTGCAGATGCGGCCCCGTCGCGTTCCCGCTCGCTCCGACCCGCCCGATCAGGTCGCCGCGCCGGACGGCCTGACCCGGCGTCACCTCGATCGTCGAGAGGTGATAGTAGACCGTCGCAAGGTCGAGGTCGTGCGCGACGACCACCAGCCGCCCCGTAAAGGCCTGCGAGCCGGTCCGGAGGACGAGCCCGTCGGCCGCGGCCAGCACCGGCGTTCCGGTCGTTCGCGCGGATGTCGATCCCGGCGTGCCGGGCCGGCCGGGCCGAGCCGCCCTCGCCTCGCCACTCGCCGAACCGGGAGAGGATCGGCGGCTGGATGAAGCCGACCAGCGGACCCGAGGGCGCCTCGCCGGGCGGGGGCAGCGCGGCGGGCCGGGGCCCCTCCACGGCGCAGCCCGTTGCCGCCAACAGGAGCGTCAGGATTCGCCCACCCCTCACGAGGAATCGAAGCCGGCCGCGTCCTGGGGCGCGCAGCGCCCGCCGGCGCCAGTCGGCCCGCGTCTCCGTCCGTTTCACCAGGCCACCGCGTAGGAGTCGCGGCGCGGGTCGGCCGCGCCCCACCGGACGCCATGGGCGTCGATCCTCGCCAGACAGACCCCGCCCGCCCGCCACTCCCAGTCCCCCCAGCGCTGCACGTCGTGACCGCGGGCCCGGAGACCGTCGGCCGTCGTCTCCGCGATGCGGCCCTCCAGGGTGACGCGGCCCGGGAAGTAGCGATGCGGCCAGAAGGAGTCCGGGAACGACTGGGTCGCGAAGCGCGGGGCTTCGACCGCGCGTTGCGGGCTCATGCCGAAGGCGGCGAGGTTCAGGAGCAGCTGGAGCATGGCCTGGGCCTGGACGTCGCCGCCCGGCGTGCCGAACGCCATCACGCCGCCGTCCGCCTGGAACAGCATGGCCGGACTGGGCGTGAGGCGCGGCCGCTTGCCCGGCGCGACGGCGCTCGCGTGGCCGGGGTCGAGCCAGCCCTGGGAGCCGCGGGACGAGACGCTCAGCCCCGTGCCGGGGATGATCGGGGTATCGGTCGACACGTCGCTCGGCGTGGCCGAGAACGCGTTGCCCTCGCGGTCCACGACCGCGACGTAGGACGTGCCGAGCGCGACCGGGCTGCCGAGGCGGGCCGGCGCCGCGGCGGTCCCGGCGCGGTGCGGCGCGCCGGCCGGAGTCCCCGGGGGCGGCATCGCCGGCCACGCGCGGGCGGGGTCGATGAGACCCCGGCGCCCGGCCGCGTAGGCCGGGTCGACGAGACCCGGCCCGGGCACCGGGACGTGGCGCGGATCCCCGTAGTAGGCCTCGCGATCGGCGAAGGCGAGCTTCATGGCCTCCGTGACCGTGTGGACGTACTCCGCGGTGTTGTGGCCGAGCGCGCCCACGTCGAGCCCGTCGAGGATCTGGAGCATCTGGATCAGCACCGGCCCCTGGCACCAGAAGCCGCAGGTGACCAGCTCGCGCGAGCCGAAGGCCGCCCGCACCGGCGGCTCGAGGCCCACCCGGAACCCGGCGAGATCCTCCCGCGTCAGGAGCCCGCCCTCCGCGGCGTGGTAGCGCGCGATGGTGGCCGCGACGTCGCCGCGATAGAAGGCGTCTCGCGCGGCGGCGAGCCCGGCCACCCGGCCCGCGTGGCGGGCCGCGCGGTCCTCGTCGGCCAGGTACGTCAGGGTGCGGCCGAGGTCGGCCTGGACGAAGCGCTGGCCGGGGCGGGGCGCCCGGCCCTCGGGCAGGAAGATCGGCGCCGAGGTCGGCCACCGCCGGTACGCCGCCTCGTTCTCGCCGATGATCCGCGCGACGAACGGCCCCAGCGGGAAGCCGTCCCGAGCGCACTCGATCGCCGGCTGGGCCACCTCGGCGAACCCGAGCGTGCCGAAGTGCTCGAGCGCGGTGATCCACGCGTCCGGCGCGCCCGGGACGACCGTCCGGAGGAGCCCCTCCGGCATGTCGCCGCCGCACCGGTCGCGGAAGAACTCGAGCGTGGCCCCTCGCGGCCAGACGCCGAGCCCCGAGATCGTCGTCACGGCGCGCTGCCGCGCGTCGTAGACCATGATCGGAGCGACTCCCGCGAAGCTCACGATGTCCGGATGGACGACGCCGAGGCAGATGCCGGCGGCGACCCCGGCGTCGACGGCGTTGCCGCCGGCCTCGAGGATGCGATGCGCCGCCAGCGCGGCCAGGGGGTGACCGGCGGCGACGGCGTGGCGGGTCCCGAGCGCTTCCGGGCGGGTGGCACCGATCGGGGCCGTGGGGCCCGCCGGCGCATGCGGGGTCACCGTGACGGCAGGGGCGGAGCGCGGGGCTCCGGGGTCGCTCGGCGGTCGATAGGAGTCGACGGTCATCGTGTGAGGGCTCCCCTCCGGGGAAGCCGGGAGCTATCGCACCACAGACCGCCTCCGAGGGTCAATCCAAATCCGCATTCCTGGTTCGCGTTTTTGACACGGGAAGGGCGCGGTGCTAGCGTGACCGCCGTGCGCCCGCGGATCGGTCTCACGGCGTCGGTCATGCCCACCCGGTTCGGCACGCGCCGGACGTTTCTCAACGAGCCGTACATCGCCGCGATCCAGGAGGCGGGCGGCGTTCCGCTCGTGGTGACCCCGGCCCACGGCGGCCCGTCGCTCCGTGCCCTCTTCGACTTGCTCGACGGCCTCGTGCTGACGGGCGGGGAGGACGTCGCCCCGGAGCGGTACGGCGAGGAGGTGCTGCGCCCGAACGTGGAAGTCGTGCCCGAGCGGGACGCGCTCGAGTTCACCCTCCTCGAGTGGGCCCTGGCGGAGGATCTGCCGGTCCTTGCGATCTGCCGGGGCGTTCAGGTGCTGAACGTCGGCCTGGGCGGCACGCTCTACCAGGATCTGGCCACTGACCGCCCGGCCCCCCTCGTGCACGACCAGAACCTCGGCGACTCTCCGCGCCCCCGCACCGAGCCGCACCACCCGGTGGCGGTCCGGCCGGGGAGCTGCCTCGCGGATTGCCTGGGGCTGGAGGAGATCGAGGTCAACAGCCTCCATCACCAGGGGATCAAGACCCTCGCCCCGCCGCTGGTTCCCGTCGCCCAGGCGCCGGACGGGCTGGTGGAGGCCGTCGAGCCGGCCGACCCCGCGCGCTGGACCTTCCTGGTCGGCGTTCAGTGGCATCCCGAGGAGCTCACCCGGGGCGGCCACGTGCCGTCCCGCCGGCTCTTCGAGCGCTTCGTCGCGGCGTCCGCGAAGCGCGCTCGCCGCTGAGGCGGGCCCCGCTGCCGTTCCGGCGCGCCCGCGCCGACTCAGCGAGTCAGCCGGCGATGGTGCCCCGATCCCCGTGCTGTCGCGGTGTCGGGGGCACGCCGCGCCGCGTCCTGGCGAACGCTGACGGCTCCAGAGCGAGGTGATGGGGTCCGTGTCCGTCCACTCACCGCGCCACGTCGGCTCCGGACCGATACCGAGCCCGGTCTCACCCTCACGGGTGCCGCGCAGGCCATCGATTTCTACAAGCGGGCGTTCGGAGCCCACGAGGTCGCGCGGATGACCGGCCCCGACGGCAAGAGCGTGATGCACGCCGAGATCCGGATCGGCGACTCCGTGGTGATGCTCAGTGACGAGTTCCCCCAGATGGGCTCGCGCTCGCCGCAGACCCTGGGCGGCACCACCGGGGCGATCTTCCTCTACGTGCCGGAAGTGGACGCGGCCTTCCAGCGGGCCATCGACGCCGGCGCCAAGGCCATCATGGCGCCGACTGACATGTTCTGGGGGGACCGGTTCGGCAAGCTCGTCGATCCATTCGGTCACGAATGGGCGATGGCCACTCACCAGGAGGACCTGAGCCCCGAGGAGGTCCGCACGCGCGGCGCGGCGGCCATGGCCTCCATGTGCAAGCCCGACACGCAGGGTCAGCCATGAAGTACTACTGTCTGGGCTACCTCGACGAGACGAAGTGGGAAGGCATGTCCGAGAGCGAGCGCAACGCCCTGATGGACGAGTGCTTCGCCTACGACGACGTGCTCCGTGCGGGCGGGCACTTCGTCGGCGGCGAGGCGCTCCAGAGCGCCCGGACCGCCACCACCTTGCGATACCGGAACGGCAAGGTCTCCGCCACCGACGGTCCCTATGCCGAGACCAAGGAGCAGCTGGGCGGGATCCTGATCCTCGAGGCCAGGGATCTGGATCATGCGATCCAGCTGATGTCGAAGCACCCGGGCGTCAAGGTGGGCCCCTTCGAGATCCGGGCCACCGAGGACATCACCCCCTCATCCGTGAAAGCGCTGAGCGTCGGCGCCCGGCGAGAAGCCGCCGATGACGGTGGTGTGCCGCACGTCCGGTCGGGCCGCGCGGCGTTGGCTGACAAAGTGAGGGATTGATGACGAGCACCTCGCCCGTCCAAGCGGGCGAGGTGAACACGACGGCGCCCGACGACCTGCGTGCGGCGTGCCCGCCCGCGGCGAGGTGGCTAGACCGGGGTGGCCCCGCGCGCGGCGCCCCACTGCGGTACTCTCGAGGGGAGCGGTGGAGGCGCACCGCGTGCCGGACCATTCTCGCCAAGGAGAGCCGCATGAAGCTCAAGAAGGGATTTCGCCAGCTCGTCGACGAGGCGAAGTCGCGAATCCGCTCGCTCAGCGTCGAGGAAGCTCGAGCGCGACACGAGCGGGACGACGTCGTCTTCGTCGACCTTCGCGACATCCGCGAGCTCGAGCGAGACGGCCTGATTCCCGGGGCCGTCCACTGTCCCCGAGGGATGCTGGAGTTCTGGATCGACCCCGACAGCCCCTACTTCAAGGACGTGTTCGGCTCGGGGAAGGAGTTCGTCTTCTACTGCAGTGCCGCCTGGCGGTCCGCGCTCGCGGCCGACACCGCCCAGCAGATGGGGCTCGGGCGAGTCACCGAGCTCGAAGGGGGCTTCACCGCCTGGAAGGCGGCCGGGCTTCCGGTGGTGGAGCGCGCCGCGAAGAAGCCCGCCTGACGAGACCGCCGGACGCGGCGAGGGCAGTCCGCTAGGGAGCCCGCCGCCTCGACGTCTCGCGGTACTCGGGATTGCGCCAGATGATGAATGCGGCCTTGTTGTCGCACGAGGGGTCGTCGACGTAGTTCTGGATGATCCCGTGCACTCGAAAGCCGCACCGGAGCTGCCCGGTCAGCGTCGGATCGACCAACCGGCCGTCGATGACCCGCGCCACGTACTCGTCGACCTCCATCCGGCCCTTCCACTGCCCGTAGCCGCGGAGCAGGCCGCCCGCGACGTGGCCCCTCAGATTCAGGCGTCGGATCAGCCCGCGGCGGGCTTCGTAGAGGAGCCGGGCGATGCCCCGACGGCGGTATGTGGGCAGCACGCCGATGTCGGCCCCGTAGAGCCACTCGCCCTCCGGGTCGTGTCGGCCGAGCCAATTGTGGTCGACGGCGTCGATGTAGCGGTGCTCGATGCGATCGAGGTCGATCATGGTCCGGAAGTCGGTGGAGCAGGCGACGGGCCGGCCGGCCCCGGTGAGGACCGCGAGCTGCCCCTCCGGGAAGCGCTCGATGTGCGCACGATAGTGCGCGGCGGTGATCAACTCGTCCTCGTGCAGGGTCGGAAACGCCGCGCGCTGAATGGCCTCGAGGTCGTCGACCAAATCAGGCGTGCTGGCGACGACCGAGAAGGTTTCGGGCTCGCTCGCCAAGGTCATTGCGACCCGGATGCCAGTGTCGGGCGCGGTGTGTGGCCGGCTGGGCCTGTCTCTGCCGCTCCGTCTGCCTGCGGAGGCCGAGGGCCTTGATGGCTACACGCCACCGGCGTCCCCCTTGCCTCAGGGACGAGCCCTGAGTCGTCGACCCAGTGTGACACGGGAGCAGGGTCCCGCCTATCGCTCCGACGCTGACGCCAATGGCGCCGCGAGCCTGCTGCCCGAAGCCTCGACGTTCTCAGGCCGCGTCGTCTCCGCCGCGACGAAGCGGGCGTACGAGGCGCAGGTCGGGCTGGCCGTCCCGTCCGTCCGGCTTCTTCTCGTTGGTGAAGGCGAGATAGCTCAGCCGGTCGTCCCCGCGCAAGAGGGCCGCCACGGCGTCCGCGATCGCCGCGCCGGCCTCGAGCTCGATGGCGAGAAACGGCCCGCTCGCGCCCGTCTTCTGCCAGGCCGCCCCGACGTCCTGCCGTCCGTTTCGTCCCCGACGTGTCTCCGTGGTGGCCATTGCTCGTCCTCCCTGCGCCCGGGCCTCGCCCGGCCCGCTCACGTGGGGCCTGCCCCGGCGGCGACGCGCGCTCGGCCGAGGAGGTTGACCACGATCCGGCGAGTCTCCCCGCCGCTCCGGATCGTGATCGTCCCGGCCGGCACCGCGAAGCCCTTCGGGGAGAACTGGATCGTGACGTTGCTGGTCGCCACCGCCCCGTCGACGAGACGATGAGGACCCTCGACCGTCCGGGCATCGCCACCCGGATCGGCGACGATGCGAAAGCCCTGGCCGTCCGGCTCGATGAGGAGCGCGTGGGTCACGCCGCTCGCCCGGGCCCGCGCCTTGGTGAGATGGACCGCGGCGTAGAGATCCGCCGTCGCCCCCGTGGCCCGATAGCCCTCGAGCGCCGCGCCCACGCTCGGGGCCGCCCCGCCGATCAGGATCGCCGTCGCGGCGAGCGCCACGGCGATCTCGACGAGGGTGACGCCACGCTGCCGACCTCGCATCTCGGCACCTCCGTCGCGAGTCAGAGCAAGGCCGATGCCACGGCGCGACGGTGCCGGGCGTTCGTGCGGATTCGTCGAAGACGCGAGGAATTGGCCGGTCGGAGCCGCTCCGCATCGGCGCGCGCTCCCGTCGATGGCGTCGAGCGCGGTGGACGGAGTGGATCGAGACGGATGCGCCCCGGCGGGCGCGTGGAGGCCGGGCCTCAGGCCAAGCGGAAGCGGGGCGGGTCGCCGGGGGCGCGGACGACGCGCCCCTCGCGCTCGAGCTTCGTGAGGTGCGAGAGCACGGATAGCCGAGCGACCGGATGGAGGGCGGCGGCCACCTCGCGGTACACGCGGGTGACGATCTCGGGCGGCGTCTCGGCGCCCGCCCCGAGCGGCCTCGAGGATCTGGGCCTCGCGCTGAAGCCGATGCGCGATGTACCCCTCGATGACGGGGCGGGCCGGCTCGAGCACGGGGCCGTGGGCAGGGTAGATCCGCTGGACGTCCAGGGCGAGGACCCGTCGGAGGGACGCCAGGTAGTCCCCGAGGTCGCCGTCGTCGGGCGGGATCACGGTCGTCGAGCCGCCGAGGATGAGGTCGCCGGTGAACAGCGCCCGCTCCTCCTCGAGGTAGTAGCAGAGGTGGTCCGAGGCGTGACCCGGCGTGTGGAGGGCGTGGAGCGTGACGCCGTCGCCGCGGATCGTCATCTCGTCCGCCAGCGGCTCCATGGCGACGGGAAGCGCGGCGTCGTTCCGCACGAGCTTCGCGACGGGGACGCGCGGGAAGACCCGGCGCACGTCGGGCACGCCGCCCATGTGATCGACGTGCCGGTGCGTCAGGAGCACCTGCCGCACGGCTCCCAGGCCCTCGCTGCCCAGGAAGCCTTCGAGCAGCGGGACGTATCCGGCCACGCCGGCCCCCGTGTCGATGAGGAAGGGCTGCCGCGCGCCGACGAGGTAGGTGTTCGTGCCCGGGCCCGTCATGAGCCCCGGGTTCAGGCCGAGCACGCGCCCGACGAGCGGGGTCAGCCGCGCAGTCTCGGGGAACGGCGCCGGTCGATGCTCGCTCACTGGGCTGCCGAGGCGGGTCCGCGAGCCGACAGATCTGATTGGACGGCCTTCGGTCTGTGGCGATCTGTGGCGCTCACGCGGGGCGCACCACCGTCGACCAGTCGAAGAGGTAGTAGCGGGCGGCGTCCAGGCGGTCGATGATGCCGTCGAACTTCGGGCGTCCGTCGGCGTGGTGCCGCCACACTGCCTCGTACGACTCGAACTGGGCGAGGTACTGCGTGCCGTACTCGGCGGGCTCGGCCATGGGCCACTCCCCCTGTCGGAAGCGTCGGTGGGCCTCGGCGGGGTCCACCCAGAATCCCTCCGAGGCCTCCTCGGCGATGAGCCGCGGTCCCTGGCCGGCCGGAACGGGGCAGAGGAAGAACCGGGCGGAGAACCGGATCGGGCTCGCCGGGGGCGTCACGAAGTGGGACAGGTAGCGCAGCGCCCCGAGGTCGGCGGACCAGCCCTCCGCCGCCAGGATGGCCGTGAACGAGCGCTCGCCGCGGACGAGCGCCCGCCGGTGGCCCTCGAGCCGGCCGGCGACTTCCGGCGCGCCGACCGAGAGGGGCCGGCCCGCGGCGTCCCGGGCCAGCAGCATGCCCGTCTCCTCGAAGACCTCGCGCACGGCCGCGACCCAGTAGGCGATGGCCGGCACCTCGTCCGCCGGGTCTCCGATCGCCCAGGCGGCGGCATCGGGCGAGAGTCCGTGGGTGCGCAGGAGCGCCTCGGCGCTCCGGTCGGCCAGGTCGACCTTGCCGCCCGGGAAGGCGTAGTAGCCGCCGAGGAAGCGCATGTCCCGCGCCCGACGGATGAGGAACACCTCGATCGGCCCCGCGTCCCGCTCCCCCAGGTCGAATCAGGAGGACGGACGCCGCGGGCCGGGGCTCGACGGGCACGGGGTCAGGCCTTGACTGTCGGCATCGCGATCGACGCGCTGGGGATCGCCGGCCGAGTGTAGGGAAGTCAAGGCCTGACCCCGGAGGTTCAGCCGGCGAGCGACTCCCAGTCGCCTTCCGAGGCGTCGAGGGCGATCGCGAGGCTGCCGTTGGAGCCGGCGAAGACCGGGTCCTCGACCACGCGAACGGCGCCGCCGCCGTACTCCGTCAGGACTCGCTCCAGCCCGGCGGCGAGCCCGGGGATCTGGGAGCCGCCGCCGGCCAGGATGATGTTGTGGCGGACGCGCTCCTGGTACTCCGGGTCCACGCGCGCCAGGAGGTCGGCCATCGTCTCCGCAATGGGCCCGAGCAGGCTCTCGCAGGCGCGGCGCATCTCGCTCGTGACGTCGATCGGCGTGGCCTTGGCGCCCTTCTGGACCGTGACGATGACGGGCGCCGGCGGGTCCCCGACGAAGCTCCACTTCTCCTTCCACTCCCGGACCATGTAGATCGAGAACCGGGCGTCGGGGTGCTTGGACCGGACGAGCGTCGCCAGCTGCTCGTCCACGGAGTCGCCCGCGTTCGTGAGCGTGCGCTGGTCCTCCTCGGTCGGGTAGCGGCCGCGCATGACGCAGAAGTCCGTCGTCCCGGCGCCGATGTCGACGATCATCGTGTGGAGAAGCGCCTCGATCCCGTAGGAGACGGCGAACGGCTCCGACACGATCATCAGCGCGTCGGCGACCCCCTTCACGGCGCCCCGCAGGTTCTGACGGCTCGTGCGGAGCGCCTCGGCCGGCACGCCCAGGACCGCGCGGATCGGCTGGCCGTCGCGGGCGCCGGCCAGCGAGATCAGGTGCCGCAGGAGCTCCTGCACGGCCTGCTCGTCCCGCTCGGACCCCTCCTTGATCAGCCCGTGCTCGAGGGGGCGGCGGAGATCCAGCATCGGACGGTTGTCCAGCGCCTCGCGGCCGAAGAGGATCGGCTTCTTGACGAGGCGTCGGGCCACCATGTCGACCGGCCATCCGACATAGCTCTCGACCACGTGACGGGCGCCGTTGGAGGCGGAGATCGAGCTGCGGGAGGTGCCCAGATCGATGCCGACGTGGAGGACATCGGTCTTCTTGCTCATCTACTGGCTCCCTGGGGCCTGCCCCAGCCTGGCGACGCGGTTGCGGGCGTCGGCGTACGCGTGGATGCCGAGGAAGAGCGCGCGCGCGATGCGCTGGCGGTAGGCCGGCTCGGCGAGCCGCCCGGCCTCCTCGTCGTTCGACAGGCACGAGACCTCGGCCAGGATCCCGGGGCTCTCGGTGGCGACGAGGACCAGGAACGGCGCGCTGCGCACCCCCTTGTCCCGGATCGCGGGGTTCGTGTGGCCCAGGACGGCGACGAGCTCCTGCTGGACGACGTGGGCGAGCTTCCGCGACTCCTGCTGGCGGACGTTGACGTACACGCCCTCCAGGAGGCGGCGGAAGTCGGCCAGGTGATAGCCCGAGTCACGGTTCTCCTTGCCGGCGAGCTGCTCGGCGCGCGGGTCGTCGGCCGGTCCGAGGTAGTAGGTCTCGACGGCGTGGCACTCCCGCGAGGGCACCGAGTTGACGTGGACCGACACGAACAGGTCGCCCCGCTCGGCGTTCGCGAGCTGCGCGCGCTGCCGCAGGGAGACGAAGGCATCGGCGTCGCGCGTCAGGGCGACCTCGTACTTCGCGTCCTGCAGGAAGCTGCGCAGCGCCCGCGCGATGTCGAGCGTGATCTCCTTCTCGAAGATGCCCTGCGCCGCGCGCGCCCCCGAGTCGTTGCCGCCGTGTCCGGGGTCCAGCACGATCTTGCGGATGTCGAGGGCCGCGGTCACGGGGGCCAGCGCCTGAGGGGCCGAGAAGGTCGCCGCCGTCGGCGCCGCCAGCCAGGGGGCCCGGTCGGGCGCGCTCCCGGAGAGGCTGTTGAAGGCGAAGAATCCGAGCATCGGCAGGGCGACGAGGAGCGCGGCCTGGATCGCCGGGCGTCGGAGCCGCACGACGGTCTGGAGCGGCCGGGGCGGCAGCCCGTGCATGACGTCGACGTTCTCGCGGACGGCCTCCCGGAGGATCCGTCGCTTGAGCCGGTCGGACGGCGCCATCGGTCGAGGCTAGAGCTCCAGCTGCTGCGCGACGCGCTCGCGGTGGAACGTCGCGTCGCCGAACGCGACCTCCGACCCCTTGGCGCGCTTGAAGTAGAGGTGCATGTCGTGCTCCCACGTGAAGCCGATGCCCCCGTGGATCTGGATCCCGTCGCCCGCCACCTTCCGGTAGGCGTCGGAGACGAACGCCTTCGCCATCGAGGCCGCCAGCGCCGCGTCGGGAGCGTCCTGATCGGCGGCCCACGCGGCGTAGTAGGTGATGGACTTCGCGTTCTCGACGGCCACCAGCATGTCCGCACAGCGGTGCTTGACCGCCTGATAGGTGCCGATCGGGCGCCCGAAGGCGACGCGCATCTTCGCGTACTCGGTCGAGAGGTCCAGGACCTTCTGCGCCCCTCCGCACATCTCGGCGCAGAGCGCGACCGCGGCGCGGTCCAGGACCCGGGCCACGATGGGCCACCCCTGGTGGAGCGGCCCGAGGAGCGCGTCGGGCCCGACCTCGACCCGGGACAGCGTCACCTCGGCGAGCTTCTTCGTCTGGTCCATCGTCGGCAGGAGGGTGGCGGCGACGCCCTTCCGGTCCGCCGAGACGAGAAAGAGACTCACGCCGTGTGCGGGGTCGGCCTTCGTCGGCTTGGCCGTCCGCGCGGCCACGACGAGGAGATCCGCCGTGTGCCCGTCGGGCACGAACAGCTTGCTGCCCGACAGGACGAAGCCGCCGGCCTTCCCGGGCTTGGCCGCGACCTGCACCCCCGCCGCGTCCCAGCGGGCGCTCTCTTCCAGGAGGGCGAGCGTCGCGCGGGCCTCGCCCCCGGCGATGCGGGGGAGCCAGGCCGCCTTCTGCGCGTCCGAGCCCGCGTGGAGGACCGCGAGCCCGCCCAGGAGCACCGTCGAGAAGAACGGTCCCGGCATGACGGCGCGGCCCATCTCCTCGAGGACGACCGTCAGGTCGACCAGCCCCAGACCGACGCCGCCGTGCGCCTCGGGGTAGATCAGGCCGAGCCAGCCGAGCTCGGCGAGCTTGCCCCAGAACTCGCTCGGTCGTGCCGGTGGGGTCGTCCAGCATCCGCCGGACGTAGCCCGACTGGCACTCCTTCTCGAGAAAGCTTCGCGCCGTCTGGCGGAGGAGATCCTGTTCCTGGCTGAATCCGAAGTCCATCAGACCCCGCTCACGGTTTGGCTAGTCCTTTGGCAGGCCGAGCACGCGCTCGGCCAGGATGTTGCGCTGGATCTCCGTGGTCCCGCCCTCGATCGAGTTGGCCCGGGACCGCAGGAACGTGTACTGCCAGTTGCCCCGGTCCACCGCCCAGGGCGATCCGCGCCCGAGCTGGCGTAGGAGCCCAGGAGCTCCTGGGCCAGGTCCTGCAGCCCCTGGTGCTTGTCGCACCACCAGATCTTGCCGGCGGACGCTTCCGCGCCCGGCATCTCCCCCCGCAGGAGCTTGGTGATGGCGCGCTTGGCCGTGTACTTGAACACCGCGTTGTCGATGACCAGCTGCGCGAGCCGCTGGCGCAGCACCGGATCCCTCGCCGCGGGGCCGTCCCCGCGCGACATCCGGCGGGCCAGGTCGAGCACCGCGCCGGTGGCGATCTCGAAGCGCGCCTGGAGGCCGAATCCGAGCGCCAGCCGCTCGTACATGAGGGTCGTGATCCCGACCTGCCAGCCCTGGCCCTCGCCGCCGAGGATGTTCTCGGCGGGCACCCGCACGTTCTCGAGGAAGACCTCGTTGAACTCGGCGTCCCCCGTCAGCTGGCGGAGCGGGCGCACCGTGATGCCCGGCGAGTGCATGTCGACGAGGAAGTAGGTGAGCCCCTTGTGCTTCGCGACGCTCGGGTCGGTGCGGGCGAGCAGCATCATCCAGTCGGCGATCTGCGCGAGACTGGTCCAGACCTTCTGGCCGTTGACGACGTAGTGGTCACCGTCCTTCACGGCCCGGGTCTGGAGGGACGCGAGGTCGGAGCCCGCGTTGGGCTCGGAGTATCCCTGGCACCAGATCTCCTCGCAGGTGAGGATCTTCTGGACGTGGCGCTGCTTCTGCGCGTCCGTGCCGTACGCGATGATGGTCGGGCCGGCCATCCCGAGACCGAGGATGTTGAGCGGCGGGGGCGCCCGGTGGAGCACCAGCTCCTCGTGGAGCAGGAGCTCTTCCATCCAGGTGAGGCCCCGCCCTCCGTACTCCTTGGGCCAGGTCAGGCCGAGGAGTCCGGCTTCGTGGAGCTTGCGTTGCCAGACTCGGCCGAACTCGTAGAGCTCCGACCGCGGCACGTCGCTCACGATCGGACGCGCGGCCCAGTCCGGCGGCAGGTTGGCCGACAGCCACGCGCGGACCTCGGCGCGGAACGCCTCCTGCTCCGGAGTGAGCCTGAAGTCCATCGGTCCTCCGCGGCCTGGATTTTGGGCGACGCCAGTATATAGTACCCGGCCGGCCGACCGCGACGAACGCCGCGCCCCGCCCCCACGGGCCCGACAGCTTGCGCGAGCGCAACGGCGATGCCATCCTGCCATCCGTCAGCCGGTCGCTCTTGCCACGGGCGCCGAGCACGCCATGCACGACGACACGCTTCTCATCGAGCACGCCCGCTACGTCGTCACCCTCGACGGCGCGCGCCGGATCGTCAGGGACGGCTCGATCCTCGTCCAGGCCGGCCGCATCGGCCGGGTGGGCAAGGCGGCGGAGCTTGCGGGGGTGCGGGCCGACCGGGTGATCGATGCCCGCCACCTCCTGGTCACCCCCGGCCTCGTCAACGGCCATCTCCACATCAGCTACGCCCACGCCGTGCGCGGGATCTTCCCGGACGACATGGGAAGCCCGCTGTCGCACGTCTTCAAGCTCCAGCTGGCGATGACGGAGGAGGAGGAGTACCACACCACGCTCCTCGGTCTCGTGGAGCTCCTGAAGAACGGCACGGTGTGCTTCGTGGATCCGGGCAGCACCAAGTTCCCGGACGCGTGCCTCCAGGCGTACGAGGACGCGGGCATCCGCGTCGTCATCGGCGAGTGCGTGTCGGACCGCGAGGCGGCGTTTCCCCTGCCGCGCTACTCCGCCGAGGAGGCGATTGCCCGGACCGCGGCCTTCCTCGACCGGTGGCACGGGCGCCTCGGCGGCCGGATGCGGGCCTGGGCGATGCCGTTCTCACCGGAGACGTGCAGCGCCGACCTCCTGCGCGGGGTGAAGCGGGTGGCCGACGAGCGCGGCACCGGGCTCACGCTCCATCACGGGAGCGGTCCCGAGGCCCGCCGGGAGTCCCTCGCGCGCCACGGGCTCACGCCGACCGCCTACCTCGAGTCGCTCGGGGTCCTCGGCCCGAACGTGCTCCTGTCCCACGCCCTCGGCCTCGACGACGGGGAGATCGAGTGTCTGGCCCGGACGGACACGGCGGTGGCGATGTGTCCCGTCATGGCCGCCAAGGCGGGCCGGGGCGTCCACGCGCACGGCCGGATGCCGGAGTTCCTCCGGAAGGGCGTGCGGATCGCGCTCGGGACCGACTCCCCCAACAACTCGAACCATCTGGACCTCGTCCGGGCGATGAACATGGCGGCCATCCAGTACAAGGACGCCCGCCAGGACCTCTCGCAGATTCCGGCCGAGACGGCGCTCGAGCTGGCCACGCTCAGGGGCGCGCAGGCGCTCGGACTGGGGGACGAGCTGGGGTCGATCGAGCCGGGCAAGCGGGCCGACCTCGTTCTGTTCGACACCGAGCGGCCGGAGTGGCAGGCGCTCTTCAACCCCGTCAACAATCTGGTCTACAACGCCGATGGCCGCAGCGTGCACACGGTCATCGTCGACGGTCGCGTCGTCGTCGACGCCTACCGCCAGACCTTCGCGGACGAGGGGCGCCTCTTCGCGCGCGTCCAGGAGATCGGGGAGCGGCTCCAGGCGCGGACGGGCGTCGGCTTCCCGCGCTCGCGCTGGCCGATCGTCTAGGCGTGGCCACGCGCCGCCGGCTCTGGCCGGTCGTCCTGGCGGTCCAGCTCGGCGTCCTCCTGGCGGCGCTCGACGCCACCATCGTCGGGACCGCGATGCCGACGGTGATCGCCGCCCTCGGGGGCGCGCACCTCTACCCCTGGCTCTTCTCGATCTACATGCTCGCCTCGACCGTGGTGATGCCGATCTTCGGCAGCGTCTCCGATCGGCTCGGGCGGCGCGGTCCGTTCGCCGCGGCCATCGTCGTCTTCTGCGCCGGCTCCCTGATCGCGGGGGTCGCGACGAGCATGCCCGTGATGGTCGTGGGCCGCGGCGTCCAAGGTGTGGGGGCGGGCGGCATCCTGGCGCTGTCGATCATCATCTTCGGGGACCTGTTCGCCGGCCCGCGGCGCGGCCAGATGCAGGGACTGATCACGGGGGTCTGGGGCTTCGCCAGCATCGTGGGGCCGCTCCTCGGCGGGGTGATCGTCGACAGCTGGAGCTGGCGCTGGGTGTTCCTGCTGAACCTCCCCCTCGGCGCGCTCGTCGTCGGGCTGGTCCTCGGCGGCCTGGCCGAGACCGGGCAGCGCACGGCCGGCCGCAGGCTCGACCTCCTGGGCGCGAGCGCGTTCCTGGCGGGCGTGACCGGCCTGATGCTGGCCGTCCTCGAGCCGGGCTCGCCTGGCGAGAGCGGGATCGGCGCGGGCCGGCTCGGCGCATTGGCGGTCGCCGCGGTCGGCCTCGCGGGGTTCGTCTGGGCCGAGCGGCGCTCGGCGGACCCGCTGTTGCCGCTCGCCCTGTTCAGGGAGGCGCCGTTCGCGGCCGGATCCGCGGCGGCCTTTTTCTCCGGTGCCGCCATGTTCGGGGCCCTCGTCCACGTGCCGCTCCTGGTCCAGTGGGGGCAAGGGACGGACGCGACGACAGCGGGGCTGGCGCTCATGACGATGAGCACCGGGTGGTCGGTCGGCGGACTGGTTGCCGGGCAAGCCTTGAACCGGCTCGGGTTCCGCACGCTCTCGATCGGGGGCGCCGGCCTCATGACGCTCGGGTACGCGGTCCTGGCCCTCCGGCCGGACGTCGAGTGGGCGACCCTTCTGGTGGTCGGGGGCGCGATCGGGATCGGGATGGGGCTCATCTCCATCACGGTCGTGGTGGCCCTCCAGAGCGCCATCGCGCCGGCGCGCCGGGGTGTGGCGACCTCGGGCCTCCTCTTCTTCCGCAACATCGGCGCGACGCTGGGCGTGGCGCTCATGGGCGCGACCCTGACGGCACGGCTCGGGGTCCGCCTCGCCGGCCTCGAGGAAGGGGCCCGGCACCTCCCGGCGGACCTGGTGCCCGCGCTGGTTCAGGGGATCGGCCTCGTCTTCTGGCTCGGCGTCGGCGCGACGGTGCTGGCGCTGCTCGCGACCTGCTTCCTGCCGGACGGGACGCCGCGCTCCGCGGCGGCCACGGCGTCCGGCGAGGCGCTGGGATGACCCCGGACGGACTCCGGATCGACCTCGAGCGGCTGCGCCGGGACGTCGAGGCGCTCGCGGCGATCGGCCAGGACCCTGCGGGCGGCATCTCGCGGCCCGCGTGGAGCCCCGCCCACGAGGAGGCGCGCGCGTGGCTCGTCGGCCGGGTTCGGGAGGCCGGGCTCGTCGTCCGTGTGGATCCCGGCCGGCAACATCCTCGGCCGGCTCGGCGAGATCGACGCCGGTCGTCATGACGGGCTCCCATATCGACACGGTGCCTCGCGGGGGCCCCCTCGACGGCGCGCTCGGCGTCCTGGCCGGCCTCGAGTGCCTCCGGACGGTGCGGGCGGCGGGTGTGCGGCTGTCCCGGGCCCTCGAGGTGGCCGCCTTCACCGACGAGGAGGGGCGTTTCTACGGCTTCTTCGGCTCCCGCGCGCTGACGGGGAGTCTCGACCCTGCGCTGGCGGCGCGCCTCGCGGACCCGACGGGGCTCCCCCTGCCCGAGGCGATGCGTCGCGCGGGCTTCGATCTCGGGCGGGCGACCGAGGCGCGCCGAGAACCCGGCGACATCGCGGCGTACGTGGAGCTCCACATCGAGCAGGGGCCCTGGCTCGAAGCCGAGGACCTGCCCATCGGCGTCGTCGAGGGGATCGTGGGGATCCGGCGCTTCCGCCTGACCTTCGTGGGCCAGCCCGATCATGCCGGGACGACCCCGATGGACCGGCGGCGCGACGCCTTCTTCACCGCCGCGGAATACGCGACGAAGAGCCGCGAGCTGGTGGTGCGCGGCGGCGCGGGCCGCGCGGTCACGACCATCGGCGTCGTGGACGTGCGGCCGGGCGTGCCGAACATCGTGCCCGAGCGCGCGGCGCTGCTTCAGGAGCTCCGCGATCCCGACCCGGCCGTGCTCGAGCGCCTGGCGACCCGCACGCTCCAGACCGCCCGACGGGTGGCGCGCGGGCGGGGCCTGGTCCTCGAGGTCGAGCACCTCATGCGCGCCGAGCCGGTCCGGATGTCACCGCGGATCCAGGCGGTGATCGAGGCGACCGCCCAGGGGCTCGGGCTGCCGACGCGCCGGATGCCTTCGGGCGCCGGCCACGATGCGCAAGTCCTCGCCGGGGTCACGGACGCCGGGATGCTCTTCGTCCCGAGCCAGGGCGGGCGGAGCCATCGGCCCGACGAGTGGACCGACTGGCCGGCCATCGAGCGCGGCGCCAACGTGCTGCTCGGCACGCTGCTCCGCCTGGCGGAGTGAGCCCGCCCGGGCGCGGCGATGTGGGCTGCCGCCGGCACCCCGTTTGCTTGCCCCGTCCTGGTCGGTTCGGTACCATAGCGGGGCCGTGGGGAGCGTCCCGGGCGACGCGCCCGGCATGAGGGGATCGCGATGAACGTCGCAGTGGTGGGGACGGGGTACGTCGGGCTCGTGACGGGGGCGGTCTTCGCCGACCTCGGGAACGACGTCATCTGTGTCGACAAGGACGTCGACAAGATCGAGGGGCTCCGGGCCGGCCGGATGCCGATCTACGAGCCGGGGCTGGAGGAGCTCGTCGCGCGCAACGTCGCCGACGGCCGCCTGACCTTCGGGACGGAGCTGGCCGACGCCGTCCGGCGCTCGGACATCGTCTTCATCGCGGTCGGGACCCCGCCCAAGGCCAGCGGCGAGTCGGACCTCACCGCCGTCGAGCAGGTCGCCCATGGCATCGCCGAGGCGCTGGACCGCTACAAGGTCATCGTGAACAAGTCCACCGTGCCGGTCGGCACCGGGGACCTGGTCCGGAACATCATCGAGCGGAATCGGCGCCGCCCGGTCAACTTCGACGTCGTGTCCAACCCCGAGTTCCTGCGCGAGGGCTCGGCGATCGAGGACACCCTGCGTCCCGACCGGATCGTGATCGGCGCGCCCAGTCAGCAGGTCGCGATGCCGCTCCTCGAGCTCTACGCTCCGCTCGAGCGCCCGATGATCATCACCGACGTCCACTCGGCCGAGATCATCAAGTACGCGTCGAACGCCTTCCTCGCCGCGAAGATCTCCTTCATCAACGAGATCGCCAACCTGTGCGAGCTCGCCGGGGGCGACGTCACGCAGGTCATGAAGGGCATGGGCCTCGACCCCCGGATCGGCGGGGCGTTCCTGAACGCGGGGCTCGGCTACGGCGGCTCGTGCTTCCCGAAGGACACCGACGCCCTGATCCAGACCGCGGCCTCGCTCGGATACGAGTTCCGCATGCTCCGGGCGGTGGTCGACGTGAACCGCGAGCGCACCCAGCGCTTCCTCGGCCTCATCCGGAAGGTGCTCGGCCCGCTCGAGGACCGCGTGATCGCGGTCCTCGGCCTGGCCTTCAAGCCCAAGACGGACGACATGCGCGAGGCGCGGAGCGTCGAGCTGATTCCCCGGCTGGCGATGTCGGGGGCCCGCGTGCGGGTCTACGACCCGGTGGCCATGGACAACGCGCGGCGTCACCTGTCGGTGCCGGTGGAGTACTGCCAGTCCTCCTACGAGGCGGCGGAGGGCGCCGACGCCGTTGCCATCGTCACCGAGTGGAACGAGTTCAAGCTCTTGAACCTCGAGCGGTTGCGCCAGGTGATGCGCCGGCCGCTCGTGTTCGACGGCCGGAACATCTACGAGCCCGAGCGCATGCGTCGCCTCGGGTTCGAGTACCACTCGATCGGCCGGAAGCCGGCTTTCCCAGGTTGAGCGCTCCCGCGATGCGGGTGCTGGTGACGGGCGGGGCGGGGTTCATCGGCTCGCATCTCTGCGAGTTCCTGATCGACCGCGACGCCGAGGTGCTCTGCCTCGACAACCTCTCGACCGGCGCCACCGACAACATCGAAGGGCTCCGCTCGGAGCGCTTCAGCTTCATCAAGCACGACGTCACCAACTACATCTACGTGGAAGGGCCGATCGACTACGTGCTGCACCTCGCGAGCCCGGCGAGCCCCGTCGACTACCAGAATCTGCCGATCCCCACCCTCAAGGTGGGGGCGCTCGGGACTCACAAGGCGCTCGGCCTCGCCAAGGCGAAGCGGGCCCGGTTCTTCCTGGCGTCGACCTCGGAGGTCTACGGAGACCCGCTGGTGCACCCGCAGCGCGAGGACTACTGGGGCAACGTGAACCCCGTGGGGCCGCGCGGGGTCTACGACGAGGCCAAGCGCTTCGCCGAGGCCATGACGATGGCGTACCACCGCTACCACGGCCTGGACACCCGGATCGTCCGGATCTTCAACACCTTTGGTCCCCGGATGCGGCGGGACGACGGGCGGGCGATTCCCAACTTCATCGGCCAGGCGCTTCGCGGAGAGCCGATCACGGTCTACGGGGATGGCTCCCAGACGCGCTCCTTCATGTTCGTGTCGGACTTGGTGGAGGGCATCTGGCGGCTCATGCAGTCCGACGTGCACGACCCGGTGAACCTCGGAAATCCGCACGAGATGACGCTCCTCGAGCTGGCCAAGCGGGTGATTCGGCTGTCCGGCAGCGCGAGCCCCGTCGTCTTCCAGCCCCTGCCGGTCGACGATCCGAAGATCCGGCAGCCCGACATCGGCCGCGCCCGGACGCTCCTCGGATGGGAGCCGCGCGTCGATGTCGACGAGGGGCTCCGCCGGACCATCGAGTGGTTCCGCGGGACCCTCGACCGGTAGCCGGCGGAAAGCGTGCGCGCTCGGGAGGGACCGCGATGATCGACGACGAGCTGAAGGCCATTCTGGTCTGCCCGGCCTGCAAGGGCGACCTCCTCTTCGAGGAGGCCCGCATCATCTGCCCGGCGTGCCGGCGGGCGTACCCCATCCGGGACGGGATCCCGGTGATGCTGGTCAGCGAGGCGGCCGAGTGGAGCCCGCCCGCGGGCTCGGCGCGCGCCTGAAGGCCGCCGGCTGGGCATGAGACTCCAGGCCGTCATCCTGGCTGGGGGCCTGGGCACTCGCCTCCGTCCGCTGACGCTCGACCGGCCGAAGCCGGTCGTCCCGCTCCTGAACGTCCCCTTTCTCTGCTACCAGCTCGGCCTCCTCGGCGCTCACGGCGTCCGGGACGTGATCCTCTCCGTCTCGCACCGGCCGGAGGTGATCCGCGCGACCATGGCGCGGGAGGACCTCGGGGACGTCCAGCTGCGGGAGGTCGTGGAGGTGGAGCCCCTCGGCACCGCGGGCGGCGTACGGAACGCCGCGGACCTGGTCGATGGCCGGGTCGTCGTCCTGAACGGGGACGTGCTCACGGACGTCGATCTGTCGGCGATGCTCGCCGCGCACGAGGCCCGAGGCGCCGCGGCGACGATCTACCTGACGCCCGTCGAGAACCCGACGGCGTACGGCTTGGTCGAGCTCGAGCCGGACGGCCGGGTGCGCCGCTTCCTGGAGAAGCCGGGCTGGGAGGAGGTCACGACCAACACGGTCAACGCGGGCGTCTACGTGCTGGAGCGCGAAATCCTCGACCTCATCCCGAAGGGCCAGGCCCACTCGATCGAGCGGGAGTTCTTCCCGCATCTCCTGGAGCGCGGCGTGCCGTTCTACGGCTTCGTGTCGGAGGGCTACTGGCTCGACATCGGGACGCCGGCGAAGTATCTCGAGGCGCAGCAGGATCTCCTGGTGCGGCGGCTCCGCGCCCACGTCGAGCCGGCCGGCCGCGAGGGGCTGCGCGGGTGGATCGACCCGACGGCGACCGTTGCGCCCTCGGCGCGCATCCGGGGCCCGGTGGCCATCGGGCCCGGCTGCCGCGTGGAGGCGGACGCCACGGTGGGGCCCGGCGCCGTTCTCGGGGCCGGCTGTCGTATCGGGGCGGGGGCCGAGGTCGAGGGGGCGGTGCTCTGGGAGGACGTCGAGGTCGGTGCCGCCGCCCGGCTCGCCGGGTGCCTGATCGGGCGGGGCGTGTGGATCGGCGCCCACGCCCGGGTCACGGCCGGGACCATCCTGGGTGACGGCACCCGCCTGACCGACTACTCCGGGGTCAGGCTTTGACTTCTGAACACATCGGCTCGGCGCGGTGGAATTGTCCAGAAGTCCAAGTCTGACCCCGATCCGCTTCGGGACGGATGGGTGGCGGGGCGTCATCGCGGAGGACTTCACCGAGGCCAACGCCGCGGCCGTCGTCCGGGCCGCCGCCGCCGTGTGGGCGGAGGACGAGGGCGGCGCCGGGCGGCCGCTCGTGGTCGGCTACGACACCCGCTTCAACTCCCGTCGCGTAGCCGACCTCGCCGCGGAGATCCTCGCGGCGAGCGGCTGGCGCGTGCTCCTGGCCGACCGCCCGGTGCCGACCCCCGTCGTGTCCTACACGGTGGTCGCGCTCGGCGCGGCGGGCGGTCTCGTGGTGACCGCCAGCCACAATCCGGCCCGCTTCAACGGGATCAAGCTCAAGGGCCCGTTCGGCGGCTCGTCGACACCCGAGTTCACCGCCCGCGTCGAGGCGGCGCTCGACCGCCCGGCCTCCGCTCGCGCGGGGGGCGCCGTGGAGCCGGTGGATCTCCTGCCCCGCTACCTCGAGCGGCTTCGGAGCCGCGTGATGCTCGATCGGCGCCCGACTCGTCCGCTGCGCATCGTCGCCGACGCCCTCCACGGGGCGGCCGACGGGCTCCTGCGGGATCTGGTTCCCGCCGCCTGGGGCGAGGTGCGGCTGCTGCACGCCGAGCCGGACCCCTTGTTCGGCGGCCTCCACCCGGAGCCGATCCCGCCCCACGTCGACGGACTCGTGGCCGAGGTGCGGGCGACGGGAGCCGATCTCGGCGTGGCGACCGACGGGGATGGCGACCGGTTGGGCGTCGTGACCGGCGCGGGCCGGTACGTCACGCCCTCCGAGGTGCTGGCGCTCCTCGTCCGCCACCTCGTCGGCGCACGCGGGTGGCATGGCGAGGTCGCCAAGGGGTTCGCGATGGGCGTTCAGGTCGACCGCCTCTGCGCCGCGCGCGGTCTCACGCTGCACGTCACGCCCATCGGCTTCAAGCACATCGCGAGCCTCATGCGGAGCCGTGATATCCTCATCGGTGGCGAGGAGTCGGGCGGGATGGGCTTTCGGGACCACTTGCCCGAGCGCGACGGTCTCCTATCGGCCCTTCTCGTCCTGGAGGCGGTCGTGGCGGCGGGCACCACCCTCGACGCGCTCCTGCGAGACCTGGAAGCCGAGGCCGGTCCGGCGGCCTACCGGCGGCACGACTACACCCTCTCCCCGGATCGCGGCCGGGCCCTCGTGGCGGCACTGGACGAGGCGCCCCCGGCGCGCATGGGCGCCCGCGCGGTGACCCGGCAGGAGACGCTGGACGGGCGGAAGTACTGGCTCGGCGATGGCGCCTGGGTGCTGATCCGGCCGTCCGGGACGGAGCCGGTCCTGCGGGTGTACGTCGAAGCGGAGAGCCCGATGGAGGTGGACGAGTTGCACCGTGCCGCCGGCGAGCTGGTGGAGCGGCACACGTCGCGATGAGCCCTGAACGAGCCCGAATGAGGCAATGAACGACCTCGATCGCATCCGCAACTTCTCGATCATTGCCCACATCGACCACGGCAAGTCCACGCTCGCCGACCGGCTGCTCGAGCTGACCGGCACGATGGATCCGCGGAAGGCCGTCGACCAGGTGCTCGACTCGATGGATCTCGAGCGGGAGCGCGGGATCACGATCAAGGCCCACACGGTGCGGCTCCTCTACCAGGCCCGCGACGGGCAGACGTACACGCTGAACCTGATCGACACGCCGGGGCACGTCGACTTCTCCTACGAGGTCTCCCGGAGCCTGGCCGCGTGCGAGGGGGCGATCCTCGTGGTCGACGCCGCGCAAGGGGTCGAGGCGCAGACCCTCGCGAACTTCTACCTGGCCTTCGACTCGAACCTCACGCTCGTGCCCGTGCTCAACAAGATCGACCTCCCCCAGGCCGACGTCGACGGCACGACGCAGCAGCTCGTCGATCTCCTCGGGTTCGGGCCGGACGAGCCCATCCCCATCAGCGCCAAGTCGGGCACCGGCGTCGCCGACGTCCTGGAGGCGATCGTCCACCGCATCCCCTCGCCGGCGGGGGATCCCGAGGCGCCGCTGAAGGCGCTCGTGTTCGACTCCTTCTACGACCCCTACCAGGGGGTTGTCACCTACGTGCGCGTGATCGACGGCCGCGTCGCGCCGGGCATGAAGATCCTGCTCATGTCGAACGGGAGGGTCTTCGAGGTCCAGCAGGTGGGCGTCTTCTCGCCGCAGATGGTGCAGGTGGACGAGCTCGCCACCGGCCAGGTCGGCTTCCTCACGGCGGGGATCAAGCGGGTCGCCGACTCGCGCATCGGAGAGACGATCACCGAGGCGGCGAATCCCACGGCCGTGCCGCTCCCCGGGTTCCGCGAGGCGAAGCCCATGGTCTTCTCCGGGCTCTATCCCCTGGAAGACACCGAGTATCAGGCCCTCCGGGACGCGCTGGAGAAGCTCCGGCTGAACGACTCGGCCTTCAACTTCGAGCCGGAATCCTCGATGGCGCTCGGGTTCGGCTTCCGGTGCGGGTTCCTGGGGCTCCTCCACATGGAGATCATCCAGGAGCGTCTGGAGCGCGAGTTCGGGCTCGCCTTGATCGCCACCGCCCCGTCGGTTCGCTACCGCATCGAGACGATCCAGGGGGAGACGATCGAGATCGACAACCCCTCGAAGCTCCCGCCGGTGGGAGACATCGTCACGATGTCGGAGCCCTACGTCCGCGGCTCGATCTTCGTTCCGACGGAGTTCATGGGCGGCATCTACAAGCTGGCCCAGGAGGCGCGCGGCGAGCATCGCTCGGTGGAGCACATCGGCAAGCGCGTCCACCTGACGTTCGACTTTCCCCTGGCCGAGATCATCGTGGATTTCTATGACCGGCTGAAGTCCCTGTCGCGCGGTTACGCGTCGTTCGACTACGACTTCCTGGAGTTCCGGCCCTCCGAGCTCGTCAAGCTGGACATCCTCCTCAACGGCGATCCGGTGGACGCGCTGTCCCTCATCGTCCACCGGGACAAGGCGCACGAGCGGGGCAAGGTCCTGGCCGAGAAGCTCAAGGGCGTCATTCCCCGGCAGATGTTCGAGGTCGTGATCCAGGCGGCGATCGGCAGCCGCGTCATCTCGCGCGAGACGGTGCGGCCGCTTCGGAAGAACGTCACGGCGAAGTGCTACGGCGGCGACATCACCCGGAAACGCAAGCTTCTCGAGCGCCAGAAGGAAGGCAAGAAGCGGATGAAGCAGATCGGTCGCGTGGAGATCCCGCAGGAGGCCTTCCTCTCGGTCCTCCGGTCCTGAGGCGCGGCGCGATGACGCAGCCCCTCAATCACACCTCGCCTGAGGACGTGCCCCGGGAGATCGTCAAGGTGCGGAAGAAGTCCGTCATCCGCGAGTACGCCGAGGCCATCCTCGTCGCGGTGCTCCTGGCGCTCCTCATCCGGACGTTCGTCGTCCAGGCGTTCAAGATCCCGTCGGGCTCCATGATCCCGACGCTGGAGATCGGCGACCACATCCTGGTCAACAAGTTCGTCTACCGCTTCGCCGATCCCCGGCGCGGCGACGTCATCGTCTTCAAGTACCCGGTGGACGAATCGCGCGACTTCATCAAGCGGATCATCGCGGTCGGCGGCGAAGATCTCCACATCAAGGAGCAGAAGATCTACGTGAACTGCCGGCCGCCGGAGCCCAGCTGCCGGCCGATCGACGATCCGTGGGGCAAGTGGGAGGAGCGCTTCGGCCTCAGCGAGAGCACGTCGGTCAAGGTGCCGGCGGACTCCTACTTCGTGATGGGGGACAACCGGAACAACAGCCAGGACAGCCGGTACTGGGGGTTCGTGAAGCGCGACAAGATCAAGGGGCGGGCCTTCCTGATCTACTGGTCCTGGGACTCGGAGCGCGACGGACCCCTCTGGAAGCGCGTCCGGTGGAGCCGGCTCGGGAAGCTGATCTCGTAGCGCGGCGCCCGGGCCAGGTCGGGCCGCCCCCGGAGGCGGAGTTGCGCGCCGGGCCCGGCGGGCGGCGGTTCGGCATCTACGTCCACTGCCCCTACTGCCGGACGAAGTGCCCCTACTGCGACTTCAACGTGGCGATCCACCGCGAGGACCGTCTCGCGCCCTACGTCGCTGCGCTCCGCGCGGAGCTCGCGCTCTACGCGGCGCTGCCCTGGGCCGGCCGCGTGCCCGCCGGGAGCCTGTTCCTCGGCGGCGGCACGCCGTCGCTCCTGCCGCCCGAGGCGATCGCGGCCCTGGTGGCGGACGCCCGGCGCGGGCTCGGTCTCGCGCCGGACGCCGAGGTCACGCTCGAGGCGAATCCCGAGGGCCTCGACCCGGCCCGGCTCCGCGGCGTTCCGCGCGGCCGGCGTGACGCGGCTCTCGCTCGGCGTCCAGAGCCTCGACGACGCCGTTCTCCGCCGGCTCGGGCGCACGCACTCGGCGGCCGACGCGCGGGCGGCCTACGGCGCGGCGCGCGCGGCCGGGTTCGACGACGTCAACGTCGACCTCCTCTTCGCCTGTCCCGGCGAGGACCTCGCCGGCTTCACCCGGACCCTCGACGAGGTCCTCGCCTGGGCGCCGGACCACCTCTCCGCCTACGCCCTCACGCTCGAGCCCGCGACGCCGTTCGGCCGCCGCCCGCCGGCGGGCCTGCCGGACGAGGACCTCCAGGTCGCGCAGTTCGAGACGCTGGTCGAGCGCACCCGGCATGCGGGCCTCGAGCGCTACGAGGTCTCGAACTTCGCGCGGCCGGGCCGACGGTCCCGCCACAACCTGGGCTACTGGCGCCGCGAGGACTACTCGGGCTCGGCCCGGGCGCTCACGGCGCGCTCGGGGCGGTCCGCTACGCGACCCAGCGCTCCGAGCCCCGCTGGCGGGCCGCCGTCCTCGCGGGGGACTGGGCGATCGAGGGCTGGGAGCGGCTGACGGAGCGGCAGATGGCGGGCGAACGCATCGTCCTCGGCCTCCGGCTCGCGGAAGGCATCCCGGCCGAGTGGCTCGAGCGCCACCTCGCCGACGCCCCGGGCGGCGGGACCGAGCGACGCTCGCCCGCTACGAGGCGGCCGGCGTGCTGGCGCTCCGCGACGGGCGGCTCGCCCTCACCGACCGCGGCGTGCTGATCTCGGACGCGATCTTCGCCGAGCTGGTCTGAGGCGGGCCCGCCGGGCCCGCGTCGCTCAGCTGGCCTTGTGCGAGCTGGGGGTTTCCACGGCCCCGCGGTACTGCAGATACCGTGCGACCAGCCAGCAGAAGAGCGCCCACCCGAGGCCCGCGGACCAGCCCGCCAGGACGTCGCTCGGGTAGTGGACGCCCAGGCACACGCGCGTGATGCCGATGAGGAGGGTGAGGAGGAGCGACACCCCGACGACGTAGACCCTGACGCGCCGCCGGGCCGCGAATCGAGCCAGGAGGGCGCCGAGCGTGAGATAGATCACCGCCGCGGCCATCGAGTGCCCGCTCGGGAAGCTCAGGCCTTCGACGGTGACCAGGTGGGGCACGACTCCCGGGCGCAGGCGTCCGAAGAACTCCTTCAGCACGAGGCTCATGAGTCCGCCCCCGGCCGACGCGAGCGAGGACGAGGACAGCCGCGCCGTACCGATGCACCAGCACCAGGTAACCGATCGCGCAGAGGATGACGCCCACCAGGATCGGCGTGCCCCCGAGGGCCGTGATGTCCGTCACCGCCTCGGCGACCCACGGTGGCCCGACGAGCACCGCCGGATCGTCCGCCGTCCGGAGCGCGCGCAGCAGCCGCTCGTCGAAGTGGCGAATCTCGTCCTCGTCGCAGCTCGTGGGCGATCTCGACGAAGCCGTAGAGCGCGAGGACGATGCCAAAGGCGGTGAGCAGCACGAAGGCTTCCTGCCGCGCGAGCCAGCGGAACGGGAGGCGGAGCCCGTGGAGGCCCGCGGCGAGCATCGCCTCGGAGCGGGGGCGGCGAGCCGGCGAGCGGACAGGGCTCGCGCCCTGGCTAGACGGCAGGACCGGGACGCTCGGGTGCATGGTCAAGGAGCTCACTGGTTCTCCTCAGGTCGCCCAGCGGCAACCGCCATGCCATGGGGCCGGAGCCTCCGCGCGCGTCCGCGGTCATACGCGGCCGCTGGGCGGTCCGCAGGGCCGGCCGTCTGCGAGCCGCGCCTGGCGTCAAGCTGGCGACGTCACGACATCGTGACGCACCGTGCGCACCCATGTGTCCACCCGCCCACCTCGAAAGTGGGAGGCGATGCTCAACTCCGCGAACGTGTGGACAGCACGTCCGCGGCGAGCCGCTCCATCGCCTCGACCATCTGGGCGGGTGCCGGGACGGTGAAGTCGAGGACGAAGTGCCGGACGCCGGCTGCCACGTAGGCCTGGAGATCCTCCACGATCTGGGCGGGTGAGCCGGTGAGCGGCGGGCGGTCGCGCCCGGCGCCCTCGCGGAACGCGAAGGGGGCCTTGAAGGCGATGACGAGCTCCGCCGGGTCGCGTCCCGCGGCGTCCGCAAGCTCGGCCAGCCGACGGGCGCGCTCGGCCAGCTCGGCGGGGTGGAGGGCCACGGGCGGCCGAAGCCCGAGCGGGTGCCACCCGTCGGCGACCTCCACCACGCGTCGGAGCGCGGCGTCGCTGTGCCCGCCGATCCAGATCGGGATGTGGGGGCGCTGGACCGGCTGCGGCCGCACGCCTCCCGCCTCGCGGACCTGCCAGTAGCGGCCCGCGAACTCCACACGGGGCTTGGTCCAGATCTCCCGCATGAGGCGGAGGGCCTCGACGGTGCGGGCGGCCCGATCCTCGAAGGGCACGCCGAGCGCCTCGAACTCCTCCCGCCACCAGCCGATGCCGGCGCCGAGGATCACGCGCCCGCCCGACAGGTAGTCCGCCGTGGCGAGCGCCCGCGCCGTGAAGACGGGGTTCCGGTACGGGATCACCAGGACGCTCGGGCCGACCCGGATGCGCCGGGTCACGGTGGCGAGGTAGGTCACCGCCGTCAGCGCCTCGAGCCACGGCTCGTCGGGCCCGAGCGGGAAGGCGCCCGTCGCGGAGTAGGGGTAGGCCGCCGTGCTGGCCACCGGGATGAGCATCCGGTCGGTGACGAACACGGAGTCGTACCCGAGCGCCTCGGCGCGCTGGGCCAGCGCCGTGAGCGCCTCCCGGTCGGCCAGCGGGCCGCGCCCCGTCAGGGAGAACCCGAACTGGATAGTCATGTCGTGGGCACCTCCGCTCACCCGCTCCGACGTTGTAGGGGATGAGCGTGAGACTGTCAATCCTCGCCGCCGGTTACCGCCCGGCGGGCCCGCGCTTCTTGACAACCCCGCGTCGTGCCTAGATATTTGCCATGGTGAGCCAGCCCGGTCCGGCGGAAGCCGTCCATCCATTGACACACATGGGGAGCCCGTGAGCAGCAACGAACTCAGCGAGCGCGCCCGGCAGGTCCTCCAGGCCCTGCTGTTCGAGTACACCGTCACGGCGGAGCCGGTCGGGTCCCGCCAGGTGGCGAAGAAGCACGCGCTCGGTCTCTCCCCGGCCACGATCCGGAACACGATGGCCGACCTCGAGGAGATGGGCTATCTCGCTCAGCCGCATACCTCCGCGGGGCGCGTGCCGACGGACAAAGCGTACCGGTACTACGTCGACACGCTCATGGGCCGGAGCGAGATCGGGCGCGGGGACGCGCACCGACTGCAGCGCCAGGTGTCGGGGACGCGCAGCGAGATCGACGATCTCATGGAGGCGACCTCGGCGCAGCTCTCGGAGCTCTCCCACTATGCCGCTGTCATTCTGGCCCCGCCCCTCCAGCACACCCGGCTCGAGCGGGTCGACCTCATCCCGGTCGAGGGAGACCGCGCCATCGTGGTGCTGGCGACCGAGACGGGGTGGGGGATGAGCCGCATCCTCGCGTTCGAGGAGGCGGTGCCACGGAGCGAGGTGCGCGAGGTCGCGCGGCTCCTCACCGGACGCTACGCGGGGCTCACGTTCCAGGAGATCCGGGCCAAGGTAGCCGACGCGGGGCCATCGCCCGACGCCGAGCGCGTCCAGCGCGTCGCGGCCTTCGTGGCGCGCAAGGTGTTCCAGTCCCTCTGGGACCGGAACCTCTACGTCGGCGGCGCGATGAACATGCTGGACCAGCCGGAGTTCGCCATCGGGACGATGCGGGCCCTCCTCAAGACGTTCGAGGAGAAGCGCCAGCTCATCGAGCTCCTGACGGCCCGCGCGCAGGCGTCGGGCGAGGCCCAGGTCGTCATCGGGTCGGAGATGCCCTACCAGGAGATGCAGGAGACCAGCCTGGTCGCGGCCTCGTACCGCTTCCACGACCGCGTGCTGGGCGTCCTCGGGGTCGTCGGTCCCCGGCGGATGCCCTACGCGAAGATCGTGCCGCTCGTCGAGTACACGGCGCGCCTGGTGTCCCGTCGCCTCACGCGGCTCGGCGGCGTGTCCCCCCTCGGGTAGACGCATGGCGAACGATCGCTGGCCGGGGCCGGGCGACGACGCCTGGCGGGAGCGTGACGAGCCGGGCGCCGCACCGGGCGGCGAGGGCGAGGCCGAGACCCTCGACGCGCTTCGGAGCGAGCGGGATGCTCGGGCGCGCGAGGCGGCCGAGGCGCAGGAGCGCTACCTCCGCACGCTCGCCGACTTCGAGAACTTCCGCCGGCGCACCGGCCGGGAGCGCGAGGAATGGCGGCGCCAGGCTCAGGAGGACGTCCTCCGGGAGATCCTGCCGGTGCTCGACAACTTCGACCGGGCGCTGGCGGCGCCCCCGCTCGGGGACGTCGACCGGAGCTTTCGCACGGGCATCGAGTTGATCCACCGGAACTTCCTGGCGGCGCTCGAGCGCGTGGGGGTGCGGCCGTTCCTCGCCGTCGGCCAGCCGTTCGACCCGACCCGCCACGAGGCCATCGCGCGCGCGGAGCGGAGCGACGTCGAGGACCAGACCGTCGTCTCGGAGGCGCTCCGCGGCTACCTCTTCCACGACCGCGTGCTCCGGCCCGCCCAGGTCGTGGTGGCCGTCCACCCGGCTCCCGACCCCGGCGGGCGGCGAGGCCGCAGCCTGACCGCGGGCGGGCGGGGCCAGCCGGCCCTCGCCTGGCGAGCTCCCTAGCCCATGGCCAAACGCGACTACTACGACCTCCTCGGCGTCTCGCGGGACGCGAGCGAGGCGGACCTCAAGAAGGCGTTCCGGCAGCTGGCGCTCAAGCACCATCCTGATCGCAATCCAGGCGATGCGCAGGCCGAGGATCGCTTCAAGGCGATCAACGAGGCGTACGCCGTCCTGTCGGATCCCGATCGCCGGGCGCAGTACGACCGCTACGGCCGGGTCGACCTGCCTCCGGGCGGTGTCGACCTCGGCGGCCTCGAGGACCTCTTCGGCGATCTCTTCGAGGGCTTCTTCGGCGGCGGCCGCGGCGGCCGGCGCGGCCGCGCGCGCCGGGGCGACGATCTTCGCTATGACCTCGAGATCTCGCTGGAGGAGGCCGCGCAGGGCCTCGAGACCAAGCTGCAGATCCCCCGGCTCGAGTCCTGCGGGACGTGCCACGGGACCGGGGCCGAGCCGGGATCGGGACGGACGCAGTGCCCGACCTGCAAGGGGCACGGCCAGCTTCGCTACCAGCAGGGGTTCCTCACCGTGGCCCGGACCTGCTCCCAGTGCGGCGGGGAAGGGCAGATCGTCAAGAGCCCCTGCAAGGCGTGCGGCGGCGAGGGACGGGTTGCGCAGGAGCGCACGCTCAAGGTGCGCATCCCGCCGGGGGTCGACGAGGGCGCCCAGCTGCGCGTGGCCGGCGAGGGGGAAGGCGGGCTCGGCGGCGGCCCGCCCGGGGACCTCTACGTCGTGCTCCACGTCCGCCCCCACGCGTTCTTCACCCGCGAGGGGAACGAGCTCTACTGCGCGCTCCCGCTCACGTATCCCCAGGCCGCGCTCGGCGCGGAGGTCGACGTGCCCGTGCTCGACGGCGTCGCGCACCTCAAGGTGCCCGCCGGCACCCAGAACGGCGACGTGCTGCGCCTCCGCGGGAAGGGGATGCCGGGCCTCCACGGCCGCGGCCGCGGCGACGCGTGCTACAGCGTGGTGGTCGAGGTGCCGCGCAAGCTGACCGGCAAGCAGCGCGAGTTGCTGGAGGAGTTCCAGCGCGTCTCCTCGGGCGAGGAGCAGGGCCCGCTCGTCGGCGGCTTCCTCGAGTCGCTCAAGAAGCTCTTCGGCGGCTGAGGACGCGGCGGGCGCGCCGAGCAGCCGCTCGGTCGCGGGGCCGCACACTTGAAGGCGTGATGCGATAACGCCTCTGTGCAGCTGCGTGCATGATTCTGGCGAGCGGATGTGCCAGCCCCATGGCAGGATCCCTCAAACTCTACGACCGCCCGGTAGTGGGCAATGACGAGATCGCGCTTCTCGATTGGCAGACTGGGGAGGGCAGGTTCTTGCCTCGGTGGACACCCCAAGCCGGCCAGTCCTGGACACCTGAAAACCGGCCAGTGAGGTAGCCGCGCCCCAAGACGTTGACATGACCAACATCTTGGGCGACGACACGCAGCAGCAAGTCCTGGCGTTGGGCCGGCTCGGCTGGCCGCTCCGCCGCATTGAGGCGGCGACGGGCGTCCGGCGTGAGACGGCCAGTGCGTACTTGAAGGCGGGGATCCCCATCCGCCTGCCCCGCCGGCGCCGCCCCCGGACGCCCTTGCCGGCCCCGTCGGCGACGCGCTATCGTTCAGGCGCACCGGCCGAGGGTGCCAGCCCAAGGGGCCGACGGAGGGACGGGGCCCGGCGACGGCAGAGAAACGTGGCTAGGAGTTCCTAGGCTCTTCGCGCTGTGGCGCCCGCAGGCCGAAGTCACTCGCAGCTACGTCAGGGGGTACGTGCGGCTCCCCGGCGTGCTCGGCACCCAGACACGTACAGGGGGTTCCTGCAGGGCGCCCCGCGAAAAGCGGGAGGCTGACTCAGGGGGGAGGCGTGGCAATGCGTCGAGGGCTTGGGATTCTCTTGGTTGTCGCGGTGATGCTGCTGCTTGCGCCGCAGCTGCTGGTAGCCCAGGCGGTCGCCCCGCGAGCAGGGGGGGTCTTGGTGTATGCGATCGAGGGCGACCCCGACCGGCTCGATCCGAACCTGTCGGGGTTGCGGACATCGCAGATCGTGTTCTTCCAGATCTTCGAGCCGTTGATCGTGCGTGACCCGGCCGACAACACGTTCAAGCCGTGGCTGGCGCAGTCGTGGGAAGTGTCGGCGGACGGCAAGGCGTACACGTTCAAGCTGCGGCGGGACGTGAAGTTCCACGACGGAACGCCGTTCGACGCGGCGGCGGTGAAGTTCAACATGGACCGCACGCACGATCCCGCGCTGGCCACGCGGTGCGGAGGCTGCGCCGTCGGCTTCTACGAAGGGACCGACATACTCGACGCGGCGACCGTTCGCATCCGTCTGAAGACACCATGGGCGCCCTTCCTCGACGCCATGTCGCTCTTTTATCGCATGGTGTCGCCGGAGCAGACGCGCAAGGTGGGCGAACCAGGACCTAGGCCGGCAGCCGGTGGGGACGGGGCCGCTAAAGTTCGTCGAGTGGATCCCCAACAACCGGATCGTGCTGGAGCGGAACGCGGACTACGGGTGGGCGCCGTCGATCTTCGAGAACAAGGGGAAGTCCTACGTCGACCGGGTGATCTTCCGGATCATCCCCGAGCCGTCGACGCGGGTGGCGGCGTTGGAGGCGGGTGAGGTGCAGGTGGCGTCGGCGGTGCCGGCGCAGGACTTCGCGCGCCTCAGTAAGGACCAGCGCTATCGGGCGATCATCGGGTTATCACCCGGCATACCGTTTGCCTTTGCCATCAATGTCACCAAGCCGCCGACGAACGAACTGGCAGTGCGGCGGGCGCTGGAGTACGGGATCGACCGCGAGATCATCGCGAAGGCGTCGTACCAGGCGTTCCAGCCGTTCGGGGCGTTCCGGCCGGCGTACACAATGTTGAGCCACACGACATGGGGGTACGACAAGAGCACGGAGATGTACGAGTACGATCCGGACCGGTCGCGCGCCCTGCTGGAGGAGGCGGGGTGGAAGATGGGGCCGGATGGGGTGCGGCAGAAGGGCGGCCAGCGGCTGGAGGTGGTGCTGAACTCCTGGGAGCACGGGCCGCCGGAGATCATGCAGAGCCACCTGAGGAAGGTGGGGGTGAGTTTGAAGATCGGGATCCTGAACGCGCTGGCGGTGAACGAGGCGCAACGGAAGGGGGAGTCGCACTTGAGCCCGTTGCCCGCGGCGCGCACGGATCCCGACGTGCTCTCGGCGTTTCTGCACTCGCGCAACGTTGCGCCGGTGGGCTTCAACTTCTCGTTCGTGAAGGACGCTGAGCTCGACAAGATCTTTGACGCCGCCGCCACTGAAGTTAACCCGGGGGCGCGCAAGCCGATGTATTCGAGGGCCATCCGTATCGTTCTCGAGCGCGCGTACATGCTGCCGGTGCACAACCGCGACAACGTGTCGCTGGCGGGCGGCAGCGTGCGCGACCTGCGGTTCGACGTCACGGGGTTCTTCCCGTGGATCCATGAGGCGTGGCTGGCGCAGTAGATGGGATCGCTTGCGGCCGTCCGGCTTGGGCACGGGCTGATCGTCGTCGTCGGCGTTGCCATTTTGGTGGCGATGATGACTCACCTTGCGCCGGGGGACCCCGTCGTCCTGATGGTCGGCGACGCCCCGGCGCGGCCCGAGCAGCTTGACGCCATCCGTCATAGCCTGGGCCTTGATCGGCCGCTGCCCGTCCAGATCGTCAGCCGCACGACCCAGCTGCTGCGCGGCGACCTGGGCCGCTCGCTGCGGTCCAACCGGCCCGTGGCGGACGACCTGCTGCGGGTGCTGCCGCTGACCCTGCAGCTGGCGCTGGCGGCGATGGCGTTTGCCGTGGCGATCGGCGTGCCCGCCGGCGTCCTTGCCGCTGTCCGGCGGGGACAGTGGCTCGACTCGCAAGTGAGCGCGTTCGCCGTGTTGGGCTTCTCGATGCCGACGTTTTTGACTGGCCTCCTGTTGATCTCGTTCTTCGCCGTCTATCTCAAGTGGTTTCCCACGAGCGGGCAGGAGGGCGTGCGGACACTGGTCCTGCCGGCCGTGGCTCTGGGATGGTACGCTGCCGGCGCGCTCGCCCGGCTGGTGCGCAGCGGCATGCTAGAGGTGCTCCAGCAGGAATACGTGACTGTGGCGCGGGCCAAGGGTCTGCGCGAGACGCTGGTCGTAGGTCGCCACGCGCTACGCAACGCCCTGATCCCCACGGTGACGCTCGCCACAGTGCAGTTCGGCACGCTGCTGTCGGGAGCCGTCGTCGTCGAGACGGTGTTTGGCCGCGACGGTCTGGGCCGACTGATCGTGATCGGCATTCTGGAGAAGGACTTTCCGGTCGTGCAAGGGGCAGTGCTCGTGACCGCTGTCATCTACACGCTGACGAACCTGCTCGCCGATTTGCTCTACCTGAGGCTGGACCCGCGGTTGCGATATACGTGACGCTGCGGCGGACCCGGCGTCTGACCGGCGCCGGCGGGATGGCGGCGTTCGGATTTCTGCTTGTGATCGCGTGGGTCGTGGCGTTTCCGCACACGCTGGCGCGACATGATCCGATTGACGTCGTGGCCGACCGTCTGTTGACGCCACCCGGGTCCGAGTTCTTCTTCGGGACGGATCAGTACGGCCGCGATATCTTCAGCCGCGTGGTATACGGGGCGCGTATCTCGTTGGGGTTTGCGCTGATCGCGACCACGATCAGTGTGGGGCTGAGTACGATCGCGGGGACGCTGGCCGCCTTCTACGGCGGGCGGGTCGACAGCATCATGATGCGGGTGATCGACATCCTGATGGCGTTTCCCGGCATCCTGCTCGCGCTGATCGTGATCGCGCTGCTGGGGCCTGGGCTCGCCCCGGCGATGATCGCCGTCGGCTTTGGACAGGCGCCGGCCTTCACCAGGATCGTGCGCGGCGCCACGCTCGTGGTCAAGAATCATCAATTCATCGAGGCGGCGCACGCGATGGGCGCGCGCGACCCCTGGATCATGCGCGCGCACATCCTGCCAAACGTGCGGTACACGATCCTGGTGTTGATGACGCTGGGGTTTGGCTCGGCGATCCTCATCGGCGCGTCGCTGAGCTTTCTCGGCCTGGGCGCGCAACCGCCGACGCCGGAATGGGGCAGCATGCTGGGCGACGCGCGCGGATACGTGCGGACTCACTGGTGGGTGGCCACGCTGCCGGGGCTCGTGCTCGCCGCGACACTGTTGTGCATCAACCTGGTCGGCGATCAGATCCGCGACCTGTTCGATCCGAGGCTGACGTTGTAGGAGGAGCGACATGATCACGAAGGCGCTGGCCTGTCCCGAGACGCCCGCGGCGGAGGTGGGGGCGCGGGTCTTCAGGGACGGCGGGACCGCTGTGGACGCCGCGGTTGCCGGGGCGTTTGCCCAGGCAGTCACCAACCCGTTGGGCACCGGCATCGGGGGGATGGCTCACGTCCTGCTGCTCCGCGCCGGCGAATCCACACCCTTGTCGCTCAACGCTTCCGTCGAGATCGGATCGCTGGCGTCGACCGAGGCCTTCGAGTCCGACTTTATTGGGCGTAGCGAGCGCGCCGGCCGTTATCTGATCCGCTACGATCGCAACCAGTTCGGCTATCAATCCATCATGACCCCGGGGTTCGTCCGCGGCATGGAGGCGGTGCTAAAGGAGGGCCAGGGCCGGCTCCCGTGGGGCCGTCTCGTCGATCCCGCCGCGGAACTGGCCGGTGAAGGGTTCGCTGTCTATCCCTATCTCGAGAAGTACTACAGGCTGGAGGGAGGCTCGCGCCCCGGGTACCCCGACATCGAGCAAAAGCTCGCGGGCGATACGCTGGCGCGCCGGCGCTATCTCCCCGGCGGGGCGCCGGTCCCGCTGGGCGCTGTGCTGCGCCAGCCCGAGTATGCGCGGACGCTCGAGCGCGTCAGCGCCCAAGGCGCGGACGAGTTCTACAGCGGCGAGGTCGGACGCGCGATCGCCACCGATCTGGCCGAGCACGGCGGGTTCACAACCGCGGGGGATCTCGCCACCTACCGTGTCCGCATCGGACAGTCGATCTCCAGCACGTTCGGCGACCTGACGGTCCATACCGCGCCACCGCCGAGTCACGGCCTCATCCTGCTCGTGATGTTGGGGCTGGTCGAGACGCTGCCGCTCGAGTCGATGGCCTGGAACGGGCCCGACTACATCGAGACCATCGCCTGGGCGACCCGCACCGCGTTCACCGAGTGCATCCCTTACCTCGCCGATCCGCTGTTCGTGACGGTGCCCGTAGAGTGGCTTGCGTCGAAAGAGCGGCTGCGGACCATGAAACCCGAACGTACGTCCGAGCGGGTGACCACCCCGCCCTTACGCGGCTCCGACGGCGATACGACGCATCTCTCGGCGGCCGACGTCGACGGTAACGTCGTCAGCATCACGCACTCAATCGGGTCGATCGTCGGTTCAGGCGTGATGACGCCGTCGCTGGGGTTTCTCTACAATAACTTCCTCGGTCAGTTCAACGTGCTGCGCGGCTACCATGACTCGATCGCGCCGGGTAAGCGCATGGGCGGCGGCTGTCCGAGCATCCTGTTCAAGGACCACCGGCCGTGGATGGCCATCGGCTCATCGGGCGGTCCGCGGCTGATCAGCGCCGTGTTTCAGTCGATCCTGAACGTCGCGGTCTTTGGGATGTCACTGCAGGAGGCGGTGAGCGCCCCGCGCGTCCACAGCGAGCAGGGGCGGCGGATCTACGCCGAGCCCGCGTTTGGCGACCACGTGGTGCAGGCGCTGGAGCGGCGCGGGTACGAGGTCGTCGTGACTCCGTACATGGGATGCAACCAGGCGGTGGGGATTGGCCCGGAAGGTGTCGCAGCGGGGTCGGATCCGCGGGGAGACGTTGGGGTCGGTACGGCGCAGCAATAGCGGCATGAGCTGACCGGAACATAGTCGATAGCAACAGCGGACAGGAGGCAAGCGATGAGGATTGGTGAGATGCCCTGGACCGAAGTTCGTGAAGCGATCCAACGCGGTGCGGCCGCGCTCGTGCCGCTGGGGTCGATCGAAGAGCACGGCCCCCATTCGCCGATGGGCGACTACATGGCCATCCACGACATCACCGGGCGCACCGGCGAGGCCGCGGGCGATCTGGTCGTCCCGACTATGCCGTTTGGCTACTCCGAGTACTTTAGACACTACCCGGGGACGATCACGCTGCGTGCCGAGACGCTGACCGCAGTCGTCGAGGATACCCTCGACTGTCTGATCAGCCACGGACTGCGTCACATTGTGATCTTCAACGGACACGCCGGCAACATGCCGATCCTCGAGGTGCTGATGCGCAAGATCCGGCGCACCCGGGGGCTGCTGGTGCCGATCATCTCGCCGCTACAGATCATGCAGGCGCCGGCGCTGGTCAAAGAGCTGTACGGCGAGGGGATGGTGCTCGAACACGGCGGCGAGCCGATGGGGTCGTTGATGATGGCGCTTGCCCCGGGCAAAGTGCAGATGCACCGTGTCGGTGCGTTCGGCCGCGGGACCTTCCTTGGGATGCCCACGAGCGGTCTTGGCGGCATCATGTTCAAGGGGGTGCGGGTAGTGGTACCGATCGACATGCGCGAGGTCACGCCGGAGACCGGGAGCCTGGCCGATCCGTCGAAGGCCAGCGCTGAAAGGGGGCGGGCGCTGCTCGACTACGCCGTGGAGTTTTGCGTCGACTTTGTGAAGTGGTTCCGGACGACGGATCCCAAGGTGGTGGCGGAATGAGCGCTCAGAGTGCTGGCGGTTCCGGGGTTTCAACGCACATCGGTACGCGCGCGTACACGGCCGTCCCCCGACCCCCCGCCGACGTCGTCAAGCGTCTTGGCGAGTACCCGCCGCCGGATCTGTCCGACGTGACCCGCGGCGTCTACACGCTCGACCCGGCGATCCGCCCGCTGTGGCCGATTGCCGGACGTATCGCGGGCCCGACGGTGACCGTCGTCGTCCCGCACGGCTCGCTCAACCCGATCAAGTTTGCCATGGAGCAGGTGCGGCCGGGCGACGTCATGGTGGTCAACGCCCGCGGCATCGACGCCTACGCGATGTGGGGCGGCAATGTCAGCAAGGGGATGAAGCACCGCGGCTGCGCAGGTGTGATCATCGATGGCGCCGCGCGCGACCCCGAGGAGGCACAGGCCGTGGGCTTTCCCGTCTTCTCGCGCACGCAGGCCACGGCCGCGCCGCCAAACGACGGGCCGGGAGAGATCAACGTCCCGGTGGCATGCGGCGGCGTGGTTGTCCGCCCCGGTGACATCATTGTCGCCGATCGCAACGGCGTCGTCGTTATCCCCCAAGAGGCGGCGGAGTGGGTGCTGGCGCAGGTCGCCGATCTCAAGTCGCGGTTTGCGAAGATCCAGCCGGTGCTCGAGCGAGGCGAGGTGACCAACATCGAGGCGATCACTGACGCGCTGCGGCGTCAGGGGTTTGCGATCGACGGTCAGGTGCGGACGGACTGACGCGCATCGTTGTAGCGAAACTCGATCGCGATGTTCTGGCCCTCGACGTAGCCGGTCTCCTTCAAACCCAGGCGCCATCCGGCCACGAGGTGCCCCACCGTCTCGATCGACGAGCTCCCGACAAACCCGACCACCGGCAGCGCTGGCGGCCCCGAGCCGCGCGTGTCCCGCCGAGCAGCCAGCCCGCCACGGCGCTCAGGAATGTCCGCCGGTTCGTCATTTGATGACCTTGCCGTGGGAACCAAAAACGCGGCCCCGACGGACCCGGCAAGGGCGGCCGCCGGTGCCCATCCAGTGACCGAGCCAGGTCGCCGTCGGGCTCGCGCGGAGCGAGCGGAGCGCCGCTGGGGGACGTGCTACCGCGCTGCTACCACTCCCCGCCGCACCAGGACGAACCATGACCACCATCGCCCGCTCGGATCTCTAATCCAACAGCGGGTTAGGTTCGCTCAGGCCGTCTGGGTTACCCTCCGAATCGTCGAAGCTCTTCGGCGGCTGATGGCCGGAAATCGCTGGAGATCGGAGCTTCTGACCGCCGCCCGGCGGCTGCTACCGTTTTGCTACGACTTGGCTCCTCCTCCAGTCGGTCTCCCCCGTCCTACCTCCCGGTCAACACGCGAGGTCGCAAAAGTGGGTCGCTCTCTGGGCCCGTCGGCCGGGCGGGGCCATGTCCCATGGGCAGGACGCCGACCGCGGCGAACAAAGGCCGCGGCCGTACCTCGCGCTCCCCGGGAGCGGCAGATCTCCCGGCAGAGCCGACGAGCAAGTAGTAGCCCGCAAACAGGACTCCGGTGCTGGCCCCGCTACTCGATCACCAGGTCGGCTGCGGCAAGCAGACTTCCCGGCACGGTGAGTCCAAGCGCTTGTGCGGTCTTGAGGTTGATTGCCAGATCGAACTTCGTCGGTTCCTGGACGGGCAGGGCGGCCGGCTTTGTTCCCTTGAGGATGCGCTCGGCGTAGAAGGCGGCCCGACGGTACATGTCGGTGTAGTCTGGGCCATACGCGATCAACGCGCCGTCCCTTGCCGAAACAGGCCAGGCGTAGATCATTCCGATGCCATGGTTCATCCCGGCTTCGATGAGCCGGACCCGGTGCCGGTAGGTAAATGGGCTTGGCTGGGCGATGACCGCCACCGCTCCATCTTTCTTCATCGCGGCCAGAACGGCGCTCGCTTCGCCAATCTCGACAATGCTGTTCGACCGGAGCTTTACGCGAGCCGATCGGGCCGCTAGTTCGGTTGCTTCAAACCTGTGTTGCCCGTCTGGCCACGCGGTATGCCAAAGATAGTTGATCGGCGCCTGCCGCTTGCCCAGCTGCATGGCGA
Organism: uncultured Candidatus Rokubacteria bacterium; assembly: GCA_963799055.1. Lineage (GTDB taxonomy): Bacteria > Methylomirabilota > Methylomirabilia > Rokubacteriales > DASRDR01 > DASRDR01. The sequence continues at coordinate 284,919 of CAWCVP010000002.1, forward strand.
TATCCACGTACTTGCTGCTCAGGTCCGCCAATACATCACTAAACCCGGTGGCATTGCCCCCAGGGCGCGCAAGACTTTCAACCAGCCCAGTACCAACCGGATTGCCGACGGGCACGAACAGAATGGGAATCGTCGACGTGTAACGTTTCGCCGCCACTGATGCGCTCGAACCGGCCGTAACCAGAAGTGTGGCCCCGCGCTGCACCAGATCATCCACCGCCTTGGGGAAGTCTGGCTCATTGGCGACCCATACGACATCAAGCGTGACATGCCGGTCTTCGATCAAGCCAGCTTCGCGAAGCCCTTTCGGAACGACGCGACGTTTGACTGGTCGTAAGGATCGGATGGGGAACCGATCGGCAGAAATCCGATCCTGACCGGCTGACCCTGCTGCGCGTACGCGATCTGCGGCAAAAATGGGGCCGACATGACTGCTCCACCGAGAAGGATGACCGTCCGTCGTTCCAAGAGGCCCCTTTTCTCCCGAACCAAGTCACGAGACTAGCACGAAGTCGCCGAAGCTCCACCGCTACTGAACCACGCGAAGCCATGCAGCGAACCGCCGGCCGTTCCGGCTCGTCGCCAGGGACTGCCCGTTCCGGAGCCGCTGCTCGGCCTGGGGCGTCGAGCGACCGCTCGGCGGCCAAACAGGAGGCTGTTGGCGTACGGGGAGGAGTACACAGAGTCATGCCGGTTTGGTTGCTCACTGAGTTCTGCTGGGCTAGTCTGGCGACACGCTGCGCGGAGACGTTGGGGCATGGACCGTCCCCGCTGCCAGCATGAGACCCGCCGCCGGTGAAGTTCTGGCCTGGAATGCGGGAGCCGGCTTGCGCCCACCCACCCAGTGCACAACACTGCCGAGGTGCGGGACATGCTCCGCGATCACGAGGCCGGTAGCCAGAAGTTG
>CAWCVP010000003.1:0-155546 GCA_963799055.1 uncultured Candidatus Rokubacteria bacterium
GAGCACATCCCGGACCAGAGGCCGGAACGCGGGGGAGAGCCTTGCGATCTCCGTCACCGGTCCCCCGGGAACGCTCAGCACGCCCACCCGCACCCGTGAGTCGACGGCCAGGAACATCGTCCCGTAGATCCCGCCAAGCGAGTGTCCCGCGTAGCCGATCATCCCCAGCCCCGTGTCGTGAACGCCGTCGCCATCGATGTCCAGCCCGCCCCTCACGGCTCTCACGAAGGCCATGAGGTCGACCACCTGCTGGCGCAGGCCATCGCGGGTGCCCAGTGTCGCCAAGGCCCCTCCGGGCAGCGTCCCCAGTCCCTCGGTCGGCCCGATCCGGCCATCGGCGTCCAGGTCGATCCCACGGCCGGGCACCCTGACCGTCTGCGTCCGCCCGTCGGCGAGCCCGACCAGGAGCCGGCCCTCCGGCCCGCCGCCGTGGCCCACCACCGAGATCGCTGCCGTCGCGATGCCGTGGCGCGCCAGGTGGCCGCCGACCAGGAGGGCGCTCGACAGCATCTCCCCGCCGTAGCCGTGCCCGAACACAGCGAGCGGCCAGCCTTCGGGCGGCGCCCTTTTCGTCGGAGTCACGATCACGAAGGGCACGGGGACGTCGACCGTCGCGTCTCGGTGGGGGGCGAGCGTGGGGGCCTCGAGGATCCGGCGTTCGGGTGTCAGGTACGAGGGGGACCAGTACCACCCGATCCCGACGCCCCGTACGGCGTCGAGCGGCAGGGCGTCAAGCGGCAGGGCCACGTCCTGGAATCCCTCGAGAGGTTCGCCGGGCACTTGCGTCCCCGCCGGAGGACGGGCCAATCGACCGACGTGGCGGCGCAAGACGAGGCGTGCCAGGTGAGCTCTTGGAAACCATGCACGCCCGCCGCCCTCGGGGGCCGTCATGACCGCCGCCGGGGGCGGCCGCCGATCGAGCGCGTCGCGAGCTTGCTCGAGGAACGCCGACACGCTCCCGGTGGTGAAGACGGAGGCGGTCGCGACGCGGTCGGCCCGGATGCCCCGCCGCTCGAGGGCCGAGCGCAGCAGGCGGAGGGCGGCGCGATGCTCGCGCAGGACGACGGGACCGTCCCCCGAGCGCAGGGCGGCGGCGAAGCCGGGCGACGGCTCGACGGGGCGGCCTGCCGAGTCGCGCAGGTCTCCCGTCACGACGAGGCCATAGCGGGTCTCCGGCTCGAGGACGGTGTCGGGGCGCGCGTAGAGGGTGAAGGTGGCGGGGTCCCAGACGAGACGGTCCACGCCGGTGGTCTCGGCCGGCCCCGCGACGAGGCGGATCAGGAAGACGCTGCGCGCGGTCACACTACCGAGGTCGATCGCTCCCGTGAACCGAAGGGCGAGGCGGGGCTCGAGGTCGAAGCCGTCCAGCTCGCCGAGGAGCCGCCAATCCTCGCACGCGGATCGCCCGAGCGCGCACCGTGGGCTCGGCCCCGCCACGCGGAGGCCGGTGCGCTGGGCGCGGTCGGGAACGGTCAGCCAGTCCGCGGGAAACGGGCTCGCGCCGGCCGCGTCGAGGTCGAACCGCGCCTGGACGCGGCGCGGAGGGCTCGCGGGTTCCCCACCGGATGGAGACGAGCCCAGGAGCGCGGTCACAAGGACTGCAAGGCACCAGGAGCGCGACCGCCGGGCGGCGGAGTCGCTCACCGCGCCCACCCCCTGCCGGTCACGCGCGCCAGGGCACCTCGACGGCCGGGAAGTGCCGGTAGCGATCGACGCCGCGCACGAGCACCGGCCGGTAGTAGCCCCGGAGCGAGTTCGGCGACATCTGCCGGACGTCAGGCGTCGTGAAGCGAACCGCGAGGCCGCAGCGGCGGCGCGTCGACCGGTTCGGGTGGCTTCCGTGAAGGAGCATCCCGTCGTGGAGCGACATCTGTCCCGCCCGGAGCGGCATGGAGACCGCCCGCGCCTCGTCGACCAGCCCGTCCGGCACCTCCTGGTTGATGCTGAGGAGGTTGCCCGCCCGGGCCGACTTGGCGTGCTCGAGGATGCCCAGGCGGTGGGAGCCGGGAATCACGCTCATGCAGCCGTTCTCCACGTCGGCGTCGTCGATCGCGATCCACGCGGTGATCGCGCGGGGCGGCTCGAGGCCCCAGTACGTCACGTCCTGATGCCACGCCACGAAGCGCTCGCCGCGCTCCTCCGCCGGGTACTTGCAGAAGAAGTTCGAGGCGAGCAGGACGATGTCGGGCCCGAGGACGGCCTCCACGGCGTCGAGCACCCGCGCGATGCGTCGCCAGCCGCCAGACGAACTCGACGTCGTAGTGCCGGTCGAGGATCCGCACCTCGGCGGCCTCCGGCGGGATCTCCCGCTCCAGCAGGTCGAACTGGGCCCGGCACCGCGCGGCCTCCTCGGGCGCGAGCACGTCCACCACAGGCAGGAAGCCGCGCTCCATCCATTGCTCGGACAGGGTCGCCGTCGTCGTCATCGTGCCTCCCATCTGGACGTTCAGCAGACGCCTACTAGCCTAGCCCACTGGCCCGACCGTGACCACCACGGTGCGCGATCAGGCTTCCCCGTCCGAACTCGAGGGTTGGCCCAGGACGGCAGCATCAGGACGGCAGCAATTGACGCCCCGAGCCTCGCGGGCTAGCCTTGGCGGACCTGGCAGGCCCCACACATGCAGTGCCCCCGGTGCCACGCTCAGAATCTCGACGGCGCTCGGTTCTGTGAGGACTGTGGCGCCCGCCTCGAGCTCGCCTGCCCGAGCTGCGGCCAGCCAGTCGGGATCGGCAAGAAGTTCTGCCGCTCCTGTGGAGCCGTGCTGGCCGCCCCGGCCACGGACGTCGCCTCGCCCGAGTCGTACACGCCCAAGCACCTCGTCGAGAAGATCCTCAGCTCCCGCGGCGCGCTCGAGGGTGAGCGGAAGCTGGTCACGGTGCTCTTCGCGGACCTGAAGGGCTCGATGGAGCTCCTGGCGAACCGGGATCCGGAGGAGGCGCGGAAGCTCCTCGATCCCGTGCTCGAGCGCATGATGGAGGCCGTCCACCGCTACGAAGGCACGGTGAACCAGGTGATGGGCGACGGGATCATGGCGTTGTTCGGCGCGCCGGTCGCCCACGAGGATCACGCCGTGCGCGCTTGCTACGCGGCGCTCCAGATGCAGGAGTCCGTGGCCCGCTACGCCGAGACGCTCAGGCGGACCGAGGCGGTGGGCGCTCACATCCGCGTCGGCCTGAACTCGGGGGAGGTCGTCGTCCGGTCCGTGGGCAGCGATCTCCGCATGGACTACTCGGCGGTGGGGCAGACGACGCACCTGGCCGCCCGCCTGGAGCAGATGGCGGCGCCCGGATCGACCTTCATCACCGCCGGGACGCTGCGCCTGGCCGAAGGCTACGTGGAAGTTCGACCCCTTGGTCCCGTGCAGATCAAGGGACTACCGGATCCGGTCGACGTCTACGAGCTGTCCGGCGCCGCGGCGGCGAGGACGCGATTCCAGGTGGCCGCCATCCGAGGCCTGAGCCGCTTCGTGGGACGCGAGGTGGAGATCGACCAGCTTCGACGAGCGCTCCGGCAGGCCAGCCAGGGGCAGGGGCAGATCGTGGCGCTGATCGGCGAGGCCGGGGTCGGCAAGTCGCGTCTCGTCCACGAGCTGACCCGGTCGCATCGCGTCCGCGAGTGGCTGGTCCTCGAGTCCGGCTCGGTCTCCTACGGTCGGGCCAGTCCCTGGCTTCCCGTGGTCGACCTCCTCAAGGCCTACTTCCGGATCGGGGAGCGCGACGATCATCGAGAGATGCGCGAGAAGGTCACGGGGAAGCTCCTGACGCTCGATCGCGTCCTCGAGCCGATCCTGCCCGTGCTGCTCTCGCTCCTGCAGGTGCCGGTCGACGACCCCACGTGGACCGCCCTGGACCCCTTGCAGCGCCGTCAGCGCACGCTCGACGCGGTCAGGCAGCTGTTCCTGCGCGAGGCTCGCGCGCAGCCGCTCCTCGTCGTCTTCGAAGACCTCCACTGGATCGACTCCGAGAGCCAGGCCCTCCTCGACGCCCTCGTGGAGAGCCTGCCGGTCGCGCGGCTCCTGCTTCTCGTCAACTACCGCCCCGAGTACCAGCACGGATGGGGCACGAAGAGCTACTACACGCAGCTCCGGCTCGACGCCCTCCCCGAGGAGAGCGCCGGGGAGCTGCTGCGTGCGCTCCTCGGCGACGATCCGACGCTGGCGCCCCTGAACGCGCTCCTGATCGGCCGGGCCCGCGGGAATCCGTTCTTCCTCGAGGAGAGCGTGCGGACACTGGTGGAGACTCGCGCACTGACGGGCGAGCGCGGCGCGTACCGGCTGACTCATCCGGTGGGGACGATCCAGGTCCCCGAGACCGTCCACGCGATCCTGGCGGCGCGCATCGACCGCCTCCCCTCGGCGGACAAGCAGCTGCTCCAGTGCGCGGCCGTGGTCGGGACCGAGGCGCCACTCCGCTTGCTCCAGGCCGTCGCCGAGACCCCCGACGAGGACCTGCGCCGCGGCCTGGCCCGCCTCCAGGCGGCCGAGTACCTCTACGAGACGAGCCTCTATCCCGAGGTGGAGTACACGTTCAAGCACGCTCTGACCCACGAGGTCGCCTACGCGAGCCTGCTCCTCGAGCGGCGCCGCACGCTGCACGCGCGGATCCTCGCCGCCATGGAGTCGCGTCACGCCGACCGGGTGGTGGAGCACGTCGAGCGGCTCTCGCATCACGCAGTCCGTGCCGAGGACTGGGACAAGGCCGTGGGGTATCTTCGGCAGGCGGGCCTCAAGGCCGCGGGGCGCTCCGCCTATCGGCAGGCGGCCGCCGCCTTCGCCGAGGCGCTGACCGCCGTGGGGCACCTGCCGGAGACGCGGGCCACTTTGGAGGCTTCGGTCGATTTCCTGGAACTATCTCCGCAACGTGTTGACGCCCCTCGACGAGATGGAGCGCGTCCTCGATCACCTCGCGGCCGCCCTGTCGCAGGCCGAGCGATTGGGCGACGACACCCGCACGGGGTGGGTGTCGAGCGGGCTCGCGAACACCCTGCTGGGGATCGGCGAATCCCGGCGTGCCGTCGAGGTAGGGAGTCCGGGCCCTCGACCTGGCCGATCGCGCTAACGACGCCGGCCTCCGTGCCACCACGCTCTACCGGCTCGGGGCCGGGCCACTATACCCTCGGCGATTTCGGCCGAGCGCGGGAGTGCTTTCGCGAAGGCTTGGGGTGGGCCGCGGGAGATCGCCCACTCCATCTCCCCATGGGCACAACCTCTGTCCCAGGAGTGGTCTCCCGCTGCTGGCTGGCGATGACCGAGTCCGAGACCGGGAGCTTCCAGGAGGCCATTCAGCTGGCTGAGGAGGCGGTCCGCCTTGCGGGAGGGGACCAGCCGTTCTCGCGATTCCCTGCGCTGTGGGCGCTAGGCTACGTGCACCTCCGCCGAGGGGACCTCGATCAGGCCGTCTCGGCGCTCGAGGAAGGGCTGGAGGTCGGCCGGAAGTGGAACATCATCAACTGGTACCCGCTCTGTGCGGCGACGCTCGGCCATGTCCGTACACTCGCCGGTCGCCCCACGGAGGGCGTCACCCTGCTCGAGGACGCCGTCCGGCGGGGTTCGACCCCTGGCATCCGGCTCCATCACGCCCTTCGCCTCGCGTGGCTCGGCGAGGCCTATCTTCGCGCCGGCCGCGTCGACGAGGCGCGATCTCGGGCGGCCGAGGCGCTCGATCGTGCGGTCGCGCACGAGGAGCGCGGCACCCAGGCGTGGACCCTTCGGCTGCTCGCGGTGATCGCCGCGCATCCGACGGCATCGGGCGCCGACGAGGCCCGAGACTACTACCGGCAGGCTCTCGAGCTGGCCGGCCAGCTCGGGATGCGCCCGCTGGTGGCCCACTGCCACCTCGGCCTCACGAAGCTCTACCGCCAGATCGGCGACCAGGAGAAGGCCGAGGAGCATCTGGCGGTCGCGAGGGCGATGTGCCGGGAGATGGGCGTGAGCGGCTGGGTAGCCTGACCCGAATGGGCCAGCGTGTGCGGTCGTTCGGCGAGCGGCCACCCCGAGCCCGCCCGGCAGGTCAACCGTGCACCACTCGAGAGCTGGAGGGCCCGCCCTGACCGCGCTGCGGGCCGGCCCGATACTCGCGTCAGCTCGCCAGGACGCCCCCGTCCACCGCGAGGACGTGACCGGTGACCATCGACGCCGCGTCGGAGAGGAGGAACACGGTCGCCCCGATCAGCTCCTCGGGCTGACCGAGGCGGCCTAGCGGCACCCGGCGCAGGACGCGATCGCGGTACTCCGGCTCCCGATCGATCAGGTTCCCCATGTCGGTCGCGAACCACGAGGGCGCCAGCGCGTTCACCCGGACGCCGTGGGTCGCCCACTCGACCGCTAGCCCGCGCGTCAGCATGACCACGCCGCCCTTGGCGGCGATGTACGCGATGGTCCCGGGGAGCCCGATGTGGCCCGCGATCGAGGCCACGTTGACGATCGCTCCCCTGCCGCGGGCCACCATCCGCCGGCCGGCGGCCTGACAGCAGAGGAAGGTGCCCGTGAGGTTCACGGCGAGGACGCGGTCCCAGTCCGCCCGCGGGAAGTCGGCGGCCGGGCCCCGCCGCGTGATGCCGGCGGCGTTGACAAGCCCGTCGATCGGGCCGAGCCCGGCCGAGACCGCTTCCATGACGCGCTCGACGTCCTCGGCATCGGTCACGTCGAGCCGTTCGGCGACAGCACGACCGCCCGCCGCCTCCACGGCTCGGGCCACGGCCCAGGCCCGGTCGGCGTCGACGTCGGTGACCGCGACCGCCGCGCCCGCCTCCGCCAGTCCCTTCGCCATCACGCTCCCGAGGCCGCCGCCGCCACCGGTCACGAGGACCGTCCGCCCGCTGAGCCCGAGCACTCCCGCGACCTGACCGGGGTTCAAGGCGTGCTCAGCCTTCGAGGGCGCGCGCGCGCTCGCCCAGCCGGCGGTCGACGCCCTCGATCCGCGCCCGGTAGCCGTCGAGCCAGGTCCGAGCCGCCTCGAGCTCGCTCCGGTAGCGATCGAGACTCGCCCCCAGCGGGCCCGGCGCCGGGCCGCCCGGCAGGGTGCGGACGGCGACGAAGTGCTCGGGCGTCGTGTAGCGCCGGACGTCCGACTCCCCGAGCCGGGGCGCGCGGCCGGCAACCGCCGCGAACGCCTCCACGAAGGCCGCGTAGGAAACGGTCGGGAAGCGCTCGCCACGCTCGAGCATCCCTCGGACCAGCCGGGAGACGATCTCGTGCGCCTGGCGAAACGAGAGGCCCTCCGCGCGGACCAGGGAATCGGCGAGCTCGGTGGCGGTGATACAGCTCTCGTCGATGTGGCGCCGGACGCGGGCCTCGTCCACGCGCGCGGCGCGGATGAATCCGGCGAGGAGCCGGAGCGCACGGCCGCCCGCCTCGAACGCGGCGTATCCCGCCACCTGGACCTCCCCCTCGGCGTCGTTCACGTCCGTGAAGGGCGTGTTGTGCAGCACCGCGAGGGTCGACCCCGCGCGCCCGGCAGCGAGCGAGCAGAGGAGCCTCAGGTGCTCGACGGCCACGGGATTCCGCTTCTGCGGCATGATCGAGCTGACCTGCACGTACGCGTCGGGCACGTGGAGGTGCGCGACCTCGAACGCCGTCCACGCGTTCAGGTCCTGGGCGAACCGGCCGAGGTGGACGAACGAGGAGCTGGAGCGCGCCGTAGACGCTGGTGAGGTAGTCGTTGGCGGCGATGCAGCCGTAGGCATTCTCCTGCACCTCGGCGAAGCCCAGGAGCTCCGCCATCGCCGCACGGTCCAGCGGGAAGCCCGGAGGTCGTGATCGCCGCCGCCCCCATGCTGCGAAAGATCCGGGTAGCGGCTGGCCTGGCGCAGGCGCTCCACGTCGCGGAGGAGGAGCTCGACCAGCGCGCCGAGGTAGTGCCCGTACGTCGTCGGCTGCGCCGGCTGGCCGTGGGTGTAGGCGACCACCAGCGTGGCGCGGTTCGCCTCGGCGACCTCGAGGAGGGCCGCGATCGCCCCGAGGAGGTCGTCGAGCAGCGCGACCAGGCGCTCCTTCAGCGCCATCTTGAACACCGTGTGGTCGATGTCGTTGCGGCTCCGGCCCGTGTGGAGCTTCCCCGCCGTCTCGACGCCCAGACGCCGCTCGAGCTCGGTCTGGACGAGGAAGAAGAAGTCCTCGTGCTCCCCCGTGTAGGTGAGCGCCGCGACGTCGGTGTCCCGCTCGATGTCGTCGAGCGCCCGGAGGATGGCCGCGGCCTCCGCCCGGGTGAGCAGGCCTTGCGCGGCCAGCATGATCGCGCTGGCGCGGTTGACCCGCATCTGCTGCCGCCAGTGGTGCTGCTTCACCCCCTCGAAGAGCGGGGCCAGCACCGTCTCCCGGTACACGGGCGCCGGAAACCGCTCCTCGTCGCGACCGGTCATGGCCCCATGAACCGACGGAGTGCCAGCGCGGGCGAGGACCGAGCCGCCCAAGGAGACGCGTACTCCGGTACGCCGAGGACGGGCGAGGGCCGAGGACGCCGGGGCGACGGTCATCGCCCGCGCCCTAGCCCTTGAGGCCGGCGAGCATGACGCCGCGCACGATGTACTTCTGCAGCACGACGAAGACGAGGAGCATCGGGAGGGTGGCGACGCTGGCGCCGGCCATCACCATCTCCCACTCGCGCTGGAACTCGCCCGAGAACGAGGCCAGCCCGACCGGCAGCGTGTAGAGGTCGCGGCTCGTGGTGGAGATGAGGGGCCAGAGGAAGGCCGTCCAGTTCCCGAGGAAGGTGAAGATCGCGAGCGCCGACAGGGCCGGGCCCACCAGCGGCATGGCGATGCGCCACCAGATCCCGAACTCGCCCAGCCCGTCGACCCGGGCCGCCTCCAGGAGCTCGTCCGGCACGCCCTCGAAGAACTGCTTCATCAAGAAGGTCCCGAACCCCGTCATCATGCCCGGGAACATGATGCCCCAGTAGGTGTCGAGCCAGCCGAGATTCTTGCTCATGACGTACCAGGGCAGCACGAGCATCTCGGTCGGGACCATCAGCGTGCTCAGGATCGCCACGAACACGAGCCGGCGGCCGCGGAACCGGAACTTGGCCAGCGTGTAGCCGACCAGGCTGTCGAAGAACAGCACCGAGACCGTCGTGGCGGTCGCGATCGCCAGCGAGTTGAGGAACCAGCGCGGGAATCCGGAGCGCGGCGGCCAGCCGCCGGTAGTTGTCGAGCGTCGGCGCCCGGGGCAGGAGCGACAGCTCGTACACCTCGGCGTTCTGCTTCAGCGAGGTCGACAGCATGTAGACGAACGGCACCACCATCAGCACGCCCCCGAGGAGCAGGAGCCCCCACACGACCGCTCGCGCCGGCCGGCCGCGCGCGCGTCCCCTGGATCATTCGGCCCTCAGCAGCCGGAGCTGGAACAGCGAGATGGCCAGGAGGATCACGAACAGGACGACCGTCTGGGCGGTGGCGTAGCCCATCTGGAAGTGGCCGAAGGCGGTCTCGTAGATCATGAGCACGAGCGGCTTGGTCGAGTCGAGCGGCCCGCCCTGGCCGTTCGTCATGCTGTAGACGTAGTCGAAGATCCGGAGGAACGCGATCGAGCTGACGACGACGAGGAAGACGATCGTCGGGCGGAGGAGCGGGAGCGTCACGTCCAGAAGCGTCCGCCAGCTCCCGGCCCCATCGATCGCCGCCGCCTCGTAGTACTCCTGCGGGATGGCCTTGAGACCGGCCAGGAAGATCACGACCTGGAATCCGAGACCGGCCCAGATGGCGGGCGCCAGGACGGCGTAGAGCGCCTGCTCCGTGGAGCGCAGGAAGGGCTGCTGCGCGAGGCCCGCCCAGACCAGGAGACCGTTGAAGAGGCCGATCGGCACCGGCTGGTAGAGCCATTTCCAGACCCAGGCCATGGCCACCGCGGTCGTGAGGTGGGGCACGAAGTAGAGCGCGCGGAGGAGCGCGTGGCCGACGCGGATCCGGTCGAGGTGGTAGGCGATCAGGAAGGACAGCGCAAGGCTCACCGCGACCCCCACGACCAGGTACTGGAAGGTGTTCCCCATGACCGTCCAGAAGGTCGGGTCGACGGCCAGGCGCCGGTAGTTGTCGAGGCCGACGAACCGCCGCGGGCCGACGATGTTCCAGTCGGTCAGGGACGTGAGGAGCGCGTCCGCGGTGGGATAGAAGCGGATGGCGGCGTAGAAGACGATGGGCACCGCGAGAAACGCCCACGCGGAGAGCGTCCGCCGCGCCCGGAGGGAGAGCCGATCCAGCATCGCGACCGAGGAGGGACCGGGGCCCCGGGGCCGAGCCTCGGGGCCCCGCCGGCCCTACTTGAAGAACGCGTCCAGCAGCTTCTGCTCCTCGGCGGCCGCCTGCGCGACGGATTCCGGCACCGGCTGGGCCTTGAGGACGATGCGGTCGACCATGTCCATGTAGAGCTTGCGCTGGGCGGACTCGTTGACGAAGAAGGTCGCCTCGGCGTAGGAGAGGCCGCGGATGAAGGCGCCGTACTTCGGGTTGTTGCGGATCGAGTCGCGCTCGGCCACCGCCTTCCGCGCCGGGAGCTCGCCCACCTTCTCGAGCCAGAGCTCCATCGCCGCCGGCGTGGTGAGGAACTTGAGGAACTTCGCCGCCGCGTCCCGCTTGGCGCCGGTCGCCTTCGGCGTGATGCCGTTGACCCAGTAGGACGCGAAGTTCGAGCGCTTGCCCTGGTGGGTCGGCAGCTCGGCCACCCCGTACTCGAGGCCCGCCTGGGCGTCGAACGCGGCCAGCCGGAACGAGCCGTCGACCATGAGCCCGGCCTTGCCGGCCTTGAACGCCGTGACCCCGTCGGTCATGAAACCGAACTCCCCGACCTTCTGCTTGGTCGCGAGGTCGGTGTACCAGGCGACGGCGCGGTGGCCAGCCGGCGTGTTGTAGGCGACGCTCCGGCCGTCGGCCGAGTACGGCTGGCCGCCCATCTGGCGGATCAGCACCTCGCGCAGCCAGTGATGGTCCTGGAGCCCCATGTCGAGCGCGATGCCGCCCTGGAGGAGGTTGCCGCCGGCGTCGCGCTTGGTCAGCTTCCGGGCCGTGTCGAGCAGCTCGTCGAGGGTCTGGGGCGGCTTCGCGGGGTCGAGGCCCGCCTCCGTGAACAGCTTCTTGTTCCAGAACAGGGAGAGCGAGCGCACGGCGGTGGGCACGGCGTAGTACCGCCCGTCCACCTTCATCTGCTTCACGAGCGGGAAGAAGTCGCGCTCGATCTCGGCCGGGTCGAAGAGCTCGACCGGAAGCGGCTGGAGGAGCTTCGCCTTCAGGTAGTCATGGAGCCAGCCGTAGAAGAGCTGGACCACGTCGGGCCCCTGCCCGGCGGGGATGGCGGCGGCGATCTTCAGCCGGAAGTCGTCGTACGGCACGTGGGTGTGCTTGACCTTGATGCCCGGATTCTCCGCCTCGAAGCGCTTGATGAGCTCGTCGATCGCCTGGACGCGCTGGGCGAAGGTGTACTGCCAGTACTCGATCTCCACGGGCTGGGCGCCGGCGGTGCCCGCGGACGCCAGCATCAACCCGAGGGCCACCACCAACCACTTGCCCGCTCCCATCATCCGCCTCCTCGTCCGGGCCGCTCTCGCGACCATCAGGGGATCTCTGCCGTGCTCCGGCGGTCGATGTTCCCAGAGTGCCCGGACGGCGTCAACACGGGGCCGCGCGGGCGGCCCGCCGGACCGAGCGCGTAGCGGGCATCGGCGCCGCTCCGTGCTAGGATCTCCCCGGCGCTCGTGAGTACCCTGGCGATGATTCGAGCGGCGGGCGGGGCGCCGTGCACCCGGTAGCCGGGCCGCGGCGCCGATGCCGGACCCACCGCGCTCCGACGACGCCGGCGGAGCCGCGCTCCATCAGAGCCGCCGGGTGAGCCAGAGCCACGAGCGCCGATGCGCCCTCGCACCGACCGGGGGCGCTGGACGTTCCCGCTCCGGATTCACATCGCCACGCTCTTCGTCGCCCTGATCCTCGCGGCCGGCCTGGCCGTCGTGGGCTACGGATACGTGGCCGCCTCCCGGCTCCTGCTCTCGGCGGGCGACGAGGAGTTCCTGCACGTGGCGGAGCGCACGACCGGGCAGGTCCGGAACCTGCTGGCCCCCGCGCGCCTGCTCGTCCAGCTGCTGGCGCGACACCGGATCACGCGGACCACCACCCTGGAGGCCCGTCTCGAGTCCCTCCCCTTCCTCACCACCGCCCTCGCCGAGCAGCCGCACATCTCGGCCGTCTACGTCGGCTTCGCGACCGGGGACTTCTTCCTCGTCCGCACCCTCGGGGAGAGCCCGGCGCCGACGCTGGGCGCGCCACCGGGAGCACACTTCCTCGTCCAGAGCCGCGCCCGAGGGCGAGGGTCGGTATCGCTTCCTGGATCCGGCCCTGTCCGTGATCAAGGACGAGCCCCGGCCCGAGTACCGCTTCGATCCGCGGACGCGGGGCTGGTACCAGCAGGCGCACGCGAGCGCCGCCCCGGTGCGAACGAGCCCGTACGTGTTCTTCACGACCCGAGAGGTCGGCACGACGCTCGCGCAGCGGAGCGTCGACGGCGCGGCGGTGATCGGCGCGGACATCACCCTCCAGGCGCTCTCCCGCGAGCTCTCCGACTCGCGGATCACCCCGTCCGCCCAGGTCGCCCTGGTCGATCTCGAGGGGTTCGTGATCGCGCATCCCCAGCCGGACCGGCTGGTTCGCAGCTCGCCCGGCGGTGGGGCCGGGCTCCAGCGGCCCGGCGACATGGGAGATCGCGCGCTGGCCTCCCTCCTCGCCGCCGACGTCCCGCCGAACCGCGGCACTCCCCTCTCGCTCGAGGGGCGCTCGTGGGTCGGCGTGAAGCGCACGATCGAGGCGGACACCGGCGAGCCGTTGACGCTGCTCCTGGCCGCGCCCCGCGACGAGCTGGTCGCCGGCGCCCGCGGCCTGGCCCAGCGCCAGCTGCTGATCGGGTTCGGCGTGGTCGCGCTGACCCTCGGCCTGGTCTGGTTCTTCGCCCGGCGGATCTCGCGGCCGCTCGAGGCGCTGGCCCGGTCGGTGGAGCGGATCGGCCACGGGGATCTCGACACGCCGCTGCCCGAGATCTGGAATCCCCTGGAGGTCGGCGCCCTCAGCGACGTGACGGAGCGGATGCGCGGGCAGCTCAAGGGCCACATCGAGGAGCGCGCGATCCGGCTCGCGGCCGAGCAGCGACGGGCGCACGAGCTCGAGATCGCGCGCCAGATCCAGCAGTCGATGCTCCCCACTCCCCCGCGGGAGCCGCTCGACGGGCGCTACGCGATCGCCGCCGCGCTCCAGCCGGCCCGCGAGGTCGGCGGCGACCTCTACGACTTCCTGCTGCTCGACGGGCGGCGACTCGTCTTCGTCATCGCCGACGTCGCCGACAAGGGCGTGCCCGCCGCGCTCCTGATGGCGCGGGTGACCGGGCTCTTTCGAGCGATCGCGCGGAGCGAGACCGATCCCGGGGTCGATCCTCCACGAGCTGGACGTCCGCCTGTCCCAGGGCAACGACGCGTGCATGTTCGTCACCGCGGGATGCGGGCAGATCGACGGCGAGACCGGCGAGCTCCAGTACGCGAGCGCGGGCCATGACCGGCCGATCCTCCGTCGGGTCGACGGCACGATCACGGTCCTCGCCGCGGAAGGCGGGCCCGCCCTCGGGCTCGACATGAACGCGGGGTTCCCGCAGTGGACGGGCCAGCTCGCTCCAGGCGACGCCATCGTGCTCTGGACGGACGGCGTCACCGAGGCGTTCGATGCGGCCGGTGCCGCGTTCGGTCTCGAGCGAGTCCGGCCGGTCGTGGCCGCCACCCCGGCGGCCGAGCTCGAGACGCTCCCCGCCCGGCTGGCGGCCGCCGTGGAGCACTTCTCGGCCGGCGGGGGTCCTCGCGATGACCTCGCCGTGCTCTCGGTGCAGTACCGGCCCCCGGGGGTCGCGTTCGACGCCGCGGGTGGCGAGTCCTGGCGCCTCTCCGTCTCGGGTGGACCCGAGGAGGTCGCACGCGCCCAGCGGCGGATCGAGGCGATCCTGCGCGCGCGGGGGGTCCCGCTCGAGACGGTCCACGACTGCACCCTGGTGGCCGAGGAGGCGCTGGCGAACATCGTGGAGCACGCGTACGCCGGGCAATCGGGACTGGCCCACGTCGAGATCCGCCTGCTGGCGGAGGAGATCCGGCTCCGATTCGAGGACACGGGCCCGCCGTTCAACCCGCTGGAGCAGCCGGTGCCCGACCTCGATGCGCCCATCGCCGCGCGCGGCGTCGGCGGGCTCGGCATCCTCCTGATCCGCCATCTGGTGGACCGCTGCGAGTACGCGCGGGAGGGTCAGGCCAACGTCCTCACCGCGAGCCGACGGCGACCGCCCGAGCCGGCGGACGGCGGCGCCCTCACGCCTCCATGAACGCGTTCAGCTCCGGCGTCGGCAGGGCGTGCTCGAGGTAGCCGAACGTGCCCTGGCCCTCGATCTCCCGGGCGGCCACGAGAAGGCCGGTCATCGCGGCGCGATAGAGCGAGGTGGCCAGGCTGATCCGCCTGACGCCGGCCGCCTCGAGCTCGGCCACGGTGAACGACCGGCCCCTGATGCCCACCATGAAGTTGACCGGCTTCGACACGGCGGCGCAGACCGCGCGCACCGCGGCCAGGTCCGGCAGGCCGGGCGCGAACAGCACGTCCGCCCCGGCCCGCTCGAAGGCCTGGAGGCGCTCGATCGTGTCGCCGAGGCTCGGGTTGCCCCGGAGGAAGTTCTCCGCCCGCGCGGTCAGGGTGAACGGAAACGGGAGCGCGCGGGCGGCCTCGACCGCGGCCGCCACGCGCTCGGTCGCCTGCCCGGCGTCGAAGAGCGGCCGGGCGGGGTCGCCGGTGGCGTCCTCGATCGAGCCGCCGACCAGCCCCGCCTCGGGCGGCCAGCCGGATGGTCTCGGCCGCCGCCTCCGGCGCGTCTCCGAAGCCCTTCTCGAGATCCGCCGAGACCGGCAGCTCGGTCGCCGCCACGATCGCCCGGGCGTGCGCCAGCGCCTCCTCGCGCGTCACCTTGCCGTCACGCCGGCCGAGCGTGCCCGCGCAGGCGCCGCTCGACGTCGCCAGGGCCGCGAAGCCGAGCCCGGCGAGGACGCGCGCGGAGCCGGCGTCCCAGGGGTTGGGGATCACGAAGGCGCTCGACCGTTCGTGCAGCGCCCGGAAGCGCACGGCCTTGTCGTGCTGGCTGATCGTCATGGAGCTCCTCCAGCGTCCTCAGCAGCGGGTGACGTGCGCGGAGACCGCCAGCCAGCGGCCCTCGCGGCGCGCCCACACGTCCGTGTAGCGGCCGGCCCCGGCGCCGCCGTCCGGCCGGGTGTACGCGGTGCGCGCGTGGATGATCGCGACGTCGCCCATGATGCGGATCACGACGTCGTGGGCCTCGAGATTCGAGATCGAGACCGGCCGCGCGGTCTGCTCGAGGAACCGGGCCCGATCCACGAGCGATCCGTCGGGATTGCTGCAGACGAAGTCCTTCGCCAGGATCTCGTCGAAGCGGCGGACGTCCGACGCCTGCACGGACCGGATGTAGTCGCGATTCAGCGCGAGCAGCGTGTCGTGATCCGACGTTGGCATCGCTATCTCCTTGGGGTCAGACTTTCACTTCCCGACATTTCGGGAGTATCGGTCCACTCGAGGCACGAGATGAAATGTCGGGAAGTGAAAGTCTGACCCCGCCCAGGCGTTGGGGGAGGGAGAGGCAGGGGTCGGGACGGGGGCGGGAGGGCGTGAGCCAGACGACGTCGCCCGCCGTCTCCGGAGGGGGACCGGACTCGCCCTCGGCGAGCGCCACCACCAGCTGACGGGTCCCGGGCCGCAAGGCGTCGACCTGCTCCGGGACGCCGCCCGGCGACTGGTGTCCGCGCCCGATGATCACGACCACCTGGGGCGCCCGCGTCAGGGCCTCGGTGATCCGGCGGGCGATGACGACGTTGCGCGCGTACCAGCTCTCGAGCATGCGCACCGCGCGGCTCTCGCTGACGCGATCGCAGTGGGCCGCCCGGATCCGACGCGCGATCGCCTGATCCCGCGCCGGATCGTCCGGGAGCGCCGAGCGGAGCCGCGCCGGGTCCTCGCCGGCGGCGCCGATGCCGTCGCGACTGATCCGCCGGGTCACGGCCGGATCCAGGTCGGTGGCGACGACGGGCAGGTCATGACGCCGCGCCAGGTCGAACAGCGGCCAGTACATCGCGAAGTCGGGCCAGCCCTGGGCCGCCCAGCCGAGCTGCCGCTCCACCTCGACCGGGCTCGCCTGGCTCCGGATCGCGGCGTCGAGCGAGGCCTGACGGGTCTCGGGCACCATCTCGAACGCGACGGCGGGGCGCCCGCCGCCGAGGACCAGCTCCTCCAGGATGCGGGCCTGGATCGCGTGGTGGAGGGCATTGTCGTGGAGCTCTCCCAGGTAGACGACCTCGGCGGTCCGGGCGCGGTCGGCCACCAGGCGCGCCGAAGCGGCGAGGTCGGCCCCCGCCGGGACGATGAGCGGCGCGGGCGCCCGGACCGGCGGCGCCGGGCGGGGCGGCGGCACAGCCCGCCAGCGCCACGGCGCAGGCGAGCCGCGCGAGCGCCGCCCCTCTCATCGCGCCTCAGCGTCCGAGGAGCGCGACGAGATGCGGCCAGACCCGCTCGGCGATCGCGCGGTGGCCGGCGGGATTCGGATGGATGCCGTCGGCCTGGTTCAGACGCGGATCGGCGGCGACGCCGTCGAGGAGGAACGGCATCAGCGCGACCCCGGTCTGCCGCGCGACCTCCGGGAACACGCCCCGGAACGCCCGGGCGTACGCCGCGCCGTAGTTCGGCGGGACCTCCATCCCGGCGACGAGCACGCGCGCCCCGCCGGTCCGCAGGCGCTCGACGATCGTGGTGAGATTGGCCCGCATCGCGTCGGTCGAGAGCCCTCGGAGCCCGTCGTTGGCGCCCAGCGCCACCACCGCGACCTCGGGCCGGTTCCGGAGCACCCAGTCGACGCGGCGGACGCCGCCGGCCGTCGTGTCCCCGCTCACGCCGGCGTTGACGACGCGGTACGGGTAGGCCCTCGCGCCGGAGCCGCCCCTCGATCAGGGCGGGCCACGCCTCCTCCGGGGCGACGCCGAATCCCGCCGTCAAGCTGTCGCCGAAGGCCACGATGACGCGCTCGTCACCACTGACCGGCGCGGCGAACGCGCCGAGCGCGAGCACGAGCAGGGCTCCGAAAAGCGACCACACGAGCCCAGTGTAATATGAAGGTCCGTGAGCGAACGGACGCGAACGCGCCGGCCGGACTGAGGCCTGGATGGTCCAGGTCCGCGACCTCGTCATGCGGCTTCGAAGCGCCGCCGGCATCGTGACCATCCTGGACGGCGTCACCCTGGACGTGCCCACGGGCCAGTTCGTCGCGGTCATCGGGCCGTCCGGAAGCGGCAAGTCGACGTTCCTCGGGCTCCTGGCCGGACTGGACCGCCCCACCACCGGGTCCATTCGCGTCGACGGCGTGGAGCTCGCGTCGCTCGACGAAGACGCGGTCGCCCGGCTTCGCCTCGCGAAGATCGGCTACGTCTTCCAGTCCTTCCACTTGATCCCGACGCTGACCGCCCTCGAGAACGTCGCGATCCCGCTGGAGCTGGCCGGCGCCGCCGAGCCGGCCCGGCGGGCCGGCGCCCTCCTCGAAGAGGTCGGTCTCAAGGCCCGCGTGGGCCACTACCCCGCGGAGCTGTCGGGCGGCGAGCAGCAGCGGGTCGCGCTCGCGCGGGCGGTCGCGAACCGCCCGGGGCTCCTCCTGGCCGACGAGCCCACCGGCAACCTCGACTCCGCCACCGGGACGCAGATCGTCGACCTGCTCGTCGATCTTCACCGACGCCACGGCACGACGCTCATCCTGGTGACCCACGATCCCGTCCTCGCGGCTCACGCGGAGCGGATCGTGGAGCTCCGGGACGGCCGCGTCGTGGCGGATCGCGCCGCCGCGTGAGCCAGGCCGCGGGCCGCCGGCACCGGCCGCCGTCCCCTGGCGGCTGGTCGCGGGCCTCGCCTGGCGGGAGACGCGCGGCGCCTGGCGGCACTTCGCGGGCTTCCTCGCGTGCATCGCGCTGGGCGTCGGCGCCCTGGTGGCCGTCCTGAGCGTGGCGGCGACCCTCGATCGCTCGCTCGGACGCGAGGCGCGCGCGCTCCTCGGCGGCGACGTGGAGCTGCGCTCGGCCCGTCCCCTCGATCCCGCCGACGACGGTCCGGTCCGGGAGCTGGCCCGCCAGGGGGCGGCCCTGGCCCGGGTGCGAGAGCTGGTGGGCATGGCGCGGAACCCCACGCGCGGAGGCACGCTCCTCGTCGAGCTGAAGGCGGTGGACGCCGGCTATCCCCTGTACGGCCGGCTCGACGTCGAGCCGGCACGCCCCCTCGACGCGCTGCTCGCCAGCGGAGGCGTCGTGGTCGAGGAGGCGCTCCTCGCCCGGCTCGGCCTCGCGCTCAACGACCCGGTCACGATCGGCGACGCAACGCTGACCGTGACCGGCATCGTCCGGAAGGAGCCCGATCGCGCCGCCTCCCTCTTCACGCTCGGCCCGCGGGTCCTCATGAACACCGCGAGCCTCGAC
Source organism: uncultured Candidatus Rokubacteria bacterium (assembly GCA_963799055.1). GTDB lineage: Bacteria > Methylomirabilota > Methylomirabilia > Rokubacteriales > DASRDR01 > DASRDR01. The sequence goes on from CAWCVP010000003.1 coordinate 18,511, forward strand.
GCGACGGGACTCGTCCGGCCGGGCAGCCGCGTGCGACACCGGACGCTCGTCAGGCTGCCCTCGACCATCGAGCCGGGCGCGGCCCGGGCCTCCCTGGTGGAGGCGATGGCCGATCCCGCGGTGCGCGTGGCGACGTTCGACGAGGCCCAGCCCGGGCTCCGGCGCTTCTTCGACCAGCTCACCGCCTACCTCCGACTGGTCGGGCTGACCAGCCTCTTCGTCGGCGGCATCGGGGTCGCGGCCGCGGTGCGCGCGTTCCTCGGCCGGAAGATCGCGACGATCGCCATCCTGCGGTGCCTCGGCGCGAGCGCCCGGACGCTGACCGCCGTGTACGTGGTGCAGGCGCTCGCGCTCGGCGTGCTGGGCAGCCTGGCCGGGGCGCTCCTCGGCACCTTCGTCCAGCTCCTCCTCGGGCCCCTCCTCCAGCCCTTCGTGCCGTTCGAGCTCGAGGGGCGGCCGGCGCCCCTGGCCATGGGCACCGGCGTCCTGGCCGGCTGCCTCGCGACGCTCCTGTTCGCGCTCTGGCCGCTCCTCTCCGCCCGCTCGGTCTCGCCGGCGATCCTGCTCCGGCATCCGGTCGACGCGGGAAGGGTGCGCCCGCGCCGGCCGTGGGGAGCGGCGGCGACGATCGCGGGAGGACTGGCCGCGCTCGCACTCTGGCAGGCCGGGCCGCTCCGGATCGGCGCGGTGTTCCTCGGCGCGTCCGCCGGCGCGCTCGGGATCCTCGCGCTCGCGGCATGGAGCACCCGGGCGCTCGTCGCGCGGCTGCCCCGGCCCCGCTCCCTGGCCTGGCGCCACGGTCTGAGCGGTCTGGTCCGACCCGGCACGCAGGCGGTCGGGGTGACGGTGGCGCTCGGGATCGGCGTGACGCTGCTCACCGCCGTCGTGCTCCTCGAGCGAGGTCTCGGGCGCCAGCTCGATCTCGAGCGCCGGCGCGAAGCGCCATCCTTCTTCTTCGTCGACGTGCAGCCGGACCAGGCCGAGGCGTTCCGCCAGACGATCGCGGGGGTCCCGGGCGCGTCGCCGCCGGAGCTGGTCCCGGTGGTGCGCGCGCGGCTCCACGCGATCAACGGGGAGCCGATCGAGCGCGGGCGCTGGGCGGGCCGCCCGGAGGCGTGGCGCGTGACGCGCGAGTACGTGTTGACGTTCGCCGCGAACCCGCCGGCGGGGACGGTGGTGACGCGCGGGCGCTGGTGGACGCCGGGCGACGACGGACGCGCGTGGATCTCGGTCGAGGGTGAGACGGCGCGTGCCCTCGGCGTCGACCTCGGCGGGACCCTGACCTTCGACATCCAGGGTGTCCAGGTGAGCGCGGAGGTCCTGAGCCTTCGCAAGGTCGACTGGCAGACCCTCGGCGCGAACTTCTTCGTGATCTTCTCGCCGGGGCCGCTCGACGGCGCGCCGCTCGCGTACATGGGGACGGCGCGCGTGCCGCCCAGCGCGGACGGGGTGGTCCAGGAGCGTGTGGCCGCGGCCTTCCCGAACGTGACGGCGATCCCGGTCCGCGACGTCCTCCAGCGCGTGACGGGCGTGCTCGACCGCATCGCGGTGGCCATCCGGCTGGTCGCCTTCTTCGTGCTCGGCGCCGGCCTGACCGTCATGGCCGAAGCCCTGATCCAGAGCCGCGCCCAGCGGCTCTACGAGTCGGTGCTCCTCCGGACCCTCGGCGCCACGCGAGGTCGGGTCGCGCGCGCGTTCGCGGTGGAGTACGGCTGCCTCGGCCTGGTGGCCGGTCTGGGCGGGGCGCTCACCGGCGCCCTCACGGCGTGGATCGTCCTCCGGTTCGTCCTCGACGTGCCGCCGGTCCTCGAACCCGCGCCCATCGTCGCCGCGCTCGTGGCCAGCGTCGCCCTCGCCGTCGGGGTGGGGTTCCTCGGTACGTTCCGTCTCCTGGGACGAAAGCCACTCCCGTCCTGCGGGGGGAGTAGCGCCAGTGCGGGCGCGCCCCCCGCGCCCGCCAGCGTCTGGAGGTATGATGACCTCGGGATCCCCGCCTAGCGACCCGGCCCGCGCGGCCCAGAGGAGCGTCGATGCCCGTCGTCCACGTCAGCATCACCTGCGCCGCGGACTACCTGTCCCGCCGGGAGCCGGTCCGGGGCGCTCACATCGACCGGCTGCTCCGCCTGCGGGCGGCGGGCGTCCTGGTGGCCGGCGGTCCCACCCCCGACGGCCGGAGCGCCGACCTCTTCTACCGCGTGCCGCACCGGGAGGCCCTGCGTCCGATCGTCGAGGAGGATCCCTACCACCGCGTGGGCGCGTGGACGACCTACGCCCCGCGTGACTTCGAGACCTTCGTCGATCCGTGGGAGGCCGAGCCGCCGGTCGTCCTCGACGGCTCCCGGCCGGCGTCGATCGTCGAGGGGGCGACCGCGGATCGCGACATGGCCCAGCTCGCGCTGGTCGAGCTGCGCGGCGCCGGGCGCGTCGTCTTCGGCGGCTTCTTGCCCGGCGGGAGCACCCTCGCCGTGGCGCGGACACCCGACCCCGACGAGGCGGCCGCGTGGCTCGCCGAGAGCGGCTCCTGGAAGGCCGCCGACCTCACCGTCCGCCCCTGGCTCTACGTGATCTGAGGCCGCAAGGAGCTCCACCATGGCGATGACGAAGATCGAGCGGGTTCGGGCCGCGCTGTCCGGGGCCGAGGTCGACCGGCCGCCGTTCAGCGTCTGGTACCACTTCGGACTGCAGCACGCGCCGGCCGAGCGCACCGCCCAGACCCATCTCGAGTTCTTCGCGGCCTACGACCTGGACTGGCTCAAGGTCATGAACGACTACTCCTATCCCATGCCGCGTGGCGTCGAGACCGTGACCGAGGTCCGCGACCTCAAGCGGCTCACGCCGCTCGACGTGCATCAGGGGCCGCTCGGAGAGCAGCTCGAGGCCGTCCGGCTGATCGGGCTGGAGCTCAAGGGCAAGGCGCTCGTCGTCGACACGGTCTTCAACGCGTGGAACACGCTGCGCCGGAACGTCCTGAAGGAGGCGATGGGGCCCTTCATGCAGGAGCATCCCGCCGACCTCGAGGCGGTGCTGACCATCGTCAACGACAACCTCATCCGCTACGCGATCGCGAGCCTGCACGGCGGAGCCTCGGGGATCTTCTACTCCGTTCCCGCCACGAGCGAGTCGGTCACGGCGGAGCAGTACGAGCGGTTCATGCGCCCCTTCGACCTCGCGTTCCTGGAGGCGATCCGGCCCTTCGGGGAGTGCCACATCCTCCACGCTCACGGGAGTGGCCTCTACCTGGACCGCCTGCTCGACTACCCGGTCCACGCGATCTCGTGGGCGGACCGCCAGTCGGGCCCGCCCCTCACGCTCATGCGCCGTCTCACGCCGCGGGTCCTGGTGGGAGGCATCGACCACGAAGGCTTCCCCTACACGCTCGCCGCCCGCGTCAGCGAGCAGGTCCGCTCGGCCATCACGGAGGCCGGGGCGCGGAAGCTCTTCATCGCGCCCGGATGCGCGCTCCCGACCTACAGCTTCCCCGAGCTCATCCGCGCGGCGCGGGCGGAGGTCGGGCAAGGACTGACCTCGCCCCCGTCACAGGGGGCCGCTCCCCGCCCGCCGTCTCGGGCGCCGAGCGTCCCGACGCCGCGTGGTACAGTCGAGCGCCGTGGAGCCATCCGGACTGGGCGCAGGGTTCGGGATGGCCTCCGCGCTCGCGTCGGCCCTCGGCTGGACCCTGGTGACGCTCGTCGCGCGCGACCTCACCGCGCAGTTCCCCAGCCTCTCCCTGAACATCATCCGGTCGGCCGGCGCCAGCTTCCTTCTGGTGCCGGTGGCTCTCACCCTGGGGGACGTCCGGTCACTCGGCCAGGTGAGCGCCCTGGCGTGGGCGTGCCTCACCGTCAGCGTCCTGGCCGCGATCGGGATCGGCGACACGGCGTTCTTCGAGAGCACGAAGTCCCTGGGCATCGGCCGCGCCATGACCATCGCGACCGCCGGCCATCCGATCCTCGCGAGCCTGTTCGCCTTCTGGTGGTTCGGTGAGCAGATCACGGCGACGGTGGCGGTGGGCTCGCTGGTCACCCTGGGCGGCCTCGCGCTCATCCTGAGCGAGCGGGGCGTGGAGACCGAGGTCTCCCCCGAGCAGCGGCGCCGCGGCCTCACGCTGGCGTTGATCGCCGCCCTCGCATGGGCGGTGAGCGCCGCGCTGATGAAGCCGCCCGTCGAGGAGATCGACCCGCTGACGATCCAGGCGGTGCGCATGCCGGGCAGCGCGCTGGTCCTCTGGGCGACGCCGTGGGCGCGAGGCACCGTCCGCGGACTCTGGGCCCAGCGACGCTCGGTCGGCCGGCGCGTCGTGCTCCTCAGCGTGCTCACCGCGATGAGCGCGGTCGCCTACCTGTCGGGGCTCAAGTACGCCGGCGTGGCGCTCGGCACCGTCCTGTCCTCCGTCTCGCCCCTGTTCGCCCTCCCGATCGGGCTCATCGCCTTCGGCGAGCGCCTGACCTGGCGGGCGGCGATCGGTGCGATCCTCGCCGTGGCGGGCATCGGCATCCTGAGCCTCTGAACAGTCGTGGCGGCCGACGGATCACGTCAGGGCTGGAGTCCACCCAGGTGGACTGCTAGCATGCGTCACCGTAAGCAGCGGCCATCGACCCGCCTCGCGGAGGACCCCAGATGCCGACGACGATGCCAACGACGATGAAGGTCATGCAGATCCAGGACACCTGGAATCCGGACAGCATCCGGCGAGCCGAGCGGCCCGTCCCCGAGCCGGGTCCGGGCGAGGTGCTGCTCCGGATGGAGGCGGCCTCGCTGAACTATCGGGACTACGTCATGGCCAACGGCGGCTACGGCCGCCGCGGCGGCAAGCTGCCTCTGGTCCCCTGCTCCGACGGGGCGGGCCGCGTGGTCGCGGCCGGCCCGGGCGTCTCGCGCGTGGCCGTGGGGGATCTCGCCTGCCCGATCTACGGGCAGACCTGGTGGAGCGGGCCGTTCCGCGAGGCGCACTGGGCCGGGACCCTCGGGGGACCCCGCGACGGCGTCATGCAGGAGTACATGGCGCTGAGCCAGGAGGGCGTGGTCCGGGCGCCGCGCCACCTGGACGCGGTTCAGGCCGCCACGCTTGCCGTGCGCCGCCGTCACCGCGTGGAATGCCGTCGTCGCCCAGGGCCGGGTGAAGGCCGGAGACGTCGTGCTCGTCCAGGGGACGGGCGGCGTCTCCTTGTTCGCGCTCCTGTTCGCGAAGATGCACGGCGCCCGCGTGATCGCCACGTCGTCGAGCGACGCCAAGCTCGAGCGCGCCCGCGCGATGGGCGCGGACCACGTCGTCAACTACAAGGCGAACCCCGACTGGCACAAGGTCGCGCGCGAGGTCACGAACGGCGTGGGCGTCGATCTCGTGGTCGAGGTGGCCGGCACGCTCGACGCCTCGGTCCGCGCCGTGCGGACCAGCGGCACGCTGGCCCTGATCGGCGTGCTGGCCGGTGCCACCGCCCAGCTCGGCCTGGGTGCGGTGGTCACGCAGAACATCCGGCTCCAGGGCGTCACCGTCGGGAAGCCGCGATCTCTTCGAGGACATGGCGCGCGCCATGGAGCTCCACCGCACCGAGCCTCCGGTCGACGCGCGGCTCTTCGCGTTCGACGAGGTCGGCGAGGCGATCAAGGCCCTGCCGCAGGGCCAGCACTTCGGCAAGGTCTGCAGCCGATTCTGAGTGGGTAGCCGGACGGTCCGGCGGGCTACGGCACGCGCCGTAGCCCGCCGACCCGGTCGGTCTACTCCAGGAATCCGGGCAGGATCGGGCCGCCGTTCCGGCCGGTGGCCGGGACCATCAGGAAGGTGTCGACGGCCCGCCCGTCGCGCTGGGTGACGGCGTTCGGACCGCCGGGGTGGCCGTTCGGCACGAAGATCTGCGGGTGGTCGAAGGGCGCCGCCGCGCTCCGGACCCGCTCGTCGGTGAGCGCCTTCAGGAAGGCGACCAGGTCGGCTCGCGCCGCGTCCCCGTCGAAGAACTCGGTGGACTGGTTGAAGTTCAGGACTCCGAGCCCGCCGATGACGGTGCCGTCGCGGGTCGTGATCGGGTTCGACACTCCCCCGCGGTTTCCGCCTCGGGCGTAGAAGTCGACCACGTCTTCGAGGGTCGCCTCGCCGCCCGTGTGGAAGTACGGCGCGGTGAGCTCGACGTTGCGGAGGCTGGGGATCTTGAAGGTGCCGTCGGCCGCGAAGGGCCCTTGCCCGGCAAGCACCGCGGTGGACAACGAAGCCCCGAACGGATCGACCCCGGCGTTGCCGAGATCCTCGTTCGTCTCCCGGACGCCGATGTTGCGTGTCCCCCGATCGCTCGTCTGCCCGTTCGACGTCCGCACCATGCCGCCGGACTTGGATGGCCTCGACCGACGCCTCGCTGAGGAGCGATCCGGAGTGGCAGAAGGCGCACCCGCCCCGCGGGCCGGGAGGCGGATTGGGAATGGGCTGGCCGGGCGCCGGAATGTTCGGGTTCTCGTTGAAGAAGATCTTCCGGCCCCGCTCGGCCGCCGCGGACAAGGGGTTCTGCACGGGATCCTTGAGGAAGCGGTCGAAGGGCGTGTCGTCGGAGACGAGGGTCGCCTCGTACGCCTGCACGGCGAGTCCGAAGAAGAGGGAGAAATTGTACTCGAGAAGCGTGTACTCCTCGGCGGCCGGGTCGGCATCGCGCGCGTTGACGACCTCGGGTCGTGCCGGACTCCTCGTCGACCTGGATGAACTTCACCGAATCCCACCACTTCGTGTGGAATGCCTGGCGGATGAGCGCCTCGTAGGTGGTGTTCAGCCCACGCTGCGGCGCACGGCTCAGGGGGCCGAGCACGCTGTCGTCGCGGGCGACGAGCTGCAATGCGAGGGGACGTCCCGTGAGGAGCCGCCGGCCGGTCAGGCGATGACGCCGTCGCCCCTCGCGCATCAGCCGGTCGCCGACCTCCGGGAACGGCCGCCCGTCGGCCGACATCTCGAACCGGTTCGTCGGCGGGCCGACCGCCTGCGAGGCGAGGCTCGAGTTCTCGAGCCGCACCTGCACCTGCTGGGGCGTGCCTTGGCGAGAGGGGGCGCTGTAGAGGAACGCGTTCGGGTCGCGGTCGCCGAACGGGTTCACGCCGTTGAACACGTTCTGGGCCCGCATGTCCCAGAAGTTGCGGTGGTTGAAGACCGCGTTGATCATCGTGGGCGTGTTGCGCGGCTCGACGCGGCGCACGTTGCCGCGACGCCGGCCCAGCCCGACGTAGAAGCCGTCCGGATCGGAACCCGGATCCCCGCTCTGACCGAAGATCGCATGGTGCACACCCTGCGAGGACACGACGTTGTTCGAGTCGGCGACGATGGCCGACTCGCGATTCCTCGTGTCCGCGAGCTTGCGCAGGGGAAAGTCCTCCGTCCGGAGGGTGTCGTTGGGGCCCTGCCCGTCGAAGTTGAGGTCCGAGTCCGTCGCGACCGTCCCGTCCGGCCGGAAGATCATCCGGAGGAGACCGGGGCTCACCTGGTTCTTGCTCCGGGTGTCGGCGCCGGCGCGGAAGTGGCAGGTGGCGCACGCCTGCACGCTGTCGCTGCCCACCTGCATGTCCCAGAACAGCGCCTTCCCGAGGATCCGGGCCGCCTGCTCATCACGGACATAGTCGCCGAGATTCGCGGGGTCGAGGGACCGGCACCGACGAGAGTGCCGGCACCTGCGCCGCCGATTCGCCGGCGCCCCAGATGGCGCTCGACATCAAGAGTGAGACCACGACGCTCAGACGCGCTCGACGTGCCCGCATCATTCTCATCCCTCCCTCGGGTACGGTCTCGGGGACCCCCGGATGCGTGCAGGAGGGATGCCACGCTCTTCGGAGCACGGCCACGTGGAGTCCGGTCGCGGCGAGCGGACGAGCACGATCGCGGAGAACGCGCGCGGATGCTGGTGCTTTACGCGCGCCCCGAGCTCGTCCGATCCCGACTCGCCGCTCGCGGCGACCGGGTTGAAGGAGCGCGCGCCTTGTCAGCGCTGAGGCGCGCGTTGCAGGACTGAGAACTCAGGCAGCGCGGCGGAGCGTCTCGGGCTCGGGGCTCTCCACGGTGATGTGGACCGGGCGCGGAGCGGCCTGCGGCCCGTCCACGCGCCCATCCACCTCGAGCCGCACCCACGCGGGAAGCCCGCGCCGGAGCTGCGCGGCGATGTCCCACATGCGCGGCGAGGGCACCCGGCCGAGGTCGAGCCGCACCGTCGCGCCGCGAGAGAGCAGCCGGCATCGCACGTCGACCGCGACGTCGCTTCGCAGCGTCTCCGCCGGAAGCTGGCGCGCGACCACGTGGAGGAGCGCCTGCGCCCGACGGTCCCTGCGGTTCTGGAGAATCGCCAGGAGCATGACCGGACCGACCCCTACGAGACACGCCACGAGCAGCGAGAGCACGTTCGCCAGGATCGTCATCGAAGCCTCCCTCAGGCCAGGCCGCGGCGAGCCGAGTAGGCCGGCCCATGCCGGAGCAGGGCGCGGCCCGCCTGGATCAGCGAGACACCGAGCCGCTCGCGGAGCGAGTGCCGGCGGTCGCGCCGGGGACCGGCATCCCGGAGAAGTCTGCCGAGCTCCGCCGCCCGCGCCGCGTCTCGCTCACGCTCCTTCATCAGGACACTCACCAGCAGATCGTTCGAGTTGAACATCGTCGTCATCCTCCTTGCGCTGTGAGGGTATGGTATGGCTCCGCGACGTGGCAATATCCAATCAGTGACATTGGCTTTACATTGGACTTGTGGTAGACATCGAGTATCGGACCCATGAGCAAGAACGCGGACGGCGCACACAAGGGGAACCGGCCAATGATCCAGCGCAGGAATGAGCCAATGTTTGGGCCTCTGGACCCTGACTCCGGCCAGGCGCTCTATCTCCAGGTCGCCCATGCAGTCGAGGACGCCATCCGGACGGGGCGGCTTCACGTCGGAGATCGGCTTCCAGCCGAGAGAGAATTGGCCTTAGATCTGAGTGTCAGCCGGACGACGGTCACCGGGGCCTACCAGGAGCTCCAGGCCCGCGGCATCGTCCGGGGACACGTCGGCCGAGGCACGATCGTCGTCGGGACACCACCGGATGCTCGTCACGCCGCGCTACCGTGGGCGCAGCGCGTCGCGCCCGTGGCGCTCCAGGGCATGCAGGTCGCGTACGCCGCGCCGGATGGGCCAGAGGTGATCGGCTTCGGCGCGGGGCTGCCCGATCCGAATCTCTACCCCGTCGAGACCCTGGACGCGCTGCTCGACGCGTTGCCCCGCGGGGATGGCATCCTCTACAACCCGGCGCCCGCCTGGGGGGACCCCGTGCTCCGGGAGACCCTGGCGGGCTGGCTCCGGACTCGGGGCATCCTGGCGACGCCCGAAGAGATCCTGGTGACGACCGGCGGGCAGCAGGGCCTGAACGTCCTGGCCCGAGCCTTTCTCACACCGGGCGACGTCGTCCTCACGGAGAGCCCCACCTACACCGGGGCGTTCCTCACGTTCCGGTGGGCCGGCGCCGACGTCGTCGGCATACCGGTCGACCACGACGGCGTGCGAGTCGATGCGCTGGAGGAGGGGCTCGCGCGCTACCGGCCGAAGTTCGTCTACCTGATCCCGGCGTACCACAACCCCACGGGCGCGGTGCTGAGCGCCGAGCGGCGGCGGCGCGTCCTGGAGCTCGCGCTCCAGTACCGGGTGCCCGTGGTGGAGAGCGATCTCTACGGGGACCTCTACTTCGAGCAGGAGCCGCCGCCGGCGCTCCGCGCGCAGGACGCGAGCGGCGTCGTCATCTACCAGGGGGGCGGGTCGAAGCTCGGGCTTCCCGGCCTCCGGGTCGGCTGGCTCGTGGCGCCGACGCCCGCCATGAGCGTTCTCACCGTCGCGAAGACCTTCGACGATCTCCACACGGCCGCGCTCACCCAGCGCCTGGCCGCGGCCTTCATCGGGAGCCCTCACGCCGAGCGGCACCTGGCCCGGCTCCGCCTCGAGTGCCGCGTCCGTCGCGACGCGCTCGTGGGCGCGCTTCGCCAGCATTGCCCTCGGCTCCGCTTCCGGGTGCCCGGCGGGTCGTACTACCTCTGGGCCGCGCTTCCCGCTCCGGTGACCGCCGACGCGCTGGTCCCCGTCGCGCTGGAGCACGGCGTCGGCGTGCGGCACGGCTCGGCGTTCAGCCCGAACGGTGGCGGCGCGGATCACATCCGGCTCTGCTACGCGGCGCTCCCGCCCGATCGCATCGTCGAGGGCGCCCGCCGACTCGGCCGCGCGCTCGACGAAACACTGAGCCGCCTGGGGACGGTGTCGCGCCAGCCGGTCTCCGCCGGCGTGGTCTGATCCGCCGCGACGGTCAGCTGCCCGACAGGTCGAGGACGAGCAGCTCGCGGACGGGCCGGCCCAGGGCCGCCGCCAGCACGTCCGGCGGCAGATGAGGCGGGTCCCCGTCGGTCGGGCCGGTCGCGACCCGGGCGACCACTAGCCCCCCGGCCTCCTCCCACACGAGGTCCAGACGATCCTCCACCACCCGACCCTCCAGAGGGACGGCGACGGGCACGTCGCGGAGCAGCCAGACGGCGCGGCGCGCCCGCCCCATCACCGGGCCGGAGAGGGCGCGCCCCAGGAGCCGCGTCGCGTCGGCGACGACCTCCGCTCGCGCGCCCCGACGGGTCCCGAGGGCGCCAACGACAACCGGCCCCTCGGCGGGTCGCGCGAGGTCGACCTCGAGGAGCGCCGCGCGGGCGAGCGCGGCCGCCGCGGCGCGCTGACGCTCGGAACGGCTCGACGCGCCCTCACCGGCGCCCTCCGGTGCCGCTCGATCGGCTGTCCCGCCCCGCGCCACGAGCGCGCGATGGCGCGCACGCCATTCGTCGAGAGTCTCTCCCGGGTCCGCGACAAGGTCGAGCGCCGCACCCGCCCGCTCCGGAAGCTCGAGATCCTCGGCGCCAAGGACGTCCGTCGGGGCTCCGAGCAGCGTGCCGAGGTACTGGAAGAAGGCCTGGCCCTCGGGCCGCGCGGGAATGGGGAGCACGAGCCCATGTTCTGCGCGCGTGAGGGCGACGTAGAGGACGCGGAGCGCCTCGGCGTCCACCCGCTGGATCTCGCGCGCCTCCGCATCGGCCCAGTCGAGCGTCGTGAGCGGGGTTTCGCCCAGGCGGCCGAGGTTGACGGCCAGCCGCCCTGAACCGCGGTCCGCCAGGACGACGGGGGCCCGCCACGATGCCTCGCGCCCGAGGTCCGGCACGACGACCACCGGGAACTCGAGGCCCTTGGCCTTGTGGATCGTCATGAGACGGACCGCGTCCTCGGCCTCGACGGCTGACTCCTCCTCCTCGTAGCGGGCCGCCCCGCGGTCCCGGAGCCACCGGACGAGCCCACGGAACGTGAGCGCCCCCGTCGCCTCGAGCGCCCGCGCCGTGTCGAGCACCTTGAGGAGATTCGCGACCCGCGCCTCGCCCTGGGGCTCGAGCGCGTAGGCGGCGAGGACTTGCGTGTCGGCCAGGAGCCGCTCCACGACCGCCGCGGGCGCCACCTGGTTCCGCTGCCGGTGGAGGGCTCCGAGAAGCACCCACGCCCCGGCCAGAGCCGGATCGGCGGCGGCGGGGAGCGGCCGCTGGTACGAGAACTCCCCGCCGGCCGCGTGGAGACGCCGCAGCGCCTCGTCCGTGACCCCGAAGAACGGGGAGCGGAGCGCGCCCACGAGCGCGACGGGGTCGTGAGGGTCCTCGATCGCCGCGAGCGCCGCGATCGTCCAGCCCACCTCGGACCGGTCGTAGTAGTGACGGCCGCCGACCGTCCGGAACGGGATGCCCGCCGCGCGCAGCGCATCCTCGTAGGCGGCCACGCCGGTCATGGCGCGGAACAGGAGCGCGACGTCGCCGTAGCGGAACCGGCGCTCACGCTCGACCTCGCGGACGAGGTACGCGGCGACCAGCCGTGCCTCCTGCACCAGGGCCTCGGCGGCGCTCGTGGCCGGCGGGACGTCGGGGGACAGCGTGAGGACCACGGGCGGCACGCCGGGTTTCGTCCTCGGCGAGGGCTCGAGCGCCACGTAGGCGGGCTGGTAGGCGCCGTCGGGCGGCGGGATCATCACGCCATCGAACACGCCGTTGACGGCGTCCAGGATCGCCTGGGTGCTCCGGAAGTTGGCCCGGATCGTGAGGGCCGCGCCCCGGCCGGCAATCGTCGCCTTGGCCGCCTCGTAGGTCTCGATGTCGGCGCGACGGAACCGATAGATGCTCTGCTTCGGGTCGCCGACGACGAACAGGCTCCCCGGCCGCCCGTCGGCCGCGAGACCCAGCACCGTCTCCAGCTGGAGGGGATCCGTGTCCTGGAACTCGTCCACCAGGAGGTATCGGATGGTCCGCTGGAAGTCCTGCCGGACGTCGGGGCGATCGCGCACCAGGTTCCGCGCCCGGAGAAGCAGGTCGAGGAAGTCGAGGCTACCCGCCCGGCCCTTGGCGAGATCGTAGGCGTCGACGAAACCCGCCGCCCAGCGGGCGAGCCCGGCGACCAGGTTGTGCCGGGCCACGGCCCGGGCGGCCTCGACCCGCTCCCGGAGCACGCCGAGACCGGCCCGGCACTCCTCGAGCGCGGCGCGGTCCCGCCACTTGGCCTTGTTGCCGAGCCGCTCGGGCTTGTCCGGCAGCCGTGCGACGCCCAGGAGCGCGCTCACCTGGTCGCTCTCGGGCATGGCCGCGGTCTGGCGGACCCACGCGGCGAGCTCGTCGAGCGCGCGCGCCGCTCGGTCCTCCGGATCCTTGACAGCACCCCGGGCCAGGTCGGCGAGCCGCGCGATGGTCGCGCGCAGCTCCCGGTTCAGGATCGGCGGCGGCTCCGCGAACTCGGCGGGACCGGGAAGCCCGGCGAGCCCGTCGCGCTGGTCCACGAGGGCGAACGTCAGATCGCGCAGGCGCTCGAGCGAGAGCCCGCGCTCGATCGCCTGCCGGACCGGCTCGGCCGTCGCCGGGTCGGAGAGCGCCTCCGGGAGCCAGGACTCCCACGTCCGATCGAGCAGCAGGCGCGCGCGGAGCGGGTCGGCCACCGTGAACCCCGGATCCACGCCCGCCTCGACCGGGCGCTCACGGAGGAGCCCGGCGGCGAACGCGTGGATCGTCCCGATCCGGGCGATCTCGAGCTCGCGAAGCGCCTCGTCGAGACCGGCCCGCGCCAGCTCGCCGCGCAGGCGCACCTTGAGGTCGGCGGCGGCCTTCTCGGTGAACGTGACGGCCGCGATCTCGGCCAGGCGCGCTCGCCCGCTCCGGACGAGGTTGACGATGCGACCGAGCAGGAGCGTCGTCTTTCCGCTGCCGGCCGCCGCCTCCACCAGGAAGGTGGTGTCGAGATCCTCGAGCGCCCGGCGGCGCGCGTCCTGGTCCGCCAGCTCCGCCGGCTGGTCGGTCACTCGATCGCCTCGAGGGTCTCGTGAGCGAGGACGCTGGGATCGGCGCGCTTGGCCTCGGCCCACCGCCCGCGCTCGGCGCCGCACGCGAGGTCGAACGCGCACGGCCCCCGGGCGGCGCACGCGCCCGGCCGCTGGAAGAAGCGGCCGGCACGAATGCCGTCGACGATCGTCCGGAGCGCGCGATCGAAGTCGGCGCGACGCGACTCCCAGCCATCGGCGCGTGAATCGAATCCGTATCCCCGCGTCCGGCCCGATCACGTGGTAGTACTGCGCGTCGTCCACCTCCGCCGCCGGCTCCCGCCCGGCCAGGAGCGACTCGACGGCCAGCCGGTACACGGGGAGCTGGAGCGCGCGTCCCTTGACCAGGCGATCCGGCGTCTTCGGCGACCGGACCCGCCCGGTCTTGTAGTCGAGGACGCGGGCGCGCCGCCCGTCCGGCGACACGTCGATCCGGTCGATACGACCCCGCAGCGAGAGCGCGGTGCCATCCGCCAGCCGGTACACGAGCGGCGCGATCGAGTCCTCCCGCCAGTCCATGCCGAAGGCCACCTCGAAGAGGGCGGGCCGCCAGCCGGCGGGATCTTCCGCCTCCGCCTCGACCGCGGACAGGAGCTCCTCGCGGAGCCGAGCCCGCTCGCCCGCCCAGAGCGCCGGCAAGCCGGTCACGCCGCGGCGCTCGGCGTCGGCGCACACGTCGGCGAAGGCGGCCTCGAGGGCCGCCCGCGCCTCCGGGAGGCGCTCCGGCGTGAGGGGGAACGCGCCCTCCTCCGCGAGGCGCCGGAACGCCGCTTCGAGCGCCGCATGGACGATCTCACCCCGGTCCCGCGCATCGATCAGGAGGATCCGGTCGGGCTCCTCCAGCGCCTCGAGTCCGTAGACGCGCTCGAGGAGGAACCGGAACGGGCAGACCGCGTAGCGCTCCAGCGCCGTCGGGGACAGGGGCACGTCCCCGAGGTCGACGCCCGTGACGAGAAGCCCGTCGTAGGCCGTGAGCGCGTCCGTGCCCTCCCGCATCCGGATCGCGGTCAGCCCTCGACGCGCGCCGGGCAGGCTCCGGAGGAGCCCGTCCGGGTGAGCCCGCGCCGCGAGCGCCCGGGTCACCAGCCACTCACGCGCGTCGAGCGGCCGCTCGCGCGCGGAGGGCGGCGCCGGATGAAGCGGCGTGCCGCGCCAGCCCGGGAAGCGCTCGAGGGCCTGGAAGTCGTGGCGCGCGCCCGTGACCTGCTCGAGGAGATCCAGCACGAGGAACGAGGGCACCCGGGGACGCCCGCTCTCCGCGTCCACTCGCGGATAGGTCAGGAGGACCCGGCGCGCGCCGGAGCCGATCGCCAGCAGGAAGCGGATCCGCTCGAGGGCTCGCGCATCCTGGCCCAGGGGCAGCCCGGTCAGGCGGCGGCGCTCCTCGTCGAGGAGGATCGGGTCCTGGCGGACGGCCGCCGGAAATCCGCCTTCGACCAGACCCGGCACGATCGTCAGGGGAAAGTCGATCCCGAGGGCGGACCCGAGCTCGCCGACGAACACGTGGCCCGGCGTCGGTCCCGCGCCCGGGCCGGACGGGACCGCAAGGGCGGCGTCGAGGAGCGCCCAGAACTCTTCGAGCGGAACGGCCGCGTCCACGGTCGCCAGCGCGCGCAGGCGTGTGAGCGCGCCGAGCGCCTGACGCGCCTCCGGCGACGGCGCGACCAGTCGCGCGAAGGTTCGGGCCAGGCCGTCCACCTGCGCGCCCACCGGACCCGGGTCCGGTAGCCGCTCGAGCCCGCGCAGGAGGCCACGGACCACGCGGCGGAGCGCGGTCAAGCGCATCCCGGTCGCGGGCCAGGGCCTGCCCGGCGCCGGCCTCGTCCTCGTCGCGCGGCGGCATCGCCGGCCCGAGCCGGCGGCCCAGCCGGTCCAGCCGCTCCCGCCACTCGCGGGCCCCGCCCACGATCCCGGCCTGGCGGGCGAGACGTTCCCACTCGGCGGGGCTGGTGCCGGGACGCGGCCGAAGGTCGGCGAACGCGAGGAACTCCATCACGGCCGCGCGGGAGAAATCCGCGCGGCGCGCCTCGGCGAGGAGCCGGAGGCTCCGCCCGGCCCGGGTCTCCCCGATCGCGGCCGGGGTGGCGAGGACGTACGGGATGCCGGCGGCGCCGAACACGTCGCGGATCGCGGCCAGGTAGGCGCCCGGCTGGCGCAGGAGCACGCCGATCTCGTCGAGGTGTCCCCCGCCCTCCACGTGGCGCAGGACGACCCGGGCGATCTCTCGCACCTCGCGCTCCTCGCCCGGCGCGGCGACGATCTCGATCGCGTCGGCCGGGGGGCGCTCGGCCGTCTCGGCGGCGGCGGGATAGCCGCGGAGGTCCGTCGCGCGGGCGCACGCCTCGAGGAGCCGCGTCTCGAGCGGGTTCAGCTCGAGGAACCCGAACACCAGCATGGCCCGCGCTCCGAGGCGTCCCGGCTCGGCGGTCACGAGACGGGCGGCCTCGGCGAGCAGGTCCGACGCGTCGTAGTAGCCATGGCGCGCGAGGGCGACCTCGAGCGCCTGGTGGCACGCCGACAGCTCCCGGATCTTCGCGCTCCCGGGGAATGCCGCCACGAGGTCCGCCGCCCCGAGCCCGGCGCGCTTCACGTCGAGCAGCGTGCGCAGCATCGCGGCCGGGAAGTTCCGGGCGTTCAGGACGCCGGAGAAGTACCCGCCGGCGGCGGGCACCGCCGCCCGGAGCGCCCGGTCGACGAGGAGGCGGTCGGCCACCGCGGGAAGCGGCCGGCGCCCCTCGAGCGCGAGCGGCAACGCGGCGATGCGCTCCGCCAGCTCGGGCAGCGTGAGGACATGCAGGCCCGCGATCCCGCCGAGCGCCTGCGCCACGCCGGCCCGGAGCCGCGCGCCGAGGAGCCGGCTGGGGACGACGAGCAGGATCGCGCCGAGGGGATCCTCCCGGCGCAGCGCGCGGACGTCCTCGACGAGTCGCGCTTCGAGCCGCCTCATCCGCGTCCGAGCGTCGCGCGGAGCGCCCCCTCGAGGTCGGGGTGCCGGAAGCGGAAGCCGGCGCGCTCGAGGCGGCGCGGCAGGGCGCGCGCGCTGTCGAGGAGCAACGCCTGGCCCATCTCGCCCATGAGCAGGCGAACGGCCGGACCGGGAAGCGGCACGAGCGTCGGCCGGCCGAGGACCCGGCCGAGGACGCGCGTGAACTCGCGGTTGGTGACCGGGGCCGGCGCGACGGCGTTCACGGGGCCGGCGAGACGGTCGAGGGCAATGGCGAGCTCGATGACCCGGACGACGTCCGCGAGGGCGATCCAGCTCCAGTACTGCCGGCCGTCCCCGATCACCCCGCCCATGCCCAGCCGGAACGGCAGGAGCATCCGCGGCAAGGCGCCCCCCTGCCCCGCCAGGACGAGCCCGAAGCGCAGGTGGACGACGCGGATCCCGGCCACGCGCGCCGGGTCGGCCGCGGCCTCCCACGCGCGGGCCACCTCGGACAGGAAGCCTGCGCCCGGGGGACTGTCCTCGGTCAGGGGCTCCTCGCCGCGGTTGCCGTAGTAGCCCACCGCCGACGCCGCGACGAGGACCGCGGGCCGTCGACCGAGCCGCGCGAGCGTCTCCGCCAGGAGCCGGGTGCCCTCCACGCGGCTCCGGCGGATGCGCTCCTTGACGCGCGCCGTCCAGCGCCCGGCCGCGACGCTCTCCCCCGCGAGGTGGACGACGGCGTCGGCGCCGTCGAGCGCTCGGGAGTCGAGCTGGCCGCGGGTCGGATCCCACTGGATGTCGGTCGTGCCCGGCCGGGGTGGCCGGCGGCTCACGCGGTCGACCCGATGCCCCGCCGCGACCAGCGCGGGGACGAGCGCGGTCCCCACGAACCCGGTGGCCCCGGTGACGACGACCCGGAGTCGCGGCCCGGCGACGGGCTCCGGGATAGCCGCGCTCATCGGGTCAGACCCGGTCCCCCGGCACTCCATCTCGCAAGGTCGCCGCGTCCGCACGGCCCCATCATGCCGTAAGATGCCCGGGACGAGCCCCCCGGTCACGCGGCGGCCGCGCGCCGCCAGGAGACGAGCGATGAGGCCAGTGACGCATCCCCTCGATGCCGCGCACGGCCCGCATCGGGCGCTGGGGCCGGGGCGTGACCAGGGTCCTCGTCACGATGCCGTTCAGCGACGCCCAGCTCGACCGCGTGCGGGCCGCGTCGCCCCGCCTCACCGTGACGCGCGCCGACGCGGCGACGGCCGACTACCGGGGCGTCGAGGTTCTCTACGCGGGCACGCCGCCGGCAGATCTCGCGCACGCGCAGGACCTCCGATGGGTCCAGCTCCACATGGCCGGCATCAACACGCTCCAGGACCATCCGCTTCTCCGGGACACCCTCATCCCGCTCACGACGACCAGCGGGGTCCACGCCGCGACGATCGCGGAGTACGCGATCGCGATGCTGCTGGCGCTCGCCCACCGGGTCCCCCGGATGGTCGAGTGGCACGGGCGCAAGACCTGGCCGCCCGACGAGGACCGCTGGCGGCTGTTCGTGCCGACCGAGATCCGCGGCGCGACGCTGGGCGTGATCGGCTACGGGAGCATCGGCCGCGAGCTGGCGCGTATCGCCACCTCGGCGTTCGGCATGACGGTGCTGGCCTGCAAGCGCGATCCCCTCGCGCGAGCCGACCGCGGGTACGGCCAGCCCGGCACCGGGGATCCGGAGGGCGCTCTTCCCGCCGAGTGGTTCGGACCCGGCGAGCTCCCGCGCATGCTGCCCCGCTGCGACGTGGTGGCGCTGTGCGCGCCGCTCACCGCCGAGACGCGCCACCTCATCGGCCGGGCGGCCATCGCGGCGATGAAGCCGACGGCGTACTTCATCAACGTGGGCCGGGGGGCGACGGTGGACGAGGCCGCGCTCGCCCGGGCGCTGGCCGAGCGGCGGATCGCCGGCGCGGCGATCGACGTCTTCGCCGAGGAGCCGCCGCCGGCCGGGCATCCCTTCTACGACCTCGACAACGTGATCCTGTCGCCCCACGTGTCGGGATTCCTGCCGAGCTACGACGACCGGTGCACCGAGCTGTTCGCCGAGAACCTCCGGCGCTTCCTCCGGGGCGCGCCGCTCCTGAACCTCGTGGATCGGGCACGGGGATACTGACCGCCGCGGGCACGACGTCGCCGAGCCGCGGCAGAGAGGGACACGATCGGACCATGCGATTTCGCGTCGGCTACCAGATCCATCCGCAGCACTGCACGGTGCAGCAGATTCGCGACGCCTACCGCGCGGCGGACGCGCTCGGCGTCGACACGCTCTGGGTCTGGGACCACATGTTCCCGCTCTACGGGCCCGCCGATGGTCCGCACCACGCCTGCATGCCGCTCCTGGCGGCGATCGCCGTCGAGACCCGGCACGCGCGGTTCGGGTCGCTGGTGCACGCCAACAGCTACCGGAATCCCGAGCTCCTGGCCTGCGACGTCGCCACCATGGATCATCTGAGCGGAGGCCGGGCCATCCTGGGCATCGGCGCCGGCTGGTTCGAGCGCGACTACCAGGAGTACGGCTTCGAGTTCGGGACGGCGCCCTCCCGCCTGCGGGAGCTCGGCGCCGCGCTGCCCCGGATCAAGTCGCGGCTGGCGAAGCTGGACCCGCCGCCGGTCGGCCGGATCCCGATCATGATCGGGGGCGGCGGCGAGAAGGTGACCCTCAAGCTCACGGCCCAGCACGCGGACATGTGGAACACGTTCCCGCCGGTCGACAACTGGCGGCGCAAGAACGAGATCCTGACCGAGTGGTGCGCGAAGGTCGGGCGCGATCCGAAGGCCGTCGAGCGCACCTGCTCGATCAGCCCGGACCTCTTCGGGCAGATCGACGACCTGCTCGGCGCCGGCGTCGAGCACTTCATCCTGCGCGGACCGCAGCCCTTCGACCGGAAGGCGCTGGAGGAGCTGCTGCGGCTGTCGGGACGCTGACCGGCGACCCTCATTCTGGTTGGCACTCCGCCGGGCCGCCGGGCCGGACGTCGCCCGCCAGCACCTTCGGCGGCAGGAGCCGGGCCAGGCTCTCGGTCTCCTCGACCAGGGCGCGCCGGCGGGCCGCGAGCCGCGCGAGAAGGTCCCGGTCCCACAGGAACCGGACGAAGGCCCAGGCGTCGCGTCGGACACGCTCGAGGCGCGCCTGCCAGCCGAGCGCGAAGAGCCCCGTCGGGATCAGCAGGACGAGGAACACGAAGAGCCCCCACCCGCCCAGCACGCGCCACGCGATCCAGGCCTCGAGCGCCCAGCACGCGGGGTAGAGAACCGCCCCGGCGACGAGCTTGACGGTGGCGGCGACGTCCCCCGTCGCCCGGAGGCAGCGCGCGGCCAAGGCGGTCAGCGTGTACGGCAGCGCGTGGCTCGCCACCCCCCAGAGCGCGAGCGGCAGGCCGCCGAGGAGCGCCAGCGCCTCCCGCACGGCGTATCGCGCCACCGCGCCGGGCGGATAGGTGCGGCCGACCACCCGGGCCGACAGGCCGAGCCGCTCGAGGTCGTCGAGGTAGCGCTCCACCTCCGCGCGCAACCGGCTCACACGGAGCGGCTCGCGGGGTTCGAGCCAGCGATGCGCGCGGGCCGCGGCCTGGATCCAGGCGACACGATCCATGCGCGACATGGGGGTGCCCCCCGCCGCGGAGCCCTCCTCGGTCTCGGCGCGACGGATCGCTTCCAGTCCCTCGGTGAGGCGGAGGGTTTCCCGATCCTCCGCCTCGACGATCAGCGTCCGCAGCGCCTCCGCCACGCGGCCCGTCAGCTCGCGGACCGCTCGCTCGGGCTCCGTCGTGGCCAGGGCCCGGCAGTCGTCGACACGAACCGGCTCGCCCACGAGCACGAGCGCCCACCCGCTCCGGAACGTCCCGGGCTCGTGGAAGACGAGCCCGACCGGGAGCAGCGCCGGCGCCGGCACGTCCGCGGCTCCCTTCCGTCCCCAGCACGATGCGGGCGACCCCCGTCCGGAGCGGCATCAGCGTGGGCTCGGGCTGGCTCACGCCCTCCGGAAAGATCAGGATCGCCTCGCCGTCTCGGAGCGCGGCCGCCGTGGCGGCGAACGTGGCGACGTTCTGCGCGGGGTCGCTGCCGGGATCCTGACGCCGATGGACCGGCAACGCGCCGGCCAGGTGGAGGAACGGCGCCAGGATCGGATGACGGAAGAGCGGCGCCTTCGCCATGGGCCGGAGCGTGCGGGGCAGGGTCGCGAGGAGGAGGAGCGGATCGACGAGCGCGTTCCGGTGGTTCGCGACGACGACCAGCGGGCCGTCCCGCGGCACACGCTCCAGTCCCACTACCTCGACCCGGTGATAGAAGACGCTCACCAGCGCCCGCGCGATCGCGCGCAGCAGGGCTGGGCCCACCTCGCCGGCCGGGACGCGCGCTGTCGATCAGACGGCCTCCGGCCTCTGGCAGCCGGCCTACGGCCTTTGGGGCCGGTGGGCGTCCGTGCGGAGCGATACGGCCTGGCATGTCGCCACGACGGTGCCGTCCGCCTCGTCGATCACCGTCATGGCGTAGAACCCCGCGCGCTTCCCCTGCCGCGTCTCCCGGGCCTCTGCCACGAGCCGCCTCCCGGCGCGGGCCGCGGCGTGGAACTGGATGGTCACCGTCAGCGCGACCGCCGGCTCGCCGTGCCCGTTGCAGGCGCCGCCGAACGCGAAGTCGGCCAGCGAGAAGATGGCGCCGCCGTGGGGGCTCCCGTGGAAGTTGGCCATGTGGGGCTCGAGGGTCAGCGCCGCCCGACAATACCCCGGCCCCACATCGAGCAGCTCGATGCCGAGCCACCGCCCATAGGGATCCGCCGCGATCCGATCGCGAAGCGCGGGCGGCGTGCTCGGGCCCGCCGGTCCCGGTGCCGCGCCGGACTGTCGGTTCATGGCGCTCCGATCATAGCGGAGGGGCGGCCGTGCCGGTCCCGGGAATCCGCGCCGCGTCGCGCCCCGTCCCAACACCAGCAAGTCGAATCCGGAGGAGGGACGCGGCGGTGGCCGGGGCGCGAGAGCGGGAGCCGTCGTACGCGTGGGTCGTGGTGGGCGTCCTCTTCTTCGCCCAGGCGATGGCCATGGGCGTGCGCGGCACCATCGGGCTTCTCGTGAAGCCGTGGGAGGCCGAGTTCGGCTGGGACCGGGCGGCGGTCAGCCTCACGGCCTCGGTCGGCTTCGTCGTCTACGGGGTGGCGCAGGCGCTCTCCGGACGCTGGGCCGACCGGACGGGACCCCGCGTGATCTTCGCGGCGAGCATGGCGCTCCTCGGCGTGGGCACCCTCGCCGTCAGCTCGATCGTGAGCCTCTGGCAGGCCTACGCGGTCTTCGGGGTCCTGATCATGGTCGCCGTGGGCGGCGCGTCGAGCCCCACCTCCGCCGTCATGGTGGCCCGCTGGTTCACGGCGCGGCGCGGGCTCGCGCTCGGCGTCGTCGCCGGGGGATCGGCGGCGGGGCAGTTCGTGATCTTGCCCGTGATGGCCTCCCTCACCGAGGCCGTGGGCTGGCGGACGGCGTTCCTGTGGCTGGGAGCGGGGATCCTCCTGGTCGCGCTCCCGGTCGTCCTGTTCCTGCTGCGGGACGATCCGGAGCGGGCGGCCGGCGCCGCGGGCGCGGCCGACCGCCCTCGCGGGGTCGCCGATGCCCCTGGCCGAGATCCTCCGCCACGCGAACTTCTGGTGGCTCGCGCTCTCCTTCTTCGTCTGCGGCGTGACGACGGCAGGGCTGATCGACACCCACTTCATCCCGCATGCCCAGGATCACCACGTGTCGGCCGTCACGGCCGCCGCCGCCTTCGGCGTGCTCTCGCTCGTGAACATGGTCTTCACGACGCTCTCCGGCGCGGTGTCCGACCGGCTCGGCTACACGCGGCTCCTCGGCTGGATCTACGCGGGTCGGGCGGTCACCCTCGTGTTCCTCGTGTTCGCCCGCGACCCGGCGTCGCTCTTCGTGTTCGCGGTCGCCTTCGGCATCGTGGACTTCTCGACCGTCGCGCCCACCACGGCGCTCTCCACGATCATCTTCGGCCGCCGCTCGGCGGGCACGGTCTTCGGGCTCGTGGCGCTGAGCCACCAGCTCGGCTCGGCCCTCGGCTCGTACGCCGGGGGACTCCTGCACGACCTGACCGGGAGCTACACGGTCTTCTTCCTCGCCGGGGCGGCGCTCTCGGGCGCCGCGGCCTTCATGTCGTGGGCGATCTCGGAGACGCCGGCGCCCCGAGCCGGCGCCCGCCCCCGCCTGACGGTCACGCCGTGAGCGATCGGTAGAGATCGATCTCCGACGGCCGCGCCACCATCTCGCGCATCTCGGCGCGGTACGCCACGAGGTGGGGCGCCGTCCGGTGGAACTCGAAGGCGGCGTCCGTCCGGTACTGCTCGTAGAAGTAGAAGACCGTCGGCTCGCCCGTCGACCGGTGCGGCCGGTAGACCAGGCAGTCGGGCTCGTGCTGCCGCACGGCGGCCGCCATCTTCACGAGCAGCGCCTCGACCTCGGCCTCCTTGCCCGCCTTCGGATGAATCCGCGCTACCACCGTCAGGACACCGGCCATCGCGTCGCCTCCTAGGGTTTGATGGTGTGCTGCTGCGTGCCCCTCGCGACCGTCAACGAGGTGCCGGCTCGCTTCGCGAGCATGTGGATGCCGGGCTCGGTCGCCTCGTCGAGGAGGACCAGCCCCGAGCCCTCCTCGGACGCCCCCACCTTGACGCGGATGGTCCCGCTCGCGTCGCGGAGGCGAAAGACCACCTCCCCGCTCGACTCCACGTCGAGCTGAGCGCGCACCCGACCACGGTCGTCCACGAGCTCGATCGCGCGAGCGCGGAGGACCGAGGGGACCGCCTGCGCCCCGGCCGAGCGTCCAAGGAGCCACACGCCGAGCAGAAGCACGAGATTGGCGCACAGGAGCGCCACCGCGATTCGCAGGAGCTTCATCAGACCACTCCTTGCTGCGCACGTTGACGTGAGCGGCGCAAGCCGGCTTGCCGGCGACCGTCCGCTCGATGGAGAGGTTAGGCGTCACCAGGAATCGGGGTGCCTTGATGGAACCGCAGCACCCACCCGCTCGGCGTCCGGGACCAGATGGAGCTCCGAGCGCGCGAAGGACGACGCCATCGTACGTGACCGCGCCGATGTTGCATCTCAGTAGGTCGCGCGGCCGCCGGACAGGTCGTAGACGGCGCCGGTGCTGAAGGAGCACTCGTCGGAGGCGAGCCAGGCGACGAGCGCGGCGACCTCCTCCGGCCGCCCGACCCGCCCCATCGGGATCTTCGAGATCAGGAGGTCCACGGTGCTCCGCTCCATCTGCTGGAGGAGCTCGGTGCCGATCACGGCCGGGGCGACCGCGTTCACGAGGATGCCGCGCGTCGCGACCTCCTTCGCGAGCGCCTTCGTGAGCCCGATCACGCCGGCCTTGGCGCTCGAGTACGGGACCAGCGTCGGGTTCCCCTCCTTGCCGGCGATCGAGGCGATGTTGACGATCCGCCCCGACCCTTGCCGGAGCATCACCCGGACCGCCGCGCGGCAGCAGTAGAAGACGCTCGTCAGGTCGACGGCCAGGACCCGCTCCCAGTCCGCGTCGTCGAGCTCCCAGATCGGGAACGACCGTCCCGTGATCCCGGCGTTGTTCACGAGGACGTCGAGCCGGCCCCAGCGGTCCACCACGCCCTGCACCGCGGCGTCGACGTCCCCGCTCCGGGTGACGTCCGCCACGAGCGCGAGCGCGCCGCCTCCCACCTCTCGGGCGGCCGCCTCGACGCGATCGCGGTCCAGATCGAGGAGCGCAGTCCGCATCCCATCCGCGGCGAGCCGGCGCGCGATGGCCAGCCCGATGCCGCGGCCGGCGCCGGTGACCAGGGCCGTGCGCCCGTCCGGAGCCACGGCTCAGGCCCGCGCTCGGTCGACGATGCGGCGCGCCATCCGGCGGCGCCGATACCGCATGTTGAGCATCTCGACGAACAGGGAGAACGCCATGGCGAAGTAGACGTACCCCTTGGACATGTGGGTCCCCATGCCCTCGGCCACCAGCATCACGCCGATGAGCAGGAGGAAGGACAGCGCGAGGATCTTCACGCTGGGATGGCGATCGACGAAGCCGCTCACGGCCCCCGCCGACGCGAGCATCACCAGCATGGCGAGGACCATCGCCGTGATCATCACCCAGATCTCGTTGGCCATGCCGACCGCCGTGATCACCGAGTCCAGTGAGAACACGATGTCGAGCAGGAGGATCTGAAGGAGGATCAACCCGAACGCCGCCCGCCGCCCGCCCTTCGCGGCATGGTGTTCCTCCCCCTCGACCTTGTCGTAGACCTCCCGGGTCGCCTTGACGATGAGGAAGAGCCCGCCGCCGAGGAGGATGAGGCTGCGGCCCGACAGCTCGAGCTCCCAGACCGCGAGGGTCACGAGCGGCTTGGTGAGACCCATGACCCAGGAGATGGTCAGGAGCAGGAGGACGCGGATCCCGAGCGCCAGGGTGAGACCCAGGCGCCGCGCCAGCGGCTGCTGCGCGGCCGGGAGCTTCGCCACGAGGATCGCGATGAACACGATGTTGTCGATCCCGAGGACGATCTCCATGAGCGTGAGCGTGGCCAGCCCGAGGAGGGCGTCCAGCGAGAGGAACGCGTCCATCGCGAGCCCATCCTACCCGCCGCCTCGGCGGCTCGCAATCCGCGCGACGGTTGACACGCTCCGGCGCGATCGCCATCATCGGCGCCGCCCATGTACACCGACGAGTGGCGCCATCTGAATGGGGTCTGGCTGCACTATCAGGACTGGCAGTCCTGGCCGGACCGGTCCGGCGGGCCGGGAACGGAGACCCTGCTCCTCCTCCACGGGCTCACGCAGCAGAGCCACGCCTTCGACGCGGTCGCGGCCCGGCTCGGCCATCGTCACCGCTGCCTGGCGCTGGATTTTCGAGGTCGGGGGGAGAGCCACTGGGCCCCGGGCACCTACACCATTCCCCAGTACGTGCTGGGACGTGCTCGCCCTCCTGGACGCGCTCTCGATCGAAGCCGCGCACGTCCTGGGAACCTCGCTCGGCGGCCTCGTCGGGCTCTCGCTCGCCGCGGCGGCGCCGCACCGCCTTCGCTCCCTGGCCCTCAACGACATCGGCTGCGAGATCGATCCACGGGGCGCCGCCCGGGTCGCGGCGTACGCGGCCGCCGTCCCGGATGCCTTCCCCGACCTCGCCGGCGCCGCGGCGTGGGCGCTCGAGCAGTATCCCTGGCTGGCGGGGCTTCCGCCCGACGCGGTGGCCGACGCCGTGCGCTGGGCGGTCCGGCGCGCGCCCGACGGTCAGTGGCGGCTCAAGTTCGATCCCACGATCGGACGCGCGCCGCGACCGACGCCGGAGGCGGCCCATGCCGCGAGCCACACATGGTGGGCCGCTCTGGAGTCCCTCCGGTGCCCGGTCCTTCTCCTGCGGGGCGCCGACAGCGACATCCTCTCGCCGGCGACCGCCGCCGGAATGGCGGCACGCCAGCCACGCCTGGCGCACGTCGACGTGCCCGGCGTCGGTCACGCCCCGACGCTCACCGAGCCGGCCGCGGTGGCCGCGCTGGATTCCTTCTACCTCGGCGGGGCGGCCCGCGGGCCCCTGCGTCCCTGAGCGGGGCGGTCGCCGAAACGCGGTGATAGAATGCCGCGGACATGGAGCCTCGACCGCTGACGCCTGACGACCTGCTGGAGGACGCGCGCGCCCATCTTCGTCGCCAGTCGTACGCGGCGAGTCCGCCGATCGCGGGCGTCGTGGTGACCGAGGTGCCGGTGGCCCGGAGCGCCGATGGCCTGTTCGCGGAGCTCGCGCGCGCGGACGGCGAGGGCGGCGTCCAGGGGCTCGACGGGTTCCGGCCCGTCCAGTGGAACTGGAGCCTCCTCCAGCCGGGCGCCGTCAAGGCCTGGCATCTCCACCTGGACCAGGAGGACCTCTGGATCGTGCCGCCGGATTCGACGTTGCTCGTGGGCCTGGCCGATCTCCGCCGCGACTCGCCGACGAGGTCGGGCCTCCAGCGTCTCGTCCTCGGCGGCGGGCGGTGCCAGCGCCTGCTGGTCCCCCGCGGCGTCGCCCACGGCGTCGCGAACCTGGGCCCGCATCCCCAGGTCCTCCTCTACGCGGTCAACCACCTGTTCACGCCCGATCCCGATCGGACCGACGAGTGGCGATTGCCGTGGGACCGCTTCGGCGCCGAGTTCTGGGCGATGGGACGGGGCTGAGAGGGGCTGACAGCCCGATCGCGCGCGACGGGGTCGCCGCGAGGTGGGCGGCGCCCGCGTCAGGCGGTGACGGCGGAGCGGCCTCGGGCAGCGCCAGCCGGAAGACCGACACCGGCGCCTCGACGTTCCGGAGGGCCCGCTCCCCGAGAGAGGCGAAGGAGAACTCCGCGCCAAGCCGCTCCCGGGTGGCGGCGCCCACGAGAACCTCGTCCGCGCTCGCCAGCGCCGCCAGACGGGCCGCCACGATCGTGACCTGCCCGGACGCGGTGTAGGTCCATCGGGTGCCGTTGGCGCCCTCGATCTTGGTCGCGCCGACAGTCGCGACGCCCGAGTTCACGCCGGCGTGGACGGCGATCGGCTCGGGCAGCCCCTCCAGCACCTCGTTCAGCTCGCGCGTCCGCCGGAGGATCTCGAGCGCGCACTTCACCGCCTGTCGGGCGTGGCGCCGCGGATCCGCGTCCTTCCGGAAGATCGCCATGAGACCGTCGCCGGCGGTCTCGTTCACGTCCCCGCCGCGGCGGAGGATCTCGTCGAGGTAGGCGCCGAAGCAGCGCTCCACGAGCTCGTTGACACGGCCCGGATCGAGGCGCTCGGTGAGGCGCGAGTAACCGACCAGGTCGACGAACAGCACGGTGACGTCGACCTCGCGCTTGTCGAGCTCCGGCGCCTCGGGCGCGCGCTCGATCAGGTCCTGGACGGTTTGCGGCACGAACTTGGCGAGGTTCGTCCGGATGCTCTCCAGGATCTCTACCCGTCGCACGGCCGCGGTGAGCTCGGCGTTGGTGGCCTCGAGGGCATGGTATGCGCGCGCATGCTCGAGCGCCAAGGCGCTCGAGTTCGCCAGGAGCCGGAGGAGTCCGAGGTCCTGGCCCGAGTAGCCGAGACTGGACCGCTTCGGGCCGAGGGCGAGGAATCCCGTCACGCGGCCCTGGAACACGAACGGCACGACCAGGATCGCGCCGAGCGCGTCCATGGCTTCCAGGCATTCGGCGCGATACGCGTCCAGCCCGGGATCCTCCTCGACCCGCGCTCGCGTCATCGGCTGGCGGAGCGTCTCGAGGCTCCGGACCAGCGCTGACGCGGCGTCGATCGGGGGCCGAGGCTCGCCTTCGTCGTCGTCGAGATTCGCGCGGACGTAGCGCGGATTGTTCGCGTCCAGGAGATACAGCTCCTGCTGCTCCGGGTGGAGCTGCTCGTCGACGGTCTGGCGGAGGAGCTCGGCGATCCGACGGAGGTCGAGCACCCCGCTCATGACCTCCGAGACTCCCTCGATGGACCGTTGCACGTCGACGCGCTGGCGGAAGAAGAGGCGATCGACCAGCCGCTGAGAGCGAAGGTAGAGCGGGTTCAGCACGACGACGACCAAGACGGCCATGATCCCCGCGACGACGATGGGGGACTGCGAGGCCTCCCAGCCCGTCAGGAGGAGGTCCATCGCGGCGATGGCGGCCGTGTAGCCCAGCACGACGAGCCCGGTGGCCGCCGAGTAGGCGGCGCCGGCTCGAATGGCCGCGCGCACGTCGAAGAGGTCGTAGCGGACCATGGCGTAGGCCATGACGACGGGGAAGAGGAGCGTGAGCCGCCACAGGGCGTTGAGATACGGCACCCTCACCTGGAAGAGCGCCTCGACCACCGTCCCCAGGATCGGCGGAACGTACCCGAGCACGAACGCGGCGCAGAGGACCCGCGCGCGCTGGCGGATCAGCGGGGAGCCGCCGACGACGCTGGCCCGGGCCAGCGAGAGCACGAGCAGGAGCAGGGCCACGCCCCAGTACGCCGCCGCCACCGCCGGCACCGCGAGCAGGAAGCGCACGTCCGCTTGCACGAACGGCAGCTGGAGCAGGAGCGCCACGACCGCCGAGGCCAGGTAGGGCAGCCAGACCACTCGCGGGAACCGTCGGAGGATGCCGCGGCGCTGCGGGAAGGTCAGAGCGAGATGAACGAGGGTGGCGGGCCAGAAGGCCCAGGCCGTGAGGAACAGCCCGGAGAACCGGTACGTCGTGTGGGCGTCCCCGTACGTGACGGTGACGAGATACGCGACCAGCGTGAAGACGAGGAACAGCCAGCTCTGGGGCCGCCCCGGCCGGATCAGGAACACGACGGCGCCGATGGCGAGCTGGAGGGTCGCGGGCAGGAGGCTCTCCACCACGAACCGGAGGAAGTCGCGCCGCGTGTAGAGGCGGGTGGCGACCTCCGTCTCGACCAGCTCGCCCCGCCGGTAGACGATGTACTGGAACCGGGCCCCCGGGTCCTGGCTCTCGATCGTCGCCTGGATGTCGCGGCCGCTGCGCACGACCTGGCCGTTCATGACCCGGACGACGTCGAACGGCTGGAGCGACCCCCGCTCCGGGCCGCCGATCGCGACCAGGAGGTTCTCCATCACCCAGAAGCCGGCGAAGATGCGCCCCTGGCGCTGGTAGCGGTCGAGCGTCGTGACGAGGCCGACGAGGAGCGCGAGGCCGAGAATGCCCCAGAACAGCGGGTTCCTGCGCATCCCCGGTATTGTACGCCTCGCCCTGCAACCGCCTGCGCGGTCTACGCGGGGGGCGCGAGCTCAGCGAAAGGCGGGCGCGACCTCGCGGGCCAGGAGCTCCAGCTCCCGCAGGATGTGGCGGTGAGGCATGCCGGGGAAGTACAGGCGGAAGATGACGTGGGTGGCGCCGAACTCCTCGACGAAGCGCCGCACCTGCGCGCGGCATCGCTCCGGACCGCCGATCACGAACCGGTCGCGCCCGAGGGCGTCGAGCTGGTCGATCGGGGTGGCGTCCTCCGCGCCGATCAGGGGGTGCTTCCAGCGGCCCCCGCCGTACTCGTCGCGATAGTTCACGAGGAGATGCCGCTCGGCGAGCTCGAGCGCCTCCGCGTCGGTGTCGGCGATCACGGTGTCGCGCGTGAGCGGCCACTCCGCGGGGTCCGGGCGACCGGCCAGGCGCAGCTCGGCCTGATAGCGCGCCTTGCCGTCCAGGAGCTTCTGGAGGTGGGCGGTCGGGCCGGGCACCCATGCGTCCGCCAGGCGCGCCGCCCGCCGGATCATCAGCTCGCCCCAGCCGCCGATCCAGATCGGGGGATGCGGCTTCTGGACGGGCTTGGGCTCGATCCGCGCGTCACGCAGAGGATAGTGGGGCCCGGGATGCGTCACCGCATCCTCGGTCCAGAGCGCCCGGATCACGGCCAGCGCCTCCTCGAACCGCGCCCCTCGCTTCTCGAGCGGCGTGCGGTAGAGCGCGAACTCGTCCGGCCGGTACCCGATGGCGGCGCCGAAGACGAGGCGACCGCCGGACAGCACGTCCACCATGGCCGCGTCCTCGGCCGCCCGCACGGGATCGTAGAAGGGCAGGACGACCACGTCGGTGCCGAGAAGCATGCGCGAGGTGCGCGTCGCGAAGCCCGCGAGCACCACGAGCGGGGACGGCCAGTAGTGGCCCTGAACCCCGTGATGCTCCTCCATCCAGACGGAGTCGAGGCCGAGCGCTTCGGCGTGCTCGACCTCCGTCAGAGCCTCGCGGGTCAGGTGACCGCCCTCGGTGGGAATGAAGCCGAATCGCATTCCGCTCTTATAGCACGGGCACGACGGCGCGCGAATCGATCACGTCTGTCGAACCGCACGTCGGATGCACGGATCGGCGGCATAATGGTTACGGGAGCACATGGTGGTCGTCGGTCAGATCCGCGAGGGAGTCGCGCTCCGCACCCGGGCGGCGTGGCTCCTTCACGATCCTCTCGCTCCTGGCGATCTCCTTCATGATCTTCCAGATCGCCGTGCTACGGGAGCTGCGGTTCCAGCTGAGCACCATCTTCACGCTGACGCCATTCCTGTTCAGCAGCGTGGTCGTGTTCATTGGCCTTGGGTCTCTGGCCGCAGGCCGGCTCCGGTCCGGGTCTCGGACGATCCTTCGCTGGAGCGCGGTCATCCTGCCGGCCGTGCTCCTGCCGCTCTTCGCGCTCATGATCCTCGTCGCCCAGGGGACGATTGATCACGCCTCCGAGGGTTTCGCCTACGGCACGCCGCGACCGGGGGCGGGAGACGCCTACATCCGGGCGGTCGTGCAGGGTTCGATTGCAGTGGCCCTGTTCGGCTACGGGGCCGTGTTCTTCCTGCAGGGATTGATCTTCGCCCTGTACTTCCGCGAAGGTCGGCGGGAGGGCATCCTCTCGAACGTCTATGCCGTCGACCTGATCGCCTCGGGGTTCGGCGCGCTCGCGGGCGGGCTGCTGACCTTCGTCATGAGCCCCACGCGCATGGTCATGGTGGCGTCGACCCTGCTCTTGGCCAACACGCTCGTCCTGGCCCGTCACCTGCAGCCACGACGATGGCTCGTGGCGGCGGCAACCATCGCGACGCTGGGACTGATCGTCGGGGACGTGGCCACGGGCACCCTCGACCGGCTCGAGGAGCCGCGCTGGCTCGGGGAGCCGCTGGCCTACTCTCAGTGGAGTCGGTACTGCCGGATCGACGTCGTCGACCGTCCCCAGGAGCTCCGCGTCTTCGCCGACGGCCTCCTGTTCCAGGGGGATCGCAAGGGGGACACCTCGCACGCTCGGAACCAACGGGCGCTGCCAGCCGGATCGCGCAGGCGGAGCCTGGTATCACGGACGTCCTGATCATCGGCGCCGGCAGCGGGTCCGACGTCGGATCCGCGAGACCTCGTGGGATGAAGATCGTCGCCGTGGAGCTCGACGAAGGATTCGTCCAGACCGCGCAGGCCTTCGACTGGCTCTGGCGGTACTACCGGACCGCTGAGATCGTCGTTCAGGAGGGTCGCTACTTCCTCGAGAACAACCGAGAGATTTCGACATGGTCGTCTACGCGTACATCGATCCCCAGGCGGTCATCTCGGAGATCGGCGTTCCCGACGCCAACTTCCTGTACACGGACACCGGGCTGCGGCGCGCCTACGCGAAGGTGCGCCCCGGCGGCTATCTGATGATCACGCGCGTCTATCTCGTCCAGCAGGAAGTCGAGTTCGTGCGGCGACTGTCCGCGACGTTGGAAGCCGCCGGGATCTCACCGACGGAGGTGCGCCTCTACCGACGGCGGGGCAGTGTGGGCATGGGGGTACCACGGTGAGCTGTCGACCGTTCAGGCGATCATCAAGAAAGGGGGACGCCCCCCCGAAGTGCAAGATCCTCTGCTGATCCGCTCGCCTGGGCGCCGGGGGGCCGGCCCACGACCGACTTCTTCCCCTTCTCATGGTCACCGGCGTCTGGTTCGAGACCCTGTTCCGCTGGGTTCTATCGAGCCCGGTGGCGCTGGGCCTCACCATCGTGGCGCTGCTCGCGCTTCTGCTCCGCGTGTCGACGAGCGCAGGCTTCCTGACCTTCTTCCTGCTCGGGTTCGGGTCGTTTCTGCTGGAGAGTCTCGTGCTCTTCAACAGCTTTCTCCTGCTCGGAGACCCGAATCTGAGCGCCGCCGTCGCGGTCGGCGTCTTCCTCCTCGGGAGTCTTCTCTCGGAGCGGCTGGAGCGGTCGCCGTGGGTCTACGCGATGACGCCGGTCGGCGGTGCTCGTCTACGCGACGACGGCGCCCCTACTGAACGCGCAGACGATCGCGCTGCCGCTCTTGACGCGCGCGCTGATCTTCTCGCTTCATCTCGCTGTCGGCGGCATCGTGGTGGGCGCGATGTTCCCGATCGCGCTTCGCCGGTTCCGGCGCGAGCGCGTCAGCGAGCATGTTCTTCATCGACGTGATCGGCTGCGCGCTGGCGCAGAAGCCTTCTGGGTCGCCATGAGCCTAGTCGGCATGTGGCTCGTCGTGGCCGGCGCTCTCGTCAGCTACTCGGTGAGGGGCGTCGTCCTGGCGATGCGCCGGTAGGTCGGCCCCCTGGTATCTGTCCTTGTGAGGGCCGCAACCGGCAGCGGCGGCGGGGCTGCGCCGGCGACCCCCGGGCGCGGAACGCCTTAGCGCCGGCGCCGCACGCCGCCCGCGACGTGGGCGGCTGGCCAGGCGGGCGATGAAGTCGTCCACCGGAATGGCCGGCATCGTCATCATCTGGACCGAGCCCCTGGCGCCGAGCTCGACGGAGATTCGAGAGACCGTCTCGTTGTCCGGCGCCTCCAGAACGGTGACGAAATCGTAGGGTCCGAGGACGGCGTACTGGGCGATCACCCGCGCCCCCATCCGGCCGACCTCGGCGTTGACCTTCCGGATGGAGCCGGGCAGCTTCCGGAGCACCTGGCGGCCCGTCTCGGACAGCGAGGACAGCATGATGTATAGCGGCATTGGACCCTCCGGGGCGGTGGCACCCGATCGTGGCGTCCCGAGGGCAGCAGTATAGCGCACCTCCGGTATACTGGGTGCATGCAGCTCGGGGGTGGGAGCTCACCCGGGCGGAGCTCAACTCCTCCACACCGCGTCAGACTCACCTCCACGACGATCCCGACGCGGAGATCCTCCTCGGTCAGTACCAGAGCGTCATCCTGGCCGAGCTCGACGGGCCGCGCGACCGGAGACTCCAGGTTCAGATCGTCGGGGAGTGAGTCGGGGCCGGTGAACGCGGCCCCGCGAAACTTGACAGGGCCGCGCCGGGCGGACCAGGATGCTGTCGTGGCTCGCGGCCGACAACTCGGTGTCGCGGCTCGTCAGTCCGGCTTCGGGCTGGTCGAGATCCTCGTCGTCGTCGTGATCCTCGCCGTCGTCGGAGGTTTCCTCTACCAGTACTTCGTCTCCACGACGAAGACGGTGGAGACCATTCAGCAGCAGAAGCCCATGTCCGCCGCGCGGCTCGCGGCGGACCGGGCCACCGTCGCGTCGATCCGGACCTCGCTCCAGCTGTACTTCGGGCAGCATGGCGGGTACCCGCCGAGCAAGGAGGTCGTGGCGACGCTGCTGAACCCCCCGCCGTCGTTCCAGTGCGAGGGGAACGACTTCCGATACGAGCCGGCGACCGGCCTGGTGACCCTCGTCATCGACGACGCGGCGCGCTGCTAGAGTCGGAGCAGGCTAGGAGTGTCAGGTAACGGGGTGACGGACGACACGGGACGGGGCGAATGGAAGCGGTGGTTGAGTCGGACTCGCGCGCGCGACGCGCTGGGCGCGGCTCGTGCGGCCATGGCCAAGCGGCGTGTGGGGTCTGGGCGATGGCACGCGCCGCGTGTGAGCTAGCAGGTTGTGCACAGGCAGAGAGGGCCACTGTGACGCACGCCGTAGCGCGGGGGCTGCGGAAGCGCGGGCGTTTGATTTGGCCAAAGACCGGCTCGACATCGCCTTGCGTCCGCGTACCGCGCGCCCGCAGCGTGCGGAGCTTCGGGCATCCGTTCGCGGCGCGTCAGGCCGCAGGTGGACGGCCGCGCGGCGCGGGGGCCAGCCGCTCCCTGCGTTGCCGGCGGTGGCGATGTAGGCGTCGATGCCCGGCGCGCAGTTCGTGCAGGTCTCCTCGGAGCGATAGCCGCATCGGCCACACCTGGGTCGGCCGCTGCTGCAGCGTCGCCCACCGCGGTCGCGCGGCACCAAATGGCCCACGTCCGCGCCATCGGCGTCACGTCCTGGGCGACGATCACCTGCGCGTGGGCGTCCACCGCGACCTGCGCGTTGTACCCCTGAATGAAGCCACCGCCGTCTTCTGGATCTTCGACTCGGGGTCGGTGAGTCCGCTGGGCCTTGGTGGCGGCGTGGCCTGCGCGGGATCCTGCCGGCCTGGTGCGCCTGCTCGCGCGCCTCGGCTTCCAAGGCCGCTCGCCTCCGGTTCCGCAGCCGGCTCCCCGGCGGGCAGCCCGCGGGCAGCTCATCGCCGCCGGTCGGCGCCGTACCGCGCGTCCTCGTCCGATCGGCCTGCTCGGCCGACGCAACACCGGCGACTCGGCCTGCAGCGCGGCGCTGCCGGTCACGCCCGTAGCCACGCCTTGTGCTGGATGCATCGCTTGAGTCGCGTCCCGTCGATCGCCACCTGCCCGAGTCACCAGCCCGGCGCGCCGGCACAGGCGCACGCCCGGGTGAACAGGGCGGCCAGCGCCGCGCTGTGCCGCTTCCGGAAGTCGCTGAGCGTCCGGAAGTCGGCTGGTGCCGGCGGCCAGGAACCGCACCGCCACGTCCTCCAGCAGGGCGGGCGATCCGCGACGAATAGGCCCCGTCGCGTACGCGTAGAGCAGCCCGCCCCTCTCCGCGGAGATAGGGCGGGTACCCCCGCTCCTCGGTGTAGGTGCCCTCGATCGCCGTCAGATCCAGGGTCCGACCACGTCCCGGACGAACCGGGCCAGGTGATCCCCGGGACGCAGTCCGCCAGCGAGGGCGGCTCAGCGCCTGGTCGGGCCGTAGGGGCGGAAGGTCCCATACCCGCTTTCGACACCCGCGTCCGGGGTCCACGGATCGTGGTTACTCGGACGGACGAGGCGAGGGCGAGGGCGCCGGGAACGGCGTCGAGACCGAGGGCGGTCAAGCGCTCCGGGGTCGGCACGCCGTCGGCGTCCCAGCCGCGCAGGGCATAGTAGGCGTCGAGCATCCCCGCCAGCTCTTCGGGCGGGCAGTGCATGCCCGCGGAGGGGCCGTCCGGAATCGGCTCGTGCATGACTCGCCAGGGCAGCACGTCGTCCTTGCGGCGGACGCCCTCCCGCACGCCGAAGAGCCGCTCCAGGTTGACGATGCGCTCCCCGATGCGCTCGAGCTCCGGGGCGTCGACGTCCCAGCCGGTCACCGCCGACAGTAGGCCCGCGTAGGCGTCGTTCAGGAAGAGCCCGAAGCCGCGCTCGGAGGTGAACCGGCACATCACGAGGCTATCGTCCACGGCGGTGAAGTGCTGGCTCGTCGCGGCGAAGGCCGGCTTGTCCTCCGTCGAGCGGCGGTCGAATCCCGGCGCGTACTGGGGCGTCGGACGGGTGTCGTGATGGCTCCCGCCCCGGGTGGCCGTCGCGTAGCCGATGGACATGCCCTTCAGCGCGCGAGCGGAGTGCGCGGGCAGCTCGAGGCCCTTCACCGCATAGGGCAGGCGCTCGGCGCCGCGCCCGATCGCCTGGGCGAGGCGCCACGAACCCTCCGCGAGTCGGT
The DNA here is from genome assembly GCA_963799055.1 of uncultured Candidatus Rokubacteria bacterium. Taxonomy (GTDB): domain Bacteria; phylum Methylomirabilota; class Methylomirabilia; order Rokubacteriales; family DASRDR01; genus DASRDR01. Next base: position 53,960 of record CAWCVP010000003.1, read on the forward strand.
CGCCGAACCCCTCGCGGCGCGCGGTCTGCTCGACGAGGCGGATCATCCCCGCGTGATCGGCCCACCCGAACGGCACGCCGACGTCGGCCGGATCGAGCAGGCCGCGCTCGAGGCACTCCGCCACGAAGGCGAGCGTCACTCCCATCGAGATCGAGTCGAGGCCTAGGAGGTCGCAGAGGATGTTGGCGTGCACGATGCTGGGCGCGTTCGAGTTGCCGAGCATCGAGCCGAAGGCGAAGATCGTCTCGTACTCGGGCATCTTCCCCCGGACGCCGCCATAGTCGGGAACGTCGGCCGGAACGGCGAAATGCTTGCCGCAGGCGACCGGGCACTTCAGGCAGGTGGTGTCCCGGTCATGGTAGTGCGCCTTGAGGGATCGTCCGTCCAAGAGCTCCCAGTCCGCGTAGGTCTCCTGACGGACGTTGTAGGCGCCGAAGGCGCCGAGCGCGTTGATCGGGCCGGTCAGGAACGGCGTCCCGTACGTCGTGAGGTTCGCGGTGCCCTTCTTCATCGGCTCGCGGGTCTCGTCGACGAGCTGCTTCAGGCGGGCGGGATCGGCGACCGTCGTCTTCCGCGCACCCTTCACGCACACGGCCTTGAGATGCTTCGCCCCCCACACCGCGCCGATGCCTCCGCGGCCGGCGACACCCTCGCGATTCTTCCAGTAGTGCGCGAGGCACGCGAAGCGGACGCGATGCTCGCCGGCAGGGCCGATGGCCAGCACGTCGGCGTCCGCCCCTTCCACCGCCTGGACGGCCTCCACGGTGTCGCGCGTGGTCTTCCCCCAGAGGCTCCGCGCGTCGCGCACGGTCGCCCCGCCCTCGTCCACCATGAGGTACACGGGCTCCGACGCCTGCCCGGTCACGACGATGGCGTCGAAGCCGGTCCGCTTGAGCGTTGCCGGGAACCGACCCCCGAACGTCGAGTCGAAGAAGAGCCGGTCAGGGGCGACTTGGCGGCGACGCACGCCCGGCTGTTGCCGGGGACCAGCGTGTCGGTGATGGGCCCCACGGCCAGCGCCGTCGCGCTGGCGGGGTCGAACGGGTCGATCCCGGGCGTGACCGCGTCCCACAGCAGGCGCGCGGCCAGCCCGTTCCCGCCGAGGAACGCCCGAGCGGTCCCTCGTCGAGGTCCCGCACCTCGGTTCGCCCGCGCGTCAGGTAGGGTGCCAGGAACGGCGTCGAGACCGAGAGCGGTCAAGCGCTCCGGGGTCGGCACGCCGTCGGCGTCCCAGCCGCGCAGGGCATAGTAGGCGTCGAGCATCCCCGCCAGCTCTTCGGGCGGGCAGTGCATGCCCGCGGAGGGGCCGTCCGGAATCGGCTCGTGCATGACTCGCCAGGGCAGCACGTCGTCCTTGCGGCGGACGCCCTCCCGCACGCCGAAGAGCCGCTCCAGGTTGACGATGCGCTCCCCGATGCGCTCGAGCTCCGGGACGTCGACGTCCCAGCCGGTCACCGCCGACAGTAGGCCCGCGTAGGCGTCGTTCAGGAAGAGCCCGAAGCCGCGCTCGGAGGTGAACCGGCACATCACGAGGCTGTCGTCCACGGCGGTGAAGTGCTGGCTCGTCGCGGCGAAGGCCGGCTTGTCCTCCGTCGAGCGGCGGTCGAATCCCGGAGCGTACTGGGGCGTGGGACGGGTGTCGTGATGGCTCCCGCCCCGGGTGGCCGTCGCGTAGCCGATGGACATGCCCTTCAGCGCGCGGGCGGAGTGCGCGGGCAGCTCGAGGCCCTTCACCGCATAGGGCAGGCGCTCGGCGCCGCGCCCGATCGCCTGGGCGAGGCGCCACGAACCCTCCGCGAGTCGGTCGCCGAAACCCTCGCGGCGCGCGGTCTGCTCGACGAGGCGGATCATCCCTGCGTGATCGGCCCACCCGAACGGCACGCCGACGTCGGCCGGATCGAGCAGGCCGCGCTCGAGGCACTCCGCCACGAAGGCGAGCGTCACTCCCATCGAGATCGAGTCGAGGCCCAGGAGGTCGCAGAGGATGTTGGCGTGCACGATGCTGGGCGCGTTCGAGTTGCCGAGCATCGAGCCGAAGGCGAAGATCGTCTCGTACTCGGGCATCTTCCCCCGGACGCCGCCATAGACGGGAACGTCGGCCGGGACGGCGAAGTGCTTGCCGCAGGCGACCGGGCACTTCAGGCAGGTGGTGTCCCGGTCATGGTAGTGCGCCTTGAGGGATCGTCCGTCCAAGAGCTCCCAGTCCGCGTAGGTCTCCTGGCGGACGTTGTAGGCGCCGAAGGCGCCGAGCGCGTTGATCGGGCCGGTCAGGAACGGCGTCCCGTACGTCGTGAGGTTCGCGGTGCCCTTCTTCATCGGCTCGCGGGTGTCGTCGACGAGCTGCTTCAGACGGGCGGGATCGGCCACCGTCGTCTTCCGCGCACCCTTCACGCACACGGCCTTGAGATGCTTCGCCCCCCACACCGCGCCGATGCCGCCGCGGCCGGCGACGCCCTCGCGATTCTTCCAGTAGTGGGCGAGGCACGCGAAGCGGACGCGATGCTCGCCGGCGGGCCGATGGCCAGCACGTCGGCGTCGGCCCCCTCGGCCGCCTGGACCGCCTCCACGGTGTCGCGCGTGGTCTTCCCCCAGAGGCTCCGCGCGTCGCGCACGGTCGCCCCCGCCTCGTCCACCATGAGGTACACGGGGTCCGACGCCTGCCCGGTCACGACGATGGCGTCGAAGCCGGTCCGCTTGAAGGTCGCCGGGAACCGGCCCCCGAACGTCGAGTCGAAGAAGAGCCCCGTCAGGGGCGACTTGGCGGCGACGCACGCGCGGCTGTTGCCGGGGACCAGCGTGTCGGTGATGGGCCCCACGGCCAGCGCCGTCGCGCTGGCGGGGTCGAACGGGTCGGTCCCGGGCGCGACCGCGTCCCAGAGCAAGCGGGCAGCCAGCCCGTTCCCGCCGAGGAACGCCCGGGCGGTCCGCTCCTCGAGCTCCCGCACCTCGGTCCGCCCGCGCGTCAGGTCGACGTGAAGCGTCCGCCCGCCGTAACCGGTCACACGCGGCCTCCACCGGTCTCGCTCATCCGCCCCCAGCAGCCCATAGGCCGAGATCCAGTCGTCGCGCGGCATGGCGGAGTCGGGCGTCCGCGGTGGCCAGCTCGCCTCGCTGCTCGGTGGCGAGAAGCAGATACAGACAGTCGTAGACGGGATGGTCGAGCTCGACGGACAGAGTGGCCGCCCGGCGAAGCAAGGTCGTGCTCGACGCCCATCGAATGTCCAAGCTGAGAAGGTTCAGGAGGGCCTCGTCCAGTTGCTCCTTGTTCATCTCCCGGCGCCGCACCTTCTTCCACCAGGCGTTGCTCGCCTCGACGGGCATGATGTCAGGAGCGGACAAGGGCCGCTCGCCGTCCAGGAGACTGGCCGCCTCCTCCGAGCCGGGCTCCGGCACGAACCACTGGACGGCGATAGACGCGTCGATGACAACCGGCGCGAGCGCGCGAGTCGTCCGGGCAGTTGCTCGACGCCTGGCTCCCGGAGCGCTCAACGGGCGCGATCCGCCCGGATCAAGGCGGCCGCCCGGGAGCGGTGCGGCTTCTGCCGGGCGCGGAGCGCCCGTGCTCGGACCGCGACCTCGGCCCGACTGACCCGGGTGCCCTCGGCCAGGAGCCGCCGTGCCTCCTCCTCCGCGGACACACCCCGAAGCCTGGCCTGGAGGCGCAAGCGCTCGGCAACCCGATCGTCTAGATTTCGCACGAGAATGCTCGCCACGAGCCCATGCTAGCCAGCCAGGTTGATAGCGTCAAGTGATATCGCCGGGCCGGATCACACTGGGCTTCACGCCGCTGGCATCGAGGACGGACCCGGGCTCAGCGTCGCAAACGTCGTGGGCCCCGGGTCAGGACGATGGCGGCCCGTGCGACTTCGCCCGCGCCGGTGTCTAGACGAGTACAGCGGACGAGTACACTGCCTGCCTTGACACCCCGGAATGCCCCGTGGTGGAATGCCGCCACGTTCCACCCGCCCGGCTTCGGCCGGAGAGAGCCGTCCACAGACCCGCAACGCAAGGAGGACAGCCGATGGAGCAGGTCACCCGACGAGACCTCTTGAAGCGCCTGGGCGTGACGATCGGCGCCGCCGCGGCGAGCGCCGGCTCGATCGTGACGCCGAAGGCGGCCGAGGCGCAGGCAGAAGTTCACGCCGAAGGGCAACATCCCGAGCACCCCGTACAAGACGGGCCACATGACCTTCTTCACCGGCCCGGCCGCCGTGCTCGGCGAGCAATCCTACAAGGGCCACATCCTCGCGGCGGAGGAGATCAACAAGGAGGGCGGCCTCCTCGGCAAGCGTCAGATCGAGACGCTCAAGGCCGACGAGGCAGCCGGCACCGACGCGAACGTCAAGGAGCTTCGCCGGATGAAGCTGTCGGAGAAGATCGACCTCTTCACCGGGGTCATCTCGAGCGGCAACACGCCGGCGCTCGGGCCGGTGGCGGAGGAGGTGAAGTGCCTCACGCTCTTCACCGACGGCTGCACCGACTTCCTCTTCGAGAAGGCGGTGCCGGACCCGCACTACGTGTTCCGGACGACGAACATCCAGTCGGCGGACGGCGCGATGGCGGCGATCGCGGCCACCACGGCGTGGCCGGAAGTCCGGAAGATCGCCCACATCCACCCCGACTACTCCTACGGGCGGAACGCGTTCGACCACTTCAACATCGTCATGAAGAAGCTCACCCCGGGGAAGCTCGACGTCGTCTCCGAGGCGTGGCCGAAGCTCGGCACCACCGAGTTCACGGCCCACATCACCAAGACGATCTCGGCGAAGCCGGACCTCCTCTTCTGCTCGGTCTGGGGCGGAGACTACGTCGCCTTCTACAAGCAGGCGCTCCGGTACGACCTCTTCAAGAAGATGAAGGTCGCGACCACGCTCGCGTTCGGGGTCGCCCCGCACGCGCTCGGCTCGGACCACCCCGAGGGGATCGTGGCGGGCGTCCACGCCAACTACCACTTCCTCTATCCCCCGGGGAACCGCTGGCCGCTCAACACCCAGTTCGTCAAGAAGTTCCACGACCGCTGGAAGGAGTACCCGAACTTCGAGGCCGAGGGCGCCTACTCCACCCTCTACCTGCTGAAGCTCGCGGTCGAGAAGGCGAACCGCCTGATGGGCGGCTGGCCGGACGAGGACGCCATCATCGCCATGCTGGAGGGCCTGTCCTGGGACTCGCCGGCCGGCTACGTCCACATCCGGGCGGACAACCACCAGGGCTACAAGGACGCCATCACCGGCTTCAGCATGAACACCAAGGACTACCCGTTCCCGGTCCCCGACCCCAAGCGGATCATCAGCGTGCCGATCCGCGCCATCACCGCGCCGCCGGGCTGGCCGAAGGGCGAGCCGACGGCGACCTACAAGTGGATCGAGGAGACCTGGCCGCAGGCGACCGCCTAGCGCCGCGCATCTCCGGGACCCGGCGGGTGCGAGATCGAGCGCCCGCCGGGTCCCGGCCTCACCTCCGCCAGAGCCCGAGTCAAGCTCACCGAGGAGCGTGCCTGCCGCCATGAGCCGCACCGTCCGGGGTGTGTCGGTCGTCTTGGCTCTCGCGGCGTCGATTTCGGCCCTGCCGGCCGCCCGGGCCGGCCACGAGTTCCCCTTCTATCCCTCGTACTACCCGCAGGAGATCACGGTCAGCGTCGTGTCGCCGGCCGACGCCGCCCCGAAGCTCGGCGACGGCTCGCTTCACGCCTACGTCGGCGTCGATCCGTTTCACGGCGGCGCGACGCCGGCCAGCGTGGCGCGCGTCGAGTCGCTCGGGTCCTACGTCCTCGTGACGCTGAACGTCGCCGCCCCGTTCTTCGCCGACGCGGCGCGCCGATGCCGCGCCGCGCGCGCCGTGACCGACGTGCTCGAATGGGGCCGCGACGCCCGCCGGCATCCCTATCCGGTGACGCCGTACCATCCCGACTATCTCCAGCACGCCGATCTCGCCCCGGCGGCGGCCGCGCGGGCCCCGGACCCCTGGGACGGGCCGCCCCTCCGCATCCGGGCCGGCGACCCGGCGGCCCGGGCGCTCGTTCCCGCCGCGCACTCGGCCGGGAGCGGCCCCTGGGATGCCGCGGTCGAGACGCGCGAGGTCGCCGCGCTGTGGACGGGGTCCGCCGTCGGCCCGAACGGCGACGTGGGCCCGTCCTGGCTCAAGAGCGGCTGGTCGCACGCCTACCTCACCCTCCGGGACGCGATCGTCGATGGAGCGGCTCGCGGGCGCGTGGACGCGCTCCACGAGCGCCTCACCCGCGGCCGGACCGACCGCCTCGCGGAGCGGCTCAACCTCGAGCGGCGCCTCGTGTCGGCGCTCGGCGCGACTTGCGAGCGGGTGGTGGCCGGATACACGCTCCGCGCCGAGCCGATCAACGTCGACTACTCGGGGGGCGTCGAGAACGTGGCCCACGACGCCCAGGCGGGCCTGGACTCGGCCGTCTTCCCGCGAACCGTCAAGCTCAAGGACTTTCCCTGGAACGGATGGCTGACCGTCGGCCTTCCCACGCGGCCACAGTCCGCGTGGAATCCCGTCGCGGGTTTCATGAGGGACCCGGCCGAGCCGGCAGGTGTGGCTCGCGCTCGGGGACCCGGCGTTCTTCCCCTCACCCCACGGGAGCGGCTGGGTCCCGAATCGCCTGGTGGTCGCCGAGACCGAGCTGGGGAGCCCGAGCGTCGCCGTGCCGGAGGACGCCCAGGCCACCGTGCCGGGCACCGGCGCCTGGCGGAAGGTCGGGCCGGGCCGGCAGGCCGGCGCGCGGGTCCTCTACCGGGTGCTGGGGTCGCGCTTCCACGACGGCACGAAGCTCGAGGTGGCCGACCTCCTCTACGCGCTGGGACTCCCCTGGCGAACCCAGGAGCCGGCCGTCGTGCGCGCCACGGCACGCCTCCGCGAGCGCCTGGTCGCCCTGCGTGTCCTCCGCGTGGAGACCGACGTCCTCGCCTTCGGCGAGGACAAGCTCACCTACGAGGTCCCCATCGTGGAGGTGTTCGTCGCCGCAGGGGGTGACGCGGACGAGGCGGCCCTCGCCGCGCCGCCCTGGACCACGGTCCCCTGGCACCTCCTCGCCCTCGCGGAGGAAGCGGTCGGCCGGGGTCTCACGACCTTCTCGCGCGAGGCCGCCGAGGCGCGCGGCCTTCCGTGGCTCGACCTCGCCCGGGATCGTGCGCTGGCCACACGGCTGCGCGGGGTGCTCGACGAACTTGCGCAGCGCTCGTACGTGCCGCCCGCGCTCGTCGGCGCCGTCACACCCGCGGAAGCGCGGGCCCGCTGGGAGGCCCTCCGCGCGTTCCACGACGCGGCGGGGCACTTCCTCGTCACCAACGGCCCCTACCGGCTGTCGAGCTGGACCGAGGGGGCGACCGTGCTGCAGGTCTTCCGGGATTTCTCCTATCCGCGCGGGGTCGGCGTCTTCAACAGCCACGCGATCCCGCTCCGCGCCTTCGTCACGTCGGCCGACGCGCGCGGCGAGACGCTCGTGCTGCGCGGCGACCTGGAGCGCGTGGAGCGGTTCGGGCGGGAGCACCGGATCGTGCGGGAGCCGTTCGTCAAGCGGGCGGTGGAGCAGGACCGACGGAGCCTGCCCGTCGGCCACTACGTCGCGGTGGGACCGGACGGGGACGTGGCGGCGGCGGGGACCGTGGCCGCGGCGGACCCGGGAGAGTTCCCTGTCGATCTCCGCGCCCTGGACCGTCCCGGCCCCTACCTGCTCCTTCTCGCCCTGACGGTGGACGACAATCGCACGAACCTGCCCGTGAAGGCGATCACGTGGACACGCTAGTCATCCACGTCCTGAACTCGCTCTTCTACGCGTCCATCCTCTTCCTCATCGCGTCCGGGCTCACCCTGGTATACGGCGTGATGCGCATCGTGAACATGGCGCACGGCAACCTCTACGCGGTCGGCGCCTACGTGGCCGCGTGGATGGTGGGCCTGCTGGCCGGCACGCTCCCGCCGGCCGCGCTCTTCCTGCTCCTCCTGGTCGGGGCGGGCGCCGCCGCCCTCGTCGGCGCCATCCTCGAGCCGACGATGCTGCGGCCGCTCTACCGGCGGGCGGAGGAGTACCAGCTCCTCATCACGTTCGGGCTCCTCCTGATCCTCGAGGACCTCATCCACCTCGTCTGGGGGCCCCATCCCCTCACGGCCAGCGCGCTCTCGGATGCCCTCGGCAGCCTCACCATCGCCGGCGCCACCTATCCGGGGTACAACCTGTTCGTCATCCTGATCGGCGCCGTCGCCGCCGCGGCCCTGTGGGCCTTCGTCTACAAGACCCGGTTCGGCGTGATGCTCCGGGCGACCTCGCAGGACATGCGCATGGCGGCGGCCCTCGGCGTCAACGTCAAGCGCGTCTACGTCCAGGCGTTCACGATCGGCTGCTTCATGGCCGGCCTGGGGGGCGCCGTGATCGTGCCGATCTCCGGCGCCGTGCTGGGGATGGGCGTCGAGGCGCTCATCCTCGCGTTCGTCGTCGTGGTCATCGGCGGCCTCGGGTCGCTCGAGGGCGCGCTGGCCGGGGCCGTGATCGTCGGCGCGGTCCGGACGCTCGGCATCACGTACTTCGCCGAGGTCGAGCTCGCCGTGCTCTACCTCATCGCGGCGGTCGTCCTGTTCGTACGCCCCGCCGGCCTCTTCGGGCGCGCATGATACCGCCCCGGCCGATCGCCGCCGCCGGCCAGGCGCTGCTCACCCCGGGCCGCCTCGCCGTCATCGCGGTGGCCCTGCTCGTGCTCATCGCGCTCCCGCTCGTTCTCCCGCCCTTCGAGACGCTCCAGGTGTCGTACGGGCTCATCTTCGGGATCGCGGCCCTGGGCTTCAACCTCCTGCTCGGGTACACGGGACTCCTGTCGTTCGGGCACTCCGCCTTCTTCGGCACCGGCGCCTACGCCGCGGCATTCCTGGTGAAGTACTGGGGCGTCCGGTCGATGGAGGCGTTCATCGTCGCCGGCGTGCTGGCGTCGCTCCTGGTGGCCGCGCTGATCGGGGCGGTGTGCGTCCGGTACACGCGGATCTTCTTCGGGATCCTGGCGCTGGCCCTCTCCCAGGTCCTCTGGAGCCTCGCGTACAAGCTGTTCTGGGTGACCGGCGGGTCCGACGGGCTGCGGGTCCCGACACCCACGCTGCTCGGCGGCATCATCACCGACGCGCTGGGCGCGTCCCGGGACAAGACGGCATTCCTCGCGTACCGGTACTACTACTACGTGCTGGCCGTCTTCGTCGTCGCGACCGCGGTCATGTGGGTGATCGTCCACTCGCCGTTCGGCAAGGCGCTCCAGGCCATCCGCGACAACGAGGTCCGGGCGGAGTTCGTCGGCGTCCATGTCCGGCGGTACCGCTACGTCGCGTTCCTCATCTCCGGCACCTTCACCGGCCTGGCCGGCGCCCTCTGGGTGCCGCTGAACGGGCTGACGACTCCGGACATCCTCTACTGGCCCTTCTCCGGCCGGATCGTGTTCATGGCGGTGCTAGGAGGCTTCCGCACCTTCTGGGGACCGATCGTCGGAGGGTTCGCGTACAACTACCTCGAGGTGTGGGCGGTGGGCACCACGGTCTACTGGCAGCTGGTCCTCGGGGTCATCCTGGTGGCGCTCGTCCTCGCGATGCCGACCGGCCTCGTGGGCACGGCGAACCAGCTGTTCGCCCGGCTGCGGAGAGGCGCCCGCCCGTGAGCCTCATGGAGATCCGCAGCATCAGCAAGTCGTTCGGCGACAACAAGGCGGTCGACGACGTCTCGTTGACCATCCAGCGGGGAGAATTCCTGGGGCTGATCGGGTCGAACGGCGCCGGGAAGACCACGCTGGTGAACCTGATCAGCGGCTTCTTCCCGGCCGACCACGGCGCGCTCGTCTTCGACGGGCACGACATCACGCGCCAGTCCATCAACGAGCGGATCCGCGTCGGCATCGCGCGGAGCTTCCAGCTCGTCAACCTGTTCGATCAGCTGACGGTCCTGGACAACGTGGCCCTCACCGTCTTCTCGCGACAGGGCAAGACCCGGCATCTCTGGACGCTGTCCGATCGCGACACCGCCGTCCGCGACGAGGCCCACGCGGTGCTCCGCCAGTTCGATCTCGAGACGAAGGCCACGATGCTGGCGGGCGGGATCTCGCAGGGCGAGCGGAAGCTCCTCGACGTCGCGGTCGCCTACGCCCTCCGGCCGAAGCTCCTCTTCCTCGACGAGCCGACGAGCGGCGTGAGCACCCGGGAGAAGGCGCCGATCATGGACATCATCACCGGAGTGGTCCGCGCCGAGGGCATCACCGCCGTCGTGATCGAGCACGACATGGACATCGTGTTCCGCTACTCCGACCGCATCGTGGCGATGCACCAGGGCGCGATCCTGGCCTCGGGCAGCCCGGAGGAGATCCGGCGCAACGAGCAGGTGTCGATGACCTTGCTGGGCACCCACGCCGAGCACGCGGGCTAGAGCGATGAGCGCCGACCGCCCGCTTCCTGCCGGCACCGATCGCGGGGGCCCGATGGCGCTGGAGCTCGACAACCTCCACACGTACCGCGGCGCCGCGCACGTGCTCCAGGGCGTCTCCCTGCGGGTCGCCCCCGGCGAGGCCGTGTGCCTGGTCGGGCGGAACGGCGCCGGCAAGACGACCACGATCGAGAGCGCCATGGGCCTCCTGAGCGTGCGATCGGGGCGCGTCGTCGCTGAAGGGCCGGGACATCACTCGCCTGCCGACCCACGAGCGGGCTCGACTCGGCATCGGGTACGCGCCCGAGGACGCCGGCATCTTCCCGGACCTCACCGTGGCCGAGAACTTCCAGATCAGCCCAGACTCTCGCCGCGGGCCGGGGGACGGCCGCGGGCCGGGAGGTCGACGAGCGCGTGGCCGCCCTCTTCCCGGAGGTCCGTCAGTTCCTCCAGCGCCGGGGGCTGAACCTCTCGGGCGGGCAGAAGAAGATGGTGGCGATCGCCCGCGCGCTCACGCTGTCGCCGGCGGTGCTCCTGCTGGACGAGCCGTTCGAGGGGCTGGCGCCGGTCGTCGTCAGCCGGTTCATCGACGCGACCCGGCGGATCAAGGAGATGGGCGTTTCGCTCCTGATCGCCGAATCGAACCTCGCGACGGCGAGCCGCATCGCCGACCGCCTCTACGCCATCGACCGCGGCGAGATCATCTTCCAGGGCGATCCTCGCACCGCCCTGGCGAACGAAGAGGTCATGCGCACGCTCCGCGGCTGACGCCGCTGCCTGTCGGGGAGATCGGCCCATGCGACGCCCGATCCGATCCTGGCTTCACGTCGTGCTACTCGCGCTCCTGGCGGCGTGTCCCCCGAGCGCCTCGGCGCAGGGCTCCGGCCCCGGGAGCGCGCCGCCGAGCACCCCACTCAGCGACGAAGAACAGGCCAGCCTCGAGGCGACCCGCGACTTCGTCCGCGCCGCGGCCACTCGGTACCGGATGCTCGGGCCGCTCGAGGTCTCCGTCGCCTCGTGGGTCGGGACGGGCGGGTTGCCGCAGTACGCCAACGCCCCGGCGGTCTACACCAGGGGTGCGCTCTACCTGAACCGCCGGCTCCTGCCGGGCCTCGAACCGGGACCTCGTGATCGCGAAGGCGCTCGCGTACGAGATGCTCCGGACGCCGAGCAAGGCCACCACGGTGGCCGAGCGCGACCGGGAGCGCGCCGCCCTGAGCCTCGAGAGCAACGCGCGGGCGATCGCCATCCTGGTCGAGGTCGGGGGGCTGACGGAGGAGACGGCCCTCGAGGAGATGTACGCGTGGCTGATCGCGATCCACCGGACGGCCCGCACCGGGCGACGACCGTCACCGCCCGGGCGGCGTCTCGGCGTGCGACGAGATCGCGGACCTCCTCCGCCGTCACGCCGCGGTCAGGGAGCGCTTCGCCGGCCGCGAGTGCGCGCCACCGTAGCAGGACGGCGCGTGCGCGGGGCGCTGGTGGCGCCCGGTCACGCTCGCGCTCGGCTGGCTGATCCCGTCCGGCTGCCGGCCTCGGCAGCGGGGTCGCCGGTCCTCACCGGTCCGCCATGCCGAGATACGGTGATGCCGGCCACGAGCCCGATGAAGACCAGCGCCGTCATGATCCGGGACAGGCTCGCCAGGAAGGCGAGCGTCCCGCTCGAGAGCCCTGCGAACGCCAGTCCCACGACGGGGATCACGGGCGCCCCGCAGCCCATGACGCTGCACGGGCCGGTGGAGAGCCCGACGACGCTCGTCAGCATCCCCGCCAGGCCCCCGCGCTGGGCGGCCGGGCCGCGCTCACCCGAGACGCGCGCCGTCGCCCGCCGCCGGGCGACGAGGGCGAAGTAGGCGCCGAAGAGGGTCGCGAGGAGCAGGATGCGCGCCACGTCGGTGACGTCCACCGCGAAGCCCCAGTCGATGCCGCCGTACGGGCTGTCCGACGAGAACCAGAAGAGGGCGAGGTCGGGGAGCTTGTCGAGCTTCTCGGCCAGCGGCACCGTCGGCGACAGGACGTAGTCCGGCAGGCGCTTCAGCCAGGGGTTGATGGTGAAGTAGTCGGCGGGACCACGGGCCAGGGACAGGACCAGCGGGGGCCCCAGGATGGACAGCGCCACCACGGTCAGCGCGACGGCGCCGAACACGCGGAGGTGGCCCCGGATCGCCCGGAGGATGCCGCGACCGATGCGCGTGAGATGTGTCCCCATCGGCCAGACGATGGTAGCGGCGGGGCGGGTTCGCTGGCAAGCTCGTCCCGTGCGGAGACTGGTCAGCGTGACGCTGCTCGGGGCCGCCGTCGGGCTCGGCGCGCCGTCTTCGGGCGCGTCGGCTGGCGGCCCCGCCCCGCCGACGATCGCCCAGGTCCCCGCCGTCGAGCCCGGCGACGCGCGGGTCATGACCTTCACGTGGACGCTCTACCCGAGGATGTGGGCCGAGCTCGATCTTCGCCTGGCCGCGACGGCGGAAGCCGTGGCGGAGATCCGGGTGGACGGGGGCGAGGTGAGCTGGAACCTCCACGTCCACCCGCCCGACAAGCCCACCGTATACGAGGTGCTCGCGCAGGGCGTGGGCGCCGAGGCGACCGTCCGCTGCGCCCCCGCCGCGCCCGGCCTCTACTCCTATCTCTTCGGGAACGATCGGGGCCAGGGGCCGGTTCGCCTTCGCGTCGAGCTCAGGCTCACCGGCGACGCCCGTCTCGAAGCCGTCAAGCCCTGACCGGGGTCAGACTTTCACTTCCCGACATTTTCCGGCTGGGCTCCCGTCTGCGAACCTTCCGCGAGAAAATGTCGGGAAGTGAAAGTCTGACCCCAGACGCGCGCGGGGGTGACGGGGCCCTCGGTGAGGCGCGCGCCGAACGGGGCGAGGGCGTCCTCGATCGCGTTGGCCAGCGCGGCCGGCGGTGAGATGGCCCCGCCCTCGCCCACGCCCTTGACCTCGAGCGGGTTGCGCGGGGACGGGTGCTCCAGATGGACCGTCTCGATGAAGGGCAGCTCGTCGGCCCGCGGCAGCGCGTAGTCCATGAGCGAGCCCGTGAGGAGCTGCCCCGCCGTGTCGTAGACGATCTCCTCGCCGAGCCCGCCGCCCACCCCCTGGGCGACTCCGCCGTGGATCTGCCCGTCCACGAGCATGGGGTTCACCACGCGGCCGCAGTCGTGGGCGACGACGTAGCGCAGCAGGCGGACCCGGCCCGTCTGAGGGTCGACCTCGACCACCGCCACGTGCACCGCGCTGGCGTAGGTCACGGTCGGCACTCCCTGGTAGGTCGTGACCCGGAACTCGGGCTCGACCGCCGCCGGCCCCTGGAACGTCGGCAGGCACGCCTGGACGAGGCGCGCGAAGGAGACGGCGCGCCCAGGGCTGCCTCGCACGAAGAGCCGGCTCCCCTCCACCGTGACGTCCGGCTCCGCGGCCTCGAGGAGGCGCGCGGCCGCCCGGACGAGGCGTCGCCGCACCTCGCCGGCCGAGGCATGGATGGCGTTGCCCGCCAGCACCATGCTCCGGCTGGCGAAGGTCCCCACCCCGAACGGGATGGCGTCGGTGTCCCCGCCGACGACCGTGACGTCCTCGAGGTCGGCGCCGAGGGCGTCCGCGGCGATCTGGGCGAAGACGGTCTCGTGGCCTTGCCCCTGCGAGCACGCCCCGGTCGCGACCACGACCTTGCCCAGGGCGTCGAGCTCCACCGTGGCCCCCTCGTAGGGTCCGATCCCCGTGCCCTCGACGTACGCGGAGATGCCGACGCCCCGATACACCCCGCGCGTCCTGAGCTCGGCCTGCTCGGCGCGAAGGGCCCGGTATCCGGCCGCGCCGAGCGCCTGCTCCAGCGCGTCGGGAAAGTCCCCGCCGTCGTAGACGAGCGGGTTGCCGTCGCGGTAGAGAAGCCCGACGTCGTACGGCATCTCGTCGGGACGCACGAGGTTCCGGCGGCGGAGGTCGGCCGGGTCCAGGCGAAGCTCGCGGGCGAGGAGGTCGAGCATCCGGTCCATGACGAACACCGCCTCGGGCCGACCGGCGCCCCGGTACGGCGCGTGCGGCGTCTTGCTGGTCACCACCGAGCGCACCTCGAATGCCGCGGCGGGAATCCGGTACGGACCCAGCAGATGACCGACCGTGTTGTACGGCTGGACGATCCCCCACGGATTGTACGCGCCCTGGTCCAGCAGGATCCGGTCCCGGAACCCGACGAGCGTGCCGTCCGCCGAGGCGCCGAGCTCCGCATCGTGCAGCTGCTCCCGGGAGTGGGTCGCGCTCTGGAGATGCTCTCGGCGGGTCTCGATCCACTTGACGGGTCGCCCGAGCCGGACCGAGACGACCGGGATCAGGACGTCCTCCGGGTAGATCGAGCACTTCGTCCCGAACCCGCCGCCCACGTCGGGCGCGATGACCCGCAACCGAGCCGCCGGCAAGCCGAGCGCCTCGCCGAGGGTGCGCCCGAGCCAGTGGGGCACCTGGGTCGACGCCCACACGGTCAGCCCGTCGCCGCGCGCCGACGGCTCCGCCAGGACGCCACGCGGCTCGAGCGGGACGCCCCCGTAGCGCGGCACCCGGATGCGCGCGCGCACTCGCGCGGCCGCCCCGGCCAGCGCGCGGTCGGGATCGCCCACCCGAGTCTCGAACGCCACGCTCACGTTGTCCCCCCAGGCCTCGTGGATCAGCGGCGCCTCTGGCCCCAGCCCCTGCTCCACGTCCGTGACCGCCGGGAGCGGCTCGTAGTCCACGTCGATCAGCTCGAGCGCGTCCTCGGCCGCGTACCCATCGGTGGCCACCACCACCACGACCGGCTCGCCGACGTAGCGCACCTTGCCGCTGGCCAGCGGGAGCTGGGCCGCGGCCTTGAGGCGGAACCCGACGCGCTCCTGGAGCGCCGGCGGCGGAACCCCGGCGATCGGGAGCGGCCGGAGCGCCGACGCCAGGTCGGCGTGGTCGAAGCACGCGACGACGGCGGGGTGCGCCCGCGCGCGGTCGGTCCGGATGGCGACGATCCGGGCATGGGCGTGCGGGCTCCGGAGGATCGCCGCGTGGAGACATCCCGCCACTCGGAGGTCGTCCACGTACCGGCCGCCGCCGGTGAGCAAGCGCGGATCCTCGCGGCGGCGGACGACCGCGCCGACGTACTTGCCGCCCACCCGTCAGGAACCCGGCTCGATCAGACGCGCGAGCTCGCTCGAGAAGCCTTCGAAGTCCCGGTAGTGGATCGCGTGCATCCCCGCCGCCCGCGCGCCGGCCGGTTGTCGAGCTTGTCGTCGGTGAAGAGCGCCTCGGCGGGCGCGCACGCGAGGTCGGCGAGGACCCGGTCGAAGATGGCGCGGTCCGGCTTGTGGAGGCCCATCTCGGTGGAGAGGAACGCCCGGTCGAACGGGCCGAACAGCCCGCGCGCCCGGTTGAACCGGCCGACCTCGACCTCGGTGTTCGTCAGGCACGCGACGAGGTGGCTCCGCCGGAGGCGCTCGATGAGCGCGAGCACGCGCGCGTCGAGCGGCGTGGCCGCCGCCTCGTAGACCGCCAGGTGACGCGCCACCGCCGTGGCCGGATCCACCGGCCGGCCTTCTTCCGTGACGACCCGAGCGTAGAAATCACGGAGCGTCATTCGACCCTCGGTGAGGGCGACGGCGTCCGCCGCGCGATGCTGACGCAGCCGCGCCTCGGAGATGCCGAGCACGTCGGCCAGCGCGGGGACGAGGACGTCGTCGAACGGCGGCTCGAGGATGCCCCCCATGTCGAAGATCAGCGCCTTGATGGGCATCCTCGCACCGGCCGCCGGCTTCACGCGAACGCGGGCATGACGTGCTTGGCGAAGAGGTCGATCTGCTTCGGGTCGTCGCTGACCGGCCCCAGCACCAGGTACTCGAGCCCCGCGGACGCCAGGTCGGCGATCCGGGCGTTGATCCGGTCGAAGGAGCCGACCATGTAGCACTCCTGCAGGTGCTCCCAGCTCCGATGGGTCCCCATCGCCCGGAGGAACGGGGCCTTCGACGCCTCGACCGCCCGCTCGTGCTTCGGCGTGTCGACCAGGTGCGTGAAGTTGCAGTGGCCGAACACCATGGTCTCGGGATCCCGTCCCCGACGAACCGCGTGTCGCTGGAGATCCTCCCAGTCGCGCTTGACCCACTCCTGCTTGCCGGAGCATCGCGAGATCCAGTTGCCCGCGCGCACGATCCGGTCGGCCACGGTGGTGGCGAGCTTCGGCACGTCGTGCTCGCCCGGATCCGGGATCCGCGAGCCGCCCGACACCCACACCTCCGGCAGCACCGGGGGCCGCGGATCGATCGTCACGTCGTCGAACCGGTAGTAGCGGCCGTGGAACGTCGCGTTCGGCCGCGAGAGCAGGAGCATCACGGCCTCGATGAGCTCGTCGGTCCGCTTCCCCCGCTCCTCGATCCGGGTGCCGGTCACCTCGTACTCCCGCGCGTACCACCCGGGGCCGACGCCGAACAGGTACCGGCCCTGGGAGAGATGGCAAAGGGTGGAGATCTCCTTCGCCAGCATCACGGGGTGCCGGACCGGAAGCACCAGGATGCCCGGTCGCCAGCTTGACGCGCGAGGTGAGGGCGGCGGCATACGACAGCACGTTGAGCGGCTCGAGCCAGGCATTGCCGTAGAGCCCGGGCGCCGAGAGGAGGTGGTCGATGACCCACACGTCGATGCCGTGCTCCTCGCACTTCTGGACCGAGTCCCGGATCTTGGCGACGTTCTCCCGGACGCTCTCGGGCGTCCCCGGGTCGTCGGCCCACGCGTAGGTCGGAATCCACGCCCCGAACTTGAGCTTGGCCATGTCTCGCTGGCGCCGTCGGCAGTAGGGGTTAGCGTCCGATCGAAGGCCTGGATCTGCGACTTCTCGTTCACGCGAGCACCAGGGCTTTGCTCGGGCGTATGCAGGTAGAGCCCGACGATGTCCCGCACCTTCTCGATGAACAGCGGGTCCGTGGAAAGCTTGAAGGTCTCGACCCGGTGCGGTCGCAGAGCAAACGCCCGCCAGATCCGACTGATCTGCACTCTGGCTCAGCCCGTACGGCGCTCCCATCGACCGGCTTACTCCAATGCGTCGCGTCCAGCGGGCTTCGTCGCGAGCGTCCGAGTGCACGACGCGCTCCACCGCGGCGTCGTGAGATCGACGCGGGGCGCGCCCGGCCGCGGCTCAGCGAGCAACCCGTCGAGCCGCTTCGCGATGAACCGCGCGCGCCAGGGCACGTCTGGCGGGTGTACCCGCTGCCCGCGGGCGACGGTGTCGGTTCGGCGCCCTGGTCGCACAGGTCAGCACTTGGGCGCGCTGCGTCAGTTGCGGGTGCCTAGTCCTCCGTCGTCACGCCGAGGTCCGCCCGTAGCGGAGCTCGAGGGTCGTGCAGCCCCGGGGCACCCGATAGGGCCCGTGCACCATGCCCGGCGGGCGGCACGCGTACATCCCGGCGGTGAACGTCTGCTTCTTCCCGAGGTCGACCAGCTCGCCCTCGAGGATCCAGACCTCCTCCCAGAAGTCGTGCGTGATCGTCTCCCGGGTCTCGACGCCCGCCGCGAAGCGGAGCAGGCGCGTCACGTCCCCGGACGAGGGATCGAGGGCCAGGATCTTCTCCTCCACGCCGGGCCCGCCCGCCCCGCCGGTCGCCGAGCCGGCGACGGGCCGCCAGGGAATGTGGTCGGGCGCGAAGAACTCGAGCTCGGGCTTCGGCATCCACCTGTCTCCTTGATGTGAGGGTCGGCGCGAGGCGCTCGCTCAGTATCGAGAGCGGCCCGGGGCGGCGTCAAGGCCGGGGCGCCGCGGCGCGCGTTGACGCCACGGCGACGACGCGGTATCCGTGGAGGCCAGCGCGCGCGTCGGCCACCGAGCGCGGCCGAGGGAGGCGACTCATGGCGATCCGCATCACCCGCGTCTACACACGCACCGGCGACCAGGGGGAGACCGCGCTGGTCGGCGGACGGCGGGTCCCCAAGGACGCGCCGCGCATCGAGGCGTACGGCACGGTCGACGAGCTGAACGCGATCCTCGGGCTCGCGCGCGTCTTCAACGCCGAGCGGCTCGGCGAGGGCGAGGGCCATCGGTGGCTGGACGAGACGCTCCGGCAGCTCCAGAACCAGCTGTTCGACCTCGGCTCGGAGCTGGCCACGCCGGAGGACGCGGTCTACGAGGGGATGTATCGCGTCGGCCAGGACGAGGTGACCGAGCTGGAGCGGCTCATCGACCGCTGCCAGGAGGAGCTCGAGCCCCTCAAGTCGTTCGTGCTGCCGGGGGGTGGCCGGGTCGGCGCGTTCCTCCACCAGGCCCGCACCGTGTGCCGGCGCGCCGAGCGCGAGATCCTGCGGCTTTCACGCGTCGAGGCGGTCCCGGAGTGGCCGCTCCGATACGTGAACCGCCTCAGCGATCTTCTCTTCGTCCTCTCCCGCTGGGTTGCCCGCCGCCTGGGCGAGCCGGAGTACCTCTGGGAGCGCGGCCTCCGGGCCCACCGGCAGGGCGGCTAGCCGACTTCCCTGCCGGGCTCGGCCCTCCGCTCGGCCCCTACTCGTATCGGTGGCGCGGAGCGTCCTTCGAGATGGTCAGCTCCGGCATGTGCGAGTGATACCCCCAGGCGTCGTCCGCGGTCATGCCAAACCACTCCGGGGCGAGCCCCCCAAGCATGTAGAGCGGCCGGATGACCGCGTAGTCGAAGGACACGCCAATCGGGTGGAAGACCAGCCCGAGCGGGCGAAAGAAATGCCCGTAGGCGGTCGGCACGGGATCGGATCCCCCCCAGTACGGGTCCGGCAGCGTGGACAGGGTCGGGAGCGACGGGTTCTGGATGGAGCGCCCGTCGTACAGCGTCTGGGGGAGGCGAGACCACGAATCGTCCTTGCTCGCCTTCAGGTTGTTCGCGGAGCAGCCCGCGAGGACCGCCAGACCCAGTGTCAACACGACCAGCTTTCTCGTGTGCATTGCCCCTCCCCGCCGGGCCTCCCGGCCCTCGCTCACAAGACCCATGGACTCCCCGGCCCGAGACCCCGGCCAGTGCTCGGACGCTATCACGAACGGCGGGACGACACCAAGCGATTTCGCACAGAGTCCAAGTGTGTACAAATCGCGCCCTCCTGGGTAGACTGGGCCCGACGATCGGGGCCTATCTTCTGACGTGGAGGCCGGGTGCCGTCGAACGCTCGCCCCTTGCTCGACCGGCTGAGATCCTGGCTGGCTGGAGGGACCGCCGCGCCGCCGGCGGCCAGTGACCCTCCGGAGGCGGGGTCGTCAGCGTCCCAGGCCCCCCCCGATCCGGCAACCGGCGGGCGGTGGGACGAGATCCTCCGCGTCCAGGAGCTCACGCTCAGCCTTCTCTCGAACAAGGTCACTCCCGACGAGCTCTTCCGCCACGTCGTCGACGGCGCCGCCGACTCACTGAACGCCGACGAGGCGTCGCTGATGCTGGTGGAGGGGGAAGAGCTGCGGGTCGCCTCCTCGACGCGAGCTCCGGCCGGCGAAGCGGGGGCGTGGCAGCAGCGCTCGCGACTGGGCGAGGGCGTGGCCGGGTGGGTGGCCCAGACCGGCAGCCCTGTGCTCTTGAGCGAGGGTGACGACCTCTCCCGGTTCCCCAACCTCGTGCCCAAGGGAGGCCGGATCCAGTCCGCCGTGTCGGTCCCGCTCGAGGTCGGCGGACGCGTGGTCGGCGTGCTCAACGCGAACCGCCTGGCCAGCGGCGCGCGATTCACCTCGAGCGATCTCGCCGTGCTGCGACTCTTCGCCAGCACGGCGGCGCTCGCCATCGACCAGGCGAGCCTGCTCCAGCGCGCCCAGACCCGAACCCGCGCGGTCGAGGCGCTCCTGGCGGTCGTCGACGCGTTCGTGACGGGCGCCGAGCCGGCACGGGCTCTTCGCGCGGTGATGCCGCGTCTCGCGACCGCCTTTCGCCCCACGCAGGCCCTGGCCTTCCTTGCTCCGGGGGGCGAGAAGACCTTCACCGCCGTCGCGGGCTGGGACACCGGGCCCCTCGATCAGGGCGCCCTCGACGGAACCTCGCTGGCGCTCAGCGACGAGCTGGCCCGGCTGGTCGAGCGCGGTCAGCCCAGCTGGGTCTCCGGGTTCCCGCTGTCGGGCGCACCGCCATGGCTCCGGCCCGGAGCCGCCCCATGGCTGATGCTCCCGATCGGGACCGGCGAGGCAAGCCCGCGCTGCCTCCTGGCCCTGTCGTGGGAAGATCCCGCGTTCGAGCTGCCACCGGAGGAGCTCCGCGTGCTGGAGGGGCTCGCCGGGCAGATCGGGGTGGCCCTCGCCCGCGAGGACCGGGCCGCCGTCGTCGGGGCCCTGCAGGACCAGGTCTCGCAGGCCCGCACGCATCTCGTCGAGGTCGAGCGCCTGGCGACGATCGGCCAGAGCATGGCTGGCCTCGTCCACGACATCAACGCTCCGCTGACGGCGCTGATGACGCTCGCGCAGATGATCCAGTCCGACCCGGGCTCCGACGGGACGAGCCGCGAGCGGTCCGGCCAGATCATCCAGGCCGCCCAGCGCGCCCAGCGCCTCGTGCGCGAGCTCCTGACCATGGCGAAGCCCCGGCCGCCGACGTTCGAGGCCGTCGACCTCAACGCGCTCGTCAAGCAGACGATGGACCTCGAGCGCCCCCAGTGCTCCGTCGCGAACATCAAGCTCATCGGGGACTTCGAGGCCGACCTGCCCAGGGTCACGGCGGATCCGCACCGCCTCGGCCAGGTGCTGATGAACCTCCTGGGCAACGCGCGCCAGGCCATGGAGGCGAGCGAGAAGGGTCGGACCCTGACCGTCCGCACTCGCCGGCACGGCGAGATGGTGGAGATCCACGTGGTCGACGACGGTCCGGGCATTCCCGACGAGCTGAAGGCGAAGATCTTCGACTGGTTCTTCACGACCAAGCCCCCCGGCGAGGGCACGGGCCTCGGCCTCGCGGTCTCTCGGGAGATCCTGCAGGCGCACGGCGGCAACCTGCGGCTCGACGACACGCCCGGCGGCGGCGCGACGTTCACCCTCGACCTCCCCAGGGAGCGCCCCGGGACCTAGGCCCCGCGGTCACCTGGTCCGCGTCGCCGACGCCGATCCGGGCGCGGCTCGTCGGGCGATTCTCGCTCGATGGCGTCGTCGGTCGCGCGAGCGGCCGGATGCGGGGGATCTCGATCCGGTCGGGTACAATGCGCGCGATGCGCCTCGTGTGGACCCTGCTCGGTGCCCGCGGGCTGCCCGAGGCGTCGCGGTCCAAGCTCGGCGTCGTCGGGCTCCTCTACTTCATCGAGGGCAGCCCGGTCAGCGTGCTGTGGGAGGTGCTCCCGGTCTACCTCCGCGTCCACGGCACCTCCCTCCGCGCCATCGGCGGGCTCCGCCTCCTCGAGATGCCCGTTCTCGCTGAAGTTCCTCTGGTCGCCGCTCGTCCAGCGGTTCGGGGACCGCCGCGCGTGGGTGACGGGCGCCATGCTGGTCGTGGCGCTGGTCGTGGCCCTCATGCCCCTGGTGGACCCCGCGCGCGGCCTGACGGTCCTGTTCGTCCTGATCCTCGTGCTCACGATCGCCGCGGCCACTCAGGACATGGCGATCGACGCCTACACCGTCGCGCTGGTCCGCCGGGAGGAGCAGGGGGCGGCCAACGGCGTCCGGGCCTCGGCCTACCGGGTGGCGCTCGTCCTGATCGGGAGCGGCATGGTCGCCCTGGCCCACTTCCTGCCCTGGGGCATGCTCTTCGCCGCCGCGGCGGTGGTGTTCGCCGCGCTCGGCCTCCTCGTCCAGCGAGTCCCCCGCCTCGACGTGCCGGCCGAGGCGCGGCAGCGGTGGCTCGGGCCCTTCCTGGCCTGGATCGGCACCTGGCGGGCCGTTCCGCTCGTCGCCTTCGTGCTCACCTACAAGCTGGGGGAGTTCGCGATCGGGCCGATGGTCAAGCCCTTCTGGGTGGACCGCGGGGCCTCGCTGCTCGAGATCGGACTGGTCCCGACGGCGCTCGGCATCGTGCTCTCGATCGCCGGCGCCCTCGCCGGCGGCGCCTTCATGCAGCGCTACGGCACCTTCACCGCGCTGTGGGCGCTCGGGCTCCCGCAGGCGATCTCGAACCTGGCCTACGCGGCCGTCGCCTTGTGGAGCCTCCCGCGTCCCGCCCTCTATGCCGCCTCGATGATCGACTCGTTCGCGGGCGGGCTGGGCACGGCCGCGTTCCTCGGCTTCTTCCTGGCCGTGTGCGATCCCGAGCGCGCCACGCTCCAGTACGCGTTCCTGTCGTCCCTCTTCTCGCTCACCGGCCGGCTCGCCGGCGCGGTGAGCGGGATCGGCGCCGAGCACTGGGGCTACGGGACGTATTTCGCGATCACGTTCTTCGCGTCCTTGCCGGGCCTCTGTCCTCGTGCCGCTGGTGGCCTCCTGGATTCCGGCGCACTCCGCCCGGCCTGCCGTCCGGTGAGCTCGGGCGCGGGCGAGCTGCTCGCCGTCGGCTTCGACGGCACGGCGCTGCCGGAGGCGGTGGCGGCCCTCGCCGCCGAGTCCGGCCTCGGCGGAGTCGTGCTCTTCCGCCGGAACTGCCCCGATCTCGACACGGTCCTCGCCCTGACCGCCGCCGCCCGCCGGCTGGGTCCGGACGTGCTGGTCCTCGTGGACCACGAGGGGGGCCGCGTCCACCGTCTCCCGCTCCCCTTCACCCACTTCCCTCCGGCGGCCACGATCGGGCGCGACGGGTGACCCGGGGCTCGCGGCCGCGGTCGCCCGGGCGATGGCGCGCGAGCTCCGCGCCGCGGGGTTCGACTCGGGGCTGACGCCGGTGCTGGACTGTCTGACCGATCGGGAGAGCGTCGCGATCGGTGACCGGGCGTACGGGACAGGACCCCGAGGCGGTCGCCGCATGCGGGGTCGCCTTCGTCCGTGCGGCCCTCGCGGAAGGCCTCGTGCCGGTCGCCAAGCACTTCCCCGGACACGGGCGAACTCCCCTCGACTCTCACCTGATCCTGCCGGAGGTGGATGCGCCGCGCACCGAGCTCGAGCGGACCGAGCTGGCGCCCTTCCGCCAGGCGCTCGACGCCGGATGCCCGGCGGTGCTGGTGGCTCACGTCCGGTACCCGGCGCTCGATCCGGACTGGCCTGCGTCCCTGTCGGCGAGCGTCGTCGGCGGGCTCCTGCGCGGTCGAGCTGGGGTTCGGAGGGCTGGTCCTGAGCGACGATCTGGAGATGGCGGCGGTCCGGGACCGGTGGGGCGTGGACGGTGCGGCCGTCAAGTTCCTTCAGGCGGGCGGCGATCTCGCCCTCGTCTGCCGGGACGCGGCGGCGCGAGACGCGACGGTGGCCGCCGTCGGGGAGGCCCTCGACGCGGGCGAGCTCTCCCCGGACGCCGCCTCGGCCGCACGGCACCGGCGACGCGTCCTCCGCACCTGGGTCGAGGGTGCGGCGGCGAGACCGGACGTGAGCGTCATCGGCTGCCCCGAGCACCGCGAGCTCCTGGCGGAAGTCCTCGGCCGCGCCGGGGATCCTGATCACGCTCCCGAGCACGGGACCGACAGGTGACGACTACCCGTAACCTTGGGGGTCCCCGCTCGGCTCCCACACGATCTCGTAGGCTGATTTTCTTTGCCGGCTGACGCGAGATACCGGGTGTAACTTACCGTCACGTCGGCCTTTCACGGACTCTGAGCCCGCTCCAGGAGGCGCCTTGCGACGTGTAGTCGTCACCGGTATGGGTGTCGTCTCACCCCTTGGGGTAGGCATCGAGGCCTTCTGGGACGGCCTCGTCCATGGACGGAGCGGTGTCCGGCGCATCACGCGGTTCGATCCCTCCCCGTATCCGAGCCAGATCGCTGGAGAGATACCTGACTTCGACGCAAGCGCTTACCTACCCCGTCGAGACATCGTTCGGACCGATGTGTTCATCCACTACGCGCTGATCTGTGCCCAGGCCGCCCTGTCGGACTCCGGAGTGAAGATCGACGGCCAGAACGACCGGGTGGGCGTCTCGATCGGCACCGGCATGGGTGGGATCCCTCTCCTCCTGTCCTCCTGGGAGACTCTCCGCCGCGAGGGCATGGCGGGAGTGAGCGCGTACGCGCTGCCGGGGAGCCTGCCGAACATGGCCGCCGGATGGGTGTCGATGCGCACCGGAGCCCGCGGGCCGCTCTTCAGCCCCACGACCGCCTGCGCGGCCAGCACCCAGGCGCTCGGGGACGCCTTCCGGACGATCCAGCGGGGCGACGCCGACGTCATGCTGGCCGGGGGGACCGATTCGCTGATCCATCCGCTGGTCATCGCCGGCTTCTCCGCGATCCGGGCGCTCTCCACCCGGAATGACGCCCCGGCCCTTGCCAGCCGGCCGTTCGACAAGGACCGCGACGGCTTCGTCCTGGCGGAAGGTGCGGGGGTCCTCGTCCTGGAGGTCCTCGAGTCCGCGCGGGCACGGGGCGCCCGCGTCCACGCCGAGGTGCTGGGCTACGGGATCTCGGCCGACGCGCACCACCCGACCGCCTCGTCGTCGGAAGGGCCGGCCCGGGCCATGCGACTCGCCCTGGCCGACGCCCGGCTCGCCCCGGAGGCCGTGGAGTACATCAACGCGCACGGAACGTCCACCGCTCTGAACGACCAGCACGAGACGGACGCCATCAAGGCGGTGTTCGGCAGCCACGCGCGGCGCCTGGCGGTCAGCTCCATCAAGTCGATGACGGGCCACCTCGTCGGGGCAGCCGGGGCCGTCGAGGCGATCGCGACCACCCTCGCCCTCGAGCGCGGCGTCCTGCCCCCGACGATCAACTACACGACGCCTGATCCCGCCTGCGACCTGGACTACGTGCCGAACCAGGCGCGGCCGGTCGCGATCAGGACGGCGATGTCCAACTCGTTCGCTTTCGGCGGGACCAACGCGATCCTGGTCCTGGGCCGCGGGGAGGCATGAGTGGCGACGCAAGAGGTCGCAGGACGCGCTCCGGGAGATCATGGCCGCCCGCCTGGGGCTGACCGCGGAGCAGATCGTACCGGAAGCCCGGCTGGTGGAGGACCTGGGCCTCGACTCCCTCGACGCCGTCGAGCTCGCCATCGCGGTCGAGCGGAAGTTCGACATCGAGGTCCCGGAGGAAGAGCTCACCAAGCTCAAGACCGTGGCGGACATGCTGGCACTGGTCGAGAGCCGCACGCGGGAGGCGCCGGGGTGAGGCGTCGCGTCGCGATCACGGGCCTCGGAGCGGTCACGCCGATCGGGATCGGCGTCAAGGCGTTCTGGCAGGGACTGCGCGAGGGCGCGCTCGGCGTGGGCGCCATCACGCGCTTCGACGCGGCGCCGTTTCCCTGCCAGGTCGCGGCCGAGGTCAAGGGCTTCGAGCCCGCCGGCGAGCGCCTCACGCCCGCCGGACGGTTCGCGCAGTTCGGCATGGCCGCCGCGCGCATGGCGTACGACGACGCCGGTCTGCCGGGCGTTCGGGCGGCCCGCGGGTTCGCGGTCTGCGTCGCGAGTGGCGCCAGCGCGGTGGCCGAGTTCCAGGAGGTGCTCGAGCGGATGCACGGCCGGCCGATGCGCCGCCGCGACGCGTCCATGGTCGTGGAGAGCATCGGGCACGCCCTGACGAACTACGCGGCGGTGGATCTCGGCCTACGCGGGCAAACGATGACGCTCGGCTCCGGCTGCGCCTCCGGGGTGGATGCGATCCAGTGGGCGTGCGCGCAGATCGGGGCCGGGCGCATCGGCGGCGCCCTGGCCGGCGCGGCGGACGCGCCGCTGGCGACCTCCGTTCACTCGGCCTGGGGCAAGCTCGGCTGGCTGTCCCGGTGGAGCGGGCCGCCCGCGCAGGCGCTCCGCCCCTACGACGCGCTGAGCGACGGCTCCGTCCTGGGCGAGGGCGCCGGGATGTACGTGCTGGAGGATCTGGATCACGCGCGAGCGCGACAGGCGCACGTCTACGCCGAGGTGCTGGGCTACGGCAGCGGCACCGACGGCCTCGACCTCCGCACGGTGGACCCCTCGGGGGCGTCGCTGCAGGCGGCGATGCGAGGCGCGCTCGACGAAGCCCGCCTGGATCCCGGCGACCTCGACCACATCAACGCCCACGGCGGCGGCGTCCCGAAGCACGACCAGGCGGAGAGCGCGGCATACCGGGCCGTCCTGGGGCGCCACGCCTACAGCATCCCGGTCACCTCGATCAAGGCGATGATCGGTCAGCCCTTTGCGGCGGGCGGGGCGCTGCAGGTCGTCGCCGCCTGCTTCTCGCTGGCGGAGCAGTTCGTCCCGCCGACCATGAACCACGACATTCCCGCCCCCGGGTGCGATCTCGACTACGTCGCCGGCCGCGGCCGCCCGGCGCGGGTGAATCGCGTCATGGTGACCTCGCGCGCGATCGGGCCGACCCATTCGGCGGTCGTCCTCGGCCGGGCGGACGCCGCGTGAGCGGGCCGCGGCCGTGACGCTGCCATGACGCCCATCGTCGGGGTGTTCCTGGTCGCCTTGATCGAGATCGCGCTGGGGGTCGTCGTCTGGCTGCGTAACCCCCGGCGCTCGGTCAATCGGTGGTTCGCCGCGTTCGCGACGACGCTGGCGGTGTGGGGAACGCTCGTGGGCGTCCGGCGGAGCCTGGACGATCCGGTGGTCGTCCTGGCGGTGGTTCGGGTTCTGTGGGCCACCGCGGCGCTCATCCCCGTCACGTTCGCCCACTTCGCGGTCGTCTTCCCGCGGCCGGCGGGGCGGCGGCCCCTCCTCACGCCGGTGGTGAGCTTCCTGGGCCTGTTCATGTCGGGCCTCTCCTTCTCGCCCTGGATCGTGGCCGGCGTCCGGCTCGAGCGGGCCGGCTATCTCCAGCCGGTCTACGGGCCCGCCTTCCCGATCCTGGGGGCCTACATGGCCGTCTGCTGCACCTGGGCGCTCGCGCACCTGGCGGGCAAGCTCCGCCACGCGACGGGCTTCGCGCGCGCGCAGCTCCACTACGTCTTCCTCGGCGCCGCCCTCACGGCTCTCGGAGCGCTCACGCTCGGCATCGTCGTGCCGCTGGTCACGGGATCGTCGCGGCTCGGCGTGTACGGGCCCTACTTCACGTTGCTGTGGCTCGGCTTCACCGCGCACTCCATCGTCCGCCACCGGCTCATGGACGTGCGGGTCGTCATCAGCCGGTCGGCGGCGTATGCGGCGGGCTTCTGCCTGACGGCGGCTCTACTGGTCGGCGGCGGCGTCCTGGTCGACACGCTCCTGCCCGACAGCGACCTGACGCTGACGCCCCTCGGCGCCGTCCTGCTGGGCCTGGCGGCCTCCGCCTTGTTCCTCCTGCTCGCGCCCCGGATGCGCCGGCTCGCCGACCGGTATCTGTACCGGCCCGCCTACGATGCGCGGGCGCTCGTCCGCGAGGGAAGCCGGGCGATGGGCACCTTCGCCGATCCGGGCCGAGTGGCGACCGCCATGGCCGATCTGATCGAACGGGCCCTCCACCCCGAGAACCTCACCATCCTCGTGCGGATCCGCGACCGGGACGCCTTCGCTCCGCTGGTGAACCGGCGCGTCGACCTCGCCGCCACCCGGCCGACGGAGCCGGTCGCCGCGTCCAGCCCGCTCATCCAGGAGCTGTCCGACGGCACGGCCGCGCTCGTGCGAGACCACGTCGGAACGCGGCCGGGCGCGGTCGATGCGAGCGCCGTCCTGCAGAGCCTGCGGGCGTGGGGCGCGGAGGTGGCGGTGCCCGTGCGCGACGGGCGGCTGATGGCCGTCATCCTGGCCGGCCCCAAGCTCTCCGGCGACTCGTTCTTCGCCGACGAGCTCGACCTCCTGGAGACCCTGGCCAGCGAGCTTGCCATCGGGCTCAAGAACGCCCAGCTCTACCACGAGATCGTGTCGATCAAGGAGTACAACGAGCGGCTGCTCGGCCGCATGGACTCGGGCGTCATCGCCGCGCGCGACGACGGCGTCGTGACGACCCTCAATCCGGCAGCGGAGCGCATCCTCGGGATCGAGGCGGCGCGCGTCCTGGGCCGGCCGCTCGACGTGCTCGACCCGGCGATCCGGGGCGTGCTCCGGTCGAGCCTGATCGATCAGGTGGAAGCGGAGACGGAGGTGACCATCAGCCACCCCGAGGGTCGGGTGCTGCCGCTGATCGTCCACACCTCGGCGCTCCACGACCACAAGGGCGAGGTCAGCGGGGCGATCGCCGTGCTGAACGATCACTCGCGCCTGAAGGCGCTCGAGGAGGACAAGCGCCGCGCCGATCGGCTCTCGGCGCTCGGCGCCATGGCGACCGGCATCGCCCACGAGATCCGGAACCCGCTGGTCGCCATCAAGACGTTCGCGGAGCTCCTGCCCGAGCGGGCCGACGACCAGGAGTTTCGCTCGACGTTCGCCAAGGTGGCCGTGAAGGAGATACACCGCATCGAGCAGCTCCTGGGCCGCCTGCGCGCGCTCGCCGTGCCGACGGCGTTCCCGCTGCGTCCGATCGATCTCCAGGTGCCGCTCGCCGAGACGCTCGACCTGCTCCGGGGAGAGGCCGACCGGCGGCGAGTGCGCTCCATCGTCGAGATCGAGCACGACCTGCCGCCCGTCCTCGGCGAGCCCGACCAGCTCAAGCAGCTCTTCCTGAACCTGTTCCTGAACGGCCTGGAGGCCATGACCGCCGGCGGCACGCTCACGGTGACGGTCCGGGCCGACCGTGAACGGCCGGACCGCGGCATCCTCACGGTGCGGGTCACCGACACCGGACCCGGCATCCCCCGCGAGGACCTCGCGCGCGTGTTCGAGCCGTTCTTCACGACCAAGTCCAGCGGCACCGGGCTCGGGCTGGCGATCTGCCGGTCGATCGCCGACGCGCATCGCGCCGCGCTGTGGGCCGAGCCGGGACCGGCCGGGATCGGCACGACCTTCGTGGTCCAGTTCCCCACGCTCGTCGGGGCGGGTACGGAGACCATCCGGCCCGAGGTCGCCCGATGAGGACCGTCCGCGTCCTCTCGCGAGACCCCGGTCTGACGGCCCGGCTCCGCCGGATGCTGAACGGGAACCTCGACGTCGGGGCGGGCACGTCGCTCGGGCAGGCCCTCCAGCCGGGCGTCGCCGGCCCGACGGAGATCCTGCTGGTCGACTTCGGATCGGCCCGCGTCGATGCCGAGGAGCTGGCGGCCGCCGCCGGCGCCGCATCACGGCCGTTCCTGGTCGCGCTTCTGACCGGCGACGAGCCGGTTCCCGCCGGAGCGGACCGGTGCGACCTCCTGCTTCCCCGAGAGCTGCCGGACGCCGCACTGCGTCTCGCGATCGACCAGGGTCTGCGCGTGCAGCGGCTCGAGATGGAGATCGCCTCGCTCCGCCGGGACCGGACGCGGCGCGAGTCGGCCCCCCCGCCGCCTCCCGCGAACGGCTACGGCAGTCCGGCGGCGCTCGGGACGGTGCTCAAGGAGCTCGGGAAGCTCCTGTCGGCCCACTTCGACATCGAGCGGGTCGTCGAGTTCTTCCTGGACGCGATCGCCGAGCTCGTGCGGCCGGGGCGAGTGGCCCTCCTGCTCGTCGACGACGAGCATCGCTACCGGCCGCGCGGCTTCCGCGGGCTCGACCCCGGCCTGGCGGAGCGCGTCCGCCTGGAGAGCGGCGAAGGGCTCGCCGCGTGGTTCCGTCAGCACGTCCGACTGGCGCTGCGCGGCGAGCTCGAGCGCGAGCCGGAATGGCTGGAGGCGGCCCGGGAGCTGACTCTCCTGGGCGGCGAGGTCGCCGTGCCGCTGTGGGTCCAGGCGAAGCTGGTCGGGATCCTGGTCCTGGGACCGCGGGTCACCGGCCAGCCATACGGGGCCGAGGATCTGGAGCGGCTGTTCACGCTGGCCAGCCAGGTCGCCATGGCCGTCGAGGACATCACGCTCTTCAACACCGTCCGGTCGCAGCACGGCTTCATCGAGCAGGTGCTGGCCCACCTCCAGAGCGGAGCCATCACCATCGACACCACCGGCCGCGTGACACGGTTCAACCGACGGGCCGAGCAGATCCTCGGGCTCTCGCTCGGTGACGTCCTCGGCCAGGACCTGCGGGGTCTGCCCTCGCCACTCGGGGACCTCCTCCACGAGACGATGCGGGGCGGACGTGAGCTCCGGCTGGTCGAGGTGCCGCTGCCTCGCCATCAGGCCGTGCTGGAGGTCAGCACCTCACGGATCCTCGACGCCGCGGGCGCTCCGAGCGGCGCCGTCATGATCTTCGACGACCCGATGCCGCGGCGCCAGCTGCACCGGGAGCGTCAGACCAGCCAGACGCTCGATCTGCTCAACCGGGTGCTGCTCCGCCTCACCGACGAGATCAAGAACCCTCTCGTGTCGATCTACACCTTCCTCGAGCTCCTGCCCCAGCGCTACGAGGATCCGGAGTTCCGGGAAACGTTCCTCTCGGTCGTCGGCAAGGACACGCAGCGCCTGATCTCCCTGGTCGACAAGCTCATCACGCTGGCCGGCGACCGCGACTACAAGGCGGACTTCTGCGACCTCCGGCAGCTCCTTCACGACGCGCTCGCGGAGCTTTCCGTCCGCCTGGAGCGCTCGCGGGGGCCCCGGGAGTCCGCGCTGTTCCTGCTCCAGCTCCCGGAGCGCGCCGAGCAGCTGACCGCGATCCTCTACGCCCCGGAGGGGGACCTGGTCGTCAAGGTGGATCGGGACCAGCTGACCAAGGCGATCGGCTACCTCGTCCGCTTCCTGGCCCACCGCGTCCCACCCGAGGGGCGCGTGGCCATCCACCTCCAGGCGTCCCCCGACGATCCGAGCCGGGTCCGCCTGACGCTCACCGGGCGGCCGGCCGAGATCTCGGCGCTCGAGCGGGAGCACCTGTTCAGCCCGCTCGCGATCGCCTCGGACAAGCTCCTCGACGTCGGGCCGGGAGTCAGCCAGAAGATCGTCGAGGCCCACGGCGGAGCCCTGACGCTGGGCGGCCAGGAGGGCGAGATCCGCTTCGTCCTGACGCTGCCGCGAACCAGTTGAGGGAGGGCAGACTTTGACTTCCAGACGATTGCCCGGTTCGCACATGCGGTGCCCAGCTGTCCGGACGTCACAGTCCGACCCCACACGGAGGCCGGCATGACCGACCCGCGCGTACTGGTGGTCGACGACGAGGAAGGCCCGCGCGAGGCCATTCGCATGATCCTCAAGCCGCGCTACCAGGTCTTCACCGCCGGCAGCGGCGAGGAGGTGCTGGCGGTCCTGCCGGGCCTCCGTCCGGACGTGATCTTCATGGACGTGAAGATGCCGCGGATGGACGGCGTCCAGCTTCTCGAGCGCGTCAAGACGGTGGACCCGGCGGTGGAGGTCGTGATGATCACGGCCTACGCATCCCTCGACACCGTCCAGCGGGCCATGCGCTTCGGCGCCATGGACTACCTGGTGAAGCCGTTCGCGCCGCGCGAGCTCCAGGAAGCGGCCGAGCGGGCGCTGGCCCGGCGACGGCAGCGCGCCGACGCGCCGGGAGGCGCGCTGGCGCCGCTGATCGGCAAGATGCGCGACCTCGCGCACCGGCGCGATCCGGTCCAGAGCAGCAGTGATCTCGCAGGACTCCTGCGCGCCATCCTGCACGAAGCTCAGCGCATGACGGGCGCCGCCGCGGCGTCCTTCCTGGGCGCCGAGCCCGGTACGGTCGTGCACTCGGATCTGTCCGAGGAGGTCGGGGACGCGGTCGTGGCCGCCTGGCGGCCGACGCTGCCGACGCTGCGGGAGACCGTCGAGGCCCGACCCGGGCTGGCCCGGCTCCTCCCCTGGCCGACGGAGCTTTACGCCCTCGGCTTCGAAGCCGTGATCGTCGTGCCGGTCGTCGACGAGGGGCTGCCCCGCGTCTCGGCTCACGTCGCCCTCTACCATCGGCGAGCGCCCGGCCTCCCGACCCTGGACCTGACGGCCCTCCGGCCGGTGACGGACTTGATGGTGACGGCGGTGCGGACGGCGGCACTCCTGACGGCAAGCGCCCGGCAGGCGGTCGAGCAGTCACTGCGGGCCGTCCAGGGCGAGATCCTGCGACAAATCTCCACGGCCGTGCTGGTGGACCCCTCGCTCGATCGGACGCTCGCCGCGATCACCGAGCATCTCCAGCAAGGCGCGGGCTACGAGCGCGTGCAGGTGCTCCTCGATCCGGTCGAGCCTCTGGGGGCGGAGGTGGGCGGGCGGGCCGTGTTCCCGCTGGTGGCGCAGGGCCGCCGGCTGGGCGCTCTCGTCGTCGAAACCAGCCGCGAGCTCGATCCCAGCGAGCGCGACCTGCTGCGCATGTTCTCGGAGTCGGTCGCGCTCGTCGTGCGCAACGCCAACCTCCACCGCGAGCTCTCGGAGGCCAAGGCCTTCCTGGAGAACCTCATCCAGTCGGCGACCGAGGCGATCGTGGCGGTCGACCCGGCGGGGCGGGTCGTCACCTGGAATCCCGCCGCCGAGCGGATGTTCGGCCGAGCGGCCGACGAAGCGCGGGGCAAGCTCCTGGGTGACGCGATGCCGCCGGCCGCGATGGTTCAGCTCGAGCCGGTGCTGACGGCGCCGCGGGGGAGCCGGACCGTCGTGCTGCGCCTCCAGGAGGGCGACCGAGCCACGCAGGACCTCACCGCGACCTGTTCGCCCATCCCGTGGGGCGGGCGCGACGAGACCGGGCTCCTCCTGATCGTGCGCGACGTCACCGAGCAGCGACGGTGGGAAGAGCAGATGGCGCGGTCCGAGAAGCTGTCCGCCCTCGGCCAGCTGGCCATGGGCATGGCCCACGATTTCACCAACCTCCTCCAGGCCATCCTCGGTCACACGCAGCTGATCGCCCACGAGCCCTCACCCGAGCGCCTCCACCGCGGCCTGTCGACGATCGAGCAGGCGGTGCGCGACGGCGTCGAGACGGTGGGCCGCATCCGGCGCTTCGCGCGGCGGGACGTCGACCGTCGGCTGGAGCATGTCGACCTCCGCGACGTCGTGCGCCAGGCGATCGAGATCGTGCGGCCCCGCTGGTCCCAGAGCGACCTCAAGGGCACGCCGGTCGTGGTCCGTCAAGCGCTTCAGCCGGTGCCGGGGATCCAGGCCCGGGCGGCCGAGCTGCGGGAGGCGTTGATCAACCTCGTGCTGAACGCGGTGGACGCCATGCCGAAGGGCGGCTCGATCACGCTCGAGACGCGCCGCGAGGGCGACTGGGTGGCGCTGGCGATCGCCGATACCGGTGGCGGCATTCCCCCGGAGGTGCGGCGGCGGATCTTCGAGCCCTTCTTCACGACCAAGGACAGCGGCACGGGGCTGGGGCTCTCGATCGTCTCCGGGATCGTCTCGAGCTACGGCGGGACGATCGACGTCGACTCCGACATGGGGGTCGGCACCACGTTCACGATCCGGCTGCCCGTCGCCCCGGCAGCGTAGCGCCGGGCCGCCCGCTCACGAGGCGGCGGCCAGGGCCGGCTCGATCCGGATTGCCAGGCTGGTCCCCAGGATCAGCGACGCGTCGATCGTCTCGGGGCGCCGGTGGGGGCCGAAGATGATCCGCGCCGGCTCGTCCTCCCGCGCCCACGACGAGAATCGCGTGAGATCCAGCGCCGCGGTCGCACGGCCGCTCGTGTCCGTCCCGATCCGCAGCGTGAACGGCACGAGCTCGGCCCGGTAGCGCTGCTGCGTGTCGTCCGGAGCCTCGCCCCGGTTCCGCTGGCGCCGCACGACCTGCGTGGTGAGGCTGCCATCGGGCTCCGGCCGCCACCGGCCCTCGGAGTAGTTCAGGGTCGCGCTCACCACGTCGTCGACGTGCACCCCCGCGGGGATCGGAACGGCGTCGTCCGTGAGCCGGATGCGCCGCAGCAGGAAGGTCTCGCTCCGGCCGCGGTACTGGATCACGCGGCGGCCGTAGTCGTAGACGATCTCGAGGCGCGACTCGCGCCCGTAGACCACGAAGCGGTCCGCGAAGCGGAGAGGGAGCCCAGCGCCCGTCGTGGAAGGTGCCGGTCGCCTCGATCTCGGTCGTCATCTCGTGGCCGCGGCCGGTGATCCGCACGTCGTAGCGCCCGGCGACCCGGTCGACCGTCTCCTCGATGATCCCGCTCTCCTCGAAGCGGAAGGCGCCGTAGAGGAGCGCCGCCCGCGCCGTGAAGGCTCCGCGGCGGGTCTCGACCGCGGCGGCGGCCGCCCGCGGCCGGCCGAAGGCCCCCGCGAGCGTTGCCGCCAAGCCCGTGCGGAGGAAGCTCCGGCGAGAGACGCAGAGCTGGGTCGATCCCCGATGGGCGGGTCGAGACGCGGCTGACGGCGCGGATCCACATCACCCATGAGGCAATCGTAGCAGACGCAGATGGACGCCTCGACCCCGCTTGCCGCAAGTGTCCCGTTCGCCGCAAGATCGCATGGTGGGCTCGCGACGCACGCTCGCGCTCCTGGCCGCCGGCGATCCTCCTGCTCGGCGACGGCTTGGGCGCTGTGGCCACAGCCGCCGCGTCGGCTCCCGGCCTCGGGAGGCCGCCGGGACGACCGTCGTCTTCCTCGGCGACAGCATCACGCACGGCCACCGACTCGCCCAGGAGGCCGCGTTCCCTCACCGTCTCGGCCAGGCGCTGGGCGTGCGCGCCATCAACGCCGGCATCTCCGGCGACACGACCGAAGGGGGGCTCCGGCGGATCGAGCGCGACGTCCTCGCGCACCGGCCGCAGGTCGTCGTGGTCGAGCTCGGAGTGAACGACGCGTTCCGTCAGGCGCCGCGGGAAGACACGGTCGCGAACCTCCGGGCGATCACGCAGCGCATCCGCGCCCAGGGGGCCGTGGTGGTGTTGCTGCACACGGCCCTCCCCCACGTGGCCGGCGATGGCAACCGGCAGGATCTCCGCAAGATCGCCCGGGCCGAGGACGCGATGCTGGTCGAGGATTTCCTCCAGGGCGTGGTGCCCCAGCACACGTACGACGGGCTTCACCCCGACGCGGAGGGCCAGGCGATGCTGGCCGAGCGGCTCCTGCCCGTCCTGCGCCAGGCCCTCGGCCGCCCCTGACGCCGGGGCGACGCGGCCGCTAGCCGTCCTTCCGCTTTCCGGCCCGGACGACCTCGGTGATCTGGAGCCGCCCCGGGCCCACCGTGACCCTGAGGTACTCACCGTCGTCGGCCCCGGCCGGGACCAGCGTGAGCGTGGGTTCGTCATCGGCGTTGACGTCTCGCCGGGCGCCGGCGAGCTTCGCCTCGTAGAAGGCCAGAACCTTTTCCGGCGGGTCGGCGACCGCGAAGAACCACGAGAGGCTCTCGTTCACCGCGGGCCCGCCGACGCTTCCGTAGGTCGTGCCCCCCATGGCGCTCTCGAACGTGGCGGACGGATAGAGAGGGATCTGGCCGGCGGCGTAGACGGCTCCGGGGAGCGCGGCGCCGGCCGACTGGCCGGAGTCGAGCGACGAACAGCCGGCCATCGACGCGACGACGGCGAGACCCAGTCCGATCACGAGCCGGGCGTTGCGGATGCGTGCCATGAGCTTCCTCCCTCGAGGGCGGCGCGGTGCGCCCTACCGGATGCCCTTCATGCGAAGCCGCAGGTTGTTCGGGCTGTCGGCGAAGCGCACGGCGTCGTCCTGGCCGACGGACTTCCGCCGGAAGAGGTCGAAGAGCGCCTGGTCGAAGGTCTGGAGGCCCTCGTTCGTGCCTTCCTCGATCGCTTGCCGGATGGCTTCGAGCTCGCCCCGGCGGATCAGGGCCTGGATCCGGGGCGTCGCGAGCATGACTTCCAGCGCCGCCGCCCGGCCCTTGCCCTCCGCGCGGGGGACCAGCCGCTGCGCCACCACGGCGCGGAGCGTGAGCGACAGCTGGAGCAGGATCGACGTCCGCACCTCGGGTGGGAAGAAGTGCAGCACGCGCTCGACGGCGGTGGTCGCGTTCGTCGCATGGAGGGTCGACAGGACCAGGTGACCCGTCTCGGCGGAGTGGAGCGCCACCGCGACCGTCTCGGAGTCGCGGAGCTCGCCGACGAAGATGACGTCGGGCGCCTGTCGCAGGGCGTTGCGCAAGCCGATGAGGTACGACTCGGTGTCGATGCCCACCTCGCGCTGGGACACCAGGCTCTGGTCCGGCGCGTGGAGGAACTCGACGGGGTCCTCGATCGTGACCACGTGCCCACGGGAGTGCGTGATGCGGTGGTGGAGCATGGCCGCAACAGTGGTGGACTTGCCGGCCCCCGTCGCCCCGACGACCAGGACCAGGCCCTGGCGCTCCACGGCCAGGTCGCCCAGGACCACGGGGAGCTCGAGCTCCTGCAGAGTCGGGACCTCGGTCTTCACGCGGCGGAGCACGGCGCCCGAGACACCCATCGCCCGGTAGCAGTTGACCCGGAACCTGCCGAGGGTCGGGTGCGCGAACGAGAGGTTCGCCTCACCGGTCCGCGCGAAGGTCGCCCGCTCGCGCTCGGGCAAGAGGCGCTCGAGGATGTCGCGCATCGCCGGAGCGTCGAGCGCCTCGACTCCCGGCACAGGCGCGGTCAGGCCGTCGACTTTGACGGTGGGCGGGACGCCCTCCAAGAAATAGACGTCGGACGCGCCGACGCCGACCGCCTCGCTCAGGACCACATCGAGCGTCGTCATGCGTCCCTCCGACCCGGCGCCGGGTTCGGGGGCGGGGCGAGCGCGGTCGAGCCCGACGAGGAGGACTGGATGAACGCCTCGGCGTGGGCCCGGTCGACCCGCCCCTGCATCACGAGGTTCCGGAGCGCCTGCTCGAGACTCTGCATGCCGGCCTGCGTCCCGGTCTGGATCGACGAGGGCATCTGATGCGTCTTCCCTTCCCGGATGAGGTTGCGAATCGCGACGGTCGCCACCATGATCTCGAGCGCCGCCACCCGGCCCTTCCGGTCCCTCGTGGGAAGCAGGATCTGCGAGATCACGCCCTGGAGGGCTTCCGCCAGCTGCACCCGGATCTGCTGCTGCTGAGCCGGCGGGAAGGCGTCGATGATGCGGTCGATCGTCTTGGGCGCGCTCTTCGTGTGGAGCGTGCCGAAGACGAGATGCCCCGTCTCGGCGGCCGTCAGCGCGAGACTGATCGTCTCGAGGTCGCGCAGCTCCCCGACCAGGATGACATCGGGGTCTTCCCGCAAGGCCGCCCGCAACGCGGCCGCGAACGACTTGGTGTGAGAGCCGATCTCCCGCTGGTTGACGAGACACTTCTTGGAGCGATGCACGAACTCGATGGGATCCTCGAGCGTGATGATGTGCTTCTTCTGGCTCGCGTTCACGAGGTCGATCATCGCGGCCAGCGTCGTCGATTTCCCGGATCCGGTCGGGCCGGTCACCAGCACCAGCCCGTTCTCCCGCAGCGCCAGCGTCTGGACGACTTCCGGCAGCCCCAGCTCCTGGAACGACCGGATGTGCGTCGGGACGACGCGAAAGACGGCCCCCTCGCCGTTCCGCTGGTTGAACACGTTGACGCGGAACCGGGCCACCTCGCCGAGCTCGATGGCGAAGTCGAGATCGCGGTGCTCCTCGAAGAGCCGACGCTGGTCGTCGTTCAGGATCTCGTAGACCATCCGGTGGACGCCGTCCCGGGTGAGCGGGGCATCCTCGATGGTCGTCAGCTCGCCGTGGAGCCGCATCAGCGGTGGAGACCCGGCGGACAGGTGCAGGTCCGAGCCCCCGCGCTCCTTCGTTTGGATCAAGAGATCGGAGACGTCCATGGGTCCTTCCGCTCGACGAGATCCCGGCGGGACGCCGGGGTGAGGGGCACGGCATCGATCTTCAGGGCGTCGGCCCCCCCTTGCACGTCGACGACGGCTCGGGTGATCGCCAGCAGCGGGCCGCGGAGGTCGAGGGCCGCCAGGTACGCGAGCGCACTGCGCGCGGAGCCGAGGGCGACGCCCGCCAGGACCAGGGCCCCCTGCTCGGCGCTGGCCAGCACGGCGGCCGCCAGGACCGGGGTGGCGACATCCTCGACGGCGATCACGTCGGCCGGCTGGGCGAGGGCTCCCGCGGCCTCCGCCTCGAAGGCGGTCGGCAGCCCGACTTGCAGGAACCCCGGCACCACGAACGACACGTGGCGCTCGAGCGTCATCACCCGTCGGCCGGCCGTGGCGGCCGCCCGGGCCAAGGCGTAGAGCACGGCTGCCCGGGCCCGAGCGTCCGGGCCGGCCACCACCACGAGCCCTCCCGGGCCGTCCTCGGAGCCTCGGCCCGCCGTGAGCGCCTCGAGGAGCCGGCGGGCCTCGGCCGACGCGCCGAGCGTTTCGAGCGTCGGCGCCTCGGTGCTCACCGGGCTGAACCGGATGGCGACGGCCTCGCCGGACAGCGTCGGGAGGAAGTGGAACTCGAGCTCCGTCTCGCGTCCGTCCAGACGGGTCCGGACGCGGGCCTCCCGCGAGCCGTTCTCGCTGCGGACCCCTGCCAGCAGGCGGAGCCGGAACGTGATCGGCGCCAGCAGCTCGCGGCCGAACCACGCGCGATCGAGCAGCCGGCCGTCGATGCGGACCCGGACGAGGACTCCGTTAGGGGCCGGGTCGAGGTAGAGCTCACTCGCGTGGCCACGGACCGCATCGAGCAGGAGCGCGAAGACCTGGCTCACGCCGGTGAGGTCCACGAGCGCCCCATGCCCGTTGCCGCCTCCCGTCCCCGGCCCGGCCGGGCCGGTGGACGCCGGAAACGCCCGGTCGATGAAGTGCAGCACCGCTTCGCGGGCGGCCAGGGCGACGGTCACGCGGGAGCCGCTGAGCGCTTCCAGCTCGACGGCGGCCTGACGGTTCGTGGGATCGGCCAGGAGCACCGTGAGCTCCCCGCCCACGCACAGAACCGGTACGGCCTCGTGACGCCGCAAGAGCGCCTCGGGCAATGACCGGGCGACCTCCAGGTCGATGACCTCGTCGGACAGCTCGACGAACGGGATGTGGAGCGCTTCGGACAGCGCCCAGCTGAGCTGCTCCTGGGTGATCGCTCCCATTGCGAGCAGGAGCTCGCCGACCCGTCGGCCGCTCACCCGCTGGCGCGCCAGGGCCTCGTCCAGCTGCTCGCGCGTGACGAGCCCGCGCTGGACCAGGACCTCGCCTAGCCGCTGCGGGCTGCTCACGCGTGCGATCTCCGGACCATTTCCTGGGCCAGCTCGCCGAGGAGGACGGGAGAGAAGGGCTTGGTCAGATGGGCGGCGGCACCCATGCCCTCGCTGAGCTCTCTGTATGCGGGGTCGAGGCAGCCCGTGAGCATGATGATCGGGATACCGGCCGTCGTCGGTTGCCCACGGAGGCGGGCGACCGCGGTGTAGCCGTCCATCTTGGGCATCATCACGTCGGCGACGATGAGCTCCGGATGGTGCCGCGTGGCCAGATCGAGGAGCTCCAGCCCATCGCGGGCCAAGAGCGTCTCGAAGCCGGCTTCGACGAGCGCGTCGCTGACCAGCTGGCGAACCTCGGCTTCGTCGTCGGCGACGAGCGCGAGAGGTCGACGGGCTGTCACCGGCCCGGCCGCAGTGCCCACTTGGCTTTCGGTCACCTCACTCCTCCGTGATTCGCTAAATCCGTGGGCTCCGCTCGGGAATGCGGCCCTCGTTCCGCCACTGACGCCCGAAACACGCTCGAACTCACCGCGCGGTTTGCAGCGATACGCGCGGCGTGGTGCTGGAGTGCAAGGCGCATGCCTGGAGAACGGGCCTCGTTGGCCGATCAAAACGCGTGCGGTGTTGCTGGTTTGCAGCCTGGCCTCGGGTCTCGCGTGGCCGGGCGTATGCTCACTTCCGGCCAGCCGGCGCCGTGAATCGTCACCTGCCGTGAAGCGCCTCGTGCACCGGACGGCGGCGTCACCCGGGTCAGAGTCGCCGTCATCCGGCATCGACGTCCGGCACCGTCCGCGCCGGCAAAGCGCTCAGCGGCCTGACGCGACGCGTTCGTCTTCACGCAGCGACGAGTCGCCGGCAGGAGCAACGAGCTCGCCCGGGCAGCCGCCGGGCGGCCGGACGCGGTCAGGGGATCTGTCGGAGCTGACGCGCGGGGCGTGGCTGCCGTCGGTCGGGCCACGAGGAAGTAGAGGTGCCCCGGCTGCCGCATGAGCCCCGCGGCGAAGGCGGCGCGCTCCCCGCGACCCCAGAAGAAATCGACTCGCCCGGCGCCCCGGATCGCCCCGCCCGTGTCCTGGTTCAGGACGAAGCGCGAAAGTGGAATCCAGCGGACCGAGCCATCGGGGGCGCGTTCGGGCTGCTCGGTGTCGAGGAAGGCGAGGGCTCCGGGCGGGAAGAGCCGGGTGTCGGTCGCAACGGAGCGTCCCGGTGTCAGGGGGCGCCCGAGGCTCCCCTCGGGCGGACCGGCCAGCGGGCGAAAGAAGACGTACGACTCGTTGTGCTGCAGGACGCGCTGGCGCTCCTCGGGGTGGGCCGCCAGCCATGCGCGGATCGCCTGCATCGACATCGCTTCGCGGGGTACGTGACCCTCGTCGATCAGCAGTCGGCCGATCGCCCGGTACGCCCGGCCGTTGGCGCCCGCGTAGCCGACCCGCTGCTCCCGTCCGTCAGGGAAGCGGAGTGTTCCACTCCCCTGGATCTCCATGAAGAACACGTCGACCGGGTCGCGCGCCCACGCGAGCTCGAGCCCACGACCGGCCAGCCGGCCCGCGTCGATCTCCGCCCGCCGCCAGTACGGCACCAGCCGCCGGCCCTCGACCCGGCCGAACACACGCTCTCCGCGATAGCGCGGATCGAACGCATCGAGCCTCGCCTCGATCAGGTCGTCGGGGAGTCCGAGGATGGGAACCGCGTACTCGGGGCTCCGCTCGCGGGAGACCTCGACGACCGGCTCGTAGTATCCGGTCACCAGCACGCGGCCGTCCGTCCCGCCCACGCTCTCCAGGATCTCGAAGGCCTCGCGAACGTAGGCCGCCAGTCGATCGGGCGCGGGTGACTCCCCCAGGAACTCCACGAGGCCCTGGAGCGCCCGGGCCTGCTCGGCGACCGTCACGCGACGGGGCCCCGCGACGAGCACCCGGTCGGCCGGCTGGCTCGCGAGCCAGCGGAGGCTCTGCTCGACCGCCGCGCGAA
Source organism: uncultured Candidatus Rokubacteria bacterium (assembly GCA_963799055.1). GTDB lineage: Bacteria > Methylomirabilota > Methylomirabilia > Rokubacteriales > DASRDR01 > DASRDR01. The sequence continues at coordinate 95,164 of CAWCVP010000003.1, forward strand.
GCGACGCGGGATCGCCGTCGTCGCGAAGGGGCGGCTCGCGCCGGACCGGCCGGAGGGCGTCGGCGGGCTCGGTGACGGCCGGAGGACGCGGCGTGGCGCATCCCGCGCCGAGCGTGAGAGCCGCGACTCCGGCAGCGAGCCAGGCCCGCCGGCGTCGGGTCGGCAGGGGTCTCGGCCTCACCGACGGAGGCGACTCCGGATCCGGGCGATCCGGGCGGTTCGATCGACCGGTCGCAGCTGGACCGGCTCGTGCGGGACGGCGAAGACCGACTCGCGCGGGGCCGGGTCGTCGGCGAGCCGCGGGATCAGGTGCCAGTGGATGTGGGGAACGAGGTTCCCGAACAGCGCATAGTTCACCTTGCGCGCGTCGAACGCCTGCTTGAGCGCCAGGGCCACGTCGTTGACGTCCTCGATGAGCCGCGCCCGCTCATCTCGCTCGAGCTCGAAGAGCTCGGTCGCGTGGCGGCGGAGCACGAGGACCGACCAGCCCGGAAAGAACTGGTCCGTGTGGAGATAGACCGTACCCTCCGAGAGCTCCGCGATCCGATCCGCCGAAGCTGGCCAGCGTCCCCCGCACGCGGGGCACGCGTGGGTGGCACCCGGCACTCCGTCCCCGGTCACGCGCAGTGGGGCGGGCGGCGGCGGTGCCAGTCGGTCGCCTGCTGGTACGCGTGGGCCACGGCGAGGAGCGTGCCCTCGGCCCAGTGGCGCCCGACGAGCTGGAGGCCGATCGGCAGCGTCTCCGGATCGAACCCGCACGGGACGGTCAGGGCCGGGACGCCGGGATAGTTGAGGGGCGCCGTGTAGTTCCGCGGGGACAGGGGCTCCAGCAGGCGGCCGTTGTCGTCCATCTTGGGCGCCGTCTGCGGACGCCCGGGCAGGGCCAGGACGTCCACCCGGGCGAGGAGGCGACGCAACGCGTGCGCGAAACGGTCCCCGGCGCGCCGCGCGTCGAGATACTCGACGGCCGAGGTCCGCACCCCGGCCTCGAGGCGCTCCCGCACCTCGGGGATCAGGTCGTCGGGGCGCTCCGCCAGGATGCGCCGGTACTCGGTCGCGGCTTCCGAGCGGATGAGCACAGGGCTCGCCTCGGCCGCCGCCTCCCACTCGGGCAGGACCACGTCCTCCACCGAGAGCCCGAGTCGGCGAAGCTCGGCGAGGGCGGCTTCGACCGCGCCGCCGATCGCCGGCGCCAACAGGTCCCAGAGATACCCGCGGGGCACACCGACCCGGAGACCGCGCACCGGCCGGGCCGTCTCGCGCGCGTAGTCGGGCACTGCCGCGTCGACCGACGTCGGATCGAGCGGATCGTGGCCCGCCATCACCTGGAGGAGGAGGGCGGCGTCCATCGCCGAGCGCGTCATCGGGCCCACATGGTCGAGCGTGGTCGCCAGGGGCACGACGCCGCGGAGCGGGACCCGCCCGTACGTCGGCATGAGCCCGGTGACTCCCGACCAGTGAGCGGGACCCCGGATCGACCCGCCGGTGTCGCTTCCGATGGCGCCGGGCACCAGGCCGCCCGCCAGCGCCACGGCCGACCCCATGCTGGAGCCACCGCTGAAGCGCGTCGGATCCCAGGGGTTCCGCGATGGCCCGTAGTGATACGCGTTGAGCGGACCGTAGGCGAACTCGGGGGTGTTGGTCTTCCCGAAGACGATCGCGCCCGCTTCCCGGAGCCGGGCCACGACGGAGGCGTCCTGGTCGGGCACGAAGTCCCTCAGCACTTTCGAGCCCCCGGTCGTGCGCTCGCCCCGAGTCCAGCAGAGGTCCTTGACGCCAATCGGCACGCCGTGAAGCGGGCCTCGCGCGCGACCGGCGCCGAGCTCTTCCTCCGCCGCCCGCGCCTCGGCCCGGATCCGCTCGGCGTCGAGCGTGATGAACGCGTTGAGCGTCGGCTCGAGACGCTGGCAGCGCCGGAGGAGCGCCTCGCACAGCTCCACCGGCGACAGGGCTCGCGCCGCGAGCCGAGGCCCGAGCTCCGCGATCCCGAGAAACCCCAGCTCGGCGTCGTTCAACGGAGGGTCCCCCAGTCCCGCGCTCCCGCGTGGGGGTCGCGCTGGGCGATCAGGAAACCCCGCGCGCGGAGCTCCGCACGCGCGCCGGCCGTGCGCCGCCGGTCGCTCTTTCGGCGCTCCGCCCCGAGCCCCTGACCGTCGCGCTGGCCGCGGCGCTCGCCGAGCCGGCGATCGAGGACCACCTCCACACCGGGGATCCGGCCAAAGCCCCAGCGGAAGTACTCGTACAGCTCCGCCTGGTCCCGGCCCACCACCACGAGGACGTTCGCCGGGCCGGCCATGGTCAGTCCTCCTGGCGGGTCTTCTGGGGCACGGCGAGCCCCTCCACCGCCTTGGCCGCCGGCAGCCGGCCGAACACCTCCGGCGAGATGCGGATCTTGCCGTTGCGGCCCCCGGTGCCGAGGATGACCCAGTCGAGATCCAGCACCCGCGCGTCGACGAAGATCGGGAGCCCCTCCGGGAGTCCGAAGGCCGTCACGCCGCCGACCGTCATGCCCGTCACGACACGCATCTCCTCCGCCGAGGCGAAGGAGCACTTCGCGGCGCCGAGCTGGTCCCGCACCGCGTGATTCACGTCGAGCCGGGTGGTGGCGAGGACCACGCACGCCGCGTACTGCTTCGGCTCCTTCTTGGACGCGACGACGATGGTGTTGGCTGCGCGCTCGGGCGGGTAGCCGTACGCCACGCAGAAGGCGGCGGTGTCCGCGTGCGCCGGATCGCAGGGCAGCACCTCGAAAGGGACGCCGAGGCGCTCCACCGCCGCCACGACCGCCAGCTCGGCATCATCCAGCGTGGACGGCTTGGGCGATGAGGCCATGGACACTGTCTCTCCCGAAGGTGACCGCAGGCTGCGCGAGAAGCGCCCTTGGCCGGCTCGCGGTCACCGGAGCCCGCCGGACCTGGCGCGATTCTACCCCGGCACCTGGGCATCACCCTAGCGACCGCACTACCGCCCTTCCCGGGAGTCCGTCCGGTGACGAGTCTGGCCCCGGTGGGGTCAGCGCGGGCAGCACCTCGCTCACCTGCCCCTGGTCCCGACGACGTACTGACACGTCCTCGACAACAACGTGAGGTACTGGTCGGTCTGGATACCCTGAGCGCGATCGAGGAGGCCCCGCGTCAGTTGCGGACGGACGTCACCGCGGCCCCTCGCGTGGGCTTGGGTACGAGGAAGTACAGGTCGCCGAGCTGCTTCATCTCGCTGGCGGCCAGCTCCGCATCGCTCCCGCGGCCCCAGAACACGTCGACACGTCCCGGGCCGCGGATCGCGCCGCCGGTGTCCTGGTTGAGGACGAAACGGCTCACCGGCCCCCACGCGACCCGCCCGTCGCGCAGCCGCACCGGGCGCTCCGTGCGCACGAACGCCAGCGCCCCTGGTGGAAAGAGCCGCGCGTCCGTCGCGATGGACCGGGCCGGTGTGAGGGGCACGCCGAGGCTCCCGAGGGGCGGCCCCTCGAGCCGCCGGAAGAAGACGACCGACTGGTTGTGCCGGAGGACGCGGGCGCGCTCCGCGGGGTTCTGCTGGAGCCACGAGCGAATCGCGTGCATGGAGACGCTCTCCTCGGTCAGGCGCCCCTCGTCGATCAGGAGCCGTCCGATGGACCGGTACGGGCGGCCGTTGGTGGCCGCCGGCCCGACCCGCATCTCGCGGCCGTCCGGGAAGCGAAGCGTGCCGCTGCCCTCGACCTCCATGAAGAAGACGTCGACGGGATCCCGGGCCCAGGCAAGGGGCCGGACGGCCGCGCCCAGGCGGCCGGCCTCGATCTCCGCCCGGCTCAGGGAGCCCGGGTACCGCCAGCCGCCGGTGTGGTCCGCCGGCAGGCCGAGGACGGGAACGGGGTAGTCGGGCCGCTGCCGGTCCGAGACCTCGACGACGGGCTCGTGATAGCCCGTCAGCAGCACGGCCCCGTCGAGGCGGCCGGCGCTCGCCAGCACGTCGAACTCGGCGAGCACCCGCTCCTCCAGCACTTCGGCCGGCGGGTCGTTGGCCAGGAGCATGATCAGGCGGCGCAGCCCCGCCGCGTACTCCCCGGTCGTCAGGCGCCGGGACCCGAACGCCATCGGCCGGCCGGCTGGCTGGCGGTCGAGCCAGAAGAGGCTCTGCGCGATGGCGGAGCGCAGCGAGTCCGCGTCGCCGTCGTCGAGAAGCGACGGGCGCTCGGGGTCAGCGATGGCCCGGAGAACTCCGCCCGACTGGGCGAGGGAGCGGGCGGGAGCCGTCGAGAGCGCCCCCGCCACCGCCAGGATCGCGATCGCGCGCAGGGCCCAGCGCCCCCGCCGGGACGTGTCCGGGCCCCCCCGGAAGCGACCCGGGGAGCCGAACGAGGGGGAGGCCTGGATCCACTGGCGTTCCATAGCGAGCAGGGCAGCAACGCCGCCCTTTGCCGGAGTCTAGCATCCGCGGGACCGGACCTCGCTTCCGCCATCCGGGCCCCCGGCCGGGCGGGCCGAGCTCAATCCGAATTGGAGCGGGGGGCCCCGTATTTCGTCACTCGAGGGCGGCCCCGGCGCCGTCTCCCTTGGCGGGGTTTCGACCCCGTGGCTCCCGAACTGCCCGACAAATCAGGTCTTCGTGATCGTCGGCCCGGCTCAGAACGCTTGGCATTCGGCTTGTAAAGCACTCCCCGGAGGGAATCTGCTCGGTGCCGGCGCTTCGTCTGAGCCACAAGCTGTTCCTCGCGTTCGCCCTGATCGTCGGGGTGGTGCTGTCCCTTGCCTCCTGGAGCCTCCTGACGACGAGGCAGCTCACCGCCGAGAACCGGACCATCATCCATCGCGCGCTGCCGGCGGTGCGCTTGGAAGTCGCGCTCCTCGAAGGAGTGGCCGCCCTCCGTCGTCTGGAGGCGCGCTACGCGCTCCTCCGCGATCCGGCGTACGTCCGACTCTTCGGCGAGCGGGCCCGGGCGGTCGAGGGTGACCTCGCGACGTTGGGCACGCTGGTGTCGACCCCGGAGGAGCGCCAGACCCTCACCGAGGCCGCCAGGCAGCTCCAGAGCTTCAGAGCGCTCGCCGAGCGCGCGACGTCGGACCGGGTGGGATCCGAGCAAGCGGCCGTGCAGCTCGAGACCCTGGTCCACCGGCTCTACGGGCACTCCAGCGCCGAGCTACACCGGCGAGGAGCCCTGGCAGAAGCGCTCGACGAGCAGAGTCGCCTCGTGGCGCTTCTCGCCGTCGGGACCAGCCTCGCGGTGGCCGTCGCCATCGCCGCCTTCGCGAGCGCGAGGATCGCCCGTCCCCTCCGGGAGCTCCGGCGCGCGGCGCGGGCGGTCGAGCAGCGCAAGCTCTCCGAGCCCATCCCCGTGCGGGGGAACGACGAGATCGCGGAGCTGACCATCGCCTTCAACCGGATGGCGACGCACCTCAGGGAGCTGGATGCCCTCAAGCAGCAGCTCTTCTCGGCGATCACCCACGATCTCAGGACGCCGCTCACGGTCATCTCCTGGTCGGCGGACCGGCTCGCGAAGGGCGCGCCCGGCATGCTCGGCGAGCGACAGGCGTCGCTGCTGGAGAACATCCGGATGAACACCGGACGCCTCCTCGGCCTGGTGAGCCAGCTTCTCGATCTCGGCAAGCTCAAGACCGGCAAGCTCCAGCTGGATCTGGACCCGACCGATCTCGCCTCGCTCGTCCAGGAGGCGGTCGAGGAGATCCGGCCGTGGGCCGAGGACCGAAGCCTCCGTCTGACGATCGGGGTGTCGGACTCGATTCCGAAGCTGCTCCTCGACGCGAAGCGGATCCATCAGGTGCTGGTGAACCTCCTCGCGAACGCGGTGAAGTTCAGCAAGGCCGCGGGGCTCATCACGCTGTCCGCCGAGATGGCCGGCCAGGAGGTCGTGGTGAAGGTCGCCGACACGGGCATCGGCATTCCGGCGCACCTCCAGGCGGCCATCTTCGAGCACTACGAGCAAGCTCACGGTGACCGCGGCGGAACGGGCCTGGGCCTGGCGATCGTGAAGGGCTTCGTCCAGGCGCACGGCGGGCGGGTCTGGGTCGAGTCCGAGGAGGGACGCGGGAGCTGCTTTGCATTCACACTTCCCTTGGAGGGGCCGATCTCATGAGACGGCTGACGCTGCTGCTGACGCTCATGGCCCTCTCGGCCTGCAGCTCGGCTCCGTGGGCGCGTTTCACGTCGTCGTTCGAGGCCGATCGGCTCGTCCGGGAGGCGGATGCGCAGATCCAGGCCGGCAACTGGGCGGCGGCCGTCCGGATCCTGGAAGGCGTCGTGCGGCGGTATCCCGACGCTCCCGTCCACGACGCCGCCCTGTACCATCTGGTCCGCGCGCTGGTCCTCGGCGCCAACGGCGGGCGGGAGTATCGCCAGGCCGCCGGCTACCTCGATCGGCTGCTCCGCGAGCACCCGACGAGTCCGTACGCCACGGACGCCCGGGTCTGGCGGGCCCTCCTCGGGGCCTACGTCGCGCGGGGGGTCGAGATGGATCGGCTCCTCCAGCAGCTGAAGGCCATCGACGTGGAGCTCGAGCGCCCGCGTCAACCGTAGAGTACGATCCCCCCGCGTCGCGCTAGACTCGTCGAGTGACCGACGAGGCGCGATCCCTCCGTTTGAGCGTCCTGGACCAGTCACCGGTCCGGGAGGGTCGCACCCCCGCCGAGGCGATCCGGGAGACCCTCGACATCGCCCAGGCCGCTGACCGGCTGGGCTACCACCGCTACTGGCTCGCCGAGCATCACTCCAGCCCAGGGCTCGCCGGGACGGCGCCCGAGATCCTGATCGCCGAGGTCGCGAACCGCACCCGCCGGATCCGCGTGGGGTCGGGCGGCGTGATGCTCACCCACTACAGCCCGCTGAAGGTGGCCGAGCAGTTCCGGTTGCTGGAGACGCTCCATCCGGGACGCATCGACCTCGGGCTCGGGCGCGCGCCCGGAAGCGACGGCCGCGCCGCCCTCGCCCTCCGGCGGGGCGCGACGGCTCCGGCCGGCGCCCCCGTGCCCGACCCCTGGGCCGAGAGCGAGGTCGCGGGCTTTCCGGACCAGGTCCGCGATCTCATCGGGTTCCTGGGTGACGACCTGCCGCCCGACCACCGGTTCGCCACGGTGCGCGCGATGCCGGCCGGTCCCGGGCTGCCGGAGATTTGGCTGCTCGGCTCGACCGACGCCAGCGCGGCCTGCGCCGCGCACTTCGGGACGGCGTTCTCGTTCGCCCACTTCATCAATGCGGACGGCGGCGCCCAGGTGACACGCGCGTACACGCGGGCGTTCCGACCCTCGGCGCGCCTGCCCACCCCCCAGGCCAGCGCCGCCGTGTTCGCCGTCTGCGCGGATACCGAGGCCGAGGCCGAGCGCCTGTCACGGAGCCGGGATCTGTTCATCGTGCGCCTCTACACGGGACGCGCCGGCCCCTATCCGTCGGTCGAGGAGGCGGAGCGCTACCCGTACTCGCCCCGCGAGCTGGCGATCGTTCACCACGCCCGTCAGCGCACGGTGGCCGGCGCGCCCGAGCAGGTGCGGGGCCGGCTTCTCGACCTGGCCGACGAGTACGGCGTCGACGAGCTGGTCGTCGTCACCATCACTCACGACCCGACGGCGCGCCTCCGCTCGTACGAGCTTCTGGCGGAGGTGTTCGCGCTTCCGAGAGACGCTCGATGATCGAGCCTGCCGGCTCCGGTCAGGCGTCGAGCAGGCGGAAACCGCGCAGCGCCTCGTAGACCGATCGGGGCTCGGCGAGCGGCGGCCAGCCGAGGATCGCCGTCGCATCCTCGACGTATGCCGGGCGACGCATGCCGACCAGCACAGCGCTGACGCCCGGCGTGCTCGCGAGGACCCAGAGGGCCTTCCGGGAGAGCGGCGCGCCGCGCCGATCGACCGGGAGGAGCGGGTCGAGCGCGGCGGCGACGGCGCGACTGTCCCGCTGGCTCCGCTCGCCGGCGGCGGCACGGAACGCCTCGAGGAGCTGGTCGAGCGCGGGCAGGTAACGGCCCCGGAAGCCGCGCCAGCGCTCGGCCACCTCGCCGCTCGTCCCCTCGTCGAGCGCGCGGGTGACGCGCGCCGTGAGCCCGCGCACCTGCCACTCGAGCTGCTCCCAGTACGTCACCCCCGACACGCGCTCCCGGACGGCGTCGAGCTGGTCGGCCCAGCGAAGGAAGTCGTCGGGCTTGGCGCTGTCCGCGCGGACCCGGAGCCGCGAGGCAATCTCCGCGCGATACTCCCGCTCCATCTCGCGGACCGTGGTGAGCGCCCGGTCGAGATCGCCGGCCGCGTGAGCGGGAAAGTCGGCGAGGCGAACGGTTCCTCGGCCCATCACGGCATTGAGCGGGCGGTTCACCAGCACCCCGAGCCCCTCGGCCGCGGCCAGCGCCAGGACGGGCCGGCGGTCCCCGGGGCGCGCGGCCGGAGGGTCGGTCGCCTGGAGGACGCCCCCGGACTCGAAGAGGTTCAACGGCAGCTGCAGGACGGCGAAGTGGTGGTCCGGCCCGCCGGCCTCGCGCGCCGCCACCAGCATCCGGCTGAGGGACGTCGCCTCGGGGTCGTCGACGGGGTGGGCCACGGTGTTCGACGACACGCCGTACCAGCCGAGCCTGCCCGCCGCCACCTGCGCCTCGAAGTAGCGGAAGGCGGCGGTGAGCCGGCGGTAGAACTCGTCCCGCACCGCCTCGATCGATCCTCCGGGCCGCTGGGCGGCGTCCGCGAGGAAGTACTCGGGGTTGTGGAGCAGGCACACGTCGAGCGTGTCGAGGCCCAGGCGATCGAGCGACCGGCCGAGCTGGTCGTCGAGAAACTCGGGGTGGACGCAGTGCCAGCAGGTGTCCTGGTACTGCACCATCTCGGGGAACGGACGGCCGGCGGCGGCGCGCGCCCGGGCCAGCGCGAGGTTCTGTCCCTGCACGTAGCCGATCTTCGAGACGACGACCGTCGCGTCGCGCGCAATGCGCCCGGACCCGTAGAGGTCGCCGAGCACGTGGCCGACGAGCTCCTCGCTGCCGCCGTCGGCGTAGTTCGTCGAGGTGTCGACGAGGTTCACGCCGCTCCCGAGCGCCTGCTCGAGCGCGGCGCGGTGAGCCGGGGTCTCGACGCCGACGCGGTAGCCGCCGAATCCGAGCCGGCTCACCGTGAGACCCGTGTGGCCGAGCGATCCGTAGGCGCGGCCCTGCGCGCCGCGGCGCTCCGCGTGAGCCCGGGTGCCCCCGGGAGTCGCGGCGCCGGCCACGGTCCGCCCCGTCCTGCGCGTCGTCACCCGCGATCCTCCTCGAGCGCCGGATCCGTCCACTCCGGTCCGCGCCTCGGCCATCGTACCCCGCGCCGGTACCGGTGGACCGGCGTATACTCGCCGTGGGTTGCCGCGCCGCGGCCTCCGGCCGAAGCCGGCGGGGAGCCCAGGAGGATCCGGATGACGGCGTGGCTCGGTCTCCTCGTGCTCCTGGTCGTCGCCGCGCCGGCGCGGGCCGACATCGGCTTCCCGCCCGGCTTCACCTCCGAGGTGTACGTGACCGGCCAGGGCTTCGACACGTCCGGCGAGCGGGGCGTGCTCGGCATCCCCGCGGCCGGGACGATCGGCATCGACGCGGCGGGCACCGTCTACCTCGCCCGGACGGGCGCCCGCTTCCGCTCCGGCGACGTCGAGGACCTGTGGGCCATCTACCGGATCCCCGTCGGCGGAGCGCGCCTCACCGCGGACACCGAGTCGCGCTACCTCCATGGTCCACCCCTCCCGAACCCGCAGATCGGGGCGGTGTCCGCGCGAGGCACCGTGTGGGTCACGACGTACGACCGGGAGCGAAAGCTGGGGGCGCTCTATCGGTATCTCGACGCCAAGCCCGCGCTCTTCGCCGGCGGCCGCCCGCCGGCCGGCGCCGCGCCCCTCCTTCGCCACCCCGAGGGCGTGGCGGTCGATTCCGCCGGCCACGTCTACGTGACCGACCGCGAGGAGGGCGCCATCCTCCGGCTGGACGGCCGGGGTGCGGTGGTCAACGCGCGCCACGCCAAGATCACGCGGCCGCGGATGCTCCTCACCGACGAGGCGGGCCACCTCTGGGTGGGCGGTGACGGGACGGCGGAGACGCCGTTCGGCGGGGGAAGCGGTGAGATCTGGCGCGTCGCCCCCGATGGCGAGTCCCGGCTGGTGCTGCAAGGGCCCCTGCCCGCCGGCATGTCGCTGAGCCCGGGCGGAGCGCTGTTCGTGGTGCAGCGGCGCACGGGACAGCTCTTCGCGCTGATGCCCGACGGTCGCCGCCTCGATTTCGCCGTCGCCCGCAGCGGGAGCTTCCTGCGGGGACTCGCGTTCGCGCCCGTCACGCCCGAGACGCGTCGGGCCGGCATCGCGGGCGATCTCTTCCTCATCCTCGTCTCGCGCTCGATGTGGCTGCTCAACGAGGTGATCCGCGTGTCCGGGCCCTTCGACGACTGGGTCCGCCAGGAGGCCAGCCGCCCCACCCCCTGACCCGCCGCCCCGGCGGGCATCGAGCGAGGCCCGTGGGTCGCAGGATCACGTTCTGTCAGCTGTAAGTCGTAATAATGAGCCGAGTTAATGCGTCAATTTGCCCATCAAATCGAAATCAAATGACGAGTCTACTTATGTGATATTATTCGACGTACGTTACGAGTTAACCGTCGACATGCACGACTAAGTTGTCGCAAAGGACGAGTTATGAAGATCGATGGCCAGCTCACCGATTCCGCCGTCCTCCAAGAGATCGGCACGCGTCTCTCGCGTCAGCGGATCGAGAGGGGGCTCACTCAAGCCGCGCTCGCCGCGAAGGCCGGCCTTTCAAAGCGGACTCTCGAGCGAATCGAGGCCGGGCACGGGGCCGAGCTGGTCAGCCTCATCCGGCTACTCCGCGCCCTCGAGCTCACCGACGGCCTCGACGGCGCGGTCCCCGAGCTACCGCCCAGTCCGATCGACCGGCTCAGACTTCGGGGCAAGCAACGCCAGCGGGCCTCACGCGCCCGGCCCCAGGCCGGCACGCGCGCGACTCCCTGGACCTGGAGATCGTAGCGAGTGGACACGCTCGCCGAGGTCCGGCTATGGGGCCGCACGATCGGGGCGGTTCAGCTCGAGGACGGCGCGGACGTCGCCGCGTTCGAGTACGAGCGGGCTTTCGCGGGCAGCGGCATCGAGCTTGCGCCGCTCGTGATGCCACTGTCGTCGCGCATCTACTCGTTTCCGGGGCTGCGGCGCGAGTCCTTTCACGGGCTGCCCGGCCTGCTCGCGGACTCCCTGCCCGACCGGTTCGGTCACGCGCTCATCGACGCGTGGCTGGCGAGCCAGGGGCGCGCGCCCGAGAGCTTCAACGCCGTCGAGCGTCTGTGCTATGTGGGCGCTCGCGGCATGGGGGCGCTCGAGTTCGCGCCGGCGCTCGGGCCGAAGTCGCGGGGCTCGACGAAGTCTTCGCGTCGACGCGCTCGTCGAGCTGGCGTCGCAGGCGCTCACGAATCGGGCCGCGTTGAGCGCCTCGTTTGCCCGGATGCGGGCGGGCGCGGCGGTGGAGGAGATCCTGCGAGTCGGAACGTCGGCCGGCGGCGCGCGCGCCAAGGCGATCATCGCCTGGAATCCGGCCACGAACGAGGTGCGCTCCGGCCAGTCGAAGGCACCGGAAGGGTTCGAGTACTGGCTTCTGAAGTTCGACGGCGTCCGCGGAAACAAGGACAAGGAGCTCGACGATCCGCAAGGCTACACCGTCATCGAGTACGCGTACTCGACGATGGCGAAAGCCGCCGGTCTCGAGATGACCGAGTGCCGGCTCCTCGAGGAGGGCGGTCGGCGTCACTTCATGACCCGCCGCTTCGATCGGACGGCCGGCGGCGACAAGCTCCACATGCAATCGCTCGCCGCGCTCGCGCACTTCGACTTCAACGCGGCGGGGGCTCACTCCTACGAGCAAGCCTTCGACGTGATGAGGCGCCTCGCGCTGCCGATGAGCGCGATCGAGCAGCAGTTCCGGCGCATGACCTTCAACGTGGTGGCGCGCAATCAGGACGACCACGTCAAGAACATCGCCTTCCTCATGAACAAGGCCGGCGACTGGTCGCTGGCGCCGGCGTTCGACGTGACGTTCAGCTACAACCCGGCCGGGACGTGGACCGCCCAACACCAGATGTCGCTGAACGGCAAGCGCGATGGGTTCGCCCTCGAGGACTTTCGGGCCTGCGAGAAAGTGGCCGGCCTGAAGCGCGGTCGGGCGACGGCGATCCTCGACGAGGTCGTCGCGGCGGTTTCGAAGTGGCCGACCTTCGCCGCCGAGGCCGGCGTCTCTCCGGAATGGACGGACCACGTCCAGGCGAGCTTGCGGCTGGCGATCGCGGAGCGCGCGCCGCGAGCGAGCCGCCACCTCCCGCGGGCTAGTCGCGGAACTCCTGGTCGAGGATCTCCCGGATGAAGCGATCGATGGACACGGGGTAGTACCGAACGTCCGGCGATCGGATCACGCCGGTGTTGATCACTTCCTGGCGGAGCAGCTCGTCGAGGACCAGCTCCAGCTGCGCTTGCGGCGCCCGGTCCTGACGCTGGATGCGCAGGTCCTCGCTCTCGACGAGAACCTTGGGCGCGTACTTGAAGCTGAAGATCCGGGCCACGAGCGCCCGGTGCATCAGCTCGCGCTCCGAGAACACGTCGCCGTAGGTCGGTCCGTCCGATCCGACGGGGAGCACGAGGCGGGGGGACACGCGGATCCGGCCGCGCACCTCCACCGAGCGGCCCGGCTGGTCCCAGTGGGGGCCGACCAGGACGTAGGGGAGCACGTGGTGCCCGGTGATGATCCCGCTGATCGGCTTCCGCAGGACCTCGGTGCCCTCGAAGACCGTCCGGAGCAGCTCGGGGTCGGGGCGCTGCTCGCTCACGGGGCCGGCAGGGGGTCCTGGCGCGTCGCCGCCTCGGCCTCCTGGTCGAGGACGTCGACGGCGCGCCGGTAGATCTCGTCGGCCTCCACCTGCGTCTCCCCGACGGCCGTGAGACCGAGCCGCCCGCGCTCCGACAGCGCGGTCAGCATGTGGAGCACGACGCCCGTCTGCCGCGTCTGGTTGAAGTGCAGCCCGTGCCGCACCATGATGTCGAAGACGTCCTGCGGCAGGAGGCCGCGGTAGAGGTCCGACTCGAGGTGGTCGGTCGCGACGAAGCACTTCGTCCGGCCGTCCGGCGCGGCGAACGCCGCGGCCTCCGGGTCGTAGCGGCCGTCGGTGAGGAACTGGAGCGTGAGGAACGGGTGGGTCGTCCCGCCCTTCCGCAGGTTCAGCTCGATCGCGTACGGCGTCCAGGCGGCGCCGTGTCGGACGACGACGAAGTCGAAGGCGAAGCGGCCGAGGACTCCCTCCCCCACCAGCTCCTGCCCGACCTTCACCGCGTCCTTCGTGATGAGCGTGGCGTACCCGGGATCCGCCGGGAACCGGCACCCGAGGTAGCTCTGGCCGCTCGGGCCCCCGAGCACCTGGTCGTGGGTCGAGAGCACCTCGAGCTGTCCGAGGGGGGTGATGCGCATCTGCACGCTGGGGCTCCGGATCTCCTCCCCGACGACGCGCTCCTCGACGATCCCCCCCAGCTCGGCCAGCTTCTCCATGTAGAGGTCATAGCGCTGCCGCGCGCTCTCGAACTTCATCGACTGGAGCCGCGCCGCCAGCGCGGGCGCCTCGGCGGCGTCGCCCGGCGCGGGCAGGTCCTCCAGGTTGACGACGGCGTTGCCGGCGCCCGAGACGCCCTCGTTGTGCTTGACCATCGCCGTGCGGATCCCCGGGCGCGCCGCCCGGAGCCGCCGGAGCGCGGCGACGACGTCCTCGGGAGTCTGGAGGTCCTCGGACCCGAGCGGATACGAGACGCCGGCCCGGCCGAACAGCTTCCGGCAGCCGCTCTTGGTGCCCAGCATGAAGTGGCGCGGGTCGGCGCCGTACATCGGGATCCCGAGCCGCATCGCCAGGTCCCGCTCGAGCTCCGTCGTGTTGTAGGGCACGAGGTGCGCCCGGTCCTTGTCGGGGATCAGGTCCCGGATCTGGGCCAGGAGGCGGGGGCGCTCGAGAAGCTTGAGCGAGAGCGGCCGGAGCGAGCTGTCGTACGGGACCGGGTTGAAGAAGCGAGCCCGCGCGTGAGCCGGGATGACGCCGGGCAGGAGCCCGAGGTAGTAGTCCACGACGTCGGGCAGGATGGGCCGCGACGTCACGTAGACCATCCGCGCCGTCGGCTGCCGGAGGAGGAAGAGCATGAAGAGAAATCGCTCCTCCAGGGCCTGGAGCACCGACGAGGGCATGTTCAGCGAGTCCAGCGTGATCGACGGGACGACGACGATCGTCTGGGGGTCCCGCGTGAGGGTCGCGATCGACTTCCAGAGGGGGACCAGCCTCGCCTGCAGCGCCTCGTAGCGGGTGGTGATCTCGTCGGGGCGGAGGCCGAGCGTGGGCGCCGGTCGCTTCTTCTCCTGGGTGCTCATGTGCTCCTCGCGCGGGTTGAATCGTACGGGTGCGCCGGACGGACCCCGTCCCGGCCGCCTCACGATACCACGCTTCGTCGAGGCCTGCCCTCGCGCGCCGCTCTTCCGCGCACGGCGGGCACGACATCCGTATACTGAGGGGCGTGACCTCGCCCATCGTACCCGCCGCCCGGCCCTTCCGTCGACGCGTCGCGCTTCTGGCCGCCCTCGGGTTGCTCGCGACCGCCGGCGGCGCCGCCCGCGCCGCCAACCCGTCCCCCTCGGCCATCACCGCGGGCGTCCAGGAGACGGTGCTGCCGAACGGCCTGACCCTCCTCGTGAAGGAGGTGCGGAACGCGCCGGTCGTCAGCTTCAGCGTCTGGTACCGAGCCGGATCCCGCAACGAGCACACCGGGATCACCGGCGTCTCGCACCTCCTCGAGCACATGCTCTTCAAGGGCACCAAGCAGTACCGGCTCGGAGAGATCCCCCGGACGCTCTTCCTCAACGGCGCGTCCTTCAACGCGAGCACCTACTACGACTGGACGAACTACTACGCGACGATCGCCGCCGACCGGCTGGACCTCGCGGTGCAGATCGAGGCCGACCGGATGGTGAACAGCCGCGTCGACAAGGCGGATCTCGACGCCGAGATGACGGTGGTGCGGAGCGAGCTGGAGGGAGGAGAGAACAGCCCCGGTCGGCTCCTCTGGCAGGCGGTCACCTCCACCGCCTTTCAGGCCCACCCGTACCGGTGGCCGGTCATCGGCTGGCGCAGCGACGTCGAGAACATGGGCCACGAGGCGATGCTCCGCTACTACCGGACGCACTACGGCCCGAACAACGCCGTCGCGGTCGTCGTGGGGGACGTCACGGCTGCCGAGGCGCTCCGGATCGTGCAGAAGCACTTCGGGCCGATCAAGTCGATCCCGAAGCCCCCGGCGGTCCACACCGTCGAGCCGCCCCAGCGGGGCGAGCGCCGCGTGATCGTGCGGCGGGCCGGGTCCTTGCCGCAGGCGCTGATCGCGTGGAAGGTGCCGGACGGCCTGCACCCGGATGGCTATGCGCTCGACGTGCTGGCCGGCGTGCTCGGTGAGGGCCGGACCAGCCGGCTCTACCAGGCGCTCGTCGAGAAGGGCGTGGCCTCCCGGGTCGACGCCGGCTCCCCGAGCCTCCGCGATCCCTCGCTCTTCTACGTGAGCGCCACGGCCCGCCCGGGAGTCACGGCGGAGCGGCTCGAAGCGGCGCTTCTCGAGGAGGTGGAGCGGGTGACGGCTTCCCCGGTCGCCGCCGAGGAGCTCGTACGGGCCCAGCGTCGCGCCGAGGCCGCCTTCGTGTTCCAGATGAACAGCGTGACGGCGCAGGCCCGGCAGCTCGGCTCGTGGGCGATGATCGGCGACTGGCGGTACCTCGAAACGTACCTCGACCGGCTGAACGCCCTGACGCCGGCCGACGTCCACGCCGTGGCGCGTCGCTACTTCGTCGCCGACGCCCGGACGGTGGGCCAGTTCGTCCCGGCGGACGGCGGTGGCGGGGCGGCACCCCCGCCGCGCGAGACGTCGGCCCGCGTGGACCGGCCGAAGCGAGGCGACCGGCCCATCCCCCTGCCCCGCCCGTCGGCCCTGAAGGCCCCGACCCGCCAGGTGTCCCGCTTCACGCTGCCCAACGGCATCTCGGTCATCGTCCAGGAGAGCCGCACCACGCCGATCTTCGCGCTCCGAGCGAGCGTGGCGGCCGGCGGACTGGTCGAGCCTCGCGCACGCCCCGGCGTCGCGGGGATGACCGCGAGCATGCTCAGCCGGGGTACATCGCAACGCAGCGCGCTCGAGTTCGCCACGGCGCTCGAGGACGTGGGTGCCGCCCTCGGCGCGGGAGCTGACGCCCTGGTGACGACGGTCACGGGGCACGCGCTCACGCGGGACTTCGACCTCGTGATGGACCTCTTCGCGGAGATGCTGCGCCAGCCGTCGTTTCCGGCGGCGGACGTCGAGCGCCTCAAGGGCGAGGCTCTGGCGGGGGTCACCCAGGCCAAGACCAACCCGGACCGCGTCGCCGACCGGGCGTTCGAGCGGCTCGTCCATCCGGCAGGCCATCCACTGCGTCCTCGTACGTTCGAGGAGCAGGAGGCGGCGATCACCGCCCTCACGCGGGACGACCTGGTCCAGTTTCATGAGCGGCAGTACGGTCCCGACCGGATGATCGTGGTCGTGGTGGGCGACGTGACACCCGATCGCGTGCGCGAGGCGCTCGAGAAGCGTTTCGGCGACTGGCCGCGCAACCCCAAGGCGCTCCAGACCGTCCTACCCGACCTGCCGCTCCAGGCGGCGCCGGCGTCGGCCGAGATCCCCATCCCCGACAAGAGCCAGACGTCGATCGTCTGGGGCCACTCGGGCGGGCTCCGCCGACAGGACCCGGACTTCTACGCCACTCAGGTCATGAGCCTGATCCTGGGGGGCGGGGCCCTCGTCAGCCGGCTCGGCAACGCGATCCGGGACGAGCAAGGTCTGGCCTACTCCGTGTACAGCTACTTCGACGCGAGCCTCTTCCCGGGGCCGTTCCGCACCATCCTCGGCACGAACCCCACGAACACGAAGAAGGCGGTGGCCGCGCTCGAGGCCGAGATCCAGCGCATCCGGCGGGACGGCGTGACCGCTCGCGAGGTCGACGAGGCGGTCGCCTACCTGACCGGACGCTTTCCGCTTCGCCTGGAATCGAACGCCGGCGTCTCCGAGATCCTGTGGGGAATGGAGTTCTACGGCCTCGGCGACGACTACATCGACCGCTACGCCGGCTACTACCGCGCGGTCACGGTCGCCCAGGTGAACGCGGCGGCACAGGCGCATCTCCACCCGGACCGCGCGACGGTCGTGATCGCCGGTCCCCTGCCATAGGGGGCAGGGGCGGTCGTCTCGCGAGCGGTCGCCGCGCTGGCGACCTCCGCCCTACTGCTCGGCGCGGCGCACCCCGCGGGCGCCTCCGACACGGTCGACGCGGCGCGACGGATCGGGCACCCGCGCGGCCGCTTCCCGCTCGGCGTCTATCTCACCCCGCCGACCGACGTCACGCTCGACGCACCCGTCCGCCGGGCGATCGACGACTGGAACGCGGTCTCCCGGGACGCCCTCGGCGTCGAGGTATTCCGCGTGGCTCGATCGGGTGGAGGGGGCTGACGTTCTCATCCGATTCGTGCCCGGCGCGCGTGACCGGCCGCTCGGCTACGCGCACCTCGAGGTCGATGACGGGGGCACGATCCGCCTCCCGGTCACGGTCGACCTGGCGGAGCCGGCCGCGATGGGCGAGACGTCGCGCGAGACCGTGCTGTTCCAGGTCGCCGCGCACGAGCTCGGCCACGCGCTGGGGCTCCCCCACTCCGCCGACCCCGGGTCGATCATGTGCTGCGAGCGCGGCGCCGTGAGCCTCGCGGACCCCGCCGTCCGCGCGCGCTACGTCGAGGCCCGTCGCAGGCCGGAGGTGCGCTCAGCGCTCCGACAGCTGCTCGAGCTATACCCGCGCTTCTGGCAGCCGTAGCGCTGCCCCCGGGGTCGGCTCGAGCGAGCCGACTCGATCAGAGCTGCTCCCACGCCTCTTCGGTCAGGTCCGCCTGTCTCAGGATCGCACGCAAGACGGGTGTCGGCACATCTCCAGGATGCATCGCCACGTCACACCTCGGCCGTCCGGATGCACGTACCGCGCGTGGCTGCCGCTCTGTCGGCGGAGAGCGAATCCGGCGCGCTCCAGCTTCCGGACGATCTCCCGGGCTCGGAGAGGCCTAAGCGGCATGAGGAGGGGGCTGAACCCGCAGGTAGAACCCTGCGTCCTCCCTCCGCTCGACGGGGATCGGCTTCCCCTCCTGCACCAGGCAGTCGAGATGAAAGCTCACTATGGCCTGAAGGCGGTCGAGCGCCTCGGGAACGTCCGCGCCAAAGTCCGCCAGATCGAGAGTCGGCACCTCGGCGACGATTCGATCGGTGTCAGCGTCGCGGGTGAAAGCCACGTGATACAGCAAGGACGACGGGCGCGACATCGGCGTGGTGTTCCTCGTCGGGTATCGTACCAGAGCAGTACCCTAGCCCAAAGTGGAGGCTGTCAGCTCGCGCCGAGCCCGAGGCTCCGTCGGCCGGGCAGGGCTTCCTCTACCGGGGCTCTCGCGTGACAACGAGGCTCGCCGCCACACTCGTGCCCTGACAACTTCCTCCCCGATAGGACGCCGCCAGTCGTGAACCGCTTTCGTCGATCGTTCCGAGTCCACCAAATTCCGCTGGGCAGGGGCTGTCCTGTCGCAATCGAAAGGTGAAGCTTGTCCGGCCCAGCACGGTCCCCGTCAGTGTCCCCGATGCCGAGGGAGTGGACCACGTGCCGGTGAACTCCCGGCCGGCTTGGACAACGGCGACCGTCACTCGATCCGAATAGTCAGAGTTGTCACTGCGCGTGCCCGTGAGCGTACCCCGGTAGCTTCCGGTCAAATCAACGGGATCTACCTGGCCGCTCGTGCGGGGCGCCGAAACCGAAGTGGGTGCGGGAGGTGGCCCACTCGTGCCGCTCGATTGCACGGCCACATTGGCCGGCGCCGGTGCCTCGAGGTGAACAGCGTATGGCCGACCCTCGGTCGGCGAGACACGCCCCACGAGCATTCGCCGGCCCGACATCTCGTACAGATTGAAGGTACCGCGCTCCGAACCTCCCGAGTACTCGAGACCCCCGTCCCTGACCTGGACGGTCCGACTGAACCGATTCGTCACCGGCTCATTCTCGGCCAGGCTGACCGTCCCATCCGCGAGGATCGTCGCCGCGAGTGGCACGTCCAGCAAGGAGTCCTCGTTGCGATAGCTCCCTCGCCACAGGCCGACGAGGGACGCTAGACCATCCGCGGAGCCGACGGTGCTGCGAGCCGGCAAGTTGGGCGGGGTCGTCGGGGGCTTGGCCAGTAGCCCGACAGACGGATCGAGCTGGAGTCGAACCTGCACCTGAACCGAGGTGCTCCGATCGTCCGTGCCGCTGAATGTTCGGTATACCGTGATAGGCCGTAGAGTCGCGGCGCCCCCGCTTCTGGGTGCCATAGCGCGCGGATCGCTTCCGGGACCCGCCTACCTCGACCCCTTGCCGGGTCAACCCGCGGGGAGCTAGACTCCGGCCTGGTGACGCGCCGCATCCTCGTCGGTACGCCCGTTCCAGTTGGGACCCGGCCCGCCCGAGAGCTCGCTCATGCGTGCGTTCTGCCCCAACCATGCGGGCGGCCGGTGATGATCGAGGCCCGGCTCGACCCGATCCGCTGTGTCCGGTAGCGCCGCCTGCATACCCCCGGGGCTCATCGTCGTCCTGGCGGTGGCGCTGGGCCTGCGACTCCTCATCCTGATCCCACCCGTCATCGACTGGGACGAGAGCTGGGTCGGCGTGGGCGCCCTCAACGTGCTCAAGGGCGTCTTCCCGCCGTTCTTCTACGGCCAGCCGTTCATGGGAAGCCTGGAGGACTACCTGCACGCCTTGGTGCTCGCCGTGACCGGCCCGGCGCGCTGGAGCCTGAAGGTCGTGCCGGTCGTCGTCGGCGTCGCGTTCGTGTACCTGACGTTCCGGCTGGCTCGCCGGATCCTCGGCGTGGAAGCTGCCTACGCGGCCGCCCTGGTGGCCGCGCTGCCGCCGCCGGAGATCGCCGCGTGGACGGTGAACGCCCGGTTGCACTACTCGCTCACCCCGGTGCTGGGTGCCCTGTTCCTTCTGCTGACGGTGATAGTGATGACGCGGCCGGAGTCGCGCCGGCCAGCGCGGTGGTTCATCCTCGGTCTCCTCAGCGGGCTCATCTGGTGGAACAACTACATCGGCGTCATCTACCTGCTCGCCGGCTGGGTCCTCCTGCTGTCGACCACGCCTCGCGCGTTCCGGGTGAGCTTCGTCCCGCATGCGATCCCGGGCTTCTTCGTGGGGAGCTTGCCCGTCTGGCTCTACAACGTCCAGCTCCGCACGCTCTTCTTCTCCCCGCGCGGAACGTGGGCCGACTGGGACGGTCTCTCGGAGCGCGTCCTGGGCTTTTTCACCGGCACCCTTCCCCTCCTGATGGGCTTCGCATCCCCGCCCCGCCCCACCTTGGTCTGGGCTCTTCGCACAATCCTCATCGCGGGGACCCTCGCCCTCGGGTTCGCGGTGAGCGTATGGCAAGCCGTTCACGGCAACCATCGGGCGATGCTTGCGCCGCTGGTGACCGTGAACATGGTGGGGCTGGCGGCGATCAGCGTCTACGGAAGCGAAATGCCGCCCCGGTACGCCTTCCCGCTGTTCACGGTTCTCCCGCTCCTCGTTGGAGCAGCCTTCGCAGCAATGGCCCGCCGATCGAGAGCTGTGGCCTGGGGCATCCTGGCGCTTCTCGTCGCCGTCAACGGTTGGGCCTCCATCGCCTCGTGGTCGGGCCTGGCGAAGGCCCGACCGGGTCCGCGCCTTTCAGGCCGAGGAGGCGGACGAAGCGAGGCTCTTCGGCCGGCTGCGCGAGCTCGGCCTCGCGCACGCTTACACCTTCGGCGAAGAGCTGAACTTCCCCGCCGGCGGCTCTCTGGCCTTTTCCCCCTCGTTCCGAGATCCCTACCCGCCGTTCGCCCGGGCGGTCGACGGCGCCTTGCAGGTCGCCTACGTGAGTCGGGATCGCGATCGTAGTCATATATTCGAGACCGGCCTGGCCGCTCTCGGTGCCGATTACCGCGTGGAGAGGGCCGGCCAGTGGTTCCTCTATCACGGGTTCAGCCTGCCCCACTTCCGGTACGAAGAGATTCCGCGGGACCGGTGGGCGGCGACGGCGAACCAGAGGCCGGAGCTGGCATCTCACGCCTTCGATCGGAACATCGAGACCGAGTGGCTGCCCCAACGCCAGCTCGGCGTTGCTTTCGTGCTCGACCTGGGTCAGCTCGAAACGCTAGGCATGCTCTCCTGGCTTCCCGGCTTCAACCGGGAGGTGCCCCGAAGATTCCGGGTCGACGTATCGCTCGACGGAACCACGTGGCACCCTGTCTTCACCACCCGGATGACGGAAGCGCCCTACGACATCCCGGTCTACTGGTCGGGAACCCACCCTTTCCTCCGGCGGCGGCGGGCCCGGGTGGAGGTTCGGTTCGCGGCGACACCGGCCCGGCTCGTTCGGATCACCGAAACGAGCCTGACGCCGGACCATCACTGGAGCATTCGAGAACTATTCGCGTATCGCCCCCTGGCGGATGGGCCCGCGCCACGGTTCGAGACCATCGACGCGGTCGCCGCGCGGCTGGCCCACGCGGGCGTCTCGAGGGTCTTCGGGGATCACTGGGTCGTGTCGCGGCTCCAGGCAGCATCAGGTGGAACGATTCGCGTCCTCTCCCCGAACGTCTACGTCGACAATCACGGGCGCTCGGACCTCTATCGGGGCTGGGTGCATCCGCCCGACTACAGGCGGGTCGACCGATTCCGGTTCTCCCGGACCGCGGTCGTCCTGGAGCAGTGGACGGGCGCGGCACGGGCGTTCGAGGACGCCATTCGCCAGACCGGCTACTCGTACGGGCGAGAGGTCCACGGAGAGTACGTGCTCTATTCGCGGTTCACTGCGCCGAAGCGTCTCGAGGCTCCGCTACCCCGCACGGGGTGGCGCGCCTCGGCGTCCCTCGGGAGCGAGGCTGCCGGGCTTGCGCTTGACGGCGATGCCGTGAGCCGCTGGACCACGGGGCCACGCACGCCCCAGGCGGCGGGTCTCTGGTTCGCGGTGGACATGGGCACGCCGGCACTGGTCGGGGCCATCGAGCTCGCGAGCGGTTCGAGGCTCCACGACTATCCCCGCGACCTGACCGTCAGC
The DNA here is from genome assembly GCA_963799055.1 of uncultured Candidatus Rokubacteria bacterium. GTDB lineage: Bacteria > Methylomirabilota > Methylomirabilia > Rokubacteriales > DASRDR01 > DASRDR01. The sequence continues at coordinate 117,321 of CAWCVP010000003.1, forward strand.
TATTCAACGGACGGTGACCGCTGGGAGGCGCTACCCGTCAAGCTCGAGCGGTGGGGGCCCCTCGCGTGGGACGGCACCCACGTCCTCTCCCGCGGGGTGGAACATACGATCGCCCGTTTCACGCCGCGGACCCTCCGCGCCATCCGGGTGACGCAGACGGGAGCTGATGGCGTGAACAGCTGGTCTATCGACGAGTTCAACGCCTACGGAGCGGCCGCCGGGCTCCCCGGCTGACGAGGCCCACATGGCGGCAAGGCGGCGGCTCCACGGCCCCGGAGGGCATGTTCGCGCCGCCAGCGCCTGACGTTGAGGGCAGCCGGCTCAGTTGCCGTCGAGGCTCGCGAGCTCGCGGCGGAGCTCGGCCAGGCGCGCCCTCGGTCTCGCCGTGCTGCGACCGGGCCCGGGGAAGCTCTTCGAGGAGGCGCACGACCTGCCCTTCCAGCTCGGCGATCGCGCGCTGGCGCATCATGAGCTGGTGCTCGGTGTGCCGGACGGTCTCGCGAAGCCGCATGGCCCGCTGCTCGAGATCCTCGAGCGCGAGGCGCGCGGTGCGGGTGCGGTCGCGGCGCTGGTCCACCGCCATCTCCTGCTCGCGGCGGGTGGCCATCAGCGTCTGGCGCTCCCGCTCGAGCGCGTCGAGCCGGGCCCGGGCGTGCCGGAGGTTCTCCACGTCCCGGCTGGTCCGGACCGTCGCCGAGGCCTGCTCGATGGAGTAGCGCAGCTGCCGATCCCGATCGATCAGGCCCATGAGCACGCCCCGCTCACCGGCCTCCTCCCGCTCCGCCTCGGCGAGCTCCAGGCGCGCCCGCGCAAGGAGGCTCTCCTGCGCCCGCTCGACGCCCCGGGGCACCGGCAAGGGTCCCGTGTCAGGCCCTCGCGCGGGCGGCGAGCCGCGAGGTGGCCCGCCGCGAAGGCCGCGGCTGAGCGGCCGGGGGTGCGGTCTCGGCCTCGCCGAACCGGTCGACGGCCGCCGCGAGGACACGGATGAGCCGCCCGAGGCGCACCGCCGCCAGGTCACCCCGGCGGATCATGGCGCGGATGGTCTGCTCGTGCCGGTGCAACCGGCGGGCGGTGTCGGGCACCGTCAGGAGGAGCGGGTACCGAAAGACAGACGAGCGCCGCATGCCGGCACACGGGCAAGATGAGTGCCACCGGGCCACAGCGTCCCGTGGACGGCGCCGGCAACGGGCCGGAACAGCGCGGAAGATCGGCCCGAGAGGTCGCCGCCCTCGCCCGTCGCGCGCCGGCCGCGTCAACTTGACCGACCCGCGCGCCGCGTAGCCGCTACACGATGGTTCTTACACGGTCGCAGGCAAGCCCGGTGCGTCGGAGGCGCTTGCAGAAATCCTCGATAGTGGAATACCATCCACTATCGTGACATCTCGAGGTGACACGGGCGTGACGGCCGGCGGGGCGACCGGGGCCGGGCGCTTCTCGACCGGCCTCGACATGGCCGAGCTCGGGGTGCGGATCCGGGGGGCGCGACGGGAGCGCACCCTGTCGCTCGCGGCCGTGGCCGAACGCGCCGGCGTCAGCCGAAGCATGCTGTCGGCGGTCGAGCGCGGCCGGAAGGTCCCGACGGTCCTCGTCCTCGACCGGATCGCCACCGCCCTCGACACGAGCATCGCGCGCCTCCTGGGAGAGGAGCGCGTGGCGCGGGTCCTGGTCCTGCGCGCCGCGACCCAGGACGTCGTGCGGGACCCGGCCGGGTGGGAGCGGAGGATCCTCTCCCCCGTGCTCCCCGGAGTCGAGTTCGAGCTGATGCGGACCACGATCGCGCCCGGTGTCGACGCGGGAGTCTTCGCGCCTCACGCCGCCGGCTCGCGCGAGTACCTCGCCGTGGAGCGCGGCACGCTCCAGCTCACCATCGACGGAACCCCGCACGTCCTTCGTGCCGGCGACAGCGTCTACTACGCGGGCGACTGCCACCACCAGTTCGTCAACCCGGGCCGCGAGCCCTGCGTCTACTACCTCGCGATGGAGCTGGTGGGGAACGGCCCGCACGCTCGGCGGAGCCGCACCCATCTCGGGGGCCACCTCACCGGCCAATCTACCGGCCAACCCGGAAGGAGACGTCCGTGACACCGACCTCGCCCAGCCCGCGGGCTCCGGCGGCTCCGCTGACGATGGATCCGGCCGCGTTCCGGCGGCTCGCCCACGCCGCGGTCGACCTGGTCGCCGACCACCTCGACGGGATCCGCGAGCGACCCGTCTTCACGCCGATGACGCCGTCGGAGCGGGCGGCGCTCCTCGACCACCCGCTGCCCGAGATGGGCGTGACGCCCGAGGCGCTGCTCGATCTCGTCCGGCGCCAGGTCTTCACCCACCCCATGGGCAACGGCCACCCGCGGTTCTTCGGCTGGGTCAACTCGCCGCCCGCGCCGGTGGGCATCGTGGCCGACTTCCTGGCGGCGGCCCTCGACCCGAGCTGCGCCGGAGGGGACCACGCGGCGATCTACGTCGAGCGGGCGGCGGTCCGGTGGCTGATGGAGATCGTCGGCTTTCCCGTCGAGGGCAGCATGGGGCTCCTGGTGAGCGGGGGCTCCATGGCGTCCCTCACGTGTCTCGCCGCCGCCCGCCATCGCGCGGCCGCCGCGGACGGCTGGGACGTCCGGGCGCAGGGGCTTCACGGCGCGCGGGCGCCGCTGGTCCTCTATCTCTCGGAAGAGGGCCATAGCTGCATCCGCAAGGCCGCGGAGGTGCTGGGCCTTGGCCGGGACGGCGTGTGCCAGGTCCCGGTCGACGGAGAGCTGCGGATGGACGTGTCGGCCCTTGCGGCCGCCGTCGCCAGGGACCGCGCGGCCGGGCGCCGGCCGTTCTGCGTGGCCGCGAGCGCGGGGACGGTCAACACGGGCGCGATCGACCCCCTCGACGCCCTGGCCGCGCTCTGCCAGCGCGAGGGGCTGTGGCTCCACGTCGACGGGGCGTACGGCGCGATCGGCGCGGCCGACCCAACGCTGGCCGCCCGCTACGCCGGCCTCGCGCGCGCGGACTCGGTGGCGCTGGACCCGCACAAGTGGCTCTCGGTGCCCGTCGAGTGCGGCTGCGCCCTGGTGCGCGACGGTCAGCTCCTGCGCGACACGTGGAGCCTCGTCCCTCCCTATCTCCGGACCGAGGAGGGCAAGGGATTCGGCGGCCTGCCCTGGTACTCGGAGTACGGCTTCCAGCAGACGCGAGGGTTCCGGGCGCTCAAGCTCTGGATGACCCTCCAGCACATGGGGCGGGCCGGTGTGGCAGCGCTGGTCCAGCGACACGTGAGCCTGGCGCGGCGTCTCGAGGCCGCCGTCGACCGGGCGCCCGATCTCGAGCGCGCGGCTCCCTCAGGGCTGTCGGTGGTGTGCTTCCGCTACGTGCCGCCTCGCTGGTCCGGGGACCCGGCGCGGCTCGACGCGCTCAACAAGGCCCTGGTCGAGCGGATCCAGGCCGACGGGCGAGTCTTCCTGACCGGCACGGTGCTCCGCGGACGCTTCGCCCTCCGCGCCTGCGTCCTCCACTACGGCACCACCGAGGCCGACGTCGACGCCCTGGTGGACGCGGTGCGGGAGACCGGCGCCCTTCTGGTCAGCGAAGCCTGACGCGCGCGCTCGGCCTCGGGCGGCGGACACGCCGGGCCCGCCTTTACACTTCCCCCGGTCGTCGTCGAAGATAGCCGGGTTCCGGACCACTCATGGACGACCCGACTCGACTCGACTCGGCGGCGGCGCTCGCGCGGACACCCCTCTTCTCCCACCTCGGTCGGCTCGAACGCGCGCGCCTGGCGGGCGAGCTCGAGGAGAAGCGCTTCCCCGCGGGCCAGGTCGTCGTGCGGGAGGGCGACCGCGCCGACGGCTTCTACGTGATCAAGGACGGGCGGGCGACCGTGCGCACCGGCGTCGTTCGAGAGGCCCCCGCCGACGGCGCGGGAGGGACGCCCATCACGACCCTCGGGCCGGGCGAGGTCTTCGGGGAGATGGCGCTCCTGACCGATTCCCCCCGCACCGCCACCGTCGTCGCCGAGACGGACATGATCGTCTGGCGGCTGTCCCGGACCCGATTCGATGCGCTGCTCGACCACGAGCGTGACATCGCCCGGAGCATCGAGCGGTCGCTGAGTCACCGGCTCATGGCAATGACCCACGAGGCCGGCGCGCTCCGGGCTCTCGGCCACCGGCTGACGACGGCGGCCCTCGGGCGCCTGAGCCCGGGGGCGGGCCGCCTCGTCGCGAGCGTGGCCGCCCGGCCGCGGTGGGCGAAGGAGACGCTTCGCCGGGTCTGCGCTCGGACCGGAGACGAGGCAGCCCTGGCCGAGGTCGTCGAGCAGTCCGGCGTGCTGAGGGCGGAGGGTGAGGATCTGGTCGTCGATCCGACCTTCCTCGCGCTCGCCGGGACGGACGGCCGGGAGCCGAACCCCGCCTGGCTCCGGGCCGCCGCCGAGGAGCTGGCGGGCGACGGCGACGTGGTCGGGGCCACCGACCTCGCGCTCGCGGCAGGGGCCGTCGAGGATGCCGAGCGGCTCCTCGGCGCCCATGAGGCTCGCCTGCTCCAGACGGCCTCCGCGGGTGATCTCGATCGATGGTTGAGCGCGGTCGGCGCCCGCGCGCCCGCCCTCGGGACGCGGCTCGGCGCCCTCCGCACCCGGCTCACGGAGCGGATGCAGCCGGCCGTGCGACCGGACGCCCCGAGCAGTCGCGAGCTCACGGCGCCCCTCTTCGGGCGGCTCGCGCGCGGGCTGGCGACCGCCCGCGCGCTGAGCGCCCTGGCGGCGATCGTGGTGTTCGCGCTGGGCTGGCTCCTGCCGCTGCCGGATGGGCTCACGCGCGGCGGACTCGTGACGCTCGGCGCGATCGTGGCCACCGTCCCCCTGCTGGTGGCCAACGTGCTGCCCGACTACGTCGTGATGCTGTTCCTGATCCTGGCGCTCGTCCTGCCCGGCCTGGTGCCGCCCGCCGACATCCTCGGCGGCTTCGCGGCGCCCGCGTGGCTCATGATCTTCACGCTCCTCGCGGTGGGAGTCGCGGTGTCCAAGTCGGGGCTCATGTTCCGGCTCGTGCTGCTGTCGCTCCAGCGCCTGCCGCCCCGGTTCATCCCCCAGAGCCTGGTCCTCTGCGTGACGGGCGTCCTCATGAGCGCGGGGCTCACCAGCGGCTCCACCCGGATCGCGCTCGGCGTGCCGATCGCGCGCGGCATCACGGACGCGATGGGATTCGCCCCGCGGAGCCCGGGGGCGGCCGCCGTCGGGCTGATGACGTTCTTCACCTTCCTCCAGGTGGGCGAGCTCTTCCAGACGGGGACGTTCACCGGCCTGGTGGTGCACGACCTGCTCCCCGAGGCGGCCCGGAGCCAGATCACCTGGTGGCGGTGGTTCTTCGTCGCCCTGCCGCCCTTCGTCGTCATCGGGTCGGTCACCTACCTGTCGATCCTCTTCCTCTTCAAGCCGCACCGGACGGGGCGCGTGAACCTCGACGCCGTGCGTCTGCAGCAGGCGCTCCTCGGACCCCTCACGCGGAACGAGATCTGGAGCGCGGTGGTGCTGGTCGCCCTCATCGCGGGGTTCGCCAGCCGGCCGTACCACGGCATCGCGCCGGCGTGGCTCGCGCTCGCCGCCTTCCTGTTCCTGTTCACGCTCGGGGCGCTCGACCAGTCGGCCTTCCAGGGCGGCGGGACGCTGGGGCTCCTCGTCTACGCCGGCGTGATCCTGAGCCTGGGCAACGTGTTCACCACCCTCCACATCGATCGATGGCTGACGTCGCTGGTCGAGAGCGGCATGCCGGCGATGGTCACGAACCCCTACGGCTTCGTGCTGAGCATCTCGATCCTCGCCTTCGTCCTCCACTTCTTCGTGCCCTGGATGACGGCGTCGACGATCATCGCCCTGGTCGCGATGCCCATCGCCGAGGGTTTGGGGTTCCATCCCTTCATTCCCGTGCTCGTCGCGCTCATCGCCGGCGACCACACGATCCTGCCGTACGTGAACTCGGGCTACGCGATCGTGTACTTCGCCAGCGAGGGCGAGCTGTTCACCCACGAGCAGGCGCGATGGCCGCTCGTGCTGGAAGGCGTGCTCCGGCCGGTGGCGCTGCTCCTCAGCGTGCCCGTCTGGCAGCTGATGGGACTCATGTGAAGATCAAAGTCGGGGTCAGACCCCGACTTTGGCTTTCGACCGGTCTGACCCCGAGGAGGTGCGCTGGTGATCACCGAGGCGACGCGGCAGGAAGTGTACGCGCGGATCGACCGCCGGTTCGACGACTTCGTGGCCGAGCTTCGCGACTACCTGCGCGTGCCGACGATCAGCGCCCGGCGCGAGGCCGAGGCCGAAGGCGCCGACGCCACGCGGGCGCTCCTCGAGCGTCACGGGGTCGGCGCGCGCCTCATGGACGTGCCCGGAGGGCCGCCGATGGTCGTGGGCGAGGCCGCCGGCCAGCCCGGCGCGCCCACCCTCATCCTCTACAACCACTACGACGTCCAGCCGGTCGACCCGATCGCGGAGTGGCGGCGCCCGCCCTTCGACCCCGTCGTCGAGGACGGCAAGCTCTTCGCCCGCGGCGTGGCCGACACGAAGGGGAACACCGCCGCGCAGGCCGTCGCCCAGGCCGTGGTCCGGGAGGTCGTGGGCGCGCTGCCGGTGAGCCTCCGGTTCATGGTGGAGGGCGAGGAGGAGGTCGGCAGCCCCCACCTGCCCGCCTTCGCCCGGCGGCATCCCGCTCTCTTCAAGGGCGCCGGGGCGACGATCGAGGGCGCCGGGCACACGCCGGAGGGCGTCCCGGAAGTCTACATGGGGAGCAAGGGCATCCTGTACGTCGAGCTGCGCGTCCGGACGGCGGCGGTGGACCAGCACAGCTCCCTCGCCGCGTCCCTGCCGAACCCGGCCTGGCGGCTCCTGGCCGCGCTCCGCACGATTCGCGACGCGCGCGGCCGCGTCCTCATCCCCGGCTTCTACGACGGCGTGCCACGCCCGACGAAGGAGGCGCTCGGCCTCCTCCGCCAGAACCCCTTCGACCCGCGGGCCTGGCAGAAGGCGTACGGGGTCACCGAGGTCTTCGGGGGCAAGACGCGCCTCGGGCGGCTGGTCGCCTACTGCTACAACCCGACCTGCAACATCGACGGCCTGGTGTCCGGCTACACGGGACCGGGAAGCAAGACGATCAACCCGGCCCACGCCTCGGCCAAGCTCGACTTTCGCCTGCTGCCCGGCCAGCGGCCGCTCCGGATCCTGGCCGCCCTCAAGGCGCATCTCCGCCGGAAGGGGTTCGGCGACATCGAGGTCATCCAGCACAGCACCTTCGAGCCCGGCGCCTCGCCGGTCTCGTCGGGGATCGGGCAGGCCCTGATGGCCGCCTGCCAGGACGTGTACGGGCGGCCGCCCGCGGTGTTTCCCTGGATGGGCGGGTCGTCCTCGACGTGGTTCTACACGAGCCGCGGCACGCCGGCGGCGCTGCCCCCGGGCGTCGGCTACAGCGGCAGCCTCATCCACGCGCCGAACGAGCACATCCGGCTCGACGACGCGCGCCGCGCCATCAAGGCCTTCGCCGCCCTCTTCCTGCGGGGTCAGGCCTTGACTTCAAAGTAGGGGTCAGACCCCGACTTTGACTTCCGCCGCCGGAACCGGAGGCCTAATGCCCCGAAGTCACGGCTGACCCCGTCAGTCGCTGGCGAGCTTGCCGTTGTAGCCCCAGTGCGACTTCTCGACGTCCTGGAAGACGATGTGGACCTGGTCGGCGGTGGTCTTGCCGATGCGGACCATCGCGTCGGTGATGGCGGCCGTGATCTGCCGCCGCTGCTCGTCCGTCCGCCCCGCGTACCACTGGACCGTGATGTTGGGCATGGCTCCTCCTGTGTGCCGAGTTGTACCACACTCGGTCGCCCGTCGACCGGCCGCCACCGGCCAATTGACCGGGGCGCCCGATGCTTTACTCTTACCGGGAAGAGCCACCGAGGAGCGAAGCCATCCGGAACGGTCACGGCGCGAAGATCACCCTCGTCCTGCTCGTCCGTCACGGGCAGACCTCGACCACCGGCGTGACGCTGCCGGGACGGGCCCCCGGCCTGCACCTGGCGGACCGGGGACGCGAGGAGGCGGGCGAGGTCGCCGGGCGCATCGCACGGCTCCCGCGGGTCGCCGCGGTCTACTCCTCCCCGCTCGAGCGGGCGCACGAGACGGCCACACCGATCGCGACCGCCTGCGGGCTGCCGGTCCTGGTCGAGCCGGGGCTCCTCGAGTGCGACTACGGCGAGTGGACGGGCCACGCGCTGAAGGACCTCCGCCGCCGGCCGGAGTGGAAGGTGATCCAGCGCTACCCGAGCGGGTTCCGGTTCCCGGGCGGCGAGTCGCTCGCCGAGATGCAGACCCGGATCACCGGCGCGCTCGGACGGCTCGTCGCCGCGCATCCGGGCCGGACCGTCGTGGCGGTCTCGCACGCCGATCCCATCAAGGCGGCCGTTGCCCACGCGCTCGGCACCCACCTCGATCTCTTCCAGCGGATCGCGATCTTCACGGCCTCGGTCTCGGCCATCACGTACGGGCCGGGCGGCCCGACCGTCCTGGCCGTCAACACCAAGGGAGGCGATCTCGCCCCCCTTGCCGGAGGCTGAGACACCCCATGTCGACCTCGCCCACGCGCACGCGCGGGCTCCCGATGAGCGACGCCTTCGAGTTCGCGGAGCCCGATCTCTTCACCGTGGGGACCATCGGTCCTCCGGGCCAGCGGGTCTTCTATCTCCAGGCTCGCGAGGGCGACCAGCTCGTCACGCTCAAGTGCGAGAAGGAGCAGGTTCGCGTGCTCGGCGAGTACCTGGCCCGTCTCCTCGAGCGGCTGGCCACGCCGGCCGTGTCGGGCGCTCGGGATCTGGCGCTGGTCGAGCCGGTGAACCCGGCCTGGATCGTGGGCTCGATCGGCGTCGGCTACGACGAGGGGTCCGACCGCGTCGTGCTGGTGATCGAGGAGGTGCGCGAAGAGGAGGACGCATCGGAAGAGGCCGAGGACGCGGAGGAAACCGAGGGAGACGCGGAGGCCGAGGCCGAGACCGAAGTCGAGGGTGAGGACGGCCAGGACGCGGCGGACGAGGGCGACCGCGCCTCGGGGCGCGTCCGCCTGACGCGCGCCCAGGTGGCCGCGTTCGTCGAGCGGGCCCGGGCCCTCGTCGAAGCCGGCCGCCCCACGTGCCGCCTCTGCGGCCGGCCGATGAACCCCGGCGGGCACCGCTGCGCCCGCACCAACGGCCACGGTGCCGACTAGTGTCGGCCGCCCCCTGAACGGCCCGAGGATCCTCGCTCGAATGGCGCTAGGATCGGAAGCGATGACCGCCTCGCTCGAACTGCTCGCCCGGGGCGAGATCGCCGTCAAGGGGCGCCTCCCCTGGGCCTCGAACGCCACGTTCCTGGTCGAGGTGACCCGGAAGCGCGCGAGCGCCCTCGGCGTGTACAAGCCCCAGCGCGGCGAGCGGCCGCTCTGGGACTTTCCGCGCGGGCTCTATCGGCGCGAGATCGCGGCGTACCGGCTCTCGGAGATCCTCGGGTGGGGCCTGGTGCCGCCGACCCTCGAGCGTGAGGGCCCCTACGGTCAGGGCTCCCTCCAGCTGTTCGTCGACGCCGAGTTCGAGGAGCACTACTTCACGCTGCGCGAGCGGCCGGAGCACCGGGCGGCCCTGGCGCGTCTCTGCGCCTTCGACCTCATCACGAACAACGCCGACCGGAAGAGCGGGCACTGCCTCCTCGGACGGGACGGCCGCCTCTACGCGATCGACAACGGCCTCTGCTTCCATGCCGAGCCGAAGCTCCGGACGGTCGTCTGGGACTTCGCGGGCGAGGCGGTGCCCGACGAGGTCCGCGCCGGCGCGAGCCGGCTGGCCGCCGCCGGCCTGCCGGGACCGCTCGCCGAGCTGCTCCACGCCGAGGAAAGGACTGCGCTCGTCAGGCGCGCCCGCGCGCTCGGCGACGCCGAGCGTTTTCCCGAGGATCCGACCGGCATGCGCTACCCTTGGCCCCTGGTCTGACGCTGACGTCTCGGACCGCCGATGATCCAGGGCCCCACCCCCAAACGCTGAGGAGAGAACCACGATGGCCGTGAAGCTGATGGGCGCCGAGGTCCGACGCAAGGAAGATCCCCGCCTGATGACCGGCGCGTCGACCTACACGGGGGACGTGTCCCTCCCCGGCCTCTGCCACGTGGTCTTCGTCCGGAGCCCGCACGCGCACGCCCGCATCGGGCGGATCGACGCCTCGGCCGCGCTCCGGCGACCGGGGGTGGTCGCGGTGGTGACCGGCCCCGACCTCAAGCCTCACTGCGGGCCCGTGCCCGTCGACCAGGCGTCGACCGAGGGTGGCGCGGGCCAGGCGGCGATCGGTCGCAAGCACTACCCGCTCGCGATCGAGCGGGTCCGCCACGTCGGCGAGGCGGTCGCCGCGGTGATCGCGACCACCGAGGCGGCCGCCGTCGACGGCGCCGGCGAGGTGGTCGTCGACTGGGAGCCGCTGCCCGCCGTCAGCGATCCGCTCGAGGCGCGGAAGCCCGGGGCCCCGCAGATCCACGCCGACGCGGCGGGGAACGTGGAGCACGAGAATCGCATCACGGCCGGCGACACGGATGCCGCCTTCGCCCGGGCCTTCAAGGTCGTCCGCCAGCGCATGGTGAGCCAGCGCCTCTGCGGCGTGCCGCTCGAGGGGCGGGCCACCGTGGCCGCGCCCGACGCGACCACGGGGGGACTCGTGGTCTGGGCCACGACTCAGGCGCCCCACGCGATGCGGAACGGCCTCGCGACCCTGCTGGGGCTCGAGCAGAACCAGATTCGCGTGATCGCGCCCGAGGTGGGCGGCGGCTTCGGGGTGAAGTTCGGCGTCTACCCGGAGGATGCCGCGCTGGCGGCGATGGCGAAGCTCCACCGCCTGCCCCTCCGCTGGGTCGAGACGCGGGTCGAGCACATGACGGCCACGACGCACGGCCGCGCCCACGTCACCGACGTCGAGGCGGCGGTCGAGCGGGACGGCACGATCACGGGCCTCCGGGTGCACGTCGTCGCCGACCTCGGCGCCTACCCGATCTTCACGTTCATCCCCGACCTGGCGCTCATGATGGGTGTCGGCGTCTACCGGATCCCGAACATCGATCTCCGGTCGACCTGCGTCTTCACCAACACCACGCCGGTGGCCGCCTACCGAGGCGCCGGCCGGCCCGAGGGCTGCTACTACATCGAGCGCATCGTCGATCTCGCCGCCCAGGAGCTCGGCGTGCCGCCCGAGACCGTGCGGCGCAAGAACTTCATCGCCCCCGACGCGTTCCCCTACACCACGCCGACCGGGCAGCGCTACGACAGCGGCGAGTACGAGCGCGCGCTGGCCAAGGCGCTCCAGGTCTCGAAGTACGACGCGCTCCGCAAGGAGCAGGCCGCCCGGCTCGCGCGCGGCGATCGGAAGCTCCTCGGCATCGGGATGGCCTGCTACGTCGAGATGTGCGGCTTCGGGCCCTTCGAGAGCGCGGTGGTGCGCGTGGAGCCGTCCGGCACCGTGACCGCGTACACGGGGACCTCCGCCCACGGCCAGGGTCACGAGACGACCTTCGCCCAGATCATCGCGGACCATCTGGGCGTCGCCTTCGACCAGGTCGTGGTGCGGCACGGCGACACGTCCAACACGCCCATGGGCAACGGCACCGGCGGCAGCCGGAGCCTGGCGGTCGGCGGCACGTCCATCCTGCGGGCGGCGCTGAAGGTGCAGGAGCACGCGCGGGCGATCGCGGCGCACGTCCTCGAGGCGGCGAAGGACGACGTGGTCTTCGATGACGGACGGTACCAGGTCAAGGGCGTCCCGGCCCGCGCGCTGACCCTCGCCCAGATCGCGGGGCATGCCTACGGGGACGCCCTGCCCGCCTCGATCGAATCGGGCCTCGAGGCGACCGACTTCTTCCGGCCGCCCCAGCTCCTCTACCCCTTCGGGGCCCACATCGCGGTCGTCGAGATCGATCGCGACACCGGCCAGGTCTCGATCCGCGACTTCGTGTCGGTCGACGACTGCGGCGTCCGCGTGAGCCCGGTGCTCGTCGCGGGGCAGGTGCACGGGGGGCTCGCCCAGGGCATCGCCCAGGCGCTCCTGGAGGAGCTCGTGTACGCGCCCGACGGCCAGCTCGTGACCGGCTCTCTCATGGACTACTGCGTGCCGCGGGCGGACGACCTCCCGTTCTTCGTGACGGACCAGACGGTCACGCCGACGCCGGTGAACCCGCTCGGCGCCAAGGGCATCGGCGAGGCGGCGACGATCGGCTCGACGCCGGCCGTGGTCAACGCGGTGGTGGACGCGCTCCGGACGTTCGGGGTCCGGCACATCGACATGCCGCTCCGTCCCGAGCGCGTGTGGCGCGCGATGCAGACGACCGCTCCCTGAGGCCCGGATTGCGCATCGTCCTCGTCCAGGGCGACCTCACGGAGCAGGCGGTGGATGCCATCGTGAACGCGGCCAACGCCTCGCTCCTGGGCGGCGGGGGCGTGGATGGCGCCATCCACCGGAAGGGGGGGCCGGCGATCCTGGAGGCGTGCCGGCGCCTCCGGGCCGAGCGGTATCCGGACGGCCTCCCCGCGGGCCACGCGGTGGCGACGGCAGGAGGGCGCCTCCCGGCGCGCTGGGTCATCCACACGGTGGGCCCCGTGTACTCGCCGGGCGAGGACCGGGCAGCCCTCCTGGCAAGCTGTCACACCGAGGCGCTCCGCGTGGCCGACGAGCTCTCGTGCAGGACGGTCGCCTTCCCGGCGATCTCGACCGGCGCCTACGGCTATCCCCTCGACCTCGCGGCGCCGGTCGCGGTGTCATCGGTCCGGGCCGCGCGCACCCGCGTGGAGGAGGTCCGCTTCGTCCTCTTCTCCCCCGCCGCCCACGCCGCGTTCGAGAGGGCCCTGGCCGCTCGCCGATTCTTGACACGGTCCAAGCGGGCCCTCTATCGTGAGCGCTGGAGCCACCGGCTCGGCTTCAAGGCAGGTGTCCCAGCCCATGATGCGATGTAGCAACTGCGATCGCGACTATCCGAGCAGTGTGCGATTCTGCCATCAGTGCGGCGAGCCTCTCCAGGCGGCCGGGCTTCCGGCGGAGTCGCCGGCCACGCGAGTGGCGGTCAGTCCAGCTCGAGCGGCGCGCGCGAGCCGTCGCGCGGCGGCGCGCCCCGACCCGGTCCTCGTCGCTGGCCTTCGCGATCATCGTGGTGCTGGCCGCCGGGGTGGGCCTGGCGCTGGTCTGGTACCAGTCGTGGATGCCACCCCTCACGCGCGTCTCGGCGAAGCTGCCGGAAGCGCCGCGTCCCGTCGACCCGCTGACGCCGCCGCAGGTGCCGGAAGCGGCGACGACCGAGTCCCCGGCAGCCCCGCCGGCGCCGGAGCCCGCCGCGCCGCCGACGCCAGCGCCGACGGCGTCTAGCCCCGCTCCGGCGACGGCCCCGGCAGCGCCGCCCGCGCCGGCCTCCGAATCGCCGTCACGAAAGGCCGTCCCCCGCACAGTCCCAGCGGCCTCCGACGAGGGTCGTCCCCCGCGCACAGGCGTCCCATCGAGCCAGCCGGCCCCGGCGCCCTCGCAGGTGTTCGCCACGCGGTCCGATGCAGGGACATCCGTCGGTCCCGGCCCCGTGGCGCGATCGGATCCGAGCACGACACTGGCGCCGCCGGGGTCACGCGTGATCACGCTCGTCCCCGTCGGCGCCGGCACCGGCGCCCGCGCGCAGCTCTACTGGGAGTTCGGCCAGGGAGGCCGGCTGGTGGTCTCCGGCCTGGCGCAGCCGCCTCCCGGCCGGACCTACCAGCTGTGGCTCGGCAGCATCAAGCTCGGCAACCGCGCGTCGGGCGGCCTGCTGATGGTGGACTCCCAGGGCGAGGGCACCCTCCGTTTCGCTCCTCCCCGGGCGACCTGGTCTCCCGACATCTTCGGCGTCACCGTGGAGCGCCAGGGCGGCGCCCGGGAACCCTCGGACGAGCTGGTCCTCGTCGGAGAGCTGACCCGGCAGACGGCGGCGACAAGGGACTTGGGCCCCGCCCCGGCGAGCCCTTCAGCGCGCCCGCCATCGGCCGCGCCCGGGCAGACCGGCGCTCCGGCCTCCCCCGCATCGTCGGAGTCGAGACCACAAGGCCCACCGGCGCCGTCGGTGTCCGTCCCCCCGGCGCCCGGCGCCGATGCGCAGTCGGCGGCCGTCACGGCGTCCCTGCCGCCGCCCGGCCCCGGGACCGGGGCCGAGGGTCCGCTCGTCCGGATCGTCCCGGTGCCCGTGGAGCGGGCCTGGACCGTCACCCAGTCGGTCCTGCGCAGTCTGGGATGGGACATCGAGCGCACCGACCGGGGCGATGGCCTCATTCGGACGGAGCCCCGGAACGTGGACTTCAAGAACGTCGGCGTCTATGCCGCCGGCACGCGTCACGCCCTGGATCTCGTGGTCCGCGCCGTCTCGGAGACCCAGACGTCGATCTCGGTGAAGCGCGAGCTCTTCGAGGAGCAGCGGATCTTCTGGTCTCGAGAGCGCACGAAGCTGCCGGCACGGGACACGTCAGTGGAGAAGACCGTCCTCGACGCGATCGAGCACCTGCTCTGAGCCCGCCCCGCGGCCCCCTGCCGACGGTCGACGTCATCGCGGAGACGCCCGAGGGGGGAGTCGTCCTCGTGCGGCGACGGCATCCCCCGCCCGGGTGGGCCCTGCCCGGCGGGTTCGTGGAGGCCGGCGAGAGCGCGGCGGCCGCCGCCCGGCGCGAGTTCCACGAGGAGACCGGCCTCCGGGTGGAGCTGGTCGAGCTGTTCCACGTCTACGGGGATCCGGCCCGTGACCCCCGCGGGCCGACGCTGAGCGCGGTCTACGTCGGCCGCGCCGACGGCGTGCCGGTCGGGGCCGACGACGCGGCCGAGGCCCGCGTCTTCCCGCTCGACGCGCTGCCCGCGCCGCTCGCCTTCGACCACGCGTTGATCCTGGCCGACTACCGCCGTTACCGCCGCGAGGGCCACCGCCCCCCGCCCGACCGCTAGGTCGCTAGACCCCCGGGGTTCGGCTCGCGCCAGAGGCGGCCGTCCCAGGCCTCCACGACGACATCGTCGCCGTCGCGGCCCCGGAGGTAGGGGTAGCCGAGCGGGACCTTCCCGTAGGGCGTGTCGAGGACGTACGTCGGGATCGCGAAGCCGCTGGTGCGTCCGCGGAGCGCCCGGAAGATCTCGACGCCCCGCTCGACCGGCACGCGGAAGTGCTCCGTCCCCTCGAGCAGCTGGGCCTGGTAGCAGTAGTAGGGACGGACGCGCATCCGCACCAGCCCCTCGCAGAGCGCCTTCATCGTCTCCGGATCGTCGTTGATCCCCCGGAGAAGCACGCACTGGTTGCCGACCGGGATGCCGGCGCGGAGGAGACGGTCGCACGCCTCGGCGGCCTCCGGCGTCAGCTCCTTCGGATGGTTGAAGTGCGTGTTCACCCAGATCGGGTGGTAGCGCTCGAGCATCCGGCAGAGCGCGTCGGTGACGCGGAACGGGAGCGTCACCGGGAGGCGTGTCCCGAGCCGCACGATCTCGACGTGCGGGATCCGCCGTAGCTCCGCGATCAGCCACTCCAGCTTGTCGTCGGAGAAGACGAGCGGGTCCCCGCCCGTCAGGAGCACGTCCCGGATCTCGGGCGTCCGGCGGATCCAGTCGAGCCCGACCTCGAGCTCGCGCTTCTTCATGATCCACTCTTCGTCCCCGACCATGCGCTTCCGGAGGCAGAACCGGCAGTAGAGCGCGCACTCGTTGTTGACGCAGAAGGCGATCCGGTCCGGGTAGACGCGAATCACGTTCTTCACGGGCGAGTGGGCCACCTCGTCGAGCGGGTCGGCCAGGCCCGCCGGATCGTCGAGCTCGGCCGTCCGGGGCACCACCTGGCGGCGGATCGGGCACGCCGGGTCGTCGGGATCCATGAGCGACGCGTAGTAGGGCGTGATGACGAAGCGGAAGCGCTCGGCGAGCGCGTCGATGGCCCGGCGCTCGTCCTCGGTCGGGTTCACGTAGCGCTCGAGCTCCTTCGCGCTCCGGACCCGCTCCTGCATCTGCCAGACCCAATCGCGCCACTGCGCGTCGGGGATCCCGGGAGGTCGCGGCATGACCGGAGGCTAACAACCGTCGCGCGGAGTGTCAAATCGCGCGCGACCTCATCGCCCTGCGGCCGTGCCGGAATCGGAGGCAGCCCCGTATAATCGGGGCATGCTGGACCGGGCAACCGTCGAGCGAGTCGTGCGGTCGTTCTTCGACCGGCACCCCCGCGGGCGTCGACGCCGTCTACCTGTTCGGCAGCGTGGCCCGCGGGGACGCCCGGGATACGAGTGACGTGGATCTCGCCGTGCTCTTCGGTAGCGGACCCCCCGCGGACGCTCGACGGCCTCGGGCTCGACCTGGCCGACCCGCTCCAGGCGGAGTTGGGCGTGCCCGTCCAGATCGTCGTCCTGAACACGGCCCCGTGCGACCTGATCCACCGGGTGCTGCGAGACGGCCGACTCCTGGTCGACCGCGCTCCGTCGTCTCGCATCCGCTTCGAGGTCCGAGCCCGGAACGAGTACTTCGACCTCAAGCCCTTCCTCGACCGATACCGGCGGACCGGCCCGGAGCGGCCGGTGCCCCGGTGACCGACCCGGATCTCGTCGCGAAGAAGCTCGCGGTCATCGAGACCTCGGTGAGCGAGCTGCGCACGCTTGCCCGGCCGGAGGCCGTCGCCCACGACGTGAAAGAGCAGCGGTTCGTGGAGCACACGCTCCAGGTCGCCATCCAGGCGGCCCTGGATGTCGCGTCGCACGTCGTCTCCGACGAGCGCCTCGGCGAGCCGAGGACCAATCGGGACATGTTCGCGCTGCTGGCCCAGCGAGGGCTCCTGCCGGTCGAGCTGACCGACCGGCTGGGGCGCATGGCGGGGTTCCGGAACGTCCTCGTCCACGGCTACCAGGACGTGGACCTCGCCGTCCTGCGGGACATCCTGGCCAACCGTCTCGACGACCTGCTCGCCTTCGTGCGGGCAATCCGCGCGCGGCTGACCTCGTAGCCGGCGCCGCGCCCTGGTGACCTCTCCGGGACAGCGTCCCTCGCGCCCCCTCTATGCGCTCGCCTGCATGTGCGGCGCGGCCGCCACGTTCGCTCTCCTGAACGCGGCGGCGAAGGCGCTGAGCGGGGACTTTCCGGTCGTCGAGCTCCTCTGGGCCCGGACGACGGGGCATCTCGCCTTCGTGGTGGCGGCCTTCGGTCCCCGGTACGGGCGGCGCCTCTTCGCGACCCGGCATCCCGTGTTCCAGCTCTCGCGATCGCTGCTCCTCATGGGCTCGACGGCCTTCAACTTCGCGGCGCTTCGCTTCATCGGCCTCGCGACCGCGGCGACGATCAACTTCACCGCGCCGTTCATCGTGGCCCTCCTGGGGGTGCCGATGCTCGGGGAGCGCGTCGGCCTCCGGCGGTGGCTCACCATCGGCGTCGGGTTCCTCGGGGTCCTGATCGTCATCCGACCGGGCAGCAACGTCGCCCAGCTCGCGTCGCTCCTGGCCCTGGGCACCGCGGTCTGCTACGCGGGCTATCAGGTCCTGACGCGGCGGGTGGCGGCGACGGATCCCCCGGAGACGACCGTCGGCTACAGCGCGCTGCTCGGGACGGCGCTGACCACCCTCGTCCTGCCCTTCTCCTGGGTCCCGCCCACCTCCTGGACCCAGGTGGGATTGCTGCTGAGCATGGGCATCACGGGCGGGCTCGGGCACTACCTCGTGGCGCGCGCCTACATGTGGGCGCCCGCCGCGGTCGTGTCCCCGTTCAACTACGTGCAGCTGCTCGGCGCCGCGGTGACCGGGTACTTCTTCTTCGGCGAGGTGCCGGACGCCACGCTCTGGCTCGGGGCGGTGCTCATCGTCGGCAGCGGCATCCTGATGGCGTGGAGCGAGGCGCGCCGGCCCTCGAGCGGAGCCTGACGAGCGGGGCGCGACCCTACGTCGTCTGGCGCTTCTTCACCGCCCGGTAGATGGCGAGGAGGACGAGGGTCCCGAGGATCGAGGTGATCCAGCCGGCCGCGTAGTCCGGCCCACCCCAGAGCGCGCGACCGACGAACGTCCCCACCATGGAGCCGACCAAGCCGAGCAGCATGGTGACGATGATGCCCCCCGGATCGTTGCCCGGGAACATCAGCTTCGCGAGCGCGCCGACGACGAGGCCGAATAGCGCCTGACCCAAGAGGTGCATCATGGTCCCCTCCTCCCGCGGCGGCTGCCGCGTCTCAGGGCGCCAGGATAGTCCGATCGCGCACCCCTGTCGAGGGAGGCTCCGCGCGGACGGAGGGCGCGAAGCGGTCGAGCCGGTATCGCCCCCAGTCCGGGACGACGGCGGTCTCGCCGGTCGCGATCAGGTCCGCGACCATGGCGCCGATGGCGGGAGAGATCTGGACCCCGACGCCGCCGCCGCCGAGAGCCTGGTACAGCCCCGCCACCCCCGGCGTCGGTCCCACGATCGGCCGCGTGTCGGGCGTGAGCGGGTAGAGCCCCGCCCAGCCGCCGGTCACGCGGAACTCCCCGGCGCCCCGGTAGCGGGCGGCCAGGGCTTCGGCCACCCGCGCGGCGTAGTCCCAGTCGACGGCCTGACGGAACGCGTCCGGATCCTCCGGACGCTCCCAGTCCCCGTGCACCTCCCAGTGGAGACCTGCCACGAGCCGCGCTGACGTGTCGTCCCGGAAGTAGAGACCCTCCGCCTCCACGCCGGGCACGTAGTCGATCACCATCGGAACGGGTGCCGCGAGAGGCTGCGGCGGCTCGAACTGCACCAGCTGGCGGCGGTAGCCGTCGACCGGCAGCGTGAGCCCCACCGCGCCGCCGATCCGGCGGGCCCACGCGCCGCTGGCATTGACGACCGCCTCGCAGTCGATCGTCTCCCCGTCGACCTCGACACCCGTCACGCGGTCGCCCCGCAGGCGGAGACCGGTCGCGCGCGTTCCCTGGAGCACGCGCGCGCCGGCCGCGCGCGCGAGCCCGGTCAGGAGCTCGCAGTACCGCACCGCGTCGACGTACCCGTCCGACGGACCCCAGAGCGCGCCGGCGAGATCGTCGACGCGGAGCGCCGGCACGACTCGCGCCACGTCGTCGGGCTCGAGCACCCTCGGGTCGGTGAGCCCGTGCTCGCGCTGCATCGCGACGCTGGCATGGAACTGCGCGACGACGTCCTCGGTGTGCCCGAGCCGGAGGTAGCCGTGGTGGACGAACGGGAGGGCGTGCTCCCGCTCGAGCCAGCGGAAGACGCGCATCGACCAGGCGCAGAGGGCCACCTGGTCCGCCGCCAGGTACTGGGTCTCGACGACGGCGGCCGACCGGCCGGTGGAGCCCCCGCCGAGCGTGGCCTGCTCGAGCAGCACGACGTCCCGGACGCCGCGGGTCGCGAGATGGTAGAGACAGCTCGCCCCGAACGCCCCGCCTCCGATCACCACCACGCGGGCGCGCATCGAGGGCGCCTCAGCTCTCTCGGACGAGGACCCGCCGCCCCTCGCGGGCCGCGAGGTCGACCGCGTCCACGACGCGCTGGACCTCGGCGCCGTCGCGGAAGGTCGGGTAGTCCGTCGTCTCGCCGTGGACGGCGCTGACGAAGGCGACTCCCTGGTCGTACTTGTATGCGAGGAGCGGATCGTCGACCCGGGGGTTCCGGGGCGAGCCCGGATACACGGCGAGGTCAGGCGGGACCTCGAGCGTCGCCCAGTGCTGGCGCCGGGCCATCGCCGGTCCGAGGCTCACCTGGAGCTCGAACGGACGGACCAGCTCGTAGAGCGCGAATCCGCCCGTGCCGTGGATCTCGACCCCCTGGTACTGCGGGACGCCCGGTGCCGCCGCGGCCCACGACCGCGCGGCTCACGTCGAAGGTCCCGATGACGCCGCTCGCGAACTCGGCCACCCACGCGCAGGCCTCGGGAACCTCGACGGCGCCGCGACCGCCCCCCGGGATGTCCCGCTCGCGGACGTACGTCCGGGTCGCCGCGCTGACCGCCGCGATGTCGCCCAGGAGATAGCGCGCCATGTCGATCATGTGGGAGCCCATGTCCGCGATGACGCCCGGCGCCGCCGCGGGCCCGCCGGTGTCGCCACGTGAACGGGGCCGCGGGATCCACCTGTCCGTCGGTGAAGTAGGACATCCGCCAGTGGCGGATCTCGCCGAAGTGCCCCTCGTCGACCAGGCGCCGGAGGTACCGGAGCGCGGCGGCGAACCGGAACGTGAACGCGACCATGTGCACCCGCCCGGGGGCGCGGTCGGCGGCGTCGGCCAGGGCCCGGGCCTCGGGGTACGTGATCGCCAGCGGCTTCTCGCAGAGGACGTGCTTCCCGGCGGCGACCGCGGCGGAGGCGACCGGAAAGTTCAGATCGCTCGGGGGACAGATCACGACCGCGTCGAGCTCGGGGTCGGCCACCAGGGCCTCCCAGGTGGCGTGGACCCGCGGGATCTCCCAGCGCTCCGCGAAGGCGCGGGCGCCGCCGGGATCACGGGACGCGACGGCCGTCACTTCGCAGCGATCCGGCGAGAGCCGGAGGCTCGGCAGGTGCACGAAGGCGGCGATACGGCCGGTCCCGATCACGCCCACGCGAACCCGCTTGCCCATCGTCCGTTGCCCTCCGGTCATCCGAGCGACCAAGGTCGATCGGTGGCTCACCCGCGCGTCCGAGACGCGAGGCCGAGGCTAGCACGCTTCCCCGACCCTCAGAAGGCGGGTAGAATCGCCCCGGCCGGCGAATGTTCGGCCGGTGACAGCCTGCGAGAGGAGGCAGCATGACCGACTACGTGGCGTACTTCAACGGGGACTTCGTCCCGTTCAGCCAGGTGCGGATCGATCCCCTGGATCGCGGTTTCCTCGTGGGCGACTGCGTGTTCGACGTGGCGCGCACGTTCAACGGCAAGAGCTTCCGCATGCGGGAGCACGTCGACCGGCTCTATCGGTCGCTCAAGTACGTCCGGATCGACCCGGGCCTGACGCCGGACGAGCTGGAGCGGATCAGCGAGGAAGTCATCTCGCGGAACGAGCACCTGCGGGCCGACGTGGGCGACTACCAGCTCTGGCAGTTCGTCACCCGCGGGCGCGGCCGCTGGGCGCACAAGGCGGGGCCGCCCGCGGTCGGGATCTGCACCCGCCAGATGGGCTTCGTCCGGTTCGCCGATCTCTACGACACCGGCGCCCACGGCGTCGTCGTCCGGACGCGCAGCTTCAACCCCGACGCGCTCGACCCCAAGGTCAAGAACTTCAGCCGCATGAACTTCAACCTGGCCGAGCTCGAGGCCTCCGACGTCGACCCGGAGGGGTGGCCGATCCTCCTCGACAGCCGCGGGAACCTGACGGAGGGGGTCGGCTACAACCTGTTCCTCGTGTCGGGCGGCGTGATCCGGACGGCGGGCGACCGGAGCGTGCTGCAGGGCATCTCGCGGGAGACGGTGTTCGACCTGGCGAAGGAGCTGGGCATCCGGGTCTCCGAGGAGGATCTCCAGCCCTACGACCTCTACACCGCCGACGAGGCCTTCTTCACCAGCACGAGCCCGTGCGTCCTGCCGGTGACCCAGGTCGACCGCCGGCCCATCGGCGACGGCAAGCCCGGGCCGACGGTCACGCGCCTCCTCCAGGCCTGGAGCGAGACCGTGGGCGTCGACATCGTCGCCCAGGCCAAGCACTACGCGCGCAAGGAAACCCTCGAATCCCGCCAAGGCTCCTGACGGGGTCAGACTTTGACTTCCCGACAATTCAGCGGCTGTCGACCAGGCCGAGCGCGACTCTGTCCGAAATGTCGGGAAGTGAAAGTCTGACCCCGCCTAGAGTGCGGCGTCGCCCAGGAAGATGCGCTTCACCTCGGGGGAGCGCAGGAGGTCGGCCGAGGGGCCGTTGAGGATCGTGCGGCCGGATTCGAGCACGTAGCCGCGGTCGGCCAGCCGGAGCGCCAGCTCCACGTTCTGCTCGATGAAGACGACGCCGACGCCCTCCTCGTCCCGGATGCGCCGGATGAGGCGGCCGATCTCCTGCACCATCTGCGGCGCCAGCCCGAGGAACGGCTCGTCGATCATCAGGAGGCGCGGCCGGGCCATGAGCCCGCGGGCCATCGCGACCATCTGCTGCTCGCCGCCCGACAGGGTGTGCGCGAGCTGGGTACGCCGGGCCCGCACGACCGGAAACAGCGCCTCGACCCACGCCAGGGTCGTGGCGCGATGCGGCCGCGCCCGCGGGTTGTGGGCGCCGAGCAGCACGTTGTCGAGCACGGTCAGGAACGGAAAGAGGCGCCGCCGCTCGAGCACGTGCGCGATGCCCTGCCCTGCCGTGCGGTGCGCGGGTAGCCCGTCGATCCGCTGGTCGAGGAACGTCACCGACCCGGCGCGCGGCCGCAGCAGGCCGGAAATCGTGTTCATCAGCGTCGACTTGCCGGCGCCGTTCGGGCCCAGCACGCAGACGATCTCGCGAGGATCCACGCGCAGCTCCGCCCCCCACAGGACCTGGAAGTCGCCATAGGCGACGTCGAGCCCCTCGACCGTCAGCAGGGGTCCGCCGCCCCCCGTCACGGCAGGTACGCCTGGCCCAGATAGGCCTCGATCACCCGCCGGTCCCGCGCGACGACGTCGGGCGGGCCATCGGCGATGACCTCGCCCAGGTGGAGCGCCAGGATCCGCTGGGCAACCGCGGTGATCACCCGCATGTTGTGCTCGATGACCAGGAGCGTGAGACCGCCCGCGTGCAGGTCGCGGACCAGCCGCACCAGGTCCGGGATCGTCCGCTGGTCCACGCCGCCCGTCACCTCGTCGAGGAGCAGGATGCGCGGCTCGGTGGCGAGCGCCCGCGCCAGCTCCAGGCGCTTGCGCTGACCGGTGGAGAGCGTCCGGGCATGCGCGTCCGCCTTGTCGGCGAGCCCCACCGTCCGGACCAGCTCCCGCGCCCGCTCGCGTGCGTGCCGCACCTCCTTCGTCCGGGTCAGCGCGCCCACCATGACGTTGTCCAGCACCGTGAGCCCCTGGAAGGGCCGGAGCTTCTGAAAGGTCCGCGCCACCCCGCGCCGGCAGACCACGTCCGGCGAGAGGCCGGTGATCCGCCCGCCGTCCAGCCGGACCTCGCCCTCGTCGGGATGGTAGAAGCCCGTGATGATCTCGAAGAGCGTCGACTTGCCCGCGCCGTTGGGTCCGATGATCCCGATCAGCTCCCCCGGCGCCACGTCGAACGAGACCGAGCGGTTCGCCACGACACCGCCGAACCGCTTCGAGACGCCGGCGACGGACAGGAGGCTCATGACGAGGCGCGGACAACGGCGCGCCGTTGCCGGTACTGCTCGACCCATCCGACGAGACCCTGGGGGGCCCACCGCACCATCACGATGAGCGCGCAGCCGTAGACGATGAGGTAGATCCCGACGAGCCCGGCCCCGATGCCGCCGAACTGCGCCCGCAGGAACGTCTCGACGGTCGTGACGAGGGCGGCGCCCAGGAAGGGCCCGAGCGCCGTCCCGAGCCCGCCGATGATCGCCGCCAGCGCGAACCGTATCGAGAGGTCCACCGAGAACACGTAGAAGGGATCCACGAACCCGATGTATTGCGCCCACAGGGCGCCGCACGCGGCCGTCAGCGCGGCGCTCACCGAGATCGCCCCGACCTTCAGCCACCGGGCCGGCACGCCCAGGGAGAGCGCCGCATCCTCGTCCTCGCGCACCGCCACCAGCTGGTAGCCGCGCCGCGACCGGTCGAGGTAGCGCTGCACGAGCCAGGCGACGACGGCGAAGCCGAGCACGATCCAGACCCACACCCGCTTGTCCGCGATGCCGAGGGTCCAGAACCCGGGACGGAACGGGACGGGGATGCCTTCCGAGCCGGCCGTGAAGCCGCGCCAGCGGCTGCTGACGACGAGGAGCACCTGCGAGAACGCGATCGTCGCGAGCACGAAGTACGGGCCGCGGAGCCGGTTCGAGAGGTACCCGATGACGAGCCCGACGACCGTCGCCACGATCGCGCCGACCGCCACGCCGATCCACGCCGAGAGCGCCCAGCGGGTGGTCAGGAGTGCCGCCGCATAGGCGCCCAGCCCGAAGAACGCCGCGTGGCCGAGCGAGATCTGGCCGGCGTAGCCGCCGGCCACGTTCCAGGCCGCCGCGGCGGTCCCCCAGATCAGGATCAGCACGAGACTGTCCAGGAGGAACGCGTCCCGGACGAGGAGCGGCGCGCCCGCGACCAGGGCGAAGAAGACGGCGGCCGGCGCAATCCCACTCACGTGCCGACAAGCTCGGCGCCGCGCTGCCCGAAGAGCCCGGCGGGCCGCACGACGAGGATGGCGAGGAACAGCAGGAGGTACAGCACCTCCTTCCAGGCCGTGCCGACGACGTAGGAGCCGATCACCTCCACCGCCGCGACGGCCACCGCGGCGATCAGCGCCCCCGCCATGTCGCCGAGGCCGCCCAGGACGACCGCGACGTAGGCGATCAGCACGAACTGGAGACCGGCCGTCGGGTACACGGGATAGACCGGCGCCAGCAGGACGCCCGCGGAGCCGACGCAGACGATGCCCACCGCCCAGGTGACCGCGTAGACGCGGTCGGTGTCGATGCCCATCAGCGCCGAGGCCTGGCGGTCCTGCGCCGTCGCGCGCATGACCTTGCCGACGTACGACCACCGCATGAACGCGAAGAGCCCGGCGGTGAGCAGGACGGCCACCGCGAACGCGACGATCTGCGCCACGTTGAACGCGGCGCCGCCGATCCGCACGACCACCGCGTAGTAGTCGGTGCGCACGAAGCGGGCGTCGGCCGTCCAGAGCACGAGCGCCACGTTCTGAAGGACGATCGACAGCCCGACCGTCGTGAACACCTGCACGTTGTGCGAGGCGTGGACGATCGGGCGCATCACGACGCGATAGGTGGCGAAGCCGACCCCGACCCAGATCGGCATCGACACGAGGAGAGTCAGGTACGGATCGAAGCCGAGGAGCGCGAACGCCCAGAAGGTCAGGTACATGCCGAGCATGAGGAACTCGCCGTGCGCGAAATTCACCACGCGCATCACGCCGAAGATGAGCGTGAGCCCGACGGCGATGAGCGCGTAGACGCCGCCGAGCAGGAGCGTCGAGACGATCAGCTGGGGAATGACGTGCATGTCAGGCGGCCGCGGCCGGCCGACGCTCCGGCGGGATCCCGGAGCGTCGCGCCGGCCGGATGATCGTGGGGTGAGCGGCTCCCCGGCCGGCTACTTCCGCTGGTCCCAGGGGCCGAGCGGAACCCACTTGGTGCGGCCGGTCGTGAACTCCTCGGGCCACACGGTGACGAGGGCGCCGTTCTGCCACTGGAGCATGTAGTGCTGCACGCGGGCGTTGGAGTTCTGGCCGGTCTCGTCGAACTTCACGCCCCAGCCGTTGACGGCGGAGCCGACCGGCAGGTCGAGCGACATGACCGCGGCCCGGAACTTGTCGAGGTCGTCGGTCTTGGCGGCGTCGAGCACGAGCTTCAGGACCCAGAGGCCGCCGCCGGCGAGCTGATGCCCGCCCGCCAGCACGTCGGAGCCCGTCTTGGCCTTCACGGCCTCGCGGAACGCGCGCTCGATCTGCTGGCCCTCCGGCCGGAACTTCTCCATGATCAGGCCGGCGCCGGGCTCGGACAGGGCGAAGGGCCCGTTCGAGTCGTTGCCGAACGCCTTGCCGAAGCCCGGGTTGCCGTAGCCGGTCGCGCCGGCGTGCACGACGGCCTTGACCTGGAAGTCCTGCTCGCGCGCCTGGCGCCAGAAGAGGATCGCGTCCTGGTCCCGCGAGATGTGGTGGAGGACGTCCGGGTTCGCGGCCTTCAGCTTGAGGATGATCGGCGTGAGATCGTTCGTCGTGAACGTGTAGTACTCGGGTCCCACCTCCTGCATGCCGAACTCCTGCTTGGCGCGCTGGCGGGCGGACTCCGTCACGCTCTGGCCGTACGACGAGTCCTCGGAGAGATACGCGATCTTCAGCTCGTTCGGCTTCTTGCCGAGGCGATGGGCCAGGTGCTTGGCGATGAACTCGACGTTGTACCAGCCGAACCCGGTGCCGTCGATCTCGGTGCGGAACACGTTCTGGAGGTTGCGCCGCGTGAATCGCGGGTCGACGCAGGACGTCTCCCAGTAGATGACGTTCTGCCGCGACGCCGCCTCGCTGGCCGCGCCGCACAGCGTGGAGGAGAAGGTGCCGGTGATGATCTTGACCCCCTCGCGGGTGGCCAGCCGCGTCGCCTCGGAGGTGGCGGCGGTGGGATCGACGGCGTCGCCGACGGCGAAGACCAGCTTCTTCCCCATCACCCCGCCGAACCGGGTGTTGATGAGGTCCCGCATGATCTCGTAGCCCTCGACGTGGAGCTTGCCCTGGACGGCCAGATTGCCCGTCAGCGGCTCCAGCACGCCGATCTTGTACTCGCCACTGAGCTGCTGCCCCTGCACGAGCCCGGCGCCGAGCGCCAGTCCGGACAGCCCGATCACGATCGCCCACATCGTCTTTCTCATGCCCGGCTCTCTCCTCTTTCTGCCCTGCTGTCGCGTCCTGGCCACCGGATCCGGCCACCCGGCCGCATCGGTGATGCAGGAGCATTGCGCGGCCGGGCGGCCAGCGTCAAGGGGCCGCGGCCGCCGGCCCGGCGAGCGTGCGGCTACACGATCTCGATCTGCGCCCGGGCCCACGCGATGTCCGCCGGTCGCGCCGGCGTCACCGTCGCGTCGCCGTCCGGCGCGGTGGCCGCGTCGCCCGCCACCGTGGTGCGGTGCATCACCCGCCGGTACCGGCCCTCGTCCCAGGGGCGCCCGCGGTGCAGCATGCACCGGTTGTCCCACATGACGAGGTCGCCGACCTGCCACCGGTGCGTGTAGACGAGCTCCGGGCGGGTGGCCGCCGCCACCAGCTCCCGGATCAGCGCCCGCGCCTCGTCGGTGGGCATCCCGACGATCTCGCAGGCATGCGACCCCACGTAGAAGGCCTTGCGCCCGTTGGCCGGGTTGGCGCGAACCAGTGCCTGGCGCACCGGCGGCACCTGGGCCGCGTGCTCGGGCTCGAAGAGGCCGTCGGCGATCAGGCCGCGCGAGTAGGTGAAGCTGTGGATCGCCACCTTGCCGTCCAGTCGCCGCCGGAGGTCCGTCGGGCAGCCGCTCGTAGGCCACCCGCATGCTGGCGTACTGGGTCTCCCCGCCCTCCGGCGGCACCTCGCGCCCGGACAGGAGCGAGGCCATCGCCGGGATCCGCTTGAAGGAGCTGTCGCTGTGCCACATCCGATTGCCGGCGTGGTAGAGGTTCCGCTTGTCACCCCGCGGAATCAGTCGTTCCTCGACGTCCACGTTGGAGAGGTTGGAGATCTCGGGGAGCGTTCTCGCCTGGCTCGCGATGCTGCGGATGGTCGACTCCAGCGGCCCGAAGCGCTGGCTGAACGCGATCTGCTCCTGGTCGCTCAGGCGCTGGCCGCGGAAGAGCAGCACCGAATGCTCGTCGAACGCCTCCGCGATCTCCTTGAAGGTGCCCTCGTCGACGCGCGTGACATCCACGTCGAGCACCTCCGACGCCGAACCGGGCGTGCAGGGGTCGCAGCGCCAGTGCCATCGCCGGCCTCCTCTCGGGGACTTCGATCCCGTCGATCTTAGGGGGATCGAGCCTCCCTGCCAAGCGCGCATCGACCGGAGGCGGCGCGCCGGTCGGTCACAGGATCGTGCGGCCGCCGTCGACCGGCAAGCGCGACGCCGGTGATGAACGCGGCGTCGTCCGAGGCGAGGAACAGCATCGCGCGGGCGACGTCGTCGGGCGTGCCCGGCCGGCCGAGCGGGCAGACTTCCTTCCACGCCGCGATCGTGACGTCCATGTCGTACATGCCGCGAGTCATCGGCGTGTCGATGAAGCCCGGGCACACGCAGTTGACCCGGATGCCGTGGGGCGCGCCCTCGACCGCCGCCATCTGGGTGAGCTGGAGGATCCCCGCCTTCGAGGCCGAGTAGGCGCCGTGCGCCTCCTTGGCGCGGATGGCCGCCCGCGAGGCGATGTGGACGATCGCTCCCCCGCCCCCTTCCCGCAGCGCGCGGAGCGCCGCCCGCGTCACGAGGAACGCGCCCGTGAGGTTCACGGCCAGGACCTCGGCCCACTCCTTCTCCGTCGTGGACTCGAGCATGGCCACCCGCAGGATCCCCGCGCAGTTCACCACGACGTCGAGCCGGCCCAGCTTCCGGCGGGCGTGCTCCACGGCCGCGTCCACGTCCTCGGCCCGCGTCACGTCGCACCCGCACGCGTCGGCCCGGCCGCCTTGCGCGCGAATCAGGGCCGCCGTCTCCTCGGCCGCCGCCTCACTGACGTCGGCGGCCAGGACGGCGCCGCCCCGGTCGGCGAGGAGCTGCGCCGTGGCGCGCCCGATGCCGGATCCCGCCCCCGTGATCAGTCCGACGCGTCCCGCGAACGTCATCTCCGGCCTCCTCTGACTGATCGCATCCTGGTGGCGCCCCGGAACGGTGTCAAGGCGGGCGGCCACGAGCCGCGCGGTCCCGCTCAGGCATCGAGGAGCGGCGCGACGGCCCGCGCGATCCCGGCGCGCGCGGGGCGCACGTGGCCGGGGCCGTAGCGCTCGAGGAGACCCTGGCAGAGGAGCGGCACGGCGATCGTCAGGTCGGCGAAGACCATCACGTTGTCGCCGTCGGCCGCCTCCTTGCCCCACGAGATGGCCTCGCTGTTGACGCCCGCGCCGCCCAGTCCGCCGAAGACCGGGTTGTCGGTGGTGATCTGGATCGCCGCCACGTGCGGGCACGCCTCCGCGCCTCGCAGCGTGGAGACGCTCGTCGCCGTGATCTGGATGAAGTCCTTCGGCACGCCCCCGCCGAAGAAGATCGCGGCCGTCCCCGGCCCCGGGGTCATGAACCGGTTCATGACGGCCAGCGCGACCTCGTAGTCCCGGAAGAAATCGACCACCGGGCCTTTCTCGCGCGCCGCGCGATAGCCCTCGGCGAGCGGGCCGTCCGGCGCCGCCGGCACGAACAGCGGCACGCCGTGGCGCGCGCAGGTCGCGGCGATCGACCCGCCGAGCCCCTCTCCCTCGAGCCAGCGGCCGAGCTCCCGCATGAACCGCACCCCGCTGATGCTCGACCCCGGCCAGGTCGCCGCCAGGTGCTCGAAGAACCCCCGGGTGAAATCCTCCATGGCGTCGTAGTCGGCCATCCGGACGACGTGATCGTAGAATCGGTAGTACCCCTGACGCCGGAGCGCCTCGTCGTCGACGTGGTCCGCATCGATCCGGTAGAAGGGCACGCCGCGCTGCTCGAGGATGTCCTCGGTCGCGTTCGCCGAGGTCGACGCGATCACGTCGACGTAGCCCCGCTCGACGAGCCAGGTCACGAGGGGTCCGAGTCCCGCGCTCGCCAGCGAGCCGGCGAGCCCGAGGGCGATCAGGCACTCGCCGTCGATCATGCGCTGCCACGTCAGGAAGGCCTCGCCGAGCCGCCGGCCCTGGAAGGCCGACTCGCTCATGCGCCCGAGGAGCCGGCCCACGGTCCCGCCGGCGCCGGCATCGGCGACCAGCCCCATCGGGACCCGCAAGGGCCAGCCGTTCGGCCCGGGGTGGAGCGTTCGCGGCCCCTCGCCGTCACGCCGGACGTCCTCGCGCATGCGCTCCCCCTCGTACCAGCCCACCCGAGTTGGCTACACTCGCCCCGTGACGACCGGGACGGGACACTTCTTCGATGCGATGGCCGCATCCTACGACGATCTCGAGCCCTGGTACGAGCACCTCTACGGCGTGCTCCACGGCCTCGTGCGCACCGAGCTTGCGCCGCCGGCCGGGGCGCGACGCGGACGGGCGCTCGACGCCGGCTGCGGCACCGGCTTCCAGACGGCCATCCTGCTGGAGCTCGGCTACGAGACGCTCGGCGTGGACCTCTCGGCGGGGCTCCTCCACGTGGCGCGGAAGCGGTGCGCCGGCGCGCGGCTCCTGCAGGGCGATCTCGCGGCGCTCCCCTGGCGCGACGAGACGGTCGACCTGGTCGTCTCCTGTGGCAGCACGCTGTCGTTCGTCGAGGATCCCGGGCGCGCGGTGCGGGAGCTCGCGCGCGTGCTGCGTCCCGGAGGCCGGCTCTTCCTCGAGGTCGAGCAGCGGTGGACGCTCGACCTCCTGTGGCGCCTCGCGTCGAGCGTCACCGGCGATCCCCTCGGATACGGGGCGACCCCCGCCGAGGCGCGCCGCGCGTTCGGCCGCCCGCTCTCGGGCGGGATCTGGATGGACTACCCCGGGTACCCGCGCCTCCGGCTCTTCACCCGGCGCGAGCTGGACGGGCTTCTCGCGGGGGTCGGGCTGGCACCCGTCCGGTGGTGGGGCATCCACTCGGTGACCAACCTCGTGCCCTCGACGCTCCTCCACCGGCCTCGGCTCCCGGCCGCGCTCGCCCGCCTGCACGGGACGCTGGCGCGGGTCGACCGCATCCTCGCCGGAACGCCGATCGGCCGCGGCGCGGCGAACAGCCTGGTGGTGCTGGCGCGGAAGCCGGACGCCCCGCCGCGGCCCGGCCGCGCTCAGTCGAGCAGGTAGCGCCGCACGGCGGCGGCGTCCCACGCGAGGCCGAGCCCGGGCCGGGACGCGGCGGCGAGCGTGCCGTCCACGGGCCGGAGCGGCTCGGCGAGAACGGGCGCCGCCACGTCCAGGTACTCGATCCAGTGGCAGGTCGGCGTGACCGCGAGAAGGTGGGCGCTCGCCTCGATGAAGAGGTGGCTCGAGCACGGCACGCCCGCGGCCTGGGCCAGGGCGGCGGCGCGGAGCCACCCCGTCACCCCCCCGATCTGCTGGACGTCGGGCATCACGAGGTCGGACGCTCGAAGCCGGAGGGCTTCCTCCATCTCGAACGGCCCGGAGAAGTTCTCGCCGATCTGGACGGGCGTCGCCAGGGCGGCGGCCACGTCGGCGGCCCCGCGGTGGTCGTCGGCCCGCACCGGCTCCTCGATCCAGGCCACGCCTTCTCCGTCGAGCGCGTGCCCGCGCCGGAGGGCCTCGGCCACGGTGAGCGACTGGTTGAAGTCCACCATCAGCGCGACGTCGTCCGGCAGGGCCCGGCGCGCCGCCCGGACCGCGGCCAGGTCCTGCGCGAGCGACGGCCAGCCCACCTTGATCTTGAGCCCGCGGAAGCCCGCCGCCACGGTCTTCGCCGCCACGTCGGCCGCCTCGTCGGCGGGGATCATTCCCAGGCTGTTGTAGGCCGGAATGGGCCGGGGCGCGCCGCCGAGGAGGGTCGCCAGAGGAACGCCGGTGGAGACGGCGAGCGCATCCCACGCCGCCATGTCGATCCCGGCGACCGCCATCCCCTGAAGACCGCGCGCCCCTCCGAAGAGCGTGAAGCGCCCTCGCATCGTCCGGTCGAGGTCGACCGGCGCCACCGCGATGGCCCTTGACCGTCTCGCCGAGCCCGCGCACCAGATCCCGCAGTGGCCGAAGCGCGAGCGCCTGGTACGCGAAGAGATAGGCCCTCCCGATCGGGCCCTCCTCCGTGTGGAGGTCGATGAGAACGAGCAGGGCTTCGGTCACGGCGCCGGACGCGGTGCGCACCGGCGTCGCCAGCGGCGCGACGACCGCGCGGGCCTGCACGTCACGGATGCGGAGTCGCGGCGGACCGGCCATCGGGATCTCCTCCGAAAAGGGTGGGGACCAATATCTCCGCGGGACCCGAGCTGTCAAGGCCGATACGAACCGGGAAGGGCGTCGCCACCCCGGGCTTGGCGATCGCGTCGGGCGTGATCAGGCGAGAGGGGAAAGTCTATTCAAAGCAAGCCGAATGCCAGGCCCTTGGCAATGCTCTTGCTCATTCAAGGGCATGGACGATCTGCGAGAGCGGATTCGGAACGGCATCGAGAACGGTCGCGTGCCGAGCGTCGACTGCCTCGTCACCTGGTTCGGGCCGGGGCGCGGCGAGGTCTGCGTCGTCTGCTCGAGCCGCATCCTGGGGAGCGAGCTGGCGATCGAGTGTGATCTCCAGACCGGGAACACCGCGTGGTTTCATGCGCGGTGCTACGACCTCTGGCGATCCGTGCGAGGCGCGTGCTAGGTCCCGGACCGCGCTTGCCCGGACCGCCACGAGAAGCGCCGCGCGAGCGACTGCAGCATCTCCACGGTGACGGGCTTCACCAGATGCGCGTCGAATCCGGCGTCCCAGGTCTGCAGAAAGTCTTCTTGCTCCTGCCGCCCGGTCACGGCGACCAGGGGGATGCGCCGAAACCGCGGGTTTCGCCTGACTCGGCGCGCGAACTCGAGCCCGCTCATGATCGGCATCGTGAGGTCGCAGAGGACCGCGTCCACCGGAAGGTTCGCGAGCCGATCGCAGGCCGTCGAACCCGTTCTCCGCGACGAACACGCGCGCGCCGAGGAGCTCCAATAGTCGTCGGAGCAAGATCGCCCGTCTCGACGTCGTCCTCGACGACCAGGATCGCGCAGCCACGCAGGGACGGCAGTTCGCGGTGCTCCAATGCGGCTCCCACTGTAGGACGCTCGATCCGAGGGAAGTACGGAGCGCGTCTTCCCAACATGTAACAGCTTGGGATGCTTCGACACAAGCTCTGATCGAAGCCGACACCGACTGTGTGACGCTGGCCGCGCCATCGTGGCCGCGTCACGCCACCTTGTCGCGCCTGACTGAGGGAAACTCCCGCATCGATCCCTGCCGGGTTGCGTTCCGGGCGAGGCGCCGCTACCCTGGCGGGGCTTTTCTCACAGGGAGGGTACCGGCATGGACCTCGGGTTGCGAGGCAAGGCTGCGCTCGTCACGGGCGCGAGTCGAGGAATCGGACGTGGGATCGCACTCGAGCTGGCGCGCGAGGGATGCCAGGTCGCGCTGTGCGCGCGGGGCAAGGACGCGCTGGAGGGAGCGGCCGACGAGATGCGGGCGCTCGGGGTGAGCGCGCTGGCCGTCCCGGCCGACGTCACGACGGCGGACGGGGTCCGCGAGGCCGTGGAGGCCGCGCTCGGCGCCTTCGGGGGCGTCGACATCCTGGTGAACAACGTCGGCGGATCCACGGGCGGCTCGTTCCTCGACACCAGCATCGAGGACTGGCAGCGCGCGATCGACTTGAACCTCCTCCCTGCCGTGCGGGCGAGCCGCCTGGTCGTCCCGTCGATGCGGGCGCGGGGCGGTGGCGCGATCGTCAACATCGTGTCGATCTACGGGCGCGAGTGGGGCGGGAGCTACGTGCGGCGCCCGACGTACATCGCGGCCAAGGCGGCCGAGATCGGGATGTCGAAGGCGCTGGCGATGGAGCTGGCGCCGCTGGGGATCCGCGTCAATGCCGTCGCGCCGGGCTCGATCGTCTTCCCGGGCGGCGGCTGGGAGAAGCGGACGAAGGAGGACCCGGACGGGATCGCCGCGTTCCTCCGGGCCGACCTGCCGCTCGGCCGCTTCGGGCGACCCGACGAGGTGGGACGGGTCGTCGCGTTCCTGGCCTCGGACGCGGCCAGCCTCGTCCTCGGCGCCTGCCTGAACGTCGACGGCGGCCAGTCCCGCGCCCTCTTCTAGGGGGTCAGACTTTCACTTCCCGACATTTCCGGCCTGGCGTGGGCTGGGCCGAAATGTCGGGAAGTGAAAGTCTGACCCCGCTTCAGCGCTCGTAGGATTCGGCGCGGGAGGCGGCGGAGAGCGGGACGAGGTAGCGGAGGGGATCGGGCAGCACCTTCTCGCGGAGCTGGGCGAGGGATTCGGAGCCCCCGTAGCTGACCGCCGAGCGGAGGTGTCCACGGATCCGCCGGAGGATGTCCACCACCGAGCCGCGATACGGCACCTGCATCTCCTGCCCCTCGGCCGGCACCTCGAGCGCGGCCTCGACCGCATCCGGCTCCTCGTCGTCGTAGAGCGCGCGGAACACCGCCTGAGGCGAGGTCATCCCGCGATAGATCTTCCGCTTCTGTCCCGTCCCCGGGTCCTCGATCAGGTGGCCGGGCGCCTCGTCGGTGCCCGACAGGAGGCTTCCGAGCATCACGACCGACGCCCCCGCGATCAGGGCCAGGAACAGGTCCTTGTCCTCTCGCACTCCGCCGTCGGCGATGATCGGGACCTGGTCCTCCACGGCGCACCAGGCCTCCCGGATCGCCTGGAGCTGCGGCACCCCCGCGCCGGTCTCGAGCCGCGTCCGGCAGCCGCGCCCCGGCCCCACCCCGACCTTGATCGCATCCGCGCCGAGATCCCGCAGGAACGCCGCGCCCTCGGCGGTGGCGACGTTCCCGCACACCAGCTCGACACCGCCGAACCGGGCGCGGACCGCCTCCACCGCCCGCCGCATCACTTCCGAGTGGGCGTGGGCGATGTCGATCAGCAGGACGTCCGCTCCGGCCCCGAGGAGCTCGGCCGCCCGCTCCAGGAAATCGCCGCGGGCGCCGATCGCCGCGCCGACGAGGAGCCGGCCGCGGGCGTCCTTGCTCGAGTAGGGTCGCTGGCGCGCCGCGAGGATGTCCTTCTTGGTGATGAGGCCGTGGACACGCCGCGCGCCGTCGACGAGCGGCAGCTTCTCGACGCGGTGATCGAACATCCGCCGCTCGGCCTCCTCGATCGAGATGTCCGGCGGCCCCGTCACGAGTCGCGCGGCCGGGGTCATGAACTCCTCGACCGGCCGCTCGTCCTGGGCCGCGCTCCACGGGAGGTCCCGGTTCGAGAGGAGCCCCGCCAGGACACCGCTCCCCGGCGCCTCCTCGATCAAGAGGCCGGTGACGTTGTGGCGGCGCGCCAGCTCCCGGGCCTCGCGGACGGTGCTCCCTCGCGGCAGGCAGAACGGCCGCTCGACGACGTGGCCCTGAGTGCGCTTCACTCGCGCCACCTCGGCCGCCTGTCCCGCGATCGGCAGCCCCCGGTGCACGAAGCCCAGCCCGCCTTCCAGCGCCATCGCCACCGCCATGCGGGCGTCGGTCACGCTGTCCATGTTGGCGGAGACCACCGGGAGGTCGAGGGTCAGGCGGCGCGTCAGGCGCGTTCCCAGCGAGACCTCTCGCCGCGAGGCGAGCGGGCTCGCCTGGGGCCGGAACAGGAAGTCGTCGTACGTCCGGCCGACGAACTCGGACTCCAGCATGCGGCCCATGGGCTGCCTCCGTTCCCGAACGTCTCGATGCGGGCGCGGCCGCGCCCGGCCGCTCGTTCCTCGGTGAGAGCTCCTAGGCTATCACGCCGCCAACGGGCGGGAGGCTCACTGGATCGGCGAGTGCGGCGTCGCCGTCAGGCGCGTCACCTTGATCTGCTCGCGGTCGATCATCGTGCCGATCCGCGGCGAGATCTCGTTCTTCCAGTAGTCGCTCTGGTAGACCCGGTCGTAGAGCCGCTTGCGCTCCGCCTCGCTCTCGAAGCGGCGGATCCAGACGTAGACCGACGGGTCCTCCTCGCCCACGAAGCTGCCGAGGATGACCATTCCCATCTTGACCTGGAACGGGATGATCTCCTCCTCCATGCACTTCACCCACTGCTCCTGCTGCCCCGGGCGGATGTGATACTGCCGCAGCTCGAAGAACATTCACGGCCCCCTCGGTTCGGGTGCACTGCCGGTCGGCACTCGACGCCGCCGTCCCGGATTCATTGTCCTCCACTCTCGTTCCTGCCGGAATGCCCACACGGGTCGCCGCCCTCCAATGCGGCTCGATAGGCGACCGCCCACTACGCTATGATGCCGCCGTGCACCCGTCCGACGCGGACCCGGTCCTCGCCCGTCTCCCGGAGCTCGTCAACGCCGATGCCGGGCTCGTGCGGCGTGGCCAGCGCCTCACCACCACGTTCCTCATGGCCGTGGACGATCGAGAGTACCTGGTCCACGTGGCCGGAGGGCGCGTGACTGCGCTCGAGCGGGGACCGTTCCTGATGCGCTCGTGGACGTTCGCCGTCCGCGCGTCCGCCGAGGCGTGGGCGCGCTTCTGGCAGCCCTCACCCGAGCCGGGATATCACGACCTCTTCGCGATGAAGAAGCTGGGCGTGGCCCGGATCGAGGGCGACCTCTGGCCCCTCATGGCGCACCTCCGCTACGTCAAGGACGTCCTCGCCGCGCCGCGCCGCGCGCATGCTGGAGGCTGAACCTCGGTGGCCGATCTCGAGCCGATCGTCGGCCGCTACCTCCGCCTCTCCCTCGGCGGACAGCCGCATCGCGTCTACTTCGAGGAGGCCGGCCAGGGCTGGCCTCTCCTCTGCCTCCACACGGCCGGCGCGGACGGCCGCCAGTTCCGGCACCTCATGACGGACCCGGCCGTCACCCGGCACTGGCGGGTCCTCGCCTTCGACATGCCGCGCCACGGGAAGTCCCTGCCGCCGGTGGGCTGGCAGGACGGCGAGTACCGCCTCACGACCGCAGCCTACGTCGAGATGATCCTCGGGTTCGCGGACGCGCTCGCGCTCGACCGGCCGGTCGTCCTCGGCTGCTCGATCGGGGGCAAGATCGTGCTCGAGCTGGCGCTGCGCGCGCCGGAGCGCTTCCGCGCGCTGATCGGGCTCGAGGCCGCCGCCCATCAGGCGCCGTGGTACGACGACACGTCGTGGCTCCACCGCCCCGACGTCCACGGGGGCGAGCTCGCGAGCGCCCTCATGTCGGGGCTGATCGCTCCCCAGGCGCCGGACGAATCGCGGTGGGAGACCCTCTGGATGTACGCGCAGGGCGGCCCCGGCGTCTTCCGCGGCGACCTCCACTTCTACCGGGTGGAGGGCGATCTCCGCGATCGCATCGACCAGGTCGACACGGCGCGCTGCCCCCTGTACCTCCTGACGGGCGAGTACGACTTCTCCTGCACGCCCGAGGACACCCGCGCGACCTCGGCCCGCATCCCGGGCGCGCGGCTCACCATCATGAAGGAGCTCGGGCACTTCCCGATGAGCGAGCACCCCGAGCGCTTCCGCACGTATCTCCTGCCCGTCCTGGAGGAGATCCGCGGGGTCAGACTTTGACTTCTGAACATTTCCGGCGGGCGCACTCGCGAATTGTTTAGAAGTCAAAGTCTGACCCCGTCTCTCTGCCTGCTCGCGGTGCCACTGGTCGCGCAGGCCCAGGTCAGTCTCCTGCCGCCGGAGATGCTCGCGAAGCTGGTGCCGGCGACCGAGCGCCCCCTGGCGCTGGCGCCCGACGGCGAGGCCCTGCGCTTCCGAAGCGGGACGGAGCAGTGGGAGGAGGGGATGCCGCCGGCCATCGTCGACATCGACCGGGATGGGACGAAGGACTACATCGTCCTGATCCTCGCGGACGGCGAGTCGGGGCGGCGGGCCCTCCTCGCCCGGGTCTGGGGGGACGCGGCGACCGACTTCGGCCCCACCGTCTTCTACGCGATCATCGAGGACAACGACGACGTGTCGGAGTGGGCGGGCAGTCCGCGCCTCGCCCTCCCCGCCCCGAAGCCGTGACCACCCTGCCCGCGGGCGTGGGCGTCGCGACCGACGTCGGTCTTCGCGCTCACATGGAGGACCGCTGGGCGGTCCAGGCGGCGCCCGGGGGCCTGTTCGCGGCCGTCTACGACGGCCACGGCGGCGCCCGCGTCGCGGACCAGGCCGCCGCGCTGCTTCACCTCGCCGTGCTCCGCGCGCTCCAGGCCGGCCTCGACGCGGGCGCCGCCCTCGGGCGGGCGTTCGCCGAGCTCGAGCAGGCGACGGCCGACGCGGAGTGCGGCTCGACGGCGGCCGCCTTTTGGCTGGCCGGCGCCGCGCTGACCACCGCGCACGTGGGGGACAGCCGCGTCGTCCGGGTCGGCCGGACGGAGGTGGAGGCCCTGACGCGCGACCATCGGATCGAGGCGCCCGAGGAGCGGGCCCGCGTCCTCTCGATGGGCGCCCGCCTGGACCCCCCGTACGTCGTCCGCGGGAACCAGGGGTTGATGATGACCCGGAGCCTCGGCGACCGCTGGTTCCGGCCCGTCGGCGTGATCGCGGAGCCCGAGATCCACCGCCACGCGGTGCGCGCGGGCGACGTGGCGGTGGTCGCCGCGACCGACGGTCTCTGGGACGTCCTCGGCCTCGACGACGCGGCCCGCGTCGTCCGGGCGGGCGCGACCGCGTCGGCGACGGCCCGCCTGCTCGTCGACGAGGCGCTCGGGCGCGGCGCCTCCGACAACGTCACCGCCGTGGTGGTGCTCCTCGGCGACCTCGAGCGACCGTGATCCTCGGCCTACGGCGGAGGCGGTGGCTCACGCCTCCCCGCGACGCTTGTACTCCTCGTAGAGCTGCCAGGTCGCGTCGTTGAAGGGGTAGTAGCGGCCCGGAGACCCCGGGTGACGCTCGAGCTCCTTCTTGATCACGTGCTCGACGGCCTCGCGCTCGCCCGCGACCTTGATGACCTCGTCCACCATCGGCGCCGGCACGACCACGACCCCGTCGTCGTCACCGACGATCGC
>CAWCVP010000004.1:0-72933 GCA_963799055.1 uncultured Candidatus Rokubacteria bacterium
CCCGCCAGACCAGCGGATCACGGAATGGGTCGGCACCGGCCCCTTCCGGCTCACCGAGTGGAAACCGGACCAGCACATCCGCATGGTGCGGTTTGACGGCTACAAGCCGCTCGCCGGGCAGGCAGAACGGATACGGCGGCGGGGAAGATCGCATACGTGGACGAGCTCCGCTGGATCCCGGTCCCCGACGCGCCGAGCCGCGCCGCGCAGGTCGAGACCGGCGACCTCGACTTCAGCGACGACCTCCTGCCAGACGCGTACGATCGCCTCAAGGCGAACCCCAACGTCCAGGCGCTCATCGTGAAGCCGTACTCTTGGGTCGTCGCGGTCTTCAACAAGAAGGAAGGCCTGATGACGAACCAGAAGCTCCGCCAGGCCTGGCAGGCCGCGATCGACATCGAGCCGATCATGAAGATGATCGCTGGCGGCAAGCGCGAATTCTACCGCATGGACAGTAGCCTCGCCTTCGCCGAGATGCCCGCCTGGCACACGACGATCCTCGGGCTGCCGTGGAACGAGCACAACAAGGAGAAGGCGAAGCGGCTCCTGGCACGAGGCCGGCTACCAGGGCGAGCCGGTCCGGTTCATGACGACGCAGGAGTACAAGTGGATGTACGACTTCGCGCTCGTGACCAAGCAGCAGCTCGAGGAGATCGGGTTCAAGATCGATCTCCAAGTGATGGATTGGTCCACGCTCGGGCAGCGACGGCTGCAGCCAAAGGAGTACGACGTGTTCACCACCGGCATGGGGAGCTTCTACGACCCAACGCACCACATCTACTTGAGCCCCAACTGGCCGGGCTGGACGTCGGACGAGGAGATCGTCACGTTGAACGCCCAGCTCGCTCGCGAGACCGACCAGAAGAAGCGCTACGACCTGTGGGTGCAGATGACCAAGACGTTCTACGATAAGGT
The DNA here is from genome assembly GCA_963799055.1 of uncultured Candidatus Rokubacteria bacterium. Lineage (GTDB taxonomy): Bacteria > Methylomirabilota > Methylomirabilia > Rokubacteriales > DASRDR01 > DASRDR01. Next base: position 916 of record CAWCVP010000004.1, read on the forward strand.
GCCGGTCATCCGCTACGGCGATCTCTTCGGGTTGCGGGCCATCCGGAAGCACGTGAAGGAGTTCAACCGACAAGACGGAGCGCCCACGGTTCTGGGGAGTCTGGCTGGAGAAGTAGCACCGTCGTCGGCACCGCGCGCCGCGCCGGGGGCGTCCAGCGGCGCGCTCATGGCTCGTCGAGCCGATCCAGCCAGAAGCGCATGTCCATCTCGCGGTACAAGGCCACGGCAGCCGTCCGGTGTTGCTGCGCCTGGTCGTCCTGGCCGATCCGCCGGCACAGCCTCGCGAGGCCGACGCGGCAGCGGGCGACGAGGGGACGCATGCCGAGGGCCACTGCCTGCTTGAGCGCCTCGCGGTAGTGCAGCATCGCCACGTCGGGATCCGACCTGAAGTGCGCGGTGACGTCTCCCAAGAGCCGCCGAGCGTCGGCCTCGTTGCCGAGTTGGCCCAGCTCGGTGGCGAGGCTCAGCGCGGTCTGGGCGCACGATGCGGCGCGGTCGGACTGTCCGCTCGAGAGATAGGCGTCGCCCAGACAGTTCAGCTGGCGCATGCGATCGAAACCCCTGGCCAGGCGGCCGGTTCGGCGAACGTCCGTTCGACGAGATCGATCGCCTCCCGGAATCGTCCGGCCAGTCCGTACGCGTGAAAAATAGCCCCCGGCAACGGCGGCCATGAGGTGGAGATCGACGGTTCGCACGGCCCTCGCGCTCCGTTCGAGAAGGGCGATGGCCGGATCGACCTCCCCCCTCATCAGATGGGCCACCCCGAGCGCCAGGCAGGCGTGGAACACCGCGTGGTGGTTTTCACTCCTCGCCTCCGCCAGCGCCAGCGCCTCCGAGCCGCGGGCGATCGCCAGGGGGAACTCCCCGACTGCCGCCAGCGAGATCGCGAGCCAGTATCGCGCCGTGATCGTGGCCGGGGTCGACCCCGTCCGGACGGTGGCGCCAGGGTCCTGCAGCTGTCGCACGGTGTCGGTCAATACCTCGATGGCCCGGCCGTAGTCCCCACGGAGGTGCAGCGCCTGCGCGAGATAGACCGACGCGTAGTGCTGATCCAGGCCGAGGGCGCGGAGAATTCGCACGGCGCGGTCCGCTGTCTCGACGGCGGATCGAGCGTCCCCGGATGCCCAGAACCACTGGGCGGTGTTGACGGCCGTTTGAGCGAGGAGGACCTGATCATCGATCTCCAGGGCGAGGGATTCGGCTCGGCGCAGATGCTCGTGCTCGAGAGCGGCCTCGCCGAGCTGAAAGAGGCTCGCCCGCGCGGCCAGCCTCAACGTGATGTCCCGCGTGACGTTGTCTCGGGTCCTCGGCAGGTGCTCCAGAGCAGCCAGGCCCTGCTCGAAATACTGGACTGCCTGGCGATGCGCCGAGCGCATGCCGGCCTTGAGCCCCGCTTCGTGGGCATAGCGAGCCGCCTTGTCCCACAGCTCTCCCCTCGCGCCGTGGTACACGAGCTGCTCGACGTGCTCCGCCAGCCGGTCGCTGTGCAAGCGCTCGATGGCCTCGGCGATCCGCGCATGGAGCGCCCGCCGGGCTCCGGAGCAAGCTGTCGTAGGCCACCTCCTGGGTCAGTGCGTGTTTGAAGGTGTACTCGGGATCCGGATATGCTCGCGTCTCGTGCATGAACTCAGCGTCGCGGAGCGAGGCGAGGGCGGCGTCGAAGGCGGCGCCTGTCACCTCGGTGATGGATTGCAGGATGGGCACCGGCACATCCTTGCCGATCGCGGCCGCGGATTGCAGGACGCCGTGGTCGTCGCGCGCCAACCGGTCGATGCGGGCGGCGATGACGGCCTGGACGGTCGGGGGAAGCGGCGAGTCGTCTCGGAGCTCGCCGAGCCGATAGTTCGACGCCGCGCCGACCACGACGCCCGTGTCCACAAGCGTGCGAACGCACTCCTCGATGAAGAAGGGGTTGCCCTCCGTCCGATCGAGCAGCCTACGCTTGAGTTCCTCCAGGCTCGGATCGCCCCCTAGCAACGCGCGGAGGAGCTCCTCGGCACCTTCGGCCGGCAACGGGTCGAGTCGGACTTGGATGTAGGAGCTGCGGCTTCCCCATCGGTGCTGGTGCGTGGGCCGGTAGTTCACGAGGAGCAGGACGCGCGAGGCTGTGATGCTCTCCACCAGGAGATTCAGCACCGCGAGCGTTTCCGAGTCGATCCAGTGGAGATCCTCGACGACCAGACAGAAAGGCTGCGCGCCGCTCGCGAGGAGCAGCACCTGCCTGATCGCCTCCTGGGTGCGCCGGCGCCGCTGCACCGGGTCCGTTTGGCGAAAGGGGTCGTCCTCCGGCAGGACGCCGACCAGGTCCAGGATCGGCGACAGGAGCCGCGCCGGATCGCTGGTCTCCCCGGAACTCGACGGACGATCTTGTCGCGCACCTCCGGCGCCGTGTCGGTGTCCTTGACATGACAGTACCGCTTGAGGAGCTCCACGACAGGGAAGTAGGCGGCGTTTCTCGCGTAGGGCGCGCCGCCGGAGGCGAGGACGTACCAGGCGTGGAGTTGGCGGGCCGCCTCGAGGAACAGACGCGACTTTCCCACACCCGCCTCGCCGACGACGCCGACGATCTGCCCCTGCCCCCGCTCGGCGCGCGCGGCAGCCTGGCGAAGTATTTCGAGCTCGGCGCGTCGCCCGACGAAGCCGGCGGTGCCGCCCGCGGCGCCCGCCGGCTGTCGGCCGCGGACCCTCCACGCCTCGCGCCCGTCGCGAGGCTCTTCGAGGATGAAGCGCCGTGCCAGGAACGGAACGGCGGCGGCCGAGACCGCGATCGCGCCGGGGTGGTCGTCGGCGACGAGCGCGTCCAGGGTGGACCATGCGCGCTTGCCGTCGAGGCCGATCTGAAAACTGGATTGGGTGCGAGCGACGAGGTGCTCACCGCAGTGAAGGGCGATGACGACCTGGGGTGCGTGAGCGGCGGCGCCGTGCCGGTCGCCCGCGGCCCGCTGCACCGCGAGCGCCGCGAGGGCGGCGTGGCTGGGCGCGTTGTCCACGGGCTCGAGGCCGAACACGGCGACGACGCCGCCGGGATCCGACTCTTCAATCCGCCCCCCGAAGCTCTCAACCTTCTCGGCGATGACCTCCAGCGTGCGTGAGCGGTCGCTCGTCGACCGGGACAGGAGCCGGGCGCGAAAGACGGCGAGATGGCGGCGCTCCCAGCGAAGCGACGCGAGCCGACTCTGTCGGAACGAGACCACCGACGCGTCGGGGAGGGATGCGTCGGGGAGGGATGCGTCATGTCGCCGCAGGCCGTACTTGTCCATGCGGGCCCGCAGGGTATTGCGCGAGATGCCCAGGGCGATGGCGGTGCGGCGGATGTTGCCGCCGGTGTGACGCAGCGCCCCCTCGATGCGCGCTCGCAGCGCGGCGTCGAGCGTACCCCCGTCCGCCGGGTCCGCATCCTCGTCGGCCCCGGCCGCTTCGGCCGCCTCCGTGTGCTGGCCCAGGAACGCGAGCATCGCTGCGGTGATCACGTCGGTATCCCACAGCAGCACCACGCGCTCCATCGCATTGGCCAGCTCGCGGATGTTGCCGGGCCACCGGTAATTCGCCAGGAGGTCGCGCGCCTCCGACGCCAGCCGGCGGGGGGACTGCCCGTAGTCTGCGCAAGCGCGCGCCAGGAAGTGCTCGGCCAGCGCGACGATGTCGGCACCCCGTGCCCGCAGCGGCGGCAGCTCGAGTGTGATCACGGCGAGGCGATGGTAGAGGTCCTCGCGAAACCGGCGCGCCCCGACGGCGCGCTTGAGATCGACGCTGGTTGCCGCCATCAGCGCGACGTCCACCCGCTCCGCGCGCGTACTGCCGAGGCGGCGGACCACGCGGTCCTCCAGAACCGTCAGCAGCTTGCTCTGCAGCGAGCTGGGCAGGAGGCCGATCTCGTCGAGGAAGAGGGTGCCGCCGTGGGCGGTCTGGAAGAGGCCGGGCTTGGCCTGGCGGGCATCGGTGAAAGCTCCGCGCTCGTAGCCGAAGATCTCGGCTTCGAGGAGGGACTCCGGGATGGCGGCACAGTTGATGTCGACGAAGGGGCCGGCACTGCGTGCGCCGGCCTGGTGGATGGTGCGGGCAAGGAGGCCCTTGCCAGTCCCGGTCTCGCCTAGGATCAGGACTGGGGGCAGTCGACGCGCTCCAGGTTGGCGGGCGATGAGCTGCGCGACTTGGGCCCGGATCTCCGCGATCCGCGGGCTCTCGCCAAGAAGGGCGCCTAGCTGCCCATCCATTCCGTCGGTAGCTTATGCTACCGGCTCCCTGGGTCAATAGCTGACCCAGTTGACCCCTCAGCCAGTCGTTCGCCCTGTCCCCTAGTGCTCTAACTTACTGATTTCATGGCGGTGCAACGCCGCGCATCCATGGCACCTCGCGTGTAATGGCTGATCCACGGGGACGATGCTGCTCTCAACGATGATTGACGGAGGAGCCATGCGAGCGACTTCATGGAACTGGTCAACCCGAAGCGATGCGGGGAACCCGACAGCAGGAGAGGGCACCCGTGCGCGCCTCTGGGCGGGTGCCGGGGTGATCGTCCTGCTGGCCCTTGTGGTGGCGGTGAGCGAGGGAGTCCGCGTGACGCTCCCCCGGCACCCTGGGTCCACGCCAGCGTGGGGCGAGCGCCTCGGGCGCCTCGATGAGGCCATCAAGATGCGGAGCGTGAGTCGAGCGGCCTACGAGTGGCGCGACGCCTACAGCGAGGCCCTGCGCAGCCGGAGTTGGGAGACCCTGCTGGTCGCGGGTGAGCGGGCGGACCGCATCGACGGTCTGCTGGTCCGGCCGGGCGCCTTCCGGGCCGAAGCCCGACGCGCGTACCTGGTCGCCCTTTTCCGCGCCCGCGCCGAGGGCTCTACCGCGGGCGTGCTCGCCGCGGCGGACGCATTCCAGAGACTAGGCGACGCCGAGGTCGCCTCGGCGGCCCGCCGCATACTCGGCGAATCACCCTCGGCGCGGTGAAGATGACCGGGGTGCAGTCCGCCGGCGCTTCGAGCCGACCCCTTGACCGGACGTAACCAGGCGGGTGGCGTCATGCACGGTCGCGTGGCGAACTGCCCGCCGATTGACCGACGTTGGCGCCCATCTGGCGCGCGTGGAGTCTCAGCTGCCGCGGGCCGGCTGAGATGCACGCGCGAGCGAGGGCCATCGCCAGGAGGGTGGAAAAGCGATCACCCCGTGTGTGCCTGGCGGAGCCGAATGCTCGCAGACTAGGAATCGGGATCTTCAGCCCGGTACTGCGGAACCCGCGGTTTTCGCGGCTTCGCGATGGCGTCCGGGCCGCTCTTCTCTCGATTCTGCCCCAGCAAAACAGCCACGCGACGTCCCCGCCGTAGCTCATAACTCAGGGTTACCCTCCGGTTCTCGTCAACTCAAAAACCCAGGGTTACCGAAGCCATCGTCTAGGAGCCCCCCTCTCGCGTGGCGCGGGGTTCACCGGCGAAGACACGGGGAGTCAGCCGGGGCTCCAGCTACCGGCGCCACACGCCGGACAGCGCCACCGCCAGGATCACCGGAGGGATGGACAGGAAGAACCAGGGGGCTCTGTCGAACAAGGCCACTGCCGCGTCGGGGAGCGACTCCCGCGGCGCCGCGATGGCCGCCCAGACCAGCATCGGCAAGGCCGCCAGCGCCGCCACCGCGGCCGCCGCCGCCGCGCGTCGGATGGTCCGCGTAAGCTGGAATTCCCCGATGTAGAAAAAGGCGAGGCGAACGAGCCACGGGGCGGCGGCCAAGCCCCCATCTTGAGCAGGTCAAGACCGATGGCTCTCAGCGTCTCGGCCTCCGCCAGGCGGAGCTCGGCCAGCCATCCCATGGCCGTGACCAGGACGAGTTCGAAGATCGCGAGCGAGGCCAACAGGAAGACGACGAACTGAGGCTCCAGAACCTCGATGTTCTCGCGTCGGAACAGCCGGCCCACCTCGGCGCGATCCCACGCGCGCCACAGCCCCGCGACGAGAAGGAACGCCGATCCGATCAGGAGCACCAGCAGAACCAGAGACGAGGCGGCGACGACCGCCGGCGCTGTCGCGAACGTCGACGGTCGAGCCGCGATTCGTCTCTGCACCGCCTCGGGCACGACACCGCCGGCCAGTTCCCCGAGCAGCTGCGTGAACTGCTGGTGCAGCGCGCCGAGCGGCTTCGCCGGCGGGGTCGGTGGCTCGACCGGTGCGCTCGGGCGCCCCTGCGTCACGACGAGCAGGAAGAAAGACACCAGCAGGCCCCCGCGCACGGCGGCCAGCCACGCGGTCCTCCAGCGACGCCGCCGTCGGGCGAGATGCAGGCGCGGTCCATCGGCGGCCCGCCACTGCTCGAGCGGGACGCCGGCCTTCTGCGCAATGAGGCACGCCAACCGCGCGACGAAGTCGTCCGTGCTCGTCCAGTAGCCGGTGTGGTCGGCGACGAGCGAGCGTTGGATCCACACCTCGTCGGAGGTTCGCGCCGGCACGGCCCCGGCGTCGGGCGTGGCGGCCTCGAACAGCGGGCCGTTTGAGACGGGATCCCGAGACGCGTAGAAATCCCGCCAGATCGCGGCGGCGTTTGCGTCGGGCCGTGTCGCGGGGTGCGCCGTCATCCTCGTGAGCCCCGTCCCGATCAGGAACATCGCCGCCATCAGCACGAAGGGCGCGGAGCTCGCGTCCATCCACTTCCACAGGACGTAGAGGAGCGGGATGGGGAGTACCACGCCGAGGGCGATCTGCAGCCACGAGGGCAGCTTCGAGGCGACGAGCGACACGACGACCGCCGCGCCCAGAAAGATGGCCCCCGCGCGAAGCACCTCCGCCCGCATCGTCCAGAGCGACGGCAGGCCCAGCCACAACCCGACGGCGATGAGCGCCGCGGTGAGACACAGGACCCACGGGCCGGCTTGCCCCGGCAGGTTCCCGCGCATGAGTCGTTGGGTCTCCAGCAGCTTCGCGATGCCCGGCCCGAACGTCACGAGCGTCACGTTCTCCACCCGGGTGTCCGTCAACACCAGATACGCGATGGCGGCGCCCTGCGAGTGCGCGACGATGACGGTCTGGTGGCAGCGGCTGGCCAGCCAGCGCAGGTCGCGCCGCACGCGAGCCAGGATGGCGGCGCGCTGGATGTCGTTGTGGAGCAGGACGAAGCTGTCGCCGATGGTATTGGCGAGCGCACGCTGGATCGCGGCGGCGGCGGCGCGGACCGGCGCCCAGGGGACGAGCGCCAGCAGCAGGACAAGCGCCAAGGCGGCCAGCAGGAGCGGCATCAGGAGCAGCGCGGCGAGCAGCGTCAGGAGATGCCACGACGCTTGGAGCGGGCGATCCTGTCGCGTCCGGCGCAGCCGGGCGTGGAAGTGGGACCCGATGGTCCAGGGCACGACGACGAGGGACCAGCGCAGGAGGTCGCCGAAGGTGGGAGGCAGGATCGTCTCGGCCCACCAGGATTCGGCGAGGAGGAGGGTCCGCGGATCGGGATCGTCGGCCGGGCCGTCGAGCGCCACGATCGCGTGCGCCGGTTCGGCGGGACTGTCCGCGGTGAGGACGGCGTCGCTGACGGTGATGGCGGGTCGCGCGCCGCTGCCGGGTGGTGCGGTCCAGCGATCGATCCACGAGCTGAGGGCACCGCCCCAGTCCGCGAGCGTGCTGCCGCGCGGCTGGGTCCCGATGCCGTGGACGAACAGCACGCCGACACGATGCACGCGCTCGACCCCCGCTGCCGGTGAAGCGGTCCCGCCGCAGGGACTCTAAGCGCCGGCTTCCACTGAGTCAACACACCTCGCATCGCTTGCGGCCGCGGGCCCTCGACGTGGTCAGTCAATGAAGGCCAACCAGGGAGCCTGCATGACGGGGCAGAACAGAAGGTGCCGTGGTGTGAGCCGGAACGCGGCACCGTGCGACCGCGTGTGGTCGGGAAGGAATCGCGGTAAGCCTGGAGGCTCAGGACGGCGACGGCGCCTGGGCGCCCGCCACTCTGATCGCTAGACTTCGTCCCACCCTCCCCGTTCCGCAAGGCGCCGTTCAATCTCGTGCAGGCGTGCCTCCCGCGCCGACGCGGGCTCGCGGATGATCGGGCCGGTACCCGCGCGCGGAGCCATCTAGCAGGATGTCCAGCGCCTCTAGGAGCCCCGCGTCCACGTCGAACTCGGACGGCACGGCGCGCCCGACTGGCCGTGGTGAAGCCAGCCGCCCTGGGACAGGGGGTTCGGACACCAGTAGCTCGATCGACCGTACGAGGGTATTAGCCATGCGCCATCCTCCCACGAGGGCCTCGGTCAGCACTCGATTGTTGTGAGCCTGCTCGCCTAGCGTCCCGACCCATCGTTACGGAACCCTGGCGACCAGCAATGCAAGTTGGTTGCCCGGCCGACATCCAGCCTCGGCCTCCAGGGATCAACTGAAGAACTTCTGGATTCTCAGGTATTTCCCGGCACTCACCCGCGGGCTGTCCGGGACCGAGCTGGAGCGGGGGCTGACAGAATGCGTCGACATATCCGCCACGGATGACGGCTGCCGATCGCTCTCCGGTGAGGCCCGCACAAAATGCCGCGGTGCGGCGAGACGAAGGGAGACGGGGCGCAGGACCGACGTGCCTACCCGAGCCTGGTGGCCTCCGCCGACCGCGGGGTGGTAGGCGGCCACGCGTGGGAGCTGGCTCCCAGCAGTGGGCGCTGTCAGGGGCGGGCCATGCCGCTTGTCGTTTCCATCCTCGGGGCGCTCAAGGCCGGGAAGTTCTATGTCCTCGTGGACCCCTCTCCCCAGGCCAGGCTTGCCTACATGCTGGAGGATTCCCGGGCCAGCCTCCTCCTGGCGAACAATGAACAGCAAACGCGGGCGGCGGGCTTGACTCGGCATGGACCCCACCTCCTCGATGTCGACGCCGTGGATGCCAGCCGCTCGCTGGAGAACCCTGCTTTACCTTCCGGACCAGACACGCCGGCCTATGTCGCGTACACGTCGGGATCCACTGGGCAACCGAAAGGCGTGATCGAGACGCATCATGCCTGTCTGCATTCCATGCGGATTCACACGAACGACTTTCACGTCTGCATGCACGATCGCTTGCCCATGCTCGGCACGCGGTCAGGATCGCTCTTCCGCGGCTTGCTCAATGGAGCATCTGTCTATCCGGTGGATATCAAGAAAGAGGGGCTAGCACGTCTCGCCGCCTGCATGCTCGAGGAAGAGATTACGATCTACCATTCCGTTCCCGCGGTGTTCCGGCATCTCGTCGGTACCTTGGCCGACGAGAGTTTTCCAACGCTTCGGGTCATCGCATTGTTGGGCGAGTCTGTCTCCAAGAGAGACGTCGAGCTGTACCAGAAGCATGTTTCGCCGCCCGGCATCTTCGTGAACACGCTCGGCACGACGGAGCCAGAAGATGTCTGCCGGTTCTTCGTCGATCACGACACTCAGATCACCGGCAGTCTCGTGCCCGCAGGCTATGCCATCGAAGACAAGACGGTGTTCCTGCTGTGTGATGAGGGGAATGAGGTAGACGACAACGAGATCGGCGAGATCACCGTCAAGAGCCGCTTTCTCGCCTGGCTGCCTCGTTCATCTGGGGCGCAAGGACTTTCAGGTGAAGATCCGCGGTCAGCGGGTAGAGATTCCCGAGATTGAAATGGCGCTGCTCGAGCTGCGCTTCGTCTGCTCAGAACTGGTACGCCACGGACAGGGTGGCCACCTGGCCCCGGAACCGGGACTCCGCAAAGTACTCGTAGAGGTACTGGGCGGCCACGGCCAGACGCCATGTCGGGTTGCATCAAGCGCGAACGCAGTCGACGGCAAGCGCAACCCCGATGGAAGCTCGCGGGCGCACGCGAGTCCGGGTATTCGCGATCATCGCCGACTAGACTCCACAGAGTCTCGGCGGTGAAGAACGCGTGCGTGACGAACCAGCCATATCGGGCATCCACGGGTTGGTCGGGGGTTCGGCTGGCCAGGTCGGGTGCTCCACGGCCAACTTGAGGTGCTCCTGAATAACACCGAGGGCCGCCACTTGCCGTTGGTCGGCTGCGCTGCGCTGATACGTCAACACCCCGAACACCAGGGATCCCGCCGTGACGACGGCCCCAAGAATCGTCGCCAAGTGCGCCGGCCGCTGCCATCTCGTCTCAGGTCTGGCGATCCTCTCCCCTGGCGGCCTCCATCGCGATTCGCGGGATGGGACGGTCGGCGCCCTGGGCCCAGGGCTCGGCTACGACGACATCGGTCCCGCCGCGGCGAACTCGTCCGGACGGACCGTGCCGGCGAACAGCACGTCGGCCATCCCGCCCCGGTCGAACTCGAACATGGCGCGGGTCGCCCGCGCCACGTCGAGGTCGGCGACCAGCAGCTCCTCCTGCCGGAGCTCGGTCTGGGCCGCGATCTGGCCGTCCGGCGCCACGACCAGCGAGCGCGAGTTCTGGTGGGGCACCAGGCACGCGTTGCAGGACGCGAACCACACGGTGTTCTCGGCCGCCCGCGTGACGATCATCGCGTGGTGCACGGGCACCTTCCAGTCGTTCGGCCGCGTCGTGTTGTTCTGGGGATGGAAGATGACCTGCGCCCCCTGGCGGACGCACTCGCGCGTCGAGTCCGGGAACCGGAGCCCCTCGAAGCAGATCACCACGCCGATCCGGACGGAGAAGAGCTCGAACGTCTCGAACCCGCGGCCGGGTGTGTAGGCGAGCGCGTCGAGCGGCGTGAGCCGCGTCTTGTGGTGCACCCCGAGCACCCGGCCCCGCTCGGAGATCACGAGGGCCGAGTTGTAGGGCTTGCCGCGCCGGGGGTCGGCCTCGAGCGGCGTCTCCGTTCCGAGGACGCACGCCATGCCGAGGCTCCCGCAGCGCTCCGCCACCCGGCCGTGGAGCTCGGCGAGCCGCTCGACCGGCACCGGCTGCTCCGGGGTCGCGATGTCGACGCGATAGCCGACCGTCTGCGTCTCCGGGAAGCACAGGACCTGGACGCGCTGCCGGGCGGCCTCGTCCATCATGCGGAAGATGGTCGCGGCGTTCGTGTCGAAGTCGCCGGTCTGGCGGCACTGCGCGAGCCCGATACGGAGCGAGGGCATGGTCAGACCTCCGCGAGAAGTGGCGCGAGGAATCGTCTCACGACTCGGCCGTGAAGATGGTCCGGAGCTCCCGGCTCGGGACGGTGTCGCGGGTCCAGGTGAACCCGCCCCCGTCCTTCATCTCGCGGGCGCCCCGGAGGAACGCCGCGAGGGCGAGCCGCGACAGGGAGCCGCCGACGCTGATGCGCTTGACGCCCACCTCCGCCAGCTGCGCGGCGGTGATCGACGGATCGAGGGTGGTCGCCACGACGTTCACCGGGCGGGTCAGCGACGAGACGACGGTGCGGATCGAGTCGAGATCCCGGAGCCCGGGCGCGTAGAGCACATCCGCGCCGGCCTGCTCGAACGCCTGCAGCCGCCGGATCGTGTCGTCGAGGTCGTGGCGGCCGTGCAGGAGGTTCTCGGCCCGCGCCGTCAACGTGAATGGGATCGGCAAGGACCGCGCCACCTCGAGCGCGGCGTGCACGCGCTCGACCGCCAGATGGAAGTCGTAGATCGGGTTCTGCGGGTCGCCCGTCGCGTCCTCGATCGAGCCCCCCACCACGCCCGCCTCCGCCGCCAGCCGGATCATCTCGGCGGCGGCCCGCGGCTCGTGGGCGTAGCCGTTCTCCAGGTCGGCGGTGACGGGCAGGTCGGTCGCCGCCGCGATGGCGCGGCAGTTGTCGAGGACCTCGGTCCGCGTGACGGCGCCCGCGCCGTCCGGGCGTCCCAGGCTGTTCGCGAGGCCCAGGCTCGTCGTCGCGAGGGCCTCGAAGCCGAGGGACGCCAGGAGCCGGGCGGTGCCGGCATCCCACGGGTTCGGGATGATGAAGGTGCCCGGGCGCGCGTGGAGCGCCTGGAACGCCGCTCCCCGGTCCGCTTGCGTGCGCATGCGCCTCACCCCTCCCGCGTCTGGTACGAGTAGAAGTGCCAGTACTCCCAGGCCGCCGCCTCGCGGAGGCGCCGCTCGTCGCGCCATTCCGGCCCGAAGCGGGCGATGGACATCGCCCCGAGGTCCTCGGTCGGCCGGCCGTCCACGATCCAGTCGGCCAGCTGCTCGCCGATGGCCGGGGCGATCGACAGCCCCGCGACGTTGCACCCGCTCGCGACGAACAGCCCGTCGGCGCCCGGCACCGGCCCGACGATGTGCTGCCCGTCCGGCGTCATCGTCGGGATGCCGCCGCGATGCACCCGGATCGGCGCCTCGTGAAGCACGGGCAGCTGGTCGCGCACGCGGTCCATCAGCCGGCGCAGCACGGCGAGGTCGAGGGGCGTGTCCGCGATCGAGAAGTCCTTCGGGAGCGCATCCATGTCGAACTGGGTGGGCTCGGTCTCGTAGCCGCCGGCCAGGAAGCCGCCCCAGCACGGCCGCACGTAGACGGCGGCATCCATGATCCGCACGATCGGCAGCTCCGGCCGGACGCCTTCGATCGGCTCGGTGATGAGGACCTGATGGCGCGTCGGCACCATCGGGACGTGGATCCCGGCGCTGGCCGCCACCTGGCGCGCCCACGCGCCCGCCGCGTCCACGACGATCGGACACTCGATCGGGCCCCGGTCGGTCTCGACGCCCTGCACCACGCCGCGCTCGACGCGGATCCCGGTGACCGTCGTGTGCGGCCGGAGCGTCACGCCGAGGTCCCCGGCGGCCCGGGCGTAGCCGATCGCGACGTCGGAGGGCTCGAAGTAGACGTCCCCCGGCGTGTGGAGCACGGCGAGTACCCCGGTCGGCTGGAAGAAGGCGTGCATGCGGTGGGCGTCCTCGGGCGAGATGATGCGGGTCCCGAGGCCCAGCCGCTGCCCGCGGGCGGCCTCCTGCTCGAGCGTCGCCGCGTCCTCCCGGCGGCGCGCGGCCTTCAAGCTGCCCGACTGGACGATCTCGAGAGGCTGGCCGGTGTCGCGGCTGAAGCGCAAGAGCCACTCCACGGCGCGACTCGCCAGGCGCGTCATCACCTCGGTGGAGCGGAGGACGGCCGCATTCCCGGCAGCCCGCGGAGAGGTTTGCGACGCCAGGTCATGACGGTCCAGCAGGACGATCCGGCGCCCGCCGCCGCGCCGCGCCAGGAAGTACGCCGTCGCCGCGCCGAAGCCGCCCGAGCCGATGACGACGACGTCAGCGGCTACGCGGGCCGATCCCCCCGACGCGGCCGCCTTCACTCGCGCCCACCCGTCCAGAAGCCGTCGGGATCGAAGCGCCGGATCGCGGCCAGCTCGGCGGCGGTCGGCGGCGGCGTCTCCCCGACGTCGGCCGCGACCTGGAGCGGCCAGCCCGTCTCGGCCCGCACCTCGTCCACCGTCACGCCCGGATGCGCGCTCGCGAGGACCATCTCGCGGCTCGTCGGATCGAACCGGAAGAGGCCGAGCGTGGTGATGACGGCCGACGGGCCGCCGCCCGGGCAGCCCCGTCCGCGCCCGCCAGTCGCCGCCGGTGCCGTGACCCGGCGAGGTCACGTAGTCGACGCGCTCCACGAAGCGTCGCCGCTGGTGCGTCATGATCACGACGTGGCGGCGCGCGAGCGAGGCGATGTCGGCGGCACCGCCGGAGCCCGGCAAGCGGATGGACGCGCCGCGCGGGCCGACGTAGGAGGTGTTGAGGTTGCCGAAGCGGTCCACCTGGGCGCCGCCGATGAAGCCGAGCGTGACGCGGCCCGCCTGCATGAGCCCCATCACCTCGCGCATCTCGGTGCACCAGAGCGCCCCGGTCACGTTCGGGCCCGTCCGACATGGTCACCAGGAACTCGAGCGCGGGCGAATCCCGGACGACGCCGTTCTCGAAGAGGCCCACGGCGGTCGGGGCGTGGGTGGACCGGGCGAGGCAGAAGGCGAGGAGCGGCAGCCGCATGCCCACGAAGACGACCTCGCCGTCCCGGATCTCCCGCGCGGCCGCGGCCACCATGAGCTCGGCGGGGGTGTAGGCCGGCGCCACGCCCGATCCCTCAGCTGCCGTAGTCGACCGGCGCCGCGAGCCGCGGGGTCCGGGGCCGGAGCCGATCGAGACGATCGCGCCCGAGCTTCGCGAGGTAGCCGGCGTGATCGCCGGGCTCGCGCACCCACTCGTCCAGCCAGGCGTCCGCGCCATCGACCGTCGCGGAGCGCGCATGCCAGTCCGCGTAGAGCGCGTGATCGCGGTGGTAGTGGCCCTGCACGGGCGACGGATGCGCGCCCGCCGGCAGCGGCACCACGGCGGCGACCAGGAATCCCGGCAGGAGCATCCGGTTCGGATCGCTCCGGATGACCTCCGGCTCGACCAGCTCCTCGGCGACCACGATCACCGCCCGGCTGGCCTTCCCGGCGGCCGCGCTGACGCCGGTCGGCCCCCACGCGTGGCAGTTGCCCTGGGGATCCGCCCGTTGCACGTGGAGGATCGCGACGTCCGGCGCCAGCGCCGGCACGAGGACCAGGGGGGCCCCGGTGAACGGGCACGGGGCGGCGCGGAGCCGCGGGTTCCGGGCGAGGAGATCCGAGCCGAGCAGGCTCCGCGTCGGCAGGTACGGGACGCCCAGGGCGGCCGCCTCCAGGGCGAGGGCGATCGAGAAGTTGGAGTGATCCTCGATCGTGAGCGGGCGCGGGACGCCCCGCTCGAGCGCCCGGCGGAAGGCGTAGCCCGAGCCGTGCTGGACGTTGCCGACCCACGCGGCCACGATGTGGCGGACGCAGCCGGCGGCGACCAGCTGGTCGAAACAGATGTCGGAGATCGGCCCGACGAGGGTCAGGTCGCGGCGGCCCTGCCGGATCAGCTCGTGGGCCGCGGCGAACGGGATCAGGCACTCGAGCGCCGTCCCGAGCGCGACGCTGGCGCCGTCCGGCACGTAGCGCCGGACCGCCTCCGCCATCGTGACCACCTTCGGGGTCAGACTTTCACTTCCCGACATTTTGGTAGCGGCGCGCGATGCGAGGGACCTCAGCCGACAGCGAAAATGTCGGGAAGTGAAAGTCTGACCCCGCTCAGAGGGTGGCGCAGGCGGCTTCGATGCGCGCGAGGCCTTCCTCGATCTGCTCGAGGCCGCAGGCGTACGAGATGCGGAGGTGGCGGTCGGAGCCGAAGTCGGCCCCGGGCACGACCGCGACGCGGGCCGCCTCCAGCAGGAACGTCGTGACGTCGGCCGACCCGGAGAGCGGCCGGCCGTTCCACCGGCGGCCGAAGAGCCCCGAGACGTCCGGGAACGCGTAGAAGGCGCCTTGCGGCATCGGGCACCGGAAGCCGGGAATCCGGTTCAGGCCCTCGACGATCACCCGCCGCCGCCGGTCGAACTCCCCCGCCATCTTGGCGACCTCGTCCTGCGGCCCGCCCAGCGCCTCGACGGCCGCCCACTGGGCGATCGAGGTCGGGTTCGACGTGCACTGTCCCTGGAGGTCGCCCATCGCCTTCACGATCTCCCGGGGGCCGGCGGCGAAGCCGAGGCGCCAACCGGTCATCGCGTACGCCTTCGAGCACGTGTTCACCAGGAGCGTCCGGGCCTTGATCTCCGGGCCCGAGCGCCGCGATGCTCGGCACCCGCCCCTCGTAGGCGAGAGCGTCGTAGCACTCGTCGGACACGACGTGGAAGCCGCGCTCGAGAGCCAGGCTCGCGACCCGCTCGAGGTCGGCGCGCGGGAAGACGGCGCCCGTCGGGTTGTTGGGCGTGTTGAGGATCAGGAGCTTGGTCCGGGCGGTGACCGCCTTCCGGAGGGCGTCGAAGTCGAGGTGGAAGCCGCGCGCCTCGTCGGTCGGCACGACGACCGGGACGCCCTCGCAGAGCCGCACCTGCTCCGTGTAGCTCACCCAGTACGGCGCGGGGACGATGACCTCGTCGCCCGGGTCCACCATCACCGCGCAGATGTTGTAGAGCGTGTGCTTCGCGCCCACCGAGGCGATGACCTCGGCCGGCTCGTAGGCGAGGCCGCTGTCGCGCCGGAGCTTGGCGCAGATGGCGGCCTTGAGCTCGGGGATGCCCCCGGCGTCGGTGTACTTCGTCAGCCCGTCGCGGAGCGCGCGGATGGCCGCGTCCTTCACGCGCTCGGGGGTGTCGAAGTCGGGCTCCCCGGCGGTGAAGGACAGGACGTCGATGCCCTGGGCCCGGAGCGCCCGGGCGCGGGCGGCGAGAGCGAGGGTCGGGGACGGGGTGAGACGGCGGGCACGCTCGGCCAGCATGGGTCGGGTCACTCCTTCTCGGGGGTGAAGCGGAGGGGGATCAGCCGCGCTTGAACTTGTCCCGGAGCCGTTGCTCCACGCCGACGGGGACCAGGCCCTTGACCGAGCCCCCGTAGCCGGCGACCTCCTTGATCAGGCGGGAGGAGATGTAGGAGTACGCCTCGTGCGGCATGAGGAACACCGTCTCGATCTCCTCGCGCAGCTTCCGGTTCATCAGCGCCATCTGGAACTCGTACTCGAAGTCGGACACCGCCCGGATCCCGCGCACCACCGCCCGGGCGCCGACGCGCAGCACCAGGTCGACCAGGAGGCCGTCGAAGACGACGATCTCGATCTCCCGCAGGTGCCGCGTCGACTCGCGGATCATCTCGATCCGCTCGTCGTCGGAGAACAGGGCCGTCTTCGCCGGGTTGGTCACGACGGCCACGACCAGCTCGTCGAAGATCCGCAGGCTCCGCTCGATCAGGTCCAGGTGGCCGTTGGTGAGCGGGTCGAACGAGCCGGGGTAGACCGCGCGAACGTGCACGATGCGTCCCGGGTCCGGGGCTAGATGCGCCGCCACGGGCGGCTCATGTCGCGCGGGCCGGCAGCGGACGGTGGACGGCGCCGATCTGATGCACTCAGGGCCTCGAGCCGTCGGGAGTGTATCCCTCGGCTCTCAGGAAAGTCAAGGCAGTGTCGCCGAAACGGCGCGCGCGGCGGTGCTCCGGGAAGCCCGCCACGGCCGGCAGCGTGGTCCGCGTCGAGTGCTGGACGACCACCTCGCACCCCGGCCGGCACACGCGGGCGGCCGCCAGCGCGACGAGGGCGCGCTCGGCGAGGCTGGTGGCGTACGGCGGGTCGACGAACACGAAGTCGAACGGCTCCTCCTGCGCGGGCAGGTCCGCCAGCACGTGGAGGACGTCGCCGCCCATGACGCGGGCGGCGGCGCGCGACGCTCCGAGCGCCGCCAGGTTCGCACGGAGGGCGCGGAGGGCCGCCTGGTCCTTCTCGACGAACACCACGCGCGCCGCGCCCCGAGAGAGCGCCTCGATGCCGACGGCCCCCGTGCCCGCGAAGAGGTCGAGCACGCGCGCGCCCGCGATGGCCGGGCCCAGCACGTCGAACAGGGTCACGCGCACCCGGTCGGCGGTGGGCCGGGTCCCCAGTCCGCGCGGCGCCCGGAGACGCCGTCCGCGGTCGTGGCCCCCGATGATGCGCATCGTGTGCCCTACCCGATCGACGCCAGCTCGAGCCGCTCCCGCCAGCGGGCGACCAGCGCCTCTCTGAGCGTGCGATGCTCCGGGAGCCGGAGCCCCGGGTCGCGGGCGACCAGCTGCATCGCGTCCTGCCGCGCCTCCTCGAGCAGCCGGGCGTGGGTCAAGAGGCTGCCCGCCCGGAACTCGGGGAGCCCCGACTGGCGCGTCCCGAAGAACTCGCCGGGCCCCCGGATGCCGAGGTCGACCTCGGCCAGGCGGAACCCATCCTGCGTCGCGACCATCGCGTCGATGCGCTGCCGGGCCTCGTCGGACATGGGGTCGTTCACCAGCAGGATGCAGTAGGACTGGGCCGCCCCGCGCCCCACCCGGCCCCGGAGCTGGTGGAGCTGGGCCAGGCCGAACCGTTCGGCGTGCTCGACCAGCATCACCGACGCGTTCGGCACGTCGATGCCGACCTCGATCACGGTCGTGGCCACGAGGAGATCGAGCTCCCCGGCCTTGAACGCCCGCATCACCGCGTCCTTCGCGTCGAAGGACAGGCGGCCGTGGACGAGCCCGACGCGGAAGTCGCGGAAGGGGCCGCCCTGGAGGCGCTCGGCCATCTCGGTCGCCGCCTTGAGGTCGCTCGCCTCCGTCTCCTCGACGAGCGGACAGACAACGTAGGCCTGGCGCCCTGCTCCGAGCTCGCCGCGAACGAAGTCGTAGATCCGCTCCCGGGCCTCGTCACGCCGCCACTCGGTGCGAATCGGCGTCCGGCCGGGCGGCAGCTGGTCGAGGACGGAGACGTCGAGGTCGCCGTAGAGCGTCAGGGCGAGCGTGCGCGGGATCGGCGTCGCCGTCATGACGAGCACGTGGGGATGCTCCCCTTTCCCGCGCAGCGACGCGCGCTGGAGCACGCCGAAGCGGTGCTGCTCGTCCACGACGGCCAGCCCGAGCTGCCGGAGCTCCACCGCGTCCTGGATCAGGGCGTGCGTGCCCACGCCGATCGCGGCCTTCCCGGTCCGGAGCGCGTCCAGCGCGGCCTCGCGCTCCCGCGCTCGCTGGCCGGCGGAGAGCCAGGCCACCTCGAGGCCGAGCGGCTCGACCCAGGCCCGGACCGTCCGGAGATGCTGCTCGGCCAGGATCTCGGTCGGCGCCATGAGGACGGCCTGGCAGCCGGCCTCCACCGCCGTCAGGAGCGCCATCACGGCCACGATCGTCTTCCCCGAGCCGACGTCCCCCTGCAGCAGGCGGTTCATCGGCACCGGGCGCGCGAGGTCGGCCCGGATCTCGGCCCACACGCGCTCCTGCGCGGCGGTCAGCGTGAACGGCAGTCCCCGCCGGAGCCGCTCCACCAGGGCCCCGGGGGGCGCGAGCGAGCGTCCACGCTCCTGCGCCTGGCGCGCCCGCCGGAGGGTCAACCCGACCTGCAGCACGAAGAAGTCCTCGAAGGCGAACCGGCGGCGGGCCGCGTCCACGTCGCTCACGCTCTCGGGGAAGTGCACCGTCCGGTAGGCGGCGGCGGCCGGGAGGAGATCCCGCCGCTGGCGGAGCTCGACCGGCAGGATGTCCGGCGTCTGGTCCGCGTGGGCCGCGACGATCCCGTGCAGCAGCTCCCGGACCTGACGCTGGAACAGGCCCTCGGTGAGCGCGTAGACCGGGACGACCCGGCCCATGTGGATCGAGACCCGCTCGTCGGCCGCGAGGATCTCGAAGTCGGGCCCTTCGAGGACGACCCGGCGGTCCTTGGCCAGGGCCTTCTTGCCATAGAGGACGACGCGCTGGTCGCGCTTGAACACCTGGGCGAGGTAGGCTCGCCCGAACCAGAGGGCCGTGAAGTAGCCGATCCGGTCCCGGAAGGTCACCTGGACAGGGGCCCGAGAGCCGCGCCGCGGGGACGCCACCCCGAACACGGTCCCCTCCACCACGCCCGTTTCGCCGAGGGGGAGCTTGTGGAAGGGCACGAACTCCCGGCGGTCCTGGTAGTCCCGTGGGAAAGTGGTTCAGGGCGTCCCGCACCGTCAGGAGCCCGAGGCGCTCCAGGGCGCGAGCCTTCTGCGGCCCGACGCCCTTGAGGTACTGGAGGGGCGTGTCGAGCCCGGCGGGCGCCCTAGCGGCCGGGTTCACGGGGTCGGCGGCCGCGCGGGTGTCCGAGGTGGCAGGCTTGTCTCACCTCGGACCCCATGGTATAGACATGCGTTGCCCGGCGGCAAGGCGGCCTCGGTCGAGGCCTCGGAAGCTGCCGGAGCCCCATCTTTCCCGAGGAGTCCAGAAGCATGGCCCAGCGCTGCGATGTGTGTGGGAAGGGCCCCGTCGTGGGCAACCAGATCAGTCACGCGCACAATGTCTCCGCGCGCCGGTGGCTGCCAAACCTGGTATCGATGCGGGCGGTCGTGAAGGGCCGGGCCAAGCGGGTACGCGTCTGCACACGCTGCCTGCGCGGGGGCAAGGTCGTCAAGGCCGTCTGAGGACCGGCCGCCGGGGGTGCCAGTCGCCCCCGGCGGCCTGCGTTGAGAGTGGATTTCCAGGTCAGGGCTGGCATCGACCCCTGACCCGATCACCGCACTTACTTCTTCTTCTTCTTGGCCGCCTTCTTCTTCGCCATTAACAATCACCTCCCTCCATCCGTCTTGGTTCCCGGAAAGGGGCTGCACCCCCTTTCGGACGGTGCCCGCGACGTTACTTCTTCTTCTTGGCCGCCTTCTTCTTCGCCATCGTGTTCACCTCCTTCCATCGCACGGGAGCGCGGCTAGAACCCCATCGCGTCGCGACGGAGCTTCTCGGCCTGCTCGCGCCCGCGCCGCTCGTGGCCGTGGAGATCCACGTAGAGCTGCGGGATGCTGACCACCCGGAATCCGCCCTTCACGACGGGCGCGTAGAACACACCCGGGTCGTAGGGGGCCATGAGATAGACCGAGCCCTCCCCGTCCACCGCCTGGAGTCCCAGGGCCCGGGCCAGGGAGTCGACCCCACCGCTCACGTAGCAGTGCACCGTGGGCACCCGCACGTGCGGCCCGATCAGGGAGGCGCCCGCGTGCAGGGTGAACGCGTAGCTCATCCCGAGCTCGGTCGCCTGCCGGGCCAGGGCCTCCATGACTCGGCGCTTGTCTCCCAAGGGGGAGACGAACGCCGTGAGCCCGTTGACGTGGTAGCTGTACTCGTCCCGCCAGGCGTCGAGGAGCTCCCCGGGACGGGCGAGCCGGTAGAGGCCGTCGCGGCCGCGCTCGAGCCAGTCGAGGTCCTCGAGGCGCTTCACCACGTTGTGCGCGTGGCCGAGGCTCACCGACACCGCCCGGCCCAGCTCGTCCAGGCGCCAGGGGCGGTCCCGTTCGACGAGGAGCGCCCGCACGACCCGCGTCGCGCGCGGGGCGAAGAGGGCCTTCAGCGGCCGGCGCGCGGGGCCGGCGTTCGGCCGCCCCTCCTTGTGGATCAGGACGTTGTCGAAGGCGAGGTAGCAGTTGCCGGACAGGTCGAAGTAGCCGCACCCGTTCCGGCGAACCAGGGCCGCCGATTCCGTGCTCACGAAGGGGGCCGCCACCACCGGGTAGGCCCCGGGAAGGTGGGTCCGCAACTCTCGGAGCCGGGTGATGGCCTCTCGGAGGTACCGGGGCTCGCCCCGGGAGCGGGTCTCGCAGATCAGAGTCTCTGGACTCCTGCCCCATCTTGAACCGGACGAGCATATCCACCGTCTGGTCCCCGACGGTCGCGTCGAGCGTCTCTTGCCATTCGGCCACTTCCGAGAAGAGCCCGCGAAGCCGCTCGGCGGATTCCTTCTTGAATTCACTGATCCGGACCATACTTTCACTTGACCGACCATTTTCAACGTGCGCTGAAAGGTTATCGTCGAGTGAAAGCTGGTGTCAAGCGGAAACTATCGAGGGAGTGTCATCCGGCTGACGCGCGGTCAGCCGGAGTGGCCGGCTCAGTCGAGACCGTCCTCGAGCTCGCCGAGGCGCTCGTCGTCCAGGCCGAAGTAGTGGCCGACCTCGTGGACGACGGTGTCCCGGACGAGCTCCTCCATCTCCTCGACCGTCTCGCAGTCCTCTTCGATGGGCCCCTGGTAGATGGTGATCACGTCGGGCAGGACACCGCCGTAGCTCGCGTCCCGGCGCGTGAGGTCGGTCCCGCGATACAGGCCGTAGAGCGTGTCGGGCGGCTCGATGCCCATCTCCAGGAGGGTGTCGTCGTCGGCCCAGTCCTCGACGACGACCGCGATGTTCTCGAGGCGAGCCCGGAAGCGTCGCGGCAGCTTGCGGAGGGCGCGCTCGACGAGCTGCTCGAAGTCCTTGCGGCTGATCTCGACCATGGCGCGGACGGGAACGTCCGGCGGAGCGGCGTGCCCTACAGCCCGCGGACCCGCTCGACGCCGATGACGTCCTTCACCGCGGCGATCGCGCCCATGACACCCTGGAGCTGGTTGAGGTCCTTGACCTCGACCGTGAAGTGATTCAGCCCCTTGCGGTCCTCGGTCACCGTCACCTCCGCCTTCACGATGTTCGCCTGGCGCGAGGAGATGGCGGTCGAGATGTCGGCCAGGAGCCCCGGCCGGTCGCGCCCGATGTGCACGGCGATCTTCACGGGAAGCGCCTGCTGGTCGGCGATCGCCCACTCGACGGTCACGGTCCGCTCGCTGTCGAACGCCCCCGCGGCGAGGTTGGGACAGTCGCGCGCATGCACGGTGATCCCGCGGCCGCGGGTGATGAAGCCCACGATGGCATCCCCCGGCACCGGCCCGCAGCACTTGGCGAACCGCACGAGCACGTCGTCCACGCCCTTGACGGTCACCCCGCCCGATTCCGTCCGTGGCCGGGCGGGCTTCGTGGGCTTCCCATCGGTCTTGGGCTCCGCGAGGGTGTCGGCGGGCATGAACCGCGTCACCACCGTGGACGCCGACAGCTTCCCGTACGCCAGGCCGGCCAGGAGGTCGTCGACCGTCGTGTACCCGTGCTCGACGGCCAGCTTCCGGAGCTCCTCCGACTCGAGGATGGTGGCGAGGGCGACGCGGTACTTCTTCGCCTCCCGGTCGAGGAGCTCGCGGCCGATGGACACCGAGCGGGCCCGCTCCTCGGTCCGGAGCCACTGCTTGACCTTCGACCGGGCGCGGGTCGACTTGACGGTCTTGAGCCAGTCGCGCGACGGCTTCTGCGTGGGCGACGTGACGACCTCGACGATGTCGCCCTGCCGGAGCACGTGGCGGAGCGGAACCAGCTTGCCGTTCACTCGAGCGCCGGCGCAGTGGTTGCCGACCTCGGTGTGGACCGCGTACGCGAAGTCGATCGGGGTCGAGCCCTCGGGCAGCGCCTTGACGTCGCCCTTCGGCGTGAACACGTAGACCTCGTCGGGGAACAGGTCGACCTTGACGGTCTCCATGAACTCCCGCGGGTCCTTCATCTCCTTCTGCCACTCGAGGAGCTGCCGGAGCCACACGAACGCCTGGTCGAGCCCCGTGCGGTCCTTCTTCTCCTTGTAGAGCCAGTGCGCCGCGATGCCCTCCTCGGCGATCCGGTGCATGTCGGGCGTGCGGATCTGGATCTCGACCGGATCGCCCTTCGGCCCGATGACCGTCGTGTGGAGGGACTGGTACATGTTCGACTTCGGGATCGCGATGAAGTCCTTGAAGCGCCCGGGGACGGGCTTCCAGAGCGAGTGGACCACCCCGAGCGCCCCGTAGCACTCGCGCACGCTCGTCGTCAGGATCCGCACCGCGGTGAGGTCGTAGATCTCGTCGAACTCCCGCCCGGCCTGCATCTTCTTGTAGATCGAGAAGAAGTGCTTCGGCCGTCCGGTGATCTGGCCGGAGATCTCGACCTCGGACAGCTTCTTCGTCAGGATCGCGATGACCTGGTTGATCTCCGCCTCGCGCTCCAGGCGTCGCTTGGCCACCCGCCGCTGGAGGTCGTCGTAGGCCTCGGGATGGAGCGCCTTGAGCGCCAGATCCTCCAGCTCGCCCTTCACCTTCGCCATCCCGAGCCGGTGCGCGAGGGGCGCGTAGATGTCCAGGGTCTCCTGGCCGATCCCGCGCTGCTTCTCCGGGGCGAGGTAGTGGAGGGTGCGCATGTTGTGGAGGCGGTCGGCCAGCTTGATCATCAGGACCCGGATGTCCCGGGCCATGGCCACCAGCATCTTGCGGAAGTTCTCCGCCTGGCGCTCCTCCCGGCTCTGCGAACGCCAGCTTGCCGATCTTCGTGACGCCGTCGACGAGCTCGGCGATGTCGTCGCCGAACCGCTCGACCAGCACCGCCTTGCTCGTGGCGGTGTCCTCGAGCACGTCGTGGAGAAGCCCCGCCGCGACCGTCGTCGCGTCCATCCTGAACTCGACGAGGAGCCCGGCGACGGCCAGGGGATGGATGTGGTAGGGCTCGCCCGAGACCCGGCGCTGCCCCCGGTGCACCTCCTCGGTGAACTCGTAGGCTCGCCGAACGACGTCGACGTCGCCCCCCGACTGGTAGCGGGGGATCTCGGTCAGGAGGTCGCTCAGAGTTCGCATGTGCGCCCGCGCCCCGGCCCGTCCTACCGGGCACTAGCCAGGCGTCGAGGGCCCAGCCGCGAAGCGCGGTCCGACGGCTACCGGGTAGCCTCGTAGTCTACCGGCCGGCGCCCGCCTTCACCACGGCCTTTTTGCCGCCCGGCTGACGCTTCTGGCTCCACACCTCCCAGTCCAGGACGATCGGGGCGGCCACGAAGATCGTGGAGTAGGTCCCGACCACCACCCCGACCAGGAGGACGAACGCGAAGTCCCGAAGCACCTCGCCCCCGAAGACGAAGAGCACCGCCACGACCAGGAACACCGTCAGCGACGTCAAGACCGTCCGGGAGAGGGTCTGGTTGATGGCCGCGTTGATCACGTCGCCCAGCGTCTCGCCCTTCCGCAGCCCGCGCCCTCGATTCTCCCGGATGCGATCGAACGTCACGATGGTGTCGTTGATCGAGAAGCCGACGATGGTCAGGAGCGCCGCCAGCACGGGCAGGGACATCTCGCGGTGCGCCAGGGACATCGCCCCGACCGCGATGATCACGTCGTGCATGAGGGCCAGGATGGCCGCCACGCCGCCCTTGAAATCGAACCGGAACGCCGTGTACACGAGGATGCCCGCCATGCCCCACAGGACGGCCTGGACCGCGTCCCACTGCAGGTCCTCGCCCACCTGGGGGCCGACGAACTCCAGTCGCCGCACCTCGAAGCCCGGGAGGCCGGCCTGCCGGAGGCCGCCGTCGACGCGCTTGGAGACCTCCTCCAGCGTGCCCGCTGCCCACCGGCACGCGGATCAGGTACTCCCGCGCGTCGCCGAACTCCTGGATGACGCTCTCGCCGGCCTGGACGCGTCCCAGGGCGACTCGCAACTCGTCGACCGTGATGGCCCGCTCGAAGCGGACCTGCAAGCAGCGTGCCGCCCGCGAAGTCGATGCCGTAGCGAAGCCCGCCCTGGTACGCGATGTGGGCGAGGCTGATGAGGATGGCGCCGGCCGAGATGAGATAGGCCCATCGGCGCCATCCGACGAAGTCGTAGCGCGTGTTGACGAGGATCTGAAGCATCGCTCTCCTGCTCCGCCTGCCCTCAGATCGAGAGCGTCTGCAGCCGCCGGCGGCCCATGTAGATCAGGTCGAAGACGACGCGGGTGAAGAACACTGCGGTGAAGAGGCTCGCCACGATGCCGATCATGAGCGAGACGGCGAAGCCCTTCACCGGCCCCGTGCCGAACTGGTAGAGAATCGCGCCGGACACCACGACGGTGACGTGGGTGTCGATGACGGTCGTGAACGCCCGGCGGAACCCCGCGTCGATGGCCGCCCGGACGGTCTTCCCGAGCCGGAACTCCTCCCGGATGCGCTCGAAGATGAGGATGTTGGTGTCGACGGCCATGCCGATCGTCAGGACGATGCCGGCGATGCCGGGCAAGGTCAGCGTCGCCTGGAACCAGGCCATGGCCGCCAGGAGGATGAGGAGGTTGAGCACGAGGGCGACGTCGGCGATCGCGCCGGACAGGCGGTAGTAGATCACCATGAACAGGAACACCGCGAGGGCCCCGGCCAGGGTCGAGACGACCCCCTTGCGGATCGAGTCCGCGCCGAGGGAGGGGCC
This sequence comes from uncultured Candidatus Rokubacteria bacterium, assembly GCA_963799055.1. Lineage (GTDB taxonomy): Bacteria > Methylomirabilota > Methylomirabilia > Rokubacteriales > DASRDR01 > DASRDR01. The sequence goes on from CAWCVP010000004.1 coordinate 26,277, forward strand.
GACGGTGCGCTCCTCGAGGACCTGCACGGGCGCCTGGAGCGCCCCCGTCCGCAGCACGATCGCCAGGTCGCTGGCCTCCTCGAAGGTGAAGCCTCCCGAGATCTGGGCCTGGCCGGAGGGGATCCGCTCGCGGATCACCGGCGCGGAGTGGACGTTGCCGTCGAGCACGATCGCGAGGCTCTTGCCGACGTTCTTCTCGGTGAACTCGCCGAAGAGGCGCCCGCCGACGCTGTCGAAGGTCACCGAGACGTAGGGCTCGCCGATCTCGGAGACGCGCACCGAGGCATCGGAGATCAGGTCCCCGGTCAGGAGCACCTCCTTCCGGACGGCGTAGGGCACGCGGGTCTCCGTCTTCGTCCGCGAGTCGACGCGCCGCCCGTAGAGCACCTCGGTGCCGGACGGCAGTCCCTCGCCCCGGGTCGGGTCGACCAGGTCGTCGACCAGCTTGAACTCGAGCACGGCGGTCTTGCCGATGAGCGCCTTGGCGCGGGCGGGGTCCTGGACCCCGGGGAGCTGGACCAGGATGCGGTTCTCACCCTGCTTCTGGATCGTGGGCTCGGCCACGCCGAACTGGTCCACCCGGTTCCGGATGACCTTCAGACCCTGGTCGACGAACGAGTTCCGGCGGTCGGCGACGACCTTCTCCTTGAGCGCGAGCTCGATGCGGCCCGCGGCCGCGTCCTGCGACCGCGTGTCGAACTCCGTGAAGTCCGCCAGGGCGCGCTGGGCCTCCGGGAACGCCTGGGGCGAGGCGAGCTGGACGACGAGCCCGGTGTGCCCCTGCCGGGTCACCTGCGCGCCGATGCCCTTCTTCTGGAGCGCGGTCCGCAGGTCGCCGCCCATGCGGTCCAGCACGTTCTCGATCCCCTTGTCGAGGTCCACCCCGAGGACGAGGTGGATGCCCCCCTGGAGGTCCAGGCCCAAGTTGATCGGCTGCCGTGGCTGACCCCGCCAGTCCCGGGGCGAGACCAGGACCACCGAGGCCACGATCACGGCCACCACCACGACGATGCGAAGCCAGAGGTAGCGCGGCATGATCCCGTCCCGTCAGGCCGAGTCCGAGTCGGTCTTGCCGTCGGACTCGAGCCCCGTGATCGCGCTCCGGAGGCACTCCACGCGGACGGTGTCGCCGAGCTTCAGGCTCACCCGACGCTCCGTCACGTTCACGATGGTGCCGATGAGGCCGCCGGCCGTGACGACCCGGTCGCCCTTCTTGAGGCTCGCCAGCATCTGCTCCCGCTTCCGGCGCTCCCGCTGCTGGGGCCGGATCACGAGGAAGAAGAAGATGCCGAGCACGAGCGCGATCGGCACCAGCTGGATCAGCATGGATCCGGCGCCTCCACTCGACGACGGTGCAGGCCCCATGGCGTACGCGAGATCGATCACGATGCCTCCTCTTGGCCGGGCGGTTCCCCGCCGGGCGTGGTCACGGGCTCGGCGTCGTCCGCGCCGTAGGCCTCCAGCACGGTCCGACGCAGCGCGGCGAAGGTGCCGGCCGCGATGGCGGCGCGCAGGTCGGCCATCAAGCCGAGATAGTAAGTCAGGTTGTGGAGCGTGAGGAGCCGGTACACGGTGAGCTCCCGGGCCTGGAAGAGATGCCGCAGGTAGGCGCGCGAGAAGTGCCGGCAGGTGTAGCAGGGGCACGACGGGTCCAAGGGGCCCGCCGCCCGGGCGTGGGCGGCGTGGCGGATGGTGACCGGACCCTGGCGGGTGAAGGCCTGGCCGGTCCGCGCGTGCCGCGTGGGCAAGACGCAGTCGAACATGTCGATTCCGCTCGCCACCGCATCCACCAGGTCGGCGGGGCGACCGACTCCCATCAGGTAGCGGGGACGATCGGCAGGCAGGGCGGCCGCCGTCAGCGCGACCAGCTCCCGCATGAGCCCGCGCGGCTCACCGACGGCGAATCCCCCGAGGGCGTGACCGTCCCAGCCGAGCGCGCAGGTCTCCTCGGTGGCCGCCCGCCGCAGGTCTCCGTACATCCCCCCCTGCACGATGCCGAAGCAGGCCTGGCCCGGCCGCCGCCCGGCGAGGTGCGCGGCGTGGGCCCGCCGGCCCCAGCGGAGCGTCCGCCGCATCGAGGCCTCGACCGCCTCGCGGGGCGCCGGGTGCGGGAGGCACTCGTCGAGCGGGTGGAGGACGTCCACCCCGAGCGCGTGCTGCACCTCGACGACCAGCTCGGGCGTCAGGAGGTGCTCGGCGCCGCCGTCCAGGTGCGAGCGGAAACGGACCCCCTCCTCGCTGATCGTCCGAAGGGCGGCGAGGCTCCAGACCTGGTAGCCGCCCGAGTCCGTCAGGATGGGACCGTCCCACGCCATGAAGCGATGGAGTCCGCCCAGCTCGGCGATCAGGGCGGGCCCCGGGCGGAGGAGCAAGTGATACGTGTTGGCGAGGATGATCTGGGCGCCGATCTCCCTGAGGTCCGCCGGGGTCAGGCTCTTCACCGTGCCGAGCGTCCCCACCGGCATGAACGCCGGCGTCTCGACCACCCCGTGCGCCGTGTGGAGCCGCCCCCGCCGCGCCTGGCCGTCTTCCGCCAGGAGCTCGAACGACGGGGTCAGACTTTCACTTCCCGACATTTCGGCTCGGTGCCCCCTCCCGACACTTGGTCCAGTCATCGGGGGCCCGCAGGAACGGCGTGAAATGTCGGGAAGTGAAAGTCTGACCCCACGAGCATGGCGTCGCCGTAGCTGTAGAAGCGGTAGCCGGCGGCGATGGCGTGGGCGTACGCGCGGAGCACCCGCTCGCGGCCGGCGAACGCCGACACCAGGAGGAGGAGCGACGACCGGGGCAGGTGGAAGTTCGTGAGCAGCGCGTCGACCACTCGGAACGCGTGGCCCGGCAGGATGGTGAGGTCCGTCCACCCCGTCCCCGGGGCGACGCTGCCGTCCGGGCGCGCCACCGCCTCGAGCGTGCGGACGGTCGTCGTCCCCACCGCCACCACGCGCCGGCCCTCGCGCCGGGCGCGCGTGAGCGCATCCGCGGTCGCCTCGGACACCTCGAACCGCTCCGCCTCCATCCGGTGGTCGGCGAGACGCCGAGCGCGGACGGGCCGGAAGGTCCCGGGCCCTACGTGGAGCGTCACCCGGTGGACCTCGACGCCCCGGGCCTCGAGCTCGGCCAAGAGCTCGGCCGTCAGGTGCAGACCCGCCGTCGGGGCCGCCACGGCGCCGGGCCGGGCCGCGTAGACGGTCTGGTAGCGCGCCCAATCCTCGCCCCCGGGCTTGCGGTATCGCCGGATGTACGGCGGCAGCGGCGGAAGGCCGTGGGCCTGGAGAAGCGCGTCGACGGGACCCCCGACGTCCAGCCGGAGGCGCGCCCGGCCGAGCTCTTCGCGCAGGGTGACGGTCGCGCGCGCGGCCCCGTCGGCGAGCGCGACCACGGTCCCGACCGGGCAGCGGCGCGCCGGCCGGAGGAGCGCCGCCCAGTCGGCATCACCCGGACCGACCGGGTGGAGCAGGAGCACCTCGACCTCACGCTCGCTGCCGGCGATGCGCCCGAGGAGCCGCGCCGCCAGGACCCGCGTGTCGTTCACGACGAGACAGTCGCCCGGGCGGAGGTACCGGCCCAGGTCGAACACGTGGGCGTCCCGGAGCGCCCCGGAGCGCCGGTCGAGCAGGAGCAGGCGGGCCGTGTCCCGGCGCTCCGCCGGCTCCTGCGCGATCAGCGCCGGCGGCAGGTCGTAGTCGAACGCCTCGAGCTCGCCCGTCTCGACCGCGCCCCTATCCAATGCGGCTCCCTCGGTCGACGTCCTGGTCCGGCCGCAGGAGGACGACCTGGTCCCCCTCGACGTACGCGCCGAGCACCAGCACCTCGGAGACGAACGGGCCGATCCGCTTCGGGGGGAAATTGACGACGCACACGACCTGGCGCCCCACGAGCTCCTCGGGCCGGTAGCGGTCGGTGATGCGCGCGCTCGACCGTCGCTCGCCGAGCGCGCCGAGATCGATCCAGAGCTTGTACGCTGGCTTCCGGGCCTCGGGGAAGGGCTCCGCCCGCACGATCGTGCCGACGCGCACGTCCACCCGCTCGAAGTCGCTCCAGCTGATCTCGGTCACGGGATTCCTGCGGCCCTCACCGGACGGTCGCCAGGGACGTGCCCGGGTAGTAGTGCGCGAGGATCTGCGGATACGTGTAGCCCCGATCCGCCATGCCCTTGGCGCCGAACTGGGACAGGCCCACGCCGTGCCCCCAGCCCCGGCCCTCGAACCGCACGGCCCCGTTGTGGGCGATCGGGACGAACAGCGTGCTCTTCAGCGCATCGTACCCGATGAATCGCCGGAAGTCGGCCCCGCGCAGGGTTGCCGTCCCGCGGGAGTGCTCGACCGCCATCCGCGCCACGCGGAACGAGGGGCTCCGCTCGAGAATCGTGAGCCGGGTGACCTGGCCGACGTCGAGTCCGCCCCGGCGCAGACGCTCGCCGATCACCCCGAGCGGGATCGTCACGGTCCAGGTGTAGTTGGGCGACTCCATGGAGAACTCGTCCCGGACCCCCTCGAGCGGCGGGATGCCGTCCCCCGAGAAGACGCTCTGCGGCGCCTCGGTGAAGCCGCCGGAGTCCGAGTGGTAGAACGTCGGGAACACCCGGCCCTGCCAGGTCAGCACCTGCCCCGCGGTAGTGCGGGCGGCCTCCCGGGCCGGCGACCCTTCCACCGCCAGCCCGGCGTAGTTCTGATCCTGGTTGCCCGACACGAGATGGAAGACCTTCGCGGCGCTGCGCTCTTGGTGGAAGACCGCGTAGCTCCGCGCCACCACCGCCAGCGCTCGAAGCGCCTCGGCGGGCCAGCGCTCGGAGGCCTCGCCGCGGACCGTCCCGGCGACGTACTCCTCCATGGGCACCTCGTTGATCAGGAGGAGCCCCTCGCCCTGACGCCAGATCTCGAGCGCCCCGACGTAGTCCCGCGTCCCCACCCGGAGCGGCCCGCGGCGCACCTCGAAGCGGAGGGCGCGGCCGTCCGTCCGCCGCACCCCGACCACGTCCAGTCCCGCGCCGGCCGGGACCACGCGGAGGATCCGTGGGCCGGGCACGCTGAGCGGCGAACCCTGGCTCGCGGCCGGGTCCCGCACCGTGACCAGATCGGCCGCGCCGATCTCCACGTGCTGAAGCCCGTCCGCGAGGGCGATCCGCATCGGCGGGAGCGCGTCCGCTGGCCCCGCCGCGCCGGCGACGCACCCGAGCGCCACCGCCAGGACGGCCAGTGCCGGGCGTGCGGCCGCGCGAGCCAGAGCGGCAGTCACTCGCGTGCCCTCACCGGCGGGAAAAGAACGCCAGAACCAGGGTGAGCACGATACTCACCAGGATCGAGGTGGTCAGGGGGAAGTAGAAGGACCAGTTGTCGCGCTGCACGTGGATGTCGCCGGGCAACCGGCCCAGGAACGGGATCCGGCCACCCGCGGCGCCGCCGAGCCACAAGAGGCCGCCGGCGACGATCAGCACCACACCCAGCAGCACGAGCCCCCGGCCGATGTCCGTCATCCTCGCCTACTCCAGCGACAGCTGGCGGGGCCCCTCGCCCGTCCGGTGGCCGAGGTGGCGGTACGCCGCCGGCGTGGCGCGGCGGCCGTTCGGGGTCCGCACGACGAGCCCGATCTTGAGGAGGTACGGCTCGACCAGCTCCGCCAGCGTCTCCGCGTCGTCGTTGATCGTCGCGGCGATGGCCTCCAGCCCGACCGGGCCGCCGTCGTAGTGCTCGACGATCGCCTGCAGGAACCGCCGGTCCAGCCGGTCCAGGCCGCGGGTATCCACGCCCTCCATGGTGAGCGACGCGTCGGCGACGCCGAGCGTGATCCGCCCATCGCCCTTCACCTGGGCGAAGTCCCGCACCCGGCGCAGGAGCCGGTTTGCGATGCGCGGCGTGCCGCGGGCCCGGCGCGCGATCTCGGCCGCGCCCTCCGTCTCGATGGGCACGCCCAGGATCCCGGCCGACCGAGCCACGATCCGCGCCAGCTCGTCCTCGTCGTAGAAGTCCAGGTGGTGGAAGATCCCGAACCGCTCGCGGAGCGGGGCGCTCAGCATCCCGGGCCGGGTCGTGGCGCCGACCAGCGTGAACGGCTTCAGCGGGATCCGCATCGTCCGCGCGTGCATCCCCCGCTCGACGACGAGATTGACCTCGAAGTCCTCCATGGCCGGATACAGGAGCTCCTCCACGACGTGCGACAGCCGGTGGATCTCGTCCACGAACAGGACGTCGCGGGGCTCGACGCTCGTGAGGATGCCCATGAGATCGTCCCCGCGCTCGAGGGCCGGCCCCGAGCTCGACTTGAGCCCGCTGCCCATCTCGTTGGCGAGGATGATCGCCAGCGTCGTCTTGCCGAGCCCGGGTGGCCCGTAGAGGAGCACGTGGTCCAGGCACTCGTCGCGCTGCCGGGCTGCCGCGACCGAGATCCGGAGGCTCTCGACCGCCTCGCGCTGGCCGATGTACTCGTCCAGGCGCTGGGGCCGGAGCGCGCGCTCGAACGGCGCCTCGTCCGCGAGCGGCGTCCGGCTCAGCAAGTTCTCGCTCACGCGGTCCCCCGGCGGGCGCGGTAGATCTCCTCGAACAACGCCTCGGGCGTCTCGATCTCGGGGCGCCGCAGGAGCGCGTCCCGGATCGCCTGGTCGGCCTCCCCGGGGCGCAGCCCCATCTGCCGGACCAGGATGTCGCGCACCAGCGCCCGGACCTCGTCGCCGGCCTCCCCGGACGGCGCCGGCGGCGACGCATCCGGGCGCGGCAGCAGCGCGTACTTCGCCACCTTGCCCTCCAGCTGCGCCACGATGTTCCGGCACTTCTGCGGTCCGATCCCGGGGAGCCGACGGAGGAAGCGCTCGTCCTTCCGGACGATCGCCTCCGCGATGTCGGCGATCGGGAGCACCAGCGCGCGCGCCGCCACCAGCGGCCCGACGTCCTTGACGGTGATCAGGCGCTCGAAGAACTCGCGCTCCACGTCCTGGGCGAAGCCGATCAGGACCGGTCGGGGCTGGTCGCGCGTGGCGTGGTAGTAGATGACGAGCGAAAGCTCGGCGCCATCGGCCCCGTCGCCCGCCGTCATGCCCTCGAGCCCGTGGGCGACCACCGGCGGCAGCACCACCTCGTATCCGACGCCGCCCGCCGACTCGAGGATCACGCGACCCTCCAGCCGTCGCCGCAACCGCCCGCGGAGCGACGCGATCATCGTCCGGAGAGCCCGTGGGCCCGGGACAGGCCCGTGTAGGCCAGCGCCAGGGCGTCGGCGACGTGGCTGGGCCGCGGCAGGGTCGGCAGCGCCAGGAGGGCCTGCATCGCGCGCGCGACCTGCCCCTTGGGCGCCGCCCCGGAGGCGGTCACCGCGCGCTTGACCTCCGCGGGCGCGAGCGAGACGAGCTCGACACGCTGTCGCCGGCCCGCCAGGCAGATCGCCGCCCGGGCGTGGCCCATCAGGATGGCGGCGCGCGGCACCGCCGCCGCGCTGAACACGTCCTCGATGACCACGAAGTCGGGCGCGTACCGTTCGAGCACGGCGCGCGCCCCGTCGAACAGCGCCTCGAGCCGCACCTCCAAGGGGTCCCGGGCGCTGGTCTTGATCACCCCGGCCCCCAGCACGCCGGGGACCCGGCGGCCGCCCTCGAGCGCGGCGTACCCCGTGTCGGCCAGCCCTGGATCGAATCCCACGGCGCGCGGACAGGGCCGGCCCGAGATGACTCCGTCCTCTCGCCCGCCCAGGAGCCCCCTCAAGCGACTCCCTGCGCCTCGAGCACCTCGTCGGGGATGTCGAAGTTCGCGTAGACGTGCTGGACGTCGTCCAGCTCCTCGAGGCCCTCGACGAGCCGCAGCACCTGCTGGGCGTCCTTGCCCTCGAGGCGCACCGTCGACTGCGGCACGTAGGTCACCTCGGCAGACTGGATGGGCACGCCCTGGCCCTCGAGCGCCCGCCGGATGCCCTCCAGGTCCTGCGGCGTCGCCGTGATCTCGAAGACGGAATCCGCGCGCCTGAGGTCGCTGGCCCCGGCGTCGAGGGCCAGCGCCAGGAGCTCGTCCTCGTCCACGCGGGCCGCCTCGACCTGGATGACGCCCTTGCGCTCGAACACCCAGCCCACCGTACCGGTCTCGCCGAGGTTGCCGCCGAACTTCGTGAAGGCGTGCCGGATCTCGGGCGCGGTCCGGTTCTTGTTGTCGGTCAGGACCTTGACCATGACGGCGACCCCGGCCGGCCCGTACCCCTCGTAGGTGATCTCCTCGTAGGTCTCACCCGGCAGCTCGCCCGTCCCCTTCTGGATGGCGCGCTTGAGCGTGTCGGCGGGCATGTTGACCGCCTTCGCCTCCTCGATCGCCGTCTTGAGGCGATTGTTCAGCTTGGGGTCTCCGCCGCTCCGGGCCGCGGTCGTGATCTCCCGGACGAGCTTGGAGAACACCTTGCCGCGCGCCTGGTCCGTCTTCGCCTTCTTGCGCTTGATCTGAGACCACTTCGAATGACCAGACATCGCTCCTCACCTCTCCCGAGGACGACGGATCGTCCTCGCTCCCTCGCAGCCCTCGGTCACCAGGCAGGTTCGAGCGCGAGGCTCTCCTTGAGCGCGCCCATCCGCACCACCCGCGCCGCGTGGCGCTTGTCGGCGGCTTCCTGCTGCCGCGAGTCCACCCCGCTCGAGGTCGGCAACGCCCGAAGCGGGCCCTCCGCGCCGCGCAGCTTCACGAACGTCAGGTACGCGGTGCACGTATGCCGGACGTCGTCGCCGAACGGCGCCTCCGCGAGCACCTGAATGCTCACCTCCATCGAGCGCGTGCCCACGCGGGTCAGCGCGCCCCGGTAGGTGAGGATGTCGCCCACCCGGATCGGAGCGTAGAACTCGAGCGCATCCATCGACGCCGTCACGAGCGGGGCCCGTGCATACCGGACCGCCAGGATGCCCGCCGCCTCGTCCACGGCGAGCAGCAGGCGGCCGGCGAACATGAGCGAGCCGTGCAGCGCATCCTCCGGAAAGACGAACCGACGCTGCTCGAACCGCCAGTGAAACCCCTCCGTCTCGTCCGTCACCTCACGCGCCCGCTCGGCCCGCGAGGCCAGCCGTGCCCGACGCACCTCGCGCCGGGCCTGGGCCCCCTCGATGACCGCCGCCTCGCCCGGATCCGCCGGGACGATGCGCGCCTCGATCGGGCGCGGGTGCGCCGCCTCGTCGATGGCGACGAACGCCATGTGCGACGAGAGCGTGACCTCCCGCCGGCCGGAGGTCGCGTCCTCCGCATACACTCGAACCCCCACCTCGAGGGAGGTCCGTCCCACGTACTCCACCCGGGCCCGCAGGATCGCGATCTCCCCCACCCGGACGGGGCGGAGGAAGTCGATCTCGTCCATCGCGCCGACGGCGACGGGCCCCCGGGCCACGCGGGACGCGGCCAGGGTCCCCGCGGTCGCGATCCACTCCATCATCCGCCCGCCGTAGATCTGGCCCGGTGCGCCCGCGTACTGGGGAAACACGTACTGGACCATCTCGGCGACGGTCTCGCGGACCGTGAGCACGAGCGAATTTCTCCCTCTTGTGGCCGTCGTGTGGGAGGCCGACCCATTGTAGTCTGGGGCCTCACGCCCGGCAAACGCCTCGAATCGATGGCGCCGCGCGGCGGCGCCGGCCCGAGAGCCGACTCGAGCCGCTACGGGCGCGGCGGCGGGGGCATACCGGACAGCGGGTTCAGCGGGGCTCGCGGCGCGGCGGCGGCGCGGGCGGGGGCTCGATCCACATGCGCTCGAGGCGGTGGAGCCCCCCGGGGTCCAGGCGCGCCCCGCGCACGTCCGGCCGGACGACCATCCACTGGAGCCGCACGTAGAGGGGGACGTACGGCAGCTCGTCGGCGAGGAGCCCCTGGAGTCGGTGGTAGATCCGGAGCCGCTCGGGTCGGAATCCGAGCTGGCTGGCGCGCGCGAGCATGCCGTCGATCAGCGGGCTCCGCAGGAAGGCGACGTTGGTCGCGCTCCCGAGCGTCGTCGCGTCGGTCGCCAGCAGCGGACGGAGGAAGAAGTCCGGATCGTTCACTTCCATCGTCTCCTCGTGCAGGATCAGCTCGGCCGCGCCCTGCCGGGCGGCCAGCCCCGCCGCGTCCGGCGCCTCCAGGCGCACGCGGACGCGAAGGCCGGCAGCCCCCAGCGACACCCGGACCGCCTCCGCGATGCCCGCGGCCTCCGGGCCCGAGACCTGGTCCGGCGCGAGCAGGGTCAGGCTCGGGTCGATCGGCCCCACCTGGGCGAGCAGGCGTCGGGCGCGGGCGAGATCAAAGGGGAGCGGACCCGTGTCGCGCGACGCCCACCCGCCGGGCGGCAGCCAGCCCGAATGCGGCTCCGCCCACCGGCCGAGCGCGGGATGGATCTGGCCGGGGTCGAGCGCGAGCGCCACCGCCTGTCGCACGGCCTTCCGGCTGGTGAGCCCTCGCTCGGTGCGGAGCGCCAGGAGGCCCACCCGCCACGTCGGCGCGGAGATCACCTGGAGACCCACCGCCGCCCAGGCCGGCGGCGCCGAGACCAGCGCGGCGTGGAGGGCGCCCCCGGATCCGAAGCCGCCCAGGGCAGCCGCGTCGTCCGCCATCGCGTGGAGCGTCAGCCGGCCGCTCGCGGGGGGCTCCCCCCGCCAGCTCCTCGCGGCCTCCAGCACGAGCCGCTCGGGGGACAGCTCGAGCGCCCGGTACGGCCCGGTCCCGACCCTGGCGTTGCCCCCGCGCGAGACGGCAACACCCAGCGCCGGGTGGGCGAGGAGCGCCAGGATCGGGGCGTACGGCTGCCCCAGCACGATCTGGACGGATCCGCCCTCGCCGCGCCGGATCTCCCGGACGAGGCGACTCGCCCCGCGGAACGGACGGACCCAGGTCGGCACCCGCGCGGGAGGCTCGTCGGCCGAGATCCGTTCGCCGAGCGCGGCGACGACGTCGTCGAGCCCGAGGGGCGTGCCGTCGTGAAGATGGACATCCGGGCGCAGCCGGAAGGTCCAGACGAGCCCGTCCCGGGACACGGTCCAGGCCGTGGCGAGCGCGGGCTCGATCTCACCCCGGTCGCCGAACGCCACGAGGCCCTCGTAGAGGAGCCGCATCGCGAGGACCTGTGAAGGCGCCGTCGCTTCCGCCGGGTCGAGGCTCACCGGAACGAATGGCACGCCGACGTGTAGCTCGCCGGTCGACGCCGCGCCGGCGACACAAGGCACGACGATCGATGCCACGAGCACCGCGAGAAGCGCCGCGTGCCACGATTCGCGCAAGCTCCGCAGCCCTCGGACGGCCCTGGAAGGCATGGGCGTCCATTATAGTGACGTCGGCCGGCCTCTCACACTCCGCCTGCCGGACTTCGGAGGCGTCTCCCGGCGCGTCTTCCATGCGGCGCCGGGGTGGGACTGGCACCCTCATTGCACTATTTCCATGCGAAAGGAGGGCGCGTCCCGTCGAGCGCGCTTCGCAGCTGGTGTCCGGAAGGCTCCACAACTTGACTTTTTTTTCCGGCGCCGCCTATAGTTGCTCAAGTTGGCGTGGGTAGATTCACCCGCGCCGGGCCCGGCCAAGGCGGCGCGGTCGCGATGCCGGCCGAGAGGACGGGAGGCCATGAAAGAGTTCGAGAAGAAGGCAAATCCTCCCCGGGAGCCCGAGGGCGTCAAGGGCCTGTCCAAGTTCCTGCCGATGACCGAGTCGGCCTACCGACGTCGCCTGACGGAATACGAGATCCAGATCCAGGATCTGCAGGCCCACACCCGGGCCCTCGAAGCGGAGGTCGTCCATCTCCGCAAGAAGGTCGAGGAGATCCCCAAGGACTTCGTCGTCCTGGAGAACAAGCTGCGCGAGGCGAACCGGCAGCTGGTCCAGGCCTTCAATCAGAACGAGAAGCTCGTCAACACGCTCTACGAGGCGCGCGAGCAGATCTCCTCCCTGAAGGAGGAGGTCGACAAGCTCTGCGCGCCGCCGTCCAGCTACGGTGTGTTCCTGTCCCCGAACGAGGACGGCACCGTGAACATCCTGTCGAGCGGCCGGAAGGTGAAGGTCAACCTCCACCCCTCGATCGGGAAGGAGTCCATCAAGCCCGGGCAGGAGCTGGTCCTCAACGAGGGCCTCAACGTCATCGAGACGGCGGGCTACGAGATCCAGGGCGAGGTCGTCATCATGAAGGAGGCCCTGGACGAGGCGCGCGCGGTGGTCACGGTGCGGGCGGACGAGGAGAAGGTCGCGGTCATCGCCGATCCCCTGCGTCCGATCAAGCTCAAGGTCGGCGATCACCTCCTGATGGACTCGAAGTCGGGCTACCTGCTCGAGAAGCTCCCGAAGAGCGAGGTCGAGGATCTCGCGCTCGAGGAGGTTCCGGACATCCAGTACGAGGACATCGGCGGCCTCACGTCCCAGATCGAGGCGATCCGGGACGCGGTGGAGCTGCCGTACCTCTACGCCGACTACTACCGCGAGCACAAGCTGGCGCCGCCGAAGGGCGTGCTTCTCTACGGGCCCCCCGGCTGCGGCAAGACGATGATCGCCAAGGCGGTCGCGAACAACCTGGCGGAGAAGGTGTCGGAGAAGCGCGGCGAGAAGATCAAGGGCTTCTTCATGAACATCAAGGGCCCGGAGCTCCTCAACAAGTACGTGGGCGAGACGGAGCGGAAGATCCGCGAGATCTTCGTCAAGGCCAAGGAAAAGGCCGCGGAAGACGTGCCCGTCGTGGTCTTCTTCGACGAGATGGACGCCCTCTTCCGCACGCGCGGCTCGGGAATCTCCTCCGACGTCGAGACGACCATCGTGCCGCAGCTCCTGGCCGAGATCGACGGGGTCGAGGGGCTCAAGAACGTCATCGTGATCGGCGCCTCCAACCGGCAGGACCTGATCGATCCCGCCATCCTCCGGCCGGGGCGGCTCGACGTGAAGATCAAGATCGACCGGCCGGACCGGAACGCGGCCGCCGATATCATGGTCAAGTACCTGACCTCGGACATCCCGATCCACGAGCAGGAGCTCGGGTCTCACGGCGACATCGGAGGGGCGATCACGCGCCTCATCGAGACGTCCGTCGACGCCATGTACACGACCGGGGACGAGAACCGCTTCCTCGAGGTCACCTACGCGAACGGCGACAAGGAGATCCTGTACTTCAAGGACTTCGCGTCGGGCGCGATGATGGAGTCGGTCGTGCGGCGCGCCAAGAAGCTCGCGCTCAAGCGGTACATCGCGAGCGGCGAAAAGGGCATCAAGCTCGACGATCTGCTGGCGGCCGTGCGGGAGGAGTTCAAGGAGAACGAGGACCTGCCCAATACGACCAACCCCGACGACTGGGCGAAGATCGCCGGGAAGAAGGGCGAGCGGATCGTCTACGTCAAGCCGCTCACGGGCGAGAGTAAGGACAAGCACCGGCCCGTGGAGCGTCAGACTACCGGCCAGTACCTGTAGGAGGCGGGGGTGAGGGAGCGCGAAGCGCCCCCTCACCCCTTTTCTGTCGGCCGCGTCCCCGCCGAGGCGCCGGAGAGCGCCGGCCGGCACGGGTAACGCGGCCCGGCGCGAGGGCGGTATGGCCATCCCGAAGGTGATGGGGATCGAGACCGAGTACGGGATCACGGTCCGCAACCAGGCGGACTTCAACCCGATCCTGTCCTCGCTCCTCCTCATCAACTCCTACGAGACCTACCGGAACGCGCGGATCCGCTGGGACTACGAGGCCGAGAGCCCGCTCCGCGACGCGCGCGGCTTCGAGTACGCCGACGAGAAGGAGCTGCCGTCCAAGGAAGAATCGCGCCTCATCAACCTGATCCTGCCCAACGGGGCGCGCTTCTACGTCGACCACGCCCACCCCGAGTACTCCACGCCGGAGTGCACGAACCCGAGGGACCTCGTGATCTGGGACCGGGCGGGCGAGCGGATCCTGGACCTGGCGCGCCGGCGCGCGGAAGCGGCCTCGCCGCCCGAGCAGCGGATCCTCATCTACAAGAACAACACCGACTCCAAGGGCAACAGCTACGGCACCCACGAGAACTACCTCATGGACCGGCGCTGTCCCTTCACGCGGATCGTCCAGTACATGATGCCCTTCCTGGCCACGCGCCAGATCTTCACCGGGGCGGGCAAGGTCGGGTCGGAGAACAACCTCGAGTACACGGAGTATCAGGTCTCCCAGCGGGCGGACTTCCTGGAGACGGAAGTCGGGCTGGAGACCATGCACTCCCGCCCCATCATCAACACGCGGGACGAGCCCCACGCCGACCCCGAGAAGTACCGGCGCCTGCACGTGATCGTCGGCGACGCCAACATGTCGGAGGTGGCGAACTACCTGAAGGTCGGGACCACGGCGGTCGTCCTCTCCATGATCGAGGACGACTTCATCGACCGCGACTTCGCGCTGGACAACCCCGTCCAGAGCTTCCGCCAGGTCTCTCGCGACCTCGCCTGTCGCGTCCCGCTCCGGATGCGCGACGGGCGGACCGTGACCGCCATCGACCTCCAGCGGGAGTTCCTCGAGCTCGCCCACCGCTACTACCGGGACCGGGAGCTCGATCCGGTGACGAAGGACGTCCTCGTGCGCTGGGAGCACGTGCTCGACCGGCTCGCCCAGGACCCGATGTCGCTCAGCCGCGAGCTCGACTGGGTGATCAAGCTCGATCTCCTCGAGAGCTACCGGGCCAAGCACGGGGTGGGCTGGACGGACTCCCGGGTGGCGATGATCGACCTGCAGTACCACGACATCCGGCCGGGCAAGGGGCTCTACTACAAGCTCGAGCAGTCCGACGCGGTGGAGCGGATCGCGAGCGACGAGGAGATCGCGCGCGCGGTCAACGACCCCCCGCGCGACACCCGTGCCTACTTCCGGGGCATGTGCCTCCAGCGCTATCCCGAGGACATCGTGTCGGCCTCGTGGGACTCGGTCCTCTTCGACCTCAAGGAGGGGCCGCTGAAGAAGATCTTCATGCTGGAGCCCCTCCGGGGCACCGAGGCCCTCGTCCGGCGGCTGTTCGATCAGTCCCCGACCGCGCGGGACCTCCTGAAGAACATCTCGAAGCCCACCATCGTCTAGGATCGGGCCTCCGCGGGCGGCCGGCCTGACCGCGGTTCCCGGCGGCGCCGGAAGGCACGGTGCAGAGCGGACCTCGGTTGTATAATCCCCCCACGGACGCCCCCCACATGCACGAGTCCTGGCAGGGTCAGTTCGGGCGGTACCTCAGCACGAGCTTCGTGGACCTCCTCCGGCAGGAGGCACCCAACCTGCTCGCCCCGAAGATCGTCGCGAGCGGGGCGGGGTCCGCCGAGCCGCACGGCATGGCGGGCGTCCCCACCGGGACGACCATCCTGGCGCTCCAGTACGCCGACGGCGTCATCGTGGCCGGCGACCGCCAGGCGACCGAGGGGTATCAGGTCGCCCACCGACGGATCGAGAAGGTCTACAAGACCGACGAGCACTCGGTGGTCGCGATCGCCGGGGCCGCCGGGCCCGCGATCGAGATGGCCCGCCTCTTCCAGACGGAGCTCGAGCACTACGAGAAGGTGGAGGGGGACGGCCTGTCCCTCGAAGGCAAGGCCAACAAGCTCGGCCAGATGATCCGGATGAATCTGCCGATGGCGATGCAAGGGCTCGTGGTCGTGCCCATCTTCGCGGGTTACGACCTGCGCCGCGGCGAGGGGCGGATCTTCAAGTACGACGTCACCGGCGGACGCTACGAGGAGACGGACTACGCCTCGACCGGGTCGGGCGGCAAGGACGCGCGCAACACGCTCAAGCGACTGTACCGGGCCGGGGCGTCCCGCGACGAGGGGCTCCGCTGGGCGGCCGAGGCCCTGCTCGACGCGTCGGAGGAGGACGTGGGGACGGGGGGGCCCGACTTCGTCCACGGGATCTTCCCGACGGTGAAGAGCGTCACGCGCGCGGGATTCGAAGAGGTCCCGGAGGCCGAGGTCCGGGCCCAGTTCGAGGCGGCGCTGGCGGAGCGCCGCCCGGAACGCTGACCATGCCGCTGCCCTACTACGTCTCGCCCGAGCAGATGATGAAGGACAAGGCGGAGTATGCCCGCAAGGGCATCGCCCGCGGCCGGTCCATCGTCGCGCTCGAGTACCAGGACGGGATCCTCCTGGTCGCCGAGAACCCGTCGACCCTGCTCCACAAGGTCTCGGAGATCTACGACCGGATCGCGTTCGCCGGCGTCGGCAAGTACAACGAGTTCGAGAACCTGCGGATCGCCGGCGTGCGGCACGCCGACCTCCGCGGCTACTCCTACCACCGCGAGGACGTCACGGCGAAGGCGCTCGCCAACGCCTACTCCCAGGCCCTCGGGAACATCTTCACCGAGGGTCTCAAGCCGTTCGAGGTCGAGGTGCTGGTCGCGGAGGTCGCGGACGACGCCAACGGCAAGAACGAGATGTACCACGTCCTCTACGACGGCTCGATCGAGGACGAGCACAACTACGCGGCGATGGGCGGCCAGGCGGAGGAGATCCGCCGCTTCCTGAAGGAGCACTACCGGGAAGGGTCTCCCCTGGCCGAGGCGGTCCGGCTCGGGATCCGTTCGCTGACGCTCACGCAGAACAAGACGCTGACGGACCGCGACCTCGAGGTCGCCGTGCTCGACCGGAAGCGCGCGCGCCGGAAGTTCCGGCGCGTCGCCGACGCCGAGCTGCGCACGATCCTCGGGCGCCCCGACCCGCCAGAGGGCACCCGGCCCATGGGGACGTCATGAAGCGGCGCATTTTCGGGCTCGAGAACGAGTACGGGCTGACCTGCACGCTGAACGGCCAGCGCCGGCTCTCCCCGGACAACGTCGCGCGCTACCTCTTCGAGAAGGTCATCCCGGGCGCCCGGAACGCCAACGTCTTCCTGGAGAACGGCGCGCGGCTCTACCTGGACACCGGCTTCCACCCGGAGTACGCGACGCCGGAGTGCGACGACGTCATGGACCTCGTCGTCTACGACAAGGCCGGCGAGCGCATCGTCGAGGATCTCCTCCATCAGGCGGAGAAGCGGCTGCGCGAGGACGGGATCTCCGGGAACATCCTCCTCTTCAAGAACAACACCGACTCGGCCGGCAACTCGTACGGGTGTCACGAGAACTACCTCGTGTCGCGCGACGTCTCGTTCCAGCGCCTCGCCGAGGCCCTGATCCCGTTCTTCGTGACGCGGCAGATCTACGCGGGGGCCGGCAAGGTCCTGCAGACCCCGCGCGGCTTCCACTACTGCCTCTCGCAGCGCGCCCAGCACATCTGCCAGGAGATCTCCGGCGCCACCACCTCGTCCCGCTCCATCATCAACACGCGCGACGAGCCGCACGCGGACGCCGAGAAGTACCGGCGGCTTCACGTGATCGTGGGCGATTCGAACATGTCGGAGGTCGCGACCTACCTCAAGGTCGGCACCACCGCCGTCGTGCTCGACATGATCGAGGACGGCTACTTCGACCGGGACTACAGCCTCCAGTCGCCGGTCCAGGCCATCCGGGACATCTCCCACGATCCGACGCTTCGCGAGACGGTGAAGTTGAAGGACGGGCGGGCGATGACGGCCCTCGAGATCCAGAAGGAGTACCTGGAGGCCTGCCTCGCCTACGCGCAGCACGTCGACGCCGATCCGGTCACGCGCGACATCCTGGACCGCTGGGCGAGCATGCTGACCCGGCTCGAGGCCGATCCGAACCAGTGCGACCGCGAGGTCGACTGGGTCATCAAGCGCCAGGTGATCGAGGAGTACATGGCGCGGCACCGCCTGTCGTGGCGGGACCCGCGGGTCTCGCTGATCGACCTCCAGTACCACGACATCCGGCCCTTCAAGGGCGTCTACTACGTCCTGGCCCGCAACGACCGGGTGGAGCGGCTGGTCCGCGACGAGCAGGTCGAGCAGGCCAAGCACACGCCGCCCCAGACGACCCGCGCGCGCCTCCGCGGCGAGTTCATCCGCCGCGCGAACCTCAAGGGCAAGGACTACCGGGTCGACTGGGTCTATCTCAAGCTGAACGACCCCGAGCGCGAGACCATCCTCTGCAAGGACCCGTTCCAGGCCCACGACGAGCGCGTCGAGCGCCTGATCCGGTCGTTCTGAGGACTCACCCCGTCCTCCGAGACAGGCGAGTCACTGCCAGTGGGATGGGCTCACGAACTCTGTCGCAGCGCTGGCCGGCTCCAGTGACGAGGGTGCTGCCGCTCTCTTAAGCTTCCAGCCCACCGATCGGGGTGGCTCCCAAGGCCGGTCGGCTATCCGCCATTTGGCGGATTGATTAATTCCCTAGTTCTGACGTATTAGGTGATGGCGATGTATTCGGCTGGCTGATCTCGGCGCGAACGATCGTCCTGGATTGCCAGTCCCGTCAAGGGCTTACGCGGTTTGGCCACCCCCGCAGCGATGTGTAGTAAGATGTGTAGTAAGGGGGCCTCTCCCCACGGAGGCGAGCATGGCGCGATCTTACCGGCGGCGGTTCGGCCTTGTCGTTGGCCTTGGCGTCGCACTCCTCGCGGGCCAGCCCGGCCTGGCCCGAGCGCAATCCTGCGAACCCCAGGTTGCGCGAGCGGTCTCGGTGCAGGGCACCGTGGAGGCGCGGCGCGCGCAGGCTGCCACCTGGCAGCCGGTCAAGCTGAACGACGCGTTCTGCCCCGGTGACACGATCCGGGTCCAGGAGCGCAGCCGCGCCAACCTGGCCCTGCTCGATCAGTCGGTGCTCCGGCTCAACGCGGGCGCCACGATAACCGTCGAGGCCGTGAAGGACGAGCGGACGGCGGTGGTGGACCTCGCTCCGGGGGGCCGCCCACTTCTTCAGCCGCGGGCCGCGCAGCCTGGACGTGAAGACGCCGTTCACCGTCGCCGGCGTCCGGGGCACCGAGTTCTTCGTCGACGTGGAGCAAGACCGGACCCTGCTCACGATCTTCGAGGGGAGCGTGGTGGCGGAGAGCCCGGCCGGCAGCCTCGCGCTCGCCAGCGGCCAGTCGGCCGTCGCCGAGCGCGGCAAGGCGCCGGTGGCCCGGGTCGTGGCACGCCCGCGGGACGCCGTCCAGTGGGCGCTCTACTACCCGCCCGTCGTCTACTTCCGCCCGGACGAGTTCCCGGCCGGGTCCGGACTGGCAGGGCGCGGTCCGAGCCTCGCTCGAAGCCTTCACGAGCGGGCGATATCCAGCGGGCGTTCGACGGCATCCGGAACGTCCCGGAAACCGTGCCCGACCCGCGCTTCTTCGCCTACCGGGCCTCGCTGCTGCTCGCCGTCGGCCGGGTCGACGAGGCGGGGGCGGACATCCAGCGGGCGCTGCGACTGCGCGCGAACGACCCCAACGCCCTGGCCTCCAGGCGATCATCGCGGTGGCCCAGAACGAGCCGGACCGGGCGCTCCAGGTCGCCCAGCAGGCGGTCCAGGCCGCGCCCGACTCCGGCCACGGCGCGCATCGCGCTGTCCTATGCCCAGCAGGCCCGGTTCGACCTGGAGGGCGCCCGGGCCAGCCTCGAGGAGGCCGTCGAGCGCGAGCCGCGAGAATGCGCTGGCGTGGGCGCGGCTGGCCGAGATGCACGCCTCGTTCGGTGACCTCGACCGGGCTCTCGACGCGGCCCAGAAGGCGGTCGCCCTCCAGCCGAATCTCGCGCGCACCCAGACCGTGCTCGGGTTCGCCTACCTGATGCAGGTCAGGACGAGGCAGGCGCGAGAGGCCTTCGAGAAGGCGATCGCGCTCGATCAGGCCGATCCGCTGCCGCGGCTCGGGCTCGGGCCTCGCCAGGATCCGGGACGGCCGTCTCAGCGAGGGCGGCCGGGACATCGAGATCGCCGCGAGCCTCGATTCCGAGCAACGCGCTCGTCCGGAGCTACCTCGGCAAGGTCTACTACGAGGAGAAGCGCGGGCCGCTCGACGAGCGGGAGTACGCCGTCGCCAAGCAGCTCGATCCGAACGACCCCACGCCCTGGTTCTACGACGCGATCGCGAAGCAGACCACGAACCGGCCGGTCGAGGCGCTGCGCGATCTGGAGAAGGCGATCGAGCTGAACGACAACCGGGCGGTCTACCGCTCGCGGCTCGCTGCTCGACTCCGACCTCGCGGCGCGGAGCGCGAGCCTGGCCCGCATCTACACCGATCTGGGCTTCCAGCAGCTCGCGCTGGTCGAGGGCTGGAGGTCGGTCAACACCGACCCGACCAACTTCTCGGCCCACCGGTTCCTGGCCGACTCGTACTCGGTCCTGCCGCGCCACGAGATCGCCCGGGTCAGCGAGCTGCTGCAATCGCAGCTGCTCCAGCCGACGAACATCACGCCGATCCAGCCGCGTCTCGCGGAGAGCAACCTGTTCCTCATCAGCGCCGGCGGCCCGGGAGCGCTGTCCTTCAACGAGTTCAACCCGATCTTCAACCGAAACCGGATCACCGGCCAGCTGTCCGGTCTCGTCGGCGAGCACGACACGTACGGGGGCGAAGTGCGTCATCGCCGGCATCCACGACAAGCTCTCCTTCAGCGTCGGCTACACCCACTTCGAGACGGACGGCTTCCGGGCGAACAACGACCAGAAGGACGACATCGCCAACGTCTTCGTCCAGTACGAGCTGACGCCCGCAGACGAGCCTCCAGGCCGAGTATCGATACCGGAACACCGAGCACGGCGACCTCGCGCTCCGCTTCTTCCCGGAGCAGTTTCTCCCCAACGAGCGGACGACGGAGGAACGGCACACCTTCCGCCTGGGCGCGCGACACGCCTTCTCCCCGGCCTCCGTCCTCCTCGGTTCGATCATCCTCCAGGACGCGGAGTTCCGGGTGACCGACCAGATCCCCGAGTTCGGCATCGACAACATCGACCTGCGAAGCGACGAGCAGTCCGTCGGCGGCGAACTCCAACATCTTTACCGCTCCCGGCACTTCAACCTGGTGACGGGCGGCGGGTACTTCCACGTCGACGGCGAGACCGTCTCGACTACGCAGATCGGCCCCGACTCCTTCGGGTCGAGGTCATCGACACCAGCATCGACCACGCCAACGTCTACGCCTACTCGTACCTCAACGTCGTCAAGAACGTGACGTTCACGCTCGGGGTCAGCGGGGACTTCCTGAGCGGTGAGTCTCCCGGATTTCGAGGACAAGGACCAGGTCAACCCGAAGCTCGGGCGTCATGTGGACGCCCATTCCGGGCACGACGGTGCGGGCGGCCGGGTTCCGGGTCTTGAAGCGGACCCTCATCACCGATCAGACGCTCGAGCCCACCCAGGTCGCCGGCTTCAACCAGTTCTTCGACGACCTCGACGGCACGGAGTCGTGGCGCTATGGCGCCGCCATCGATCAGAAGTTCACGCGAGACCTGTTCGGAGGGCGTGGAGTTCTCCAAGAGGGATCTGACGGTGCCGTTCATCGATCTGACCCAGGAGGTCCCGGCTGCCCGAGAGGCGGACTGGGACGAGTACCTGGGTCGAGCATACCTGTTCTGGACGCCTCACCCCTGGCTCGCGCTCCGCGCCGAGTACATCTTCGAGCGCGTGGAGCGCGAGGCGGCGCTCACGTTGGGGGTGAAGGAAGCGGACACGCACCGAGTCCCCCTGGGCGTCAGCTTCTTTCATCCCTCCGGGCTCAGTGCCACCCTGACGGCGACGTACTTCAACCAGGATGGCACGTTCGAGCGAACGGCCGGCGGCGAGACGGTATTGGCGGCGGGCAGCGACTCGTTCTGGACAGTGGATATGGCGGTCAGCTACCGCTTGCCGAAGCGCTACGGCTTCATCACGGTCGGCGTGACGAATCTGTTCGACGAGGAATTCAGATACTTCGACACCAACACGGACAACCCGAGCATACAGCCGGCCAGAGCGGTGTTCGCTCGCGTCACGCTCGTGTGGCCATGAGTCGCGTCGCGCCCGTGGCCGAGAACGCCCGACAACATCCCCAGGAGGATCAGATGCCAATGCTCACAGGCACGTTCATGCGTCTCTTGTTCCTCGCGATGGTCGCGTTGATCGCTCTGGTCACCGGGAGCCAGGCGGCGACGTTCCCTGCCCCAGACGGGAACTGCCCGCCTGCCGAGCAGGACGCTGGTCTCTGCACGACTCAGAGAGGATTCGTCATCGAGCCCCACGCGGTCTATCCACGGATCGAGGACATCGGGGGCATCCCGCACAAGATCTACACTGTACGGGTGACTCCCAAAGGCTCAGCAGGGGGCTGCACCAACACCGCCAACCGCTTCGCCGTGACGTTCGAGAGCCCGGTCGTGCCCGGCTCATGTCAGCCTCAGCCCCAGCCAAGCATGTGGGGCTGCACTGGGGGATGTACAGTCGAGCTCACCACGGGTCTGGGAGGACAGTCGGGCGTAGGCGACATGGCCGCCAGTCTCAGGTCGATCGACGTGGTCAAGTTCGCCAAGTCCCTCTCCTGCAGCGCAGCGCCCATCGACATCACGATGGTGTTCAGGAGCACCGATACAATCGAGCAAACACTGGATGCTGACATCGCTGACTTCGCGGTGGTGGCGGGCAGCACCGGCGTCGGCATGATTCCGGGACCCTTCTGTGTGCCGACCAAGCCTGAGCTCAACATCATTTCCACGAAGTACTCCATCGAGGGTCATGGCGAGTTCCAGATCTTCCTCGACACCGCGGGAGGTGTCGTGAAGGTGCTGGATGTGAACGGGCTAGAGGTCAGCGGGATCGATGTAACGGAGACCTACACCTGCACGCCGGCCGCCGGAAGGTGCCCGACGACTGATCCGGCCTCGTTCTGCACGACGGCAGGTGCCACGGAGTTACTGTGTGAAAACGTGCAAGCGGTCGTTGGCGACTTGACCGTGAAGGCGGGGGCGGAGTCCACCTGCTACAGGACCATGGGAGGGAAGGTCTACAAGGTCTGTTGAGTCACGGTCCGGGGCAGGGACCGGCCGGCGGTGGCCGAGTGTTCCGCCGCCCGGGAGTTCGCCGGATAGGGAGCGCGCTGGGCGGGCTCGGAAACGCAGGAAACGGGGGAAGGCACCAGCGGCGAGAGGGGTGCCCCCCCAATCCTTACCCCGGGGGCGGTGGCCCGAGTCGATGTGCGTCCCAGGCGACCCGTGGTCGGCGGCGGGGGGCGGCCGCGTCTCTTCTTTGGGTACTGATCCTTGCATCGATGCCGGCTATGGCCCCGGCCAGCGCCAAGACCGCCGAGTCGATCGCCGAGGTAAGGCTGCAGGCGCCCCCGATCGTCCGGGTCGAGGTGACGGACGACGGAGCGGCGGTCCGCGGGGCTAGCGGACGCGCCCGTGACCCTCGTCGAGTCCTCCGACTTCCACTGCCCGTTCTGCAAGCGGGTCCAGCCGACGCTGACCCAGCTGCTCGAGCGGTATCCTGGCAAGGTGAAGCTCGTCTATCGCGACTTCCCCCTCGACAGCCTGCATCCCGAGGCCCGGCGCGCGGCCGAGGCCGCACGGTGCGCTCACGACCAGGGAAAGTTCTGGGAATACCAG
This sequence comes from uncultured Candidatus Rokubacteria bacterium, assembly GCA_963799055.1. Taxonomy (GTDB): domain Bacteria; phylum Methylomirabilota; class Methylomirabilia; order Rokubacteriales; family DASRDR01; genus DASRDR01. Next base: position 49,589 of record CAWCVP010000004.1, read on the forward strand.
ACCCTGCTCTTCGCGGGACCCGCCAGCGCGACCCCGGAGGAGCTGGACCGCTACGCCGGGCAGGCGGGGCTCGACACGGCGAGCTTCGGGCACTGCCTCTCGGGGGGCGTCCACCGTGCGGCGGTGCAGCGGGACATCGACGAGGGCGCCCGGCTCGGGGTCGCCGGCACGCCGGGTTTCTTCATCAACGGGCGCCCGCTCTCGGGGGCCCAGCCCTGGAAGCCTTCGTCCGCGTGATCGAGGAGGAGCTCACCGCTCGCAAGGACCCACCGAGATAGGAGCGCCCCGCCCACGCGCCCCCGCACTCGGTCTCGCGACCGAGGATAGCGGCCCCTCTGGGTTTGGCAGGTCGGCGTCCCTTCGCCGGGCATTCGGTCGTGTCGAGTCGCGGCAAGGAATGGAACAGGTGTGATGCACGGCGGGACTGCATCGCGCGTCGCGGACGGTTTTCCCGTCGACTCCGTCGATGCAGGAGCAACGCCCGGCCCTGGGATCGCCGGCGCGATCCCGTCGTGTTCTTGACACCTCTCGGCGCCCCCGATAGGGTGGCCGCATGATGGCGGACGCCCGGGAGGCGCTTGCGGAGCGTTTCAGCGGCTTGCGGGAGTCGCTGCCGGACCTCGAGCGCCTCGTCCTGTTCGGCTCGGCGGCGACGGGCCGGGCCCGGCCGCGGAGCGACCTGGATCTGGCCGTGTCGTGCGAGGGCCCGGCCGACCTGGACGCCATCTACCTGGCGCTTGCGGGCCGACTGCGGACGGACCGGCTGGACCTCGTCGACCTGCGCCGAGCCGGCCCGCTGCTCGCGTTCCAGATCGCTCGGACCGGTCTCGTGCTGTTCGAGCGATTCGCTGGCGTGTTCCGGCAGTTCCAGTCGCTGGCCTCTCGCCCGGTACGCCGACACGCGCCGACTCCGAGAAGCCCAGCGGCGCGCCATCCCGGTCTTCCTGCACGAGGAGGGCCTCGCGTCAGTCCCGTGGATGCCGCCGTCATCCGCCGAGAGCTGGGTCGCATCACCGCGTCGCTGGCCGCGCTCCGACCGCTGGCCCGGCTTCCCCTGGGCGAGTACCGTCAGCGCCGGTACCAGCGGAAAGCGGCGGAGCGGCTGCGTTACCCCCGCTTCGTCGAGGCGGTCGCATCCTTCCTGACGAAGTCGGGCTGTAGGCGCCGATGCGCGCCCTCGGTCGCGCCCTGGGGCGCCTCGTTTCCGCGAACCCTGGGTCGCTGACGCTCGGCAGCATCCTCCTCGTCCTGGCGCTCTGGTCAGCCGGCACCCCGATCCTCGACCTGATCGAGCTGAAGACCTACGACCTGCGCGTCCGCTCCCGGGGCGACCTCCAGCCCTCGCCGGCGGTCGCGCTGGCGGTCATCGACGAGAAGAGCCTGGACGCGGAAGGGCGCTGGCCCTGGCCTCGGTCGAAGATCGCGGCGCTCGTCGACGTCCTCGCGCGCGACGGGGCGAAGGTGATCGGCTTCGACATCGGCTTCTCGGAGCCCGATGAGAACTCCGAGCTGGCGCTGGTCCGCGAGCTCGGGCGTACGGTCGACACGCTGGGGATCCGGGATCGGCGGCTGGCCACGTTCATCAGCGAGCGGGAGCGCGTAGCCGACAACGACCAGGCCCTGGCCCGCGCCATCCGGAACTCGTCGAGCCCCGGTGGTGCTGGGCTACTTCTTCCACATGAGCGAGGCCGATCTCGCGTATCGGCTCGAGCCGGACGAGATCGAGCGGCGGCTCGCCCGGATCGCCGGCTCGAAGTATCCCTTGGTCGCCTACCGGCGGGGAACCGAGCCGGCGGCCGTTCCGTTCATCACCGCCTACGCGCCGGAGACGAACCTGGAGAGCGCTCTCGGCGGCGGCGGCCTCCTCGGGCTACTTCAGCGTGACGAGCGATCCGGACGGCGTCGTGCGATGGATGCCGCTCGTGATCCGAGGCGGCGAGGAGCTCTTCCCGCCGCTGTCGGTCCTGTGCGCCTGGCACTATCTCGGACGCCCGCCGCTCACGGTCAAGGCGGGGCCTCACGGGGTGGACGGCATCCAGATGGGGGAGCGGTTCATCCCCACCGACGAGCACGGCCGGCTGCTCGTCAACTACCTCGGGCCGCCGAAGAGCTTCCCCCAGGTCTCCGTCACGGACGTCCTCGGGGGCCGCTACGAGAAGGGCGCGTTCAAGGATCGGATCGTGCTCGTGGGCGCGACCGCGATCGGCACCCACGACCTCCGGAGCACCCCGATGAGCCCCGTGTATCCCGGCGTGGAGATCCACGCCACCGTCATCGACAACATCGTGACCGGCGTCAGTTCCTCGCGAAGCCCGACGTGGTCGAGGGTGTACGACCTGCTCGCCATCGTCCTGCTCGGATCGGCGGTCGGGCTCGCGCTTCCCCGGCATGCGCGCGGTCCCGGGTCTCCTGTTCGCGGCGGGGCTCTTCGCGCTCTACGTCCTGGTCGCCCGCTGGCTGTTCGTCCACGCGGGGATGTGGCTCGGCCTCGTCTACCCGCTGCTGGCGCTCTCGGTCAACTACGTGGCGCTGACCGTGTACTCCTACTTCAGCGAGGAGCGCCAGCGCCGGCAGATCAAGGGGACGTTCCGGCACTACGTCGCGCCGGTGGTGGTCGAGCGAGATGCTCAAGGATCCCAGCACGGCTGAAGCTGGGGGGCGAGGAGAAGGTCCTGACGGTCCTGTTCAGCGACCTGGAGGGGTTCACCACGCACTCGGAGCGCTATGCCCCGCACGAGATGATCGGCATCCTGAGCGACTACTACGACCGGATGACCGAGCAGGTCTTCGCCCACCAGGGGACGCTCAAGGAGTACGTGGGCGACGAGCTGATGGCCATCTTCGGCGCTCCCATCGAGCAGAGCGATCACGCGACGCGGGCGTGCGCGGCGGCCCTGGCCATGCGGGAGGCCCGCGCGGCGCTGGGGTCGGAATGGGCGCGGATCGGCCGCCCGCGCCTCCGGGCGCGGACGGGAGTCAACTCGGGCGCCGATGCTGGTGGGGAACCTCGGCTCCAGCTACCGCTTCGCCTACGGCGTCCTGGGAGACCACGTGAACCTCGCCTCCCGGCTGGAGGGGCTCAACCGGGTCTACGGCACGGAGATCCTCATCGGGGAGAACACCGCCCGGCTGGTCGAGGGCTCGTTCGTGCTGCGCGAGCTCGACATGGTCCGGGTGAAGGGGCGGCACCAGGCGGTGCGCATCTACGAGCTCCTGGCGAGGTCCGGCGCCGCCCTTCCTCGGGAGCTGGACGAGGCGCTCGGCCTCTACGCCGCGGGCCTGGAGGCCTACCGGAAGCAGCTCTGGGACGATGCCCTCGGGCTGTTCACGCAGTGTCTCGCCCTTCGGCCGGAGGACGGGCCGTCGCGGACCATGGCGGAGCGCTGCCAGGTCTACCGAGCCGCGCCGCCGCCCGAGGACTGGGACGGGGTGTTCGACCAGCTCGTGAAGGCCTGATCCTCGCCGGTCGCTCCGCGACGCAGACGACCGGCCGCCGGGGCCGCCGCCTCGCCAGGCGCGCTACCGGGGGGCCCGACGAGCGGTGTACTCTACGATCGACCCGAGAACCCCAGGGCGGGGACAAGAGGGCGGACGATGGAGAGCCTGGAGCGCAGGATGGACTTGCTGCGGGCCGTCGCGCCCTTCGCGGAGCTGCCGACGCTCGCCCCTGAGGCCCGTCGCGCAGGCGGCCGAGGTCCTGCGCTTCGGCGCCGGAGCGGTGATCGTCCGGCAGGGCGATCCGGGCGACGCCGTGTACGCGCTTACCGAGGGCGCGGCCGAGGTCTGGCTCGAGGACCCTCCGCAGCGGCCCGTGTGTCTTCGGACCATGCGGTCCGGCCAGCTGTTCGGCGAGACCGCGGTCCTGTATCACGGCCCGCGGAGCGCCACGATCAAGGCCAAGACCGATGTCACGACTCTCAAGGTGCCCGGACCGGTATTCCTCGAGCTCCTGCGGTCGACCCCCGAGGTCGCCCTGCGGGTCGCCGTGATCCTCGCCCAGCGCCTCGCATCCGACCGCCACACGCTGATATCGGACCCGACGGACTCCGGCTCGGCGTAGGCAGCCGACGGGCGCGTGGCGCAGGACCGAGGTGCGCGCGCCGTTCGTTCGGCGGCGGGAACCGGATGTCGGGGGGACCCGCCCGGTGGACCGGCGACCCTCTGACGCCGAACGCCTCGCGCGGCGACAGGCGCGGCCGCGCGAGGGCCGTCACGTCTGGTCGGCGGGCACCTCGCGGGCAGCCTCCAGGGCGCGCGCGGCCGCCGCCGTTCGCGTCTGCACCCCGAGCTTCCGGTAGACCCGCTCGAGATGAGTCTGCACGGTGCGCGAGGAGATGTGGAGGAGGGCCGCGATGGCGGGGTTGGTCTTGCCGCTCGTGACCCAGGCGAGGACCTCGGCCTCGCGGGACGACAACCCCAGCCGAGCCAGCGCGGCGGGCTCCAGGCGGGTAGCCGTCTCCTCCAGAAGAAGAATCTTGTCGGGTGGCTGCGAGATCAAGCGCACCGTCAGACGCCGACCCTCGCGCTCCACCACGAGCGGTCGCCGGACGGGTGGGAGGGCGTCGGTACGCCCGCCCCTCGTTTCGTGCCATTGCACCCATTCGCGGAGGCGCACGGGGAGGACGTCCGACCGGGCGGCGGGGCCGAAGTAGTGGGTCACCCATCGTTGGGCCCTTTCCGTCGCGCTTCGGATGCGTCCGTCTCGACCCATGATGAGCAAGGCACGGTCCCACGCCTCTACGCCCCGGGTCACCAGGGTCAGGTCCCGGCGGGTCCGGGCCATGGTCTCGGCGTTCCGTTGAAGGTGGGCCAGGTAGGGCCGGAGCAGGTCCAGGCACAGACGGTCGCGCTCCGAGAAGTCGGACCCGCTGCGGTAGAGGGCGACCGCGGCCAGCTCCCTCTGGCCAAGCCGCAACGCGCACGCCAGCGAGTAGTGGACCTGGAGCGGGCGATAGAACTCGCGGTAAAGGCCAGTCTCCCGGAAGGCGCCGGCGGAGATGAGGTCGGAGAGACGGACCGCCCCCGAGTCGCCCGTGCGCTTCCGGTAGAGGATGAACGGATTGTCGGGGATGTGGGCGGCGAGCACCCGCGCCGGATTCGACAGGCTCGGGTCCGGGGGGTCCATCACCCAGTGGACCGAGCGCTTCACCAGGTCGAGGTCCGCGAAGGCGGTCAAGGCCGAGGGGATGACCCGGGGAAGCTCGGACGTCACGTACGTCTCAAATGTTCGGGGTCCTCCGATCGCCTCGGCTCCCCGAAGGAAATCGAGGATGGTCACGAGATCGCCCTGGGGCAGCCTCTTCACCACGCCCTCCCCGGAAGGTATCCGCCGAATGGCGGACCCTGGCTGACCCTATGGCGACCCGGGCGCCAGGTCAAGCGGGGCGCCGCCCGCCGCCTGCCTTGACCTGGCGGGGCGAAGCGCCCTAGAGTTCGCGCACGCCAGGTGACGGAACATGTGCGCCAATGAGACTGCGCCGCCCGTAGATTCGGCCTCGTCGATCGAGCCGCCGACACCCGCAGTGAGCGGCGTGTGGCTGACGGCGGGTCCGGTGCGCGAGCCGATCGCGGGACTGCTCGGCGAACTGCTCGCACCGAACCAGCCCAACCCGGGGCTTCGCGAGGCGCTCGTCGAAGAGCTCGGACGGCCCGTCAAGAAGCTCGGCGTGGCCCTCGACTACCTCGGGCTGCACCCGAGCCGGTTGGGCATCGATGGGGCAGGACCGCTCCTGCCGGTGACGCCGAAGCCCGGGCCGGACCCGTGGCGCGAGGCGCTCGTCACCCCCGGGGGTGACTGTCCGCTCGGCCTAGTGCTGGCGACGAGCGACCGGGGTCGGGTCGTCCTGGTCCACGAGGTCTTCGGCCACCTCGGCCAGGCCGAACAGCAGCTCGTCCGCCGGTACGCTGCCATGGTCCTCGCGGGCCACGCTCACGAGGCGATCATCGGCCGGCTCGAGCGCGAGATCGAGGCCTTCGCCGCGGTGCTGGCACGAGCCCGACGCCAAGTGCAGACCCTCGATCCCTCCGTCCTCTGGAGCGCCGACGGCACCATCCGTGTGCAGTTCGGCAGCCCGGCCCAGACCACGCGGAATCTGCTGCGAGAAGGGGTGGACGGGGAGCACGTGTTCGTGCTGCCAGCGGCGTTCGTCGAGAACCGCACGAACTACGGTGACGTCGAGTTCGTCGTCTACTTGAACTTCTTCCTCCGTCGAGGGGTGAAGACACGGATTGCCGGGGTCGCGCGGCTACGGCCTGCGCTGGCCGAGCTGCTGACATTGACGATCTTCGGGGTGTTCGACCCCCAGGCGCGCGAGCAGCCGTCGTTCGCGGAGCTCCAGCAGCGCTTCGGTGTCCCAGACCAGGAGACCTACGACTTCCTCTGGCTTGCCCATGAGACCTTCGCGGTCCGCACGGGGCCCGACCCAGCCGACCCGGTGATTCCCGCCGAAGAATACTTCGCCTACACGGAACTCACCGAGGATGGGGACACCATCGTGCCCGCCCGCAATGGGAGCGAAGTCCGGCTCCGCCCCACGGCGGAAGGATGCGAGGCACGGATCACCGATGCCAGCGGGCGCGCCACCGCCAAGCTGCTTTCGGTCTCCCCGGCGCGCCATCTGTCCGGCCTGATCCCAGAGGCGTGTCGCAATGCGGTCCAGTTTGCGACAGATCGCCCGCGATTCGGCGTCACGCCGCTCGGGACGAGCCACGGGTTCGATCCCGTCGGCGACGTCACGAGCGTGGTCGTCTGGATCAACGGCAAGGGGATCCTGGTGGACCCCTCCCCGGAGGCCCTGATCCATCTCGATCGGCTCGGCGTGGCGCCCGTGGACATACCCTACGTCTTCCTCACCCACGTGCACGCGGATCACGACGGCGGGCTGCTCGAGAAGCTCCTGAGCGGGCGGCGGACAACGGTCATCGCCTCCGACGTGGTCTACCGGTCGCTCCTGGAGAAGATGCGGCTCATCACCGGCCACGACGTCGAACGCCGGGGGCTCGTGCGCCACGTCCCCGCCAACCCGGGGCAGCCGACGGTAATCGAGCTGATCGGAGAGCCCGTGCGGATCGACACCCGATGGAACTTCCACCCGATCCCCACGAACGGCTTCAAGCTGAGGGTGGGCGGCCGGACTTTCGGATTCTCCGGAGATACCCAGTACGATCCGGGGCGGCTCGCCGCCCTGCGCGACACCCAGCGCCTGAGCGCCGCTCAGTACGAGGCCCTGATGCACTTCTTCTGGACGGTCGACGGGACCCCTACGGTCGACCTCCTCTACCACGAAGCGGGCATCCCGCCGATCCATACCAGCGTGGCGCACCTCCGGGCCTTGCCACCCGCCGTCAAGGAGCGCACCCGGCTCGTCCACGTCGCCGACCAGGACGTGACGCCGGCCGACGGCCTCGCGAAGCCGCTCCCTTTCACGACGCACGTGCTGCTCGCCCCGACGCGCGCCTCCCGGCAGCGTCTGTTGCTGGAGACGATCCGCCTGGTCGGGTACCTGTACGACACGCCCGGCGAAACGCTCCGCGAACTGCTCGACCGCGCAGCCGTGCTCGAGTGGGCGCCGGACGAGGTCATCATCCGGAAGGGGCCGGTCGCGTCCGGGGAGCCGCTACACTTCTTCGTCGTCGCCGACGGAGAGGCTGCGGTGAAGGACGGCCGGCGGCTCATCGCCCGGCTGGTGAAGGCCGACAGCTTCGGGGAATGGGGCATCAGCCACCAGCGGGGGTTTCGGGTCGCAGATGTCGTCGCCACGACCCCGTGCCAGTGCATCCGCCTGGGCGAGGCCGAGTACTGGTGGCTCGTCGAACGGCAGCCGGCAATCCAGGAGCGGATCAGCCGCCTCCGGCGCCTGCTGCCGCGCCTGGAGGTCGCCCAGGAACGCTCCCGTCTCCGGGCCGACGGCGGAGGGCCGGGGCATCCTCGAGTACCTCACGACGAGCCAGCTCACGGGGTTCGCGCTCTTCGGCGAGACCCGGACCCTCCTCCGCGGCGCGGTCGTGGTACGAGAGGGCGACCTGGCAGACGCCTTTTACGTGCTCTTGTCCGGGCATCTGCAGGCGGCCGTGGGCGGGCGCAGCGTCAGAGAGCTCGCCGAGGGGGACGGGTTCGGAGAGATCGCGTTGCTTCAGGGAGGCCGGCGAACGGCGACCATCACCGTCGTGTCCGCGGATGCCGAGGTCCTGGTCATGCGCCGCCAGGAGTTCGACACGATGCTGGCGACCATGCCGGCCTTCGCCTGGGGGATCTGGGAGGCCGCCACCACGCGGGTGGAAGCCGGCCGGTCCTGAGCGGGCAGCCTCTCGGGTGACCCGAGCGTGGCCACTCCCATACGGGAGCGGCAGAGGCGTCAAGCCGCCGTCTGAGCGGACTGGAAGCGCCGACGGCTCACCAACGATCGGGCGCGCCCAAGGGCCGGTCGCGCCTCGCCGGAAGCCGAACCCGGTCAGTCCGGCATGCCCTCCATGTCGACCGGCGCGTAGTACCGCCGGCTCCCGAGCGCGTCGACGCGGGCCCAGAACTCCGGGCCCGACGCCAGGCCGCGGGCGTCGATCGCGGCGGTCTGGCGCCAGATGTTCCAGGAGTCCGGGTGCAGGCGCCGGGCCTCCCGAACTGCTCGTCGGCCTCGCCTTCCTTCCCCTGCCGCGCGAGGTGCTGGCCCAGCCGGAAGTGCGCGTGGGCCAGGGCCACGCGCTCGTCGGGGAGCACGAGTCGGGCGGTCGCCTGGGCGGGATCGAACGCATGGGCGCTCGCCGGGCCCCGCAGCACCCAGTCGCGGACGGCGTCGACGTAGGTGCGCTTGGCCTGAGCGGTGACCGCCGCCACTTCGTCGGGCACCTTCCGGGTCGCGCGATCCATCGCCCGGAATCCCTCGTAGGCGCCCGCGCTCTCGGTCGGCCGCACGATGCGCCCCGTCTCGTCGATCCAGACCGCCTGGGGCACGTTGACCATGTGGTACAGCTCGGCCACGCGATGGTCGCGGTCGATGAGACAGCGGTAGCTCGGTCTCGCCGCCTCGATCCAGGGACGCGCGGCATCGGGCCGCGCGTCCATGGCGACGGCCACCACCATGAAGGACCGGTCCTTCAGCTCCTCGTACAGGGCCTGCCAGACCGGCAGGTCGCTGCGGCAGCCTCACCAGGAGGCCCACGTCACCAGGAGCACCTTCCGGCCGCGATGCTCCGACAGCGTGTGCCTGCGCCCCTCGAGGTCGGGCAGCGTGAAGTCCGGCGCCTCGAGCGACCGAAGGGCGCGGGCCCGCTCGGACGCCCCGCTGCCCCAGAACCCAGGTGTGCCCGGACCCGTCGCGCACGACGGGGTGGCCGGCCAGCCGCCAGAAGCCGGCGAGGTCGACGGCATCGCCGCGGACGAACTCGGCCTCGCGCCCGGGCGGCGTCGGCACGCACGTCTCCCGATGGCAGAGCCCTTCGGGCCTGAGCGTCCATCCGGTCGCGCGGAAGACGTCGGCGCTCGACAGCCACAGGGCGTCTCCCGCCGCACGTGCCCCGGCGATCTCCGTTTCCCGCTCCTCGTGAATGACCGTGACCATATCCCCTGCCCTCCGGTGACGCCGTCCTCGCGATGAAGAGCCGCGTCGCGTGCGCGCCTCGGCTGATCGTGTCACGCATGGCCCCTCACGTCAAAACCCGGTGCTACGATCGGCGGCGTGCCCGCCGACGCCCCGGCCTCCCGCTACCGCTTCGTCGCCCTCGCGCTCATCATGGCGGTGCAAACCGCGAGCAACCTCGGGGCGCTCGGTCTCCCGGCACTGGCGCCCCTGCTCCGGGACGATCTCGGGCTCACCCGGCAGGAGGCCGGCTCGTTCCTGTCGGCCTTCTACGTCGGCGGCGCGCTCACCTCCTTCCCCGCGGGCTGGCTCGCCGACCGCCTCGGCGTGCGGTGGACGCTCCTGGCGGGCCAGGGACTCGTCGCCGGCGGATTCGCCCTGATGACGCTGGCGCCCGACTATCCGAGCCTCCTGGCCGCGGTCGTGCTCGCGGGCGTCGGCTTCGGCGCGGTCAATCCCACCTCCACCAAGGGCGTCCTCGTCTGGTTCCCGGCCCGAAGCCGCGCCACCGTGGTCGGCGTGAAGCAGGCAGGGTTCCCCCTGGGCGGGGCGCTCGGGGCCCTGACGCTCCCCGCGCTCGCGATCCGCCCGGAGTACGGTTGGCGCGGGGCGCTGGGGGTCGCCGCCGTCCTGATCGCGCTGTCCGCGGGCCTGGCGGGACTGGCCTATCGCGAGCCGCACCGGGAAGTCCTCGACGTCACGCGCGCCGACGTGCGGCCGCGGCCGCGCGGGGTCCTGCGGAGCCGGCCGATCTGGCTCGTCTCCTGGGCGACCTTCCTCTTCGCGGCCGTGCAGGTCTCGTGGATCAGCTATGCGCCCCTCTATCTCTCGGAGGTCGTGGGACTCTCCGCTCTCGGCGCCGGCGTCGTCCTCGGACTGGCGCAGACCGGCGGGATATTCGGCCGGGTGGGCTTCGGCATCCTCTCGGATCGCCTGCTCGGTGGGCGGCGGCTCGGCGTGCTGCTCGTCGCGGGGGTGGCGAGCGGTGTCCTCTGCCTGGCGACCGGCGCGCTCGCCCCGGGCACGGCGCCGGCCTGGCTCGCGCTGATCGCCTTCGGATTCGGCGTCGCCGGGATCGGCTGGAACGGCGTGCACCACACCCTCGTGGCCGAGATCGCCGGCCGGGACTCCGCGGCGACGGCCGTGGGTCTCTGCCTGGCCGTCTCCTCGCTCGGCGTCATCGCGGGGGCGCCGCTGGTCGGCGCCGTCGCCGACCGGCTCGGCTCCTACGGCCCGGGCTGGGTCGGGCTCGCGGGCGCGATGGGGCTCGCGGTGGTCCTGCTGCTCGGCGTGCGGGAGCCGGGGGGACGCGGATGGCAATGAGCCGACGCGCGCCGCGCCGGGTACAATCGACGTCGTGACGCCTCGCGCTCCGGACCGGCCGGCCCCCGGGATCTTCTACGGGTGGGTCGTCCTCGCCGCCTCGGTCGCCATCATCGCCGTCGGCACCGGCACGATCTTCTCGCTGGCCGTGTTCCTCCGTCCGCTCGAGGAGGAGTTCGGCTGGACGCGGTCTCTCATCTCCGGCGTGGCCCTCGTCAACTGGATCATCTTCGGGATGGGCTCCTTCGCCTGGGGCGCGCTCTCCGATCGGATCGGCGCCCGCCGCGTGGTCGGCGCGGGGGCCGGGCTCCTCGGCGCCGCCCTGCTCCTCTCCAGCCAGGTCCGCACGGCCGGGCAGCTCTACGCGGCCTTCGGCATCCTCGGCGCGATCGGCGCCAGCGCCTTCTACGTCCCGCTCTCGGCGACGGCCACGCGCTGGTTCTCGGCCCGCCGAGGTCTGGCCATGGGCATCCTCTCGAGCGGCATGGGGCTCGGGATCTTCGTCGTGCCGCCCACGGCCCGCGGCCTGATCACCGCGCTCGGGTGGCGGACGACCTTCGCCCTGTTCGGCGGCCTCGCCTGGATCGTCGGGACCGGTGGCCGTCCGGTATCTCGTGGATCGGCCCGAGGACCGGGGTCTCCGACCGTACGGGGGATCGGCCGCGCCGCACGACGCGCCGAGGAGGCCGTCGAGCGGCGGCATGACCCCCGCGGACGCGCTCCGGAGCCCCGCCTTCTGGGGCGTGGCCCTCGTCCACTTCGGGTGCTGCATGGCGCACTCGGGGCCGATCTTCCACATGGTGGCCCACGCCATGGACCTGGGCGTCACGAAGATGGCCGCCGCCTCGATGCTCGGCCTCTCGGGGGCGACCAGCATCGCCGGGCGGCTCTCGAGCGGCCTCCTGGCCGACCGGTTCGGGGCCAAGCCGGCGCTCGTCGGCATGCTGGCGCTCCAGGCGATCACGCTCTCCACCTACCTGTACGCGGGCGGGGCCGTGTCGCTCTTCGCGGTCGCCCTGGGCTTCGGCGTCGCCTACGGGGGGGCGATGCCGCTCTACGCGCTGGTCGCGCGCGAGTTCTTCGGCGAGCGCGTCGTGGGCACGACTTTCGGGGGGATCTTCTTCATCTCCTGCATCGGGATGGGCCTCGGCGCGTTCGGGGGCGGCGTCCTCTTCGACCAGCTCGGCACCTACTGGAGCCTCCACGTGGCCAGCACGGTCGTGGGAGCCGGCGCGGTGGCGGTCGCGCTGACGCTCCGGTCCCCGGTCCCGAGGCCCGCGCTGGCGGGCGGGAGCTGACGTGCAGGGCCGCGAAAGGCGCTTGCCCGTTGACAGCCTCCCGGCCCCAATGTTATAGACTCGGGCAATTGAAGGTCCCGTCTCGGACCTTGTACCCCCAGTGAACAGGCCCCTGGGCACCGGCCCGCCATGGTTCGTCGCACCCCGGGTCACGGGGGCGGGTCACCGCGCTTCCTGAGGCCGCGGAGGAACGGTCCCGTCGAGAACAGAAACACGCAAGCCGCAGTCCGAAGGTAGAGAGTCCGTCCGGACACCCGTGGACCGATCGCGGGGCGCACCCCGCGATCGGGCGCAAGGAGGCGCTGATGGCAGGCACGATGGATCGTCGATCATTCCTCAAGGTCGCCGGGGCCAGCACGGCGGCGACGTCCGCTGGACTCACCGGCATCCTCGCGTCGGGCCGAGCGCCTGCCTACGCGCAGGGCCAGAAGCTCCACATGGTGCGCTGGGTCGATTTCGTACCGGCGGCCGACGAGGCGCTCAAGAAGCAGGCCGTCGAGGCCGGGAAGGCGCTGGGCGCCGAGATCACGGTCGAGACGATCAACGCCAACGACATCCAGTCGCGCATCACGGCCGCCGTCTCCTCGGGCAGCGGCGCCGACATCTTCCTCCTGCAGCACAACCTGGCCCACCTCTACGCGAAGAGCCTGGTGGACGTCGGCGACGTCGTGGACGCGATCGGCAAGGAGCAGGGTGGCTACTACCCGGCCGCCGAGGGCCTGGCCAAGGTTGACGGCGTCTGGCGCGCCGCGCCGCACGTCGTGGTCGGCGGGCTCGTCGCCTACCGCAAGTCCCTCTTCGCGGAGGTCGGCGCCAACGAGTTCCCCAAGACGTGGGAGGCCTACCGCGAGGTGGGCAAGAAGCTCAAGGCCAAGGGCTACCCGGTCGGCCAGACGGCCGGCCACACCTTCGGCGACGCCCCGGTCTTCTGGTATCCCGCCATGTGGGCGTGGGGCGGCAAGGAGGTCGGGAGCGAACGGGAAGGTCGCCATCAACTCGAAGGAGACCGTCGAGTCCGTGAAGTTCTTCACGGGCTTCTGGAAGGACGCCGTGCGACGAGGGCGGGCTGGCCTGGGACGACTCGAACAACAACCGGGCGTTCCTGTCCGGCACCATCTGCGCGACCCTCAACGGCGCGTCGATCTACATCGAGTCGCTCCGGAACAAGGAGAAGTACAAGACCGACAAGGGCGCGCTGATGCACACCGACATCCAGCACGCGCCGCTACCGGCCGGGCCGGCCGGTGCCTACGCGATCCACACCGCGTTCAACCACGGCGTCATGAGCTACTCGAAGAACCAGAAGCTCGCCAAGGACTTCCTGAAGTGGTGGTACGGGAAGCCGCAGATGGAGCCCTGGTTCACCGCGCAGAAGGGCTTCGCCCAGGGCCTGACCAAGGTGTGGGAGTCCCACCCGATGTGGCAGCAGGACCCGGTCATGCTCCCGTTCCGGGACGCGGCCAGCAAGCTCCGGCTCTTCGGCTACGCCGGGCCGGCCAACGCGAAGGCCTCGGAAGCCTACTCGAAGTACATCATCATCGACATGTACGCCAAGGCCATCCAGGGCATGCCGGCCGAGGAAGCGGTCAAGTGGGCCGAGGGCGAGCTGAGGAAGATCTACGGGTAGACAGCCCTCGTGTCTGAGACCGGCATGAAGCCGATCGCGGGCGGGCGGGGCGAGGCGGGCCAGGTAGCGGCCCGCCTCGCGGTCGCCCCCGCCGCGGTGCCGCGGATGGGAGTGGTCACCCGGCTCCTCGAGGACGAGCGGGTCCTCGGGTGGCTGCTCCTGCTCGCCGACGATCGTCCTGCTCGCGCTGTTCATCGCCTACCCGTTCGTCAAGGGCGTCTGGATCTCCATGACCAGCGCCACCGTCGGGGTCCCGGGCGTCTTCGTGGGCCTGAAGAACTTCGTCAAGATCTGGAACGACTCGATCTTCCAGCAGGCGGCCTACAACACCTTCGTGTACACGGGCGTCGCCACCGTCGGCGAAGCTGGCGCTGGGCATGTGGCTCGCCCTCCTCCTCAACCGTCACTTCAAGGGCAAGCGGCTGGTCCGGGCGTCGATGCTCCTGCCCTTCATCATCCCCACCGTGCTCTCGACCTTCGCGTGGAAGTGGATGTTCGACCCGACCTTCAGCGTGCTGAACTGGACCCTGTACAACGCCGGCATCATCCAGACGCGGATCGGCTGGCTGACCGACCCCACGCTGGCGCTGGGGTCGATCATCATCGTGAACGTCTGGCGGGGCATGCCCTTCTACGCCATCACGCTCCTGGCCGGGCTCCAGACGGTGAGCCCGGAGCTCCACGAAGCGGCGGCCATCGACGGCGCCACGCGCCTGGCAGCGCTTCTGGCGCATCACGTGGCCGCTCCTCCTGCCGGTGACGATGGTGGTGACGCTCTTTTCCGTCATCCAGACCTTCGCCGACTTCCAGCTGGTCTACGTCCTCACCGGCGGGGGGCCCGCGAACGCCACGCACCTGTTCGCCACCTACGCCTACCAGATCGGCATCAACACCGGGCTCCTCGGCGAGGGCGCCGCGGCGTCCCTGGCGATGTTCCCCCTGCTGTTCCTCGTCGTCGTCATCCAGCTCTGGTACATCCGCCGGGTCGAGGGCGCGTGATGGCGCGGACGGGCCGGATCGGGCGCGGGAATGGTCGAGGGGGCCCGGTGGAAGAAGTGGCTCTACTTCTACATCCCCCTGACCGCGTTCGTCGTCGGGACGCTGTTCCCCTTCTACTGGATGCTCATCACCGCCTTCCGCCCGGACGCCGAGCTCTACCGGCCGTGGCGGCGCCGTCAACAACACGCCCTTCTGGACCACCGAACCCGACCTGGGAGCACGTGACCTACCTCTTCCGGGAGACGATGTTCGCCACCTGGCTCTACAACACGATGTTCATCGCCATCGTCTCGACGCTGATCTCGATCTTCTGCGGCATTCTGGCCGGCTACGCCCTGGCGCGGCTTCGCTTTCCGATGGCCGGCGCGCTGGGCACCGGGATCTTCGTGACCTATCTCGTGCCGCCGACGCTGCTCTTCATCCCGCTGGCGGACATCATCCGGAACTTCCGGCTGGGGGATACGCCCTGGTCCCTGATCCTGACCTACCCGACCTTCCTGATCCCCTTCTGCACCTGGCTCATGATGGGCTACTTCAAGACGATCCCGAAGGAACTGGAGGAGTGCGCCCGCATCGACGGCGCCAGCCGGATCCGGGCCATGGTCCAGATCGTCTTCCCGATCGCCACGCCGGGCATCCTGTCGGCCGGCATCTTCGCCTTCACGCTGTCGTGGAACGAGTTCATCTACGCGCTCGTGTTCCTGTCGTCGCCGCAGCAGAAGACGGTGCCGGTGGGCGTGGTGTCCGAGCTGATCCGCGGCGACGTCTTCTACTGGGGCCCGCTCATGGCGGGGGCCCTGCTCGGCTCGGTTCCCGTGGCCCTGATGTACTCCTTCTTCGTCGAGCACTACGTGGCCGGCCTGACCGGCGCGGTCAAGGGCTGATCCGGCCCTAGACGCCGTCCCCCGCCCGACTCGGCGCCTGTGGCGGACGCGCGCTCGCCGGCGTCCGGACATCCTCCGCGCTTCCGTGCTAGGCTGCCGCTGCTCCCGACCTCGTGATCTCCGACCACGGAGGGCCCGCGGATGGAGTATCGGCTCCTGGGCGGCACCGGCGTGAAGGTCTCCGCCCTCTGCTTCGGCACGATGACCTTCGGCGGGGACGCGGACGAGGCGGCCTCGGCGGCCCTGTTCGGGCGCTGCCGCGATGCGGGCATCAACTTCTTCGACTCCGCGGACACCTACGCGTACGGGCGCTCGGAGGAGATCCTCGGCCGGCTGATGGCGGACTGCCGGGACGAGCTGATCGTGGCGACCAAGTTCGCCAGTCCCGTGCGCGAGGGGGATCCGAATGCGGGAGGCGGCTCGCGGCGCCACATCCGCGAGGCGGTCGAGGCCAGCCTGCGCCGGCTGCGCACCGACCGGATCGACCTCTACTACATGCACTTCCCCGATCCGGATACGCCGGTGGAGGAGACGCTCCACGCCCTGGACGACCTGGTGCGCCAGGGCAAGGTGCTCTACCTGGGCGCCAGCAACGTCGCGGCCTGGCAGGTCGCCACCGCCCTCGGGGTGTCGGCGCGCGAGGGGCTCGCCCGGTTCCAGTGCCTCCAGCCGATGTACAGCCTGCTGAAGCGCCAGGCCGAGGTCGAGCTCCTGCCGCTGGCCCGCCACGCGGGGCTGGGAGTCTGCCCCTACAACGCCATGGCGGGTGGGATGCTCAGCGGCAAGTACGGCGAGACCCGCCTTGCCCAGGGCCGGCTCCTCGAGAACCCGCGCTACCGGGCGCGATACGGACAGGACTGGATGCCGGGTGCGGTCGACCGGTTCGTCGCCTACGCGAGGGCGCACGGCCACCACCCGGTCAGCCTGGCGGTCGCGTGGGTGCGAGCCCATCCGGCGGTGACCGCCCCGCTGGTGGGTGCGCGTACCGTGGGCCAGCTGGAGGACTCCCTTCGATCGACCGGCATCCACCTGACGCCCGAGCAGTGGGCCGAGATCGCGGCCCTCGTGCCTCATCCCGGAGTGGCGACCGACCGGACGGAGGATCTGGCGGGATTCGGCTACGCCCCTGGCGCCAGGCGATCCGGGTGGCCCGCCAGCCGGGCGCCCACGGTCGTCGCCGGCCGGTGGCCGCGCGGGCCGCTGACAGACACCCTCACCCGAAGGCCCCGATACCCAGGCAAAGGGGGACCGAGCCATGCAGGCGAGAGACGTCATGACGGCGCCCGTCGTCACCGTCCGCCCGGACACGCGTGTCGAGGAGATCGCCCAGCTCCTGCTGGAGCGCCGCATCAGCGGGGTCCCGGTCGTCGACGGCCACGGACGACTCGTCGGGATGGTCACCGAGGGCGATCTGATGCGCCGGCCCGAGATCGGGACCGAGCGCCACCGCGGATGGTGGCTCCGGTTCTTCGGCGACGAGCGGGCGCGGGCCGAGGAGTACGCGCGGGCGCACGGATCGCGGGCCGAGCAGGTCATGACTCGGAACGTGGTCACCGTGAGCGACGAGACGTCCGTCGGTGAGATCGCGCGCCTCCTCGAGGAGCACCACATCAAGCGGGTGCCGGTGGTCCGCGACGGCAAGGTGGTCGGGATCGTCAGTCGCGCGAACCTCCTTCACGGACTCGCGGCGCAACACGACCCGACCCCGCCCGCACGCCCGATGGACGACCGCTCCATCCGGGAGGCCGTCCTGCAGGCGCTCGAACGCGACGGCTGGACGGCGCACGGCCGCCTGAACGTGATCGTGAAGAACGGGGTGGTGGAGCTCTGGGGGCTCGTGGACTCCGACCAGTCGCGGCGCGCCATCCGGGTCGCCGCCGAGAACGTCCCGGGCGTGGTGGCGGTGAAGGACAACCTCGGCAGCATCCCGCCCTGGCTCTGGGGATCGTGATCGCCGATGCCGACCCGGTCCGGCAGCTACCCGATCGCGCGGCGCGCCGGCGAGATCGAGCGCCTGCGGATCCAGGCGGCCGCCATGGAGTTCGACGCCGGGGTGCTGCTCGATCGGATCGGCGTCGGGCCGGGCTGGCGCTGCCTGGATCTCGGCTGCGGCCCGGGAGGCATTCTCCACCTGTTGAGCCCCCGGGTCGGAGCCACGGGGCGGGTCGTCGGGCTCGATGCCGACCCGGTCCTGCTGGAGGCGGCCCGCGCGTCGATGGAGGCCCTGCGGCTGGGCAACGTGAGCCCTGCTGGAGGCCGACGCGTACCGATCCGGCCTCCCCTCTGACGCCTTCGATCTCGTCCACGTTCGCTACCTGGCCGGGACGGCCGGCCAGCCCGGCGACCTGCTTCGGGAGGCCATTCGCCTGACGCGACCGGGCGGCGTGGTGGCGTTCGAGGAGCCCGACACGGACACCCTCAGCTGCCATCCGCCCCATCCAGCCTGGGATCGCCTGAAGACCGCCCTGCAGGACGGCTTCGCCGGTGTCGGCGCGGACACGCGCCTCGCCAAGCGGCTCTACCGGCTGTTCCGGGCGGCCGGGCTCGAGGACGTCCGGTATCGGCCGTTCCTGGTGGGGGTCACGAGCGGGGAGCCGATGGCGGACTACCTGCCGGCCACGATCGAATCGATCCGTTCGACCCTGATCGACCGGGGGATCCTCACCGGGGCCGACCTCGACGCCGCCCTGGCGGCCTGCCGCCGTCACCTGGCCGACCCGGACACGGTGTCCACGAGCTTCCTGACCGCCCAGGTCTGGGGGCGGAAGGCAGCCGGGCCACCCTGAGGCCCCCCCGCCCCACGAAGGGCCGAGACGCTTGACGCTGGCCGCCATTGTGTGGCAAAGAGGCTGCAACGGACCCATCCCTGACAGGGGCCCGACCACCGATCCAGCGCTCGGCCGCACTGGATCAGTCCACCGCCACACCAAGAGGGGAGGAGTCTCCGCATGAGAATGCCTAGACCCGTCACAATCCTCGCCGTCCTGGCCATGCTGGCCGCCTTCACCGCGCTGGCCCTCCAGCTGAGCCCCTCCGCCGAGGCTCAGAAGAAGGTCACGTGGAAGATGGCGAGCGCCTTCCCCAGCAAGCAGCCGCACCTCGGGACCTCGGCCATCCGCTTCGCGGACAACGTCAAGACCATCTCGGGCGGGTCGCTCGAGCTGAAGTTCTTCGAGCCCGGCGCGCTCGTGCCGGCCCTCGAGTGCTTCGACGCCGTGTCCAAGGGGTCGGTCGAATCGTGCTGGACGACGCCCGGCTACCACACGGGCAAGTACCCGGCGCTGGCGTTCTTCACTGCCGTGCCGTTCGGGCCCAACGTCGGCGAGTTCCTCGCCTGGAAGTGGTTCGCCGGCGGCAACGAGCTCCGGAACGAGATCTACGCCAAGCACAACCTCTTCGCGCTCGACTGCTTCGCGATCGGGCCGGAGACCTCCGGCTGGTTCCGGAAGGAAGTCAAGAGCGTGGCCGAGCTGAAGGGCATCAAGATGCGCTTCTTCGGCCTCGGCGCCCAGGTCATGCAGCGGCTGGGCGTGAACACGCAGCTCCTCGCGGCGGCCGACATCTATCCCGCCCTCGAGCGGGGCGTCATCGACGCGACCGAGTTCTCGATGCCGACGATGGACCTGGCGCTCGGCTTCCACCAGATCGCCAAGAACAACTACTTCCCCGGCTGGCACCAGCAGACGTCGGTGAGCGAGCTGCTGATGAACAAGGCGGAGTGGGACAAGCTCTCCGACCAGCACAAGCGGATCATCCAGGTCGCGCTCAACGACGCCGTGGTCCACACCTACGTCGAGACCGAGGCGAAGAACCCGCCGGTCATGCAGGAGATGAAGGCGAAGCACGGCGTCACCGCCCGCCGCTGGTCCGACGACGACCTCGCGGCATTCGAGAAGGCGTGGCTCGAGGTCCTGGAGGAGCAGAGCGCCAAGGACCCGCTCTTCAAGAAGGTCGCCGACCACTACCTCGCGCTGGCGGAAGACCTACCAGATCTGGGGTGAGGCCCAGGAGCTGAAGGCCACCTACCAGAAGAAGTAGGCGACGCCGACCGGCGGCTCGCGGGGGCCAGGACACGGCCTCCGCGAGCTTGCCGGGCTGCCCGGGAGCGCTCCCGCGGTGGACTTCGCGACTGCCCCGCGTGGACCCGCCCGGCCCTGCAAACCGCACCTGACAGGCCGTCGCCACCCTGGCGCACGCCAGCGACCGCCTCTAAGGTCAGCCACGAGCCAGGCCCCGGCCACGGAAAGGGAGACATGAAGGACGACCTGATCCCGAACGCGAGCCCAGCCATCTCGCGGCGAACACTCCTGCGCCGGACCGCGACCGCCATGGCCGGCGGCCTCCTGGGGGTCCCCGCCACCGGCATCGCCCAGCAGTGTCTGCCCACATCGCCCGACGTCCTCGGGCCGTTCTACCGGGCCGGCGCGCCAGCCCGGGCCAAGCTCACTGATCCCGGCGAGGCCGGGCAAGTCCTCGTGGTGTCCGGAACCGTCTACGGTCCAGATTGCCGAACACCCTTGCCGGGGCGCTCCTCGACGTGTGGCAAGCAGACCACGCCGGTCACTACGACATCAAGGAGCCTGCGCCCCTGACCGATCGCACGCCGTTGCGGTTGAGGGGGCGGCTCTGACCGACGCGCAGGGGTACGAGATCGAGACAATCGTCCCGGGCGCTACCCGATCCCACCGGGCCCCGGCTCGAGCATGGCGGGCGGACTCGGCCCGCCCACGTTCACTTCACCGTCATGCACCCCCTGTTCGGGCCCCTGACGACGCAGCTGTACTTCAAGGGAGATCCCTACTTGAGCCAGGATCCCTGGGCCAAGCCTTCCCTGGCGATCGTCTGGAGTCAGGACCGGCGATGCCAAGCGCCTCGTCGGCAAGTTCAACTCGTCCTGGCCGCGTAGGCCAAGCCCGGGTAGCCGGGCGCTGGTCCTGAGGTGAGAACGGTGTAGCGAGCGCGACTGGGCGGGCGAGGGGCGCGGCGGCCCCGGCAGCGTCGCTAGTCGAGGAACCCCGCGAGCCTCGGCAGCCAGAGCACGATCTCCGGTTGCCAGATGCAGATCAGCAGCCCGACGACCTGCAGGGCCACGAAGGGATACATGCCCTTGTAGACGTCGCTCATGGTCACGCCGGGCGGCGCCGTTCCCTTCATGTAGAAGAGCGTGGCGCCGAACGGCGGCGTCATGAACGCGGTCTGCAAGTTGACCGCCACCAGCGCGCCGAACCACGGCATCAGGTAGCTCTGCTGGCCGAGATGGGCGGAGAAGTCGTACTTCGCCAGGATCGGCCCGAAGACCGGCAGGACGATCAGGCAGATCTCGATCCACTCGAAGGGGAAGCCGAGCAGGAAGATCAGGACCATGACGAAGGCGAGCATCTCCCATCCGGTGTCGACGCCGAGCCTCAGCAGCATCCCGATCATCAGGTCGTCGCCGCCCAGCACCCGGAACACGTAGGAGAATCCGGTCGCGCCCAGGATGATCAGGAACACGAGCCCGTTCGCCCGGCAGGCCGACCACATGGCCTCGGTGGTCATCTTCATGGGTCATCTTCCGGTTCAGGGCCGCGATCAGGAACGAGCCGAACACCCCGACGGCGCCGCTCTCCGTCGGAGTCGCCCAGCCGGCGAAGATCGAGCCGATCACGATCACCATCAGCGCCGTCATCGGGAACAGGCCCCGCCACACCGCCGTCCAGAACTCGCTGCGGTTCTGCGGGCCGTGATCGGGCGGGAGCTTGGGCGCCTTGTCGGGCCGAACGATCGCGACCACGATGATGTAGATCAGGAAGAGGCCCGAGAGCAGGAAGCCCGGCATGGTGGCCGCGAGGAACAGCGTGCCCGCCGACGTCACCAGCATCTCCGCCATGACCACCAGCATGATGGCCGGCGGGATCAGGATGCCGAGCGTGCCGGCCGAGGCGATGGTCCCGATGGCCAGCCGCTTGTCGTAGCCGGCGGCCAGCATCTGGGGAAGCGCGATCACCGAGAGCGTGACCACCGCCGCCCCGACCGTGCCGATCGGCGCGGACAGGATCGTGCCCATCACCATGACGGCGACCGCCAGGGCGCCCGGGACGCGCCGCAGCAGGACCTCGGTCGCCTTCAGCATGTCGGCGGCCGAGCCGGAGCGCTCCAGGATCGAGCCCATGAAGATGAACATGGGAATGGAGGCGAGCACCGGATCGGCGGCCGCGCCGCCCCACATGCGGAGCACGATGTCGTAGAGCCCGATCAGGTTGAACACGCCGAGCAGCCAGCCCACGATCGCGAAGAGGAACGCCATCCCGCCCATGATGAAGGCCACGGGATAGCCGGTGAAGATGACGAAGAACATCGACACGAACATGATCAGGGCGAGGTTGTTGGCCAGCAAGTCGAGCACGGCGCCCCCTATCGCGACCTAGATATCGGCTTCCACGTGGCCGATGGGCAGATCGACCTTCGCCTTCGACGGGCCACCGAACAGGAAGACGATGACACGCAGCAGGACGCTGAAGATCCCCAGCACCACCAGCCAGATCCCGGCAGCGTAGATGCCCTTGATGAGCCAGCGGTAGCTGAGCCCGACCGTGCTGTCGGACTTCTCACCAAGTAGGTAGGACTCCGAGACGAAGTCCAGGGTGTGGTAGGCGATTATCGCCATGTACGGCAACGCGAAGAGCAGACAGCCGAAGAGCTCGAACCAGGCCTTGCGCCGCAGCGTCAGGTTCTCGGTATAGGAATCGACCCGCGGGTGCGCGTTGATCGTGTAGCCGTAGCCCATCCACAGGGAGAAGAGCACGGCGTGGAAGTGCCACTCCAGCTCCTGGAGCTTCGTCAGGGGGGCGGGAATGCCCAGCTTCCGCGCCAGGACGTCGAAGCAGGTCACGGCGGCCATGACGACGAGCAGCCAGGCGGACGCCCGCGCGACCCACTCGAGCATCCGCCGCAGGCTGTCGGAGAGGCTCAGCAGGGCGTTCATGGGGTCGCGGTCACGCTGCTCGGGGACAAACCGCGGCATCGCGTTCCTCCCTCGCTCCTTGACAGCCGCGCCTCCAGGCCAGGACCGACGGGGGCCGACCCGCAGCTGCCCGACGGCACGAGGGAGCGCGGTGGACCGGCCTGCGTGCGCGCTACCCTAGCCGCCCGCCGAAGCGCGTGTCAAGGAGGAATCTTCCCGACACGACGGGTTCCACGCCCCGCGCCGAGGCGCCCTTGACACCGAAGGGCCCCCCAGCCCATTCTCTTGCCACCGCGACCGCATCCCGGGCCTCTCCGGGCTGCCGGTCGCCGGGGCAACGGTTGACGGCCGGGCCTTCCCCCTGGCCGCCCTAACCACGGAACCTCACATCAAGGGAGCGCCGCATGGCACAGGTCGTCCTCAAGGATCTGGCGAAGAAGTTCGACGAGGTGGTCGCGGTCCGCGACGTCAACCTGCAGATCAAGGACAAGGAGTTCATGGTCCTCGTCGGGCCCTCGGGCTGCGGCAAGTCCACGACGCTCCGGATGATCGCGGGGCTGGAGGAGATCAGCTCGGGGGAGATCTACATCGGCGACCGCCTGGTCAACGACCTGCCGCCGAAGGATCGCGACATCGCGATGGTCTTCCAGAACTACGCGCTCTATCCCCACATGACCGTCTACGACAACATGGCGTTCG
>CAWCVP010000005.1:0-101917 GCA_963799055.1 uncultured Candidatus Rokubacteria bacterium
CAGGTGATCGTCCCGCTCGGGCTCGCCCGACCACAGCGTGTCGGCCCCGATGCTCACCTCGACCCAGGCGTTCTCGGGTCGGGTGGCGAGCGAACTCGAGGCTGCCTCCGATGTTCTTGAAGTGACCACGCACGTACGTGATCATCATGTGTCGCACGCAGAACTCCGCGGTCGTGTGCGCCTGGTTCGCGACCCCAGCGTGCCATCTCACCCCTCCGGCTTTAGGTTGGGACAGCCGGTGAGCTCCCACCCCTTCCGTTCGACCGGACGCTCCCGCGCGAGAACGGTACCCAGTCGGAGGACGCTCGCGCGGTACTTGTCCTCGACCGGGATCAGCTGGTGGATGGCCGGCCAGGGGGTCTCACCGGGCAGGATCGGGGCACCCCGGAGGCGCCATTTCTCGGCCGAGCGTGGAGACCAGCCCGCGCCCGCTCGACTAGGCCAAGGGGTTGCCTCACGGCTTCGCCTCGAGCAACGCCAGCAGGAGCTGGCGCGCCGCCGGCGTGCTCCAGTCACGCGGGCCGACGGCGCGGCCGACCAGCTGACCCTGCCGGTCGATCAGGTAGACGGTGGGCGGCCCCCAGACGCCGTAGAGCTTCCCGGTCACATCCCCGCTCCGGTCCAGAAGGACGGGCGCGACGTAACCCCGCTCCTGGGCCGTGCGCTTCACGTGTGCCGGGTCCTCACGGAAGCTCACGAGCAGGACTTCGAGGCCGCGTGACCCGAGATCCGTGTAGAGCCGGTTGATGGGAGGCAACTCCTCCCGGCAGTCCGGTCACCACGTCGCCCAGAAGAAGAGGAGCACCACCTTTCCGCGGGCGTCGGCGAGGCTCCGGACCTTGCCGTCAAGATCCGGAAGCGAGAAGGCCGGCGCCGCCTTCGGGGGCGCGTAGGGCTGGATCTGGAGCGCCTCGAAGTCGGGCCCGGCCGCGAGCGCGGGCGTGGCGACGAGCGTCGCGGCCAGGAGTCCGGTGAGAAGCCGATGGGTCATGACGCGCCGCTGTCCTTCAGGGCCTTCAGGACCTCGCCCGGGTCCAGGAGATCGAGGGCGTTGTCCTGGATCTTCACGTAGCGGACGGTCCCGGTCCGGTCGATCACGAAGTAGGCGCGCTTCGCGTACCGATAGATGGGGCTCTTCTCGTCGGTCACCAGCGCGTCGTATGCCGGGAGCATCTGACGGCGGAAGTCGGAGAGGAGCAGGTGCTTGACGTTGTTCTGTTTGGTGAAGTTATCCAGCGTCGCCGCGTGATCGGCGCTGACGCCCACGACCTGGGCGTTCAGGGCTTCGAACTGGGCGAGCATGCCCTCGAAGCCCATGATTTCCTTCGTTCAGGTGCCGGTGAACGCCTGGATGAAGGTGTAGAGGACCACGGGGCCCTTGGCGGTGAGGTCGGAGAGCTTGACCTGCTTGCCGCCGGGCGCCGGGAGCGTGAAGTCGGGCGCCTTCTGACCCACGTCGAGCGCGGCGGCCGGGCCGGCCAGCACGAGACCAGCCAGCGCACCGACCGCGGCGATCAAGGACCAACGGCCAAGGCCGGTTCGTCGCATGATGCCTCCTTGTGTTTGGACCACGTTTCTCGGTTTGCCGCCGATGCCGGGCGTCGGTCTCACAGGAGCAACCAGCCGGGAGGCCTGGTAGTTCCCGCCGCATGACGCGCGAGCCGGGGGTCGCTCTTACACTTGCCGGCGCTGGCCGATCGTAGGGCGACCGGAGGATCCGGAGCCGAGGAGGAGCACATGAAGTATCGAGAGGGAATCCGTACCGTCGCTGCTCGCCACCGTGGTCGTCCTGACGGCGATCGGCGTCGCCGTCGGTCAGACGAACACGACTCAGCTGGTCGCCGCCGCCAAGCAGGAGGGCCTGCTGACGACCATCGCGTTGCCCACGACTGGTGCGACTACGGCGAGGTCATCGAGAGCTTCAAGAAGAAGTACGGGTTGAAGGTCAACGAGCTGAACCCCGACGCCGGCTCCGGCGACGAGATCGAGGCCATCAAGGCCAACAAGGGCAACAAGGGACCGCAGGCGCCGGACGTCATCGACGTGGGCCTCTCCTTCGGCCCGTCGGCCAAGAAGGAAGGGCTGCTCCAGCCGCACAAGGTCGCGACGTGGGAGACGATCCCCGCCGCCCAGAAGGACGCCGAGGGGTACTGGTACGGGGACTACTACGGGGTGCTCTCGTTCGAGGTCAACACCGACATCGTCAAGAACGTGCCCGCGGACTGGGCGGACCTGCTCAAGCCGCGAGTACAAGAACTCGGTCGCCCTGGCCGGGGACCCGCGCGCGTCGTCCCAGGCGATCATGGGCGTGCTCGCGGCCGGGCCTCCGCGGCGGCGGCAACATGGACAAGGCCGCCGAGGCGGGGCTCAAGTTCTTCGCCGACCTGAACAAGGCGGGGAACTTCGTGCCGGTCATCGGCAAGGTGGCCTCCCTCGCCCAGGGGGCGACGCCGATCATCATCCGCTGGGACTACAACGCCCTCGCCGATCGCGACAAGCTGAAGGGCAACCCCAAGGTCGAGGTCGTCGTGCCGAAGAGCGGGATCGTGGCCGGCGTGTACGTCCAGGGGATCAGCGCCTTCGCGCCGCACCCGAACGCGGCGAAGCTGTGGATGGAGCACCTGTACTCCGACGAGGGCCAGATCGGCTGGCTCAAGGGGTACTGCCACCCGATCCGCTTCAACGACCTCGTGAAGAACAAGAAGGTGCCGGCCGACCTGCTGGCCAAGCTGCCGCCGGCCGAGGCCTACACCAAGGCCGTCTTCCCGACGCTCGAGCAGGAAGCCAAGGCCAAGGAGATCATCACCAAGCAGTGGAACACCGTCGTCGGCGCGAACGTGAAGTAGCGCCCGACCGGCCGCCGCTCCCCTCGCCGCTCGGGGTGAGGGCGAGGGGCCGAGCCTGAGATCGCCGGCCGATCCCCTCGTGCGCCAGTGGCCCCGTGGATGGCCACGTGAACCGGTCGACCTCGCGCGACGGCTCCCGCGGTCGCGGTGGGCGGCGGCTGGGCCGGTCCGCGTGGGTCGTCGTCTCCGTTCTTCGCCTTCGCCCTCATGTTCCTGCTGCTGCCCACGGGCTTCCTGGTCGTGGGCGGCTTCCAGGACCCCGAGGGCCACTTCACCCTCCGGAACATCCTCGACCTGTTCCAGCCGAACATCGTCGGCCGCCTACTGGATCAGCATCCGGGTGAGCGCGGCGTCCGCCCTCGGCGGGGCGCTGATCGGCTTCCTCCTCGCCTACGCGGCGATCGCCGGCGGGCTGCCCGGTGGGTGCGGCCGACCCTGATGACCTTCTCGGGCGTCGCCTCGAACTTCGCCGGGGTGCCGCTCGCGTTCGCCTTCCTGGCGACGCTGGGCCGGACCGGCCTGGTCACCGCGCTCCTGGTGAACCTGTTCGGGTTCAACCTCTACGCGGCGGGCTTCAACCTGCTGAGCTTCTGGGGCCTGGCCCTCACCTACATGTACTTCCAGATCCCGCTCATGGTCCTGATCATGGCGCCCGCCATCGACGGGCTGAAGCGGGAGTGGCGGGAGGCGTCCGCGAACCTGGGCGCCAGCGCGTGGCAGTACTGGCGGTTCGTCGCGCTGCCCGTCCTGTGGCCGCCCCTGCTGGGCGCCGCGCTGCTCCTCTTCGCCAACGCGTTCGGCGCCGTCGCCACCGCGTACGCGCTGACCGGCAGCTCGCTCGACATCGTCACCATCCTCCTCTTCGCGCAGATCCGGGGCGACGTGCTCCACAACCAGAACCTCGGCTACGCCCTGGCGCTGGGCATGATCTTCATCACCGCCCTGTCGAACGCCGGCTACATCGTGCTCGCGGGCGCGCAGCGAGCGATGGCTGCGGTGAACGCGACGGCACCGCTCGGACCCTGGCTGGTCTTCCTGGCTGGGCGGGCTGTACTTCCTGGTGCCGCTCATGGGCACGTTCGAGTTCTCGATGCGCTATCGCCGGGGCGTGTACAGCTTCGAGGCCTACCGGATCGTGCTGAGCGACCCCCGGTTCCACGCCACCTTCACCTACTCGACGCCCTGGCGCTGGCGACCATCGTCGTCGGCGTCCTCCTCGTCGTGCCGACGGCCTACTGGATCCAGCTGCGCCTGCCCCGGCTGCGCCCGGTCGTGGAGTTCATCACGCTGCTGCCGCTGGTCATCCCGGCCATCGTGCTCGTCTTCGGCTACCTGCGGATCTACAACAGCTCGTCGATGCTGCCGCTGACCAGCACCGATCGGACCACCGACCTCCTGCTCACGTGCAGCTACGTGGCGCTGTCGCTGCCGTACATGTACCGGGCGGTGGACACCGGCCTGCGCGCGATCGACGTGCGGACCCTGACCGAGGCCGCCCAGAGCCTGGGGGCCGGCTGGCGGACCGTGCTGTTCCGGGTCATCTTCCCCAACGTGCGGGTCGCCGTCCTGAGCGGCGCGTTCCTGACGTTCGCCATCGTCATCGGCGAGTTCACCATGGCGAGCCTGCTGGACCGGCCGGCCTTCGGGCCCTACCTCCAGCTCATGGGCGCCAACCGGGCCTACGAGCCGTCGGCGCTGGCGATCATCACCTTCGCGGTCACCTGGGGGTGCATGGGGCTGATCCAGGTCGTCGGCCGCGGGACCGCCGCCCAGAGGTCGGCGGCGACTAAGGGCGCACATGGGCGTTCCTCGAGATCGACGGCGTGCAGAAGAAGTTCGCCCAGTCGACGGCCGTCGAGCACTTCGACCTGCAGGTCGAGCGCGGCGAGTTCGTGTCGTTCCTCGGGCCGAGCGGCTGCGGCAAGACCACGACCCTGCGCATGATCGCGGGCTTCGAGATCGCCCTCCGCGGGGGCGATCCGGCTCGACGGCGCGGACATCACCCACCGGCCGCCGAACCAGCGGAACGTCGGGATGGTCTTCCAGTCGTACGCGCTGTTCCCGAACATGACCGTCGGCCGACAACATCGGCTTCGGGCTCCGGGTGGCCAAGCGGCCGGCCGAGGAGATCGCGCAGCGGGTGGGGGAGATGCTGGAGCTGATCAAGCTCCCCGGGCTGGGCGGCCGGTATCCCTACCAGCTCTCGGGGGGCCAGCAGCAGCGCGTGGCGCTGGCCCGGGCGCTGGCGATCCGCCCGCAGGTGCTGCTGCTCGACGAGCCCCTGTCGGCGCTCGACGCGAAGATCCGCGTGTCGCTGCGCAACGAGATCCGGGCGATCCAGCGCGGGCTCGGCATCACGACCGTCTACGTGACGCACGACCAGGAGGAGGCGCTGTCGCTCTCCGACCGCATCGTGGTGATGAGCGAGGGGCGCGTCGAGCAGATCGGCCCGCCGTTCGAGATCTACAACTTCCCGAGAACCGCCTTCGTCGCCTCGTTCATCGGGACCCTGAACATCCTGCGAGGGCCGGTGATCGACCCGGCCGGCGGCCGGATCGTCGTCGACGGCCAGGAGATCGTCGCCGCGCGAGGCCTGGAGACCGCGCGCGCCGGCGACGTCCGGTCCATCGCGATCCGCCCCGAGACGGTGTCGCCGGGCGACTCGGCCGACGGCAACCGGATGACCGGGACGGTCGAGGACGTCGTCTTCCTGGGGCCGATCGTGCGCATCCGCGTGCGCTTCACGGAGCACGCGCTGTCGCTCGACACCTTCAACAACCCGAGCGCGGCCCTGCCCGCCCGGGCCAGCCGGTGGCGGTGAGCTTCCGGCGCGACGCCGTCCTGGTCCTGGAGGCCACGGCGCTGAGGGGCGCCCGGTCGACCGGGGCGCCCCAGGAACGAGTGACGCCTCGCCGCCGAGAATGACGCTCGGGGAAACGCGCTGATCGACGCCTACGGACGGACGACGATCTCGCGCTCCCAGCCCTTGCGGTCGACCCGCAGGCGCACCTCCTCACGGCCGGCATCCATCATGTCCCGAATCACGTCGCCGGCAGTCACGCCCGCGCGGGCGGCCGGAGACTGCGGCCGCACGTCGGTGACGATCATGCCCTGGACGTCCTCCTTCAGACCATATCGCCGGGTGAGGCCGGGGTTGGGCTTCTCGAGCTCCAGGCCGAGCCGCTCCTCGATCCGAGCCTCACGTCGGCTCTCGTCCGCTTGCGCTTGAGCACCGCGCACGCGGATCCGGCCGGCATCGTTGTCCCACGCCGCGAGCTCCCGCCAGTTCGAATCGAAGACGCCGACCTTCACCCTGTAGTTGCCCACCGGGAGGTCGTCGGGCACGCGCCAGACCCACCGATAGGACCGGCTCTGGCCGCCGTCGAACCGCTCCTTTCGGAAGATGCGTTGGGCGATCTTATTGTCGTCCTTGTCCCTGATCTCGACGTCGACGTTCACCGCGGAGCTCGGCTCCTTGGCCGAGACCCGGGTCTCGATCCGCACCTGCTGACCGGGGCTCACCCGGTTAAGATCGATCATCGCGTCCGCG
Organism: uncultured Candidatus Rokubacteria bacterium; assembly: GCA_963799055.1. Classification (GTDB taxonomy): domain Bacteria; phylum Methylomirabilota; class Methylomirabilia; order Rokubacteriales; family DASRDR01; genus DASRDR01. The sequence goes on from CAWCVP010000005.1 coordinate 6,397, forward strand.
ATGTCGAACTTGCCGGCGTTGGTCTGGGCGGATCCGGCGGTCGCGCCGCCCTCGATGCGAATCCGCGCGGCATCGTTGTTCCACGCGATGAGCTTCCCCCAGGCCGGCTCGAACACGCCGACCTTGGCGACGTACTCTCCGCCGGCCAGCTCCTTCGGCACGTCCCACTTCCACTCGTACGTGCGCGTCTGCCCCGCCGAGAAATCCTCGCCGGGGAACACCCGCTGCGCGACGAGCTTGTTGTCCTTGTCCTTGACCTCGAGGTCCACGTTGACGTCCGACATGGCCTCCTTCGCCGTGACGTTGGTCCGGACGGTCACCGTGTGCCCGGCCTTGACGCGCTCCGGCCGGACGGTGGCCCTGTCGATCGTGAAGCGCCCGTCCTGCGCGAACGTCGCGCCGGCGAAGAAGGCCAGCGCGAGGGCAAGACCGGCGGCGCCGAGCCGTGCGGCCTGGACTCGTGATCGTGTCATCGTCGCTCCTCCTGGCTCGGGCGTGGTGGCCCGTCAGCCTCACCGGCCGATCCTGTTTCGAACGGACGAGTTGGACCTACCTGTCGTCGATGCAACCGATACGCCAACCGGGGGAGATGATGCGGACCGGCGTCCAGCCCGTTGGAGCAGGGGTCCGAGGGTCGGCCCGCGGCGCTTGGCCCCTGCGCGACCGCGGGACCGCCGTCCGGAGGCCGCGCCGTCAACCGAGTAGAGCGGCGACCAAGTCGTCGGCGGCGTGCGCTGACCGGTACGCGTCGAGGCCGAGCCGGCACTCGAAACCGGGGACGCTGTCGACGAGAGCCTCGCAGCGCGCCGCGAGCGCCGCGCGGTCGGGCGGGGGCGGACCGTCGGCGAGCGCGAAGACCGCGGAGCTCCACCGGCCCGGCCCGAGCCCGAAGAGCGAGTCGTCGAGATGACGGCCGGCCTCCTCGGGAGACAGGCGCCGCAACGAGGTGGCGCCGGGCTTCCCCGTGATTTTGGGGAAGACCATGGCGGCGATCTCGCACTCGGCGCGGGGGCGCACTCCGAGCAGCCGGCAGAGCTGGACCGGGCTCAGGCGCGGGAATCCGATGCGCTGACCGGCGGCCGGGACCGGTTCCCCGGCCGCCTCCTCGAGGGTCAGGCGCTGGTAGTAGGCCGTCGCGGCCAGGCGTTCAGCCAGCGCGGGGAACAGGTCGAGCATGTCGCGCCGCAACGCGACGATCGCCGGGACGCCCCGGGCCCGGGGTGTCGCGCCGGGAAGGACCAGGACCCGGTCGTTCGAGACGTACTCGACCGAGTCGGCACGAAGTGCGTGAACGAGGAACGTCGTCTTTCCCGCCTGCTTCGGTCCCCCCACGATGACGCCCCGCCCGCCGACCGCGAAGGCCGAGGCATGAACGAGCACGCCGCCGGCACGCTGCTCGCGATTGGTCGCCAGCTCGCGCACGACGCGCATGAGCGCCGTGCGCGCCTTCCAGTTGCCCGGCGCGCTGAGGATGGTGATCGCGAGGGGAGGGCCGACGATCTCGTAGAAGACCTCCATGTCGACATCGAAGAGCCTCATCCCGGCCCCGCGCCATCGCGGGAGGCTGACGACGCGGGAATCGAGCGCGAACGCCTCGCGCGCGCCGTCACCCGGGCCGGCCGCCAGCGCCTCGTCGTATCGCCCGCGGTCCTCGACCAGGAGAACGCGACAGGCGTGCGGGGCGGGGGTGGCCTCAATGCGGAAATGAGGGGCGAGGAACTCCGTGAGCCACGTCAGATGGCTCCCCTCGGTGCTCTCGACGAGGATCCCGAAGTCACCGTAGGCGAAGACGACGCTCATCGGGACTCGCGCGCGTCCGCCATCCGCTCGGTGAGGCGCCTCAGCCCCCGTCGAAACCGCTCCTCGCTCCGGTGGCGAAGGCCGGCGTCGATCGTCACGAGCGGGCGGACGCTGGCACAGAAGTACGCCCGCCGCGTGAACCCAGGATCGAGGGGCCCCGCATAGGCACCCAGCACGGCATCGGTGAACGCCCAGCTGAAGTTCTCGGCCAGGCTGCCGAAGTCGAGGGCCGGGTCGGTGATCCGAGGCCCGCTGGGGTCGATGACGCCGGCGAGGCCGCCATCGGGACGGACGAGGACGTGCTCCTCCGAGAGATCGCCGTGGGTCGGCACCAGCCGCCCGCTCGTCGCCTCGGGGGAGGCCAGGAAGCGTGCGATCACCCCGTCGAGCCAGGCGCGCTCACCGGCGGGCAGGTGCGAGCGACACCGGTCCCAGCACGGGCGAAAGCGATCGGCCCAGAGATCGGACACCACCTCGCAGGACTCGCGGACGAGCGCGATCGGGACTGCGTGGAGCGCGCTCAGGAACTGACCGAGATCGCGCGCCAGGTCGGGAGTCCGCCGGGACGCGATCGCGGGGTCACCCGCCACGTAGCGATAGAAGCCGGCGGCCACCTCCCCGTCGGCGCCGTGGGCGAGCCCGGCGTCACGGGGCACCGGCAGCCCGCGCGCGGCGAGGACGCGGTAGACGTGCGCTTGCTCGAGCGATCCGCTTCCGGGCGACGGTGGTTCTGGGGACCCTGAGCACCCAGGTGCCCGCGCGATAGGCGGTGACGTGGATGCCACGATCGAGGTAGATCGCTCGCGTCAGATCGACCTCATGGAGCTGCTCGCGCAGGGCGGCGAAGGCGGGCGCCTCGGAGAGCTCGCGTCGCCCCTCGGGCGTCTCCGCGCCCACCTAGCGTACCTTCGTCGCCAGCCAGCGTTGCTCCAGCACCGTACGGGTGGCGGCTACCCCGTCGAGATCGAGGGGGTGCCGTGCGGGCGGGCGCGCGAGTGCCGTCACGATCGCGGAGGCGATCGCGTCGGCGTCCGGCGGATCACCCTGTGGCACGGTCGCCAGGCCGAGGTCGGCGAGACGCTGCGCGCGCGGCGCCTGATCCGCGTTCTCCGGGTTGGGCACGAGGATGCTTCGAGTCCCGGAGGCGAGGAGCAGCCCGCAGGTGTTGTAACCCGCCCGGCTGACCGACAGCGCGCTGCCGGCGAGCCAGGCCGGGAAGTCGGGCGAGAAGTCAAAGAGCCGACACGGTCCGTCCGCGCTGGCTGCCCGCAGCGCGTCATGGTCGGCCGCGCCGACTGGCCCCGGGAACACGAGCAGCGGCATCGAGCCCACCTGCGCGCGCGCACGACGGAAGGCCTCGATCGCCGCGAGGAGGAAGCCGCGGTTCGTGGTGCTCCCACCGCAGCTGATCACGGCATAGGGCTCCGGCGGGAGGGAAACGGGCGAGGAGACCGCCAGCCGGTCCACGACGAAGCCCGTGTAGTGTCGGGGCAGCGTGATCTCTCCCGCCCGGCTGAATGCCTTCTCCAGCTGCCAGAAGGTGGGGTCGGTATGAATGAGCAGCCCGTCGAAGTGTTTTTCGAGCCGCGCGAGGACGCCCCGCTCGTAGTCGTCCGCGGCGGCGCTGCGGTAGTTCGACCAGAGGTTGTCACGAACCGAGGAGATGATCGAGACGCCGGGATGGGCGCGTCGCGCGGCGGCGGTCATGTCCGCGATCTCCGCGTCCAGCTCCCATCTGCTGAACGGGTAGTGGTCGATCAGGACCACCTCGGGCCGAACCCGCCCGACGGCCTCCGTGAGGAGACGTGTCCGTTCCGCCAGGAGGTCCGCGACCGAGCGCCTTGATTCCGCCGCAACCAGGTGCCCACCCTCGCGGACCAGCCGCGGGAGCGGCACCAGGCTTGGGTCGTACGGCCCACTACGGTGCGGCACCGCGCGTCCCCCGTCCACGAGATGCACCTCGTGGGCGGTACCGAGACCGCGCGCGATCGCGAGCATGCGCACGAAATGCCCGACCCCGATCAGGCTCTGGGTGTAGCAGAGAATGCGCATCAGCGGCCGGCCGGGGTGACGACGGTCGCCGTGGCGTTCGCGCGCACGGACCGTATCCTAGCTCATCAGGCTCGATGCCGCGACGCGCTAGGGGCCCTCCAGGACCATGTGCCGGTAGGCCTCCGCCGCCTCCAGGCCCGCGCGCACGCCTTGCTCGCGCGCCCACTCCACCAGGAACTCCTTCGGGTCCCACTCGCCCATCTGGCTCCGGTGCTCGCGAAGCGCGGCCAGCTTCACGTCGAGCATGCCGGCGATGTCGACGAAGGTGTCGGCCCGCTCGGCCCCGTGGATGTAGACCTGGCGGACCTCGTGAGGCTCCAGGCCCTCGGCCGAGCAGCTCCGGGAAGATGAGCCGCGTGCCGGCGGAGGGGAAGACCGCGTCGAGCGCCGCGTCGGCGGCCGCCCGGTGGTCGGGGTGGTTGAGGTACGTGGAGCCGTAGTAGCGGACGGTCGGATCGCCGCAGACGACCGCGTCGGGCCGGAAGCGGCGGATCAGGCGGGTGAGATCCCGGCGGAGGGCGATGCTTGCCTCGAGCATGCCGTCCTCGTAGTCGAGGAACCAGACGTCCGGGATCCCGAGGATCCGGCACGCGCTCCGCTGCTCGACCTCACGGATCGGACCCAAGGCCTCCCGGGTCATGTCGGGCGGCGTGAAGCGGTTGGACCCGCCGGTGCCCCGCGTGATGCACACGGTCACGACCGTGCTGCCCGCCCGCGCCCACTTCGCGAGCGTGCCGCCGACCGTGAACTCCTGGTCGTCGGGATGGGCGTGGATGCTCATCACGCGGGAGGGAGGCGTAGGCTCCACCGCCGTCCGCTTCTTCTTGCCGTGCTCCGGGACGCCGGGCGTCGGAGAGTCGATCGTGCTGTCCGTCATGTGGGCTCAGGAATCCTTTCGCCGTCGGGAATGGGGTGACGTCGGCCGCCGAGGACGAGGACGGGCCGCCCACCCTCGTCCCCCAGGTAGGGCGCCGAGCTGCTGCAGCGCCAGGCGACCGAACCGCGCGACGTAGGCGCCGCGCCGGACGCGACAGTAGAGCCGGCCCTCCTCGGCTTCGAGGGTGGCCGGGTCGAGCGGCTCCCGGTGATCGCCGGTCAGGACCAGCTCGAGACCGTCCACGGCGCCCTCCTGCAGGACGGGCCGGACGCGCTGGACGACGAACGGGGTCCGCTCGCACTCGAACCAGTTCCGCTCGCCCTGGCACACGACGAGCCACCGTCCCTCCGGCGTGTGAGTCATGGCGCGCAGGAAGAAGCGGAGCGTCAGCGGGTCGAGGACCTCGCTCCCGTCGTGGAAGATCCGGCCCTCGGCGTCGACGCGGTAGCGGTACTCGCGCATGACGCCCTCATTCTAGTCCCGCCTCGCGCCGGACGGAGGCGCCGCCGTCCGCGGCCAGCCGCGCTCGGAACGGCAGGCCCAGCAGCCATCCGAGCGACGAGGCGCGCCGGTCCTGGCACTCCTCGAGCCCGAGGCGCGCCTCCTCGGGGGTCGCCGCCGGGCAGCCGGTAGGTGCCGAAGAGCCGGTCCCACCACGGCACGACCACCCCGTAGTTCGAGTCCGTCGCCGGCCAGAGGGCCGAGTGATGGACCCGGTGCATGTCGGGGGTGACCAGGACGTGACGGAGCCAGCCGTCGAGGTAGGCCGGCACCCGCGCGTTGGCATGGATGAAGAGGTTGGCCGCCGTGTCGAGGAGCTCGTAGAGCAGGATGCTCCACGGCGGGAGCCCGAGCCCGAGGATGAGCAGAGCCGTGGGGCCCAGCTGGATCAGGAATTCGAGCGGATGGAAGCGGACCGTCGTCGACACGTCCAGGAAGACGTCCGTGTGGTGAACGCGGTGGACGCGCCACAGTGCGGGCACCTTGTGCATGGCCACGTGCACGGCGTAGGAGACGAAGCTCCGCGCGAGGATCGCCACCGCGAGCGTGACGGCGAGGGGCAGGGGATACCGGTTGAGAAGGCCCCAGCCATGCTGCTGGGCGATCACGGCCACCGCCAAGCCGCTCACCGGCAGCGCCCCCAGCACGACGACGTTCAGCGCCGTCAGGCCGAAGTTCGCCGGCCATCGCCGGGCGCGCTCGGCCGGGGCATCGCCGCGCGGCGCGACCGTCTCGACCAGGCCGAGCGCGCCCAGCAAGCCGAAGTAGATGAGGTATTGCAGCGGCTCTCCGTAGTCCGTCAGGATGCGTTCGAGCGACATGCGTCGGTCCTCCTCGTCGGCCGTGTCGGCCCTTCGTGGAGTCCTACGCGCGGACGGCCCCGCGCGTTACGGGAGGCCGGCGCCGGTCCGGCCGGCCGTAACTCCGGGGGCAGGCCGCTCGTAGAGCTGGAGAGGGCATGGACGTGACAGAGGTGGCCGCGGCCGTCGACCGGGTCCGGGGTGGGGACCGGGAGGGGCTGGCCCAGCTCTACCAGGCGTTCGGGCGGCGGGTGCTGGGCCTCTGTCGCCATCTCCTCGGTTCCTCGGTCGCGGCGGAGGACGCCCGGAGCGAGGTCTTCGCCCGGCTGCCGCGCGCGATCGACCACTACGACGCAACGCTGCCGTTCGACCGGTGGCTCCTGAGCGTGACGAGCCATCACTGCCTCGACCTCCTCCGGCGCCGGCGCCTCGAGTCCCGGCTGTTCGTGCCGGAGGCGGAGGAGGCGGCCGCCCTCGCCGCCGGCGACCCCGGCCCGTCCCCGCTCGCGGCGGTGCTCGAGGGGGAAGGCCAGGACCGGGTGCGGGCCGCGCTGGCCCGCTTGCCCGAGCGGTATCGCATTGCCCTCGCGCTCCGCTACTACGGCGACCTTGGCTACGAGGAAATCGCGAGCCAGCTCGGGCTCACGCGCAATCACGTCGCGATCCTGATCTTCCGCGGGAAGCAGGCGCTTCGCCGTCTCCTCGCGGATCTCGACGAGAGGACCTAGACCATGACATGTCTGACCGAGCTCACCTGTGCGATGCACGCGGACGGCGAGCTGTCGCCGGACGAGGCCCGTGCCGTCGAGCATCATCTCGTGGGGTGCGCGCGCTGCCGGGCGCTGGTCGAGGCTCACCGGGATGAGAACCGGACCCTGGCGGCGGCGTTCCGCGAATCGCCGGCGGGCGCCCCGCTCGAGGCCGTGCCGGCGCGCCCGGCGTCGGCATGGGACGGGCGTCGAGCCGGCGCGTGGGGTCTCGGTCTCGCCGCGCTGGCGGGTGTCTCCATCCTGGTCGGGCGCGCCGGCTGGCCGGACCTCGCGGGCGGGCCGGGCGCCGACTGGGTCGGGCTCCTCGTGGACCTCGCGCTCTTCGTCGCGACGAACGCCGCCGGTCTGGAGCGGATCCTGACGACGCTCGCGCTTCTGTCGATGGCCGGGCTGGCGGTGGCCGGCTGGCATCTACCTCGGGCGGTCACCCTCGCGCGCCGTCGCGGCGATCGCGCTCGGCCTCGCCGCGGCCGGCGGCGTCGGTCCGGCACCCGCCGAGGCGCTCGAGGCACGGAGCGGGATGATCGTGACGGTGGGAGCCGGGGAGACGCTGGACGGAACGCTGGTCGCGGCGGCCGAGACCGTCCGGGTCGACGGGACGGTCGATGGTGACCTGATCGTGGCCGCCGCCCGCGTCGACGTGCGCGGCACGGTGCGCGGAGATCTCGTCGTCGCCGCCGGCACCGTGGAGGTCGGGGGCGTGGTCGAGGGCAGCGCCTATGTCGCCGCCGGCGCCATCACGGTTCGCGGCCGCGTGGCGCGCGGCGTGTACGCGGCGGGCCGTGCGATCGCGATCGAGCCCGGGGCCCGCGTCGGCGGCGACCTGACGGCCGCGGCCCGGGGCCTGGCGCTCGCCGGTGAAGTGGAGCGCGGCGTCTCGGCCCTGGCCCACGAGGCCGAGCTGAGCGGTCGCGTCGGCCGCGACGTCAGGTTCCGCGGGGCCCGGCTCGTCGTTCGGGCGGGCGGCGCGCCTGGGGGGCGGCCTTCGCGCCGACGTCGCCCGGGCGTCCGACGTGAGCGTCGACCCCGGGGCGACCGTGGCCGGCCCCGTGACGACCCGTGTCGCCTCGCGAGCCGCCAGCTGGTACATGGAGCCTCGCACGTGGTTCTGGGCGGCGACGGGTCTGTTCGGCGCGGCGTTCCTCGGTTGGCTGGGACTCCAGGTCGCCCCCAGCCTCGTCCTCGACAGCGCCGCTCGCGTCCGGCGCTGGGGGCCGTCTTTCGGATGGGGAGTCGCGGCGCTCCTCGGGACGCCGGTTGCGATCGTGGTCCTGGCCCTCACGCTCGTGGGCTTCCCCGTCGCGATGGTGCTCCTGGGGCTCTACCTCTTCGTCCTCTACGCCGCCAAGATCGTGGTTGCCCTGGCGCTTGGACGGACCCTGCTCCGGCCACGAGGGGACGCGCGCCGTGACGCGCTGAAGGCGATCGTCGTCGGCCTGATTCTCATCACCCTCGCGACGGCGCTGCCGGTCGTGGGCTGGCCGATCTGGACGCTGGTCGCCTGCATCGGCGCCGGTGCGCTCGCCTGGCGGCTCGCCCATGCGGCCGGAATCGTGCGAAGCTCGGAAGCGTGACCGTCGAGATCCGGACCGCCGACGAGGTGCTCACGCCCGAGCGCGAGGCGGAGTGGGCGGCCCGCCGGGCGCAGCGTGACGACCCCGTCCTCCGCGCGATCTGGAGGGAATTCGTCGAGCGGGGTGGACCCGTCGCCCTCGCGTCGCTGATCGCGGCGCTGCCGGACCTGTCGGCCGCCGCCGTCCGGACCGGGGTGGCGGCGCTCGACGCCGCAGATCTGATCGAGCAGGAGGGCGACGAGGTCCGGCTGGCCTACCCGTTCACCGCCGAGCCGAACGGCTTCGAGGTGGTCCTCCCCGGAGATCGATCGCGCTACGCGTGCTGCGCGATCGACGCGCTCGGCGTCGCGCCGATGCTCGGTGCCGTGGTGACCGTCAGGTCGCGGTGCCACGAGAGCCGCGTGCCGCTCGCGTTCGAGGTCGATCCGGTGGCGGGACCCCGGCGGGCGCCTCCCGGCATCCTGGCGTGGGTCGAGCGAGGCCAGTGGGGAGGGGACCGGCTCTCGGGCTTTCTCTGAACGCGCCTCAACTTCTTCCGGTCGGAGGAAGAGGTTCGCGCGTGGCGCCGCACCACCGCGGACGGCGACGGAGCCGCGCTCGTGCTCGCCGAGGCGTTCGAGCTGGGCCGGCGGCTCTTCGGCGGCCTGCTGGACCCCGCGCCGACTCGCCCGCGTGCCATAATCGAGGCGGACGACGCACCGCGCGGAGGAGAGGATGCGATGAGCGACACGGGCTTCGGACCGGTGGTGACGACGGCGTGGCTCGCCGAGCGGCTCCGCGATCCGGACGTCCGGGTGGTGGACGCGACGTGGTACCTGCCGACCCTCCAGCGCGACGCCCGCGCGGAGTACCGCCAAGCGCACGTGCCCGGCGCCGTCTACTTCGACATCGACGCCGTCGCCGACCGGGGGCAAGGGACTGCCCCACATGCTGCCCGATGCGGCCACCTTCGCCGAGGCGGCCGGCGACCTCGGCATCGGCGACGGCGACCGCGTGGTCGTCTACGGCGGCAAGTACCTGTCGGCCGCGGCGCGCGTCTGGTGGACCTTCCGGGTCTTCGGGCACGACCGGGTGGCGATCCTCGACGGAGGGTTTCCCCGCTGGCGCGACGAGGGCCGACCCGTCGAGGCGGGGGAGCCGAGCCCGGTGCGTCGACGCTTCACCGCGCGCTTCCGTCCCGAGCTGGTCACGGCCCTCGACGACGTGCGCCGGAACCTCGAGACTCCCCGCGCGCAGGTCGTCGACGCCCGCTCGGCCGGACGATTCGCGGGGACGGAGCCCGAGCCGCGCCCCGGCCTCCGCGGCGGCCACATCCCGGGCAGCCTCAACCTGCCGTACGATCGGCTCTTCGCTCCGGACGGAAGCCTGCTCCCGAGTGCCGACCTGCGGCGGCTCTTCGAGGCGGCGCGCGTCGATCTCCACCAGCCGATCGTGACGACGTGCGGGTCGGGGGTGACGGCGTGCGTGCTCGCCCTCGGGCTCCACCTCGTGGGTCGCCCGGACGTGGCGGTCTACGACGGATCCTGGACCGAGTGGGGCGGCCGCGGAGACGTCCCGGTCGAGCGCTAGGGACCAGCTGACGATGCCGCGCCGGCGCCTCGACCTCGATCCGATCGACGCGCTCTCCATTCTCGACGAGGAGGCGCAGGTCGACCGCGCCCTCGAGCCGGTGATCCCGCCGGACGATCTCCGGCGGCTCTACCGGACGTTTCTCCTCGCGCGCCGGTTCGACGAGCGCATGCTCCTCCTCCAGCGCCAGGGGCGCATCGGCACCTACCTCCCGGCGCGGGGCCACGAGGCGGCGGTGCTCGGCAGCGTCTACCCGCTTCGCCCGACCGACTGGCTGGTGCCGGTCTGGCGCGAGTGGGCGGCCTACGTCTGGCGCGGCTGGCCGCTCGAGAACCTCATCCTCCTGTACGCGGGACTCCCGGAGGGCACGGCGGTTCCCCCGGGCATCCGTGACCTGCCGGTCTGCGTGCCGATGGGCACCCACGTCCCGCACGCCGTGGGCCTGGCGTGCGCCGCGCGGGCTCGGCGGGAGGACAGCGTCGTGCTCTGTTACTTCGGCGACGGGGCCAGCTCCGAGGGAATCGTTCAGGAGGCCATGAACTTCGCGGGGGTCTTCCAGGCGCCGATCGTCTTCGTGTGCGTCAACAACCAGTGGGCGATCTCGATTCCCCGGTCACGGCAGACGCGGGCGAGGACGCTCGCGCATCGCGCGGTGGCGTACGGCTTCCCGGGGATTCAGGTGGACGGGAACGATCTCCTGGCGATGGTCGTCGCGACGCGCGAGGCCGTGGCACGAGCCCGCGAGGGCCACGGTCCGACCCTCATCGAGGCGGTCACGTACCGGCTCCTGCCCCACTCGACCGCCGACGATCCCACGAAGTACCGGAGCGAGGCGGACGTGCGTCTCTGGGAGGCGAAGGAGCCGTTGCCGCGCCTCCGCCGCTACCTGACGGCGAAGGGCGTCGTCGACGACGCCCTCCACGCGAAGCTCGAGGCCGAGGTGGATGCCGAGGTGCGCGCCGCCATCGAGCGTGCCGAGGCGCGCATGCGGGCCGCGAGCCCGCTCGAGATGTTCGACCACGTCTACGGGGACGTGCCCGCGGAAGTCGCCGCCCAGCGGGAGGAGTTTGCGCGGGAAGTGGAAGAGGGCCGTTAGGCCCGGTCCGCTTCGGGTCTCACGCGCGGCCGGCTGTCGCGATCCAGGAGGTAGTTGATCCAGGAGGCCGTGCCCTGGAGGGCGCGGTCGGCCGGCGGGACGTAGGTGAGCAGGTCGCGCTCCCTCGCCGCGGCTTGCGCCCGCGCGTGAACCCCGACCCACACGCAGGGCTGGTCGACCACCTCGCAGTGCCCGAGGTAGGTGCCCCCGCAGGGGCCGTTCCGGAGGTGCTTCGGGCACGTCTCCGGGCACACGTACTCCAGGTGACCCAGCACGCAGTTGCCGCACGCCCGGCAGCCGAAGAGGGGTCGCTTGACCGCCAGCTCGACGCGCTCGACGGCGTGGGCGATGGCCGGGCGCCGATCCGCCCAGGCGGCGAGCCGGGCGAGGACCCGCCGGAGAAGGGTGTCCCGGGTGACCGGGAAGAGGCGGCCGAGGCCGTCGAGCAGACGGGCGATGCCGCGGCGCCAGGGCGCCTCCTCGTCCGTCGGGACCGCGAGGCGCTTCGAGTCCGGGACGGGTGGAGGCCTGGTGGACGGGGCGCCGCCCACCGGGATCGCGACACGGGCTGCCGGTCGACCGTAGAGGTAGAAGCCGCCCTCCACCCCGTATCGGAGCTCCGCCGCCAGCTCCTCCCAGCGCGCGCCGAGCTCCCGCGCGCGCCGGATGATCCACGCGACGTGGTCGGCGTCGTGGGTGCCGCCGAGATATGCGCCCGCATAGCCGAGCCCGCGCAGCACCGCGACCGTCCTCGCCGCGCGCTCGAGCCGGGCTCGGAGCCCGCCGTCCTTGGCGCGGCTCTCCTGCCGCACGGTCTCGAGGAGCGCCGGCGATACCCAGCACCCGGGCGGCTCCCCGCCGGCCATGCGCTCGGCGGCGCGCGGGCCGAGGACGTACACGTTGCCGAGGAGCGGCGTCCGGAGACCCCGCTCGTCGACGTAGCGCTTGAGCTCGCGGAACTTCTCCGCGTCCCATCCCACCTGCGTGATGGCGCAATCGGCGCCGGCCGCGACCTTCTTCTCGAGCTTCAGGTATTGCCACGCGCAATCGCCCTCCACGTACTTGAAGGGCGAGACGGCCACCGCAGTGTGGAAGGAGCGGCCCGCGCGCCGGAGCTCGTCGACGAGCCGGACGAGCTGGACCGAGTCGATGTCGAAGACGGGCGCCTCGAGGGGCGGGCTTCCCGGTCGCGCGCGCGGCCAGTCGCCGGTGAGCGCGAAGACGTTCCGGATGCCGAGCGCGTGGAGGTCCTCGAGGGTCTTGCGGAGCCCCCTCCGGTCCTGGCCGACGCACGTGACGTGGACGTTGGGGGTGAGCCCCCGGGCGCGCGCGGCGGTGCCCACCCGGATCGGGTCGTGCCCCATCGCGCCGCCCGCGTAGCTCGTGATGCTGCCGGCGACGACGTCGGGCACCCGCGCCAGGCGCGAGGCCACCTCGAGGAGCTTGGCCTCGCGCTGGAGCGCGGAGGCGACGAGCTCGACGACGTAGCAGAACCGCCCGGCGCCGATTGCCTCGGCCAGCGGGTTTGCGAGCGGCGATGGCTCCGGTTCGGGGCTCACCGAGCGACGGCTGATGGGCTCAGGCGCCCAGCTCCGCGCGGACCAGCCGTGTTCCCTCCACCATGGCGTTGAGCTTCGCGAACGCGACGTCGCGCGGCAGGTGCATCAGGCCGCAGTCGGGATTGACGCCGAGGCTCTTGGCGGGGACCAGCTCGAGCGCCGGGCGGATCCGCTCGGCGATGACGGCCGGCGTCTCGACGTCGTGGCTCTTGACGTCGACGACCCCGAGCCCGAGCGCGAAGGGCGGGTCGAACTCCTTGAAGAGCCGGACGTCCTCCTCGCCGCGCCGGGCGAACTCGAGCGTGAGCTGGTCGATCCGCGCCTCGAGCACCGCGGGGAACAGATAGCGGTAGCTGCCCTCCCAGGAGGGCTTTCCGTAGCGGTTCCCGTAGCAGACGTGGAGCGACAGCCGCGCCCCGACCCCCTCGACCAGGACGTTGAGCGCCCGCACGGCCCACGGGAGATCCTCGGGGAACCCGGAGTAGTAGGGCTCGTCGATCTGGATGTTCGTCGCCCCCGCCCGCGCGAGCTCCCGCAGCTCGACGTTCATGACGCGGGCGAGGTCGAGGGCCAGCGCCTCCTCGCTCGGGTAGTACTCGTTCCGGATGCGCTTGACCAGCGAGAGCGGCCCCGTGACCGAGACCTTGGTCCGGTGGTCGGTGAAGCGGCGCAGGAAGCGGAACTCGTCCACGAGGCCGAGCGACCCGGTCGGCAGGCGCCCGCGGATCACGCAGTCGTAGAAGTCGTAGTAGAACTTCTTCGACGCGTGATCGAGCTGGACGCCCGGCAGCCGGGTGGTGAAGTGGTCGATCATGTTGTCTCGACGGAGCTCGCCGTCGGAGACGACGTCGACGCCCGCCGCCTCCTGGTCCTTGATCGCCGCCTTGACGGCCGCGTCGTGGATCTCCTCGAGGTCGTGCCGCGAGATGCGGCGATGGAGGTAGTCGTTCTTGACCCGCTCGAGCCAGCCGGGCATCGAGTAGCTCCCGACGACGGCGGTGGGCAGGATGGGGTCAGGCCTCGACTTCGACGTCGCGCCGCCCCGATCGAGCTCCCCTGACGAAGGCAAAGTCACGAGCCTGACCCCTATTCCCTCGGCGTGGTGTAGAGGATCGACGTCCGCGAGCCCGGCCGGTAGCGGAACGGCGCGAAGTGGACGTCGAACCCCGTCCGCGCCCCGATGGCCCGCAGGAGCGCGCCGTTGACCCAGTTGACCACCGAGCCGTCGAGCTTGCCCGGCCCCCGGAAGCCCTGCCGGTACTCGTGCATGTCGGCCACGAAGATGTCCTGCACCTGGAGGTACCCCCGCGGGTGGAGGAGCGGCACGGTGTGGACGAAGCTCTCCGCCGCGCCCCGGGAGAGATGGAAGCGCACGTCGTCCGGCGCGTCGGCGAGCAGGTCCTCCAGGTGGCTCTGGTCGAGCCCCGGGGGCAGGGGCACCTGGGAGACGTCCTCCAGGCCGACCAGCCGCTCCTCGAGGCGGAGGGCATCCCACGCGGCCCGCCAGAACTCGACGCCCCGCGCGCGGTCCCCCAGCGCTTCCGGCCCGACTCGCAGAAGCTGCTCGACGGCGCGCTCGAGATCGCCGGCCGCCAATCCCGCGGTGGCGGCGACGCGCGCCGCGGCCTCCCGCGGGAAGTAGCCTCGCGTCTCGACCAGGTACAGGCGTCCGTCGCGGCGGACCACCTCGTCGTGCGGCAGGTTGTCGTAGACGTTCGTCAGGTGGATGTAGAGGATCTTGTAGCGCAGGAACGAGAGGGTCTTCAGCGGATTGAGCGCGTCGAGCGGGATCACGCTCACGAGGTCCCGGTGCGCGGCGACCGCGGCCATCGCGCGGTCGAGGGTGGGCAGGGAGTAGTCCCCCAGGAGGAAGCGGAGGCGCGGGTAGTAGCTCGTGCCGCGCTCCTCATCGAGGCCGCGGAAGCGATCGAGCCAGAGCGCCGCCCGCTGGCCCGAGCCGACGCCGATCTCGAGGGTGAAGATCTCGGCCGGGAGCTGCCCCTTCTTCTCGAGATCGCGGAGGAGCGTCCAGAAGTCCGCGACCGAGTCGGCCACCGCCTCCGGGCGGCTGGCGTCGGAGCGGCCGCTGGGGAGGGCCTCCTCGAAGCGGCGGCCCGAGGCGGCCTCCCAGTCGGCGACGCGCTGCCAGAAGAGCCGGTTGAACCGCCAGATGATGCTGTCGCGAATCGGGGTCCACGCCTCGAGGACCGTCGCGCCGTCGGCCGGGGCGTCGGGCGCGTCGACGCCGACGCCCCCGAGCGCGCGCGCCAGCGCCTCGGCCAGCGCGGCGGGCTCGACGCGGCGGAGGTCCACCGCGAGCTCGGCCAGCGCCAGCGGCCCCCCCGACGGGTCGGCGGCCCGCCGGACGATCACGGGCTCCCGGAAGTTGCCGCGATACTGGATCCAGTCCAGGTGGACGCGGAGGCTCGGCAGGAGCCGGGGGTCGCCGTGGCCCGACGTGACCAGCCCGAGCAGCGTGCGCACGACCTCGGCCACCCGGGCGTCGAACGCGGGCCCGGCCCCGGCCGGCTCCATGTGGTTCACGTGGATGATCATGGTGGTCGCGTGGCGCCGTGGCTCAAGGGGCCGCGGGGCGTCTCCATCCTCGCATCAACACCTCGGGACTGTGAAGCCCCCATGAGCCGTCCCACGGTGAACGAGCGCGTGAACGGTGGGATCGCGGCGGGCCTCAGGCTTCGACCTGGGGAGTGGCGGAGACCGACGCCCCGCCCGAGTTCCGTGCGCTTCGAGAACGCTAGGGCCTAGCCGGCCTCAGCCCCAGACCTCCCGCGCGACCTGGACGACCAGGCCGAGCTTGGCCCACTGGTCGGCCTCCGAGAGGAGGTTCCCCTCCAGCGTCGAGGCGAAGCCGCACTGGGGGGAGAGGGCGAGGTTCGCGAGCGGGACGTGGCGCGCCGCCGCCTCGATGCGCTGCCGGAGCTCGGCGGGCGACTCGAGCTCGCGCAGCTTGCTCGAGACGAGCCCGAGCACCACCGTCTTCCCGCGCGGCACGAACCGGAGCGGCTCGAACGTCCCGGAGCGCTCGTCGTCGTACTCGAGGAGGAAGCGGTCCACCTGGAGCTCGGTGAAGAGCTTCTCGGCGATCGGGTCGTAGCCGCCCTGGGCGTACCAGTGGCTCCGGTTGTTCCCGCGGCAGAGATGGATGGCGAGGGTCACGCCTTGACGCCGGGCTCCCTCGAGACACGCGTTGTCCGCGCGGATCGCCTCGTCGAGCGCCGCGTCCGGGTCCTGGCCCATCTCGGTCCGGATCCACTCGCGCCACTTGGGATCCATGTAGTAGCTGTAGCGCGGCGCGTCGATCTGGACGTACGCGACGCCCTCGTCGACGAGGGCCCGCACCTCGGCCTTCAGGATCTTCACGACGTCCCACAGGAACTCGGAGGGGCTCGCGTAGACGCGGTCGGAGATGCCTCGCTTGTACGCGATCGCCGGGAACTGGGTCGCGCTGGGCAGGGTGACCTTGATCGCGCCGGGGCTGTGCTGCTTCATGAACGGGAGCTCGTGCGCGGTGAGCCGTCGGAGCTGCCGCAGCTTCTGCGTCACGATGCCGGTGACGGGGCTCACGGGCGCCGAGCCCGAGGCGCCCACCTGCCACATGCGGGCCACGGCGTCACCGTGGTCGAGGCCGGCCACCGCCTCCCAGAAGTCGCTCATGAAGTTCGAGCGGCGGAGCTCCCCGTCGGTGAAGATCTCGAACCCGAGCTCGCGCTGCCGGGCGAGCACCCCGAGGATTGCCTTGTCCTCCAGTTCCCGAAGGCGCTGGGGCGTCGTTCCGGGGTCGGACCGCGCCTGGAGGATCTCCGGCAGGACGGAGGAAGCTGCCGATCTGATCGGCTCGGTATGGCGTGCTCATCGCAAGACCTCCTGGCAACGGGTCCGGGGGCTCCACGGGGTGTTGGCGACCTCAAGCTCGACGCGCTAGTCCACAACCATTCAATCGGATCTGTCAAGACGACGATGGACGGAGGGTCTCTCCGGCCTCGCGCGCGCCCCCCTGCGTCGAAGGTTGCATCGCCGGAGGCGTTCGGGCATAGTGTCGCGGGCCCGCCGGCCCGCTGGATCCAGTCCGCGGCTCCGGCCGCAAGGAGAGCGCATGGCGACATCGGACAGCTTCCCGAACCGGGGCGCGATTCCGGTCGGCTACGGGCCCGAGGGGATCGCGGTCGACGGGGAGGCCCGCCGCGGCTACGTGGCGTGCGCTCGGAGCGGTAGCATGGCCGTGTTCGACCTCGATTCCCGCGAGGTCGTCACGCAAGTGCCGGTCGGGAAGGAGCCCATCGGGCTGGTGCACGACAAGCAGGGCGGCCACGTGTTCACCACCGACGCGCGCTCCGACACGGTGTCCGTCGTCGACACGGCGACCCTCAAGACCGTCAAGCAGATCCCCGTCCAGCACTACCCCGCCGGCGCCGGGTTCTATCCCGAGCGCCGAAAAATGTACGTGGGGAACACCGCCGACAACACGGTGAGCGTCATCGATGCCGACCGGCTCGAGGTCATCGCGACGGTGCCGGCCAAGACGGCGGCCGGGAGCCTCGGCGCCGACCCGATCCGGGATCGCGTGTACTGCGTGAACTTCGGGGATGCGTCGATGACGGTGATCGACGGCCAGACGAACGAGCCGATCGGTGAGATCAAGCTCGACTATGCGCCATGCAAGATCGCCGTGGACGCGCCGCGAGGGCGAGCCTACGTGGCCAACTCCCTGGTCAGCACGGTGTCCGTCGTGGACCTGGACCGCCAGGAGGTGGTCGACACCCTGACCGTCGAGCGGGCGCCGGTGGGCATGGGGCTCGGACGCCGCGGCGAGCGCATCTACGCCGCCAACCGCGGGACGGGTTGCATCAGCGTGATCGACCGGGCTTCCGGCCGCGAGTGGGCGCGGGTGCCCGTCGGGACCGCGCCGGGGGACCTGGCGGTCGATCAGCAGTCGGGCACGATATACGTCTCGGACGCGGGGACCAGCACGGTCAGCGTCTTCGAGGATCGGCTGGAGGGAGAGCCCGCCGAGCTGCCGGCCGAGTGGCGTCACCCCCTGATCGGCAAGCCGCTCCCGGAGTTCAGCCTGCCCGACATGGTGGACGGGCGCCCGCGCACGTCGGAGGAGTTCAGGGGGAAGAAGTACATCCTGAACTTCTTCGCCAGCTGGTGAGGGCCCTGTAACGCGGAGGCTCCGCTACTCGAGGAAGTTCGCCGTCGGGCCGCGAAGTTCGGGCTCGAGATCGTCATGGTCAACGTGTGGGAGCACGTGGATCCACGACGCGAGGCCCTCCATTTCTGCAAGATCCACAACATCCAGGGCACGGTGTTGCTCGACGCCACGGGCGAGTACATCACGCGGCTGGGTCTCAGAGGGGTCCCCCACAACGTGGTGGTCGACAAGAAGGGCATCGTGCGGGCGGTCGGCGTCACCACGCCCGACGAGGTCCGGGCTACCCTCACGAAGCTCCTGAATCCCTTCGGCTAGGGATCGGGTTCACCCCGAGCCTCGATGCGAGCCGGGCTCCCCGGAGGGGTGGCTCGGGGTGGGGGCGGGTCTCCGGGGCCCCCCGGGGGGCGGCCCCTGGCGACCGTGGGAACGGATGTGAGCGGCCCAAGGTCCCGGGTCGGCGGGACGGGCGACCGTGCTATGCTGCGGGGCTAAGAACGCCAAGACCCGTCACACAAGGAGGCCCCATGGCGGTCAAGCTGTATGTCGGCGGTCTCTCGTACTCGACTACCTCCGAGGCCCTGCGCGAGCACTTCGTCCAGTGCGGGACGGTGGAGTCGGCCACGGTCATCACTGACCGGTACTCGGGGCAGTCGCGCGGCTTCGGCTTCGTCGAGATGGCGACCCAAGAGGAAGCGCAGAAGGCCGTCAGCATGCACAACGGCCAGCGGCTCGACGGCCGGACGATCAAGGTTGAGCTCGCGAATCCGCAGGGCGCTGGTGGTGGTGGCGGCGGCGGCGGGCGCGGTGGGCCAGGCATGGGTGGTGGGGGACGGGGAGGATCTGGCCGGCCTCCGCGCTGGTAGTTACCGCGGTCCCGCTTTCGACCGGCCTGGCCCGTCTTGCACGGGCCTCGGCCGGTGCCGGCGCCCGGTCATACGGACGCAACCGTATCGGCCGCAGTGCCGCCCGCCGTGCCTCGGTGGATCCTGACGCATTCGCTCGTCCGTGAGCCACGCCAAGTTCGTCGCCATCCACGGCCATTTCTACCAGCCGCCGCGCGAGAGCCCCTGGCTCGAGCGTATCGAGGTCCAGGACTCCGCCGCTCCGTACCACGACTGGAACGAGCGCGTCTCGGCTGAGTGCTACGAGCCGAACACCGCCGCGCGGCAGGTGGACGGCGAGAACCGGATCCTGGACGTCGTCAACAACTTCGACGCCCTCGCCTTCGACGTCGGCCCCACGCTCATGGCCTGGCTCGAGCGGGAGCGCCCGGCCGTCTACGCGGCGATCCTGGACGCGGACCGCACGAGCCGGGTCGTCCGAGGCCGCGGCAACGCGATCGCCCAGGCCTATGGTCACGCGATCCTTCCCCTCTGCAGCCGCCGGGACAAGGTGACCCAGGTGCGGTGGGGTCTGGCGGACTTCCGTCACCGGTTCGGGCGCCGGGCGGAGGGGATGTGGCTGCCCGAGACCGCGGCGGACCGGGAGACGCTCGAGGTGCTCGCGGAGGAGGGCGTTCGCTTCACGCTCCTGGCGCCCAGCCAGGCCGCCGGCGTCCGAACGCCCGGCGGCGACTGGCAGCCCGGCGCCGTCGCGCTCGATCCGCGGCGGGCGTACCGGTGCGAGGTGGGGCAC
Organism: uncultured Candidatus Rokubacteria bacterium; assembly: GCA_963799055.1. GTDB lineage: Bacteria > Methylomirabilota > Methylomirabilia > Rokubacteriales > DASRDR01 > DASRDR01. Next base: position 25,803 of record CAWCVP010000005.1, read on the forward strand.
GGCCGGGACCTCGCGCTCTTCTTCTACGACGGAGGGATCTCCCACGCGATCGCGTTCGGGGATCTGCTCCGATCGGGTGACGCGCTGGCGGCGCGCGTGCTGGCCGGTCTGGACGACCGCCCGTCCGCCCAGCTCGTCCAGGTCGCCACCGACGGCGAGACGTACGGCCATCATCATCGCTTCGGAGAGATGGCGCTGGCGGCGGCGTGTGCCCGGATCCAGGCGAGCGGCGTCGCGACCCTGACCAACCACGCCGCCTTTCTCGCGGCTCACCCCCCGGCCGCCGAGGCACGGGTCGTCGAGGGCTCGTCGTGGAGCTGCGCGCACGGCATCGAACGCTGGCGCGGAGACTGCGGGTGCCGGGCGGGGCACGACACCGGCTGGACCCAGCGCTGGCGCTCGCCGCTCCGGGAGGCGCTCGACTGGCTGCGCGATGCCGTCGATCCGCTGTTCGAGGCGCAAGCGGGTGCCCTCCTCGTCGACCCCTGGGCGGCGCGCGACGACTACATCGACGTGGTCCTGGACCGGCGCCCCGCGTCCGTGGAGGCCTTCCTCGAGCGTCACGCGCGGCGCCCGCTCGATCGCGATGGACCGAGTTCGCGCCCTGCGCGGCCTCGAGCTCCAGCGCCACCGCCTGCTCATGTACACCTCGTGCGGCTGGTTCTTCGACGACGTCTCGGGGATCGAGACGGTGCAGGTCCTCCGGTACGCCGCGCGGGTGCTCCAGCTCGCCCGGGCTCTCGGGAGGCGCCGAGGGGCTGGAGGCGGAGCTCGTGCGGCGCCTGGGGGCGGCCCCGTCGAATCTCCCCTCTTTTCGGGACGGCGCCGGTGTGTGGCGCACGCGCGTGATGCCCGCGATGATCGACCTGCCGCGCGTGGCGGCGCACTACGCCATCGCCGGGCCGTCGGAGCGCTACGCGGATCCGGCGGAGGTGCACGCGTTCGGGGTCGAGCGCCGGGAGTGGTCGAGCGTCGCGTCGGCTCGGACCTCGCTCGCCCTGGGCCGCATCCGCGTGACGGCCCGCGTGACGGGCGAGATCGAGGATGCCGACGTGGCGGTGCTGCACACGGAGAGCGGGGACACCCACTGCCGGGTGCGGACGGGGACGGATCCGAAGCAGCTCGGGTCCGCGCGGACCGCCCTCTTCCGGATCTTCCTCGACGAGGGGCCGGCGCGAATCCCCCAGGCGCTCGACCCCCACTTCGAGGGCCGGTCGTACGGCACCGAGGCCGTGTTCTGCGACGAGCGCCGGCGCCTCCTCCTGGGGCGCCTGGTCGACGATGGATCCGTGTCCGGCCCGGATGACCTCCGCCCAGGCGACCGGGCCGACCGTCTCCTGACCGAGCTGCGGAGGACGGAGGGCCCGGTCCCACAGTCTCTTCTCCGGGCCGCGGCCCCGCTCCTGGCAGGGGCGGCGCGCGAGGAGCTGGGCGCTCTGGTGACCGATGGCGCCGTCGGCCCGCGGGTGGACAGGATCCGGACGCTCGCGGCCGCTGCGCGATCGCTGGGGATCGCGTTCGAGCTTTCCCCGGAGGGGATCGCGCCGCCGATCGAATCCGCGCTCGGCCGGGTGCTCGCGACGCTGCGGGCGGGCGTGACGGCGGCGGCTGTCGACGACGCCCTCGCCCTGCTGGCGCTCGGCGAAGCGCTTCAGGCGATGCCCGGCCTCTGGACGGTCCAGACCGAGGCGGCGCACCTCTGGCGCGCGGCGACGCCTCACGACCGGAGCGTCCTGACGCCGCTCATGGCGGCTCTCGGGTTCGCGCCGGCCGCTTTGGCCAATCGAGGGGAGGGAACGTGAGCGTGCCCCGGCCGAGCGGCTCGGGGAACCTCCGGGGCCAGGTCGCGCTGGTGACGGGAGGAGCCCGCGGGATCGGCCGCGCCTCGGCGGAGGCGCTCGCGCGGGCGGGCGCCGACGTCGCCGTCGCGGACCTCCTGCCCACCGGGGACGCCGAGCGGGCGATCGCGGGAGGCGGGCGGCGCGCGCTCGGTCTCGAGCTCGACGTGACCGACGCGGAGGCGGTCCTTCGCGTGGTCGAAGGCGTCGTGGCGGCGCTGGGGAGGCTCGACATCCTGGTGACCGCCGCGGGTGTGGTCCACCGGGATGGGCTCGGGGACACGAGCGCGTCGACGTGGCGCCGCGTCGTGGACGTCGTCCTGACTGGCACCTTCCTGACCGTCCAGGCGGCCGTGCCCGTGATGCGCGCCCAGGGCTACGGCAAGATCGTCACGATCTCGTCGATCTCGGGAATCATCGGGGGCGTGGTGTCGCGGGATGCCGATGCCCCCGATGCGCGCCGAGGCCGCTCGGGGCCCGCGTACGCGGCCGCCAAGGGGGGCGTCATCGCGCTCACCCGCTGGGTGGCCAAGGACGTGGGGCAGAGCGGCATCTACGTCAACAGCGTCGCACCCGGCGGTGTCGACACGGAGATGACGCGCGGCCACGAGTACCCGGTCGAGGGGCTGCCGATCCCCCGGATGGGCCAGCCCGCGGACGTCGCCGAGGCCGTCCTCTTTCTCGCGTCGCCCGCCTCCAACTACGTGACCGGGCAGGTGCTGCGGGTCGACGGCGGCTGGGTCATCGGATGACCCCACAGGCCGAAGGCCGTCCGATCAACTCCCGCGAAGCCAAGGTAGCCCAGTGAGCGACGAGGGGCGGCCGATGCTGATCATCATCGCGCACCGGATCCTGATCGGGACCGCGATCTGCTTCGGGGTCTTCTACACCACATGGGAGGTCCTGGCCTACCGGCGGACCCACGAGACGACCCATCTCGTCATCGCCGTCATCTCCGCCGTCGTCACCCTCGCGCTGGCGTACTACCTGAAGAATCTCCGCCGCTTCGTGAGCCACCAGTAGCGGCGCCGGCTCGCCCCGTCGTCAGCGCTCCACCGGGCTCGGGGCCCGCGGTTCAGCGGTGGGCCCGTAGCGGAGGTCGCCCGGGGCCCGCGCTGGTGCACGTGCAGGACCTTCGTCCCTCACTCCTGGTGCGAATCCCGCCGCAGTCTAACTGGCCCGCGGCCGCTCGTGAGGGCCTCATGCCGCTCGTCCGCGCCGTCACCGGCGCATCGATCTGGTGGCGGAAGCGGCGGGGACGCCGGACGATCGCCGCGCGCCCGCGTGGCCTCGACGCCGCGAGGCGTGTGACGCGGTGATCGCCCTGAGCCGCGTGGCCTCGACGCCGGGACGGCCGTGTGAGCGACCCCCGCCGCTGAGCCTGGGGCGTGTGGCGCCGGGGGCAGCGGATCAGTTCCGGGACGCCAGGGCCTGTCGGAGCGCGCGGAGGCGGTCGCGCACCGCGGCCGCATCCCGCGCCTTGGGCGCGCGCTCGAGGTACGCCTCCCAGTCGCGCAGGGCCGCCGATGCCTGGCCGAGCCGCGCGTTCAACAGGCCCCGGTCGCGCAGCTCGTCCACCGCGTCCGGGACGAGGAGGAGGATGCGTTCGGAGGCGGCCAGGGCGCGACCCCAGTCTCCGAGCGCCGTGTACACCGCCTTCAGGTTCATGAGCATCCGGACGAGGATCTGGCGCGTCGTCACGGGCGCGAGCCACCGGGGATCGAGCGGCCCGCCGCCGGGCCTCATCCGGGCGACGAGCGCCTCACATGCAGCCCGGTCGAGCAACCGGCCCCCGTGGTAGGGGTCGAGCAGTTGTCGGCGCCCGGCCCGCTCGGCGCGCACGACGAAGTGGCCGGGCAGGCCGACGCCGGCGGCGTCGAGCCCGACCTGTCCCGCGACCGCGAGATAGACGACGGACAGCGAGATCGGGATGCCGATCTGACGGTCCAGCACGTCGTTGAGGAAGCTGTTGCGGGGATCGTAGTAGTCCTCCGTGTTTCCCCGAAGGCCCACCTCCTCGAACAGGAGCCGGCTGACGGCCGAGGCGGCGGCGTCCACGGGCATGTCGGGTGTGACCCGCTCCGTCGCGCGGCGCCCGAGCATGTCCAGCCGCCCGAGCCAGTGCGGCACGTCCAGGTCCGGGGTAGGCCTCCGCGGCGATCCAGAGCGCGCCCTCGGCCAGGGAGCGGGCGTCGACCGTTCCAGCGAGCGCCACGAGCCGGCTCGCGCGGGTCCATGCCGGGCCGAGCTTAGCGGATCCCCGGCGCTCTCACCAGACCGGGACGCGGGCGCGGCAGCAGTCCCGGCGAGGAAACCCGGCTCGAGGAGGGCGCGGGGGGCACGAGGTCTCCCAGGACGCCCATCAGGCGGGCGAGGTGGGCCGGCCGGCGCGCCAGCAGGCGGGCCGCCATCACCAGCGGGGCCCGGCTGCGCGATCACTCGCTGGAGGAGCAGCGTGACGCGGGTCTTCGCGGCGAACTCCGTCGCCCGGCGGAGGTGGGCGGGCCGGAGGGCGCTCACGGAGACGTCGTCGGCCTCGGATGGCTCGCGCCGCGACGGCGGCCGCGATCTCGGCCGACCGCAGCGCCGCGTAGACGCCCTCGCCCGTGAAGGGGTCCAGGAACCCGGCGGCATCTCCGACCAGGACGACGCCGTCGTCGCGCGGCGGCGCCACGTGGTAGGCGAGGGGACCCAGCGCCCGGACCGGCCCGATGCGCCGGGCCTGACGGAGTCGCTCGCCGAGCCCGGGCAGGGAGCGGGTGGCGGTGTCGAAGTAGCGCCGCGAGGTCGCCCTTGCGGCGGCGCCCCTCCTCGACCGGGACGACCAGGCTCAGGTTCGCGACGCCCGCGGTCACGGGGTTCAGGATCGCGTAGGCCGGGGGCACGACGACGATCTCGCCGCGCTCGGGGTCCCCGCCCGCGCCCTCGACGTCGGCGACCAGCGCGAGTCGTCGGAGCCACCGATGCGGTCGCCGGAGCCCGAGGCGCTCCGCGACGACCGACGCCCGCCCGTCGGCGGCGACGACGAGCCGGGCCGCAAGGCGCTCGGGCGCGGCGCCGCCGGTCCCGACCGGCTCGGCGACGACGCCCGCGATCCGGCCACCCTCGCGGAGCGAGATCGACCACGCGGACCCCCTCGCGCACCAGAACCCCGAGCTCGCGCGCTCGCTCGACCAGCGTCGAGTCGAGCAGTCGCCGGCGCACCGCGAGGGCGTGGGTCGCGTGGCCCTGCGCATGACCAGCCGCGGGGTAGTCGCCGACCAGGAGTGTCCCGTCGGGCGCGAGGATGCGCATGCCGCGTAGATGCCGAGCGCCGGCGCGCCTCCAGCGTCCCGAGCACGCCGAGGCGGTCGAGGATCCGGCCGGCCTCCGGCGAGAGGTACTCGCCGCAGATCTTGTCGCGGGGGAAGGTCGCCCGGTCGAGGAGGACGACCCGCAGGCCGCTCTCGGCCAGGAGGATCGCCGTCGCGGACCCGGCCGGCCCGGCCCCGACCACGACCGCGTCGACCGGGGTATCAGCCCGCATGGCGGAAACCCGAGGCCGGGCGCGTCCAGACGCCGACCTGGCGGAACGCCGGCGCGCGATGCCAGCGCAGGCCGGCGAGCTGGGCGCGCGCCGCCAGGCGTGTCAGCTCGGCCGGCGTGTACGCCCGCCGCACGGAGAGGGGCCCGTCGTGGCGCGTCATGCGGTTCCGGGATACCGCGTGCGTGGCGAGCCAGACCGCCGCCCACGCGAGGCGTCCACGCCGGAAGTCGCTCACCACGAAGCCCAGCCGCACGAGCTCCGCCATCCGGCGGAGGAGCGTGACCACCGCCGTCTCGGGCAGGTGATGGAGGACGAGCGAGCACAGCGCCACGTCGACCGAGCCGGGGCGGATGGGCGCCTCGAGGGCGTTGCCCGCGACGACCTGCACCTCGGGGGTGCCGGCCGCGGCCCGCGCGGCGTACCCGAGGATCGTCGGGTGGAGCTCGAGGGCCACGATCCGAACCCGCTGGCCGCGGCGCCGCGCCCATCGCGCGAGCGACAGCGGGATGTCGGCCGCGCCCGTGCCCACGTCGAGGATGCGGAGGGGCTCACCGGGCCGCACCCGCGCGAAGAACGGCGCGACGTATCGCTGGATCGTCCGCGTGGCGCCGATCCGGTTCAACCGCGCGATGTCGGTGAGACTCCGAGTCAGGTCGGCCGGTGACGCGTCCGGCCGGTCCATCAGCTCGTTGCGCGAGACCTCGCGGGGAGGAGGGGCCAGCATGACGACTAGAAGCGCAGCATCGCGCCCTCGGCGGCGAAGCCGGGCCCGAGCGCCATCATCAGGCCGACGTCACCCGGTTGCGGGCGGCCGCTCCGGAGGACGGCGTCGAGGACGAAGAGCACGGTGGCGGAGGACAGGTTCCCGTAGCGACGGAGCACGTCGCGGGAGTAGGCGACATCGGCGTCGGACAGGCCCAGCAGGGCCTGCGCGTTCTCGATCACCCGCCGTCCGGCCGAGTGGAGCACCCAGAACCGCACGTCTTCCTGGGTGAGGCCGAAGTCCTTGAGAAGGGTGCCGGCGAGCTCCTCCATCATGGCGGGCGCGATCCGCCGTACCTCGGGCGCCAGGCGTATCCGGTAGCGCCCCTCGGGGAAGGTGAAGCCCATGCGGTCCAGGTATTCCGGCCGGATGAGCGTCCGGTGGCCCAGGATCTCGGGACCGGACCGGTCCGGAGCCGCCGGCGCTGCCAGAGCTGGTCGTCAGCAGCACCGCCGCCGCGCCGTCCGCGAAGATCGCGTTGGCCACCGCGGTCTCGGCCTCGTCATCGAGGTAGTACGTGGTCGAGCAGAGCTCGACCGACACCGCGAGCACGCGTCGCTCCGGGAAGGCGCGGAGATAGGTCGACGCCTGCTGGAGGACGACCATCGCGCTCGCGCAGCCGGTGTCCCCCACGTGGACGCGCTGCACGTCGGTCCGGAGGCCGAGCGCGCCGATCAGGTGCGCGTCGAGGCTCGGGACCAGGCGCCCCGTGCACGTGGTGGTCACCAGGAAATCGACGTCGCCCGGCCCCACTCCGGCCTGTCGGAGACACGCCTCGACGGCCTGGACGCCGAGGCGCACGCTCCCCTCGGCGAAGCGGGCCGACATCTCGTCGACGGTCTCGGGCCGGAGGTCGGTCTGGGGCAGGTAGAGGTGGCGGCCGTCGATGTTGCTGTTGAAGAAGAAGCGGCGCCGGAGCCCGTCACGGTATCCGAAGAGCTCGACCAGCTCTTCCTGGGTGAAGCGACGGGCCGGGACCGCGGTGCCGATGGCGACGATGCGGGGCGCGTCCACTCGTAGCCTCCCTTGGAGCGCCACGCCGCCCGCCAGCTGGCTCGCGAGGGCTCCTCTCCATTCTACGCGTGCCCCGGTCCTGCCGGCCGTCGCTCGTAGGGGACTCGCGGCGGAACGGCCGGGGAGCGGGCGCGCGGCCGCAGGGAAGTCGGAGGCTTCGACCGGAGCGGCTGGCTAGCGGGGGCGGAAGCCGATGACGGGCGGGTCGGCGCCCGCTGACGGCGCGACGAAGCGGACGGGCATGCCGACGTGCACGGAGTCGACGGGCACGCCGTCCAAGCGGCCGAGGAGGGACACGCCCTCGGCCATGCGGACGACGGCGACGACGTAGGGCGCCTCGGCGGCCAGCCGAGAGGGAGGAACGCGGATGACCGTGTAGGACGCGACCTCGCCGTCGCCACCGAGCGTCACTCGGCTGAAGCTCCTGCCCTCGCAGCCGGGGCAGATGAACTTCGGGGGCACGGAGAGGGCGCCGCAGCCCGCGCACCGCTGGACGATCAGGCGACCGTCGCGCACGCCCGCGAAGAACTCGCCGGTGGTCAGGACCTCGCTCGGTGCGGTCGTCGTCGCCGGCCCGCTCACCTGGGCTCCCGACCGAAGAGGCTCACGAGCACGCTCGCGGTGTTCCCGCCGAGCGTGTGGGTGAGCCCGATCTCCGCGCCATCCACCTGCCGGCGGTCGCCCTCGTCGCGGAGTTGCGTGACGATCTCGGCCACCTGCGCCGCGCCCGTCGCCCCGATCGGGTGACCCTTCGCCTTGAGCCCGCCCGACACGTTGACCGGAATCCGGCCCCCGAGGCTCGTCTCGCCCCTCTCCGCCGCGATCCCGCCCGTGCCCGGCTCGCAGAGGCCGAGGCCCTCGGTCGCGACGATCTCGGCGATCGTGAAGCAGTCGTGAAGCTCGACCACGTCGACGTCCCGGGGTGTCAGGCCCGCCTGCCGGTATGCGGACAGGGCCGCGCGCTCGGTAGCCACGGCGCGGGAGAGGTCCGGCTTGTCGTGGAGGCACATCGAGTCGCCCGCCTGGGCGGACCCCAGGACCCACACCGGCTTGCGCGTCCGCCGCGCGACCTCCTCGGATGCGAGGACGACCGCGGCGGCGCCGTCGGAGAACGGGCAGCAGTCGTAGAGCTTGAGCGGGTCGGCCACCTTGGCGCTCCGGAGGACCTGCTCGAGGGTGATCTCCTTCCGGAACTGGGCCTTGGGGTTGAGCGTCCCGTGGCGGTGGTTCTTCACGGCCACGTGCGCCATCTGCTCCTCGGTCGTGCCGTGCTTCGCCATGTGCGCGCGGGCGATGAGCGCGAAGACGCCCGGGAACGTCAGGCCGGCGGGCTGCTCGAAGACCGCGTCGGAGGCGTAGGCGAACACCTCGGTCGAGCGCTCGGTGGGCATGGTGAGGACGCGCTCGGCGCCGCCCACCAGGAGGACGTCCGCCGCGCCGGAGCCGATCTCGAAGAGCGCATGGCGGAAGGCGGCGTGGCTCGAGGCGCACGCGGTCTCGAAGCGCGTGGCGGCGACCGAGGGGATGCCGAGGGCGGAGGTCACCTGAGGGCCGATGTGCAGCTGACGCTCGCCCGCCTCGCCGACGACGTTGCCCACGTAGACGCCCTGCACCTGACGTGGGCGGATGTCGGCGTCGGTCAGCGCCTCGACGGCGGCCTCCGCGAACAGCTCCGCGCACGTCCGCTCGTGCTTGCCGAACTTGGTCACGCCGAGGCCGACGACCGCGACCCTTCGCATGCGGCAGGCCCTCCTGCGCCAAGTGTATCCGACGTTGCGCTGCGTCGGAAGCGTGCGTACGATGTTGCGCGCATGACGGCCCCGCAGGTGAGCGGCGGCCCTTCGACGCGACCCTTCCACGCTCGGCCCGGCCCCGGTCCGCTCGGCCTGTGCCTGGTGGGGTGCGGGAGGTTCGCCACGTTCCACGCCCAGGCCGCCCGCCGTCTGGGCGGCGCGGTGCGGCTCGCGTTCGCCAGCCGTGATCCGGCACGGGCGGAAGGATACCGGCGCCGCTTCGGCGGGTTTGCCGCCTTTGGCTCGTACGAGGCGGCGGCGGCCGACCCGCGGGTCGACGCGCTGGTGATCTGCACCCCCCATCACCTGCACGAGACGCACGCGCGTCTGGCGGCCGGGTACGGGAAGGCCATCCTCCTCGAGAAGCCCATCGCGCGGACGCTCCCCGAGGCGGACGCGATCCTCTCGGCGGCGAGAGCGGCCGGCGTCGTTCTCATGGTGGGCGAGAACGTGCACTTCGCGCCGGGATTCGCGGCAGCGCGCACATACCTGCGGGATGGCGCGATCGGCACCGTCCGGCAGGTGGCGATGGCGGCGCGTGGCTACCGCCGGCCGGCCGGGTGGCGCAGCCGGCGCGAAGAGATGGGCGGCGGGCTCTTGATCGACGGGGGCATCCACTACCTGCACCTCATGCGCAGCTGGGCCGGACCGGTGGATGAGGTGATGGCGATGGCGCCGCCGACCACCTTCGCCGGACTCCAGGGGGAGGACACGATCTTCCTGCTCCTTCGATTCCGGAGCGGGGCCGTCGGGACGTTCGCCAATTCCATCGCGGCCCCCGGCCTCCCGCGCTGGCAGTGGACGTGGGTGACCGGCACCGAGGGGTCTCTCGCCGTCGATCACCGGGGTCGCGCGCTCTGGCTGCGCGGCCGGTCGGGCGTGCGCGGGCGGCTGTTCGTGCGCGACCGACGGGGCCTGGTGGCTCAGCTGGCCGAGTTCGTCGCGGCGGTCCGTGGCGGCCGCCCGCCCGCGCTTTCGCCGGAGTCCGCCCGGGCCGATCTGGAGCTGGTGCTGGCCGCGTATCGCTCCCTCGAAACGGGCCGGCCCGCGGCGCCCGAAGGGCTGGCCTGACGCTGATGCCCGCGCGTGACGGTGTCCCCCGGGCCGGACGCGGCGTGACGACCTTCGCCGGCAAGATCGCCGTGGTCACGGGCGGAGGGAGCGGCATCGGGCGGGCGCTGGCGCTGGCCCTCGCGCGGGAGGGCGCTCGGGTGGTCGTCGCCGACGTCGACGAGGCCGACGCCGCCGAGACCCTGCGCTTGGTGACGGCGGCCGGCTCGGAAGGGCTGGCGGTCCGCACGAACGTCGCCGAGCGGCAGGACGTGGAGAGCCTGGCGGATCGTGTGTTCCAGCGCTACGGCGCGGCCCATGTCCTGTGCAACAACGCGGGCGTGGTGGTCCAGGGCGGGCTCGAGGCGGCGACCTGGGAAGACTGGCAGTGGGTCCTGGGAGTCAACCTCTGGGGCGTCGTGCACGGCCTTCTCGCGTTCCTGCCCCGCATGATCGCGCGCGGCGAGGGCGGTCACGTCGTGAACACGGCGTCCATGGCGGGGCTCATCGCCTCACAGGGACTGGGCGTGTACAACACCAGCAAGTACGCCGTCGTGGGGCTGTCGGAGACTCTCGCCAAGGATCTTCGCCCGCACGGCATCGGCGTCACGGTCGTCTGCCCCATGGGCGTCGCCACCCGGATCAAGGCGGCCGATCGCAACCGACCCGCCTCGTTGCGGAGCGCCGCCGCGCCGGGCCCCGCCGAGGTGACGCTGATCGGTCGGACGCTCGGTCCCGAAGAGGTCGCCACGCGGACGCTGGCGGCCATCCGCGCCGGCGAGCTCTACGTGATCACCCACGACGAGGCCATCGAGCCGCTGCGTCGTCGATTCCAGCGCCTGGAAGACGCGGCCCGGCGACGTCCGGAAGTTTGACAGCGATGCGGGCGCCCGCTATCCTGGGCGCGAGTCGTGATGGACGAGCGTGACGTCGTGCGAGACCTGGTCGCCAAGCTGATCGAAGCCGTCGAGGCTTCGCTCGATGGCTCGACCGCCGTGCGCGAGGCGCTCGACGAGCTGGTGCGCAGCGGCTACGAGCCACGGATCATCCTCCTGGCCGACGCGGCCCCGCGCGCGGGGGAGTCGGACGGGGGCGACAATCCGGGCGACGACGCCTCGGAGGCGGACCACCGTGCGGACGCTCCAGACGCGGACGACGCCGCCGGGGAGGACTCCGAAGAGGCGGCGGACCTTCGCTACGAGCTGACCAAGCTCGACCGCGATTTCCTCCGAACGGTGCGTATCCGGTCGGAGGGCGGGTAGCGGTCGTCTCGCGCCGCGCACCCGCCGCACCGTGCTCCGCTTCGTCGCTCTCGCCGTCCTCGCCTTCCTGCTGTTCCTGATCCTTCGGGCGAGCCTCTACGCGTTCCTCCGAGGCCTTCGTGGGGAGAGCCGAACGGGGGGCCCGCCGCGGCGCGCCGGGCTGGACGAGCTGGTCAAGGATCCGATCTGCGAGACGTACATCCCGCGGCGCAAGGCGATCTCCCGGGGGAGCGGCCCGGAAGTCCGGTACTTCTGCAGCGCGGCCTGCGCCGACCGGTACGTCGCGCGCTCGTGATCTGGACGCCGGAACGAGGCCCGCGGGCGGAGAGCCCGCACCCGGCCGGGCGGCGTCAGAAGCTGTGGGTCTGGTCCTGCTCCAGGACGTGAACGCGGTCGCCTAGACGCTCCAGCTCCTCCGCCGTTTCCTCGAAGTGGGCCGGCTTGATGTGATAGACCCACAGCGGCGGCGCGTCCGGCATCTTGTCCATCTCGCGCTGGAGGAGGGCCGGCGTGAAGTGGCCGGAGACGGTCGCCAGGTCCTCGAGGCGATTCGGGAAGGCCGTCTCCACGATGATCGCGTGAATGTTCTTGAACTCGCGCGCCACCTTCCAGATCTCGTCGGTGGGGCCGGTGTCACCCGAGAAGACCAGTCCCGAGGTGCCGTCGTGGATGATGAATCCGGCGGCCGGCACTGCGTGGTGGACGGGGACCGGCACGACGGTCAGCGGCCCGACTTCGACCGACTCGCGCTCACGCAGGGTGTGGAGCCGCAGCGCCGGCTCCTCGGGCCTCGGGAGCTTCGTGAAGTCCGGCCAGAGCCGGTTGTTGAAGCAGTGGGTGCGCAGGTCGTCGACGACCGGCCCGATGGACGCCGCCGTCACCGCCGCGTTGTGACCCGTGGCCGTCTGCGCCGACTGGATGTTGTCGACCAGGAAGGCGAGACCCACCGTGTGGTCCAGATGGGCGTGGGTGACGAGGACGTGCTCGATGCCGGCCTGCGCGCCGAGAGGCAGAGCGCTCGTGACCGAACCGGCCTCGAGGAGGACATGTCCGTTGATCAGGAAGCTGGGCAGGCGCCGTCTCGGCACACTGCCCCCGTGGCAACCGAGGATCTCGAGGAGCATGGGCGCGTGGTTGTCAGGGTCTCGCGCACTGCCGTATAGTGAGCGGTGCCGTGGTCGCCTCCCCGTGAAGGGTCCGCTGCGGCGCGGGCCCGAGAGTCCCGCACGTGTCGGGGATATATCCCACAGCGCACCGCGGTAAGTCAAGTTCGGCGAGCGCCTGGACGCGCTCTGCGATGGAGGATCGAGTGAGCTGGGTGAAGACCAACCACGTCAAGCGCGCACTGCGTGAGGGCCGCCCGACCGCGGGGGCCTGGCTCTCCATGTGCAGCGGCATCAGCGCCGAGATCATGAGCCGGGCCGGCTTCGACTGGCTGCTCGTCGACATGGAACACGGGCACGGCGATCTCCAGACGCTCCTCGCTCAGCTGCAGGCGATCGAGGGGAGCGAGACCATTCCGGTGGTTCGCGTCCAGTGGAACGACCCCGCGATCATCAAGCGCGTGCTGGACCTGGGGGCCTACGGCGTCATGGTGCCGTGGATCGGCGGCCGTGCGGACGCGGAGGCCGCCGTGCGCGCGAGCAAGTATCCCCCCGCCGGGATCCGAGGCATCGCCGGCAGCCACCGCGCCGGCGGCTACGGGCGACACGCGCCGGAGTACTGGAAGCGGGCGAACGACGAGATCCTGGTCGTCCTCCAGGTCGAGACCCGGACCGCGGTCGACGAGATCGACCAGATCGTGCGAGTGCCGGGAGTCGACGTGATCTTCATCGGGCCGGGGGACCTGTCGACGGCGCTCGGGCACATGGGCAACCCCGGTCATCCCGACGTGCAGGCCGCGTTCGCCCGGGTGGAAGCGGCGACCCGCGCCGCCGGCCTCGCACTGGGAAACATCACGCGCGGCTGGGACCAGGCCCGCGAGCTCTACGGCAAGGGCTATCAGTTCCTCACGCTGGGCGCCGACACGTCCCTCGTGGTGCAGGGGAGCCAGGAGATCGTCGCGAAATTCCGTCAGGACGTCCGGCCGTGAGTCTGGAAGCTGCCGGCCGCATCGCGCCGGTGGATCCGGCGGAGGCGCCCCCGGAGGTGCGCGAGATCTTCGCTCGGCAGACGGAGCTGTGGGGCGCGCCACTCGCCTCCACGCTGGTGCTGGCCCACTGTCCTCCGCTGGTGAGGGCGTCGGCGGGCCTGTCGGCGGCCATCGAAAGATCCGGACAGCTTCCGGCGCAGCTTCGCGACCTCGTGTGCCTGCGCGTCGCCCAGATCGTCGGGTGCCCATTCTGAATGGACATCAACTCATCCCGGGGGATGAGCCACGGGGCCACGCTCGAGAAGCTCGCCGCAGTAAACCGCTTCCGGGAGAGTCCGCTCTTCGCCGAGCCGGAGCGGGCGGCGCTCGGATTCGCGGAGGCGGTGGCCCGGACGCCGACGGCCGTGACCGACGCGGAGTTCGCGCTCTTGCAGCGGCACTTCACGACCCCCCAGATCGTCGAGCTGGCCGCGACGATCGCCATCGAGCACTTTCGCGCGAAGTTCAACACGGCCTTGGGCGTCCAGAGCCAGGGTCTCTGCTTCCTTCCGCCGCGCGAAGGGGCCTGAACCCGATGGAGCTGTCGGCGCTTCGCGGCTTCGGCTTCGATCTCGACGGGTGCATCTGGGCGGGGCCGACGCTGCTGCCCGGCGCCCGGGACCTGGTGGAGGCCCTGCGTGGCGAGGGCCGTGGCGTGGTGTTCGTGACCAACAGCTCGCGGGAGCGCGCGGCCCAGATCGCGGCGCGCCTCACGCGGCTGGGCATTCCGGCAGGCCCGGGCGACGTGCTGGCGGCCCTCGATCTCCTGGGTGAGACCATCCGGCGACGCATGGGCCCGACGGCGGTTCTCCCGCTCGGCACCCGCGAGATGAATGACGTGCTCGAGGCGTCCGGCCATCGGGTGGTCGGCTTCGACGACTGGCGCGAGGCGCGGGCCGTCGCGGTGGGGAACGACCCCGCGTTCGACTTCGCGCGGCTGCGCGCGGCGTCACGGGCCGTGGCGGCGGGGGCGACCCTGTTCACGGTGAATCTCGACGCCCGCCTTCCGGTGGCCCCCGGGGAGTTCGATCCCGGCTGCGGCGCCCTGGCGGAGGCCGTGGCGGTTGCGGGTGGGGCGCGCCCCGTCGTGGTGGGCAAACCCCACGCTCCGATCTTCGAGATGGCCCTCGAGCGTCTCGGGTGCCGGCCCCCGGAAGCGGCGATGGTGGGCGACAGCCTGACGACCGACATCGCCGGCGGCCGCGCGGCGGGGATGGCCACCGTCTGGGTCGATGCGTCAGGCGACCGCCGGGAGCCCGGGCAGGCCGACGTCGTCGTCGGGAGCCTCGTGGAGCTCGCGGAGTCCTGGCGGGCCGCGCGCCGCTGAGGAGTCGCCTAGCCGCCGACCGCGCCTCGGGCGGCTCTTCCGGCGCCCTGCTAAGATCGCCACATGAGCGCCGTGGCGGCGCCGGTCTCTCCGAAGATCCGCGCGGAGCGAGTGGCCGTCATCGCGGCGGCCCTACTGGCCCTCGGAAAGCTCGGGGTCGGGCTCGCGACCAACTCGATCGGTCTCCTGTCGGCCGCGGCCGACTCCCTGTTCGACGTGGTGATCTCGAGCTTCAACCTCGTATCAATCCGGATCGCCGACTCACCCGCCGACGAGGGTCACCCCTTCGGGCATGGCAAGGCGGAGAATCTCGCCGGGCTCCTGCAGACGGCCGTCATCGCGGTGGTGGGCGGCTGGCTGCTGGTGGAGGCCGTCCGCCGGCTGCTCCGGGGGGCTCGGCCCGAGCACGCCGAGTGGGGGATCGCGGTCATGCTCGTCGCGACCGTGGCCAGCTGGCTGATCGCGCGGCACCTTCGCCGCGTCGGTCGGGACACGGACTCGGTCGTCCTCATGGCCGACGCGCTGCACTACCAGACGGACGTCTGGACCAACGCCGGCGTGCTCGTCGGGCTCGCCCTGCTGTGGGCGACCGGCTCCGGCGTCTTCGACGCGCTCATCGGGATCGGGGTGGCGTGCGTCATCCTGGGCTCGGCCTACCGGCTCCTCGTGCGCTCGATCAACGACCTGATGGATGCGGCCCTGCCGGAGGTCGAGCAGCGAGCCATCGAGGAAGTGATCCATCGCCACCGCTTCGTCGTCGACCACCGCCACCTCCGGACGCGGCGCTCCGGCTCCCAGCGCCACGTCGACTTCACGATCGTGGCCTGCCGGCACCTGCCGCTCGGCGAGGCGCACGACCTCGTGGATCACGTGGAGAAGGAGATCGCGGCGACGATCCCGGGGGCGACCGTCGTCGTCCACGCGGAGCCGGCGCTCGAGTGCACGGACCCGGACCGCTGCGCCCGCCAGGCGCGGCCGATGGACCTCCTCGCCCACGAGCCTCCGGGGTAGCGTCCCCGCGCGGATTCGGCCGGCGCCGCGTGCGCCGGAAGGGGTCCGGAAGCTTGTGTCGGTCTACCCCTCGTGATACAACCCGGAGCGATGACGACTCCCGACGACGCCGGCTACGACTACCCGAGGATCTCGCGCGCGCTCATCCTGGGCGACCGCGAGACGGTCGGGCAGATGACGCGGGCCGGGCTCGACCGTGGGCTCGATCCCAAGCAGATCATCTTCAAGGGGCTCATCCCCGGGATGGACGTCGTCGGCGAGAAGTTCCGCCGGAACGAGTACTACGTGCCCCAGGTGCTGCTCTCGGCCCGGGCCATGTACGCCGGGCTCGACCTCCTGAAGCCGCTCCTGACCGCCGCCGCGAGCTCGGAGTACCTCGGCACGGTCGTGATCGGGACGGCGCAGGGGGACCTCCACGACATCGGCAAGAACCTGGTCGCCATGATGCTGGAGGGGGCGGGCTTCAAGGTGGTGAACCTCGGCCGGGACGTCTCGCCCGAGAAGTTCTGCGCGGCGGTCGAGGAGCACGGCGCCACCATCGTGGGCATCTCGGCCCTGATGACGACCACGATGCCGGCGATGAAGCGGACCATCGACGCCCTCGCCCGCGCGGGGCTGCGGGAGCGCGTGAAGGTCATGGTCGGCGGCGCCCCGGTCAGCTCGGCCTTCGCCAACGAGATCGGGGCGGATGGCCATGCCCGCGACGCGACCCTGGCGGTCGTGCGGGCCAAGGAGCTGTCGGCCGCCCCGGTGGCGTCGTCCGGCTAGGGGAGGGCGCGGGATGAGCGCAAGTCGGGGCCGGGAGTGGCTCGCGCGCGCGCGGGCCGGCGAGCGGCTCGTGTTCGACGGCGGCTACGGCACGATGCTCTTCGCGGCCGGCCTCGGGAACGGCGCCTGCCCCGAGCTCTGGAACGACACGCATGCCGACGTCGTCCGTGACATCCACCGGGGTTACTTCGACGCCGGCTCGGATCTCGTCGAGACCAACACCTTCGGGGGCTCGCGGCTCAAGCTGAACGAGTACGGGCTCGGCGACCGGACTCGCGAGCTCAACGAGCGGGGCGCGCGGCTGGTGCGCGCGGCGGCGCCCGCCCATGGCTACGTGGCGGGGTCGGTCGGCCCGACCAGCCGGTTGCCCGCCGAGTACGAGCCCCTGGGGGACACGACGGACGAGGAATACTTCGAGACGTTTCGCGAGCAGGCCGAGGCGCTGGCCGAGGGCGGCGTCGACCTCTTCGCGGTCGAGACGATGATGTTCCCGCAGGAGGCGGTGGCGGCGGTGCGCGCCTGCCGGACGACCGGGCTGCCCGTCATGGCCACGATGTTCTTCCAGTACGAGGAGCTGCACGACCGCGACCGGACGATGTGGGGCGAGAGCCCCGCGGAAGTGGCAAAGAACCTGCTCGCGGCCGGGGCCGATGTCGTCGGGATGAACTGCGGCCGGGGACCGGATCGTGCCACCGTCATCGTGCGGGAGATGCGGGCGGTGACCGAGGTGCCGCTCGTCGCCTACCCGAACGCGGGACTCCCGGTGACGACGGGCGATCAGGTCACGTACGAGCTCGGCCCGGAGGCCATGGCGCGGGAGTATCCGGCTCTCCTCGACGCGGGCGCCACCATCGTCGGCGCCTGCTGCGGCTCGACGCCCGAGCACATCCGCCTCATCGCCGAGCTCGTCCGCGGGCGCCGCCGCTAGCGCTCGCCCGGCGATCGCAGAGGACGGCCATGCCGGACGTGGACTGGACGGCCTTCGACCGCGCCCTCCGCACCCGCCAGCGGGCGATCTTCGAGCGCTTCGTCGCGTGTCTCCGGGTCGACACCGTCAGCCAGCAGCCGGAGCGAGTCCGGGTCGGCGCGGAGTGGCTGGCGCGCGCGATGGAGAGCCGCGGGCTTCGAGGCGCGCGTGCTCGAGACCGGCGGCAACCCGGTCGTGTTCGGCGAGCGGCGGGTTCCCGGGGCGTCGCGGACCCTCCTGATCTACTGCCACTTCGACACGAAGCCCGCGCCGCCGGCGGGATGGCTCCAGCCGTCGCCCTTCGAGCCGGTCCTCCGCCCGGGGCTGGCGGAGGAGGGCGCTCCGATCGTCGCGGCCGACGCGGTGCCGGACGACGCGCTGCCCGCCCATCGGCTCTACGCGCGTGGAGCCTCCGACGACAAGGGTCCGATCTGGGCGCACCTGGAGGCTCTGGACCTCATGGACGCGCTGGGCGTGGCGCCGCGGGTCAACCTCAAGCTCGTCCTCGAGGGCGAGGAGGAGATCGGGAGCCCGGGCTTCGGCGGCTTCGTCGAGTCGCATCGGGACCTTCTGGCGGCGGACCTCGTCCTCGTCACGGACGGGCCGAAGGATGCCAGCGAGCGGCCGACCGTCGTGTTCGGCGCGCGCGGCATTCTCGCGCTCACCCTCGAGCTCGAGGCCGCCCGCCGCGACGTCCATTCCGGCAACTTCAGCGTGCCGAATCCGGCGTGGATCCTGACGGGGCTGCTCGCCTCGATGGCGGCGCCGGACGGGACACCGCTCATCGAGGGCCTGGGCGCCGATGCGACCCCGCCGACCGCCGCCGAGCGCGAGCTGCTCGGACGGATTCCACTGGACCGGCCCGCGCTGGAGCGGGAGCTCGGTGTCCGGCTCCCCGGAGACTACCTGGAGCGTCTGATGTTCCGGCCGACGCTCACGATCCGGGGGCTCCGGGCCGGTGCCGTCGGAGAGGAGGCGAACACGATCATCCCGCACCGGGCGACGGTCGCCCTCGATCTGCGCCTGGTGAAGCACCAGCGGGCGGACGCCGTGTACCGGCGGGTCGTCGAGCACATCCGGGCCCAGGGCTTCGTGGTCCTCGAGTCACCGGACGCGCCGCTGCCGGACGAGCTGCGGGGCCGGGCGATCCGCATCGTCGAGCACCACGGCTACGACCCCGCGAAGACGCCGACCGACCTGCCGATCTCGCGCCGGATCGTGGAGATCGTCGAGCGGGCCCACGACGGCCAGCCGGCGGTCGTCGTGCCGACCGCGGGCGGCAGCGTGCCGCTCTGGGCGTTCACGGACCTCTTGCGGTTGCCGACGATCGTCGTCCCGTACGCGAACGCCAACAACCGGCAGCACAGCCCCAACGAGCACATCCGGCTGGACCATCTCTATCAGGGCGTCCGCACGACGGCCCGGCTGCTGGTGGAGCTCGGCGCGTAGCTCCGGCTCTCGTGTCGGCGGCGCTCAGTCGAGCGTCGAGGATCCAGAGCGTGGCCGTGGTCTGGACCCCGAGGCCGCCACCGCCGCCAGGGCCTCGCGGTACAGGGTGACCGACGCGGGCCCTGAGCGCCAGCGCGATTCACCTTCGCAATTACCAGATCCCGGCCGATCTCGCGCGGAGAGCCTCCGATGTCAGATGGGCACCGGCGCGTTGACGATGAAGGGCCCGTCGGCGCTGAACGGGCCGTAGCCGATGGGACTCCAGCCCTGGATCCGCCAGGTGTACGCGGCATTGGGCAGGACGGTGGCCGGCGTGACGGCGCAGGTGCCGGTCCCGACGGGGCAGCCCGCTTGGGCGGCGGAGTACCACAGGGCATAGAGGGTTCCGGACGGCCCGATGACGACGAGCTGGTACCAGGTGGCCGTGTCGCTGGCGTTCCAGGTGTAGGTGGGGGTGTTGTCGGTGAGGGTGCCGTTCGGCGAGACGAGCGTCGCCGCGGGGGGCGGTTGCGGGCACCGGCGCGTTGACGGTGAAGGGCCCTGTCGGCGCTGAACGGGCCGTAGCCGATGGGACTCCAGCCCTGGATCCGCCAGGTGTACGCGGCATTGGGCAGGACGGTGGCCGGCGTGACGGCGCAGGTGCCGGTCCCGACGGGGCAGCCCGCTTGGGCGGCGGAGTACCACAGGGCATAGAGGGTTCCGGACGGCCCGATGACGACGAGCTGGTACCAGGTGGCCGTGTCGCTGGCGTTCCAGGTGTAGGTGGGGGTGTTGTCGGTGAGGGTGCCGTTCGGCGAGACGAGCGTCGCCGCGGGGGGCGGTTGGGGCACCGGCGCGTTGACGGTGAAGGCCCTGTCGACGCTGAACGGACCGTAGCCGATGGGACTCCAGCCCTGGATCCGCCAGGTGTACGCGGCATTGGGCAGGACGGTGGCCGGCGTGACCGCGCAGGGGCCGGTCCCGACGGGGCAGCCCGCTTGGGCGGCCGAGTACCACAGGGCATAGAGGGTGCCGGACGGCCCGATGACGACGAGCTGGTACCAGGTGGCCGTGTCGCTGGCGTTCCAGGTGTAGGTCGGGGTGTTGTCGGTGAGGGTGCCGTTCGGCGAGACGAGCGTCGCCGCGGGGGGCGGTTGCGGTACCGGCGCGTTGACGGTGAAGGCCCTCGTCGGCGCTGAACGGGCCGTAGCCGATGGGACTCCAGCCCTGGATCCGCCAGGTGTACGCCGCATTGGGCAGGACGGTGGCCGGCGTGACCGCGCAGGTGCCGGTCCCGACGGGGCAGCCCGCTTGGGCGGCCGAGTACCACAGGGCGTAGAAGGTGCCGGACGGCCCGATGACGACGAGCTGGTACCAGGTGGCCGTGTCGCTGGCGTTCCAGGTGTAGGTCGGGGTGTTGTCGGTGAGGGTGCCGTTCGGCGAGACGAGCGTCGCCGCGGGGGGCGGTCGTCGGCACCGGCGCGTTGACGGTGAAGGCTCTCGTCGACGCTGAACGGGCCGTAGCCGATGGGACTCCAGCCCTGGATCCGCCAGGTGTACGCGGCATTGGGCAGGACGGTGGCCGGCGTGACGGCGCAGGTGCCGGTCCCGACGGGGCAGCCCGCTTGGGCGGCGGAGTACCACAGGGCATAGAAGGGTCCCGGACGGCCCGATGACGACGAGCTGGTACCAGGTGGCCGTGTCGCTGGCGTTCCAGGTGTAGGTCGGGGTGTTGTCGGTGAGGGTGCCGTTCGGCGAGACGAGCGTCGCCGCGGGGGGCGGAAGCGGATCTCAAGGTCGCGGTGACGGCGCGATCGCCGTGCATGACGACGACGCAGTCACCGGTGCCCACGCAGGCGCCGCTCCACCCGGCGAACAAGGTACTCGCGGGGACGGTCGCCGTGAGCGTGACGGTCTGGCCCGGCTCGTACTCGACGCTGCAGATTTGCCCGCAGTCGAGGCCTCCGGGGCCGCTCACCGTCCCGGTCCCGGCGCCCGCCCGGTGACCGTGAGGCGCGGCCGCACCTGGGCGATGCGATGGACGGTCCCGCCGATGTGGGCGACGTAGAGCTCACCGTCCGCGTCCTCGCCGAAGGTGCGTGATGCTCAGGGCCGTAGTCGAGGAGCTCGGCCCGGCTCCAGGTCCCGCCGGACCCCTGGACGCCGACCCAGATCGTCCCGCTGCAGAAGTCGCCGAACAGGTACGCGCCATGGAGGGTCGGGAACTTGCGAGCCGCGGTAGCGATACCCGCCGGTGACCGAGCAGCCCTCACCATGCCCGTAATCGAGGATGGGCGGGACGAGGCTCCGGCGGTCTGGCAGCCCGGCGGGCCGTAGCAGGCGGTTCCTTCCATGCGCGGCCAGCCGTAGTTCTCGCCGCCGGCGCTGCCGGCGAGGCTGGAAGTTCACCTCCTCGCGCTTGCCCTGGCCGACGTCGGCGATGAAGAGGTCGCCCGTCAGGCGGTCGAACGCGATGCGCCAGGGGTTGCGGAGCCCCCACGCCCAGATCTCGTCGAGCGGGTCGCCGGCGTGCCGACGAACGGGTTGTTCGGCGGGATCGTGTAGTAGGGCGCCGGGCCACCGGAGACGATCGACGGCCAGGCGGAGAACCTTGCCCAGGAGCGTCGCCGAGGTTCTGGCCGCTCTGGAGGGGATCCCCGCCGCCCCCGCCGTCACCGACGGCCACGTACAGGTAGCCATCGGGGCCGAAGGCCAGCCCGCCGCCGTTGTGGTTGCTGTACGCCGAGTGCGTCGATGGTCAGGAGGATACTCTCGGTGCTCGGATCGACGCCACTGTTCGGAGGCGGCCGGTCGGGGGCGCCGGAAGCGGGCGATCGACGAGGTCGCCGTCGGCGCGTTGCGCCGTGTAGTAGACGTAGAAGTAGCGGTTCGTCCGCGTAGTTCGGGTGGAAGGCCAGACCGAGGAGCCCGCGCTCCCCGCGAGCAGAGGACTCGGTCCTGGATATCGAGGAACGTGCCCAGGAAGTTGAAGGGGCCGTCCTCGGTCACCTCGTAGGCGAGGATCCGGCCGTCCGCCTCCACGACGAAGAGCCGCCCGTCGCCCGCGTTCGCGATCGCCACCGGCCGCGCCAGGCCCGAGATCGACCTGCTCGAGCGTGGCGCGCCGGGCGGTGTCAGCGGCGGCGCCGTCGCTCGACCACTCCGGGCCCGGCGGGACTGCCCCCGTAGCAGCCGGGTGCCGTGGCTGTTCGCCGCCCGAGGCGTCCCCGACGACGTTGCCGGCGCCTTCGTCGAGGTGATAGAGGGCGGCGGTGTTGCCGTCGCGTCGTGAAGGGACTGAACGGCGCGAGTGAAGCCGCGCCCGTGTATCGCAAGACGGTGGAGAGCCGGATCTCGTCGATCCACCCGCTGTAGGACGGGAAGGCCGGTGCCGGCGTCGTGCTTCTCGGCGCCGATGACCAGGAACGGGTCGGAGTTCGGGTACGACGTCGTCCGGCCATTCCGGTAGCTCGCCGTCCCGGTAGGCCTGCCGGGACCGTCCGCGTCGAGGACTCCCGTCGACGTACACCGCAGCCGCCCGTCCGAGAAGCGCCGCGTGACCGCCACGTGGTGCCACGCGCCGTCGGTCACGTCGGTGGTTCCGCAGATCGTGTTGCCGTTGCTGCCGACGCCGACCCCGAAGGCGACGCGCCCGCCCTGCACAGGGACACGCCGTAGTCCCGTGGTCCCCGTTGCCGAAGACGTCGCGGTCGAAGACGATGTTGCCGGTGATCCAGCCGTCGTTCGTGTCGCAGCCGTCGTCGTTGGCCGGTTCTCCCCGGGAAGCGGCGCGCATCCACCACTCGAGGGTGAAGTCGCTCGCTCCGACGTCGGCTCGCCGGGTCGTGCTGGCATCGTCGATCGGGATCTTGACGCGGTCGATGTCGCCCACGCCGTTCCCGAAGAATCGGAGGGACGTGGCGAGGGCGGACCCGGGCAAGAGCAGGAAGAGGCCGAGCCAGACGGTCAGGAGCAGGGCCACCGCTCGCCGGGTCCTCCCTCCGAGGGCCGGGGCGCCTGGCATGGTCCTGGGACCGGCGAATCGGCTCACGCCGCGGCACCGGTCCGCCAGGATTGGCACTGGCAGCGCGATAAGCGACGGCTGACTCGACTTGCGTCCGCTCCTCGAGGTCGGCGATAAAAGTCAACATCGACAGTGAGTTATGGCCACTGTTCGATGCTTCGAAGCCCCCACGGCGCGCAAGCTCGCGCCCATGGGCACGTCGGAGGTGCACCCGCCGTGCCACTACCGCCGAGGACTGCCGGGGACCCTTGGCTCAGGCCTCGACGACGGGGTTGTCCAGCGTGCCGAGCCCAGTGATCTCCATGCGCACCCGGTCGCCGCCCTTGAGGAGGATCGGGGGCTTTCGCGTGAAGCCGACGCCGGCGGGGGTTCCCGTGATGACGAGGTCGCCAGGGAGGAGGGTCATCTTCGCGGACAGGAACGCGACGAGGTAGTTGATGTTGTAGATGAGGTTCTTCGAGTGTCCGTCCTGGAGCTTGGTCCCGTTCACCCAGGTGCGGAGCTCGAGGGCGTGCGGGTCGGGAACCTCGGTCCGGTCGGCGATCCAGGGGCCCATGGGGGCGAAGCTGTCGCAGGCCTTGCCGGCCATCCACTGAGAGGTGACCATCTGGAAGTCCCGCGCGCTCACGTCGTTGACCACCACATAGCCCCAGATGTAGTCGAGCGCGCGCTCGGCGGGGACGTCCCGCGCCTCGCGTCCCATCACGAACCCGAGCTCGACCTCGTAGTCGAGCTTCTCGCACCCCTTGGGGCGGACGATCGGCGCCGCCGCGTCCACGATCGCGTTCGGGAACTTGGCGAAGACCGGAGGCTCCTTGGGAATAGGGCTCTTGGTCTCCTCGGCGTGGTCGATGTAGTTGAGCCCGATGCAGATGAACTTCTCGGGGTCGTGGATCGGCGCGTGGAGGTGTACCTCGCCGAGGGGGTGGGTCATCCACTCGAGCTGGCCGGACCGGGTCCGCTCCTCCATCGCGCGGAGCGCGTCCTCGGCGGCCGCACCCGCGCGGAGGAAGTCGCGGGCGCTGGGCGGGAACAGCGCGTGGGCCAGCTCGCCCGCCCGGACGACCCCGCGGCCCGCGAGGTAGCGATGGTACGTCTCGCCCAGGCAGCGGACCCGGTCTCCGACGAGGGCGCCGAGGCGAGGGGACGAGCCGCGCACGGAGTAGCGAACCAGCTTCATCGGAATCTCCTGTCTCGAGTGTGGTATCGGAACGCTCGGCCCCAGCCGACGAGGCCCTCGCCGATTATATGCCGACAGCCCCGTCGCGTTGACGCCCTTCGGGCGCTGTGGTAACTAGGGCCGCATGACCGTGACGGTCGTCGGCGCGGGCGCGATCGGCGGCGTGACCGGGGCGGCGCTGGCGCGCGCCGGGCACGACACGCTCCTCGTGGATCAGGCGGCGGACCACGTCGCCGCCATCAATGCCGGCGGGCTCACGATCGCCACGCCGGACGGGGCCTGGACCGTGCCGGTCCGCGCGGTCACTCCTGACGGCGTTCCGGACGCGCTCGATCTCGTGCTGCTGGCCGTCAAGGCGCAGCACACCGCGGCCGCCCTCGACGTCATCGCGCCGCGGCTGGTCCCGCACGGCGTCGTGGTGTCGCTCCAGAACGGGCTCAACGAGCCCCTCATCGCGGGGCGGGTAGGCGCCCGGCGCACCGTCGGCTGCCTCGTGAACTGGGCGGCGGACTGGGTGGCGCCCGGGCGGATCCAGCACGGGGGCGTGGGGACGTTCGCGATCGGCGAGCTGGACGGAGAGCTCTCGCCGAGGGTGAAGGAGCTGGCGGAGCTCCTCGGCGTGGTCACGCCGGTCCAGGTCACCGGCAACATCGCGGGCTTCAAGTGGGCGAAGCACGTCTACGCGGCGCTCTTGGTCGCCACCGCGCTGGTCGACGCCCACGTCTACGAGGTCGTCGAGCGCTCGCCCGAGATCCAGCGGATGCTGGTGGCGCTGGTGGCCGAGGGAATCGGCGTGGCCGAGGCGGAGGGCGTGCGGCTCGAGGCGTTCGACGAGTTCGATCCGGCGTGGTACCGAGCCGGGCGTCAGGGGGACGCGGCGGCCGTCGCCCGCGCGATGGCGGCGATCGCGGCCTTCTACCGGGGCCACACGAAGACCAAGACCGGCATCTGGCGCGACCTGGTCGTCCGGAAGCGGAAGACCGAGGTCGAGGCCCACCTCGGCGCGACGCTCGAGCGGGCGGGACGCCACGGCCTCCCGGCCCCGCTGACCCGCCGGCTGCTCGCGATGATCGGGGAGATCGAGACCGGCCGCCGCCCGATGGCGTGGGCGAACCTCGACGAGCTGGTCGGGGTCAGACTTTGACTTCCGGACATTTGGACTGGCGCGGCGCGTAAATGTCTAGAAGTCAAAGTCTGACCCCGTACTGGCGCTACCGGGATCCGCGGGAGGCGGAGCTCCTGCCGGCCGTGTCGGCGGAGGGGCTGATGGCGCACGCGCGCGCGTTCGCCGCCTGGGAGCGGGAGTCGGGGACGCCGGGCGAGGCGCAGGCCTACGACCACATCGAGCGGGCGCTCAAGAGCTACGGCTATGCCGTGGAGCGGCGCGAGATCGAGGCCTTCATCAGCCTGCCGCAGGAGGGCCGCGTCGTCCTGCCGGACGGCGCCGTGATCGAGGGACTCACGCACGCCTTCTCGCCCTCGACCGACGGGCCTCGACGCCGAGGTGGTCGACGTCGGAGACGGGACCCCGGCGGACTTCGCGCGCGCGGGCGCGGCCGGCAAGATCGCGCTCTTCGACAGCCTGGCGACGCCGGGCAAGGCGTGGGCCGCGCAGGAGGCGGGGACGGTCGGGCAGATCTTCGTCAACCGCGACCACCTCCACAACATGATCGTGACCACGATCTGGGGGACGCCCGAGCCGGACACCGCCTGGCGGATCCCGCGCACCCCGTGCCTGTCGGTCCGCCGGGTCGACGGGGAGCGCATTCGCAAGCTGATCCAGGAAGGCCGTGGCCGCGTGCGCCTGATGACCCGGGTGCGCACGGGCTGGTCGCCGATCCCGCACCTGACGGCGCACCTCGACGGGACCGCCGAGGACCGCTTCGTCCTCTTCTCCGGGCACGTGGACGGCTGGCACTACGGCGCCATGGACAACGGGACCGCGAACGCGACGATGCTCGAGGTCGCGCGCCTCCTGGCGACGCGGCGGAGCGCGCTCCGGCGGGGGCTCCGCCTCGCCTTCTGGTCCGGGCACTCCCACGGGCGCTACGCCGGCTCCACGTGGTACGCGGACCACGCGTGGCTGGAGCTTCACCGACGGTGCGCGGTGCACCTGAACATCGACTCGACGGGCGCCCGCGGCGCCACCGACTACTCGGTCGTTCACGCGACCGAGGAGGCCCAGAGCTTCGTCGAGGGGGTGGTGCACGACGTCACCGGCCAGACCCCGCGGGCCCGTCGCTTCCCGCGCGCGGGCGACCAGTCGTTCTGGGGGATCGGGATCCCGTCCGCCCTGATGTCGCTGTCGGGCATCCCCCGCCAGGACACCGACCTCTCCCGGTGGATGGAGCGCCTCTTCGGCACGGCGGGCTTTCCCTGGTGGTGGCACACGCGTGAGGACACGATCGACAAGATCGACGCCGACGTCCTCGCGCTCGACACGCGCGTGTACGTGGCGGCCGCGCTGCGCCTCGTCGGCGGGGCGCTGCTTCCGCTGGATCATGCGCGCTTCGCGCGTGCCATCGCGTCGACCGTGGAGGAGCTCGCCTCCTCCGGCGCCCGGTGGGACGCCGCGCCGGCCGCGGCGGCGGCCCGGCACCTGGCCGAGCGGACCGAGGCGTTCGTCGGGGCGCTCGACGCCCTCACCGCCGGCGGGCACGCGGATCCGGCCCGCGTGGAGGACGCCAACCGCGCCATGAGCGCGCTGTCGCGGGTCCTGATCCCGCTCTTCTACACGACCGGCGACCGATTCCACCACGACCTCGCGATCCCCGTGCCGCCGCTCGCCGGACTCCAGCGGGCCCGCGAGCTGTCCGGCCTGGATCCGTCGTCCGACGAGTTCCGCTTCGCTGCCGCCGCGCTCGTCCGGGAGCGCAATCGTGTCGTGCACGCCCTGGAGGAGGCGGCCGGGGTGATCGATGCCTTCGATCCGTAGCCAGACCGAGTCCGCCGCGTCCCGCCACAGGCTGAAGGCCGTTCGATCAGCCGCAGGCCCGAGGCGCGCCGGCCGGGCTGAAAGGAGACATGTCGATGCATAAGTGGAGGAGGCTGTCGCTCGGGATTCGAGCCGTCCTGGCGGGCGCTCTCGTGGTCGGGCTCATCGCCCTCGCGGCGCCGGCCGACGCCCAGAAGCGGGGCGGCACGCTGACGATCGTCCGGCCGACCGACCCGGTGTCGCTCGACCCCCACACCGAGACCACCGCCCCCGGCGCCTGGGTCTACTACAACATCCTGGAGCCCCTCATCTATCTCGACGAGAAGATGACGATCCAGCCGCGCCTCGCCACGAGCTACGAGGTGATGAACCCGACCAAGGTCCGCTTCAAGCTCCGGCCCGGCGTGAAGTTCCACGACGGCACGCCCTTCAACGCGGCCGCGGTCAAGTTCACGTTCGAGCGCGCGTTCAAGAGCACGCCGCCCGCGCGCTGGGCGAGCCTCGCCGGCCCCATCGCCGGCGCCGAGGTCGTCGACGACCTGACCGTCGACATCGTCACCAAGGAGCCCTACGGTCCGATCCTCCGGACGATGTCGATGCTGTACGTGTCGATCGTCTCGCCGACCGCCGTCCAGAAGCTGGGGGACGGGTTCCTGCGCGCGCCCGGTCGGGACGGGGCCGTTCAAGTTCGTCGAGTGGAAGACGAACACGCACGTGATCATCGAGCGGAACCCCGACTACTGGGGCGAGAAGGCGCTGCTCGACCGCGTGATCTTCAAGGTGGTGCCGGAGGAAGGGGCGCGGATGATCGCGCTCCAGACCGGCGACGCCGACATGGTCATGTTCCCGTCGCCGGCGCAGCTCCCAACCTTCCAAGAAGGACGCGAAGTACACGGTGCACGAGACGCCGGGCCTGCGTGTCGTCTACGTCGGGTCTGAACAACAAGCTTGCCGCCGCTCGACGACGTCCGGGTGCGCCAGGCGCTGATCCAGGCGGTGGACCGTAAGGCGATCATCGACAACATCGTCGAGGGCCTGGGTGTGGCCCCGAAGTCCGTCATCTCGCCCGGCGTCTTCGGGTACAAGGACATGCAGTTCGACCAGCTCTACCCCTTCGACCGCGCCAAGGCGAAGGCGCTGCTGGCCCAGGCCGGCTGGACGCCGGGTCCGGACGGCATCCTCCAGAAGGGCGGGCAGAAGCTCACGCTGAACTGGCTCGCCCAGCGCGGCCGCTACCCGAAGGACGGCGAGATCACCGAGGCCGTCCAGCAGATGTGGAAGGAAATCGGGGTCGACGCCAAGGTCGAGTTCCGGGAGTGGGCGACGGTCTTCAACGAGTACGAACCAGCCGGAGTTCAGCCGGCACAACTGGACGTTCGGCTGGGCGACGACCAACGCCGACGCCGACTACTCGCTGTTTCACGCAGTTCCACTCGCAAGCAGGTGAAGCCCGTAGGCTGGAACCGCACGCACTTCAACAACCCCGAGGTCGACCAGCTTGCTCGAAGCGGCGCGGCGGAGCCTGAACCAGACCGAGCGGGAGAAGCTCTACGGCGAGGTCCAGGACATCCTGGCGAAGGATCCCACCTGGGTGCCCATCTACAACACGAAGGAGATCGTCATCACCAAGTTCAACGTCAAGGGTTACGTCATCCACCCGGTCGAGTACAACCTCGGCCTCTGGAAGACCTGGCTCGACAAGTAGTCGCACGCCGATCGGGATCGGGCGCGACCGCGGGTGATCCAGGGCCCGCGGTCGTGCCCGCTCTGACCGATCGATGCTGATCTTCATCATCCGCCGTCTGCTGCTGACCATCCCGGTGCTGCTCGGGGTGCTCTTCGTGGTCATGCTGACACTCGGATCTCATCCCCGGTGATCCCGTGGCCCTCATGCTGGGCGACGCGGCCACCAAGGAGAACGTCGCCCGGTTCCGCGAGCATCTCGGTCTCGACCGGCCCCTGGCCGTGCGCTACGTGCGGTACCTGGGGCAGGTCGTGACCGGGGACCTCGGGCGATCCATCCAGCAGAACCGGCCGGTCGTGGACGAGCTCGCCGACGCGTGGCCGGCGACGGTCCAGCTCGGGACGGTGGCGCTGGTGCTGGCGGCCCTCCTGGGCGTCGCCACGGGGATCGTGTCGGCGGTCTGGCCCAACTCCATGTTCGACGCCCTCTCGCGGCTGTCCTCGCTGTTCGGTCTGTCCATGCCGGTGTTCTGGACCGGGCTGGTGCTGATCGTCATCTTTGCGTTCTGGCTGCCATGGCTGCCGGTCGGCGGCGTCGGCTCGCCGGCCCACCTCGTTCTGCCGGCGGTGACCCTCGCGCTCCCGTCGATCGCGATGATCGCCCGCATGACGCGCTCGAGCGTGCTCGAGGTCCTGCGCGAGGACTACGTCCGGACCGCCCGCGCCAAGGGCGTGCAGGAGCGGCTCGTCGTGGTCAAGCACGCGCTCCGCAACGCGGCGATCCCCATCCTGACGCTGCTCGGCTTGCAGGCCGGCCAGCTGATGGGCGGCGCGGTCCTGACGGAGACCGTCTTCGCCTGGCCGGGCCTCGGGCGGCTCATGGTCAAGGCGATCTTCGCCCGGGACTACATCCTCCTCCAGGGCGCGGTGCTCCTGTTCGCGATGGCGTTCGTCGTGATCAACCTGCTCGTGGATCTCTCGTACGGCGCGCTCGACCCGCGAGTCTCGCGGCAGGGGTAGGGGACATGGGAGCCCGCAGGCTGCTCGGCGAGGTGGCGATCGTGACCGGCGCGGCGCACGGCATCGGCCGCGCGATCGCGGTGGAGCTCGCGCGCGAGGGCGCCTCCGTCTGGGCGTGCGACGTGCTCGAGCGGGAGCTCTCCGAGACGCGGCGTGCGGTGGGCGAGCGCGCCGAGGGCCCGTGCCGCGTGGCCGTCGTGGACGTGACCGACCCGCGGCGGGTCTCCGAGCTCGTGGACGAGCTCGTCGCCGCCGAGGGGCGCGTGGACGTCCTCGTCAACTGCGCCGGCGGGGTCGCCGGTCAGACCATGCGTCCCGTGGAGGAGGTCTCCGGAGAGGCGTGGCGCGCCATCTTCGCGGTCAACCTCGACGGCGCGTTCCACTTCACCCGGGCGGTCGCGCCGCCCATGAAGGCGCGGCGCCAGGGCAGCATCGTGAACATCTCGTCGGGGGCGGGGCGCTCCTACAGCCTCACGGGCATCCAGGCGTACGCGAGCGCCAAGGCCGGGCTGATCGGGTTCACCCGGCAGACGGCGCGGGAGCTCGGCGAGTTCGGGATCCGCGTCAACTGCGTGGCGCCGGGGTTCGTCCGGTCCAACCCGGCGAGCGAGCGGCAGTGGCAGGCGATGGGCGAGGCCGGCCAGCGGCGCCTCCTCGACTCGATCGCCCTCCGGCGCCTCGGCGAGCCGGAGGACATCGCGCGGGCCGTCGTCTTCTTCGCCTCCGACGACGCCCGCTACGTCACCGGCCAGACGATCAGCGTCGACGGCGGCCACTGGATGCTCGGATGACCGACCACGGGGGGCGGGGGGAGCGCCGGTGAGCACCGCCGTCGAGACGCTGGCGCCGGTCGCCGAGCGAGCCGACACGCTCGTCGGGGACGCGTGGCGCCGGTTCCGGCGGAACCGCCTGGCGCTGGTCGGTCTCGTGATCGTCCTGGCGCTCGTCACCTCGGCGACCTTCGCGACGTGGCTCGCGCCCCACGATCCGTCGAAGCAGACTCTCTTCGAGAAGCGCGCCCGCCCGGGGGGCAAGTACGTGCTCGGGGCGGACGAGTTCGGGCGCGACATCCTCTCGCGCGTGATCTACGGCGCGCGGGTCGCCCTCGTCGTGGGCCTGGTGTCGGTCGGGATCGCGGTGGGCGTGGGGCTCGTCCTCGGGAGCCTGGCCGGCTTCCTGGGCGGCTGGGTGGACGCGGCGATCATGCGGGGGGTCGAGGTGCTCCTGGCCTTTCCCTACCTGCTGCTCGCGATCGCCGTCGTCTCGGCCCTCGGGCCGGGCGCGCTCAACACCACGATCGCGGTGGGCATCTGGGGCACCCCGCCCGTCACCCGGATCGTCCGGGGCGCCGTCCTCGCGCTCAGCGAGACCGAGTACGTGCGGGCGGCGCGGGCGCTCGGCGCCGGCGGGCCTGGCGCTGGTGGTCCGCCACATCCTGCCGAACATCCTGCCGACCGTGATCGTGTACGGCACCCTCTTCATGGCCAACGCGATCCTGGTCGAGGCGGCGCTGTCGTTCCTCGGGCTCGGCGTCCAGCCGCCGACGCCGTCCTGGGGGCTGATGGTGGCGACGGGGCGCGACTTCCTCCTGATCACGCCCCACATCACGACGATCCCGGGCCTCGCCATCATGCTGGCCGTGCTCGGCTTCAACCTCCTCGGCGACGGCCTCCGCGACGCCCTCGACCCCCGCCTCCGCGGGGCGTGACGGCCAGCCGGAGCCACGCTCCGGCCTCGGGCGACCGCGGCTGATGGGTGCGGTTGCTCGCTTCTTCCGGCGCAACGTCGAGGAGATCTCGGCCGATCCGATCCTCCGCGTCTACGGATGCGCGCTGGCGTTCGTCCACGTCCTGACGTTCTTCCACTGGCAGCGCGGCGGGACGCTTCGCCGCATCCTCTCGGCGGGCGGCGTGCCCATCTGCTGGCCGTTCTTCGAGGACTGCCACCTCGCCCGGGTGCTGGGGCCGGCAGGGTGTGGACGCGCTGCTCTGGGGATACCTCACGGTGGCGGTGGCGGCGCTGCTCCTGTTCACGCGCCGCTGGACGGCGCCGGCGGGATACCTCGTGCTGCTGGCCCTCGAGCTGGTGAAGGTCCTGATCATCGCTCAGGACTACCGGCTCCGCCTGAACCAGCACTACATGGCCTTCTTCGTGGCGCTCGCCTTCCTCCTGTTCCCGGCCAAGCGGCGGGCGCTCCAGTACCTGATCATCCTGTTCTACTTCTGGGCGGGCACGATCAAGCTCAATCCGGAGTGGCTCTCGGGCGCCTCGCTCTACCGCCGGGAGTTCCTGTGGCTGCCGGAGGCGCTCGTGCCGGCGGCCTGCGCTACGTCGTCGTGCTGGAGACCATCCTGGTGTTCGGTCTGCTCGCTCGCCGCCCATGGATCTTCTGGGCGACCCTCGCTGCAGCTGGCCCTCTTCCACGCGATGTCGTGGCCGATCGTGGGCTTCTTCTATCCGAGCCTGATGTTCGCGCTCCTCACGATCTTCCCGCTGTCGAGGCTGTTCTCGACCGAGTCCGAGCGACCCAGCTTCGCCGAGAATCGAGGGCCGGCTCGAGCCCCGGTCGACCTACGCGCTCCTCGCGGGCTTCTCGCTGCTCCAGCTGGTCCCGTACGCGTTCCCGGGCGACTCGGCGATCACCGGCCAGGGGCGGCTCTTCGCCCTCCACATGTTCGACGCGCTGGTGGTGTGCGAGTCGCACGTGACGCTCCACGACGCGCAAGGCGGGACCGAAGGATCAGGGTGGAGACCGGCCGAGGCTCGGCGCGGGTGCGCTGCGATCCGATCGTCCACTTCAACATCGCCCGCGCGCTTTGCCGCCAGGGCGCGGTGAACGGTCGATGGACCGAGGTGGACCTGTCGCTCAGATCGCGGCGGACGACCGACCCCGAGCTCCGCTCAGTCGTCGAGATCGAGGGCTTCTGCCGGGCGACACCCGACCTACGACCTCTGGCGACCGAATCCGTGGATCAGGGGGAGTGAGTCAACCGGCTGGGCCGCCCGAGAGACCATCGCTCCCGGAGAGACGCCTCACTCAGCGAGCACAGTCCGGTCAGTCCTCGCAGAGCCAGGAAGTGGACGTCCACCTCCTGCCCAGCGGCGACGGTCACGACGGGGTTCCGGCGAAGGTTCCATCGAAGCTCGGATTGCATGAGCCTTCGACCGAGTGAGTGCCAGGCGGCACTGAGACCTTGGTGGAGTGCTCCTTCTCGATCTGCCGTGTCGTTCCGGGACGCCGATCACTCGGGTGTGGATCTCGCAGAAGCTGCACTCACTGTGCTGGGCAAGCCCTTGCGACGGAGTTGCAGATTGAACTCGTTGAAGATCTCGATCGTGCCGGTCGCTGGCGGCAGGCGGCGGCGGCGCGCGGCGGCGGCAGCCTCGGGCGGCGCTGCACGGTCACCGAGGTCGACTGCGTGTCGATGCCGTTGACGGTGCAGGAGACCGAGTAGGTGCCCGGGTTCGATTCCTTGAACTTCACGGTCTTGCCGGTCTTCGGGTTGACGGGTCCCGTCCAGGTGATGGAGGGGGTGCCCGCGGCGCTGCGCGTTGCAGGTGCAGGTGGATTCCTGGTTCGGGGCGACGGTCGAGGGCGAGCACGAGAGGCCCAGCACCTTGCTGACGTTGATCACGATCTGTGCCGGTGACGCCGCCGGGCACCACGTGCATGAGTGGTGCTGCCGGTGAGCTGGCCGTCCGGGCAGAAGACCGTGACCGTGATCGTGTACCGTCTGGCCGACCGGGCAGTGACAGGGAGATCTGCCCGTCCGGCCCGAAGTTGCCGGTCGCCAGGACCTTGCTGCCGGGTCCAATCACCGTGAAGGTGCCCCGGTGCAGCCCGCGGGGAGCAGGGCGCCGCCGGCCCGGCGCGAGCTTCAGCTGGAAAGACGAGGTCGTGCTGGGGCCGGTGCTGCTCCCGCTCTTGCCGCAGGCCTGCACCAGGGCCAGGCCGATCAGGACGAGCGCGATGACCGCTCCACGACCGCCACGGACGCCGAGTCTGCCTCGCATTGTCCATTGTCATCCCCTGGCCAGGCTAGAAGCGGTAGACCACGCGCATGTCCGCGTGCACGCCGTTGATGGTCGCGCCGAGCGGGAAGGTGGGGCTGCGCTCGGCGTCGAGGTAGAACCAGCGGACGCTGGCGTCGACCGCGAACGTCCGGCTGTAGCGTCCACGTGACCCCCGGCCCGACCGCGATCTTGAAGCGGCCGCCGTCGTAGAGGGCGGCGCTCGACGCGTAGTCGTTGGCGGCCACGTACCGGACGTCCATGATGCCCCGGACCGTCCACACGTCGTCGATGATGTAGCCGACCGTGGCGGCTGCCGCGGATCTCGTTGCCGTTGCTGTTCTGGGCTTCCTCGCCGAGCTGGCCCGTCGCGTCGAGACGCTCCGCCTTGAAGCGGTAGATGTCCCGCACCGAGACGACCGCCCACCAGGGCTCCGGGCGCCACTCGAGGCTGGCGCCGATGTCGAGCTCGTCGCCCTCCCGGAAGACCTCGAAGCCGCCGCGCTCGTCCGTGGGTGAAGTGCGTGAAGCGCCACCCGGCCGACGAGCCGCCAGACGTCACCGAGGAACACGTCCCCGAGGACGTTCACCGTGAGCTCGTCGCCCGGGTTGAAGTCGTCGTTCGCGATGTCCTCGGTGGGGTCGTACTCCCCGGTCCAGAGATACCCGACGCCGCCGCCGAGGCCCCAGTCGCCGAAGCTCCGGTAGACGATGACGGTCGGGTTGACGTCGAAGCCCTCGCCGAAGCGCTGGAGCGCGACGAGATCCTCGTCCTGGATGGCGGGAAGATCTCGCGTCTTCAGGCGCGAGACGCCGGTGGGCAGGTCGAGGTCGAGGCCGAAGCGGATGTCGGTCCCCGAGACGCGCCAGCCGGTAGTAGCCCGTCAGCGGTGGTGTCGGTGAACCCCGTCATGCTCGCGCTCGGCGCGGCGTCGAGGTCGTGCTCGGCTCGTGCCGAAGCTGCCTCGCGCCGCGAGACGCCCCAGAACGGCGTGTCGTAGCTGAGGCCGACCGGCACCAGGACCTGGTAGCCGTCACCCTGGCCGGACGAGCTGTCAGCGGACCAGGCGTCGAGATGGATGCCGCTGCGTGAGCGTCCACTGGTCCGCGGCCGCCGGCGCGGCCAGACGAGGACTACGGCGATGCCGAGGAGGAGGAGCGCCCAGGCGAGCCTCGGCGCGCGCCCCCCGGGCGGCCGGCGCTAGCGATCAGATCGCCGCCCCGTCACCGGACCCTCTCACGGTCGACCGACGTCCGGTGATGGGCTCATCGGACGATCACGTCGACGTTCGCCGGGGCTTGACCCTCCGACGGGGCGTCGGGCCGGCCGAGGCTGCCGCCGGGCCCGGTGGACGACCATGCGCCCGTGAGCCGCTCGTCGGAGAACACCCCGATCAGGGCCCTCTCGTTATCCGGTCGAGGTTGTTCGGCTCGCAGGAAGGCACCCTCCACCGCCAGCCCATCGGGCGACAGGAGGCGCCGCTTGTCGCGGAAGGGGATGATCTGGCAGGCCTTCGGGGCTTGGTCCTTGATCGACCTCCGTGTACCGGTTCCGGCCGCACAGCACGATGCCCGGGTATCGAGCGGTCGCGGTGTTCCGGGTCTCGACCACGCCGGCGAACGTGTAGACGCGGCTCACCGCGTCGTGGACGAGCGCGAAGTCGGTCTGTCGGACGGCAGCGACGGCCGTCGGGGACTGCATGGCGAAGCGGCCGCTGCCGGTGCCCACCTTGGCGACGACCTGGCGGGCCACCCAGGCCCGCGCCTGGCCCGCCGCGAGGTTGAAGCGGGACGTGGTCGGCTGGTTGGCCGGCGTCGACGTCGAGCTTGTCGATCTCGAGGTCGGAGAGCTCTCCGAGCCGCACGAGGCTTCCGTCTCCCAGGACGACCTCGGCGGCGCCGCCCTTGCCCGTCCGGACGCGGTCGCCTTCGATTGAGCCGCGCCCCTTCTGGAGCGCCTGGGCGGCCGTCTGCCCCTTGGGGACGACCTCCGCCGGTGCCCGCGCCAGGATGACCTGGGCCGTGCCCACGTCTGGGCGCCTGCCGGAGCGGCCGACGCGAGGAGCGCCGCCGCACATGCCGCGACGGCGAGGGTGAGCCACCTGCGTAGACGCTGCTCATGACGAGGCCTCCTGCGTTCGGCCCTTCAGCTCGACGAGATCGAAGATGTCGACGGCCTGGTGCTTGCCCTTGACGGTGACGCTGCCAGCGGGCGGGCCACGACGTGGTCCCGCACCATCTCGTAGGTGCCCTGGCTGATGATGATGTGGCGGGCGGTCTCGTAGTCCTTGTTGAGGGACTCCGAGGCGAGCGCCCAGGTTCACCTGGTCGCCGATGACCGTGTACGTGAAGCGCTGTGATGAACCGAAGTTCCCCACCAGCATCTCTCCCGTTGCGATCCCGAAGCCCGTGACGAACGGCTCGCGCCCCTCGCCCTTCCACCGCTCGTTGAGGCGAGCCACCGCATCGGACATCTCGACGGCGGCTCGACATGCTTGAAGCGCGTGGTCTGGGTTGTCGAAGGGGGCGCCGAAGAACGCCATCGTAGCATCGCCGATGAACTTGTCCAACGTTCCGCGATGGCGGAACACGACCTCCACGAGCGCGGTCAGGTACTCCTGGAGGGCTCCCACGACCTCCTCCGGGGTGTGCTGCTCGGAGAAGGTCGTGAACCCCCGGATGTCCGAGAAAAGGACAGTCAACATGCGGCGTTCGCCGCCGAACTTGAGCTTGGACGGGTCCCGCCCGAGCTGCTCGACCACCGCAGGCGGCACGTACTGGCGGAACGCCTGCTTGATCCACCGGCGCTCCCGCTTCTCGGTCAACACCTGGTAAGTGACGCTGCCGACGTGGCCGACGGCGAGGGCGACCAGCGGCGGGAGCAGGAAGACCCAGATGCCGCTCCGGAAGCCCATGTGGACGAGGCCGGTCGTGGCGACGGCGAGGCTCAGCGCGACGACGGTGCCCCAGATGGCGCCGACGCGGGGCAGCAGGAGCGGCCCGACCAGCGCCAGGAGGAGCACGGCGAGCGTCTCGACGATCTCCATGCCCGGCGAGCTGCCGGAGCCCGCGCCCTTCCAGGAGATTGGCGACGCCCGGTCGCGAGGCTCTCGACGCCCGGCATGACGGCGTCGAAGGGTGTGGGGCGCACGTCCATGAGCCCGTGGGCCGTGAATCCCACGAGGACGACGTGGTCCTTCACCGCCGGCGGCGAGGAGCCGGTGAGGACGTCCACGGCGGGGATGGTCGGGAAGGTGCCGGCCTGTCCCGTAGTAGCGAGAGGAGGAGCGACGCCGGTGTCGTCCGTCGGGACGACGGTCGATCCGATCTGGACCTCCTGGTCGGCGCGTGAGGCGGATGCGGGTCCGGGAGCAGGCCCAGCGCGAGGCGCGCGGTCTCGAGCGTCAGGCTCGGGATAGAGGGCGTCGCCGAGCCGGATCACCAGCTCGACGTGGCGCAGCGCGCCGTCGACGTCCGGTCGCACGTTGACGTGGCCGTTCCCGGCCGAGGCGGTGACGAACCTCGAGCAGCGGGAGCTGGACGGCGGCGGCCTGCCGAGCGTGGATCGAGCTGCTCGGCTTCGGGCGTGGTGAAGCTGACCACACGACTCCGGTTGAGGAGCCGCTGAGGCGTCGTCGTCGAGCGGCCGGGACTCGTGCGGCGGGAACACGAAGAAGTACGGGACGACGACGCGGCGGGTCGAGGCCATCGCTTGCGCGAGCCCCTCGTCGGTGTCGGCGTCCGTGAGGGCCTCCTCGAGAAGCCGGCCGAACTCGATCGCGGGGCCGGGCCCTGCGGTCGAGCCCCAGCGACCGGAAGCGCTCGGTCAGGGTCCGCGCGAGGACGAGCCGGTTGTTCTCGTCGGGCTCGCGCAGGATCAGGTCGAGGGCGATGACGCGCGCGCCGCCCTCGGCGAGGCGGAGCACGATCTCGGTCGTGCGGGTGCGGGGCCAGGGCCACCGGCCCACGAGCTCCAGGCTCGTCTCGTCGATCGCGACGATGGTGACGTTCGCGGGCGGCGGGATGGGTCCGCGGAGGCGGGCGTGCCAGTCCAGCACGCGCAGCTCGATCTGCTCGACGAAGGTCGGCTCTTGGCCGCCCAGGTACGATCGGATGAGCGGCGCGAAGAGGCACAGCGAGACCGAGCGTGATCGCCAGGCAGACCAGCGCCGGCCGCACGAGGCGCGCGGAACCAGCCTCCTGCGGGACTCTTCGGCGACGGGCGGTCGGAGTCTTCGTAGGCGTGGCGGGATCTTAGCATGCGAGGGGTCAGGCCTTGACTTCCGTACACTTGCGACCCGCGGCATGCGCGCGACCGGGCGCCAAGTGTCCGGAAGTCAAGGTCTGACCCCGTAGTATCATCCAGCTATGCCGCGCGAACGTCATCCTGGTCGGCTTCATGGGAGCCGGGAAGTCGACCGTGGGACGGCTCCTCGCCCGGCGCCTGGGCCGGTGCTTCGTCGAGACCGACGCGATGATCACCGCCCGCGAGGGCCGGTCCATCCCGGAGATCTTCACGGACCGCGGCGAGCCCTACTTCCGCCGCCTGGAGGCGGAGACCCTCGAAGCGCTGGCCGACAAGCAGGACCACGTCATCGCCACCGGGGGCGGCTTCCCGTGCGGGCCGGGTGTCATGGACCGGCTCCTCCAGCTCGGGACGGTCGTGTGGCTCGCCGCGGACTTCGACGCCGCGTACGCTCGCGCCAACCGCACCGGCGGCCGCCCGATGCTGGCGGGCCGCTCGGTCGAGGATGCCGCTGCCCTCTACCGGACCCGTCAGGAGTCCTACCGGCGCGCCCACCTGGCGATCGACACGAGCCATCTGACCATCGATGCCGTGGTCGGCCGGATCGTCCGCCATCTCCGCGACCGGGAGCGCGCCGCCGAGCCGACGGGTGCTTCAGCGGAGGCTCCTGCGCGGACCGACCTGCCTGCCGGCGTCGGTGAGCGCCGGGAGGGCGATGGCTAGGCCGGCCACTCCCGAAGCGCCGCCCGGCCGAGGCGCTGCCCGGTGAGCGGCGAGACCGGCGCCGGCGCACTCCGCACGCGGCTCCAGCGCGGGCCGCTCCTGGCCGACGGCGCCATGGGCACGATGCTCTACGCCCGGGGGGTGCCCCTCGACGCCTGCTTCGACGTCATGAACCTCAACGATCCGAAGACCGTCCAGGGGATTCACCAGGAGTACGTCGGCGCCGGCGCCGATCTCCTGGAGACCAACACGTTCGGCGCCAACCGGTTCAAGCTCGCCGTCCACGGGCTCGAGGGTCGGGTGCGCGACATCAACCGGGCGGGGGTGCGGCTCGCGCGCGACGTTCGCGAGACCATGGGGCGCGACGTGCTCGTGCTCGGCTCCATCGGGCCGCTCGGCAAGTACCTCCTGCCGCTCGGAACGGTCGGCGAGGCCGAGGCGGTCGCCGCCTTCCGCGAGCAGGCCGAAGCCCTGCTCGAAGGTGGCGTGGACGGCTTCGTCGCCGAGACCTTCTCGGATCTCCGCGAGCTCCGGCTCGCCGTGGCCGCGATCCGCGCCGTCTCCGCCGACCTGCCCATCGTCGCGCAGATGGCCTTCAACGACGAGCGCGTGACGTTCCTGGGCCAGGCTCCCGCCGAGGTCGCCCGGGAGCTGACCGCACTGCCCGTGGAGGTCATCGGGGCGAATTGCGGCGTGGGATCGAGCGTGCTCTACGACGTGGGGGTCATGCTCCACGCGGCCGCGCCGCAGGTCTTCGTGTCGATCCGGCCGAACGCCGGCCTCCCGAGCCGGCATGCCGAGCGGCTGATCTACCTCTCGTCCCCCGCTTACATGGCCGACTACGCCTCCCGCATGCTCGAGGCGGGGAGCCGGATCGTCGGCGGCTGCTGCGGGACCACGCCGGCCCACATCCGCGCGATGCGCGAGGTCGTGGACCGCCACGCGGGCGGGACGGGCGGCGCGCGGCACGCGCCGACGGCGCCCCCGTCGGTCGTCCTGGAGAGGGAGGAGACGCCGGCGCTCGGCATCGTCGCCGAGCCCTCGAGACTCCTCTCACGGCTCCGGGCGGGGGAATTCCTGGTGACCGTGGAGCTGGATCCCCCGCGGGGCCACAACATCGAGAAGCTCGTCCAGGGCGCGAAGCTCCTCGCCGAGCGGGGCGTGGAGGTCGTCGACATCAACGACGGCTCGCTCGGGCGGGTCCGGATGGCCGTCCTGCCGACCGCGCTGCTCGTGCGCGAGGCGACGGGCCTCGACATCAGCATGCACTTCACGTGTCGGGACCGGAACCTCATGGGCATCCAGGGCGACCTCCTGGGAGCCCACGCGCTCGGGGTCCGGAACATCCTCGCGATGACCGGCGATCCTCCGCGCGCCGGCGACTACGTCAACGCCACCGCGGTGTTCGACGTCGATGCGGTCGGCCTCGTCCGGATCGTCGCGGCCATGAACCGAGGTGTGGACGCCGCGGGGAACTCGATCGGCGAGCCCACCGCCTTCGGCATCGGCGTCGCGGTGGACCCGGGCGCCGCCGATCCCGCCCGGGAGATCGACCGCCTTCACGCCAAGGTGGAGGCGGGCGCCATGTGGGCCCAGACGCAGCCCGTCTACGACCTGGAGCAGCTCGAGGCCTTCCTCGCCCGGCTGGGCCCGCGCCCGGTGCCCCTGGTCGTCGGCATCCTCCCGCTCCACTCGTACCGCCACGCCGAGTTCCTGCACAACGAGGTGCCGGGCATCACCGTCCCGGACGCCGTGCGGGCCCGCCTTCGCGAGGCGGGGGACCACGCGCTGCGGGTCGGCGTCGAGACGGCCCAGGAGATCCTCGCGGAAGTGCGCCGCCGCCATGCCGGTGCCTACCTCATGCCGTCCTTCGGGCGATTCGAGGTCGTTGCCGAGGTTCTCGAGGCGCTTCGTTGACGCGCCCCTCCGGGTGAGCGTGGGCGCGCTCGACGGCCTCGTCGTCTTGGATCTCGCCACGTTCATCGCGGCGCCGATGTGCGCCACCCTCCTCGGCGAGTTCGGCGCGGAGGTCATCAAGGTCGAGCAGCCCGGGGTGGGAGACGACCTCCGGCGCCTCGGGCGTCAGGCCGACGGGGTGTCGCTCTGGTGGCTCTCCGACGCCCGGAACAAGAAGTCGATCACCTGCAATCTCCGGGAGGCCGAGGGCCAGGCGCTGATCCGCCGCCTCTGCCGCGGGGTCGACGTCGTCGCCGAGAACTTCCGGCCGGGGACGCTCGAGCGCTGGGGCCTGTCGTACGACGAGCTCCGGGCCGAGAACCCGGGGCTGGTGATGGTCCGGATCTCGGCGTTCGGCCAGACGGGGCCATACCGCGAGCGGCCGGGCTTCGGCCGCATCGCGGCGGCCGTCGGCGGTATCTCGTACCTGTCGGGCTATCCGGACCGGCCTCCGGTGACGCCCGGGACCCCCACCGTGCCCGACTACCTGGCGGGGATCATGGGAGCCCTGGGCGCGCTGGTGGCGCTGCGGGCGCGGGAGCGGACCGGCGAGGGCCAGGTGGTGGATCTCGGGCTCTACGAGCCCATCGTCCGGATCCTGGACGACGCCATTCCCGTGTTCGGCGCGCTCGGGTACGTCCGGGAGCGCATCGGATCGGCCGCGGAGAGCGCCGCGCCCCACAACCACTACCGGAGCCGGGACGAGCGGTGGATCGCCGTCGCGTGCACGAACGACCGCATGTTCGCCCGGCTGGCGGACGCCATGGGAACACCCGACCTCGTCGAGCGGTTTCCGGGGATGCGGGACCGGCTGGGCGCCCGGGCCGAGCTGGACGGGCTGGTCCAGGCCTGGGTCGGCGCCCGGGATGCCGCGGACGCGCTGGCGGCGCTCGACGCCGCCGAGGTCCCGTGCGCCCTGGTGAACTCGGTCCGGGACCTCTTCGACGATCCCCAGGTCAAGGCCCGCGAGAACATCACGACGGTGCCGGTGCCAGGACTGGGCCCGGTCCACATGCCCGGGGTGGTGCCGCGTCTCTCGAGCACCCCCGGAGCGATCCGGTTTGCCGGGGCGCGGGTCCCCGGAGCGGACAACGAGGAGATCTATCTCGGCCGGCTCGGGCTCGAGCGGGCCGAGTACGACCGCTTGCAGGGGAAGGGCGTCATTTGAAGGAGGAGCCATGCTGATTCGCACCCCCGGGCCTCACGAGCCGCGCCCGTCGGAGATCACCCCCCACGGCGCGTACCTGAACCGCCGAGCCTTCATGACCGGGGCGGCCGCGATCGCCGCCACCGTGGCGGGGTGCGAGGCGCCGACCGAGGCGGCGCTCAAGCCGGCGACGAAGGGCCAGACCCTCACCGCGGCGCGCAACCAGGCGGTGAGCGTGACCGACCCGCCGACGCCGTGGGACAGCGTCACGACCTACAACAACTTCTACGAGTTCGGCACCGACAAGGCCGATCCGGCGCTCCACGCCCACACGCTTCGGCCGCGGCCGTGGACGGTCGAGGTGGGCGGGCTTTGCCAGAAGCCCAAGACGTTCGACATCGACGAGCTCGTGAAGCTGGCGCCGCTGGAGGAGCGCGTCTACGCGCTCCGGTGCGTCGAGGGCTGGTCGATGGTCATCCCGTGGATCGGCTATTCGCTGGCCGCCCTCCTGAAGCGCGTCGAGCCGACCGGATCCGCCAAGTACGTGGAGTTCCAGACGCTCGTCGATCCCGAGCAGATGCCGGGCCAGAAGCCGAGCTTCTTCGGGTCGTCGCTCGACTGGCCCTACGTGGAGGGGCTCCGGCTGGACGAGGCGCTGCACCCGCTCACCCTGCTGACCGTCGGGATGTACGGGCACGTCCTTCCCGAACGCAGAACGGCGCGCCCATCCGGATCGTGGTGCCCTGGAAGTACGGGTTCAAGAGCGCCAAGTCGCTGGTGCGGATCCGCCTCGTCGCCGACGAGCCGAAGACCAGCTGGAACAAGGCCGCGCCGAACGAGTACGGGTTCTACTCGAACGTGAACCCGACCGTGGACCATCCCCGGTGGAGCCAGGCGACCGAGCGGCGCATCGGCGAGTTCCGCCGCCGGAAGACGCTCATGTTCAACGGGTATGACCAGGTCGCGTCGCTCTATACCGGCGATGGACTTGAAGAAGCAGTACTAGAGCGGCGGAGGGAGAGCCGGGCGTGGCGCGGATCGAGGGCGTGCCGCCGTCCGAGGCCGGCGACGAGTACGTCGAGAAGGTGCTCGCCGCGCAGGCCAAGCTCTGGGGCGCTCCGCTCCTGAATCACCTCGTCTACGCGCGGCGGCCGTCGATCTTCCGGGGCGTGCGCGGGATGTGGGCGGGGCTCGACGCCTCCGGGTTGATCGACGGGCGGCTCAAGGCCCTGGTCAACCGGCGCGTCGCGGCGCTGAACGGGTGCGAGTTCTGACAGGACATCAACGCTGCCGTGGGCAGCGGGCTCGGGGTGTCGGACGAGAAGATCCTCGCCTTGCCGGAGTACGCCACCAGCCCCCTCTACAGCGAGGCCGAGCGGGCGGCGCTCGAGTACGCCGACGCCATCACGCTCAGCGACCGCGAGGTCGGCGACGAGCTCTTCGCCCGCCTCCGCCGCTTCTACGACGACGACGCGCTCGTGGAGCTGACCGCGATCGTCGCCTGGGAGAACGCGTCCAGCAAGTTCAACCGCGCGCTCCGGATTCCGTCGCAGGGCCTGTGGCGACGCTCACCGTCGTGATCGGACGGGCTCGCCGCTAGTCGCGTCGACTCTCCGACTGCCCCGCGCGATGGGCGGGACGGCTCCTCGTAGAGGTCTTCGATGCGGCGGATCCAGGGGCGGAGCCCGAACCGCTCCCGTGGGCTTCCTGAGAGGGACGTCCACTGCTTGCGCCTAGTCTCCCTTCGCGCTTCCGCGCTGCCTCCGCGTGCGCTTCCGTCCCCGCGCCGAGACTGTAGCCCGTCGCCTACTTGCCGGGCAAGGACGTCGGGAGATCGGAGCGGTGAGGGTAGACTAGCGGCGAGGACGGACCTCCTGTGACCCGCCGGCAGCGCATCGGTCTCAAGGTCGTCGTGTGGGCGGGGTGCCTCGCCCCCCTGGGCGCCCTCGTGTGGCGGCTCTGGACGGACCCGCTCGTCACGAACCCCATCGACGTCGCCACCGACACGCTCGGCGACTGGACACTCCGGATCCTCCTCCTGTCCCTCACCATGACGCCGCTCCGGATCCTGTTCGGCCTCTCCTGGCCCGTGACGCTTCGGCGTCTCCTCGGGCTCTTCGCGTTCGCGTACGCCCTCCTCCACTTCTCGGTGTGGCTCGTCGTCGACCACTTCTTCGACTGGCCGACGATGGTGGCCGACGTGGTGAAGCGCCCCTACGTCACGGTCGGATTCTCGGCCCTCCTCCTGCTCCTGCCGCTGGCAGCGACCTCGACCAC
Source organism: uncultured Candidatus Rokubacteria bacterium (assembly GCA_963799055.1). Lineage (GTDB taxonomy): Bacteria > Methylomirabilota > Methylomirabilia > Rokubacteriales > DASRDR01 > DASRDR01. The sequence continues at coordinate 69,883 of CAWCVP010000005.1, forward strand.
CGGGATGATCCGCCGGCTCGGCGCGGTGACCTGGCGGCGGCTCCACCGCCTCGTCTACCTCATCGCGATCCTGGGGGTGCTCCACTACCTGTGGCTCGCGAAGGTCGGCGTGCTGGGGCCGTACTACTACGCCGCGTGGCTGGCCGTCCTGCTCGGCGTTCGGCTGATCGACGCGGTGCGCCGGGCCCGCGTCGCGCGCCCGGCAGTCCGCGTCCGGGCCGCGGCTCACCCCGCGGCCCGCCCGACCCGCGTGACGCGGGGATCGGGCCCGCCTCCCCTCGCGCTCGGGCTTGTGCTACCGTGATCCCCGCCGGGCCCGGGATCGCAAACGGCCACGAGGGGAGACGATGATGATGAGAGGCTTTCTCACGGGGATGCTGACGGGTGGCCTGATCGTGTGGTTCTTCCGCGACGACATCCAGACCTACCTCGACGAGCAGGCGCGGCTCGCGCGCGTGCGGACTGCCGACCGGCTCCACTCCGTGGAGGAGACGGCGGAGCGCGCCTTCGATCGCGCCGCGGCGCCCCTTCGCCGGGTCGAGGAGATGCTGGACCACGGCAAGGCGCAGGTCAGCGACACGCTCAGAGCGGCCGAGCGCACGATCCGGCCCGTAGTGGTCCGTCCGACGTAGGCACGTTCGCTGGACCACGGCCGTGGCGGCCCGCGGTAGTGTCGGGCCGGGGATGGCTTGCGCCCATGTCGATCGGGCGTGGGTGCTCGTTCCGGCCGTGATGTACCGGTCGCTGTGGCGACGCCCGGGCCCAGCTGGGTCGTCGAACGACCCGGACCTGTCGCGACGGGCTGAACAGCGTAGAGGGTGCCCGCGCCACGGCCTCGGATCTGTTCAGTGCGCACGACGGCGCTCGCGCCGGGGCCTGGCACGTCCCAGTCGATGCACCCGCGCGCATCTTGAAGTGTGCAGTCGTGGCCCTGCCGGGCTCGCTCGGGTCGGGTGGAGCGAGTTGTACACAGGGAGCGACGGGTGCAGCCCTGGCGCCAGGTCGCGCCGGTGCTCACACTGGTGAGCCTACAGGCTCTCTGCCGCGTGAATCCGGAGCCTCTCCTGCTCGTGATCACGATCGGTCTGTCGGCGATGACGCTCATGTGGCTGCGCGAGGCCCGTCTTCAGGGTCGCGCTGGTATCCGATTGGAGCCGGCGCTTGATCGGCCTGGGCGTGGAGACAAAGGTGACGTTCTTGCCGCTTGGACTGGCGTGGCTCTTCGTGGCGCGCAACACGCGCGCCGGCTGCTCGTCCTGGCGTCGGCGGCTGCAACGCTTCGGGATGGCGGTCTTCCGATCCGTCACGAAGCGCAGCAGCATGCTGGGCTGGTTCGAGCGAGTCGCGGTTTACAGCGGGCTTATGGGAGCGGAGATACGACCGCGCTCGACGTCGCCGCGTATCCGCCGCCGCCTGGCTGTTAATCGGCGCTGAGCCGTTCTACGCTGCGGCCGTCTCGCCAGTGCCGCCTGCTGGCGACGCCTGGAGGGCATTCCGCCGCACTGTCGTGCCGGCGAGCGGCGCCCACCGCGCGCTCCTGGGAGTGGTGCTCGCCCAGATCCTGCAGTTCGCGCGGTCGCGAAGGACCCGACGCCGCCGCACCTGACGCCGGGGATCGCTCTGCTTGCGCTGAGCGTGGCGCTCGCCTTTCGGCTCGCCGGTTCGGGTGTGTCGGCGTACCGAAACCGGATTGCGATGGCGGTCCGGCCGCCATCCTCGCCGGCGGCGTGGTGTACGGGCTGCGCGCGAACGACGCGACTCTACGAGAGGTGGGCTGACCGTCAGGCCAAGCGGCTCATGCTCTACGGGAGAGCGGGCGAGTTGAAGGGATCGCGGGTCGTTACCTACCATGGCTCGACCTCGCCGCGGCGGCGCTTGACTTCGGCAACGCCATGGCCGGCTACCGCTACGGCAACCAACTACGACGGTTGTTTCCGGATTCGTCACGTACTCGCTCCACTGGAAGCACTACCGTGGGATCGCCGGTGACGCTGATCCCGCCCGACGAGGTGTTGGCGTGGGCCCGCGACGGTCGGCTGGTCTCCAGGGGCCGCCGCAACCCCTCGGGCAGGCGTTTGCAGAGGACGGCCGACCTGCCTACGAGGACCCCCTGACACGTTCCCCACGAGCTTTCAGTACCAAACGCTCTTCGATGTCGGCGAGGAGGGCTGGTCAAGGCTCACCCCCGCTGACTCTCGTCGCCTTCGCGATCCCCCGGCGGCCATCTAGCCTTTGTAGCGCGGCTCCGCGAGCCCGCGCACTCCGGCGTCGACCGCGAACAGCCCGCCGGCCAGCGGCCCACGGGCGAGATCCTCCGGCCCGAGCCCGGTCCGGGCCGAGGTCACGTAGAGGACGTCGAGTCCCTCGCCGCCGAACGCGCAGCAGGTGGGCCGCTGGACGGGTAGCTCGATGACGCGGTCGACGCGCCCGTCGGGCGCGTAGCGCGTCACCCGCCAGCCGTCCCAGTGCGCGCTCCAGAGGAAGCCCTCCGCGTCGACCGTGGCGCCGTCGGGATAGCCCGCGTCGTCGGGGACGCGCGCGAACAGACGGGGCGGGCCCGGCATGCCGGCGTCGAGGTCGAAGTCGTAGGCGAGGATCGCGCGCGACGGCGTGTCCGTGAAGTACATCACGCGCCCGTCCGGACTCCACCCGAGGCTGTTCGGCACCGTGATCCCGTCCAGCACCCGGTGGCTCGTGCGGTCCGGGTCGATCCGGTAGAGCGCTCCGGTCGGGGCGCCGCCGCGGTCGTGCATGCTCCCGACCCAGAAGCGGCCACGCCGGTCGCAACGACCGTCGTTGAGGCGGTTCTCGGTCCGATCCGGCTCCGGGGCGCAGACGAGCTCGAGCCCGCCGCTGGCGAAGTCGAGCAGGTGGAGACCCGAGCGTAGCGCGACCAGCGCGCCCCCCGCCTCCCGGAGCGCGAAGGACCCGATCGCCTCGGGCATCGGCCAGGTGCGGGTCGCCCCGCTCACCGGCTCGAAGCGGTGGAGGGCCGGCGCGCGGATGTCGACCCAGTAGAGCGCCCGGTCGCGCGCGTCCCAGACCGCGCCCTCCCCGAGCCGCGCCCGGGCGTCGAGGACCAGGACCGGGGTCAGACTTTGACTTCGTAACAATTCGGCGATCCGCCGCCGATGAAATGTTTAGAAGTCAAAGTCTGACCCCGTCAGGTGCGGAGGCGGGGGTCCATCGCGTCCCGGACGGCGTCGCCGAAGAGGTTCAGGCCGAAGACCGAGACCGCGATGGCGGCGCCCGGGAAGATCGCGAGCCAGGGGGCGTTCCGCATGTTCTTCTGCGCCTCGTAGAGCATGTTGCCCCACGTCGGGCGCGGCGGCGCCTCGCCCAGCCCCAGGAAGGAGAGCGCCGCCTCGGCCAGGAGCACCTCGGCGAAGTAGAGGCTGCACTGGACGATCACCACCGAGAGGCAGTTCGGCACCACCGTCCGCAGGAGGAGACGCGGGGCCGACGTGCCGAGGGCGCGCGAGGCCGTGACGTACTCCTGCGCCATGACCGAGAGCGCGACGCCCCGGGTCATCCGCGCGATCCGCGGGAAGTACACCACCGCGAGGGCGATCACGATGCTCCGGCCGCCGGTCCCGAGCGCGGCGCCCACCGCCACCGCGAGGAGCAGCGCCGGGAAGGACATCAGGACGTCGAGCGCGCGCATCAGGAGCCCGGCCAGGCGAGCCGGCGCCGCGGCGCCGACGATTCCGACGAGCATGCCCGGCACCCCCGCCAGGAGGATGGTGAGGCCGCCGATCGTGAGGCTGAACCCCGCGCCGTGGATCACGCGGCTGAGCACGTCCCGCCCGAGGTGGTCCGTCCCGAACCAGAAGTCCGCGCCCGGCGGGGAGAAGCGCTTCGGCACGTTCATGCGGATCGGGTTCGGCAGCGGGAGATAGGGGGCGAGCACCGCCATCGCCACCAGGGCCAGCACGATGCCGGCGCCCGCCACCGAGAGCGGATTCTTGCGCGCCCAGCTGCGAACACGCGCCCCGCGCGACCGCCGCGGCGGCGCCGCGATCGGCGTCGCGCGCGGGGCGTCCATGCTCGTCCCCTCCAGGGTCGCCATCGTGTCAGCTCGGGCGCAGCCGGGGATCGAGGTACGTGTAGAGGATGTCGACGACGAGATTGATGACCACGTACACCACGGCGACGTACAGGATCAGGCCCTGGATGACGGGCAGGTCGCGGTTGTAGAGGGACCGCACCACGAGCTGGCCCACGCCGGGCAGCACGAACACCGTCTCGATCACCGCGGTGCCGCCGAGCAGGATGCCCATGTTGATCCCGATCACGGTGACCAGCGGGATGAGGGCGTTGCGGAGCGCGTGGCGCATCAGGACGACGCGGTCGCGGAGCCCCTTCGCCCGCGCCGTGCGCACGTAGTCCTGGCTCAGGACCTCGAGCATGCTGGAGCGCGTCAGGCGCGTGAGGATCGCCGCCAGGTGGGTCCCGAGCGCGAGGCTCGGCAGGATGAGAAACGGGAGCGCCTTGCCGACCCCCCGCGTGATCGGCTCGTAGCCGACGATCGGCAGGAGATCGAGCCACAGCGAGAAGAGGATGATCAGCATGAGCCCGAGCCAGAAGCTCGGGAGCGACAGGCTCACCAGCGTGAGGAGCCTCGCCGCGTGGTCGATCCAGGAGTTCCGGAACGCGGCCGAGAGCAGCCCGGCGGGGATGCCGATGGCGATCGCGAGGACGAGCGCGAGGGTCACCAGGGACAGGGTCGTCGGCATCCGCCAGAGCAGCTCCTCCGACACCTGCGTGCGGTTGTAGAGGGACTGCCCGAGGTCGCCCTGCACGATCCGGCCGAGCCACTCGAGGTAGCGGACGTGGAGCGGCCGGTCCAGGCCGAGCTGGCGCGCGAAGCTCCTCGACCGCCTGCGTGGTGCCCTCGCCCCCCATCATGACCAGGGCCGGGTCGCCGGGGATGACGTGCACCAGCGCGAAGGACGCCATGCTGAGGGCGAGCAGCATGGGGGCCAGCGCCAGCAGGCGCACCAGGACGAGCCTGAGGAGAGGGTGCATGTCGCTAGGGCCGCGACGCCGCAGTCGAACGATCCCTGCGGAGGCCGGGCCTCGCGGCCGCCCGGCGGGCTGCCGCCGCCTTCACGGGGTGTTCGCGAAGGCCTTCTGGAGCGAGCCTGCGATCTCGTCGAGCGCCGTCCGCGCCTTGTCGAGGATCCGCGTCATGCGCACGAAGCCGTGGAACATCCCGGCGTAGCGGGTCAGCGTGACGGGCACGCCGGCGTCGCGGAGGCGGGCGGCGTAAGCCTCGCCCTCGTCGCGCAGGGGATCGCACTCGGCGGTGATCACGAGCGCGGACGGGAGCCCGGCGAGGCTCGGCGCCCGGAGCGGGGAGGCGTGGGGCTCCCGGCCATCTCCCTCGCGGGCGAGATAGTGGCTCCAGAACCAGCGCATGCCCTCGCGGGTGAGCACGTAGCCCGTCGCGTTCTCCCGGTAGGACGGCGTGTTCAGATCGTGGTCCGTGACCGGATAGATCAGGACCTGATGGACCAGGCGGGGCCCGCCGCGCTCGCGCGCCATCAGCGCGACCACCGTGGCCAGGTTGCCGCCCGCGCTGTCGCCGCCGACCGCCACCCGGCGGGGGTCGATTCCGAGCCGGGCCGCGTTCGCGACCACCCAGCGAAGCGCGGCGTAGGAGTCCTCGGCCGCCACGGGGTACTTCGACTCCGGCGCGAGGCGGTAGTCCACGCTGACCACGGCGCAGCGCGCCGCGTTCGTGAGCGAGCGGCAGAGCCCGTCGTGCGTGTAGAGGTCGCCGATCACCCAGCCGCCGCCGTGGTAGTAGACGAGGACCGGATGCGGGCCGGGGCCACCGGGCGAGTACACCCGCACGGTGATCTCACCGCCGGCCACGGGCATCCGGTGGTCGGCGACCGCCGCCACCTCCTCGAAGGGACCCAGCGCCGCCGTGCGGCTGCGCATCGACTCGCGGGCCTCCTCGGGCGTCGACTGCTCCGTGGGCTTCAGGTTGAGGGCGGCGATCGCCTCGACGACGCGCTGGGCCTGGGGATCGAGCGGCATGACGGCCTCCGGTGTTCGATCGACGCTCAGGCGCCCGCGGTCGCGCTCGCGCGCGGGGTCGCAGGAGCTTGACCCGGGCATCGTGAAGCTGCTGGTGAAACGGCGTGCGCTCGCGCACGGTCATCGGCGTCTGCTCGGCGAGCCCGGTGTGGAGCTCGACGAGCACCGGTCCCTCGGCGGCCAGGAGCCCGGGAAGCCGGCGCTGGAGGTCCTCGAGGTCGTCGATCGCGGTCGCCGTCCGGTACCCGGCGCCCTTCGCCATCATGACGAAGTCGACCGACAGCCCGCCGGGGATCCCTTGCGCGCCGGACGTGTGGTACACGCCGTTCTTGAAGAGGAAGTGGACGAGGTTGCGGGGCGCCGCGCCCGCCACCGTCGCCAGCGAGCCGAGCTGCATCAGGAGCGACCCGTCGCCGTCCAGGACGACGACGCGGCGGTCGGGGCGGGCGAGCGCGATCCCGAGCCCGAGCGACGAGGCGCCGCCCATGAACCCGACGCAGGTCACCGACAGGTCGCCGGGCGCGATCACGCGCCAGGCGGGGGCGGTGGTCATGGTGGGGACGACGATGGCGTCGCCGCGCGCGGCGGCGATCGCGCGCAGGGCGTCCTCCGGCTTCCGGATCATCTCAGGCTGTCTCCAGGCCGACCAGCACCGCCGCCGGGCCGCGGCGCGCGCGGCTCAGGCGGTAGTACTCGGGAATGAGGTGCACGTCGTTCGGCCCCTCCAGTCGCGCGTGGGGCACCCCGAAGGTGTCGAGCAGCGGCTCGCAGTACCGCACCATCGAGTGCCGCGACTCCCGCGGGTCCTTGTCCTTCTCCCGGCTCAGGAGGCCGATCATGTAGAAGATCGGGACCCGGCCGTCCATCGCCACGCCGCGGAGCGTGTTGACGGACGCGTAGAGCCCGGCGTGCTGGATCATCAGCACGACCGGCTCCCCGCCGACGTGGAGGCCGGCCGCGATCGCGGTCGCCTCGTCCTCGGTCGCGCAGGTCACGACCCGGATCGAGTCCTCCTTGTCGAGCGCGGCCAGCACGGTCTTCTGGTGCGTGTCCGGCACGCTGAGGATCCAGCCGAGGTGCGTGTGGACCGGCGGCTCGGCGACCTCGGCCGCCAGGGCGGCGCGGGCCTCGCGGAACGTGTCCTTCAGCGTGTCGATGATGAGCGGGGCCGGAATGGACTCGGGCATCGTGCCTCCCGCGGCGAGCGAGGGATCAGGGACGTCGGGACCGGATCACGTCCGGGTCAGGACCGCGGCGACCGCGACTACGCGACCGCCGCGGGTCCTGACCACGGAATCACCGACGGGCTCGGCTACTTCGACACGCCCCACACGCGGGCGTAGCCCGCGCCCCAGTGGACCCAGCCCTTGACGTTCTCCCGCCACGCCGCCACCTGGGGATAGGCGTTCGTCGGGTAGTAGGGGAGGTCGGTTCGCCGGAGCTGCTCGAGCTGGGTGTAGATCTTCGCGCGGTCCTCGGCCTTCAGCGCCTTGCGGCCCTCCTGGCAGAGGCGGTCGTACTCGGGATTGTTGTAGCCGGCCTGGCTCGACTTGGACTCGTTCGTCTGGCAGTAGTAGACGTCGGCGTCCGGCCGCGGCGTGAGCCCCGAGTAGAAGAGCTCGAAGTCGCCCTTGTTGAAGACCTCCTGGAGGGCGGCCGACTCCAGGGTCTTCACGTCGACGTTCATGCCGGCCGCCTGGAGCTGGGCCTGGATGACCACCGCGCCCTGGGCGATCCGATCCGGCACGAGGTGGGCGGTCAGGACGACCTTCTCCCCCTTGTAGCCGGCTTCCTGCATGAGCTGCTTCGCCCGCTGGACGTTCGGCTTCGCGTAGGGATCCTGGTCGTGGACGGCGCCGTGGAAGGGCATGCCGGCCGGGAACCCAGCGGAGACCGGCTTGCCCTGTCCCCCGAACTGGGCCTTGTTGAGCTCCTCCTTGTCGATGGCGTACGCCACCGCCTGGCGGAGCTTCTGGTTCGTGAACGGGCCCTTCTTGAAGCCGAACCGGAGGTCGTCGAACGCGGTGCCGGGCTTGACGGCGACCACCATGCCCCGCGTGCCCTTCATCCGCGGAACGTCCTCGATGCTCAGCTCGATCGCGATGTCGACGTCGCCCTTCTCGATCGCCGCCGCCCGCACCGAGCTGTCGGTGATCGGGATGAAGTCCACCGTCTCCATGATGGCGACCTTCTTCCCGGCGAGCCCCGAGGACGGCCGCGAGTCGGCCACGTAGTCCTTGAACTTCTTCATCCGGAGGAAGGCGTCCTTCTTCCACTCGACGAACTCGTAGGGGCCGGTGCCGACGGGCTTGGTGATGGCCCCGCCCTGCTTCTCGACCTCGCCCTCCGGGTAGATCACGACCGGGCAGATGACGTTGGCCAGGTTGGCGAGGAAGACCCCGGATGGGTTATTGAGGCTGATGCGGACCGTCGAGGCGTCCGTGGCCTCGACCTCCTTCACCAGCGCCTTGAACTCCGCCGACCGGCAGCCCTGGTTCCGCATCCGGTTGAGCGTGTAGGCGACGTCCTTCGCGTCCATCACCTTGCCGTTGTGGAACTTGACGCCCTTCCGGACCGTGATCGTGTAGGTGAGGCCGTCGGGGCTGATCGTGTGCTTGTCGGCGAGCATCGGCTGGATCGACAGGTCCTCGCCGAGCGTGTAGAGCATCTCGTACACGTTCAGGAGCGCGACCCGGCTGACGTAGTGCGTCGTCAGGTGGAGGTCGACGTTCGACGTGTCGCCCTGGAGGGCGACCTTCAGGTGGTTCGCCTGGGCGCCGGCCGGCGGCGCGGCGACGAGGCTCGCGCCCAGGAAGAGGGCCAGTGCCATCGCGCACCAGCCGGCGGTGCGGTGAAGTCCGTGTCGTGGCGCTCGCGTCGGTCGCATCGGCGTGTCCCCTCCTGGTTGATTCACCACCGGATCCCGCGCTGGACGGGCAGCCGGTGCTGGTCTTGTCGTCCCTCGATGGGCCACTCGCGGTACTCGTCGAGCCAGACCAGCATCTCCTTCATGATGGCGTCGGCGATCCGGCGGCCCTTCTCGCGGCTGGCCTTGGTCGGGTCGCCGTGGACGCCCGTCTTCGTCCAGCGGCCCCAGAAGTCGTTGAAGCGGACGTTGGTCGTGCTGTCGGAGGTCATCGTGCGTCCCACCCGGTCGGTGTCGGGGACGGCCTTGTCCATCTGGACGCGCTCGGCGGCGAAGTGGAGGTAGAGCGACGTCTCCCACTCGTCCGCGTGCGCGTACACGCCGCTCTCGAGCCCCTTCGTGCTCTCGTCCCGCCCCATGTTGTAGTAGCCGAACGCGCAGCAGATGGCGGGCGTCTCCAGCACCACGCGGCGGGCGATCAGGTCGACCATCGGCATGTTCGAGCCGTGCCCGTTGACGACGGCCATCCGCCGGAACCCGTGGTAGGCGACGCTCTTCAGCACGTCCGCGCAGAAGTCGATGAAGTGCTGCGGCTCGACGTGGATCGTCCCCGGGAAGTCGAAGTGGTGCATGTTGAGCCCGTACGGGATGCCGGGCAGGACCAGCACCTTGTCCGGGGCGCGGCGCCCGAGCTCCCGGCAGACGGACTCGACCAGGAAGAGGTCGGTGTCGAGCGGGAGGTGCGCGCCGTGCTGCTCCGTCGAGCCGGTGGGGAGAAGCACGACCTTCCCCATCTCGATGGCGTCGTTCATCTCGGGCCAGGTGAGCTTGTTGTACTCGAAGGTCTCGCGCGCCTTCACCGCACCTCCCGCACGTGAGCGATGGCCGGGCCTCGAACCGCGTGGTCGACGTCAACTCTAGCGGACCGGTAGGACCGGGACAAGGGCCCCCGCGCATCCCGATCCTGGGGTACGATGTGCGGCCATGGACCACTCGTCGATGCCGCCCGCCCGCTTCCTGACCCCCGAGGTCGCCGCCGAGGTGCGCACGCGCTTCGGCACGCCCTGCTACGTCTACGATCGCGCCTCCCTCGAGGCGTCGGCCCGCGCGGCGCTGGCCTTCCAGGCTCCGTTCGGTTTCACGCTGCGCTACGCGATGAAGGCGAACCCGTCCCGCGGGATCCTCGCAGTGTTCCGGGACCTCGGCCTCCACGTCGACGCCTCCAGCGACTTCGAGGTCGAGCGCGCCCTCCGGGCCGGCTTCGCGCCGGCGGCGATCCAGCTCACCTCGCAGATGCCGTCGAGGACCCTGGCGGAGCACGTCCGGCGCGGGATCCTCTTCAACGCCTGCTCGCTCCATCAGCTCGACAGCCTCGGGCGGGTCGCGCCGGGAAGCGAGGTCTCGATCCGGATGAACCCGGGGCTGGGGACGGGCTCGACCAAGCGGACGAACACCGGGGGTCCCGCGTCGAGCTTCGGGATCTGGCACGAGTACCTCGACGAGGTCAAGACGATCGCGGAGCGGCACCGGCTGCGCATCACGCGGCTCCACTCCCACGTGGGCTCGGGCACCGACCCCGAGATCTGGAAGCGCTGCACGCGGATGACGCTCGAGCTGGCGGCGAAGCTGCCGGAAGTCACCGCCGTCAACCTCGGCGGCGGGTTCAAGGTGGGGCGGATGCCCGAGGAGCCGACGGTGGACCTGGCCGACGTGGGAGAGCACGTGCGCGCCGAGCTCCTGGGCTTCCAGGCCCGCGACGGCCGAGGCCTGGGCCTCGAGATCGAGCCGGGCACCTACCTCGTCGCCCGGGCCGGCGCCGTGGTCGCGACCTGCGTCGACGTGGTGGACACCGGGCGGGACGGGTTTCTCTTCGCGAAGCTCGACACGGGGATGACCGAGGTCACCCGGCCGTCGCTCTACGGCGCCCAGCACCCGATCGATGTCCTCGCGCAGGGCCGCGAGCCGGCCGCGGTCGTCTTCGTGGGCCCGTGCTGCGAGTCGGGCGACATCCTGACCCCGGCGCCCGGGGATCCCGAGGCGCTCGGCCCTCGCTGGGTGCCGCGTCCGCAGATCGGCGATCTGGTCGTGGTCAGCGGGGCCGGCGCCTACTGCGCCGCGATGTCCACGATCAACTACAACTCCTACCCCCGCGCGCCCGAGGTCATGCTGGATCCGGACGGCACGCTCCGGCTCCTCCGGCGCCGTCAGGCGCCGGCCGACGTCTGGGCCGACGAGACCTGAGCGGGCTTCGGCCCGCGGCGCACTCGCCGGCTGACCGGGCTGTCCGTGTCCGCGGGGACTTCCGTGGCCCGCGGTCCTGCGGGCGCTATCATGGCAGTCGAGAGATCACATGACTGGGCTACCGATCGCCGCCCTGGTGGGACTCGGGTTGCTCTTCTTCGCGACCCCGCTCATCGTCCTCGTCCTGATTCTCGTGATCCTGAGCCTGCGAAGCCGGGTGCACCGGCTGGAGGCGCGCCTGGCCGATCTCGAGCGCCCGTCGGGAGTGCCGGGAACCGGCGCGGCCCGCGACGACAAAGGGACCCGAGCCGAACACCCGGCCGAGTCGGCGGCGGCGGTTCCGCGGCTAGACCCGTCGGAGACCGTCCCATCGGCTCAGACGGCTAGCGCCTCCCCGATCCTCTGGGAGGTTCCCCCGCCGATCACCGCGCCCCTCGAGTCCGTCGGCGGCGAGACCGCGACACCACCCGGCCCACCAGGCGCTCCGGAGCGGCCGAGCGCCGCGGGCGTCGGCCAGTGGGAGTGGCGCCTGGGCGGGACGTGGCTCTCGCGTGCCGGAGCGTTGCTGCTGATTCTCGGCGTGGGGTTCTTCCTCAAGCACGCCTTCGAGCACGACTGGATCGGGCCGCGTGGCCGTGTCCTGGCCGGCCTCGTCGCCGGCACCGTCCTGATGGCAGGCGGCGCCCGGCTTGCGGGCGGCGGCGCCTACCAGGTGCCCGCTCAGAGCCTGATCGCTCTCGGGATGGGCGTCCTCTATCTCTCCCTCTACGCCGCGCACGCCCTCTACGCCCTCGCCGGAGCGACACCGGCCTTCCTGGGCATGGCCGTCGTGACGGCTGCGGGCTTCGCGACGGCGCTCCGCCTGCACTCCAAGGCTCTCGCGACCCTCGCGACGGTGGGCGGGCTCCTGACGCCGGTCATCCTGAGCCCGAACACCGACGCCGCGGGGGCGCTCTTCACCTATCTCCTCATCCTGGACCTCGGCGTGCTCCTGGCGGCCTTCCTCCGGGGATGGCCGGGCGTCGCGCTGCTCGCCTTCGCCGGGACCCAGGCTCTCTACTGGGGCTGGCTCGACCGCTGGTACGAGGTCGACCGGCTGCCGGCCGCGCTCGGATGGGCGACGGCCTTCTTTCTCGCCTTCGCGGCCGGGGCGCTGGCGGGCCCGCGGGTCGCCCGGCCAGCCGGCACCGTCGAGCTCACGCGGACACTGCTCGTCCTGGCCGTCCCCGCGGTCTACTTCGCCGCCGCCCGGCGCATCCTCGATCCCGCCGAACGGCGTCTGGCGCTGCTGGCCCTCGTCCTCGCCGGCCTGTACTGGGTGATGGCGCGCATCGCCGCCAGGAGCCCCCGCGGAGGCCCCAGGGTGGCGCTCTTTCACCGCGCGGTCGCGCTGGCCTTCCTGGCGCTCGCCCCCGCGGTGACGCTCGGGCGGCACGACCTGGTGATCGCATGGAGCGTGCAGGGCCTGGTTCTCCTGGGGGGCGGCTTCCTGCTGGGCGCGCCGGGGCTCCGCGCCGGGGGCTTGGTCGTCACGTTGCTGGCGTGGGCGCGATGGCTCGACGCGATCGAGACGGATTCCGGCCGCGCGGGGACGTTCCTGCTCGCGCATCCGGCCCTGCCGGCCACCATCGCGGTCGCCGTTACGGCGGCGCTCGGCGCCCTCCTCTACCGGGCCCGCGAGCGGGCGGACGCGGCGCTCGGCCGCTGGGAGTTTCTGGTGCGCCCGGTCCTGCTTCTGGTCTCGGTGGGGAGCCTCGCTCTCCTCATCACCGTGGAGCTCAGCCAGTTCCGGACGCTCGCGATCCCGCCGCCGTACGTCCCGGTCATGAAGTCGGTCGTGTGGATGCTGGCCGCGATGGTGCTCCTGGCTCTGGCGCGGGGTGACGCCACTCGCATCCTGCTCGCCGTCACGTCGGTGCTGCTGCTGGCGCTGGTCGGCGAGGCGATGGGAGGGACGGAGATCTGGGCGCGGATCCAGCCGTCCCTGAGACGGCCCATCTGGAACCCACGCTTCCTGGCGGGCTGTCTCCTGGTCGTCCTCGCGTGGCTCTACGGCCAGGTGGCCGGCTCGCTCCCGTACCTCGGGGAGCAGGCGCGCCGGCGATTCGTCAGCGTGGGCTCGGTCGGAGCGGCGATCCTGCTCCTGTGGAACCTGAGCGCCGAGGTCGCGCTGATGCCGTTGCCCGATACCCGGTTCGATCCCGCGAAGCTCCGGATGGCGGCGCTGTCCGTGCTGTGGGCGCTCTACGCGTTCACGGCGATGGCCTGGGGACTCTGGCGGGACCACGCGGCGCTCAGGGTGGGGGCGATCGCGCTCTTCTGCGTCACCGTCCTGAAGGTGCTGGTCGTGGACCTCGCGGGTCTCGACGCGCTCTACCGCATCCTGTCGGTGGCGGTCCTGGGCGCTCTCCTGCTCGTGGCTTCCTTTCTCTACGCGCGGGCGCGGCGCCAGGCGACCTGACGGCCGACCTCGACGCGCCGTCCAGCGGACGGGCCGTCAATCGCCGGCCGCGACGTCCTGCAGGAGGTCCTTCAGGATGGCGCGCGCCGCGTTGTGTCCCGGCGCGCCCGTGACCTCGCCTCCCGGATGGGTCCCGGCGCCGCAGAGATAGAGGCCCGGGAGCGGCGTGCGGTAGTGGGCCCATCCGGGCAGGGGCCGGCGGGCGAGGAGCTGGGCGGGCACCAGGTCCAGGTGCCGGATGTTGCCGTCGGTGAGACCGACGCGCGCCTCGATGTCGGGAGGCGTGAGGAGCATCCAGTCCACGATCGCCCGGCGAAAGTTGGGCGCGTAGGTGGTCAGGATGTCGATGATCCGCTCGCCCATCTCCCGGCGCCGCGCCTCCCAGGAGCCCTCGGCCGGCCGCACGGGCGCCCACAGCGCCCAGACCGAGACGACGTGGTGACCGGCGGGGGCGAGCGCCGTGTCGTAGACGGTGGGGATCTGCACCTCCATGAGCGGCGCCCGCGGCAGGCGTCCGGCCTGAGCGTCCTGCCAGGCGGCCAGGAAGTCCTCGGTCGACGCGCAGATCTTCACCTGCGCCAGGTACCGGGGATCGAAGCCCGGCCCCAGGTAGGCCGAGAAGTCCGGGAGCTCCCGGAGGGCCGCGTGGAACTTGAAGTACGCCGCGCGGGTCGAGAGCGCGGCGATCTGCGTGCGGAACTCGCCGGGGACGGCATCCGGCGGGACCAGGCCGAGGAAGGTCCGCTTCGGGTCGGCGTTCGACACGACGGCGTCCGCCGCGACGCGACTCCCGTCCCGCAGGACGACGCCGCTTGCCCGCCCGTTCCTCACGTCGACGCGGGCCACCTCGGCGTCGGTCCGGATGGTGACGCCCGACTCGGCCGCGGCCCGCGCCATCGCCTGGGTGATGCCGCCCATCCCGCCCTTGACGATCCCGACGGTGCCCGGCGCCGACCGGAGGTTCACCTTGATGTAGGCGTAGACGAGGGCGCTGCCGGGCGCTCGAGGATCGCCGAGGTCCTGGGCGTTCAGCGTGTGAGCGCGCATCAGGTCCGACTCGAAGTGCTCGTGGACGAGGTCCCACATCGGCCGGGTCAGGAGCGTCTCGAGGAGCTCCTCGTCCGGCGTGTCGCGGACGCGCGCGGCCAGCTCGGCGTAGGTGGGCGCGGGGGCGAGGAAGTACGGGTGGAGAAGCGCGGCCGCCCTCTCCCAGAGGGCGATCCAGCTCGGATAGGCCGCCGCGTCCCGCTTCGAGTAGCGCTCGATCTCCGCCGCCGTGCGAGCGGTGTCGTCCCACACGACCAGGTGCCGGCCGTCCGGGAACGGGTGGAACCGGGCCGGCTCGAGCGGGAAGACCTCGAAGCCGTGGCGATGGAGGTCGAGCTCGCGGATGACGGGCTCCTGGAGGAGGTGACAGATGTAGGAGCAGGACGAGAGCCGGTAGCCGGGGAACAGCTCCTCGGTCACGCAGGCCCCGCCGACCATCGGCCGGCGCTCCAGCACGAGGACCTTCAGGCCTCCGCGGGCCAGGTACGTGGCGGCGACCAGCCCGTTGTGCCCGCCGCCGACGACGATCGCGTCGAATCGCTCTGCCATGGATCTCCCTCCGAGTCTCGGGGCATCGTCGCCGGGCGCCGGGCGGCCTGTCAACGGCGCACCGCCTTGACGCGCTCCAGCGTCCGGTGATACCGAGAGAGCCGCCCGCCCGGTGCGCGGGTGATCGGGCGCACACCAGGCAATTCCGCGGAGGCGAGACATGCACGAGCAGGAACGCGAGGCGATGCGGGAGCTCTTGACGGCGGAGGCGACGCGGAGGTTCGGCGCCGAACGCGCCGCGGCGCTCGCGCGCGACATCGACGCGCTCGCGGCGGACCTGGCCCACGTCGCCACCGCCGACGTCGGTGACGAGGTCGAGCCGGCGTTCTTCCTTCTCGAGGAGGGTGGGGGATGACGGCGCCCTTCGAGCTGTCGGTCGTCGAGCAGGCGGCGGCGATCCGAGACGGTCGGCTCACGGCGCTGGGTCTGATCGAGTCCTGCCTGGGCCGGATCGACGCCTCGGAAGGAGACATCCAGGCCTGGGTCACGATCGACCGGCCGGGCGCCCTCGAAGCCGCGCGGCGGCTGGACGCCGAGGCGCGCGCGGGCCGCCTCCGCGGGCCGCTCCACGGCGTGCCCGTGGGGCTGAAGGACATCATCCACGCGGCGGGACTCAAGACGACCTCCGGGGCGCGGGGCTTCGCCGACACGCTGCCCCAGTCGGACGCCCCCTGCGTGGCGCGGCTCCGGGCGGCCGGGGCGATCATCCTCGGGAAGCTCCAGACGACGGAGTTCGCGTTCAGCGACCCGGCCGTGACGCGGAACCCGTGGGACCCGGCCCGGACACCCGGCGGGTCGTCGGCGGGCTCGGCCGCGGCGGTTGCCGCGCGGATGGTTCCGGCGGCCCTCGGGTCCCAGACCGTCGGATCCGTGCTCCGTCCCGCCGCATTCTGTGGCGTCGTCGGCTTCAAGCCGACCTACGGGCGAGTCAGTCGGCGCGGAGTCGTCCCGCTCGCGTGGTCGCTCGACCACGTGGGCATCTTCGCGCGCACGGTGGCGGACGCCGCCCTGGTCGTGTCCGTCCTCGCCGCGCACGACCCCGCCGATCCGGGCTCGGCGGCCCTTCCACCCCCCGATGTGTCCGCCGTGGTCGCGGGAGTACCGGAGCGCGCTCCGCGGCTCGGCCTCATCGGCGAGCCCTTCCTCGATCGGGCGACCCGGGAAGCGCGGACCCATCTGGACGAAGTCGCGCGGGCGCTCGAGGGCCGCGGCGCGCGCGTCGAAGCGGTGAGCCTTCCGCCGCTGATGGCGCAGATCTACTCGGCCGTCATCACGGTGTCCCGGGCGGAGGTCGGCGCGATCCACGCGGAGTCCCACCGGCGACACGCGGAGGCCTACCGGCCCCGGATCCGAGCGGGGATCGAGCTCGGGCAGTGCATTCCGGCCGACGTGTATCTCCGCGCCCAGCGGATCCGGCGCCAGGCGCGGGTCGAGATGGCCCCGCTCCTGGCTCGCTACGACGCGCTGGTCATGCCCTCGGCGCTCGGGCCGGCCCCCGACCGGAGCACGACCGGCGACGCCGGGTTCAACGGGCCGTGGACCGGGCTCGGCGTTCCGACCGTCTCCCTGCCGACCGGCCTCGCGCCGGATGGCCTCCCCCTGGGTACCCAGCTCATCGGGGCTCCGTTCGGGGAGGCTCGCCTTCTGGGCGCCGCGCGATGGGTCGAGGCCGCCGTGGCCTTTCGAGCCACTCCCGGGGGCCGGGGGTAGGCGGCCGAGGGTAGGCGGGCGGGGAGCAGGCGTCTCTCCCTGGCCCCCCCGCGGCCCGTCCGGGGCCAATACACCGGGGGCGACCGTCGTGCTAAGCTTGGAGGGACGTGTCGCGCCATCCGGGCGTGGCCCTCGCCTCCGATAGGCCGCTCTTCCGATGTCAGGGGCGCAGAGGCAGTGCGGAAGAGTGATAGGTCCGAGCCTCGAGCTCGGAGCTCCGAAGGAGGCGCCTCAGTGGCGACCAAGCTTTTCGTCGGCGGCCTGTCCTACTCCACCACGTCCGAGAGCCTGCGAGAGTACTTCGCCCAGTGCGGGACGGTCGAGTCCGCCACGGTCATCACGGACCGGGCGACCGGTCAGTCGCGCGGGTTCGGCTTCGTCGAGATGGCGGCCGAGGCCGATGCCCAGGCCGCGATCTCGAAGCTCAACGACAAGCCGTTCGAGGGACGGCGGCTGACCGTGAACGTCGCCAATCCTCAGGGCGCGGGGCGCTCCGGTGGCGGCGGCGGCGGCGGTCGTCCGGGTGGTGGGGGCCGGTCGGGAGGTGGGTTCGGTGGTGGTGGCGGCGCCGGCGGTTACGGCGGGGGTCCTCGCCGCACGCCCCGCTGGTAACGCACGCGGCATCGACTGACCGTGGGGCGCCGGGCGCTCCGCGGTTGTTCAGCTAGCAGTTGACGACGGCGCAGGGCGGACCGCCCTGCGCCGTCGCGCTTTTCGTAGGCCTTCCAGGGAGGCCTGAATCAGGGCCGGGCCAGGAACGCCTTGGCCTCCTTGACCTCCGCGCGCTCGCTCTCGGCCTGGGCGGCGAGCGTCACGAGCTGCCCGTAGTGGGCCTTCGCCTTCGCCTTGTCGCCGGCGAGCTCCGCCGCGCGCGCGGCGCCATAGTACCCGCGTAGGCGATTGGGCTCCCGCTGCTGGGACGCCTCGAACTCGCGCAGCGCCTCCGCCGGCCGGCCGAGCTCGAGCAGGAGCTCGGCGAGCAGCTCGCGCGCCGGCACGATCGGTCCGGGCGTCACCGGATGCTTCTCGGTGGCGTCCTCCCGGTCGGCCGCGGCTCGCATCAGCTGGACGGCGTCGTCGTTGCGGCCTTCCGCGCGCGCGAGCGCGCCCGCGACCAGGAGCCGCTGGATGTCCACCTGGTCGGCCCAGTACCCGACCTTGGCCGCCAGCAGGCCGTCGCGCAGCGCCGCCAGCCGCGCCTGGTCGTCGCGGGCCTGGGCGAGATTGCCGGTCCGCGCGGCGCCGAGGCCGCGCGCGAACACGAGGATCGCCTCGGCCTGCGGGAAGCGGGCCCACGGGAAGTCGCCGGGCCGGAGGGCCAGAGACGTGGCGTCGCCCCACTGTCCGCGCTCGAGCGCGTAGCGCGAGGGGATCGCCGCCAGGGCGAAGGCGGTCGCGAAGTTCAGGACGTTCGGCTTCTCGATGGTCAGGATCTGGTCGTGCACGCGGCGGGCCGACTGGTCCTGACCCAGCTGGAGATGGGCGTACACGAGGTAGTCCCAGGCGTGGAAGCGGTCGAAGTCGTTGTCGGCGGCGGCGGCCGAGGCGAGGTTCGAGGTGATGGAATCCTGCCAGTAGCCGCGCCGGGTGAAGATGTGGGAGGGCATGTGCTGGGCGTGCGGCGCCGCCGGGGCGATGGTCGCGTAGCGCCGCGCGGCGCCAAGCCCCTTCTCCGCGATGGCGGGGTAGTCGTACGTGTGGATGAGGTAGTGGGCGGCGCCCGGGTGGTTGGGCTGCTCCCGGAAGGCCGCCTCGAGGATCCCGGCCGCCTTCATCTGCTGGGCGTAGGTCTTGTCGGTCGCCACGACGGTGGCGTTCAGCGCGAGCGCGTAGAAGATCGCGGCCTCCCGGTCGTCGGGGTAGCGCGCCGCGAGCTGCTCCATCGCCTTCTCGTAGGCCACGGCCCGTGTCCGGTGCTCGACCTTGTCGTTGTCCTTGTAGAAGGTCTCGATCGCCGCGATGTAGTCGAGCTCGCGCGGGCTCTTCGCGCCGGCCGCCCGCGCGCGGGCGACGGCGGCGGAGCCGTCCGCCAGCATCTTCGGATTGGGCGGCCAGCCGAAGGGATTCTCGAGCGCTGCCATCGCGACGCCCCAGTGGGCGATCCCGCAGGTCGGGTCCTTCTGGGCGACCTCGTTGAAGGCCTTCGTCGTGGCGCCCCACCAGAACGAGTGGAGCAGCGCCACCGCGCGGTTCAGATCCGCCTGGACGGCGGGACTGCACGAGTTGCGGAAGTTGACCTGGCCGAGCGTGTCGTGGCCCGCGTGCTGGGCGAGCCCGGGCGAGGCGGAGATCAGACCGGTCAGACCGAGGGCGATGAGTGACGACCTGAGCTGCATGGGGGTGCCTCCTTGCTGCTGATGACTCTGGGGCCCCTGGGGCCCCTGTGTGTGGTCGAGACTAGACTCGGAGAGTGCGGGGGTCAACCGCGCCACGGCGAGGGCGTCGGCCCGCTCCCTCCGGCGCGCGGGTAGTATCCTGGCGCCATGTCCGCCGGGGCGGTGGAGGGGCGCGGTGGCGCTTCCGAAGCGAGCGCGGTCGCATCTCGCGCCGTCTCGGTGAGACCCGCCGCGCGGCGCTGGTACTCCCACCCCTACAACCGCGCGATCCTCTATCGCCTGGCCGGCGCCCTGCGAGTGGTGCCCCGCCCAGTCCGGCTCGGTCTCGCTCGAGGTCTCGGCCATCTCGGGGCCAGGTGGGTTCCGGCCGAGCGGGCCGCCATCCGCACGGCGCTCGCGCGGTTCACCGGTGCGGAGGAGCCGGCCCTCGACGCCCTGACGCTCGCCGTCTTCCGCAACTTCGCGATGTGCTTCAGCGACCTCGTCTCGACGAACCGCCGCGCCGCCGGATGGCTCGCCGCGCACATGGTGAGCGATCCGAGCGGCATCGAGTGGCCGGGGGAGCCGACCGGCGGCGCCGTGTCACTGAGCGCCCACGTCGGAAGCTGGGAGCTGGCCGGCCGACTCCTCGCGACGCGCAGCCGGCGGCCCACTCACGTCGTGGTGTCGGACGACGAGGCGCCGGAGCTCCTCCCCTGGGTGCGGCGGAACGGCGACGGTCTCCGGTTCGTCCCGCGCTCCCGTCCGACGGTCTCCCTCGAGCTTGTAGCTGCGCTCCGGCGCGGCGAGATCGTGGCGCTCCACGGGGACCGGGCGCTGGGCAACGCGGGCGACGTTCTCGTACCCTTCTTCGGTCACCCGGCCCCGTTTCCAATCGGCCCGTTCCGGCTGGCCCGCGCCGCCGGGGTGCCGGTCGTCCCGGCCTTCTGCCTGCTCGACGCGGATCGACGCTACCGGGTCCTCCTGCGCGCCCCCATCCGCGTCCCGGCGGGGGGCGAGGAAGATGCGCTTCGCGCGTGGATCCTGGGGCTTGAGGAAGTCGTCCGCGGGCACCCCACGCAGTGGTTCAACTTCTTCGACGTCTGGAGCCCGCCCGGTGCCTGAGGCGGTGCCCGTCGAAGATTGCGTGCTGACCGTCGACGAGGCCGCGGCGACCGCGGTCACGCTGGGTTCCTACCTGCCCGCGCCGCTGACCTCCGTGTTCGATCCGGCGTTCCTCCGGTCCTCCTCGCTCTACCAGGAGTTCGTCCACCGACTCGTGCTCCGGGTCTTCCGCGAGGCCGGGCTCGAGGACGCCGCGCGAGACGGCGGCACGACGGCGGAGATCATCGCGCGCGCGGGTCTCGATCCGGAGCGCGCCGTGGTGCCGGTCGACTGGATGCTGCGGCACCTGGCTGCGAGGGACCGGCTCGAGGCCGTCCGGACCGATGGCGGTCCGGCGGTCTTCCGCCTGCGCGATCGCCTGCCGGACCTCGATCCCTCGCCGCTCGCCGAGGAGCAGGCGCGCCACGAACCCTCGGGAACCCCCGCCTACGTGCTCGCCCGGGCGGTGGCCGGCGACTACCCGGCGTTCCTCGCTGGCCGGGTGGCCGGCGAGGCGGTCCTCTTCTCACCGGCCCGGCTCCGGCTCTGGCTCGACTACTTCTCGAACGACAACGCTCTGTACGCGGTGAACAATCGCGTCGCCGCCTTGGCCCTCGCCGAGTGGCTGCCCCGCCCGGCCGGCGCGGTCCTCGAGGTGGGTGGCGGGCTCGGGAGCGGGACCGTCGCGGCCCTCGAGGCGCTCGGAAAGGCCGGGCGGCTCGGCGAGATCGAGGAGTACCGCTTCACGGAGCTGATCCCGGCATTCCATCGCCGCGGGCAGGCGGTGCTGGAGGCGCGATTCCCCGGCGCGCCGTGGCTGACCTTCGCGCCGCTCGACATGAACCGGCCTTTCGCGGAGCAAGGCGTGCCGCTCGGCAGCATGTCCGCGATCTATGCCGTCAACACCCTTCACGTCGCCCGCGATCTCGGCGCGACCCTCGCCGAGATCCTGGGGGCGCTCGTGCCGGGGGGAAGGCTCGTCGCGGGCGAGTGCATCCGGCCGTTCCCCGGCCAGCCGATCGACGCCGAGTTCGTCTTCAATCTGATGGAGGCCTTCCGCGCGCCGCGCCTGCACCCCGACTGGCGGCCGAACGGCGGGTTCCTCACGCCCGAGCAGTGGACGAGGGCCCTGGACGCGGCAGGGTTCGTCGACGTCCGCTTCCTGCCGGACGTCCGGCGGGTGCGCGACCGGTTCCCCATGTTCCACGTCGGGGCGATTGGCGCGGCGCGTCCGACCTGAGCCGCGCCCGCCGCCGTCCGGGCGCTCCCCGTCCCGGGGGTGACGCTTCGCCGTCGCCCGGGTTCCCATCCGCGTCAGGTTCGGGTGGCGCATCTCCCGTCGTCGTGCCGGAAACCCGCGTCGACACTAGACAGACGGACCGGGCACGGCCATTGCTGCCTTCTCGAGCCCAGCGGCACAGCGAGCTGCGGCAGCCTCTAGACCCCGCAGCCCGGGAGGAGGCCTATGGCCAGACTCACGTCGTTTGGAGATTCCTGGCTCTGTCGCCTGGGAGTCGTGCTGGCAGTCGGGTTCGTGACGGGAGTGCCGAGCACCGGCAGCGCGCAGACCGGCAACTCGGGCGTGCTGTACGCGTGCGTCGACCGGGACCGGCGCGGCGATCTGCACGGGTACATCCGCATCGTCCGGCCCAACGAACGGTGCGGCCGGAACGAGGCCCGTCTCCCCCTGAACCTTCAGGGTCCGCCGGGCCCCGCAGGTGCACGCGGGCCGCAGGGGCCGCCGGGACCGCAAGGGCCGTCAGGCTCGGGCGGCGGCGGTGACTACGAGGGCTACGGCGCGATCTTCGGCAAGGTTCTGCGATGCGATTTTCCGGAGGACCTCGGCGTCGCGGGCTCGTTCGCGTACGTCGCGGGTCACTCGGTCGTCGCGATCACGAACGACACCGGGGAGTTCACGCTGAGTCATCTGCCGCCCGGGACCTATGACGTGACCCTCGAGGTTCCCGGCATCTCGGAGATGGGGTTCGTCACCGGGGTCAAGGTGGCCGCGGGCGACCTGAAGAACGTCGGCTCGACCACCCTCTGCTCCGCAGGGGACTAGCGCGCGCCGTCCGCGGCGGCCGACCAGGCCGCCGCGGACGGACGCATCACCTCAGCTCAGGACGCGTTCGTAGCGGCCGTACTCCCGGGCGGCGTCCATGAACCACTGGACGATCTCGGGATTCGATCGCGGGGGGATCTCGCAGGACGTCGACAGGATGAACCCGGAGTGCCGGGCGGCCGTGTCGACGCACCGCCGGACCTCCGCCTCGATCTCCGCTCGAGAGGCCCGCTCGAACAAGGTGGCGTCGACGTTGCCGATGGCCACCGCCCGCCCGCGGGCCACGTCCATGAACCGCGCGAGCTGATCCACGTGAAGCGTGGGATCGGCCTGCTGGTCGAGGTCGAACGAGACCGTCGTGAACCCGCATCCGAGCAGGTCCTCGTAGATCGGGTAGGTCGTCCCGCAGATGTGGGTCGTGAGGCCGACCTTCTTCGCCTTGAAGTGGTCGACCAGCTGCTTGTGGTACGGGGCGATGAACTCCCGGTAGTTGTCGGGGGAGATCAGACTGATCGAAGCGGTCGGCTCGGAGAAGGAGAGCCCGATCTTCGTCCCGGCGATCGCGTCGCCCCAGCGAATGCTGTACTCGGTGGCGAACCGCATGAGCTCGTGGATGAACTGCGGGTCCTCGAAGGTGTCGAGCAGCATCATCTCGGGGTTGCGCATCAGCATCGCGATGGTCCAGGGACCGACCGCGACGGCGCCGACCGCCGTCGGGAACTTGGCCGCCACCAGGCCCTCGCAGAGCTCGAGGAAGCCCGGGAGCCGGGCGTCCTTCCGGGGATCCGGGATCTCCAAGCGCGCGAGCGCGCCCTTGTCCTCCTGGAGGACGTGGGTCTCGATCGACGGGACGACGTAGTCCGAGTACTTGACGCCGCAGCCCGTGGCCTCCGCTTCCTTGGCGAGGTCGTTGTAGGCGAGCACCACGTCCGGCTGGTACCGCTCGTAGTAGTTGACCATCGCCTTGATGGCCTTGGACGGCGTAGTGCAGTACTCCTCGATCGACAGGCCGTCGAGCGTTCCGGCGAAGGAGGCGACGATCGGGTAGACGGGCACCCGGTCGGTGAAGCTCCGCTTGTAGGCCGCCACCACGTGGTCCCGACCGGTGTACGCAGCCTTGCCGCGCTCGGCGTCCCAGAGGCGATTCACCTCCATGTACTTCGGGGGCAGCTTCGCCTCGTACTCCATGAACTGCGTGATCGGGTAGCGGATGCCGCCCCGGTGCGTGCCCTCGAGGCCCTCGAGGATCTCGGGCATCCGGGCCCAGGGGATCGCGAAGGCCATCTCGTGGTCCTGGGTCTGTCCGAAGATCCGGTCGCCCGAGCAGGGCAGGATCACCTGGGGCTGTCCGGTCTCCATCGTCGTCACGATGATGTCGGCGCAGACGATCCGCCCCTGGAACGACGAGGCGAGCCGCCCGCCGGTCTTCCAGAGTGCGGCCTGGGTGAGCCGCATCACCTGCGCCGGATTCCCGTAGACCACCACGACATCCGGCTCGAACGTCGCCCGGTCCAGCGGCGCGACCAGCAGGGTGTGGTACTGACCGGGGGCGAACTTGTCCACCGCGGCCTCGGACCGCGCGCCCGCCTCCTTGGTCGCCGTGTACATGCCCTCGCAGAGCGTGCCCGAGTTGTAGAGGTGAGTCGGCCGGTCGAACCCGAGGGCCGTGATGCCCAGCGAGCAGATGCTGTCGTCGCGGGTCAGCGCGATCGCCCACCCGTAGCGGCGCGCCATGTCGATGACCTGGCAGTTCATCGACAGCTTGCCGAAGTCCCGCGCCGGCCGCCGCGTCCGCTCCGGAATGGGCTCGCCGGGTCGCAGCATGCGGATCGCGACCGGAAAGGTCTGCGGCCGGATGTAGGTCTGCAGCGCCTGATCGGCGGCCTTGACGTCCATCATGGGACCGAGCCTACCCGGGGGGTGGAGGGCTGTCAACAAACGCGGCCTCTTGCGCGCCGGTGAGCGAGCGGAGATGCTGAGCCTGACAGGAGCCGATGGCGATCCGGTCGACGGCGCGAGCTCGGAGCACGCTCCTCACGATCCTGGCCGGGGCCGTGATGTGCGCGTCGACGGCCCCGGTCGGCGGCGAGACGGCTCCGCCGCCCGCCCGGGGACCCGCTCCGAACTTCGCCCTCACCACCCAGCAGAACGATCGGCTGTGGCTCACGCAGCTCCGCGGGCGGGCGGTCGTCCTGACCTTCGGCTGCACGGCGTGCGGCGCGTGCCCCGATGTGGTGCCGGGACTTGCCGAGCTCGCCCGAGACCTGGGCGAGGCGCCCGGCCGGCGCGTGTTCTTCGTCGTGGTGACCGTGGACCCGGCCCGGGACACGCCGGCCGTCCTCCGGGAGTTCGGCCGCCTGCACGGGCTCCGGGCGCCGGCCTGGCTCTTCCTCACCGAGGACCGGGCCGGTCAGGTCGAGGTGGCCGCGCGGCGCTACGGCGTCGAGGTGCGACGGGTGGGCGAGCGGATCGAGGCCGACTGCGCGGTGACGCTGATCGACGGGGATGGCCGGATCCGGGCGCGCCACGACCTCGGGTCCCTGGGCCCGGTCCGCACGGACCTGCGGATGCTCCTCGGCCTGCCGGCGGCTCCGTGACCGAGCGAGGCGCGTCGCGCCGGTTCCGCTGCCGGTGCTAGGATGGCGCGGGATGCGGCGGCTCCCGCTTCTCCTGCTGCTCTACGTGACCCTCGACTTCG
Organism: uncultured Candidatus Rokubacteria bacterium; assembly: GCA_963799055.1. Classification (GTDB taxonomy): domain Bacteria; phylum Methylomirabilota; class Methylomirabilia; order Rokubacteriales; family DASRDR01; genus DASRDR01. Next base: position 94,984 of record CAWCVP010000005.1, read on the forward strand.
CGAACCCCCTCATGCCTGGCGCCGTGCGCTTCGAGGCCGGGGCGGTCGAGGTCGTCCAGGCCGACCGGACCGCGCGCGCGGCGGCCGCCGCCATGCCCGGCTCCGGCGACGCGCGCGAATCGAGGCCGCGCTCCATCCAGACCGGGCGCTGCGGGTTCGGGTGCCCGTGTCCCTCGGGCCGAGACCGGTGCGACGCCTCGTTCGCCGCGTGCCGTCGCGGCGTTCAGACTCCGTCGCCGTCTCCGACGGACGACCACTAGCCCGTCGGCTCGGCTCGCTCTCCCGGTCGCGCCGCGGTATCGAGTCCCGGCACGGAGAACTCTTTCCGTCGAGTGCGGCGACGCACCCGTACGAGGAGGTGGGCATGAGCAAGGTGGGGCGATTCGTCACCGATCCCAAGGCGGGTGCCTACTGCCAGATCGCGCTGGACAGCGGCGAGAAGATCCTCGTCAATCACGACAAGGGCGGCTTCAAGGGTGGCCACCTGAGCGTCACCACCACGAAGTGGCTCGGCCTGGCGACCGGCGAGACGCTCTTCACGCTCGACCTCGACACGCCCGGGGGCAAGGCGGCCCTCGCCCGGTTGACCGCCGGTGCGCCGGAAGGGAGCGCCCGCGCCACCCCGCTGGGGGCGCTCGTCGACTACGTCAAGGATTGCCGATCGGCGGATGAGGTGCGCTCCCGCGCCGCGGCACTCGGGACGTAGCGGCCTACGCTCGCGGTCGGCCCGGCCGACGGCGTCCGAGTCCGGCCGCCCGTCGCCGCGGAGAGGTCAGCCGTCGCCGACGGTGTCGGCGCGGTCGCCTTGGGCGGGCAGCCGCGCCAGCTCGCCCAGCAGGCGGCCCGCCCAGCGGTAGATGTTGTACTCCCGCACCGTCTGGCGCATCCGGCCCATCCGGCTCCGGCGCTCGCCGGGGGGCATCTCGATGGCCCTCCGGATGGCCTCCGCCATCTCGTCGACGTCGTAGGGGTTGACGAGGATGGCGTCGCGAAGCTCTCGGGCGGCGCCGGTGAAGCGGCTCAGGATCAGCACGCCGTCCTCGTCGTCGCGGACCGACACGAACTCCTTCGCCACCAGGTTCATCCCGTCGTGGAGCGACGTCACCGTGCAGAAGTCCGCCCAGCGGTAGAAGGGCCAGACGTCGCGGTGGTCGTGGTGGCCCTTGAGGAGGACGATCGGCCGCCAGCTGCCGCTCCCGAGCTCCCCGTTGATCTGTCCGGCGAGCTGGTCGAGCTCTTCCTCGAGGGCGTGGTACCGCGCGATCCGGCTCCGGCTCGGCGCCGCGAGCTGGACGAACGTCAGGCGCCCGCGGTAGCCGGGGTGCTGCGTGAAGAACCGTCGGATCGCGGCGAAGCGCTCGGGCAGCCCCTTCGTGTAGTCGATGCGCTCCACGCCGACGCCCAGGAACTCGACGTCGATGCCGAGCTCCTGGAGCAGCGCCGCCCGGCTGGTGGCCGGGGGCTCGTCGAGGAACCGGGGCGCCACGCTGATGGGGAAGGGCTTCACCAGCGTGACGTGCTGGTTCCGCACGACCGAGAAGTGGTCCCAGTCGATGCGCGCCTCGACCGACCGGTCGACCGTCTCCAGGAAGTTGTTGCAGTGGAACTGGGTGTGGAAGCCGACCAGGTCGGCGCCCAGCATCCCGTCGAGGATCTCCGTCTGCCAGGGGCAGATCCCGAAGGCCTCCGGGTTCGGCCACGGGATGTGCCAGAAGAGGGCGACGTGGGCGTCGGGGCGCTTCTCCTTGATGAGGCGGGGCAGGAGGGCGAAGTGGTAGTCCTGGATCAGCACCGCCGGGTTGTCCGTCTCCCCGATCACCTCCAGCACCGCGTCGGCGAACTTCGCGTTGACGGCCGCGTACTGACGCCAATCCTCGGGCCGGAAGATGGGCCGGGCGTGGACGATGTGGCAGAGGGGCCAGACCCCCTCGTTCGCGAAGCCGTAGTAGTAGCCGGCCTCCTCCTCTTCGGAGAGCCAGAGCCGCTTGAGCGAGTATCGCGGCGCGTCGGGGGAGCTTGATCATGCCCCGCTCGTCGACGACGTCGCGGTCGGCGTCGCCGCTGCCGTGCGCGATCCACACCCCGCCGCAGGCGCGCATCACCGGCTCCATCGCCGTCACGACGCCGCTCGCCGGCGTCAGGGTCACGATCTGGCGGCCGCGCCACACGTGGCTCACCGGCTCGCGGTTCGAGACGACGACCAGGGGCCGCTCTCCCAGCCGGGCGCGGGCGAACTGCGCGAGCCGCTCCTCCGTCCACACGGCCTCGCCGCGGAGGCGCAGGCGCGCCTCCTCCGCGATGGCCATCCGCGCTTTGGCGAGGGTCTTCCCGAGATCGCTCACCTCGGTGGCCAGCGGGCCGAAGAGCTCGGCGTCGGGCATCGGCGGGGGCGGCACCGGCTGGCCCGCGCGGAGCTGGTGCGCCCACTCGGCCAGGCGGCGCAGGGGATGGGTCACGCTCCGGCGCACGACCAGGAGCGTGACCAGACTCAGGATGACCACCAGCACCGCGAAGCGGATCGCGTGCAGCCGGGCCAGGTCCCTCAGCTCCTTGTCGATGTGCGTGGCGTCCTGGAGGATCACGAGGACGCCACGAGCCCGCTGATCGTCCACCAGCGGGACGGCGTAGTAGTACGTCTTCCGGTCGCCCAGGTGATGGAACCCCTGCTTGGGCGCGACTTCGGCGAGCGCCAGCGGGACGGCCGGGAGGGGTGCTCGCAGGGGGGCGGCCCAGTGGGTGCTCACCGCGACCAACGCTCCGGAGCGGTCGTAGACGGCGACGCCCCGCGCGGCGGTGCCGAAGCGCTGGATGATCCGCTCGATCTGCGCCCGGGAGCCGCGATCGAGCAGCGGCTCGACGGCTTCCTTGAGTCCCTCGCCGAGGAGCCAGGCGCGCCGCTCGAGCTCGGTGGACAGACGGGTGCGCTCACGGTCCACCGAGACGTATGCGAACGCCCCGAGGACGAGAATGATCGGCAGCCAAATGGCTGCCAGCAGGCGCAGATTTAAGCGCATGCCCTGCCAGTATACCCAAGACCGCTTGCCGCGGTTCCCCGGGGTTTCCCGGGCTGGCTACGGCCCGGGGCAGAGCCTATAATCCCTCCACCCTTGCGATCCTTGCGATGCCGGCGTCGTCCAGGAGAAGCTCGATGAAGAGCAAGGACCTCCTCGTCGCACTGTTCGCGCTCGGCGTCGTCCTCCTTTCCTGGCCCTTCCTGACGGTGGTCAACGGTCCGGCCGTCGTGCTCGGGATTCCCGTTCTCGTGCTGTATCTCTTCGCCGTGTGGGCCGGGATCATCGCGGTCCTCTTCTGGCTGACCGGCGGGCGGGACACGAGCTGGTGAGGGCAGGCCGGACGGTGGTGCAGGCACGGTGAGCTGGCTCGACTACGGTCCGCTCCTCTCGATCGTCGTCGGCTACCTCCTGTTCCTGTTCGGGGTCGCCTATTGGGCGGAGCGGAGCCGCCGCCTCCGGCACCCGCGGCTCCAGATGCTGACGTACGTCCTCACCGCGTCGGTGTACTGCACCGCGTGGACGTTCTACGGCAGCGTGGGGCTGGCCGCGAACCGCGGGCTCGAGTTCCTCACCATCTATCTCGGGCCGGCCCTGATCGCGCTTCTCTGGCCGGTGCTTCTGCGCCGGCTCGTCCGCGTTGCCAAGGAGCAGCGGATCACGTCGATCTCCGACTTCATCTCGAGCCGGTACGGGAAGTCCGCGCCGCTCGGCGCGCTCGTGGCCGGCCTGGTGGTCGTCGGCCTGATCCCGTACATCGCGCTGCAGCTGCAGGCGGTGTCCACGTCGTTCAAGCTGATCCTCCACCAGGAGACGATCCTGGAGCTCTTCGACCCGACGCTCCTGGTCGCCGTCGTGCTGGGGCTGTTCGGGATCCTCTTCGGGGCGCGGAACCCCGACTTCACGCAGACTCAGCGTGGGCTCCTCTCGGCCGTGGCGGTCGAGTCGGTGGTGAAGCTGCTCGCGTTCCTGATCGCGGGCGTCTGGGTGACGTGGGCGCTGTTCGACGGGATCGGCGACATCTTCGGCCGGGCGCTGGCCGACCCCGAGCTGCGCCGCCTCTTCACGCTCGGCGACGCGCCCACCGCGTCGTTCACCCGCTGGGCGTCGCTGCTGCTCGTGTCGATGATGGCGGTGATGTTCCTGCCGCGGCAGTTCCACGTCCTGGTCGTGCAGAACCAGGACGAGCGCCACGTCGCCGCGGCGTCGTGGATGTTCCCCCTGTACCTGTGGCTCATCAACCTGTTCGTGCTGCCCATCGCGTTCGCGGGACTCCTGACGCTGCCGCGGGACCAGGCCGACCACTTCGTTCTGCTGCTGCCACTGGCCGCGGAGAACCCGGGGCTCTCCATCCTGGTCTTCCTCGGCGGGTTCTCCGCCGCCACCGCCATGATCGTCGTCGATTCCCTGGCGCTGTCGAAGATGCTGACGAACGACATCGTCGTGCCGATCCTCCTGCGGAACCGGAGCCGTGATCTCTACCGGGCGAGCCTCCGTTCGATGCGGCTCTGCATCCTGCTGGTGGTGTTCCTCGGGTATGGCTGGGCGGCCTTGGCGGGGGGACGCTTCCTGCTGGTCGAAATGGGCCTCTTGTCCTTCGTCGCGGTCACGCAGTGCGCGCCCGCGATCCTGCTCGGGCTGGTGTGGCCCCGCGCCAACCGCCGCGGCGCCTTCACCGGGATCTCGGCCGGATTCGCCCTGTGGTTCTACACGCTGATCGTCCCGGTGCTGGTCAAGGAAGGGGTGCTGGGCCCGACGATCCTGGACGCCGGCCTCTTCGGCCAGGCCTGGCTGCGGCCCACTCAGCTCTTCGGCCTGACCGGGCTCGACTCGGTGAGCCACGGGCTCTTCTGGTCGCTGCTCGCGAACCTGGCCGGATTCGCGCTGGTGTCGCTCGCGACCCGGCAGGATGCCGAGGAGCGGCTCCAGGCGGCGGCGTTCACCGGGCGCTTCCCCGGCGCCCCGACCATGCCGGTGGGCGCCATCCTCACCCCGCGGGACATCGAGCGGCTCGTCCACCACTACGTGGGCGGCCCGGAGGCGGCCGTCATCGCCGGCGAGATCCTCGGGACCAAGGCGCCCGACGAGCTCACGCCCCCCGAGCTCCTCGAGCTCCGGATCCGGCTCGAGAAGCGACTGGCCGCATCGCTCGGCGCGGCGGCCGCGCGCTTCATCGTGGAGGACCGGTTCACGCTGTCCAAGGGCGAGGCGGAGCGACTGGTGGAGTCCTTCCAGGAGCTGCGGCACTCGCTCCGGACGACCGAGGAGGAGGCGCAGCGCATCGAGCGCCTGCTGGCGAGCGTGGTGCGGAGCGTCGACGACTGCATCGTCACGACGGACATCGGCGGGCGTCTCGTGACCGTCAACGCGGCGGGCGCGCGCCTCTTCGGGGCGTCCGAGGCCGAGCTGGTCGGGGCGCCATGGTGGGAGCTTCTCGGAGCGGGAGCGTCCGGGGGCCATGCGGGGGGGGCGTTCAACGGAGCCTATGCGTGGAAGGGGGATGTCCGGGCCCGCACCCGCGGGGGACGGGAGTTCCCCGCGCATCTCGCCGTCACGCCCATCTTCGACCCCAACGGGCAGGTCCTGGGGACGGTCGGCGTCCTGCGCGATCTCACCGAGCAGCACGAGCTGCAACGCCGGCTGATCCAGCAGGAGACCCTGGCGTCGCTCGGCCAGATGGCGGCGGGCGTGGCGCACGAGATCCGCAACCCGCTCGGCGGGATCAAGATGGCCATGGCGGTGCTCGCGAAGCACAACGGCGACATGCTCTCGCGGGAGATGACGGAGAGCATGCGGTCGGGGGTGGCCGAGATCGAGTCGATCGTGAGCCACCTGCTGGACTACACGCGCGAGACGCGCCTCGACCGCCAGCCCTTCGACGTCGAGCGGATCATGCGGGAGGTGGTGCAGCAGCTCGAGCGCGGACGCGCGGACGCGCGGCGTCACGCTGTCGTGCCAGACGTTCCCGAGCGTCGTCGTCGCGCTGGTCGACGGCCACCGGCTTCGACAGGTATTGATGAACGTGGTGCGCAACGGCGTCGAGGCGGCCGATCGGCGCTCGGGCGGGCGCGTCGACGTCACGTGTCAGGGCCGAGACGGCGCGGTCGTGTTCGAGGTCGTCGACAACGGCGTCGGGATGACGCCCGAGGAGCGGGAGCGGATGTTCCTCCCGTTCTTCACGACCAAGCCGACGGGCACGGGGCTCGGGCTGGCCATCGTGAAGAAGATCGTGGATCTGCACGCGGGTGAGATCCACGTCAGTTCGGAGCCGGGGCGGGGGACGCGCGTGGCGATCACCCTTCCGGCGGGAGTGCTGGATGAAGCGACGAGTGCTGATCGTCGAGGATGACGAGGTCTTCCTGCGGCCCCTGCGCCGCGCCCTCGAGCTCGGGGGCTTCGACGTCCTGACCGCCGGGAGCGGCGAGGAGGCCCTCGACCTCTTGAAGCGAGAGGACGTCGATCTCGCCCTGACCGACCAGCGGCTGCCGGGCATGGACGGCGTCGCCGTCGTCCGCCAGCTGAAGACCGAGCATCCCGGAGTGGGCGTGGTCGTGATGACGGCATACGGCACGATCGGGGCCGCCGTCGAGGCGACGCGCCTCGGCGCCGAGGACTACCTGGTCAAGCCGTTCGAGCCCGACGAGATCCTGCTGGTCCTCCGCCGGGCGCTGGAGTTCCGGGAGCTGCGCGACCAGCGCCGCCAGTCTCTCCGGCGCAACCAGGAGCGGTTCACGCTGACCAACCTGGTCGCGAAGAGCCCGACGATGCTCGAGATCCTCGCGCTCCTCCGGGAGGTCGCCCAGATCGACACGACGGTCCTGATCCACGGCGAGACGGGGGTCGGCAAGGAGCTGCTGGCGCGCACCCTCCACTTCGCGGGGCCGCGGCGCGAGAAGCCGTTCGTGGCCGTCAACTGCGCGGCG
>CAWCVP010000006.1:0-38998 GCA_963799055.1 uncultured Candidatus Rokubacteria bacterium
AGCGCAGGAGCCCCTGGGTGTAGGGGTGGCGCGCGGCGGCGAGGTCGCGGGCCCGGCAGGTCTCGACGATCCGCCCCGCGTACATGATGAGCACGCGATCGCAGAAGGAGGCGACCAGGTTGAGGTCGTGGCTGATGAAGACGAGCCCCATGCCGCGCTCGGTGACGAGGTCGTCCAGGATCGCCAGCACCTGCATCTGCACGGTGACGTCGAGCGCCGAGGTGGGCTCGTCGGCGATGAGGAGGTCGGGCCCGGCCGCGAGCATCATCGCGATCATGACCCGCTGGCCCATGCCGCCCGAGACCTCGTGGGGATACGCCCCGTAGACGCGCTCCGGGTTCCGGATCCGGACCGCTTCCAGCATCTCGAGCGCCCGCCGGCGGGACTCGTCCCAGGACGCGCCCGAGTGCACCCGCCACGTCTCGGCGACCTGGACGCCGACCGGCATCACCGGGTTCAGCGAGAACTTCGGGTCCTGGAGGACCATCGCGATCCGCTGGCCCCGGATCGCCCGCATCTCCGCCTCGCTGGCGGCCTGGAGGTCGATCCCCTCGAACTCGAGCCGCCGCGCCGTGACTCGTCCCGGAGGCGGCACCAGGCGGAGGATCGCGCGGCCGGTCATCGACTTCCCGGAGCCGGACTCGCCCACGATCCCGAGCTTCTCCCGCCCGACCTCGAAGCTCACGCCCCGGACGGCCTCGACCGTGGCCACGCGCCCCGGGAAGCGGACCCGGAGGTCCTCCACGGTGAGGATCGGCGGCGAGCTCATCCCAGCTTCGGATCGAGGACGTCGCGGAGCCCGTCCCCGAGCAGGTTGAACCCCAGGCTCACGACGAGGATCGCGATCCCGGGGACCGTCGCCACCCACCACTGGTCGAGGAGGAACTGCCGGCCCGACGCGATCATGGCGCCCCACTCGGGCGCGGGCGGCTGGGCGCCGAGGCCGAGGAAGCCGAGGCCGGCGGCGGTCAGGATGATCCCGGCCATGTCGTGGCCGACGCGGACGATGAGCGACGAGGTGCAGAGCGGGACGACGTGGCCCAGCACGATGCGGAGCGGCCCCGCGCCCTGGAGCCGGATCGCCGCGATGAAGTCGCTCCGGCGGATCGTCAGGGTCTCCGCCCGCGCCACCCGCGCGTACGGCGGCCACGCCGTGAACGCGATGGCGATGACGGCGTTCTCGATGCCCGGGCCCAGGGCCGACACGAAGGCCAGCGCCAGGATCAGCCGCGGGAAGGCGAGGAACACGTCGGTCACCCGCATGAGGACCGTGTCGACCCACCCGCCGAGGTAGCCGGCCGCGGTGCCGATGAGGAGGCCGGTCGGCGCGACCATCACGACGACCAGCCCGACGATCACCAGCGTGATGCGCGACCCGTAGAGGACGCGCGTGTAGATGTCCCGCCCGAGCTGGTCCGTCCCGAACCAGTGCCGGGCGCTCGGCGGCTGGAGGCGCTGCCCGAGGTCCTGCGCCGCCGGTGACTGGTCGGTCAGGAACGGCGCGAGGAGCGCCACCAGGACCAGGCCGATCAGGATCGCGAGGCCGGCCATCGCGAGGGAGTTCCGGCGGAATCCGAGCCAGGCGACATAGGTCTGACCGAGCCGGGCCTGGGCGCGGGACGCCGGCGTCTCGGCGAGGAGCCAGCTCCGGAGCGTCGCGGCGCGGCCGGCCGAGCGTCATCGGGCGCGCGGATCCACGAGGCGGTACAGGAGGTCCGAGAGGAGGTTCAGGCCGATGAAGATCGTCCCCACCACGATCGTCCCGCCGAGGACCGCGTTCATGTCGGCGCTCAGGAGCGAGCTCGTGATGTACTGCCCGAGGCCCGGCCAGGCGAAGACCGTCTCGGTCAGCACCGACCCCTCGAGCAGGTTCGCGTAGGCCAGCGCGATGACCGTGATGAGCGGGACCAGCACGTTGCCGAACGCGTGGCGCCACACGACGCGCCGCTCGGACGAGCCCCTTGATGCGGGCCGTGGTGACGTACTCCTGCCCGAGCTCGGCCAGCATGAAGCTCCGGGTCATCCGGGCGACGTACGCGAGCGAGAAGTAGCCCAGGATCGACGCCGGCAGGATCACGTGGCGGAGCGCGTTCCAGAACACCTCCCACTCGCCCGCCAGCGCCGAGTCGAGCAGGATCACGCCGCTCCGCGTCGGGAACCAGGTCGTCGAACGCCACGTCGAGCCGGCCCGGGCCGGCGACCCAGCCGAGCCGCGCGTAGAAGAGGAGGAGGCCCATGAGCCCGAGCCAGAAGACCGGCACCGAGTAGCCGAGGAGGCTCACCACCCGGATCACCTGGTCGGCCAGCCGGCCGCGCGCCACCGCGGCGATCACCCCCATCGGGATGCCGAGCGCCACGCCGATCAGCGTCGCCACCGTCGCCAGCTCGAGCGTGGCCGGGAAGACCCGGCGGATGTCGGCGAGGACCGGGTTCGAGGTCAGGACCGACCGCCCGAAGTCTCCCGCCAGCACCTTGCGCAGGTAGATCCAGAACTGCTGCCAGAGCGGCAGGTGGAGGCCGAGCTCGTGCTTGACCCGCTCGTAGACCTCCGCCGGGGCGCGGTCCCCGACCGCCGCGAGGACCGGGTCGATCGGGACGACGCGCCCGATCAGGAACGTGACGAGGAGGAGACCGAGGAAGGTGAGGGCGACCGATCCCGAGGAGCCGCGCCACCGGCCAGAGGACGCGCGCCGGGAGCGAGGGCATCCTCGCTCCCGGCGGAGGCGTCGTCGCCGGCGCGCCGGTCACCGCAGAGCGGCCGTCCGCGCCGTCAGCTACTTCTTGATGGCGTGGTAGAGGTTGTTCTCGAAGCTCGGGCCGATGACGAAGCCGTCCACGCCCTTCACGTGGGCCGCCACCTCGATCTCCTGGAACATGATGATGAACGGCGACGTCTTCTGGTGCTCCCGCTGGAGCTGCTGGTACATGGCTTCGCGCTTCTTGGCGTCGCGCTCCTTCACCGCCGCCGCCGTCTGCTTGGTCATGTCCGGGATGTCCCAGCTGTTCCGCCAGGCCAGCGTCTTCGACTTGGTGGCGTCCGTGTTGTCCACGTTCATCGCGAACGTCTCGGCGTTGCTGTGCGGGTCCTGGTAGTCCGGCCCCCACTGGAGCAGCATCACGTCGTGGTTGCGCGCCCGGTACTTGGTGATGACCTGCTTGCCGTCGCCCGGGAGCAGCTCGAGCTTGATCCCCGCCTTGGCCCAGCTCGCCTGGATCGCCTGGGCGATGTCGGTGGTCGGCGAGGTGTTGCGGACGTCCATCGTCACGCTGAAGCCGTCGGGCACGCCGGCCTTCGCGAGCAGCGCCTTGGCCTTGGCCAGGTCGAACTTGTAGGGCTTGTCGTCGATGGCCCCGAGGAAGCCCTTGGGCAGGAAGGCCTGGTGGACGACGTAGCTCCCGCGCAGGATGTTCTCCTCGATGCCGGCGTAGTCGACCAGCCACTTGAGCGCCTCCCGCACCTCGGGCTTGGCGAGGTTCGGGTTCTTCTGATTCACGCTGATGTACCAGATCGAGCCCTTCGGGGCCTGCTGGGTCACGATGTTGGGCTTGCCCTTGATGGCGTCCAGCTGGTCCTTGGTCAGGTTGCGCGCGTAGTCGACGTCCCCCTTCTCGAGGAGGAGCCGCTGGCTGGCCGCCTCGGCCACGTGGCGCACGACGACCCGGCGCGGCAGCGCCTTCGTCCCGTGGTAGTTGTCGTTCCGCTCGAGCACGTAGGAGTCGTTCGCCTTCCAGCTGACCAGCTTGAACGGACCGGAGCCGGCCGAGTTGGTCTTGAGCCAGCCGTTCCCGAAGTCGCCGTCCTTCTCGTTGGCCTGGACGGTCTTCATGTCGACGATCGCCGCCGATGACCGCGGTCAGGCAGTAGTAGAAGAACGTCGGCGCCACCTGCTCGCCGGTCTCGATGACCAGCGTCTGGTCGTCCGTCGCCCGGATCTTCTCCTTGGCGTTCTCCTTGGTGAAGCCGAACTGGGTCAGGATGAACCCGGGCGTCTTGTTCATGATCACGGCCCGCTGGAGCGAGTAGGCGGCGTCGTGCGCCGTCACCGGGTTGCCGGAGGCGAACTTGATGCCCTTCTTCATCTTGAACGTGTAGGTCTTGCCGTCGGCGCCGACCGACCAGCTCTCGGCCAGCTCGCCCTTGAGCTTGCTGACGTCCTTCAGGTCGTACGCGATGAGCCGCTCGTAGATGTTGCCGACCGCCTCGCTGCCCGAGAACTCGAACGACTCGGCGGGATCGAGCGAGATGATGTCGTCGATCTGCTTGGCCATGACGACCGTGTCCTTGGGCGTCGCCGCCAGGGCGGGGCCGGCGACCAGGACCGCCGCCGCGAGAAGCCAGGTGATTCTCTTCATGCGGAGCTCCTTTCCGTGGGCCCGCCGCCGGGGCGCGAGCCGTCGCTCCGCCGGGATCCGGGGTCGGGCGTTTGACGCATGATCGGGGCGGGACGTCGGCCTGTCAAGCGCGCGCCATCGCGACGCTCGACGAGGGGTCCCTTCGGACCGCGCGCGGTGCTAGCATTCGGGTGCCCGCATCAGGGGCTACGCGGAGGTCGGGAGGGACCATGCATCGGGGTATCCGTGCGATTCTGCGGTGGGGACTGGTCGCTGCGACGCTCGCCCTGACCGGAGTCGGGCCGGACCGATCGGTCGCCGACGCACCCGGCCGGCCGATCTCCATCGCGGACGACTTCCAGGGCGGCGTCGGGCCGATCTGGCGGCTCCAGCGGATCCGGCCGGACGCGATCGCCACCGTCCGCGATCCGACCGGCCTGCCCCGCGACGTCGTGGCCATCACGCTCCGGTCGGGCGACATCGCCGACAACGGCGGCGTCACGGAGCGCGCCGAGCTGTCGGAGGCCGACCACCTCCACCTGCCGACCGGCACCGACGTCTGGTACGGCTTCTCGCTGTACGTGCCCCTGGACTTCCCCGTCGTCGACCGCCGCCTCGTCCTGGGCCAGTGGAAGCAGGGCTGCGGCGACTGCACGGCCGACCACAGTCCGGGCATCGCCAACCGATACCGGAACGGGGTGTTCTCGATCACCATCCAGGACGGCGATCGGCGCGTCGTGCTCTTCGAGGAGAAGGCCGACATCCGCGGGCCGCTGGAATCATCTCGTCTACCACTTGAGCCTCACGCCCCGCCCGGACGGCTTCCTGCAGGCGTGGTTCAACGGGCGGCAGGTCGTGGACTACCGGGGCCCTCTCGGCTACCCGGACGACCTGGACCGCGTGTACTTCAAGATCGGGCTGTATCGCGATACGCTCGCCGTCCCGATGACGGTGCTCCTCGCGCGGTTCCGCCGCGGGACCAGCCGCGCGGAGGTCGACCCCGCCGCGTCGCCGTGACCCCGCCGCGCGGACCGCCCCGCGGTCACGGCTGAACGGCGCGTCCGAGCGGGGCGCATCCGGCAGCTGCTCGTCCAAGGACTGGCGGTACCGCACGCAGCCCCGGAGAAACTCCGGCCACGTAGGGACCGTCGGCAGCGGGTCGGTCTTCTCGGGCAGGAGGCTCCAGAGGGCCGGGTGATGCCAGCAGAGCGCGTGTCCGGTGCTGTCCCGGTGCGCCCGGATGCCCGCGCGCAACCGCCTCGCCTCGGCGATCAGCTGCTCGCGCGTCATGGCGTCGAGGTCCTTGTCCACGATACCTCCTCAGTCGCGCCGTCGGCTGCAAGCCCCGATTCGTCGGTTCAGCGAATGGGCTGGCCGAATCCGATGTCATGGCCATCCAGGTCCTGAACGCCGAACTCGCGGCATCCGTGTGGCTGATCGCACAGGCCGTAGTCGATCCGGGCGCCCCGGCCGACGAGCTCGGCGTGGAGAGCGTCCACGTCCGAGACCCAGAAGTAGATGTTCCAGAGCTTGTCGGAGACGGTCCAGTGAGGAACCACGTGCTTGGGGTCGTCCGCCTGCTTGAGCATCACGTACATCCCGTCCCGGTGGAGAATCACGAAGGACGGCGGGTCACCCCAGAATCGCTCGTACTCGAACCCCATCGCGTCGCGATAGTGATTCGCCGCTCTCACCACGTCTCTCACGAGGAGCACGGGAGAGCTGGCCGTGAGCCTCGCCGCCGCGCTCATCTCCGCGACCGCTCACCCCTTCCGGCCGATCGGCCTGTCAAGCCGCGACGCCCCGCCCGCGGGGCCGGCGCTCGAGGGGCGCTTCAGCGCGCGGCAGCCTCCTCGAGTGGGGCGGGGCTCGCCTGGCCCCCGCGGACCGTGCTGAGGTACTCGATCACCTCCGCCGCCGGCACCACGTCGCCATACCGCATGTGGATGTCGAAGAGCGCCACCTTGTGGGACGTGGCCCCGCGGTCAGAGACCGCCTCCTCGGGCACGATCACGCGATAGTTGTGGTTGAAGGCGTCCAGGACCGTGTCCCGTACACAGCCGCTCGTCACGGCCCCCGTCACGATCACGGTGTCGACGCCGTGGTACACCAGGTAGGCCAGCAGGTTGGTGCCCACGAAGCCGCTCGGAAAGGCCTTCACGATGACCGGTTCCTCGGGGCGCGGCGCCAGCTCGGGCACGACCTGGTAGGCCTCGGGGCGCTCCATGATCGGCCGGTAGACCCCACGCGTCTTCCAGCGCCCGCGCTCGATCGGCCACGTCGCCCGCTCGCCGCGCGTGTAGAAGACCGGCGCGCTGCCGGCGCGGGCAGCGTCGAGGAGCCGCGCGATCACCCGCGCGGAGTCCCGGGCGTCCGGGTTCGCGAAGGGGTACGCAGGATCCACGAAGGCGGTGTACATGTCCACCACCAGCAGGGCCGGGCGCTGCCCGAACCCGACGCGGCCGCCCCAGCCGCCGTCCTCGTAGATCTTCTGCTCGGCCTGGGGAATCACGTCGTCCCAGATCGCCATCGCCGTCTCCTCTTTCTTCGCCGCCCTAGCGGACGACCTCCACGCCCCGAAACGGGTTGAAGCCCAGCCCCAGCGGCACCGGCTCGAGTCCCTTCACCCGGGGGCTGACGAGGTACACGAACCGCGTGTACATGACCGGAATGAGCGGGACTTCCTTCGTGATGAGCTCGTCCGCCTGCTTGATGAGCGCGATGCGCCGGGCGCGGTCCGGCGCCCCGTTCGCCTGCTCGACCAGCCGGTCGTACGCCGCGTTCTCGAAGTTCACGCGGTTGAGCGGCGACTTGCTGTAGAGCCAGAGCTCGTGGAAGTAGCCCGCGTCCAGCGTGCTGGCGCTCCAGCCGGTCATGAATGCCGGCAGGGCGTCCCGGCGGTTCATCGCGGCCGTGAACGCGGCGAACTCCTGGAGCTGCACGTCGATCCCGACGCCCAATGTGTCCTTGAGCATGGCCGCGACCGGCTCGGCCATCATGCGATAGTCGGCGGTCACGGGGTTGACCGTCACACTGAGGGGCGGCAACCCCTTCCCGCCCGGAAAGCCCGCCTCGGCCAGGAGCTGCTTGGCTCGGGCCGGATCGTAGGGCAGACCCTTCAGCTGCGCGTCGTACCCCGGAATGCCGGGCGGCAGCATCCCGCCGGCCGCGGTGTAGAGGCCGTGGAACACCTGGTTGATCACCTTCTGCTTGTCGATCGCGTGAGCGAACGCTTGCCGGACGCGGACGTCCTTGAAGGGCGCATAGACGCGCGGATTGAGGGCGAGGAACTGCACCTGGGTGCGGTCCCAGACCTTCATCTCCTTGCTCCACCGGGGATCGGCCTTGAGCCGCGGGTAGTCGCCCAGCGGGACCAGGACCACGTCGAGCTCACCGTTCTGGTACATCGCCAGCTGGGTCGCCGGCTCCTGGACGATCGGCATCTCCAGCCGGTCGACCTTCGGCTTCCCTTCGAAGAACTGCGGGAAGGCGTCGTACACCACCCGCGAGCGATGGGCCCATTCCTTGAGCTTCCACGGCCCGGTGCCGATCGGCTGGGTCTCGGCCCAGTTGGCGCCGCCCGCCTCCACCGCTTCGCGCGCGATGATGGCCGTCGAGATGTGAGACATGCGCGTCGCGAGGTCCCCCTTCGGCGGAGCCTGCAGGCGGATCTCCACGGTCAAGGGATCGACCACGCGGACGCCGGCCAGGTCCTTCTCCTGGTTCTTGTTCACCGCCTCGAAGCCGACGACGTCGGACAGGAGGAGGAACGAGCTGGGCGAGCGGGAGTCCGGGGATGCGAGCCGCGTCAGCGAGTACTTCACGTCGTTGGCGTCGGCCTTCCGGCCGTTGTGGAAGACGAGGTTGTCGCGCAGCTTGAAGGTCCAGGTGAGGCCGTCGCGGGACACGGTCCACTTCTCCGCGGCGTACGGGACGATCTGGAGCTTCTCGTCGAGGATGGTGAGCGTCGAGTAGATCTGGCTGGTGACGGTGTACGAGCCGAAGTCGGCCATGCGCTGCGGATCGATGTGTGGCGGCTCCCCCACCAGGGCGGAGCGGAACGCGGTGGGTGCCTGCGCGCCCGCCGGCGTCACCGCGGCCAGGAGCAGAACGGCGGCCGTCAGCGCGGCGCGAATCACGAAACCATGACGTGGCATCTCGATCCTCCGCTCAGGGCGTTGCGCGGCCAGGTCACTCCGCGACGTCTCGGTCAGGATGGGTCACGCGCCGAGCGGCGTCAAGGTGCCCCGCGCATGCCGGGGTCCATCGCTTCGGCCAGGCCCTCGCCGACGAAGTTGAGCGCCAGGATGGTGACCGACAGGGTGACGCACGGGATGACCGCGAGCGCCGGCGCGCTCTGGAGGTACTGGAAGGAGTCGGCGATCAGGACGCCCCACGACGGCATCGGCCGCTGCACGCCGAGGCCCAGGAAGCTCAGCGTGGCCTCGGTGAGGATGATCGGTCCGACGTCGAGCGTCGCGCGGACGACGATCAGGTGCACCGTGTTCTGCAAGAGGTGCCGCAGGAGCACACGGGCGGCGCTCGCCCCTTGCGCCCGCGCGGCCACCACGAACTCCCGCTCCTTGAGGCTCAGGATCTCGCCGCGCACGGTGCGAGCCATCGCCGGCCAGCCGGCCAGCGCCAGGGCCGCGACAACCGTGCCGGTGCCCGGCCCCAGGATGGCCGCAAGCAGGAGCGCGAGGAGGAGCGCCGGGAACGCGAGCATCATGTCGGTCAGCCGCATCAGCCACTCGTCGAGCCGGCCGCCGGCGTACCCCGCGATCCCGCCCAGAACCCCGCCGAGAACCACCTCGGCGAGGACCGTGACGATCCCCACGAGCAGCGAGATGCGCCCGCCCTGCGCCAGGCGGACGAGGAGGTCGCGGCCGTACTGGTCGGTCCCGAGCCAGTGCCGGCCGCTCGGCCCCTCGAAGGTGCGATCGAGGCTCTGCTGGTCGTAGCGGTACGGCAGGACCTCCGGCAGCACCAGGCTTCCTCCGAC
The DNA here is from genome assembly GCA_963799055.1 of uncultured Candidatus Rokubacteria bacterium. Taxonomy (GTDB): domain Bacteria; phylum Methylomirabilota; class Methylomirabilia; order Rokubacteriales; family DASRDR01; genus DASRDR01. The sequence continues at coordinate 9,335 of CAWCVP010000006.1, forward strand.
GATCAGGGCGAGCGCCAGGGCCGCCAGCACCGCCGCTCGGTCGCGGCGGGCGGCCCGCCGGAGCCGCCCCCGCCGCGCGGCGAAGCGCGCCGGCGGGCCGGGCCCCGCGCGGACCAGCGTCGCCGCCTGGCTGGTCATCGATAGCGGATCCGGGGATCGATGCAGGCGTAGCCGAGGTCGACCAGGAAGTTGATGACGATGAAGATGGCCGCGTAGAGGAGCCCGACCGCCTGGATCATGGGGTAGTCGCGCGAGAACAACGCGCCGATGGCAGCCTGCCCGAGTCCCGGGACCCGGAAGATCGTCTCGACCACGAAGGCCCCGGTGAGGGCGTAGCTGAAGGCCAGCCCGATGATGGTGAGCACCGAGATCGCGGCGTTGGGGAGGATGTGCCGCGACAGGACCCGCCACGGCGACAGCCCCTTGCTGTGCGCCGTGCGCACGTAGTCCTCGGGCAGGACCCGCAGGACGCCGGCCCGCGTCACGCGCGTGATGTACGCCAGCGGCTGGACGAGGAGCACCAGCACGGGCAGCACGTAGTGTCGCGGATCGCCCCACCCCGACACCGGCACGACGTGCCAGCCGAGGGCGAGCCACCGGATCAGCAGCACCGCGACGACGAAGCTCGGCAGCGACATGCCCCCGAGCGCGACCAGGCGTGCCAGGACGTCCGCCGTCGAGGCTCGCGCGATGGCCGACACGACGCCGAGCGGAACCCCGACGAGGATCGCCAGGGACACCGCGGCGACGGCGAGCCGCGCCGTGGGTGGCACGGCCTCGGCGATCATCGTGTTGACCGACCGGCCGGGATTCGCGTAGGACTGCCCGAAGTTGCCGCGCAGCGCCTGGCCGGCGAAGTGGAGATACTGCGCCCACAGAGGGAGATCGAGGCCCAGCTCCCGGCGCAGACGCGCCTCGGCCACGGGATCGCGCACGTCGCCCATCAGGAGCTGAACCGGATCGCCGGGAGCGAGCCGCCCCACCACGAACACGATCGCGCTGCTGACCACGAGGATCAGCAGCATGAACCCGAGACGGCGCGCGGCGAACCGGATCACGGGCCGGCCGGCGGCGCGCCCAGAAGCCTGTCGTCCCGATCCGGGGGTCGTTCGGGCCCGGTCGCCTCTACTCCCACCACTTCTCGGGAGCTTCGGAGAGCCGCTCGCAGCCGTCGGCGGTCACCACGTAGAGGTCCTCGACGCAGGCCGTGCCGAAGTCCTTGCGGACGAACATCGGCTCGTAGGCGAACGTCATGTTCCGCTCGAGGATCGCGTTGCTCCCCGGCACGAAGCTCGGCGGGATGTGCGTCGTGGCTCCGATACCGTGGCCGCGGAAGTAGAACCACTCCTCGTACCCGAACTCCTTCGCCATCTCGGCCGCCCGGGCGGCGATGTCGCCGATCCGCACTCCCGGCCGGATCATGGCGATCGTCGCGTGAACGATCTCGATCTGCGCGTTCAGAAACCGTCGCTGCTCGGGCGTCGGCGCGTCGCCCACGACCTTTCCGCGCGCCGTGTCGCTGCAGTAGCCCTTGAGCCGCGCGCCCAGGTCCGTGAAGGCGATCTCACCCGCCTGGAGGCGCCGGGCGCTCGGGACCACGTGCTTGAAGCCGCTCCGCGGCCCGCCGCAGGCGGCGATGGGGAACGCCGTGTCCTCGGCCCCGGCCTTGAACAGGGCGTAGTTCGCCTCGGCGGCCAGGTCGTGCTCGCTCACGCCGGGCTTGGCGGCCTTCATGAGCGCGACGATGCCGGCATCGCTCATGAGGGCCACTTCCTTCATGAGGGCGACCTCGGCGTCGCTCTTCCGCATCATCGCCTCGCCGATGATGGGCGCCGCCTCCACCTGCGTGAGGCCGGGGAAGCGCTTCTTGAGGAACTCCCGGGCGTGGTAGGCGTACTCGCCCGAGATGCCGATCGTCCCCTGGACGAGCGAGCGCTCGGTGAGAAAGTCCTCCAGGTGGTCGTAGATCGTCGTCGTCTGGTAGTCGACCGTGCGCGGGTGCGGGGCACAGCGAACGTCGCGGATCCAGGTGTCCTGGATGCCGGAGTGCATGGGCTCCCCGTGCATGACGGCGTTCGTCGTGAGCCCGACGGGGCCCGCCAGGGGGATGACGATCAGCGTGTCGCCGCTGTAGTAGTCCTCGAAGTTCGACAGGTACCGCACGGGGGCCCGCTCGGCGCGGTTGCCGTGGACCACCAGGCCGTCGAGGCCGCGCTCGCGCATCAGCCGGCGGACCTTCTCGATGCGCCCCTCGTACTCCTCCACCGGGAAGGGCAGGTGCAGCCACGGCTGCCGCTCTTCCCACGAATAGCCGACTCTGCCCCACCCGTATGGCCACTTCACCTCGCGCATGCCTTCGTTCCCCCTCCCCACGAGTCCCGATCCCCGGTCGCCGCCGCAGGCCGAGAGCGCTCGCACGCTTGGGGCGGCGCACCTCACCCGGAGACCGTGCGCCCCGACTGCGAGAAATCTATCACCGGACGAAGGCGCCCAGCAACGCGGTCAGCGCGCGGCGCAGTGTTCGAGGTCGACCGTGCCGTCGAGGGCTCGAGGCACCGTGCTTCAGTTGCCGAGGCTCTTCACGACTCCGAACCAGAGCGCGAGCACCTCCCGGCCCGGGTCGCCGACGTCGCGCGCTGCGGTATGGACCATCACGAGCTTCGTCTGCGGGTCCACGAACACGGCCTGGCCCCGCAGGCCCCGCAGCACGAACTGCCGCTCCTGGCCGGGCACGATCCATGTCTGGTAGCCGTAGCCGAACAGCGAGTTCGTGTGGCCGGGCTCGAACTGCCTTGCCGCTGGCGTGGTCGCCGCGCGCACCCAGCTGGCGGGGATGATCGACCGACCGTCGAGCGTACCGTCGTTCGCGAGCAGCATGCCGAGCCGCGCGTAGTCGCGCACCGTGGCGTTGACGGCGAAGTACGCCGCCTCGTAGCCGCCCCTGTCTATGGCCCAGGAGGCGTCGGCTTCCGCGCCCATCGGCTGCCAGATCTTCACCGACAGGTACTCGGCCAGCGGCTTCCCCGTGGCGGCGCGCAGCACCAGGCCGAGGACCTGCGTCTCGGCCGACGAGTAGGAGAACCGCTCGCCCGGCGCGCGATCGCGCGTCCGGAAGGGCATCACCGTCGCGGCGCCTCCCTCGCTCTCTCCCATCACCGAGAGCCGCGCCAGCGTCGCCACGTCGTCGTTGCCGCTGTAGTTCTCGGTGAACCGGACGCCAGAGGACATGGTCAGCAGGTGACGAATCGGTGTCTCGCCGTAGGGCGTTCCCTTGAGCTCCGCGACGTATTGCTCGGCGCGATCGTCGAGCGATTGGATCTGTCCCTCGGACAGCGCCACGCCGACGAGCATGGCCACGAGCGTCTTGGCCATCGAGTAGGAGTTCATGCGGTGCTCGGGCTTGCGGTCGTACTGGTAGCGCTCGACGAGGATGGTGTCGCCCTTCAGGATCAACAGGCCCGTCGTGCGGTTGTGCGCGAGGTAGTCGTCCAGCGCTCTGCTCTGTGACTCGTGGGTGTAGCGGAACGCCGGCTCGGCCGCGGCACGCTTCAGGGGCCGAGCCTGCGGGGCCCGGGCCACCTTGCGGGCCGGGAAGACTTCGTCGAATCGGCTCACGAGACTGACCAGGCACCGCGTTTCCGGCCGCAGGGACGCCGGGCAGATTGGATAGCCCTCGTCCTTGCCCAGTGCCGCTTCGTCTGGCGCCGCGAACGCCCCGGCGACGAGGAATACGATGGCGAGAAGGACCAGCAGTCTCGCGCCGCGCGGCCCTCTTGTCGGGCGCGATCCAAACACTGGACTCATCGGACCACGTTACCCCTTGACCGAGCCCGCGGTCAGGCCCTGGACGAGGTAGCGCTGGAAGACGAGGACCAGGATCACCGCCGGCAGCGCCCCGAGGAAGCCGGAGGCGGCGATGACCGAGTAGTCGATGTTGATCTGGGCGTTCATCGCGGCGATCACCGGGGGCAGCGTCGTCGTGCCGGGCTTGGTGTTGAGCACCAGGGCGACGAGGAACTCGTTCCAGCAGAGCATGAACGTGAAGGCGCCCCCCGCCACCAGGCCGGGGCCGGAGACCGGCAGGATGACCCGGTAGTACGCCTGGAGGCGGTTGCAGCCGTCGACGAGCGCGCTCCGGTCGAGCTCCGCCGGGATCGTCTCGAAGTACGCCTTCATGATCCAGATCGTGAACGGGAGCGTGAAGGCGCAGTACGCGATGGTGAGCCCGGTCAGCGTGTTCTGGAGCCCGAGGGTCCGGAACATCAGGAAGAACGCCGGGATCAGCACGATCGTGGGGAGCATGCGGGTGAAGAGCAGCGCTGTAGAGCGACACGCCCTTCAGGGGGAACCGGAAGCGGGCGTAGGCATACCCCGCCGTCGTGCCGACCACGAGGTTCAGCAGCCGTCACCAGGGACGCCACGATCAGCGTGTTCAGCATGGACGGCAGGATCTTCGCCGCCTGCCCCTCGGCGTGGAAGCGCACGAGGCCGAAGATCATCCGGTAGTTGTCGAACGTGACCTCGGGCGGGATGAGCGAGAGCGGCCGGGCCAGGAGGTGCTTCTGGTACGACACGCTGGTGACGAACAGCCACACGAACGGGCCGATGAGCCAGAGCGTCACGGCGCCGACCAGGCCGTAGACCAGGACGCGGCGCCCGAGCCCGCGCTCGCCGACGATCGAGCCGCCCATCAGGCCTCGGCCTCGAACCGGCGCAGCACCACCCAGTGGTACACGAAGGTCAGGAGCAGGCACAGCGCCGTCAGCGTGTAGAGGATGGCCGTGCCGGGCCCGAACTTGAAGAAGCTGAAGGCCGTCTGGAACCCGAGCCAGGAGATGGTCGTGGTGTCCTGCGCGGGGCCGCCCATGGTCAGGACGTAGATCAGGTCGAGCATGAGGAAGCCGTTCACGGTGCTCAGCACCAGGATCAGGAACAGGATCGGCCGGAGCGCCGGGAGCGTGATGTACCAGAGCCGCCGCCAGTACCCCGCCCCGTCCACGGCGGCCGCCATGTAGTGCTCCTCGGGGATCGACTGCATGCCGGCCAGGAGGAGGAGCGTCGCGAACGGCGCCTGGTTCCACATGTAGACGGAGACCAGGACGTTGAGCGCCTGGAAGCCCGTCCTTGAAGAACGCGATGTACCCGTCGATCAGCCCCGCCCGGTGGAGGACGCCGTTGAGCATGCCGAACTCGAAGTCGAGGATGCCGATCCAGAGGAGCCCGACCACCACGCGGGAGAGCGACCAGGGGATGAGCAGGAGGCTCCGCATCAGCGGGCGCCCGGCGAAGCGCTCGTGGAGCACGAGCGCCATCCCGAGCCCGACCAGCGTGGCCTCGAGCACGAACGCCGCCACGAAGTAGAGGGTCCGCCACAAGGAGCTCCAGTAGACCGGATCGGCGAACGTCCGCGCGTAGTTCTGGAGGCCCACGAACCGGAAGAGCGGGAGCCGCACCCCGAAGATCTCGATCGCGGGGCCGGTGGCCCGGAGCAGGTTCACGTCGGCGAAGCTCATCCAGAACGAGTAGAGCAGCGGGAACACGATGACCAGGAGGATGCCGAGGACGGCGGGGACGATCAGGAGCCACGCGAACACCGCCTCGGAAAGCACGACCGGCCGGAAGGCGGCGCGCGTCCGCCTCCGGCCGGTCCGGCCGATGCTGAGGGCCTCGGGCGCCCCCGTTCCCTCGGCGGCCATCCCCGAGCTCCCCTCCGGCGTGTGCCCTAGGCGAGCGACTTCTGGAGCTTGGCCAGGTCCTTCAGCCCCTGCGGCACCGTCAGGCTGCCGCGGATGATGTTCTGCACGATCGGGATCGCCTTGGTGTCGTACTCGCCGTACCAGGGCTCCTTGTAGGCGGCGATGACCTTGCCCTTCGTGTACTGGGTCTTCAGGAGCTTCAGGTCGATCCAGTTGTCGTAGGACTTGACGATCTCGGGGTGGTCGTACATCTCGGGATACGGGTTGTCGAGGCCGGCGAGCAGGCACCACTGCCGCTGCACGTACCAGTCGCCGTTCAGGTTGCCGCCCAGGAACCGGGCGAGCTTCCAGGCCTCTTCCAGGTTCTTCGACTTGGCGTTGATCGTGTACCCGTCCGTCCACATGTAGCTCTGGCCGGTGCCGGGGTACATCGCCATCTTCGCCTTCTTGGGCGCGAGCTTGGAGTTCTCGGGCTCGCCGGCGCTGGACTTCAGGTAGTAGGAGTGGGTCGTCGTGTAGGCGTAGCGCCCGGTCCAGAACAGCCGGTGCGTGTCGGTCGACGAGGTCTTGGTGAGGACCTCGGGATTGACCAGCTCGGCCTTCCACGCCTTCTGCCAGCGCTCCATCGCCCGGGCGGCGCCCGGCTCCTGGTCGACGATGACCTGGTTCTTCGCGTCGAAGACGTTCGCGCCCTCGGAGAAGCAGTCGCTCATGAACTGCGGCATCGTCCCCGAGGGGCTGTTGTTCCAGTTCGGGAGGTACGGGGTCTCGCTGACCTTGTCCTTCTTGAGCTTCATGGAGTGGTCCATGAGCTCGTCCCACGTCTTCGCGGGCGCCTTGATGCCGGCCTGCTGCAGCATGGGCTCGTTGTAGATCAGGATGAACAGGCTCGTGAAGTACGGGACCGACGAGAGCGAGCCGTCCTTGTTCTTGAGGCTCTCGAGGTTCGCCGGCGTCATCTTCTTCTTGAGCTCGTCCATGCCCGGCAGGTCGTCGACCTTCCGGAGGAGCCCGTTCTCGTTCCAGCGCTCGCGGAAGTTGTGGGCGCAGTACATCACGTCCACCACCTCGCCGGCGAAGGTGCGCGTCTCCATCGTCGGGTGGTACTGGGCCCACGGGATGGCCTCGTACTTCACCTGGCCGCCGTGCTTCTTGTTGAAGAAGTCGACGTAGTCCTTGACCGTGTCGGGCTTGAAGACCCACCCGCTGAAGTTGATCGGCTTGTCGGCGGCGCGGGCCGGCCGGGCCCCGGCGCCGGCGAGCGCGCGTCGAGGCTCCGAGCATCCCTGCGCCCCTGAGGAAGCTGCGGCGGTCCAGTCGGCTCATGGCGAATCCTCCCCGCGTTCGGTCGAGCGTGGTCGGCACTCGTGACGTCCCGATGCTTGGAATTCTGGGTGAGCGGCCCGAGACGTGTCAAGGCCGCCCTCTCCCGCCCGCGGCCGCCGGCGTGCCGCGGCGCCGGCAGGACCTCGCTACCGAGGCTCCTCGCTTCGGTAGCGGATCAGGGACCGCGCGGTCGGGCGCAGGCGGGTGGTCGTCACTGGGGCGGCCAGCGGCGCCCGCGATCTCCCCTCGAGGACCGAAGCGCCACGGGTCACCGTCGGGCCACCCGGCCCGCATGGCCGCCCAGTGCTCGGCATCGCGATAGGCCGACAGGATCAGGAGGAGCGTCGGGTCCTGGACGACCGGAAGCCGTGGATAGTCGTTCGGCGCCCGCTCCGCGACGAAGTGGCCGAGGAGCTGGTGGCCCTGCGCCAGGAGGGCAGGCCTCAGCCGCTGCTCGAACAGCGCGACCAGGCGGTCGAGCGCGCCGGGCTCGGCCCGGTGGAAGTCCGCCGCGACCAGTCCGGTGTGGGGCGGCACGACGCCCGGCGGCTCGGACGCCCGATCCTCGAGGGAGAGGGCTCCCGTCAGGGACGCCCGGGACCCGAGCGGTCGCAGGAGGTGCACGGCGTCGGAGTCGACGATCATCGAGTTGGCTTCGGCCCGGCGCGCCTGCCAGAACGGGCCCCCGTAGAAGCCGTCGAGTCCTCGCCGGCGGGTCGCCATGTCCTCGAAGCCACGGATCCAGACGAAGCGATTCGGCGCGCCCACGACCTCGAACTGCCCGAGGACGTGCATCCCCGTCTCTCGCTGGGAGAAGAGGAAGTGCTCCTCGAAGTAGCGGACGAAGTCACCCGTCATGCCGTCCCGGATGAGGTAGTCGCGCAGCTCGATGACCTGCATCGCGCTACGCGATTCGTTCCGTCCGGGCGACGTCGAGCGGATGGTCGATCAGCGGCTGCACCCGCTCGAGGAAGCGCACCGTGTGCGGCAGGACCGGCATGATGCTCGAACGCCGCTTCGTCCTTCCAGCGCGAATGGATGTAGAAGAGCCGTGGGTCGCGGATCGAGCGAAAGTGGTGAATGCTCAGGCAGCCCGGCTCGGCGCGCGTAGGAGCGAGGCCGTCACGCATCGCGTCCGCGACCGCGGCCTCGTTGCCCGGACGCGCGTGGAATCGCGCAAAGATGAACAGCTCCATGTCACGTCTCCTCTGGGTCTCGGAGGCTCAGGCGCGGCGGGTGAAATCCATGATCCAGTTCGTCTCCCACGTGCGCCCCCCGTCGGGAGAGAACGCCTGCTCCCAGTGGCACGCGGTGGGCGTGATCCCGGTCCAGAGATAGCGAACGAGCACGCCCTTGCCCTCGAAGAGCTCGTGGCTGAAGAACTCGCCCCGTCCCTCCTCGAAGGCCCCGATCATCGGCTGGTCCAGGATCCCCTTGGCGCCGTTGGCCCAGTAGAGTCGCCACTGGCGCGATGCGGGCTCGAAGATCCGCAGCGTCATGCCGCGCAGGGGGCCCGACGGCGTGTCGGCCTCGAGCTCGTCGATGTTGGCCTGTCCGCCCCAGAGCGGGCGCGCCACGACCGTTCCCTCGAACTCCTCCCACGCGTCGCATCCCTTGAGCCGCTCCTTGAGCCGTCGATGGCGGACGGTCCAGCGGCCCATGAAGAAGTCGAAGTCTCCCTCGCCAGCCCGCCTCGGGGCTCGGACCTGCGCCAGCATCGTCATCGTCGTCCTCCTGAGTCGCGCTGGGTGAGTCGCATGCCGCCCCCGCCTCACGCGGCTCGCGCGCGGCGCTCGGGCCACTGTCGACACGGCGACGCGGGCGGAGCCGGCTCCTGCGGGGAGAGCACGATCTCGTAGCGATCGGGCCCGAGACGCCGGAGCGTCCGGTGCAGGACCCCCAGGATGCGCGCGACGACGGCGGGTCGTCCGAGGGGCACCGCGACGCGCACGCGCCATGCTCCGCCACGCTTCTCCACGACGGGCGCGACGATCGCGCCCACCTCGTCCGCGAGGGCGTCGCTGAGGCGCGTCTGGCGCGCGACGGCCGCCAGCGTCCGGCGGTCGCGCCAGCCGGCGAGAGCGAGCAGCCCGCCCACGAGGAGGAGCGGGGAGAGCCAGGCCAGGATCCCCATGAGGAGCGCGAGCAGCTGGTCCATGTCAGCCTCCCTGTCCGGCGCCACTCAGGGCGCCCGTGATCCATCGTTACGCCTCCATTCTCCGGCTCGCCTCCGGGAAGCGAAGAGCCAGTTCTCCGAAATCGCGTAAGACCAGTTGGCCGTCTCTCGGAGGTCGCCCCGCTGGTATCATCTGGCCAGCCAATTCGGGCATTCCCCATACGACCACTGGGATCGCGCATGCGCACCTGGCCGGCCACGAACCTCCTGATCCGCCTGGATCCCCGCGCCCGCGGCGCGCTGCAGCAGCAGATCTACGCGGGCGTGCGACGAGCCATCCTGGACGGCGTGATCGCGCCGGGCACGCGACTCCCCTCCTCGCGCGCCGTCGCGGAAGATCTCGGCGTCTCCCGCACGACGGCCGTGCTCGCGCTGGAGCAGCTCCTGGCCGAGGGGTATCTCGCGACGCGGCCCGGCTCGGGCACCTTCGTGGCCGAGGACCTTCCGGACGACCTGCCGCAGCGGCGGGCGGTGCGGCCGGCGCGGACGCCCAGGCACCCGCCCCTGTCGCGCCGAGGGGCCGCCCTGGCGGCGACGCCGACGGGCGGCCGGCGGCTCGCCGGTCCGCCGCGCCCCTTCCGCATCGGAACGCCAGGCGTGGACCTGTTCCCGGTGCGGCTCTGGGCGCAGCTCGTCACCCGCCGCGTACGCTCCATCACGTCAGCGCAGCTCGACTACGGGGAGCCCGCCGGCGTTCGCCCCCTCCGCGAGGCCATCGCCGCCCACGTCCAGACGGCGCGCGCCACGCAGTGCGAAGCCGACCAGGTGGTGGTGGTAGCCGGCGCCCAGCAGGGCCTGGACCTCGCCTGCCGCCTGCTGCTCGACCCCGGGGACCGGGCCTGGATGGAGGATCCCGGCTATCCCGGGGCGCGCAGCGCCCTCGTGGGCGCCGGCGCGCGGATCCTCCCGGTACGCGTCGACGCCGAGGGCCTGGACGTCGAGGCGGGCGTGCGGGGCGGCGGCGACGGGCGCCTGGTCTACGTGACGCCGTCGCACCAGTATCCCCTGGGGGTCCCGATGAGCCTCCCCCGGCGGCTCGCGCTCCTGAAGTGGGCGAGCCAGGCGCGGGCGTGGGTCGTCGAGGACGACTACGACAGCGAGTTCCGGTACGGGGCCCGGCCGATCCCCTGTCTCCACGGCCTCGACGTCGACGGCCGGGTGATCTACGTCGGGAGCTTCAGCAAGACCCTCTTCCCCGCCCTCCGCCTGGGCTTCGTGATCGTGCCGCCCGACCTCCAGGACCGGCTGGTGGCCGCGCGCGCCGCCGCCGACCAGCATCCGCCCGCGCTCGACCAGGCCGTCCTGACCGACTTCATCGTCGAGGGCCACTTCGCGCGGCACCTCCGCCGCATGCGCGCCAGGTACCGCGAGCGCCTGGAGGCCGTGAACGCGGCGGCGAAGCGCTTCTGCCAGGGCGCCCTCCGCCTGCGCCCGGTCCAGACCGGCCTCCACGTCGTGGCCGACCTCGACGGCGCCGACGCGGTCGCCGTGTCCCGCGAGGCGGCGACTCGCGGCGTGGAGGTCGCGCCCCTGTCGGCCTACTACGCGCGGCCCAGGCGCGCCGCCAACGCGCTCGTGCTCGGCTTCGCCGCGGCGCGGCCCGAGGCGGCGAGCCGGGCCATGGAGCGCGTGGCGGCCGCGATCGAGGCGGCTCGCCGCGCCTGACCGCTGCCCCGCTCCGGGATCTGGGTCCTGGACGCACACTGAGCCCGGCCGGAGGGGGGCGATCGCCCGCCAGTTCCCTTGACGCACGTCGCACGCGGGGCAGCTGAGCGTCGCGACGCCCATCCGCAAGCCGCGCCGTACCTCAAGCGAGCCCGAGAGCATCCTCGCTGCAGACCTTCACCGACTTCGAGATCGTGGCCCTCGACGATGGATCCACGGACGGGCAACGGGGCTCAGGCCCCAGTAGCGATTCGCGTAGTCGTCGGCACCGACGGGGCGGAGCCCGATGTAGCGGCCTGGCTTCCTAGGCCCCGCCTCCCGCCCGGAGGTCCAGGACGCGCTTGGCCTTGCCGGCGCTGCGCTCGATCGTCTTCGGCGCCACGACGCTGACGTCCGCCGACACCCCCAGCGCCTCGACGAGCCGGCGCCGCACACGAGCCGGCGAGCGCGGCGACGGCGCTCTCCCCCGCGGCCATCACCGCGGGCTGGCCCTCCACCTGGACCTCGAGAGTGTCGAGAGCGTGCTCCCGGCGGACGACCAGGAGATAGTGCGGAGCGAGCTCCGGCACCTGGAGGAGGGCGTGCTCGACCTGCGACGGATATACGTTGACGCCTCGGATGATGAGCATGTCGTCGGACCGTCCCATGATGCGCCCGAGGCGCACCAGGGTGCGCCCGCACGGGCACGGCTCCGGATCCATGCTCGTGAGATCCCGCGTCCGGTAGCGGATGAGAGGCATCCCCTCCTTGGTGAGCGTCGTGAAGACGAGCTCGCCGATCGTCCCGGGCGGCACCGGCTCGAGCGTCGTCGGATCGACCACCTCGGGCAGGAAGTGGTCCTCCGCCACGTGCATGCCGCGGCGCTCGGGACACTCGACGGCCACGCCGGGCCCGGTCACCTCGGACAGCCCGTAGATGTTGAGCGCCATCAGCCGGAGGCGGGACTGGATCGCCTCCCGCATCGCCTCCGTCCACGGCTCCGCGCCGAAGAAGCCGACCCGGAGGCGCAGGTCCGCCGGGCGGAGGCCCGCCTCCTCGATCGCCTCCGCCAGGTGGAGCGCATAGGACGGCGTGCAGCAGAGCACCGTGCTGGCGAGATCGTGGAGGGCGAGGAGCTGCCGGTCGGTGAAGCCGCCCGACGTCGGAATCACCGCGGCGCCGACGGCCTCCGCCCCGTAGTGGAAGCCGAGGCCGCCCGTGAAGAGGCCATAGCCGTAGGCGTTCTGCACGACGTCGCCGCGGTGGACGCCGCCGGCGCGGAGCGTCCGGGCCATCACCTCGGTCCAGACGTCGAGATCGCCGCGCGTGTAGGCGACGACGGTCGGCTTCCCCGTGGTCCCGGAGGAGGCGTGGATGCGCACGATCTCGTCCATCGGCGCCGCCAGGAGCCCGAACGGGTACGTGTCGCGGAAGTCCGCCTTCGTGGTGAAGGGCAAGCGCCGCAGGTCGGCGAGCGTGCGGATGGCATCCGGCCCCACGCCGGCCGCCGCGAGGCGGTCCCGATGAAGCGGCACCCGGGCCGCCCGCGCGAGCAGCGGGCGCAGGCGCTCGAGCTGGAGCGCCGACAGCTCGGCCCGGGGCAGGGTCTCGACCGACGACGGATTGCTCATGGATCTCCTCTCGAGGCGCAGCGGCCGGCGCGACCAGCCGGGCCGCACCGCGCGATCGCCCGCGCGCCTCGGCCGCGCCATTCTGCCACGTCGTCAGAGCGAGCGCAGGCAGCTCGTGGCCGACCGTGGGAAGAGCGCGTCGCCTGGGTCCGGACGGCCGCTCGGTCGGCGCTCAGCGGAGGTAGGGGCCGAGCTCGACGCGCCGGCCTTCGGCGGCCGACAGGTACGCGCCGTACACGACGGCCAGCACGTCGCGCGCGAGCGGCCCCCCCGACAGGGGCTCGCGGCCGAGCGCCACGCACTCCACGAAGTCCTGGAGCTCTCCCGGGTACCCGGTCATCCAGTCCTCGTCCGGCTGCGGGAAGGTCCACCCGGCCTTCGTCTCGATCTTCTCGGTGATGTACTCGTCGCCGAACACGGCGCCGTCGGGCGCGTAGGCCTGCACGGCGTCGTTGGGGTTGATGTTGCAGAAGATCACGGCCTTCGCCGCGTAGACCTGGAGCTGGTTCCGGATCCCGCCGAGCACGATGTCGGCCGCCGTGATCTGCGCGACCGTGCCGTCGTCGAAGCGCAGGAGCATCCCGCCCCAGTCCTCGACGTCCGCGCCCTCGACGGTGTTGAGGTAGCGGGGCGCGGCGCCGCGGAACGTGTCGGTGTCGGCGAGCTGGGCGACCTCGGCGACGACCGACACGGGCCGGACGGGGCGGCCGCGGAGCCGCACGCCCTCGTCGGCCTTCAGGTAGAGGATGCCGCCGAGGGGATGGCACCCCTTCCCGAGGAGGGAGCCGCCGCCCGCCGTCACCCAGCGCTTGTTCGCCGGCGCGTGGGTCCCCGAGTGGCTCTCCTCGCCCACCAGGCGCAGGATGGGGCCGGCCCCCGCCGCCAGGAGCCGGCGCGCCTTCTGGATCGGCGGCGCGTAGACCCAGTTCTCCGCGTAGCAGAGGCGCACGCCGGCGGCGCGGCACGCGTCGATCAGGCCGTCCGCCGTGGCGAGCGCGCCGCGGAGCATCTCGGCGCGCGGCGTCGCCGGATCGCCGAAGAACCCGGTCAGGGGCTTCTCGACGATGACGTGCTTCCCCGCCCGGGCGGCGTCGAGACCGAGGGACGCGTGGACGGCGTTCGGAACGCACAGGTCCACCAGGTCGACCTCCGGGTCGTCCAGGATCCGCCGCACGTCGTCGGCCACCCGCGCGACGCCGAACTCCGCGGCGAAGGCGCGGGCTCGCTCCGGGCGGCGGCCCGTGACCCAGCGCAGCTCGACGTCGACGCCCCGGACGTGCCGGTACGCCTCGGCGTGGATCCGGGCGACGAACCCCGCCCCCACCACGCCCACGCGGACCCGCGGTCGCTCCTCTGCCATCATCCCTCCCTTTCGGGCCGAAGTCAAAGTCGGGGTCTGACCCCGCTTCACTCGGCGGAGCCGAAGCTCCACTCGATCGCGCGGACGCGGCCGTCGCGCAGATGGAAGTGCACCGTCTCGGGGTAGCCGTCCGAATAGAGGTACATGAGGTGGCCGTCCGCGGACTCTTGCGGCTCCCCCAGGACGCGCTCGATCTCCTCGCGGGCGGTCCCGACGTCGAGCCCGAAGGGCAGGCCCCGGCCCGGCGCCCCGATGCGAACCCGCAGGAGGCGCCCCGTCGGCAGCACGTCGATCACGAGCCCGGGGTAGGACAGCCGCCGCGTCGCGCGGAACGCGGTCGGGTCCCGATAGGTCGGCACGGCGCCCGGCTCCGCGCCGAGCGGGGGCCCGAGCGTCCGCTCGACCTCGGCGCCCGTTCGCCCGAAGAGCGCCCGCGGTGCCCCGATGTAGTCGTCGACGCGCACGATGTCCGTGGGCCCCGCCGGGGCGGCCGTGACCCGCGCCGAGGACGGCCAGCCCCAGGCCGATGAGGATCGCGGATCGCATCTCGTCCGCACTGTGCCACAGGCCGTACACTGACGCGGGGTGAAGCGCCGGGCGCCCCACGGAGGTGCCGGGCGTTGACGCCGGAGACCGAGTCACCGCTCTACGACCGGATCGGCGGCACGTACACGCGGACGCGCCGGCCCGACCCGCGCATCGCGGCGGCCATCGGGGAGGCGCTCGGGGACGCGCGCACGCTCGTCAACGTCGGCGCGGGCGCGGGCGCCTACGAGCCGCGCGACCGCCGCGTCGTGGCCGTGGAGCCCTCGGGCCCCATGATCGCGGCAGCGCCCGGCCGGGGCGGCGCCGTGCGTCCAGGCGGTCGCCGAGGACCTCCCGTTCCGGGACAAGGCGGTCGACGCGAGCCTCGCCGTCCTCACCCTCCATCACTGGCGGGACCAGCCCAGGGGCCTGGCGGAGCTCCGACGGGTCGCCCGCCGGCGGGCCGTCGTGCTCACGTGGGACCCCGACGCCCGCGGCGCGTTCTGGCTAACGGCCGAGTACTTCCCGGAATTCCTCGACCTCGACGCCCGGCGCTTCCCGACGATGGACGCGCTGAGGCGCGCGCTCGGGGCCGATCCGCGTCACGCCGGTGCCGATCCCCCACGACTGCCAGGACGGCTTCCTGGGCGCATTCTGGCGGCGGCCGGAAGCGTATCTCGACCCCGCGGTCCGGGGCGGCATCTCCTCGTTCGCGCAGGTCGGCGCCGGACCACGTCCGGCGCGGCGATCGCGCGCCTCGGCCACGACCTCCGTTCGGGCCGGTGGGAGGCGCGGCACGGCTCGCTGCGCGAGCGCGAGAGCCTCGATCTCGGCTACCGCCTGGTCGTCGCCGAGCGGGGCTGAGCCGGAGCCGAACCGTCAGGTGCGGAGCCGGGCGCCGGGCTCGTAGCGCGACTCGAGGCGATTCGCGTGGCGGTGGACGAGCCGCCACTCCCCGTCCTCCAGACGGAAGACGTGGGTCACACGGTTCGACCACTCGCTGGGCTGCTCGGTGCCGCGGAGCCGCACGCGGGTCGTCTCGATGTGGGTGGTGACGGCCAGCCCGGGCGCCACCGTCGCGGTGAGGTGCTCGTACGTCACGGGCCCGCCGCCCGTTGAACTGCTCGGCGGCCCAGTCCCACCGTCGGCTCACCTCGGCCCACCCCTTCTCGTAGCCGCCCCAGCCGAAGAAGGCGGTCACGTCGTCCCGGTGCGAGTAGAGCGCCTTGATCGCGCTGGCGTCGCCCGACATAGCGTGTTCATCGCCGCTTCGAGGCGCTCGACGGCGCGCCGCCAGCCGTCTCCCGGATGGCCGGTGATCGGACGGCCTGGAGTCTGGGGCGGACGGCCTTCGATCGCTGGGCTCATCGGCGTCTCCCTCCGTCGTGTCAGCGCGCGGTGAGGTCCGACGCGGCGCTCCGGTAGCCGAGGGCGAAGTCGGCCGCGATCGCCCGGCTCGCACCCGACGCCCGCCACCCGAGCGCTTCGTAGAAGCGGCGGCTCTGACCGACGTCGGCCACACCGAGCGTGATCAGGCTGAGCCGTTGCTCCATCAGCGCTAGGCGTCGCGGGCCGCCGTCGCCAGGAACGCCAGCGTCCGCGCGGCGTCCTCGCCCGGGGGCGTGAAGAGGGCGGCCGCGAAGTCGGTCGCGCCCGCCTCCGCGAAGGCCGCGAGGCCGGCGCCCACCGCCGCCTCGTTGCCGATGAGCGCGACCTCCTCCGCTCCCCCGACGCCCTCCTTGTCGAGAATCGCCCGATAGGACGGCAGCTGGCCGTAGCGGACGAAGTAGCCGGCGGCCGCCTCGCGGACGGTCTTCGCATGGTCGGTCACGCAGACCGGCACGCTCGCGAGGACGCGCGGGGCCGGGCGGCCCGCGTCGCGGGCGGCGGCGCCGATCGCCTTCGCGGCCTCCGCGACGTAGCGCGGCCCGCCGACCCAGATGGCGGTGCCGGCCGAGAGCCGCCCGGCCAGGCGCAGCATCTGCGGCCCCAGCGCCGCCACCAGGATCGGCGGGGGCGTGACGCCCGGCGGCGGGGTCAGGGTGAAGTTGCGGATCCGGAACTCCTCGCCCGTGAAGTCGACGCTCTGGCCGCCGAAGAGCGCCGTGAGGCAGGTCAGGTACTCCCGCATGTGCCGGATCGGCCGCGAGAAGTCGAAGCCGAACTGCCCTTCCATCGACACCCGGTGGCTCAGACCGATCCCCAGGACGAACCGGCCGCCGGTCGCCGCCTGGGCGGTCAGCGCCTGCTGGGCCAGCACGACGGGATGGCGCGTGAACGTCGGCACCACGAAGGTCCCCAGCTCCACGCGCTTCGTCCGCGCGCCGCCGAGCGCGAGGGCCATCGCCGCATCGAAGCCCTCGGGACGAGACGTTCGGCATCCAGACGGCGTGCAGGCCGAGCGCATCGGCGCGCTCCATCGCCGTGAGGAGCGTCCCGAGGTCCGGGTTGTCGCCCGGGGTCGGCACCGTCAGTCCAATGCGCATGAGCTCGCCTCCCTGGAAGCGCCGGTCGCGCGGCGGCCGTCCGGGCTAGGTGCGCGCCGCCGCCAGCGCCGCCTTGACGCGATCGGGGCGGAAGGGCACGACGCGCAGCCGGACACCGGTCGCGTCGAAGACGGCGTTGCCCAGCGCCGCCGGGACGGGCGCCGAGGCGGCCTCGCCGACGCCGAGGGGCGGGTCGTCGAGGCGCTGGATCATCTCGAGCTCGATCAGGGGCACCTCGTCGAAGCGGAGGATCGGGTAGCGGGCCCAGTCGACGCTGGTCACCCGCTCCCGGTCGAAGACGATCTCCTCGTGGAGCGTGCGGGAGAGCGTCTGGAGGATGTTGCCCTCGAGCTGGCTCGCCACGTTGTCGGGGTTGATCATGAGCCCGCAGTCCTGGGCGCACACGACGCGGGTCACGCGGATCACGCCGGTCGCGCGCTCGACGGCCACCTCCATGCCGATCGCGACGTGGTTCTCGGCATGCTTGTAGTGGACGTAGGCGATCCCCCGCCCCGTCAGCACGGCCGCGCCGGGATCCACCGGGCGCGGCGAGGGCCGGGGCTGCCAGCCCATCCGCGCCGCCGCGCGCCGGATCACTTCCTGGGCGCGCGGGTCGGCGAGCCGCTGGAGACGGTACGCCACGGGATCGATCTTCGCGAGGGCGCACACCTCGTCCACGAACGACTCCACGGCGAAGGTGTTGGCGATCTTGCCCGGCGTCCGGATGGGCGACGTCCGGAAGGGCGAGTCCTCGACCCAGTGCACGACGGCGTGGACCGCCCCGACCCGGTACGGCGGGTCGATGTTCTGCTGGATCTGGCCGGACGAGCGCCCGAGGGGCTGGTTGATGCCCGCTTCGACGGGGGCGAGCAGCGGGATGCTCGGCAGGCCCTGGGTCGCCACCGGCAGCCAGGCCTGCGTCTCCCACGCCACCACGTCGCCTCCCTCCCCTACCGCGGCGCGGAGGTCGAGGAGCTGGGGCGGCCCCTTCGGGTCCCAGATGTGCTCGTCCTCGCGCGACCACTGGACGCGCACCGGCCGGCCCGCCGCCCGCGACAGGAGCGCGGCGTCGAACGCCGCGTCCTCCGCGCCGGCCTGCCCGTAGGATCCGGCGCCGTCCAGGTAGATCAGCCGCACCTTGTCCCGCGGAAGCCCGAGCAGCCGGGCGAACGTCTCGCGAAAGCGGTGCGTCGCCTGGGACGACGTCCAGATCGTGGCGCCGTCGGGGCGGACGTCCGCCACGCCGCACGACGGGCCGAGGGAGCCGTGCGTCTGGACGGGCCACCAGTACGTCGCGCCGAGCGTCTGCACGCCCGGGCCGGGCGCGCCGAGCGGGGTGAGGTCGCCCTTCTTCGCCACGTCCTGGTCTCGCACGACGCGGGTCGCGCGGACGGCGTCGGCGAGCGTCGCGTGGTCGGGCAGCCCGGTCCCGGCGGACCACTGGGCTCGAAGCGCGCGGGCGGCCCGCACGGCGTCCCACTCGCGCTCGGCGACGACCCCGAGGAAGCTGCCCATGCGGACGGCGCGCGCCCCGGGGATCGCCGCGATCGACGACTCGTCGATCGACTGGAGCTGGGCGCCGACCGCGGGAGTCCGGATCACCCGGCCGTGGAGCATCCCGGGAAGCGTCAGGTTCTGCACGTAGAGGTGGCGCCCGGTGACCTTCGCGGGAACGTCCGGCCGCGGCACGGACTGGCCGATGTAGCGGAAGGCGCTCGAGGGCTTGAGCGGCGCCTTGGCGTCGATCTTGAGTCCGAGCTGCCGGTCCCCGATGAGATCGCCGTAGGAGACGCCGGGGCCGCCGCCCTTCGGACGGACGACGCCGTCGGCGACCTCGAGATCCCCGACGGGCCGGCCGAGCCGCTGGGCCGCGAGGGCAAGCAGCGCCTGCCGCGCGGTCGCCCCGGCGCGCCGGAGCTCCTGCCCTCCGCGGGAGATGCCCGTGCTGCCGCCGGTGCCCGCCCTGGTCCGGGCAGACGGCCGTGTCGCCCTCGATCAGCTCGGTGATCCGCTCGATGGGGACGTCCAGCTCTTCGGCCACCATCTGGCGCATCGCGGCCCGGCCCCCCGTCCCGAGGTCCACCTTGCCCGTGAAGACGGTGACCGTGTTGTCGGCGTGGATCGCCAGGAAGGCGTCGACCTGGTCGGGCGCCACCGTCTTGCCGAGGTACCGGTCCGCGGGCCAGCCGGCCGCCGGCGCGCTCGCCGCCGCCTGCGCGGCCGCCGGTCGCGCCGACCGGCCACCGAGCCCCAGTCCGACGACCAGCGCGCCGCCCGCGCCGAGGAACGTGCGACGGGTGATCGGAGTCATCCTAGGCTCCTCCCATCGCGCGCGCGGCGCGCATCACCGCCCGGATCACCCGGACGTGGCTCCCGCATCGGCAGAGGTTCCCCGCCAGCGCCTGCTTGACCTCGGGCTCGGTCGGCCGGCGGTTCTGCTGGAGAAACGCCCGCGCGGTCATGACGAGGCCCGCGGTGCAGTAGCCGCACTGCGCGGCCTGCTCCGCGATGAACGCCGCCTGGACCGGATCCGGCCGCTCGGGAGAGCCGAGCCCCTCGACCGTCGTGACCTGGCGGCCGACGGCCGCGCTGACGGGCGTCGACGCAGGAGCGGACGGCCTGGCCGTCGAGGTGGACGGTGCAGGCGCCGCACTGGGCGAGCCCGCACCCGAACTTGGTCCCGGTCAGCCCGAGGTCGTTCCGGAGGACGTAGAGGAGGGGCGTCGCGGGATCGTCGATCTCGACGTCTCGCGGCGTCCCGTTGACCTGAAGCGTCAGCTTGGCCATCGTGCCCTCCGGCGACCGACGGGAGTCGGTCGCAGCGTCATCGAATCGGGCCGTGGACCACGCGTCAGGCGCCCCGGCGCAGCGCGAGATCCGCCTCGAGCTTGATGTCGTCGTCCACGCTCAGCACCACGGAGACCCGCGGGATACGGAGCCCGAAGTCGCCGAAGCGGAAGGCGGTCCGCGCCCGGACGGCGACGCGTGGGCCCTCGAAGCTGGCCGTCGCGCTCCAGCTGACGCGTCGGGTGACCTCCTTCACGGTGAGGTCCCCCACGAGCTCGAAGGGTACCGAGCCGGACTCCGGGAGCGGCACCGGCAAGCCGCGCGCCTCGGCGGGCACGAACGTGACCATCGGGTAGCGCTCGGTCTCGAGCGTGTTGCGCCGGACGTAGTTGTCGCGGCGCGCCTCGTCGCTCCGGAGGGTGCGCAGGTCGACCGTGAATCGCGAGTCGCCAGGAACGAGGCGGCCCTGCGCGTCGAAGACGATCCGGCCCTCGACCGCGCTCGTGGCGCCCACGGCGTCGTTCGGAAAGCTCAGGCCGACGAGCTGCTCCCGGACGCGGTAGCGAACCTCGCTACCGTCCGGGACGATGTCGTACCGGGCGGCGACCCGGCCCTGCGCCAGCGCCGAGCCGCACTCGCGGAAGCTTGCGGTCGAGGCGAGGGCCGACAGGAGTACGGCAACGCACACCGTCACGCGCCCGAGCCCTCGCCCGACGAGATCGCTCACCGTGGCCTCGGTGCGATCCTACCATCATCGCGCCGGCGCGGGTGACGGCGGCCGACGCGGCCGCGCCGAGCTCGAGGCAGGCTGACGTCTCGCTAGTCGTTGGAGCCGCGGATGCGCAGGCGGTCGAACAGCACCGCGACGATGATGAACGTGCCCGACGAACGTACCCTGCCAGAACGTGCTGATGCCGAGCAGGATGAGGCTGTTGCGGATGACCTCGATCAGGGCGGCGCCGACGACGGCGCCGAAGGCGGTCCCGGCGCCGCCGGTCAGGTTCGCCCCCCCGATCACCGCGGCGGCGATGACGGTGAGCTCCATGCCCTGGCCGAGGCTCGTCGTGATGGTGCCGAGCCAGCCCACCTCCAGGATGCCGGCGATGCCGGCGCCGAGCGAGCAGAGCATGTAGACGCTCACCTTCACGAGCCGGACCGGCACGCCGGTGAGCGTCGCCGCCGCCTCGTTGCCCCCGATGGCGAAGACGTGTCGGCCCCAGCGCGTCCACCGGAGGGCGAACCCGGTGACGAGCGCGAGCGCGATCAGGAACACGACCGGATTCGGGACCCGGATCGCGTCGAGAAAGGGCAGCGTGACGTCGATGAATCCCCCGCCGAGCGCCAGCAGCTGGGCCTGGTCCGGGCCGAACTCGTACACCATCCGGTTGCCGGACAGCACCATCGCGAGGCTGCGCGCGATGGACAGCATGCCGAGCGTCACCACGAAGGACGGCATGCCGACGTACGCGACCATCACGCCGTTGAAGGCACCGACGAGCAGGGCTGTTCCGAGCGCCAGGAGACTCCCGAGCCAGAACGACGCGCCCAGGTTCATCGACATGCCGATCACCATGCCCGACAGCGCCAGCACCGCGCCGACCGACAGGTCGATGCCGCCCGTGACGATCACCGCGGTCATGCCCAGCGCGATGATGCCGACGAAGGCGAAGTTCCGGGTGACGTTGAACAGGTTCTGCTGCGTCGCGAAGACGTCGCTGGCCACGGACAGGATGAGGAAGGCGAGCACCGCGGCGAACGATACCCAGAACGTCTGGCGGCTGGCGAGCCAGCTCAGCCAGCCCTCGTGCGTCTGCCGGCGGATCGACTCCTCGAGGGTCAGGGCCATGTCCGGTGGCCTCAGGCGGCGTCGATGGCGCCCGTGATGAGCCCGGTGACCTCTTCCGGCGAGCTCGCCGAGATGGCCTTGTCCGCCACCTTCTCACCCCGCCTCAGCACGACGATCCGGTCGGACACGGCGAAGACGTCCGGCATGCGGTGGCTGATCAGGACGACGGCGATGCCGTGGTCGCGCAGCCGGCGAATGAGGTTGAGCACCTCCGCGACCTGCCGGACGCTGATGGCGGCCGTCGGCTCGTCCATCAGCACGATCCGGGGCTCCGCGAGGCGCGTCCGGGCGATCGCGACGGCCTGGCGCTGGCCGCCCGACATGCTCCGGACCAGGTCGCGCGGCCGCGTCTCCGACTTCAGCTCGGCGAACAGCTCGCCCGCCCGCTGGTACATGGCCCGGGAGTTCAGGACCCGGAACGGCCCGAAGCCGGTGGTCAGCTCCCGCCCGAGATAGACGTTGGCGGCGGCGGTGAGGTTGTCGCAGAGGGCGAGATCCTGATAGACGATCTCGATGCCCTCCGCCCGGGCGTCGGCCGGCTTGTGGAAGGCCACCGGGCGGCCCTCGATCGCGACCGTCCCGCCGCTCGGCGGAAAGTTCCCCGCGACGATCTTGACCAGCGTGGACTTGCCCGCGCCGTTGTCGCCCATCAGGCCGACGACCTCGCCGGGTCGCAAGGTCAGGGACACGCCGAGCAGCGCCTGGATTGCGCCGAAGTGCTTGGAGATCCCGGAGAGCTCCAGCAGCGCCATCCGTCGAGGCCCTACGGCGCTCCGGTCCGCGGGGTCGGCTCGCCCCGAGAGCGGGCCGTCCCGAAAAGAAGGGCGCCCGTAGGCGCCCTGGAACGGAGCGTGGGGCTTCCCGCTACTGCGCGGGACACTTACCGAGATTCTGGGGGGTGCACTCGTCCAGGCCGGTGTAGAGCGGATCCTTGACCGGCTTCTTGTTGATGAGGTCGATCAGCACCGCGGGGGCGCGGCGGCCCATCTCGAAGGGGCGCTGGCCGATCTGCGCGTGGCTCCGCCCCGCCTTCAGGGCCGCCATCTGGGGCGGCAGGGTGTCCCCGGCGACGATGACCAGCTTCTTCTCCTTCAGCTTGCCCATCACCTGGTCGGTCACCTGCGCGTAGGCCTGCGGGCCGAACTGGGCCCAGCCGCCGACGAGGATGAACGCATCGAGGTTGGGGTTGGCGATGAAGGTGTCGGCCATCTGCTGGTTCGCGAGGTCGATCTGGTCGTTGGTGAAGAGCGGGCAGCCGCTGATCTCCGTCCAGCCCCCCTCGCCCTTCAGGCGCTCGATCTTCTTCTTGCCGGAGATGGTGTCGCGGAACCCCTGGGCGCGCGCGTTGATGTTGTCGGCGGCGACGTTGCCGAGCTGCAGGCACACCGTGCCGCCCTTGGGCTTCAGCCCCTTCAGGTGCTTCGCCATCAGGACGCCCATGTCGTAGTTGTTCGTCCCGAGGTAGGTCTTCCGCAGCGCCCGGTCGGCCTCGGCCAGGTCCGCGTCGATCGTCATGATCGGCATCGTCGGCTTCTTCGCCTTCAGCATGTTGGCCATGGCCGGCGCGTTCGACGGCGAGATGGCGATGCCGGCGACGCCGGAGTTGATCAGGTCCTCGACGATCCGGACCTCCCCGGCCTCGTCGGCGCTGGACGCCGGGCCGGTGTAGAGGCACTTGTACTCGGACTTCGGGTTCTCCTTGTTCCAGAGCTCGCAGCCGTTGCCGAGGACCGTGAAGAACGGATTGTCGAGCCCCTTGACGACGACCGCGAGAGTCTTCTTCTGGGCCTGACCCTGGGCTTCGCCGCCGCAGACGAGCGCGAGCATCGCGACGCCCGCGAGCATGAGCTTTCGCATTTCCGTCCCTCCACGCCATCCAGGATTGAGGATTCGTCCCCGTCGACCGCCGATCACCGGTCGACGATACCCCAGCCCGACAGGTCACACCAGGGGCGGTGGACGAGGTCGAACGCCAGTGGCGGCCGCCACGCGGGGCAGGCACGAGCGTGGATCCCCGATCGCGCCTCCCCTCAAGCCGTGCGATCCGTGTGCCCCCGGCCGTCGCCGACGGACCCCGAATCCCGGTGTGCCCGGGCGCTTGACGTCAAGCGCCCGCTCGACGTACTGTCGACGAACCGATTGCGCAATCGATTGCTTTCGGCATTTCCTGGAGAGGACCGCATGCCGACCATCCGCGAAGTCGCCGGACGTGCTCGCGTTTCGCCCACCACCGTCTCCCACGTGGTCAACGCCACGCGGTTCGTCTCGCACGAGATCCGGACGCGCGTGCTCGAGGCGATGGCGGAGCTCGGCTACCACCCGAACGCCGTCGCCCGCTCGCTCCGCCGCGGGCGCACCCACTCGCTCGGGCTGATCCTCCCGGACAGCGCCAATCCGTACTTCGCCGAGCTCGGGCGCGGCATCGAGGCCGCGGCTTTCGGCCGGGACCACAGCGTGGTCCTGTGCAACACCGAGGGCGAGGAGCTCCGGGAGCGTGTCTACGTGGACCTCCTCACCCGGCGCCAGGTCGACGGGCTCCTGTACGTGCCCGCTGGCAATCGGGTGGACGTGCTCCGCGACCTCTTGCGCCGGCCGCTGCCGGTGGTCCTGGTCGATCGCGACCTCCCCGATGCGCCCATCGACGTGGTCCTGAGCGACAAGCGTGGCGGCGCCTTCCTGGCGACCCGCCATCTCATCGCCCTCGGCCACCGGCGGATCGGCTGCATCGGGGGCCCCTCCAGCCTGCTCATGAGCGGCCAGCGGCTCCAGGGATACAAGGACGCGCTGGTCGAGGCGGATCTTCCCGTCGACGAAAGCCTCGTCCTCCGCGGGGACTACCACCCTCAGTCGGGCTGGGCGGCGGCGCGGAGTCTCTTGGCGATGCCGGCGCCGCCGACCGCCATCTTCGCGGCCAACGACCTCATGGCGATCGGGGTCCTGCGCGCGGCGGGCGAGCTCGGGCGGCGCGTCCCCGGTGACCTCGCCGTCGTCGGCTTCGACGACATCGAGCTCGCGTCGTACACGACACCGCCGCTCACCACCGTCAGCCAGTCGGCGAGCGACGTGGGACGCGCGGCCGTCGAGCTTCTCCTCCAGCGGCTCGCCGACCCGGGCCGCCCACCCGTTCGCAGGACGCTCGAGACCCGGCTGGTCGTGCGGGCCTCGTCCGGGAACCATTCGGAGTCGCACCTCCAGAGGGAGATCCGATGACCACCAGAGCCCATCGCAAGCCCGTCCCCGTCACCCCCGAGCTCCGAGAGCACGCCGCGGCGGTGCACCGCTCCGCGATCGTCATCGACGGCATGTGCACGGACCACATCGAGGACCCGCACAACAAGCTCCGGTGGAACGAGCCCTACCTCCAGCGCCTGTTCGACGGCGGCATCACCGCACTCAACCGCGGCGGCGCGCACTACCAGAAGTTCGCCGACGGCGTGAAGGCCATCCGGAAATTCCAGCTCCGGGCGCAGCACTGTCCCGAGCGCACCCTGTTCGTCCGGACCGGCGACGACATCCGTCGGGCGAAGCGCGAGGGCAAGGTCGGCATCATCGCCGGCTTCCAGACGTCCCTGGTCATCGAGGACGACCTGGAGTTCGTCGAGGCGCTCTACGCCGTCGGCGCCCGCTGCATGCAGATCACCTACAACGAGCGTTGCTTCGTCGGCGACGGGTGCCAGGAGCGGAACCCGACCGGGCTCAGCCACTTCGGGATCGACGTCGTCAAGGAGATGAACCGGGTCGGTCTCGTGGTCGACCTCGCCCACGTGAGCGACGCCACCGCCCGGGAGGCGGCGGCCCTGTCCACCAAGCCGGTGATCGTCTCCCACTCGGCGTGCGGCGGCCTCCGGCCGAATCCCCGGAGCGCGACGGACGAGCTGATCCGCCTCGTCGCCAAGACCGGGGGCGTCATCGGCATCTGCTTCCTGCCGTTCCTCCTCGACGCGAACGGCCACACCCGGTGCACGTTCGAGGACTACCTCCGGCACATCGACCACGTGGTCGACCTGGTCGGCGTCGATCACGTCGGCTTCGGCACCGACCTCACGGAGGAGATCAACCCGCTCGAGATGATGACGGACACGGGCGAGCTGGGGAACTGGCCGAACAAGCCCTACCGGCCGGTCGTCTACCCGCCGCTCCCCTGGATCTTCCCGCCCGAGATCGACTCGCTCGCGAAGATGGGCAACATCACGCTCGGCCTCCTCGCCCGCGGGTACTCCGACGAGGACGCGCGGAAGATCATGGGCGGGAACTTCCTGCGGGTGTTCGGCCAGGTCTGGCGGTGAGTGCCCGCGCGTGAGCCGGTATCTTCTGGCGCGCCTGCTCCGTCTGGTCCTCGTCTGGATCGGGATCACGCTCGCCACGTTCTCGCTGCTGCGTCTCTGCGGCGACCCGGCCCGGCTGATCCTCGGCGAGCTGGCGAGCGCCGAGGCGGTGCGGGAGTTCCAGCGCCTTCACGGCCTCGACCGCCCGCTGCCGGCCCAGTACCTCGCCTTCGTGGGCGGGGTCGCTGGTCGGGGACTTCGGCCGGTCGCTCCGGTTCGAGCAGCCGATCCTGCCGATCATCGTGGAGCGCCTGCCGGCGACGCTGGAGCTGGCGGGCGGGAGCCTGGCCCTGTCCTTCCTCCTGGGCGTTCCGCTGGGGATCGCCGCCGCCCTCCGGCGCGACGGCCTCGTCGACTACGTGGCGCGGGGGCTGGTCCTGATCGGGCAGGGCGTCCCGAACTTCCTCCTGGCCATCCTGCTGATCCTGTTCTTCGGCGTCTACCTGCGATGGCTGCCGACCGGCGGTCGGGGCACCTGGTCGCACCTGGTCCTGCCGGCGATCGTGCTCAGCTTCATCCTGCTACCCCTCACGGTGCGGGTCACGCGGGCGACGATGCTCGACGTCATCGGCCGCGCCTACGTCCGCACGGCCCGCAGCAAGGGCCTCCGCGAGTCGGCCGTCCTGGGGCGCCATGCCCTGCGCAACGCCGCGCTCCCGATCCTGACCATCCTGGGGGTGCAGGCGGCGAGCCTCCTCGGCGGCTCCGTCGTCACCGAGACCGTCTTCTCGTGGCCGGGCGTCGGCCGCCTCATCGTGAGCGCGATCTTCGCCCGCGACTTCCCCCTCGTGCAGAGCGCGGTGCTCGTGGTCGCCACGGCGGTCGTGCTCGTGAACTTCCTGGTCGACTCGCTCTACGGTGTCCTCGATCCTCGCATCTCCACGACGTGATCCAGTGGCCTCGAGCGCTCTCGCCACCGCCTGGGGTCGCCGCCCCTCCGCCCGTGCCGGTAGTGGCGCCGTCGCTCCTCCGGCTGCGCGCCCGGGCCTACTGGCGGAACCCGGCCAGCCGCCTCGGGTTGCCCGTCGCGCTGGCGATCGTGGCGATGGCGTGCGTGCCCAGCGCCTGGCTGCCCTACGACCCGACGCTGATCGACCTCGGCCAGGCAAAGCAGCCGGGGCTGTGGGCCGGCGACCTCCGCCATCCCTTCGGCACCGATTTCCTGGGGCGGGACCTCCTGTCGCGCGCGATCCATGCGGCGCGCCTCACGCTCGCCATCAGCGGAGGCGCCGTCCTCATCGCCACCCTCATCGGCATCGTCCTCGGCATGGCGGCCGGCTTCTACCGCGGCTGGGTCGACGAGGTCATCAGCTGGCTCGTCGACGTCCAGCTGGCGTTCCCGGTCATCGCCCTCGCCGTCGCGATCGTGGCGATCGTGAAGGGCGGACTCCTCACGCTCGTCGTCGTCCTCGCCGTCACCAGCTGGTCCACGATGGCGCGCGTCGTCCGGGCCCAGACCCTCAGCGCGCGTCAAGAGCCCTACGTCGAGGCCGCCCGTGCGCTGGGCGTGCCGACCGTCGGGATCCTCCGCCGCCACATCCTCCCGAATGTGCTATCGCCGCTGCTGGCGGTGGCGACCTACGAGGTCTCGCGCCTGGTACTCACCGAGTCGGCCCTCAGCTTTCTCGGGCTGGGCGTCTCGCCGCCGGCGGTCACCTGGGGCGGGATGATCGGCGATGGCCGCAACTTCATCTACGACGCCTGGTGGACCGCCGCCGTTCCCGGTCTGATGATCGCCATCCTCGTGTTCGCCCTGAACTTCGTCGGTGACGGGCTC
This sequence comes from uncultured Candidatus Rokubacteria bacterium, assembly GCA_963799055.1. Lineage (GTDB taxonomy): Bacteria > Methylomirabilota > Methylomirabilia > Rokubacteriales > DASRDR01 > DASRDR01. The sequence continues at coordinate 36,914 of CAWCVP010000006.1, forward strand.
CGCGACGCCTTCGACCCCACGTCGTGGCGCGAGGGGCCCTGACCGTGTGCCCGGACAGGAGGGTCTCGACCCTCGTCGCTCGAAGCCCCTCACCCGCGCGCCCGCGCGGCCGTCGACCGGCCCGTGAGCCTCTGTTCGCTCCAGGGCCAAGGAGGAGCGTCCCGTGATCCTGAAGAGATCCGTGCTCGCTGCGCTCGTCACCCTCGTCGTGGTCGGCCTGCCGGTAGCCAGCCAGGCCCAGCCCGCCGCCCGCGACACGCTGACCATCGCCCAGTTCGTCGACCCGCCGAACCTCGACCCGTACAACACGACGGCCCCGTACATCAGCGTGTTCGCCCAGATCTGCGAGCCGCTCATCTACTGGGACAGCGACGCCTCCGGCAACGCGGTCATCAAGAAGCACCTCGCGACCGACTACCGGTGGCTCGACGACACCCGGCTCCAGCTGAAGCTGCGCCCCGGCGTCCGGTTCAGCAACGGCGAGCCCTTCAACGCGGCGGCGGCCAAGTTCAGCCTTGAGCAGCTCTTCGCGGCGTTCAACTACAGCCAGTGGCTGAAGGACCTCCTGAAGGAGGTCACGGTCGTCGACGACCAGACCGTCGTCCTGACGCTGACCAAGCCGGCGGGCTACGTGATCTCGGTGCTGGCCTACGGCAGCTTCCAGGTCGCTCCCAAGGATTTCCAGACCCGAGGCAAGGACGCCTTCAACCAGTCGCCGGTGTGCACGGGCCCCTGGATGCTCAAGGAGCACCGGAAGGACAGCCACATCACTCTGACCGCGAACCCCACCTACTGGGGCGGCACGCCGAAGTTCAAGACGATCACCTACCGGATCATTCCGGACGACGCGGCGCGGGTGGCCGCCCTCGAGGCGGGAGAGGTGGACATCGCGCCCAACGTGCCGCACTCGGCGGCGGCCCGGGTGGAGCGGAAGAGCAATCTCAGGCTCGCGACGATCCCGAGCCTCCGGCAGTTCGCCACGTTCATCGACGTCGCCAACCCCAAGGCGAAGCCGCTCGAGGACGCGCGCGTGCGGCTGGCGCTGAACCTCGCCATCGATCGCGCCGCCATCTGCAAGCAGATCTTCGCCGGGCGCTGCACGCCCAAGGACGGGCAGCCGCTGTCCAAGTGGCATTCCGGGCACAACCCGGCCCTCAAGCCGTACCCCTACGATCCCGCCCAGGCCAAGAAGCTCCTGGCCGACGCCGGGCACCCGAACGGCTTCGAGTTGGACTACACGTACACGACGGGCCGGTACCCGCTCGACAAGCCGGCCGGCGAGGCCATGGCCAGCTACCTCCGGGCGGTCGGGCTCAAGGTCAACGAGCGCGCGGTCGACTTCCCCCAGTGGGGGCGCGCGAGTTCGACACGAACCCCCGCACGACGACGGCGATCTTCACCGTCGCGCTCCCCCACCTCGCAGGACGGCTACCTGTCGATGCTGAGCTTCGCCGAGGGCCGGCGGTTCCGGACGAGCGTCATGCCGAAGGCCTTCGACTCGGCGATGGACGAGGCCGCTCAAGGCAACCGACGACGCGGGCGCGGACGAGCCGTGCAGGACGCCATGACCGCGGTCAACCGGGAGCCGTTCGTGGTGTACCTCTACAGCATCGACGACATCTACGGGATCCAGGGCGGGGTCCAGGGTTTCGCCCCGCGTCCGGACCAGACTATCCGGCTGGGGAGCATGGGAGTGACGCCGAAGTAGCCGAGGCGCTCTCGCGCGGCGGCCGTCTCTCGACCGGGAGGCGGCCGCCGGCCGGCGGCGACCCACCGCCGCGGTCTCAGCTCTGGAAGATGTCCTCGGGCAGGAGCGCCGAGACCACGACGTTCGGCACGTCCACCACGTTGCTGATCCGGAGATCCACCGCGACGCTCGCGATCACGTAGGCCTGCTCCCGGCTGAAGCCGGCGCTCCTGCAAGAGGTCCAGCATGGCGAGGAGGGCGTTGCGGCAGGCGAGGTCCAGGTCCTCGCCGTGGTTGACCCCCTGGGCGTCCACCGGCATCCCCATCGTCGCGACGAACCGCCGGGGGGCGGCCCAGCGGGGATCGGTGGAGTACTCGCCGTGCGCGAAGCGCGGGAA
>CAWCVP010000007.1:0-66333 GCA_963799055.1 uncultured Candidatus Rokubacteria bacterium
GTGGCGATCGCCGCCGCGGGGCTCGCGGCCACCGGAGCGACCCTGATCAAGACGCGCCGGGTTGGGACCCGGCGCTCGCGCGCGAGCTGAGCCTGTCTTCGCCGGTCGGCCTACAGAAGCCCGCCCGCGCCGACCGGCCCGGGCGCGAAGGGTCAAGAAGCTCGCGCGGTCGCCACTGGACAGCGTGACTCAGTGGATCGCCGGCTGGAAGAGTTCGATGGGGTTCCCAGAAGGATCCTCGATCAGGATCTGGGCGCCGCCGGGGCCCCGCACGATGTCATTGCGAAACCGCACTCCGGCGCCCCGGAGGCGATCCACTTCGGCCGCGATGTCGTCCACGAGGAGCTGAATGCGGTTCCAGCCCCCGGCCACCGGCTGCCGGCCATCGGGCATGGGCCGGCCGGCCGAGCTGGATCGGCCGCTGAGCAGGAGCCGGAGATCCCCCCGCGTGACGTCCGCGAAAGCTGGGGCCTGGCGGCTGAGGAGGCTGAAGCCGAGGTGGGTGGTGTAGAAGGCGATGGCGGCATCGACGTCGTCGACCATGTAGCGGACGTTGACCCGTGCTCATGGACCCTCATCTCGGCCGCGGTGGCGAGCCGCCTCAGACGCGCTCGAGCAGGACGGCGATGCCCTGGCCGACGCCGATGCACATCGTGCAGACGGCGTAGCGGCCACCCCGCGCCTGGAGCTCGTAGGTCGCCGTGGCCGCGAGGCGCGCGCCGCTCATCCCGAGCGGGTGGCCGAGCGCGATCGCCCCGCCGTTCGGGTTCACGTGCTCGGCGTCGTCGGGCAGGCCGAGGTCGCGGAGGACGGCCAGGGCCTGGGCGGCGAACGCCTCGTTCAGCTCGACCACGTCGATCCGGCCGACGTCGAGGCCGGCGCGGGCCAGGAGCTTCCGCGTCGCCGGCACGGGGCCGATCCCCATGACGCGCGGCGGGACGCCGGCGGTGGCGCCGGCCACGACGCGCGCCCGGGGTGTCAGGCCGTAGGCCCCGACGGCCCGCTCGGAGGCGACGAGCAGCGCGCACGCGCCGTCGTTCACGCCCGACGCGTTGCCCGCCGTCACGGTGCCGCCCGCCCGGAAGGCGGGCTTGAGCCGGGCGAGCGCCTCCAGCGTCGTGTCGCGCGGGTGCTCGTCCTCGGTGACCTCCACGGTCTCCTTCCCCCGGGCGACGGTGACCGCCACGATCTCCTGGGCGAGGCGCCCGCTCTTCTGCGCCGCGCGCGCCCGGAGCTGGCTGCGGAGGGCGAAGGCGTCCTGATCCGCGCGCGCGACCTTCCACTCCTCGGCGACGTTCTCCGCGGTCTCCCCCATCGCGTCGGTGCCGAAGAGCTCCTGCATCCGCGGGTTGACGAAGCGCCAGCCGATCGTCGTGTCGTAGAGCCGCGTGTCCCGCGCGAACGGCGCGTCGGCCTTCCCGAGGACGAACGGCGCCCGCGACATGCTCTCGACGCCGCCGGCCACGACCAGGTCCGCCTCGCCGGCGCGGACGAGCCGCGCCGCCGTGGCGACCGCGTCGAGCCCGGAGCCGCAGAGGCGGTTGACGGTCGCCCCGGAGATCTCCACCGGCAAGCCCGCCAGGAGCGTCGCCATGCGCGCGACGTTCCGGTTGTCCTCGCCGGCCTGGTTGGCGCACCCGAGGATCACGTCGTCGACGCGCGCCCAGTCGACCCGCGGATGGCGCGCCACCAGCGCCCGGAGCGGGATCGCGGCCAGGTCGTCCGGCCGCACGGGCGCGAGCGCGCCCGCGTAGCGGCCGATCGGGGTGCGGACGGCGTCGCAGATGAAGGCTTCCGGCATGGTCGGGATCCTCCCACCGGCCATTATAGGCCGCGCGCCCCTCACGCCGCGCTGCGGGCGCCCCCGGTCACGCCCCGGAGCTTCGGGTCCAGAGCGTCCCGGAGGCCGTCGCCGAACAGGTTCAGCCCGAGGATCGTCGCCATGATGGCGACGCCCGGGGCCAGCACCAGCCAGGGGGCCTGCTGGAGGTAGAGGCGGCCCTCGGCCAGGATGTTGCCCCACGAGGGCACGGTCGGGGGCGCGCCCACGCCCAGGAACGACAGCGCCGCCTCGCCGAGCACGGCGAGCGCGAAGATGAACGTGCCCTGCACGATCAGCGGGGACAGGCAGTTCGGCAGGACGTGCCGGCGCAGGATGGCGAGGTCGGCGGCGCCCGCCGCGCGGGCCGCCTCGACGTAGGGGAGCTCGCGGACGACGAGGACCGAGCCTCGGACGATCCGCGCGATGCGCGGGGTGTAGACGACGCCGAGCGCCAGCACCACGTTCTGGAGGCTCGGGCCGAGCGACGCCATGAGCGCGATCGCCAGGAGGATCGCGGGGAACGCCATGAGGCCGTCCATCACCCGCATGAGGACGTTGTCGAGCCGACGGTAGTAGCCCGCCAGGAGCCCCACGACCAGCCCGGCGGCGACGGCGAGGAGGACCACCAGCCGCCCACCACCACCGAGATGCGCGCCCCGTGGAGGACGCGGCTCAGCACGTCCCGTCCCAGTCGTCGGTGCCGAGCCAGTGGGCGGCCCCGGGCCGGCCGAGTCGGCCCGGGACGTCGAGCGCCAGCGGGTCCCAGGGCGAGACCACCGGCGCGAGCGCCGCCGTCAGCGCCGTGATCCCCAGCAGCACGGCGCCCGCCAGCGCGACGCGGCGGCGCAGGAGGCTCCGGACGACGGCCCCCCGCCTCACTGGTAGCGGATCCGCGGGTCGAGCAGGAGATACGCGAGGTCGACCACGAGGTTGATCAGCACGTAGATCCCGCCAACCACCAGGATCACGCCCTGGACGACCGGGTAGTCGCGGCGCAGGACCGCCTGGATGATGAGCCGGCCGACACCCGGGATATTGAACACCTGCTCGATGACCACCGCGCCGCCCAGGAGCACCGCGAAGGAGATGCCGATCACGGTCAGGATCGGCACGAACGCGTTCTTGAGCGCGTGCTTGTAGACGACGCCCCGCTCGTCGAGGCCCTTGGCGCGGCCGGCGAGGATGAACTGCTCCCCGAGGACGTCGAGCATCGCCGAGCGCGTGATGCGGGCGATCAGCGCCGCCTGGACGACGCCGAGCGCGAAGGCGGGCATCAGGAGGGAGCGCAGGGTCCGCCACGGGGCGACGTCCAGGGCGACGTAGCCCGCGACGGGCAGCCAGCCGAGCCACACCGCGAACACGAGCATCAGGAGGAGCCCCAGGAGGAAGTTCGGCACCGAGGTCCCGAGGAGGGCCAGCAGCATGACCGCCTGGTCCAGCGCCCCGCCGTGGCGCCGCGCGGCGACGATCCCGGCCGGGACGCCGATCAGGACCGCGACGAGCGTGGCCAGCGAGGTGAGGAGCAGCGTCGGCTCGGCGCGGTCGAGGATCGCCTCGATCACCGGGCGCCGGAGGAAGATCGATTGCCCGAGGTCGCCCTGGAGGAGCCGCCAGTACCAGCGCCCGAGCTGGACCAGGAGGGGCTCGTCGAGGCCGAGCTGGCGGCGGAGACGCCCACGTCCTCGGCCGACGCGTAGGGCCCGGCGATCACGCTCGCGGGATCCCCGGGCGCCAGGTGCAGCAGGACGAACGCCACCGTCGCCACCACCAGCATGACGGGGCCGAGCGCCAGGAGCCGGCGGAGGACGTAGGTCTGCATGGCTCAGGCGCTCACGGACGGAGGGCGGCTCATGGCCCCCCTGGGTAGCACCGCGGCCGGAGCGTCGTCAAGGCGGTACACTGTCGCGAGCCATGGCGTTTCCCCACGGGCTTCGCGCGCTGAACCACGCGCCGTTCCGGTCGTTCTTCCTGGCGCAGCTCGTCGCGCTCGTGGGCAGCTGGATGCAGACGGTGTCCCTGTCCTGGCTCGTCCTCCAGCTGACGGACTCGCCGTTCAAGCTCGGGCTGCTCGGCACGCTCCAGTTCGGCCCGATCCTGTTCCTCTCCCCGTTCGCGGGGGTGATCGCCGATCGCTGGTCTCGGCGAGGTCTGCTGATCGCCTCCCAGTCGGCCCTCCTGTGCCAGGCGTGGGCGCTCGCCCTCCTGGTCGTCACCGGCCGTGCCCGCTACTGGCAGATCGCCTCGCTCTCGCTCGTCACCGGGCTCGCCCACGCGCTGGACGCCCCGGCCCGGCAGTCGTTCGTGATGCGGCTCGTCGGACGGGAGGACCTCGTGAACGCCGTCGCGCTCAACTCGGCGTCGTTCAACGTCGGCGCGCATCGTGGGTCCGGCCGTCGCCGGCGTCCTGATCGCGCGGTTCGGCGTCGTGCCGGCGTTCGTGGTCAATGGCCTGGGGTTCGCCGTGGTGCTGGTCACGCTGCTCCGTCTGCCCGACGATCCCGCGCGGCGCACCGGCGGCACCTCCATGCGGCACGACTTCGCGGAGGGCCTTCGGTACGCGGTCCGGACCCCCCGCGTGCGGATCCTGCTGGGCCTCCTCTTCGCCGTGAGCCTCTGCGTGTTCAACTTCGTCGTCTACGTGCCCCTCCTCGCGCGCACGGTCCTCCACCTGGGGCCCGAGGGGTTCGGATTCCTGATGGCCGCGCTCGGTGTCGGCGCCGTGGCGGGCGCCCTGGCGCTCGGCGCCCGCGCCAACCCCGAGCCCCCGCTCGGCCTGCTGCTCGGGGCGGGGGCCGTGGCCTGTGCCGGGCTCCTCGGGCTCTCGGCGGTCCATCACGTGTGGACGGCCGTCGCCCTGCTCCTCGTCACGGGCTTCACCGGGATCGTCGCCGTGACCGGGTGCAACACGTCCCTCCAGCTCACCGCGCCGGACGCGCTCCGCGGCCGGATCATGAGCCTCTACACGTGGATCTTCGGGGGCGTGTTCCCCATCGGCTCGTTCCTCGTGGGCGCGATCTCGGAGCGCCATGGGGTCTCGGGGGCCTTCCTCTTCACGGGCAGCCTCGGGCTGGGCCTGCTCGGCCTGCTGGCGGTCACGCGGCCCTGGCGGGCGCCGGTGGGCGAGTCCCGCGGACCGGATGGCACGCGGGCCTGACGCCGCTTGACACCCCCGGAGGCTCGGCCCTAGAGTCCGGCCATCGATCGGCCGCGCGTCTTCCCGACCCAGTGAACGGCCCCGGCGCTGGCGGCGCTCGGGGCGGGAGGGACCGATGATGCTGCGTCAACCTGCGCTCCGGCTCGCCGCGCTCCTGGACCCTGCTCGCGGTCACGGCGGCGCTCGGTCTGCCCGAGGCGAGCGCTCAGGCGCCCCGCAAGGGCGGCGTGCTGAGGGTCGGGATGATCGGCGAGCCGCCGTCGCTCGACCCGCACACGACGACGGCGACGATCACCCGCGAGATCGGCATCAACATGTTCGAGACGCTCTACACGCTCGACGCGAAGTACCAGCCGGTCCCGCTCCTCGCCGAGGGCCACGACGCGCTCGACGGCGCCAAGCGCTACGTCATCCGGCTCCGGAAGGGCGTGCGGTTCCACAACGGCAAGGAGCTGACGGCCGCCGACGTGGTCGCCTCGCTCCAGCGCTGGGGGAAGGTCGCCGGCGCCGGGAAGGCCGTGTTCAAGACGGTCGAGGCGATCGAGGCGAAGGGCCCGCACGTGCTGGAGGTCCGCCTGACGCAGCCCTCGGCGGTGCTCCCGACCGTCCTCGCGTCCATCGCCAGCTTCGCGGCGATCTACCCGAAGGAGGTCGTCGAGGCGACCGGCGACGGGCAGCTCAAGGAGTACGTCGGGACCGGGCCCTTCAAGTTCGCCGAGCACCGGCCCGATCGCCACATCCGGCTCGTGCGCTTCGACGGCTACACGGCCCGGCCGGAGGCGGCGAGCGGGCTCGGCGGCCAGCGGGCGGCGCACCTCGACGAGATTCTCTTCCTGCCGGTGCCGGACTACGCCACCCGCCAGGCCGGGATGCAGACCGGCGAGTACGACTTCATCCAGCAGGTCAAGCCGGACCAGTACGACCGGATCCGGAGCATGCCGGGCGTGGAGCCCGTCATCGCCAAGCCGTACGGGTGGGCGACCCTGGTCCTCAACCTGAAGCAGGGGGTCATGACGGACATGCGCATCCGCCAGGCCGTGCAGGCGGCGGTCGACGTGGAGCCCGCCATGCTCGCCGCGATGGGGCACCGGGACTTCTTCCGGCTGGATCCAGGCCTGTTCTTCGTCGAGCAGGCGTGGCACTCGAAGGCCGGGGCGTCGCTCTACAACCAGCGGGACAAGGAGAAGGCCCGGCGGCTCGTCCGCGAGGCCGGGTATCAGGGCCAGCCCATCCGGTGGATCGTGACCACCGAGTACGAGCACCACTACAAGCCCGCCCTCGTCGCCAAGAGCCAGCTCGAGGAGGTCGGGCTCAAGATCGACCTCCAGGTCTCCGACTGGGCGACGGTCGTCCAGCGCCGGAGCAAGCCGGAGCTGTGGGACATCTTCAGCACGGCGTTCGTCTTCGACGTCGAGCCGAGCACGGGGATCCCCACCCTCTGCGAATGGCCGGGGTGGTGGTGCACCGCGGAGAAGGAGCAGCTGCTCCAGGCCATGGCGCGCGAACTCGACTTCAAGAAGCGCTACGCGATGTGGGAGCGGGTGCAGGCGCTCTTCTACGAGGAGGCGGCGCGCATCCGGCTCGGCGACTACTTCCGCCTCGACGCCCGCCGGAAGCACGTGCAGGGCTACCAGGGCGGGCCCTACATGCACTTCTGGAACGTCTGGATGGAGAAGTAGCCGGCGCCCCGAGCCTGCCGTCAGCAGACGGGGCGGCGGAGGACGGCGGGATCGATCCGCCGGGGGACCAGCCGCCCGTCGCCGGGCGCGCCGAGCACCCGGCCGCGGTCCGCGATCACCCGGCCGCGCAGGAGCGTCGTGACCGGCCAGCCGGACACGGCCCAGCCCTCCCAGGGGCTGTAGTCGCTCACGTGGAAGTCGTCCCGCGTCAGCGTCTTGCGAACGGCCGGGTCGATCAGCACGAGGTCGGCGTCGCTGCCCGGCGCGATCACGCCCTTCCGCGGGAAGAGGCCGAAGATCCGCGCGGCGTTGGTCGCGGTGATCGCGGCGAACCGCTCGAGCGACATGCCGCGCTTGACGACGCCCTCGGTGAACGCGATGCCGAGGCGCGCCTCCGCGCCGAGGTTCCCGCCCGTGACGTCCTCGATGGTCCGCCCGCGGAGCTTCTGCGCGAGGCTGGTCGGGTACTCGTCCGTCGCCAGGGTCGAGACCCGGCCGTCCACCAGCCCGCGCCAGAGCGCCTCTCGGTCCTCCGGCAGCTTGAGCGACGGGTAGGTGTGGGCGCAGAAGCCGCGCGGGGTCTTGTAGTGCTCGGCGTCGAAGCACGCGTACTGGTGGAGCGTCTCCGCGTAGACGGGCTGGCCGGCGGCGCGGGCCGCCTCCACGGCCTCGACCCCTTCGCGGGCGGAGGTATGGACGAAGTAGATCCCGGCGTCGGTGGCGCGGGCCAGCGCGATCGTCCGGCCGAACGCGAGCTGCTCGGACAGCTTGGTGTGGACCAGGTGCATGTTCGTCCCGTCGAGCCGGCCCTCGGCGCGGAAGCGCTCGTAGCCGGTCTGGACCAGCTCGTCGTCCTCCGCGTGGACCGTCACGAGGCCGCCGTGCCGCGCGGCCTCGGCCATGGCGAGCTGGATCCGCCCGAAGTCGAGCCGGAACGAGGGGCGCTTCGGGTGCGGCGGCAGGATGTCCGTCGTGAACACCTTGAAGCTCGGAAACCCGGCGGCGATCGCGTCCCGCATCTCGTCGAAGACCGCGAGCGGCAGCGCCCCGCAGAGCGTGACGTGGAAGCTGTAGTCGACGTGGGAGCGCCCGGCCCAGCGGGCCTGGCGCTGCTCGAGGGTCTCGGCGATGCCGCTCCCCGGTCGGACGAAGGCGAAATCGATGTGCGTGGTGGTGCCGCCGCACGCCATGCCGCGGGTGTCGTCCTCCGGCCCGAGGGTCAGGCCGGGCTCGTCGGGGTGGGTCCGGATCGCGTGGGCCAGGTGCGTGTGGGGCTCGACGCCGCCCGGCGCGACGATCCGCCCCGACGCGTCGAGCACCCGGGCGCCGTCCGTCGGCAGCGTCCCGGGGAGCGCGAGCACGGCGATCCGCTCGCCCTGGATGCCCACGTCCCAGGGGCCCACGCCGTCGGGCGTGATCACGGTGCCGCCGCGGACGACGAGGTCGAGCGCCACGCGGCGAGCGTAGCCTGCGTGTCTTCCGGGGTCAACGCGCGTGTCCGAACCGATTCGGTCCGGACACGGCTTGGCACCGTCTCGACACCTCGGCGCGGCGTGGCAGCGCGGGCGATACCGCGGGTTCACCAGGTCGCCATCACTGGCATGCGCTTTCGCGAATCATCCGCATGGCTGGGGGCCGTCTCCTGCTACCGGACCTCTTTCAACTGGAGTAGGATGACGCCGTGGATCCTGAGCTTCACGGAGCATTCGACACGCTGCGAGGAGCCTTCGATACGTTCCGCCAACACGTTGACGATCGCCTGGACGACGTCGACCAGCGCTTCGACAGGTGGACCGGCGCTTCGCACAAGTGGACGAGCGCTTCGAACAGGTGGACCAGCGCTTCGGCACAAGTGGACGAGCGCTTCGAAGAGTGGACCGGCGCTCGCACAGGTCGATCGCCAGATCGAGGCGACCGCCGTCGAAACCCGCCGCCATTTCGACGTCGTGGCTGAGGGCCTTCGCGGGGAGATACGCGTGCTCGCCGAAGGCTTCACCCGGATCGACCGCGTCGAGAGCACGCTACGGGACGAGATCGTCCGCTCTCATGATTCGCTGGCTACGCTGATTCGGCTCGCGTACACGGACCTCGACCGGCGGGTCCGGGTCTTGGAGCGTCGGCCTCCCGAGTCCGGCTGACAGCCCACCCTCCGACGACGCACTCGCACGCCCCGCGGCGGGTTGGTCAACGAGCTCCCAGGTTGAACCGATCGGCCTCTGGAGACCGGCGCCGATGCTGAAGGGTCTCGATCCCGTGCTGGGCCCCGATCTCCTCCACGTCCTCGCGGCCATGGGGCACGGGGACGAACTCGTGGTCGCGGACGGGAACTTCCCCGCGGCCAGCCTCGCCCGGCGGCTCGTCCGTCTGGACGGCGTCGACGCGCCGCGCGCCCTGCGCGCGATCCTCTCGGTGCTCCCGCTCGACACCTTCACGCGGACGCCGGCCGCGGTCATGGCCGTCGTGGGCGACCCGGGCGCGGTGCCCGAGCCCGTCCGGGAGTTCCAGGCGCTCGTGGACAGCCGCCGCCGGACGCGCGGTCCCGCTCGAGGCGCTGGAGCGCTTCGCCTTCTACGAGCGCGCCCGGGCCGCGTTCGCGGTGGTCGCCACCGGCGAGCGCCGGCCCTACGGGAACATCCTGCTCGTCAAGGGCGTCGTCCCCGCCCCGTGAGCGTCGGTCCGATCGATCCCCGGGAGACCCGGGCGCTCGGCCGCTCGGCCGTGCGCGTGACGCCCCTCGGATTCGGGGGCGCGCCGCTCGGCAATCTCTTCCGGGCGCTGGACGATCGGCAGGCGATCGACGCCGTGCGCCAGGCCTGGGCCGCCGGGGTTCGCTACTTCGACACGGCCCCGCTCTACGGCTCCGGACTCAGCGAGCAGCGCATCGGCGCCGCGCTCGCGGGAGAGCCTCGCGACGCGTTCGTCCTGTCGACGAAGGTCGGACGACGGCTCGTGCCGAGACCCGCGGGCGTGCCGCCGCCCGAGAGCGCCTACGTGGACGTGCCACCCCTCGATCCGGTCTTCGACTACACGGCCGAGGCGACGCGGGTCTCGCTGGCCGGAAGCCTCGAGCGCCTCGGGATCGGCCGCGTGGACACCGTCCTGATCCACGATCTCGGCCCCGTCACGCACGGCGCCGACGACGCGCGGCGGTACGCGGAGGCCATGGACGGCGCCTACCGCGTCCTGCACGACCTCCGGGCCGAGGGGACGATCCGGGCGATCGGCGTCGGCGCCAACGAGTGGGAGATCCTCGAGCGCTGCGCGCGGGACGGCGACTTCGACTGCTTCCTCCTGGCCGGGCGCTACTCGCTCCTCGAGCAGACCGCGCTCGAGAGCTTCCTGCCGATGTGCGCGCGCCGCGGGATCGGCGTCATCGTGGGCGGGCCGTACAACTCGGGGATCCTGGCCACCGGCGCGCGGCGGGACACCACGTACAACTACCGGCCGGCCCCGCCCAGCCGTGCTCGAGCGGGTCCGGGCCCTCGAGCACGTGGTCGCCGCCCACGGCGTCCCGCTCGCCGCCGCCGCGCTCCAGTTTCCCTTCCACCATCCCGCCGTCGCCGCGGTGATCCCCGGCGCGCGGGCCGCCGAGGAGGTGGAGGCGAACCTTCGCCTTCTGCGCCACCCGATTCCCCCCGCGCTCTGGCGTGACCTCAAGACCGAAGGCCTCGTCCGCGCGGACGCGCCCACGCCGGGATGACGGCCCGCCGGCCCCGGCGCATCGACGCGCACCAGCACTTCTGGCGCCTCGACCGGGGCGACTACGGCTGGCTGACGCCGGCACTCGCGCCGATCTACCGGGACTTCGAGCCGGCGGACCTCGCGCCCCGGCTCGCCCGCGCCGGCATCGATGAAACCGTCCTCGTTCAGGCCGCGCCCACGGTGGCCGAGACCCGCTTCCTGCTCGAGCTGGCGGCGAGCACGCCCTTCGTCGCGGGCGTCGTCGGCTGGGCGCCCCTCGACGCGCCGGATGCCGCCGACGTGGTGGCCGACCTCGCCGGTGACTCCGCGCCTCCGCGGGCTCCGGCCGATGCTCCACGACATCCCCGACGTGGACTGGATGCTCCGGCCCGCGCTGACCGCGCGGGCTCCGGGCCCTCGCCGCGCTGGACCTCACCTTCGACGCCTTGGTGCGGCCGGCGCACCTCCCGAATCTCCGCCGCCTGCTCGATCGCCATCCGGATCTCCGTGTGGTGATCGACCATGGCGCCAAGCCCGAGATCGCCGCGGGCCGCCATCAGCCGTGGGCGGAGGACATGGCCCGGCTCGCGCGCGACACCCGCGCCTGGGTCAAGCTGTCGGGCCTCGTCACCGAGGACGGGCCCGAATGGTCGGTCGAGCGGCTCCGCCCGTACGTGGACCATCTGCTCCACCATTTCGGGCCGGAGCGGATGATCTTCGGGAGCGACTGGCCCGTGGTGACGCTCCGCGCGGGCTACGGGGAGTGGCTCGCCGCGGTCGAAGCGCTCCTCGGCGGGCTCGAGCGGGCGGCGCGGGACCGGGTGCTGGGCGAGAACGCGATCGCCTGCTATCGACTCGACGGGGTCAGACTTTGACTTCTAAACATTTCGCGGCGCGCGGGCCGAATTGTTAAGAAGTCAAAGTCTGACCCCGGGGCGCGTTACGGCAGGACGATCCGGCCCCCGCCCATCGCGCGGAGGAAGTCCCCGAGTCCCATCTGCAGGTACGGGTTCTCGCGCTTCTCCGCCCCCAGCGTCGACCGGGGGCCCCCGTAGTTGTGGCCGGGCAGCAGGATGGTGTCGTCGGGCAGGCGTCCGAGCCGCTCGGTGAGACTCCGGTGCATCTCGGTCGGGTCGCCGCCCGGCAGGTCCGTCCGTCCGCACGCCTGGATGAACAGCGTGTCTCCCGACACGAGCCGCCCGTCGACGAGGAAGCACTGAGAGCCCGGCGTGTGGCCCGGGGTGTGGATGAACGTGATCGTGAAGCGCCCGACCGGGAGGTCCGTCGCGCTCTCCACCTGGACCAGGTCGGAGCCGAAGCCGCGCAGGAACTCCCGCTCGGCCCGGTGGACGTAGACCTTCGCCCGGACCTGGCCGAGAAGCTCCTCGACCCCGGGAATCCGCCCCGGCATGCCCCAGTCGGCGAGGCTGCCGCCCACGTGGTCCTGGTGCGTGTGCGTCACCAGCGCACCCGTGATGCGGAGCCCGTCCGTCTCGGCCGTCCGCACGATCGTGTCGATCTCCCACGCCGGGTCCACCACGACGCACTCGCCCGCCTCGCGGTCCCCTACGAGGTAGACGAAGTTCTGCATGGGGCCGAGCTCCATCTGCCGGAGATAGAGCTCGCTCGGCGCGGCGTCGCGCACGGGCAGGGTCACCGGCCCACGAAGCGCGGCGCCCGACGCTCCCGGGCGGCGGCCAGCCCCTCCCGGAGGTCGTCGCTGCCGAAGGTGATCGCCTGGCAGAAGGCCTCGTACTCGACCGCCGCCGTGACGGCGCTCTCCAGACCCTGGTAGACCGCCTGCTTGAGCATCCGCACGACGAGCGGCGCGCTGGCGGCGATCGCCCGGGCCGTCTCGAGCGCGGTCGGCATCAGCTCGGCCCGGGGCACCGCGCGATTCACGAGGCCCATCGCCTCGGCCTCGCGCCCGGACACGACCCGCCCGGTGTAGAAGAGCTCGAGCGCCCGCGCCGCCCCGATCGCGCGGGGCAGCGTGAGGGTGGACGCCATCCCGGGGTGGAGGCCCAGGCGGGCGAAGTTGACGCTGAGCCGCGCATCCTCCGCCGCGTAGCGGAGATCACAGGCGAGCGCGAGGGCCAGGCCCCCGCCGACGGCATGACCGTGGACGGCGGCGATCGTGGGGATCTCGAGGCGCAGGAGCGAGAGATACCGGTCGTAGTACGCCCGCATCACCTGGCGGCGCGCCTCGACGCTCCGCTGCGTGTTCGCCTCGATGAGCGCCATGTCGCCGCCGGCGCAGAAGGACTCTCCCGCCCCCGCCAGGACCAGGACGCGCACGTCCGCGCGCGTCTCGACGTCGCGCAGCGCCTCGGCCAGCTCCTCGCCCATGCGCTCGCTCATGGGATTGCGCCGGGCGGGCTGATTCAGGGTGAGGAGCGCGACCCCGTCCGTCACCTCGAGGAGGATCGTCTCCGGCATGGTCCCGGCGCTAGAGGAGCAGCTCCTCGGGCGTCGTGGGCAGCTCGCCGAGCGCCTTGGCCTCGATCGCGTAGAGCGCCGGCTGACCCGGGATCCGGACGAACGTCACGTCCCCTTCCTGCTTGCCCACGGCGAGCGTGACGAGCGCCTGGCCGTCCTTGCCGGCCAGGGTCACGGTCGTGGCGGCGGCATCGAGGCCGTAGCGGGCCGGGTCCCAGCCCTGCTCCGAGACGAGGGTCTTCCACTTCAGATTGCGGAGGGTCCAGACGAGCTCGTTCACGCGGCCGCCGCGGACCTTCCCCTTCTTCGGCGCGGCCAGCTGCCAGTCCTCCTCACCCGCTCCCGCCCGCTCCAGCGTGAGGGTCACGGTGGGGCGCTGGAGCGTGATCCGCGCGACGTCCTTCGTGTCGAAGGCCTCGGCCAGCGAGTGGTCGCGGAGCTCGGTGAGACCGCGCGCCAGATCCTCCAGGGCCTTCGCGTCGACGGCCACCACGGGGGCGGCGCCCTGCCCCAGGACGGTCGCATGGGCGCGGTCCTTCTCCCGGGCCGGGGCCAGGAGCAGGACCTTCGGCTCCTTCGCCTCTTTCTCCCACACCGTGAGGCGGACGTGGGGCTTGTCGAGGCCATAGGCGGCGAGGCGCTTGCCGTCCTCGGCCACGAAGTCGCGGGCGCGGAGGTCCCGCGCCTTGAAGAGCCACTCGCTCACCGCGCCCTCGTCGCCGCGAAGCGCGACGGGCGCCGTGATCCGCCACTTGCCGTCCTGGATCGCGAGCGCGACCTTGCCCTTGGGGCTCTCGACCTCGACCCGCTCGATCTTGCCGCGGTCGTAGGCGAAGACGGACTTGTCCCGCAGGCTCGCGGCCGACGCGGGCACCGCCTTCCCGAGCTCTTCCTCGAGGAGGAGCACTCCCGCCTCGCCTTCCCGCTGCGCGTAGACGCCCTTCTTGTCCGGGAGCGCCTTGCCGAAGCGCAGCGTGCGCGTCGTCCGGGTCGCCCCCTCGCCCATCTCGAGGGTCAGGCGCGTCGGCCGGTCGAGGCCGTACTCGGCCGGGCCCTTGCCGTCGGCCACGAACTCCTTGACCTTCGCCGCCCGCAGCTTCTCGAGGAGTCCGGTGATCGCCTCGCGGTCGGCGGGCACGGCGAGCGGCGCGGTGAGCGCCCACTCGTCCGGCCCCTTGGCCGTCACGGTCGCGATGACCTGGCCCGCCGGACCACGCACGTCGACGGCCTTGACGTCCTTCCGGTCGAAGGCGAGGAGGGTACGGTCACGAAAGTCACTGGCCGGCTTCTGCGCGTCCCGCAGGAGGCCCTCCGGCACCAGGAGCACCGCGGTCTTGCCGGCCTCCTGCGCGTAGACCCACGTTCCGGTCGGGTTCTTCGCCCCGAGCTTGACGCCGCGCTCCTGGCCCTTGACCTTGAAGGTGATCTCCACGACCGGCGGCGCGAGCCCGAAGTCGGCGGGCTTCTGGGGGTTGGCGTCGATCTCCCGCTCGACCCGCAGGGTCGTCAAGGACGTGGCCAGGTCCTCGACCGCGCGCCGGTCCGCCGGGGCGGCGACCGGCGCCGCCAGGCTCCAGGCGTCCCCGGTCTTCCGGAGCTGGAGCGTCGCCTCACCCTTCCGGACGACGATCTCCTCGACGTCCTTCGCCTCGACGCCCTTCCAGAGATGGTCCTTGACCGACGCCGCCTTCTCCCGCTCGGGCGCCTGCCGGATCTCGTAGACGTAGTAGAAGGTCGCGAGCCCCGCCAGGAGCACGGCCAGGACCGCCGTCGTCCTCCAGCGCATCGCCTGCGGCCCCCGCGCTACCGTCCCCGGCGGCGCGCGACCGCCACTCCGCCGGCCACGATCACGGCCAGCGGGATGGCCACCACGGGCACCAGGAACAGGGCCTGCCCCTGGGCCGCGGTGAGGAACACCGGCTGGGGCCGCGACGCCTCCTTCGGCCGCACCGCGATCAGGTTCTCTTCCTCGGCCAGCCACGACAGGGTGTTGAGGAAGAAGTCGCGGTTGCCCGAGAGGTTGACGAACCCGTTCGACGCGAAGTCGGAGTCGCCGATCAGGACGATCCGGGCCTTGGCGTTCTTCCGCTCGGCGGGGGCGTCCTTGGCATCGACCGTCGCGACCGCGGCGATGGTGAGCGGCCCGCGCGCCTCACCCGGGTCGGGCTTCACCTGGCCCGTCCGGATCTGGTCCTGGTTGGTCTCCGCCCAGCTCTCGCCGGAGGTCCGAGCCAGTCCCTGCGCGGTCACCCCCTCGGGCGCCTTCTCCTTCGGGGAGACCGAGCGCGCGACCGGAAAGAACGTCGCGAACCGGAAGTCTCGCGTGATCGGATGGGCCAGATAGTCTCCGACGACCGGGACTTCCGGTCCCGCGCCGGCCAGCCGGCCCTGGGGGTTGATGTCGATGATCACGTCGCCCCCGAGGCCGAGACCCCACCGCTCGAGAACCGGGCCCAGGCCGGCGTTCTGGAACGGATCGACCAGGAAGAGCACCTTGCCCGCGCGACCCACGTACGCGACCAGGGCCTCGAGCTCGTTCGGCAGGAGATCCTTCTGCGGCCCCGCCACGACCACGATCGCGGCGTCGTCGGGAATCTTGGTCTCGCGCGCCAGGAGCAGGTCCTTGACGTCGTAGTTCAGCGTCTCGATGGCCGACTTCATCTGGTTGTATCCGGTCCGGTCGCTCGAGCTCGGATCCTTCTCGCCGTGCCCCTTGAGGAAGTAGACGGTCCGCTTTCCGGGGCGCGTCACCCGGATGAGCGCGTTGGTCAGCTTCTCCTCCTCCAGCTCGACGAGCTTCTCCTGCTTCGTCTGCCCGTCCTTCAGGGTCGCCTCGAGGATGACCGTGCCGTAGCTCTCGACGTTGTACTGCCGGGCCGCCAAGGGGTTCCGGTCGGCGTCGATGACCTCCCAGGTGAACTTCCCGTCCGAGCGGGCGGCGTACTGCTTGAGGAGGTCCTCGGCGGTCCGCTTCCCCGGCTGGTCGGGCCGATAGAAGGCCACGGCCTTGACCGGCCCGGGCAGCTCGCCGACGACCTTGATCGTCTGGGGGGACAGGCTCCACCGCTTGTTCTCGGTCAGGTCCCACCGCTGGCTGTGCCGGTAGGACACCGCCTCCACCAGCGCGATGACACCGAGGATGAGGACGACCAGCACCGCCGCGTTGAGCCCGTAGCGGGTCGCGCGGCCGGCGAGCGCCCGGCGCACGTTGGACGCGAAGAGGGCATAGAGCCCGAGCAGCAGCACCAGGCCACCGAGGATCAGGAGCGCCGGCCAGACCTTGGTCCAGGACGGCCGGTAGGTCCGCAACACGACGCCGGCGACCACGCCGGCGAGGCCCAGGAGGAGCGCGGGCGTTCCCAGTCGCTGCATGGTGATCAACCTCTCCAGCGCTTCGAGTCCAGCGAGCGCAGCGTCAAGAACAGGGACAGGATGGTGAGATTCAGGTAGTAGATCAGATCCTTGGTGTCGATGACGCCCTTGGAGAACGAGTCGAAGTGCTCCGTGAGCGACAGATGCGAGAGCACGCGCCCCAGGACGCCGCCGGCCGAGTCCGACGCCCAGGCGATCACCCAGAAGATGAGGAGCGTCCCGAAGGTGGCCACCGCCGCCACGATCTGGTTCTCCGTGAGCGAGGAGATCAGGATGCCGATCGCGATGAACGCCGCCCCCTGCAGGAGGAGCCCGAGGTATCCGGTCGCGAGCGGCCCCCACTCGATCCGGGTGACCCACGCCACGATGACCGGGTAGACGAGGGTCAGGGCCAGCATGGCCACGAACACGGTGAGCGCCGCGAGATACTTCCCGAGGAGCACCTCGCCGTCCCGCACCGGATAGGTCAGGAGCAGCTCGATCGTCCCGCTCTTCTTCTCCTCGGAGAACAGCCGCATGGTCAGGATCGGCATCATCAGCAGCATGATCACGCTGATGTTCTGGAACAAGGGGCGCAGCACCCCGTCGACGATCGAGAGATCGCGGGCCATCATGGGATTCATCGCCGCCTGCATGCTCGCCAGCACGTAGAACGCGAACACGTTGTAGAAGAACCAGCCGGCGATCAGCGAGAAGATCGTCAGGACGGCGTAGGCGATCGGCGAGCTGAAGTAGACCTTGAGCTCCTTCTTGAAGATGGCCAAGGCCCTCACGACGGCACCTCCTCGGTCGAGACCGGCGCGGCGGCGTCCGCCATCGCCTCCTCGTGCTCTTCACCGGCGACCACGCGGATGAACAGGTCCTCGAGCGAGAGCCCGAGGGCCCGCAGCTCCAGGAGCGGCCACCGCTGCTGCGCCGTCAGCTGGGCGACGTCCCGCCGGACGTCGCGCGATCGGCCGGTCTCCAGGACGAACGTCGCGACCCCGTCCACCACTCCCCGGGCCTCCACGCGCTCCACCCCGGGCAGGGCCCGGAGCGACTGGCCGACGAGCTCGGCCGGGCCCTCGACCTGGACCTGGATCCGCGTCACCGGCGACAGCTCCTGCATCAGCCGGTCGAGCGGGCCCGACGCGACGATCCGGCCGCGGTTGATGATGACCACGCCCTCGCAGACCATCGACACCTCGGGCAGGATGTGCGTCGACAGGATCACGGTGTGGGCCTCGGCCAGCGACTTGATCAGCTGGCGGATCCCCACGATCTGCTTGGGGTCGAGGCCGATCGTCGGCTCGTCGAGGATGAGCACCTCGGGATCCGCGATCAGCGCCTGGGCGAGCCCGACCCGCTGCCGGTACCCCTTCGACAGCCGCGCGATCAGCCGGTCCCGCACGTCGGGGATCTGGCATCGCTCCAGCACGTCGCCGACCCGGCGGCGCCGCTCGCTCCGGCCGATGCCCTTCACGTCCGCGACGAAGTCGAGATACGACGCGACCGTCATGTCGCCGTAGAGCGGGACGTTCTCGGGCAGGTAGCCGATCCGGCGGCGCACCTCGAGCGACTGCTCGAACACGTCGAAGCCGGCCACCCGGGCGGTCCCGCTCGAGGCCGGCATGAAGCAGGAGAGGATCCGCATGGTCGTCGTCTTGCCGGCGCCGTTCGGGCCGAGGAAGCCGACGACCTGGCCCTTCTCCACGGAGAACGACACGTCCTGGATGGCCGGAACGGGTCCGTAGTGCTTGGTAAGGCGATCGACCTCGATCATCGCTCCTCGCTCCGCTCCCGTGGAGATGCGCGCTGAGTCATCGACCGGAGAATCGGGGTGTTGTCGCGGCTCCCTGAAGGACCACGGGGGGCTGCGATCTGGTCACGAAGTATACCACGGGGGACATGGACGCTCAGACGAGCCCGGTTATTCGCCCCGCCGCGTCGACGTCCATCCGCTCCGCGCTGGGCACCCGCGGCAGGCCCGGCATGGTCAGGATCTCACCGGTGATCGGGACCAGGAAGCCGGCGCCCGCCGAGATCCGCACCTCGTTCACGGTGACCGTGAAGTCCCGGGGACGCCCGAGGAGGGTGGGGTCGTCCGACAAGGAGCGCTGCGTCTTGGCCATGCAGATCGGCAACCCGCCGTAGCCGAGCTTCTCCGCCTGGGCGATCTGGCCTTCCGCCCGCTTCGTGTAGGCCACGCGCTCCGCCCCGTACATCCGCGTCGCGATCGTGTGGATCTTCGTCTTCACCGGCGCCGCCCAGTCGTAGAGCGGCCGGAACCGGGAGGGCTCGCGCTCCAGGACGTCGACGAGGGCCGCCGCCAGCCGCTCCCCTCCCGCGCCCCCCTCCCCGAACACGTTGGCGGGGACGGCGCGGACGCCGAGCGCCGCGCAGTGCTCGACGATCGCGGCGAGCTCGGTCTCGGTGTCCGACGGGAAGCGGTTGAGCGCCACGACCAGGGGCACACCGAACAGACGGATGTTCTCCACGTGCTGCTCCAGGTTCGCCATGCCCCGCTTGATGGCGGGCAGATCCTCCCCGTCCACGTCGCCCATCGGGACACCCCCGTGGTACTTGAGCGCCCGCGCCGTCGCGACGAGCACCACCGCGTCGGGGCGGATCCCCGCATAGCCGCACTTGATGTCGAAGAACTTCTCGGCCCCGAGATCGAACCCGAACCCCGCCTCCGTGACGCAGATCTCGCCGAGCTTGAGCGCGAGCTTGGTCGCGATGACGGAGTTGCAGCCATGGGCGATGTTGGCGAAGGGTCCGCCGTGCACCACGGCCGGCGTGCCCTCGAGCGTCTGGACCAGGTTCGGGTGGATCGCGTCGCGCAGGAGCGCGGCCATGGCCCCCGCCACCTTGAGGTCTCCGGCGGGCACCGGGCGACCGTCGAAGGTGAAGGCGAGCAGGATCCGCCCCAAGCGCGCCTTGAGGTCCATCAGGTCCTCGGCGAGGCAGAGCAGCGCCATCACCTCGGACGCCGCCGTGATGAGAAAGCCCTCCTCGCGCGGATAGCCCTGGAAGCGCCCGCCCAGCCCGAGCACGATCTCGCGGAGGGCGCGGTCGTTCATGTCCATGGCCCGGCGGAAGAGGATCTGGCGTGGATCGATCCGGAGCGCATTGTCGTGGTAGAGGTGGTTGTCGAGGCACGCGGCCAGCAGGTTGTGCGCGCTCTCCACCGCGTGGATGTCGCCCGTGAAATGGAGGTTGATCGAGTCCGCCGGGATGACCTGCGCGCGCCCCCCGCCGGTGCCGCCGCCCTTGATGCCGAGACAGGGGCCGATGGACGGCTCCCGCAGCGCCACGACGGCCCGGCGGCCGATGCGCCACAGCGCTTGCCCCAGCCCGATCGTGATGGTCGTCTTGCCGTCGCCCGGCGGCGTCGGGGTGATGGACGACACGACCACGAGCTTGCCGGAGGGACCGTCGCGCCGGGCGGTCAGGGCGTGAAGCGGCACCTTCGCGACCTCGCGCCCGTAGGGGATGAGCTCCTCGGCGGTCAGGCCGACGCTGGCGGCGACCTCCGCGATCGGGCGCGGACGAGACGGGGTCACGTGGGACACGAGCACCTCCTCCGGGACACGGCCCCGGGCCCGCGGGCCGCGGGCCGCGCGGGCGGGATCGAAGGTCACGGCGACGGCGAGGGCTCGGGGAGCAGGAGAGGCTCGAGCCACTCGGGGATCGCGATCATGCGCTGGGTCTCGGGATGCCAGCAGGCGTGGCGCGTCTCCCCTGTCGCGACCGGCTCGTCGGTCTCCGCCTGCCGGATGTCGTACCGGAAGACGAAGGACGCGCGCTTCCGCTCGCTGATCCAGCACCGGACCCGCAAGAGGTCATCGAGCCGCGCGGGCTTCTGGTATCGGACGAGGCCCCACCACCGGCATGTGGACCTTCCGGTCCACCGCCGACATGGGAAACCCGTGCTGGCGGAGAAACTCCACCCGCCCGACCTCGAAGTAGGTGAGGTAGTTCCCGTAGTAGACGACGCCCATGGTATCGGTCTCGGCATACCGCACCCGGATCGTCGTCTCGGAGATCACCGTGCCGGCGGGCCCTCAGAGGTACTGGCCGTAGCGGATCTTGACCATGACGTCCCGCACGCGGCGCGAATCGTCCACCGCGGTGAGCAGATCCGCCGTGCGGACCAGCCCCGGCTCCTGGCCGGACCCGGCCTGGTGGACCTTCGTCTCGAGCGCGCGGCGCATCACCTCGGCCACCTCGCCGCCGCTCATCCCCGCCAGCCGCGGCGCGAGCGCCTCCGCGTCGAGGGGCTCGAAGAGGGCCCGCTCGGCCAGCGTCTCCGCGCGCTTCCGCTGGATCTGGACGATCTCCCGCAGCGCGGGACCGTCGGGCAGCGGCACCTCGATGAGGTGGTCGAGGCGCCCGGGCGCGATCAGATGCGCCCCGATGCCGTCGGGCCGACTCGTCGACGCGACGACGAGGAGCGTGGGAAAGGCCCGGAGCCCGTCGAGCAGCTCGCAGATCCCGATGAGCAGGGGCGCCGCGGCCTCCCGCGCCCGCTCCGGCGGCAGGATGTGCTCGAACGAGAGCGCCTCGGCGTCCTCGAAGTAGAGGACCCCTTTCCCCTCCGAGCCGGCCAACTGGAACACCTCCTTGATCACCTCGGCCGCCGCGGGGCCCACCTTGGAGGTGAGGGTCGCCAGACGGAGGTGGTAGAAGAGGGCGTCCGACAGGGTGGCCAGCGCCTTGGCGAGCAACGTCTTGCCGTTTCCGGGAGGCCCGTAGAGAAGCCCGCCCCGGGGTGGGCTGATCCCCCACTGGCGATAGAGATCGGGCATCCGGAGGGCGTAGGAGAGGCCGCTGATGGCCGACTTCGCCGTGTCCGCGCCGCCGATCATCTGGAACGTCACCCCGGGGCGCGGGACGACCTCGACCCGACCCCGGAGGTCCCCGAACTTCTGCTCGAGCTTGCCGATCAGGTCGTCCAGCCGACGCTGGACGGCCCACTCGGCCGCGGGCGGGGGCGCGTCCTTCACGGGGCCGTCAGAAGGTGGGCTTCGACCCGCCCTTGGGTACGAGCCGATCCGCCTTCTCGAAGACGCGCTCCTCGACGAGGATCGGCACCCGCGCGCGGAGGGCCAGGGCGATCGCGTCCGAGGGACGGGAGTCGATGGTGAACCGGGCCCCCGCCGCCTCGAGGTGGAGCTGGGCGTAGAAGACGTCGTCCCGGAGGTCCGTCACCACGATGCGCCGGAGCGAGGCGCGCAGGTCCCCGAGCACGTTGAGGAAGAGGTCGTGGGTCAGAGGGCGCGGCGGGGTCAGCCCCTGGAGCACGACCGCGATTCCGTTGGCCTCGAACTGGCCGATGGCCATCGCGAGCGGCCGCCGATCCCGCTTCCCCTGGAGGAGGACGATCGGCTGCCGCGTGGTCGGCTCCAGGACGACCCCGGTGACCTCGACTTCCTGGGGACTGGGCACCGGGCCGCCCGACCGGGGTGGCTCCGTCGCCCCCAGGCTGATGAGACCCAACAGCGCCATCATGGCCAGCGTGGACGCCCGTCTTTCTCGCATGGCCCGACCCTCCTCGCGACGCCCGGCGGCGCCGTGCGCCCGAGTATACCCCGGCCGGCCGGGGCCTCGGGAGCCGGCGCCCTGACGATCAGCGCGCGAGGCGGAACGCGAGGGCGGTCGCCCCCGTGAGGGCGAGCCCCAGCACGGCGAACATCGCCCCGTAGCCGACGGCGTGGGCCAAGTGGCCGAACCCCGCCGCGCCGCCGGTCTGGCCGGCCAGGATGAACGCCATGAACACCCCGACCATGCGGCCGCGCCGCTCCGGCGGCGTGACGTCGACGATCAGCGCCGTGAGCGCCGGGTAGAGGAATCCGTGCGCGGCGCCGGACACCAGCCCCGCCAGGGCAAGGAACGGCGCGGCCGGAAGGCCGGCGGCGTGCGTCAAGAGCCCGAGGCCCGCCAGCACGACGGTCGCGCCCGCTTGAAGGGCCATCGCCGGGATGATCACCGCCCGGCGACCGAGGCGGTCCGCGAGGCTGCCGGCCGTCGCGCGCACGATCAGGGCCGCCCCCGAGTAGGCGACCGCAAACAGGCCCACCCAGCGGACGCCGAGATCGAGCGCGTACGTCGGGAAGAACGTGAACATGACCCCCTGCCCGAGACCGAAAGCCGCGGCCAGCGTCATCGGAAGCCGCGGCGCCGCGGCGACCCCGCGAACCAGGCCCGCGAGCCCCTCCCCGCCGGCGCCCGGGCGGGGCGGCGGCGGCGGAGGGATCTCGAGGCGCGCCGAGATCGCGGCGGCGAGGAGCGGCAGGATCGCCCCCGCCAGGAACAGTCCCCGGAAGCCCGCCACCCGCACGAGAAGCTCCCCGAGAGCCGGGCCCACGGCGCCGGAGATGAGCCCCGAGATCCCGAAGATGCCGAGCGCCTGGCTGCGGCGCTCGGCCGGCACCAGATCGATGGCCACGGTGAAGTTGGCGATGAAGTAGACGGAGAACGCCGCCCCCTGGAGCCCCCGCAGGAGCGGGAACAGCCCGAGGGCATCGGGCCTGGCCGCGAACAGGGCGGCCACCGCCGCGGTGAGCACCGCGCCGACGATCAGGAAGACGCGGCGTGCGCCGCGGTCGACCCACGCCCCGACCAGCGGCTGGACGACGATCGCGGTTCCGCTGTAGCAGCCCATGACGAGCCCCATCTGGCCGTCGGTCGCGCCGAGCTCCCGGAGATGCAGCGGCAACAGCACGAAGCCCGCGAGCCCGGTGAAGAAGAGGAAGTTGGCCGCGGCGGCCGTCAGGAACGCGGGAGTGAAGATGCTGGGGGCAGCCATGGAGGCCAGGCCTCGGGGGCCCGTCAGAGCAGGGCGGGCACGTGCTGGCGGCTCTTGACGGCGAGCAGGCCCCGCGTGGTCAGCCGCAGCGCCGGGATGGCCGTGAAGGTGAGCGTCTGCAGCGTGAGGAGGGGGTGGGCCAGCCCGCAGCCCAGCGCGCGCAGGGCGGCTTCCACGTCGTCCAGGGCGTGCGCGAGCGCCGGCACGGGCGCCGTCCCGGCGACCCCGCCGATCGGCAAGGCCAGCTCCGCCCGCACGGCGCCGCGGCCGTCGACCACCACGAAGCCCCCGCGGAGCTCGACCGCCCGCCGGCCGGCGGCCGCGAGCGCTTCTCGAGAGGCGCCGACCAGGACCAGGTCGGCGGTATCGAAGGACAGCGTGGACGCGACGGCGCCCTCGCGGAGGCCGAACCCCTGGACGACGCCGAAGCCGCGCTGGCGCCCGCGGCGCCGGTCGCAGACCACGGCGAGCAGGAGGTCCGCGGCCGGCTCGGCCAGGACGGCCCCGTCACGGACCGGGAGCGTGGCGGCCGCCTCGGCGGTCACGATGTCACCGGCGATCCGGATCACGCGGACCGAGGCCTGCGGGCCCGGCGCGGGCATTCGCAGTGAGGCCGGATCGAGCGGCCCCGGATGGGGACCGTCGTAGAGCCCCGCGGGCAGGGGCACGGTGGGACACGGAACGAGGCAGCGCCCGTCCCGGGCCACGACACGTCCCCGCGCGACGACGATCTCCGGCCGCACCGTGCGGAGGTCGGGAAGGACCAGGAGATCCGCCCAGCGGCCCGGCGCGATCCCGCCTAGCTCCCGGTCCAGGCCGAAGTGCTCGGCCCCGTGGAGGCTCGCCATCTGGTACGCCGTGACCGGCGGGAGCCCCAGGTCGATCGCGCGCTGGACGATGCCGTCCATGTAGCCGCGCTCGAGCAGGTCCTGCGGCCAGATCCCATCGGACGCCAGCGTCACCCGGCGGAGCGACGCGCCGCTGTGGCGGACGGCGAGCACCGCCTCCAGATCGCGCCGGACGGACCCCTCGCGGATCAGGACGCGCATGCCCAGCCGAAGGCGCTCGAGCGCCTCGCTCGCGGTGATCGGCTCGTGGCAGGAGTCGAGCCCCGCGCCGGCACACGCCACGAGCCGAGGTCCCCGCGCCCCCGCCGCATGGCCCTCGACCGTCTTGCCGAGCGCCCGCGCCCGGTCGATCAGGGGGAGGAGGCGGTCGGGCTCCGGCAAGAGCCGGTGCCAGTAGACCTCGCCCAGACCGAGCACCCGTGGGATCCTCGAGGAGCGCCGCCATCGTGTCCTCGTCGATCAGCGGCTCCCCGGGTTCCAGCTCGGCCGAGAGGTACGTGATCACGGGCGCGGTCGCATAGGCGTGGATCGGCTGGGCGCCGAGCGTCTCCAGGAACCAGCGCGCCCCGGCCGCGCCGAGGGCGGAGCTCAGCTGCGCCATCTCGGTGACGACCGCGGTGAGACCCCGGGGAATCGCCTCTCGGAGGAGCTCCGGCAGGGAGACGAGGACGTCGAGGTGCGTGTGCGCGTCGAAGAACCCCGGCACGAGCACCTTGCCCCGGGCCTCGAGGCGATCCGTCTCCGGGCCCGCCGTGCCGGCCAGGTCCGGACCGACGGCGGCCACCCGTCCATCCGCGACGGCCACGTCCCACCGCACGACCTCGCCCGTGTAGACGTTGACGACATCGGCGCCGAGCACGAGCAGGTCCGGCGGCGCCGCGCCGAGCCCCACCTCGACGAGGCGCCGGCGAGCCGCGGCGTTGGTCATGCGGCGTCGCCCGGCGTGACGAGGAGCGTCCAGCCCCGCCGGGACGCCCAGGTGCGAAGGAACTCCCTGTAGGAGAGCCGATGGTATGGGGTCGTCCCCGAGTGCAGCACCACGACCTCGGCCTGGTCGTCGAAGCCCAGGAGCACGGCGAAGTGCGGGACGGACACGCCCCCGCGGCCGAGATCCTGGAACACGATCAGGGGGCGGTCTCGGCGCAGCTCGGCCTTGACGCGCTCGAGCGTCCCCTCGAAGGCCTCGGTCCGGAACCCGCGCCGCCGCGCCTGGAACTCGAGCTCGACGTTGAGGACCCCGCGCGCCGAAGGCAGGTACAGCGCGCGCCCGATCTCGTCGGCCTCGGCCGCGGCCCCCCAGTAGCGCAGGACCATGGCCAGGGCGGCCGGTCCGCACTGGTACGCGTCCTGGGCGATGAACGGGACCGTGGTGATCAGGTGGCCGCGCCCCGCGGCGACGTCGGCACGAACGGCCTCCAGCGTGGTCCGCCCGCACCCTTGCCCGAGGAGGCCGGCCAGGAGGAACGCGAGAGCCGCGCGCGCTCCAGAACGTTGAAGCGGGCGGGACATCGCGCTTACTATAGCACCGGCTCGAGATGGCTCAGGACGCGACGGTGCACACCTGCTGGGTCTGCGGCGCGGTCATGCGCGAGATCAAGTGCAAGATCATCTGCCCGCACTGCGGGTTCATGCGCGACTGCTCCGACCCCTGATCTCCGCGCCTCCGCCGTGACGATCGACGAGGCGCTCCGCCAGGCGACCGCCGACGCGGCGCGGGGCGTGGTGACCTTCCCGGGCGACCTCCACGGCTTTCCCGGCACCGTTCACGGCGGCGCCGTGGCCGCGGCGTTTCACCGGTTGACGCTCCCGCGCCCGCCGGTGGCGCTCCGCGTGGAGCTGCTCCGCGGCGTTCCCACAGGGACTCCGCTCGTCCTCCGCACCGGCAGCGCCGGTGCGACCGCGCGGCTCTCGCTCCATCAGGGCGACCGGCCGCTCGCCGAGGCCACTCTCCGCCGCGACGAGATCACGGCCCCGGACGTCCAATCCCTGCAGACCGCGTGGGCGAAGGACAACGTCGCGCGGGCGGAGGTGCCGGGTACCGCGACGTGCGTGGCGTGCGGCTCGACGAACCCGCTGGGGCTGGGCGTCCGCTTCCTCCTGAACGACCGATTCCTCTGGCGCGAGTACGCGCCGCCCCGCGACCTATCACGCGCGCGGGGGAACCCATCCCGCGCTGGCCTTGATCCTCCTCGACGAGCTCGCCTGGTGGCTCGGCGCCCTCGCCCAGCAGGAGTGCGGGGTCACCACCGACGTCCACGTCACGCTCTTCGCCACGCTCCCCCTGGCGCCGATGCTCGCCTTGGGGGACCGCACCGCCGTCGGCAGCGACGACGACGCGCGAGGTCGCTACTGCCGGACGCGCGGGGTGCTCCTCGGGCCCGACGGCGCGCTCCTGGCGAGCGTCGAGGCCCGCTTCGCCGGGAGCCGGGCCTATACGCGGCGGCTGGTCGAGCCCTTTCTCACCACCACATCGGTCGAGGAGCTCGCTCGCTGGTTTCCGAGCGCGCGCGACCTCGCGACGGAAGGCCTCCCCACCCGAGCCCGGGGGGTAACGGCACCCCCGTCCGCCACGGCCCCGGGTGGGACCCGCCGAGGCCGATTCCGCTTGCAAACTCGTGCGATCGTGGTGAAAATGCACCGCGAGACCCCTGGAACCGTGAAGAACATCATCGTCTACAGCCGCGAGCTAAAGGCGCAGAATCTTTACCCAAGACGGATTGTGTCCCCACCGGCACCAAACAAGTGTTGTCCGGGCCGGATGGAGACGCTCGGTCGGCCTCGCCTCGATGAGCAGAATCGGCGGTTCTCGTACAAGCGATGCAAGACTTGTGGCTTTGCGCTTCGGCACTTTCTCGATCCCGTGGGCACGGTGCTGACGCCGGCTTCGCACGATCCCAGAGCCCGTAAGCCTCTGCCGGGAAAGGACGTCCGAGCCATCGGGGCCGTGCCGTCCCCGGACCGGGGGTCGCCGCTCGCGGGGCGGAAGCCGATGCCGACCCGTCATGTGTCCCGGTCGGCCCCCGCCCGGCGATCCCACTCCGCCGAGGTCAGCCGGAAGAGCGCGGGCCGTCGGCGGCGCTAGGCGCGCCCTGACCGGGCAGACCCGTCCCATTCCCCCGGCCTCCGGCTGCGGGCGAACCCGTCAATCCTTGAGGTCCCTTTGGAGTGATCCGCATGCACAAGGTCGTCGAGTGGCCCCTTTGGTCCGCCGAGCAGATCGTTGACGCCCTGTCCGAGCTCATCGCCGCGGTTGACGCGGAGCTGTCCGACCTCCCCGCGGAGCACTTCGAGAAGAACCGCGCCGCCATCGAGCTCCTGAAGCGCGACCCTCCGGGTCCCGCCGAGATCCGCGACGGCTCACGCAGCCGGGACCTCACGACCCTCGGCTTCGCCTTGGACGTGCTCGGACGGCGCGCGGCCCGGCAGGGGGACCTCGCCGAGGCCCTGCGCCTCTTCCAGGCGGCCCACGAGCTCTTCCGGCAGGCCAGTCCGCTCATGCGCGCCACCCGCCCGATGCGCCAGACCCTGGGCAACGCGGTCCGCGCGATGGTGGTCGACCAAGTCGCCCGGTGCCGGCAAGGTGAGGCCGAAGTGCCTGCCACGCGGGCGGCCATTGTCGCGTTCGTCCACTCCGCCTGGGGCACGGTGCCCACGCAGGTCACCCTGGCCGTCGACGAGATGATCCTGCTCGAGCTCGAGCGGGCGCGCCTCGTGACCGAGGGAGACGCGGAGGTGCGCGACCGCCTCGTCCGCGATCATGTGGAGGCCGTCCTCCAGCTGGAGGTGCCCACCCGGCTCGAGCGAATCCGGCGCGAGTGGGAGGCCATCGGAGAGCGGGTCGCCCCCGCGGCCGTGCGGCGCGCGCAGCGCGCGGTGCGGCGGCCCGAGCCCTTGTCGGCGCTCGTGCCCCCGACCATCTGGGCCGAGCTCCGCCACGCGGTCGAGCGGGGCGACACGGACGCGCTCGGTCAGGCTCTGGCCGACGTGCAGGACGAGCTCGAAATGAACCTCCGGCTGCGGCTCGACGCCAAGCCCGAGCCGCGCGAGCCCGTCTCCGAGCTGCGCCTCGTCGGCGCCCCGGATCCCGCGTTCCTCCAGGCCCGTGAGTTGCTCCTCCGCCAGGACCCCCGGGCGCTCGACGAGTTCTCGAACCTCCACTACCGCCGCAGCGCGAACACCATCGCGAAGGAGTGGTACGCCCATGCCCTGGCGCTGTTCGGCCAGAGCACGGACATCCACGACATCATCGAGCTCCTCGAGGCGGCCATCGCCTCGGACCGGTTCCACGAGCACCGCGGGTGGACCGCGCGCTGGAACCTGGCCTGTGCGCTCCGTCGCCTGCCGTCGCGCGCGGACGAAGCGCTCGACGTCCTGCTGCCGGTCCTGAGCCTGGACGCGCACCCCGCGGAGGCCTTCGAGCTCTGCCTGCTGTGGGCCATCGAGCAGGGCCGCCCGGAGGTCCTGACCACGCTCTACCTCCGCTCGCGCCACTACGAGGCCCACCTCCTGGCGGCGCTCCGGGACGCGGAGCGGATCCAGGGCGGGGCCGCTCCGGCAGGGTTCCGCGACCACTTCCGCCGGATCAACCGGATCCTCCGCGACCCGGATCGCGTCTTTCCCGACCCTCGCGAGCGCTTGCTCTTCGAGGACCTCGACCTTCTCACGCGCGAGTTCGTCGAGACGTCGCTGATCGCGGCCGGAGTCGAATGGTTCCGCCAGCGTGTCGCGGCCGGGCCCGAGGCGGGAGTCTTCAAGAACTGGGAATGCGCGGCCGCGCTCAACGAGGAGGCCGGAGACCTGGCGGGCAGCTGGCGCTGCCGGCTCCACAGCTGGCGCGTCACCCAGCATCGCCGCAACCTGGACCCGCGAAAGAAGGCGCAGCTCTTGCGCGGGCTCCTCGGCTGGGCCCAGCGTCACGGCTTCCGCGAGGAGGGCCTCCGGGTGCTCCGTCAGAGCTGGAACGAGACGAGCTTCACGGAAGCCGACGCGCAGCTCTGGGCGGAGCGGCTAGGCGCGCCCCTCGCCCTTGCGGTGGAGCCCGGAGTCGCGCCGGAAGGCCGTGCGCCCGGAGGTGAGAGCGAGGCGGCCGCCACCTACGGGGAGCGACCCTCCGCGGACGTCCCGCGGGCCGGGGACCCGGCGGGGCGCCGGGCGGCCCTCGCCCTCATGCTGGACTGGGAGAACATCAAGGTGAGCCTCGCGCAGCATCTCGACGAGCGCCCCGAGGCGGGCGTCACCGCGCTCCGTCCTCGCCTGACCGGCGTCGAGCTCGCCTCACGCCTGCTCAACGCGGCCTGGCGGCACGGCCTCCCCCGACAGCGGTGGGCGGTCGCGGACTGGGACCGCGGGCTCTTCGAGGGCGACCAGAAGGCCGCCCGCAACGCGCGCTTCTCGACCGACATCGCCGGCCGCGACAAGGCCGACGCCTCGGACCACGTGCTGCGGGAGAAGATTCACTTCGTGCTCCGTGAGCACCCCGAGATCCTGGTCTACGTGATCGGCACCGGGGACGGCGACTTCCACGAAGTGGTCAAGACCCTGCAGGCTCAGGGGAAGCAGGTCATCCTCTGGACGACACGACGCTCGGTGAGCCGAAGCTACGGCGGGAGCCTGCGGGGGCCCGATCGGATCCGGATCGAGTGGCTGGAGGACCTGGTCTTCGGCGAGCCCGCCGAAGGCGATCTCGACTGAGCCCGCCGGCCGACGAGGCGCGGCTCAGGCGGTCGCGCGGAAGCGGCGAAGAATGGCCTCGAGCTCCTCACCCGCGCGGTGGCGCTCGAGCATCACCGACTCGTGACGGTGGCGCATCTCGTCGAGCTCCCTGATCAGCCGATCGCGTTCCCGGGTCAGCGCCTCGTGGCTCGACTGGAGCGACCCCAGGGTCCGCTGCGCTTCCGCGCGCTCCCGCTCGAGCCGGGCGCCCTCGCGGGTCGCGGTCTCGTGGCTCGCGCGGAGTGACGCGAGCGTCGCGCGCCCCTCGTCACGCTCGTCGGTGAGGCGTTCGTGGGCCGCGCGGAGCTCCCCGAGCTCCCACGCGAGGCGGTCCGCCGTCTGACGGTACTCCTCGTGCTCCCGGGCCAAGGCCTCGACGTTGGACACGAACCCGTCCCAGTCGAGCACGATCTGTCGGACCGCCTCCACCACCGACCGTAGCTCGCCGAACTTGACCTCGGCCATCGCGCGTCCTCCCTGCCCTGGCTACCGGGCCCGCCTCGTGAGGGACCACACGATAGCCCAAGGGCGCGTCTCGTCGCAAGTCTGAGCGGATGCCAAACACCTGAGGAGGCCCCTGGGGTGAGGTCCGGAGACCCTTGACGCCACCCGTCAGTCCGCCTACCGTCGCCCTATTCACTTTCTCGACGGGAGGGGGTCGGATGGACCTCGTGTGGGGTCGGGGCGGACGCATCGCCCCCGCGGGCCGGCGGGGCCGAGTTCGACTGGATCTCGGTGCTGGTGCTGGCGCTCGGCCTCGGGCTCGGTGGACCCGTGTCGGCGGCTACGACCTTCGAGGCCGAGGGTCGGGTCGCGGCGGTCGACCTCGCGCGGAGCGCCGTGACGCTCGAGCACGGGGGGATTCCCGGGCTCCTTCCCGCCGCTCGCTCCGAGTTTCCCGTCGCGAGTGGTGGACTGCTCGCGGGGGTGCGTGCGGGTGACCGCGTTCGGTTCACGCTCACCGCCGCCGACGAGTCCCACGGGCTTCTCACCGTGGTCGGTCTCGCTCCCGACGCGTCCGGCGGCGGTGCGGGCGACCGGCTCGTGGCGATCGTCGCCGCGATCCTGGCG
Organism: uncultured Candidatus Rokubacteria bacterium; assembly: GCA_963799055.1. Classification (GTDB taxonomy): domain Bacteria; phylum Methylomirabilota; class Methylomirabilia; order Rokubacteriales; family DASRDR01; genus DASRDR01. The sequence goes on from CAWCVP010000007.1 coordinate 30,569, forward strand.
CTGCTGGCCCTGCTCACCAGCGTGGCCATCGGTCTCCTCGTCTGGCGGTCCCTCCAGCGCCTGCATCGCCGCGTCGTCGCGCTCGACCACGAGACCGGGATGCTGCGTGGCGACGTCACCGAGACGCAGGACGGCGTCCGTCAGATCGCCCACGCCCTGGAGGAGGCTGCCACGACGTTCCGTGTGGGCTACGTCCGGGATCTCCGTCGCCGGCTGGCGACCGCGGCGGCTTCCGCCGCGTCGGAGGCGCGGGCCGCGAGCGGGGTGGACAGCGCACTGGTCGTAGTCCAGCGCGGACAGGGCGAGCTCTACCAGGCTGTGGAGAGCGGGGCCGTGGGGCCGGGCTGCACGCCGATGTGGGATCGGCGGCGAGGCGAGCGGCGGAGCGGGAGCCGTCACCCGGCCGGCCACGAGCGCCGTCGGGGCGAACGCCGGGCCTCGCCCCCGGAGACCTGGACGCGCCTCGGGTTCCAGGTCGTGCCCGGTGGGCCCGCCGAGCTCCCTCGCGGTGTGCGTCCCCTTCGGTCGGCGGGCGGGGAGCGGGGCGCCGCGCGCTGACCGCTCCCCGCCCTCGATGACGGGGCGCCGCCCGCGGCGGGAGCCGGATCAGCGCCCCAGGAGCGCCCGGGCTCGGGCCACGACGTGCTCCGTGGTGAACCCGAGCTCGCGCAGGACGACCTCCCCGGGCGCCGACGCGCCGAAGCGATCGAGGCCGATCACGGCCCCGTCCGGCGCCGACCCATCGGTCCCAGCCGAGCGTGGCGCCGGCTTCCACCGCCAGCCGACGCGTGACCGCCCGGGGAAGCACCGCCTCGCGATACTCCGGCGGCTCGGCCTCGAACAGCTCCCACGAGGGCATGCTGACGACCCGCGCCCGGATGCCGTCTCGCGCCAGGGCGGCCTGCGCGGCCAGCACGAGCTGCACCTCCGAGCCGGTGCCGATCAGGAGCAGCTCGGGGGGCCCCCCGGCGGCGTCCGCGAGGACGTAGGCGCCGCGCCGCACGCCATCGGCCGCCGCGTACACCGTCCGATCGAGCACGGGCACTTTCTGCCGGGTCAGGACGAGCGCGGTCGGCCCGTGGCGGCGGGCGAGGGCCACCTGCCAGGCCACCACGGTCTCCGTGGCGTCGGCGGGGCGGAGCACGACCAGGTTCGGCATCGCCCGCAGCGACGCCAGATGCTCGACCGGCTGATGGGTCGGCCCGTCCTCCCCCACCGCGATCGAGTCGTGGGTCCACACGTACACGACGGGCAGCTCGGAGAGCGCGGCCAGCCGCACGGCCGCGCGCATGTAGTCGGAGAAGACGAAGAAGGTCCCGCAGAACGCGAGCAGCCCGCCGTGGTAGGTGAGGCCGTTGGCGATGGACCCCATCGCGTGCTCGCGCACGCCGAAGTGGAGGTGCCGCCCCTCGGGCGTGTCGCGCAGAAACGAGCCCGCGCTCTTCACCAGCGTCTTCGTCGACGGCGCCAGATCGGCGTCGCCGCCCACGAGATGCGGCAGGCGCGGCGAGACGGCCGCCAGCACGGCGCCGCTCGCATCGCGGGTCGCCTGCGGCGGCTCCGGCGGGAACCGGGGCAGGTCCTGGTCCCATCCCGGCGTCAGCTTCCGCGCGAGCCCGTCGTCCCATTGGGACGCGAGCTCCGGGAAGGCGCGCCGCCAGGCGTCGAGCCGGGCCCGCCAGTCGGCCTCGGCGCGCGCGCCCTCGGGCGACCGCCTCGCGGAAGCGGGCGACGGCGGCCTCGGGCAGGTGGAACATCGGCTCGGTCGGCCAGCCGAGGGCCTCCTTCGCACCCCGGAGCTCCGCGTCCCCCAGGGGCTCGCCGTGCGCCTCGTGCGTCCCCGCCTTCTTCGGCGCGCCGTATCCGATCACGGTCCGCACGGCGACCAGGGACGGGCGCCCCGTCTCCGCCCGCGCCGCGCGGATGGCCGTGTCGATCGCGTCGAGGTCGTTGCCGTCGGGCACGACCTGGGTGTGCCAGCCGAGGCCGTCGTATCGCCGCGGGACGTCCTCCGAGAACGAGAGGGCCGCCTTCCCGGCGAGCGAGATCAGGTTGTCGTCGTAGAGGACGATCAGCTTGCCGAGACCGAGGTGGCCGGCCAGTGACGACGCCTCCGCCGCCACGCCCTCCATCAGATCGCCGTCGGAGCAGATGACGTACGTGTGGTGGTCGACGACCGTGTGGCCCGGCTGGTTGAACCGCTGCGCGAGGTGGCGCTCGGCGATCGCCATGCCGACGGCGTTCGCGAGCCCCTGGCCGAGGGGCCCGGTGGTCGCCTCGACGCCCGGGGTGAGCCCGTACTCGGGATGCCCCGGCGTCTTCGAGCCCCATTGCCGGAAGCGCTTCAGCTCCTCGAGCGGGAGCGGGTAGCCGGTGAGATGGAGGAGCGCGTAGAGGAGCATCGAGCCGTGGCCGGCGGAGAGGACGAACCGGTCGCGGTCGGGCCAGGCCGGGTTGGCCGGATGGTGACGGAGGAAGCGCGTCCAGAGGACGTAGGCCATCGGGGCCGCGCCCATCGGGAGTCCCGGGTGTCCCGACTTCGCCTGCTGGACGGCGTCGGCGGCCAGGAAGCGGATCGTGTTCACGCAGAGCTGATCGAGGTCCCGGCCCGTCATGACGGCCCTCTCCTCTCGGCGGTCGCGTGGGGGATCAGGAGGTCGTAGAGCGCCCGGTGCCGCGCAAGGCCGGCCCGGTAGCGCGCGTGCCGCAGGGGATCGGGCTGGATCGTCGGCCCCGTCCCCGCCGCCACCGCGTCGAGCGACGGGATGAGCCCGAGCGCCTCGCTCGCCAGGAGCGCCGCCCCGCGGCTCGAGCCCTCGGCCTCCGTGGACGGCGTGAGAGGCACGCCGAGCGCGTCCGCCATCATCGCCGTCCAGGCCGGCGAGGCCAGGAGCGCCCCGCCGGTCGCGATGACATCCCGCAAGGCCGGGCAGGCCTCGCGGAGCTCGGCGTGGATCAGCGCGAACCGGTAGGCCACCGTCTCGAGGCCCGCCCGCACGATGTCCATCGGGCGCGTGGCGAGCGACAGGCCCACGACGGCGGCCCGCGCGGACGCGACCCAGCCGACGCTGCGCTCGCCGGCGAGGAACGGCAGCACGGTCAGCCCGTGGGCGTCGGGCGGCATCGCATGGAGCTCCCGCTCCACCTCCTCGGCCGCCGGCAGGCGGAGGGTCTCCGTGAGCCACGCGTACAGGCTGCCGCCGTTCGAGAGCGATCCGCCGAGGAGGAGCCGCCGGCTGTCGACCCGGTAGCACCAGAGGCCTTCCGGGATCGTCACCGACTCGGCGGTGAGGCAGACGCGCATCGCCCCGGACGTCCCGACCATGAGGGCGGCCTTGTCGGGCGTGGTGCAACCGGCCCCGACGTTCGAGCACGCTCCGTCGCCCAGCGCCGGGAGCCACGGCACCCGCGCCAGCGCCGGCCAGCGCCCGGCGAACTCGGGCCGGAGCCCGCGGAACGGCCGATCCAGGTCGACGATCGGGCCGAGCTGGTCCGGCGAGAGCCCGATCGCGTCGAGGATGGCCGGATCCCAGCGGCGGGCCCACTGGTCGAAGAGGCCCGTCCCCGACGCCATCGAGACGCTCGTCCGGTGCTCGCCGAAGAGGCGGAGGCCGAGGTACTCGCCGAACGACATCCAGCGGCGCACGGCGCGGGCGGTGCGCGCGTCGCGCTCCTTGAGCCACCAGAGGCGCGCCGGCAGGTACGAGGTGTGAAGGCGGCAGCCCACGCGGGCGTGATAGGCCTTCTCGTCGACGCGCGCGCGGAGGGTCTCGACCGCGTCCGCGCTCCGCGTGTCCGCCCACGAGTAGACCGGCGTCCGCGGACGGTCGTCCGCGCCGAGACCGAGGAGCGTGTGCCAGAACGTGCAGGTCGCCACCGCCGCGACGGCGTCCGCGCGGCGCCCCAGGTCGGCCAGGAGGCCGTCGAGCACCTCGCTTGCCAGGAGCACGAGCCGGTCCGCGTCGACCTCGACCCCGCCGTCGGCCGTCGTCTCCGGCTCGTACGGCCGCTGGCACTCGAGTCCGAGCGCGCGGCCCTCGGCGTCGAACGCGAGCGCGCGGACGGAGGACGAGCCGACGTCGAGCGCGACCACGATCGGATTCACGGGAGCCATGGTAGCAGAGCGCCGCGGGGCGGCGACGGGGGCCGGGCGACCCTCTACAATGAGCGCATGGACCTCGCGGCGCTCCTCGACGCGCTGGGCGACGCGGTGATCGTCGCCGATGCCGAGGGGCGGATCCGGCTCTGGCCGCCCGCCGCCGAGCGCATCTTCGGCTATCCCGCCGGCGAGGCTCTGGGCCGCTCGCTCGACGTCATCATCCCCGAGCGGTTCCGCGCGCGGCATTGGGCCGGCTACCAGGAGGTCATGCGGACCGGCGTGACCCGCTACGGCGCGGACGTCCTCCGCGTGCCGGCCGTGCGGAAGGACGGGCAGGCGATCTCGATCGCCTTCACGGTGGCGCTCCTCCGCGACGAGGCCGGCCGCGTCACGGGCATCGCCGCGGTCGTGCGCGACGAGACGGCGCGCTGGGCCGAGGAACAGACGCTCCGCCGGCGCCTCGCCGCGCTCGAGCGCGGCGCCCCGCCCGCGTGACGTGGATCTCGTCACGATCCCCGGGGGCTGGTTCTGGATGGGCTGGGAGCACGGCCTGCCGGACGCGCGGCCCCGGCGGCGGGTGTGGGTCGACGCGTTCGCCCTGGCCCGGGGCCCGGTGACGACGGCCGAGTACGCCGCGTACCTCCGGGCGACCGGGGTCGCCTCTCCACGCTTCCTCGCGGACTCGCGCTTCGGCGATCCGCGCCAGCCGATCGTCGGCGTGAACTGGACGGAGGCCGTCCTGTACTGCGAGTGGCTCACCCGCGAGATCGGCCGGCCGTGTCGTCTCCCCACCGAGGCCGAGTGGGAGCGCGCCGCGCGGGGCGGCGTGGAGGACGCGCGCTACGCGTGGGGCGACGAGCGGCCGCCCGCCGATGGGGCCTTCCGGCGCCGCCCCCCGTCGGCTCCGGTCCCGTGAACGGCTTCGGGCTCACGAACCTCGCCGGCGCGGTCCACGAGTGGTGCCTCGACTGGTATGCCGACGATGCCTACGCGCGGGCGCCGGACCGCAACCCGATCGGGCCCCCGACCGGCACGCGACGCGTCTCGCGCGGCGGCGCGTGGCGCCACCAGGATCCGTGGAGCCCGGTCGCGCACCGTTCGAGTCTCCCACCCCACCTGACGCATTCGGACTACGGCCTGCGCGTCGCGGGCGCCGCTCGCGGGCTGGACGTGGCCTGATCGGAGGTCCGGACCGATGACGAACGAGCAAGGGGAACGGGCCGCGGGTCGCGCTGGTGACGGGCGCGGCGGCGGGGATCGGGCGCGCCGAGGCGATCGCGCTGGCCGAGGCGGGCGCCGACGTGGCGGTGCTCGGGCACACGGACCTGGCCGGCGTCGAGGAGACGGCCCGCCGCTGCCGCGCGCTCGGGCGGCGGGCGCTGGTCGTCCGCGCGGACGTCCGTCGGTCGGAGGAGATCCGGCAGGCGGTGGACGAGGTCGTGGGCGGCCTGGGGCGCCTCGACATCCTCGTCAACAACGCCGGGGCCCTCGGGGCGGAGCTGAACGCCCCGCTCCTCGAGCTCGACGAGGCCACGTGGCGCCTCATGCTCGACTCCCACCTCACCGGCACGTTTCTCTGCCTGAAGCACGCGGCCCCGCACATGGTCCGGCAGGGCTGGGGGCGCGTGATCAACACGTCGTCGATCCACGGCCGCATCGGGGGGCGCGCCACGCTCGGGCACTACGGGGCGGCGAAGGCGGGCGTCATCGCGCTGACCCGCACCGCGGCGCGGGAGCTCGGGCCCCACGGCGTCACGGTCAATGCCATCTCGCCGGGGTACGTGGACACCGAGCGGCTCGGGGCCACCCTGCCCCGCGAGCGCCTCGAGGCGCTGGCCCGTCAGATCCCCGTGGGCCGCATCGGCACGCCGGCCGAGATCGCGGCGGCGGTCGCGTTCCTGGCGTCCGACGCCGCCAGCTTCGTGAACGGCGCCGTCCTCGACGTCACCGGCGGCCGCATGGAGTACGCTGACGCGGGGTCAGGCCTTGACGTTCGATACATTCGCTCCGGTCGGTCGCGAAGTGCACAAGTCAAGGCCTGACCCCGTCGTAGCCCGGGCAGGCGAGGCGCGGCAGGCGCGGGTAGCGCGGGAACGCCGGATCGGTCTCGGCGCGCCGGCAGAGGAAGAACACCGAGCCGCGCGCGCTCGGCACGCGGCGGGCCCAGCGGCAGTCCGCGCACAGCCCCGCGCGCGCCCGGTCATCCGACGGTCGGGCCGCCGCCGCGGAATCGCGCGGGGGCTGCTCGGCCGCCGTCGTCAGCGCTCCGAGCCGCCGCTGCGGGGGCCGAGCCAGGGATCGAGCGCGTCGTAGCCGCTCGGCTCGCGCGGGGGCGGCCCCCAGGGGTACGGGACGTAGCGGTACGGCGCGCCGGGCGGTAGGTCCCAGAGTCGCACCCCGGGGGCCGTGCCGGGCCGCACCACGTCCACGAGCGCCCCCACCGGCGTCCCCGCGCCGGTACGACAGCTCCAGGCGCCGTCCGCGCCCTGGGTCGGCCGGCTATCGCAGAGGTAGACCTGCCCGGCTCCGTCCTGGATGGCCGGCCATGCCTCGACCTCGGCGGGGAGAAGGCCGGCGAGCGCCAGCAGGATCAGGAGCGGGGACCGATGCCAGCCCGTCAGGAGGTTCCCCGGCTGTCAGGCCGTCCCGAGGTACGCCTTCTGGATGAGCGGGTTCTCCAGGAGCTCCTTGGCGGTGCCGGCGAGCACGACCTCGCCCATCTGGAGCACGTAGCCCCGGTTGGCGATGGACAAGGCCATGTTGACGTTCTGCTCGACCACGAAGACGGTCGTCCCCTGCTGGTTGATCGTCCGGATGATGTCGAACACCTGCTCGACGTAGCCCGGCGAGAGCCCCATCGACGGCTCGTCCATGCAGAGGAGCCGCGGGTTCGCCATCAGCGCCCGGCCGATCGCGAGCATCTGCTGCTCGCCGCCCGACATCGTCCCCGCCAGCTGGCTCCGCCGCTCCTTGAGAACCGGGAACAGGGCGAAGACCCGGTCCAGCTCCGCCTCCCACCCCGGCTCGCGGCGGCGCGTGTAGCGGCCCATCTCGAGATTCTCGATCACCGTCATGCGCGGGAAGACCCGCCGCGCCTCGGGGACGGGGGCGATGCCGCGCCGGACGATCTCGCTCGTCCGGAGCTCGTGGATCGGCTCGCCGCGGAAGGTCACGGAGCCCGATGCGGGACGTACCAGCCCGAGGACGGTCTTCATCGTGGTCGACTTCCCCGAGGCGTTGCCGCCCAGGAGCGACACGATCTCCCCCTCGTAGATCTCGTAGCTCACGCCCTTCAGCACGTGGAGCGGCCCGTAGTACGTGTGGACGTCGGTGAATCGGAGCAGCGGCTCGCCGCCGGCCACGCTCACCACGTTCCTCCCGCTACGCGCGCCCCGCGCATCAGGCCACTCGCCGCCGGCGACCGAGGTACGCCTCGATCACCTTCTCGTCGTTCCGGACCTGAGTGGGCCGGCCCTCGGCGATCTTGACCCCGTGGTCCAGCACCACCACCCGGTCCGAGACGTCCATGACGACGTCCAGCTTGTGCTCGATGAGGACGATGGTGATGCCCAGCGTCCGGAGCGCCTTCACGAGATCCATGAGCTCGAGCGTCTCGGCCGGGTTCATGCCCGCCGCCGGCTCGTCGAGCAGGAGCAGCTTCGGGCGGGTCATGATGGCCCGCGCGATCTCGGTCCGCCGCCGGTTCGCGTAGGAGAGGCCGTACACCGGATGGTCCAGGCGGGGGATCAGGCGGTTGCCGAAGAGGCCCAGCACCTCGAGCGCGCTCTCGACGGCGCGCCGCTCCTCCTCGCGCACCGAGGGCGGCCGGAAGATGGCCCCGAGCGCGCCCGCGCGGAGCCGCGCGTGCTCGCCCACCAGGAGGTTCTCCAGCACGCTCAGGTTGTTGAACAGGCGGATGTTCTGGAACGTGCGGGCGACGCCGCGCTGGACGATCTCGTGGGAGGGCAGCCCGCTGATCTCCTGCCCCTCGAGCCGGATCGTGCCCGAGTCCGGGGCCGTCAGTCCCGTGATCAGGTTGAAGAGCGTCGTCTTCCCCGAGCCGTTCGGCCCGATGACGCTCACCAGCTCGCCCGCGGCGACGCTGAGGGTCGTGTTGTCGGCGGCCGCCACGCCCCCGAACCGCTTCGTGAGCCCCTCGATCTCCAGCAGCGGGCGGACCGGCACCGGGCTCGCCTTCGGGGTGAGCCCACGACAGCTGCACCGCCGCCGCGCGACCCGGCAGGGCCGTCTGCTGCTCCCGGCTGAGCGCCGCGACGCGCCGCACGGCCGGCCACAGGCCCTCCCGCCGGAACAGCATCATCAGGACCAGGATCAGGCCGAAGATCAGCTCGAGCGCCGTGATGAGCTGTAGCTTCTGCAGGAACGGGCTGCCCACCGCCCGCCCCAGGGCATTCAGCCACATCGAGAGCTCCTGGAGGATCACCGACTGGAGGAACGCCAGCAGGAGCGCGGCGAGGACGACCCCCCGGACCGAGCCCATGCCGCCGAGCACGACCATGACCAGGATCATCACGGACACGGGGAACTGGAACATCTCCGGGGTGGCGGTGGTGAGCTTGGCGACGTGGAACGTCCCCGCCAGGCCGGCGATGCTCGCCCCGATCGCGAAGGCGAGCAGCTTGTAGCGGACGTGGTCCACCCCCATCGCCCCGGCCGCCAGCTCGTCCTCCCGGATCGCCATCCACGCCCGGCCGACCCGCGATTCCTGGAGCCGGAACGAGATGAACACGGCCGCCGCCACCAGCCCGAGGCCGAGGAAGTAGTACGGGAACGGCGAGAACCCGAAGTCGAACCCGAACAGCCGCGGCGTCCGGACCCCGCCGAGGCCCTGCGCCCCGTTCGTCATCCAGTCCCAGTTGCGCGCCACCACCGGCACGATCTCGCCGAAGCCCAGCGTGACGATCGCCAGATAGTCGCCGCGCAAGCGCAGGGTGGGCGCGCCGAAGAGCACGCCGAAGAGCGCGCAGATCAGCGCGCCGACCACGAGCATGATCCAGAACGAGACCTGGAGCTGGACCAGATCGGTCCCGCCCGGCACCGGCACCCGCTGGACCTGGCCGAGCCAGAGCAGGGGCGTCCACATGTCGGACCACGGGATCTTGAGCTGGCCCGACGCGGCCGCGCCGTAGGCGTAGGCGCCGATCGCGAAGAACGCCGCGTAGCCGAGGTCCAAGAGCCCCGAGAAGCCGACGACGATGTTGAGCCCGAGCGCCAGGAGCACGTAGGTGTAGGCGTTCGCCGCCGCGTCGATGTGCCCGCCGCCGGTGATGACGAACGGGAACGCGAGTCCCACGAGGAGGAGCACGAGACCCCAGACCTGACGGCGCCGCGCCGGCGCCACCGTCTGCCAGCGCGTCACCCAGGGCGTGCTGGTCCACCAGGCCGTCAGGGCGCTCACGCCAGCGTCAGGCTTTCTGCGGGGTCTGGGTGCCGAAGAGGCCGGCGGGCCGGAAGACCATCACGACGATGAGGATCGAGAAGATCATGACGTCGGTCCACTTGACGCCGAGGAGCTGGCCGCCCAGCGCCTGGATCAGCCCGATGACGAGGGCGCCGGCCACCGCGCCCGGGATGTTGCCGATCCCGCCCAGGACCGCCGAGGTGAACGCGCGCAGTCCCGTCTGGTAGCCGATGTAGAACGCCGTGAAGCCGTAGTAGAAGCCGAAGAACAGGCTCCCGGCGCCCGCCAGGGCCGAGCCCAGGAAGAACGTGAGGACGATCACCCGGTCGATGTCGACGCCCATCATCTTGGCGGCGTCCATGTCCTGGGCGGTGGCGCGCATCGCCTTGCCGAGCGCGGTGCGCTTCACGAGGTAGTTCAGGACGAGCATCAGCGTGACCCCGGTGACCGCGAGCAGGACCTGGGCCAGCGTGATCTCGGCCTGGCCGATCGCCCAGCGCCGGTCCGGGATGATCTTCGGGAAGGGCTTGGACTGCGGGCCCCAGATCATCAGCACCAGGTTGATGAGGATGAACGCCACGCCGATCGTGGTGATCATCGGCGCCGTCCCGGACACGCCGCGCACCGGCCGGAGGCAGATGCGCTCGATCAGGACGCCGAGGGCGCCCGTCAGCACCATCGTGACCGGGAAGACCAGGAGCAGCATCCCGACCAGCGGCAGGCCGGTGAGCGACGCCGACGAGCCGGTGAAGCCCATCAGGTGGAGCACGGTCAGCCCGAAGAACGTCCCGGTCATGAAGACGCTGAAGTGGGCGAAGTTGATCAGCTCGATGATGCCGTAGACCATCGTGAAGCCCAGGGCCAGGAGCGCGTACATCATGCCCAGGGCCAGGCCGTTGACGACCTGCTGCAGGAGGATCTCGCCGAAGCTCATGGGGAGGTGGGGAAGCGGCCGGGCGGGGTGTGACCCCGCCCGGCCCGGACCCGCCCGCTTACTTCTCGGGCGCGATTCCCTTGTACTCGAACTTGCCGTCCTTGCTGACCTGGTAGAGCGACACCACCTTGGACTTGATGTCGCCGTTCTCGTCGAATGCGATGTCGCCCTGGAGCGTGCCCTTGAGGTTCGCGCTCTGGATGGCGTCACGCACGTTCGCGCGGTTCACCGGCTTGTTGGCCTTGACCGTCCGGTCGATCGCGTCGGCGATCACCTTGACGGCGTTGTAGGCCGTGATCGAGTAGTTCGTGGGCTCCCGCTTCATCTTCGACTTGTAGGCGTTGATCCACTCCGCCGCCTTCTTGTCGCTGAGCATGTCGGGCGAGGCGTTCGAGGCCCACCAGCCCGCCGCGGCCTCCTTGCTCGCCTGCTCGGGGAAGGCCAGGTCGTAGATGCCGTCCGAGCCGAGCTTGTGCACCTTCGGCAGAACCTCGTGGAGCTGCCGCGCGAGCTTGACGGCCGCCTGCTGCACGCCGCCGTAGTAGAGCGCGTCCGGGTTCAGGCCCTTGATCTTGGTGAGGACCGTCTTGTAGTCGGCCTCCTTCGGATCGAGGCGGTCCCGGCCGAGGACCTCCATCTTCAGCTCCTTCGCCCGCCGCTCGAAGCTGTCGGCGATGCCCACGCCGAAGGCGCCGCCGTCGTCCAGGATGTAGACCTTCTTGGCCTTCAGGCTGTGGAAGGCGTGGTTGGCCATGTTCGGGCCCTGGTAGGCGTCGGTCGTCACCGTGCGGAAGTAGACGGCCTTGCCCTTGGGGCGGTACTGGTTCGCGAACTTCGGATCGGTGATGTCGGGGTTGGTGGAGCTCGGGGTGATCGTGGCCAGGTCCGCCTCGGAGAGGATCGGCGAGATCGCCTTGCCCTCACCGCTCATCTGCGGGCCCACCGAGGCGACCACCGCCGCATCGGACACGTACTTCCGGATGTTGGTCGCGGACTGGGCCGGGTCGTACTGCCCCGCCGCCGGAGTGGCGCTGTCGAAGACCACGCCCTCGAGCTTGTAGCCCGCCACGCCGCCCTTCGCGTTGATCTCGTCGATCGCCAGCTGGGCGCCCTTCACGATCGAGTCGGCCGAGTCGGCATCGGCCCCGGTGAGCGGGAACGACAGCCCGATCTTGGCGACCTTGCCCTGCGCCACCAGACCGCCCGGCAGGGCCATCAGCAGGCCCACCGCCAGCAGCAGGGATAGCGCTCCAATGAAACCGCGTCGTGTCACCATCTGAATCTGTCCTCCTGGTGAGGGTAATGGGGTTCGGTCAGGATGTGTGACCAGCGGCACCGGACCCCGCGTTCGGGGTCGCCGATCACCTCCTCGGTAGCTCCGTATCGAGCGCGACCCGGCTCCCCGGGCGCATGGTGCCCGCTATTGTCGGCATGACGCTCTGCAAAATCAAGCGGGTGACTCGACGGGAGCGCCCGGGCGAATATTCAGCGCGCGATCTAACGCAATGCGTCACAGCGACTTCTGGATGGCCTCCAGGACCTCCAGCTCCACCGCCTGGTCGCTGGTCGGTACCGGTTTCCGCTCGGTCATCCAGAGGATGCGCTCCTCGGAGTAGACCTGGCGCTCCACCGAGACGCTCGTGCGCCCCTCCCCGGTGGCCTTCAGGACGATCCGCAGCTTGTGACGAACCCCCTTGCCGTAGACCGCGTAGTCCTTGAAGTCGACGCCGCGGGAGTCGGTCAGGAGCCACCCCACCGCCCGGTCGGACTGGTCGATGTCCCAGCCGAGGCTCTTGAGCACCGACTCGGTCACCGTCCAGACCCGGTCGACCGGAGCGTCGAACGTCCGGCTGGGAGCGTCCGCCCCCAGGGCCAGGGTCGGCGCCCACACGAGCGCCAGCCCGAGAATGCCGATCCGAAGGAGTCCGTTCATGGCAGCCGTCCTTTGAGGCTCGAGGCGAGCCGCTCCGCGGCGGACTCGCCGGAGCGCACGCAGTCCGCAATCCCCACGCCCCGGTACGCGCCGCCGGCCAGGGCCAGACCGGGAAGCGCTTCCAGGCGAGTCTCGATGGCCGCGATCCGGTCCAGGTGGCCGACCTCGTACTGGGGCATGGTACTCGGGTGTCGCCACACCCGGGAGAGGGCCGGGTCCCCGCCGATCCCCAGGAGCGGCGCGATGTCGGCGTGGGCCAGCCGGGCCAGGGTCCGATCGTCCCGCTCCAGGAGCTCCGCCTGGAGCGCGCCGCCGATGAAGACCCGGAGCAGCACGACGCCCTCCGGCGCGCGGCCCGGGATACTTCACGCTGGAGAACGTGCACGCCATCACGGTGCGCCCTTCCACCCGCGGGACCACGAAGCCGAAGCCGTCGAGCGGGTGCTGGACCGCCGCCCGGGGATATGCGAGCGCCACGGTCGCCGAGGACGCGTACGGGATCCCCTCGAGCTGCCGGGCCAGCCACGCGTCCGCCTCGCGCACGACCGCGGCCATGCCGGGCGCGGGACCCGCCAGGACGACGCCGTCCGCCGTGAGCCTCCCGCCATCCACCAGGTCGACCCGCCACCCGTCGGGCGTCGGGGCGACGGCCGCGACGGGCGTGCCCGTCCGGACGGCTCCCGGCGGCAGGCGGGCGGCCAGCGCCGTCACCAGCTCCTCCATGCCCCCCGCCAGCGTCACGAAGAGGCTCCAGCGGGCGCCGCTCGCTCCCGTCGCCTCCCGCGGGACGAGTCGCCCGCCGGAGCCCCAGGATCAGGCTGCGGTGCTCCTGCTCGAGGGCGAGGAATCGCGGCATGGTCGCCGCGAGGGACAGGCGGTCCGGGTCCGCCGTGTAGATCCCCCCGATGAGCGGCTGCGCCACCCGCTCGAGCGCCTCCCGTCCGAGCCGTCGCCGCACGAAGCTCCCGAGGCTCTCGTCCCCGCCCGGGCGCCGGCGCGGCAGGACAAGGTCCAACCCGAGCCGGAGCTTCCCGCGCCAGGAGAAGACGCGCGATCGCAGGACCGGCCCCACGCGGGTGGGGGCGAGGAGGAGAAACCCCTCGGGCAAGGGCTCGAGCCGCCCGCGGCGCACGACATACGTGCGGCGAAAGCGATCGTCCGTCCGGCAGAGCCGCGACCCGAGGCCGATGCGCTCCGCGAGCGCGAGGGCCCACGGCTTCTCGGAGATGAAGGAGTCCGGACCGGCCTCGAGCAGGAACCCGTCCGCCCGCTCGGTCCGGATGGTACCGCCCAGGCGGCCAGCCGCTTCGAGGAGGACGAGGTCGAGAGGGCGCGCCGCCTCCCGGGCGAGCTCGACCAGCCGGTGCGCGGCCGCGAGCCCGGCGATGCCGCCCCCGACCACCACGACCCGGAGCGGCGTCACGCTCCCCCGCATCGTCGGTCCGGCGGGGTCCCATCAGGGATGCGCGGGGACCGGAGCCCGATCCGGCTGGACGTGGCCGCACCGAGCGCATGTCCGCAGCTCCGGGCTCCCGTCGAACCGCTCGATGGCCCGCTTGAGGTCCGTCTCGATGTCCGCCGCGCGCATCGTGACCTCGTGAAGCTTCGCGTCGCAGCGGTCGCAGAACCACACCAGGGACTCGCTCTCGTCCGCGGTGCGCTTGACCTCGATCACCAGCCCCCAGGTCTCCGCCGGCCGGTGCGGCGCGTGCGGCGTGAGCGCCGGGACCAGCAGCATCTCCCCCTCCCGGATCACGACCTCCCGGCGCCGCCCGTCCTCCAGGTACTCGAGCGTCATGTCCCCCTTGAGCATGTAGAAGATCTCGTCCGACGGGTCGATGTGGAAGTCGCGCCGCGCGTTCGGCCCCCGGACCACCATCGCCGTGAACTGCGAGTCCTCCCAGATGACCTTGTTGCCGACGGGTGGCTCGAAGGCCCGGCGGTGCTCCTCGATCCAGCGCCAGAGTCCGAAGGCGACGAGAGGCTTCATCGCGAGCTTCTCCGCCGGCGAGCCGGGACGCGCCTACGCGCGCTGCGACAGCTCATGGACGGCGTCGACCAGCGCCCGCGCGTGGTCGACCGGCGTGCTCGGGAGCACGCCATGGCCCAGGTTGAAGACGTGCCCGGGCCGGCCGGCGGCCTGGGCGAGGATGTCGGCCACGCGCCGCCGGATCTCCGCGGGCGGCGCGAGGAGCGCCGCGGGATCGAGATTCCCCTGGATCCCCACGTCGGGGCCGATCCGCCGCCAGGCTTCGCCGAGGTCCTGGCGCCAGTCGACGCCGATGACGTCGCCGCCGGCCTCCCGGAAGGGCGCCAGCAGCCCCGCCGTCCCGGTGCCGAAGTGGATGACGGGGACGCCCGGTGGGAGCGACCGGATGACGGCCTGCGTGTAAGGGAGGGCGAAGGTCCGGTAGTCCTCCGGGCCGAGCGCCCCCACCCAAGAGTCGAAGAGCTGGACGGCTTGCGCGCCCGCGGCGATCTGCAGATTCAGATAGCGCGCCGTCGTCCGGGCGAGCAGGGACAGCAGGGCATCCCACGCCCCGCGGTCGCCATACATGAGCCGCTTGGTCTCGAGGTAGTCCCGCGAGGCCCCGCCCTCCACCACGTAGGACGCCACCGTGAACGGGGCCCCCGCAAAGCCGATGAGAGGCACCCGGTCCTGCAGCGCGGCCCGCGCGCGCCGCACGGTCTCGAAGACGAAGGGGACCGTCTCCGCGGGGTCGCGCTCCACCAGCCGCTCGACGGCGGCCGACGAGCGCACCGGCCGGCCGATGACGGGCCCCTCCCCGCGCGCGAACTCGAGGCCGACGCCGAGGGGCTCCACCAGGAGGAGGATGTCGGCGAACAGGATGGCCGCGTCCACCCCGAGCTTCTCGACGGGCAGCACCGTGACCTCGGCCGCCGCGTCCGGCGTCCGGCACAGCTCGAGGAACCCGAGCTTCTCGCGGATCGCCCGGTACTCGGGGAGGAAGCGCCCGGCCTGGCGCATGAGCCACACCGGCGTGAAGGCCGTCGGCCGGCGGTGACAGGCGGCGAGGAACGCATGCAAGGGTGGACTGGCCTCCCCTTCGAAACCTACCCGTCGGATCGTTGACGCAGCAGCGCGGTGGGCAGCGGCTGGCACGGTCATGATAGCATCGCCGCGTTGGCCATGACCGCGGCGCCCGTCGCCAGCTGGATGTCGAGTCCCGTCCACACCGTCGCCCCGGAGACCCTCGCGGCCGACGCCGTCACGCTGCTCCGGCGTCACGCGATCCGACACCTGCCGGTGCTGGAAGGCACTCAGGTGGTCGGCGTGGTCACCGACCGCGACCTGCGTGGCACGGCGGGGAACACGCCCATCCGCTCCATCATGAGCCAGCCCGTGACGGTCGTGACTCCGCGGACCGGGATCGATCGGGCGGCGCGCCTGCTCTTCGACCAGCGCATCGGCTGCCTGCCGGTCGTCGAGGACGGACGGCTCGTGGGCATCCTCACGCAGACGGACGCCGTCGCGGCGCTGGTGGCCGTCGTGCGGCTCCAGGTGGGCGGCCGGCCCGCGGAGGTGGCGGTCGAGTTCCGCCCCGATGCCATGGCCCTCGCCCAGCAAGCCCTCCGCGCATGCGGGGCGGAAGTGGCGCGCCTCGTCGCCGCCACCCGGGAGCCCTTCGTCGCGGGCCAGCGCCCGGAGCGGGTCCGCCTCCACATCGAGACCCGGGAGATGCCGCGCGTGCTCGAGGCCCTCCGCGCCACGGGCCTGGCCGTGCTGGGAGGCCCCGTTGAAGACCGCGGCTGAACGAGCCCTCGCAGGGGCGGTCGCCGATCTGGCGGCCGCGATCGAGCGGGCGGCCGGCGACCTGGCGGTCGGCGAGGAGCCGGCCGGCTTCAGCGCCGCGCTCGATGCGGGCGCGCCGGCGCCCGCCTCCGAGCCGCCGGCCGCGGGAGCGGAGCCGCGACGTGACTGACGAGACGCTCACGGCCCTCGCGGCCAAGATTCGGACGCGCGAGGTGTCCCCGGTCGAGGCCACGGAGGCCTGTCTGGCCCGCATCGAGTCCCTCGGGCCGCGTCTCCACGCCTTCGTCCGGGTCGACGCCGAGGGTGCCCTCCGAACGGCGCGGATCCGGGAGGCCGAGGCGAAGGCGGGCCGCTCTCGTGGACCGCTCCATGGGGTGCCGCTCGCCCACAAGGATCTCTTCGCCGCGGACGGCCGACCCGCCTCCTGCGGCACCGCCTTCCCCGAGTACTTCCGGGCCGAGCGCACCGCCACGGTCCTGACCCGGCTGGAGGCAGCGGGCGCCATCACGCTCGGCCGCCTCAATCTCTCGGAGCTGGCGCTGGGGCCGTTCGGGGACAACGCCCACCACGGGGACGCCGAGACACCCTGGTGCCCGGGTCACGCCGCCGGCGGCTCGTCGAGCGGCTCGGGCGCGGCCGTGGGCGGGCGCCTCGCGTACGGCGCCCTCGGCACGGACACGGGCGGCTCGATCCGGTTGCCCGCGGCCTGCTGCGGCGTCGTGGGGCTCAAGCCCACCTACGGGCGCGTGAGTCGCGCCGGGGCGATGCCGCTCTCCTGGTCGCTCGACCACGTGGGGCCGCTGGCCCGGACCGTGCGCGACGCGGCGGTGCTGCTCGGCGTGATCGCGGGGGCCGATCCCGCCGACGCCACCGCCAGCGCGCGTCCTGTCCCGGACTTCGTCGCGGGCCTCGACCGTCCGATCACCGGGCTCCGGGTGGGCGTGCCCGATCGCTACTACTGGGAGGGACTCGACGGCGAGGTGCTCGCCGCCACCCAGGCGGCGATCGAGGGTCTCCGCGCGCTCGGGGCGCAGGTGGCGGAGTGTGCCGTGCCGGATCCCGCGCTGCTCAACGATCTCGCGAACGTGATCGCCCGCTGCGAGAGCGCCGCCGTCCATGCCCGCATCGCCCGGGAAACGCCGCACGCCCTCCAGCCCGCCGTCCTCGCGCGCATCGAGGTGGGGTTCCACGTGAGCGCCCACGACTATCTCCAGGCGACGCGGCTCCGGGCGCGCGCGACGCGGACGTTCGTGGAGGAGGTGTTCTCGCGGGTCGACCTCCTCGTCGCGCCGACGATCCCCGAGCCCGCCCCCGCCCTGACCGCCGTGAAGACGGGACCGCCGGACGAGATCGTCCGGCGCATGGGCCGCTTCTCGCGCCTGACGCGGCCGTGGAACGCGCTCGGGCTGCCGGTCCTGAGCGTGCCCTGCGGGTTCACCCCGGACGGCCGGCCGGTCGGCCTCCAGCTGGTCGGCCGCCCGTTCGACGAGGCGACGGTGCTGCGGGCCGGCCACGCCTACGAGCAGGCGGCGGGCTGGTGGCGACGGCGCCCGCCGCTCGCGTAGCGGCGCGGCGCCAGGTCACCCCGGTCCGGCCAGGGCGGCCCAGCCCGACCGGACGCGTAGGCGGAGTCGCTCGCGCGCGGCGTCGTCGAGGAAGGCCGCGGCCGCCGCGTGCTCGGCCAGCACCGCGAGCTCGCGCGGCGTGAAGCCGAGCGTCGTCAGGCAGAGCTCGAGCTCGTCGAGCACGCTCGCGCCGAAGAACGTGGGGTCGTCCGAGTTCACGGTCACCCGCACGCCCGCGTCGTAGAGGCGGCGGAGCGGGTGCTGGGCGAGGCTCGGCACCGCCCCCGTCCGCACGTTGGAGGTCGGGCAGACCGCGAGCGGTACCCCCTCCCGCGCGAGACGGGCGACCAGCGCGGGATCGTCGATCGCACGGATCCCGTGATCGACGCGCTCGACCCCGAGGCGATCGAGGGCCTCGCGCACCGAGTCGGGGCCGGCGACCTCGCCGGCGTGGGCGGTCCGGTGGAAGCCGCGCCGCGCGGCCTCCGCGTAGACCTCGGCGAACGGGCCGGGAGGATACTCCACCTCGCTCCCCCCGAGCCCTACCGCGACGACTCCTTGGCCGCGGTAGGGCGTGATCTCCTCGAGCCGGCGAGCGGCGGTGGCCGGGCCGTGATTGCGGATCAGGTCGACGACCAGCCCGCAGGTGATGTCGCGGGCGCGCGTCGCGCGCGCCATCCCCCGCAGCACGGCCTCCACGATCCCGACGGCCTCCAGCCCGGCCCTCTGGTAGTCGCCCGGCGAGATCGAGGGCTCGACGTGGACCACGCCCAGCTCCGCCAGCCCGCCCAGCACCGATTCGGCGAGCGACTCGAAGTCCGCGTACCGGTCCAGGAAGCCGCACTTCCAGATCCAGCACCCGATGAACTCGTCGAACGTCCGGAACGCCAGGCGATCCTGGAGATCGGCGATCGATCGGACGGCGGGGTCGGCCCGGCGCTGGACCCGCTCGAGCAGCCACGGGAGCGACATCGCGCCGTCGAGGTGGAGGTGGAGCTCGACCTTGGGCGCGGCGCGCAACGCCGCGCGGAGCGCGGGGTCAGGCCCCATCACTCCACGATGGGCAGGAGGATGTGGCTCGGGTGCTGGGCGTCGTGGTAGACGGTCTGGGTGGCGCGGACGAGGTCGGCGTCCGTCCCGAACGGCCGGCCGGTGTTCGGGTTCCGGTCGAACTGCGGGAAGTTCGACGAGGCGATCTCGACCCGGATCCGGTGGCCGCGGCGGAACAGGTTCGACGAGGACCAGCAGTCGATCTCGAGCCGGTAGGGGCGGCCGGGCTCGAGCGGGCTCGGCCGCTCGAAGGAATCGCGGTAGCGGGCGCGCAGGATCCCCTGCGCCACGTTCATCGCGTATCCCGACGGGAAGACGTCGACGAGCTTCGCGGTGAAATCCGTGTCCGGCGCGGAGGAGGCCGCCCAGAGCACGACCTTGATGGGGCCCGTGACCTCCACGTCCGCCTCGAGCGGCGGCGTCGAATAGACGAGCACGTCGGGCCGCCACTCGGCCGTCCGCTGATCCCGCGGCCCCATCGAGATCGGCGTGATGTCCTCGCCGCAGCACGTGCTCCCCCCGAGCGTCGGGACCGGATCGGCCGGGTCGTAGAGGAATCGATCCGGCGGCTCCGCGCCCGGCTCCCGGCGGTCGAGGATGCCGTCGCCCCACAGCGTGCCGGCGTGGCCCCCGGAGTGGAGGTAGTGGGGCACGAAGCGCGTGCCGGGGATGGGCCAGTCCGCCGCCGTGCGCCAGCGGTTCGCGCCCATGACGAAGACCCGGACCGGCGGCTCGCTCATGATCCCGTCGTCGACGCCGCGGAGCCAGTAGTCGAACCACCGGAGCTCCTCCCGGCGGAGGTCCACCAGGCTCTCGGGGCCGAAGTCGACGTCCCCCGTCCGGCTCTCGGTCCCGCGCTCCCCGAGCGAATGGATCCACGGGCCGATCAGCACCTTCTGGCGCCGCGCGCGCTCGGAGGTCCCCTGGCGGCGAACGCCCATGAAGTTGTTCAGGGTGCCCTGCAGGAAGACGTCGTACCAGCCGCCGAACCCGTAGGCGGGCACGTCGATCCGCGCATAGTCCTTCTCGACGTTGCCGAGCTGCTTCCAGTAGGGGCCGTCGTCCGGGTGCCGGATCCACTCCCGGTAGAACTCCGTGACGCGGCCGGCGCGCTCGTCGCCCGTCAGGAGAGGGAGGTGCCAGAAGAGGGTGGAGTAGTGCTGCTCCGGCGGCATCCAGAGGAACTGGGTCTGATTGGTGCGCGTGTGCATCTGGACGGCGCCCCACCGGAGGTTGAAGCCCAGCTGGAAGGCGCCGCCCGTGTAGACCCAATTGTGGTAGAGGTCCGAGAACCCCACGCGGGGCGCCATCGCGGCGAGGTGGCGGTTCCGGAGCGGCGCGGCCAGCCACTGCGTGAGCGCGAGATACGAGGCGCCGCTGGTGCCGACCTTCCCGGTCGACCAGGGCTGGGTCCCGCACCACTCCTGGGCGTCGAAGCCATCCTGGGCTTCGTGGATGAACGGGGCCCACTCACCGTCCGAGTCGAAGCGGCCCCGCACGTCCTGGATCGCGACGGCGTAGCCCCGCTGGGCGAAGTAGACGCCATCCTCGACCTGGTAGTCGGCGTTGTTGCTGTACGGGGTGCGGATCAGGATCACCGGGAACGGGCCCGGGCCCTCCGGCAGGTACACGTCGGTCGAGAGCTTCACCCCGTCGCGCATCGGCACCCCGACTCCGAGCAGGGTGCGCACGCGGAGGAGGGGCCGGGGAGCGGTCACGGTGGATGACATGGGATCTCCGGTGTCGAGGGTGAGGCGACGCAGGGCGGGACGATCAAGACGCCGGGGACTCTAGCACGCGGCCCGCGGGTCGAACAAGGCGAACACGGCACCGCGGCGCCGGACCACGAAGGCCCGGCGCCGCGGTGAACGAGCGAAGCGCGGAAACGGCCGCGCCTACGAGGCGGTGACCACCACGTAGCGCTGCGAGCCGTCCCGCTCGACGCGGAGAAGCACCTGCCCGGCGTCCTGGCGGCTGGCCAGGCCCTTCTCGACGTCCTGGATCCCCTGCACCGGCGTCCGGTTGACCTCGCGGATCACATCCCCCGCCGCAAGCCCGGCCTGGGCGGCCGGCGAGTCCGGCTTCACCTCGGTGACGACGACGCCCTTGTCACCCTGGACGCCGAACTGCTTCGCCAGCTCGGGCGTGAGCTCCTGGAGCGCAAGCCCGAGCTTTTCGGTGGCACGGCTCTCCTGCCCCTTGTCGGCCGGCCCGCCCTGCATGGCGCGCGCCTCCCGCGAATCGGACGAGGTTGCCCACCGTCACCGTGAGCGTCTGGCGTGATCCGTCCCGCACGATCACGACCGGGACGCCACGTCCCACCGGCGTGTTCGCCACGAGCGCCGGCAGCACACGAGGCGACTCGACGGGCTTGCCGTCGAAGGTGACGATGAGGTCGCCCTCCTTGAAGCCGGCCCGGGCGGCCGGCGAGCCCTCGCTGACCCCGCCGATCAGCGCCCCCTGGGTGCCCGTGATGCCGAAGGACTTGGCCAGCTCCGGGGTGAGGGGCTGGATCGACACGCCCAGCCAGCCGCGGGTGACCTTTCCGGTTGCCCGGAGCTGGGTGAGGATCGGCTTCGCCAGGTCGACCGGGATGGCGAACCCGATGCCCTGGAAACCGCCCGAGCTGCTGCGGATCGCCGAGTTGATGCCGATGGCCTCGCCCTTGGTGTTGATGAGCGGGCCGCCGGAGTTGCCGGGGTTGATGGCGGCGTCGGTCTGGATGAAGTCGTCGAACCGCCCCTGGCCGATGAACCGGCCGGTGGCGCTCACGATGCCCACCGTGACCGTGTGATCGAACCCGTACGGGTTCCCGATCGCCATCACGGGCTCGGCCACCTTGAGGACGTTCGAGCTGCCGAGCGGGATCATCGGAAGGCCCGTCGCGTCGATCTTCAGGAGCGCGAGATCCGTCTCCGCGTCGCTGCCGACGATCTTGGGCTGGAAGGTCCGTCCGTCCGCGAGCTGGACCTCGATGGACTTGGAGCCGTCCACCACGTGGTGGTTCGTGACGATGTAACCCTCGGCGTCGATGATGAAGCCGGAGCCGACGCCCCGCGGGCGACCCTCACGCTCGCCTCCGCCCTCCGGCGGCTGCGGGAAGAACCGCCGGAACGGCTCGGGGACCTGCGGGGTGCGCGTCCGACGCGCCTCGCCGGTCGTGCGCACGTTGACCACCGCCGGCGTGAGCTTCTCCGCGAGACGCACCCACGGATAGGACTCCGGGAGCGCGCCGGCGAAAGCGGGATCGGCCGCGCGCGGCGCCGCCTGCGCGACGACTGCGGTTGGCGCCGTTGGCGACGCGGGGGTGCCGGTCGCACCGGCCGGCAGATTCGACATGGTCAGGGTCAGCAAGAGCCCGAGGCTCACGGCCACGGGCCATCGGTTGGTGCCACTCATGGTGTGACGTCCTCCTACGTTCGGGTCCTAGAAGTTGGCGGGGAAGAAGTGGATCGTCCAGCCGGGTGCCCGCGGGTCGACCGTCAGGGTGCGGTCGAACGTCCCGACGAGGCGACGCCCGAGCTGGGTGTCCACGAACGCTTGCGCGATGACGCGGTGCTGGCCGATGTCGAGCACGACGGGGGCCTGCATCCCGGGCTGGAGCACGAGAGGGCCCGGCGAGCCGGGCGGATTGTCGATGAAGACCTGGATCTCCCACTGGGTGCCGTTGGTGATCACGCCCATAGTCGGGTCGGGGGGGCGACCGGGGGCACCGGCCGGAGCGGGCGCGCCTGGGGGCGGCGGCGGAGGCGGCGCCGTGACGACGGACCACTGGCCGGGGGCCGAGGGTGCCCCTGGCGGCGGCGCGGGCGCCGGCACCGTGGGCGTTGCGGCGGCGGTGCGCTGCTGGATCACCTCGCCGGCCAGTGCGCCGATCAGGCCGCCGATGAGGGCGCCCAGCCCCATGTTGCGGCCGTCGTTGCCTCCGGCGGCCGCCCCGAGCAGGGCGCCGCCAGCGGCCCCGACGATGGCGCCCTTCGCCGCGCCCGGCGCCGCGCCCTGGTTCCCGGCGGTGCACCCGGCAAGCAGCAGGGCCAAGAGCCCGATGGCGACCGCGCGGTTGGCGACTCGGGTGCGCACCTGTCACCTCCCCGACCGCGCCGCGGTGCGGCGCCGTGTTCTGTCAGTGTACTGCCCGGTCAGGGGGCTGTCCACGAAGCGCCTCCATCCCGAGGCGCGGTCTAACCTCGCCCGACCGATGACTTTGACCGGGCATCGCCCCGGGATGTTCACGCGTCGGCCCGTCAAGGTATTACTTGACCGTCAGCCGCCCGCTGACCTAGATTTCAAGCCTACTTGGAGCCCGTCGGCCCCGCTGCGTGGGCCGCGGAGGGGAGAGCGTGACGCCCGACCGACCCGATCTGGCTCGACCCGCCGCCGCCCAGGCGGCGCCCGCCGAGTCCGCGCCGACCGCCCGCCACTTCGTGTCGCTCCGCACGAAGTTCCTCGTGGGCACGCTCCTCGTCGTCTCGGCCGTGATGGGCGCCCTCGTCCTCATCGTGGAGGCCCGCCAGCGGGAGGCCATCATCCGCGAGGTGCGCCAGCGCGGGCTCGCCCTGGCACGGGACCTCGCCGCGGTCTCCACCGGCCCCCTGGTGCTCTACAACTACACGCAGCTCGAGCAGCACGTGGCTCGCCTCGAGGGCGAGACCGATGTCGCCTACGCCATGATCCTCGACCGGGAGGGACGGGTGGCGGCCCACAGCCACCGTCCGGAGGCCGTGGGGACGCTGCTCTCCGGCGAGCTGCTGGATCGGATCCTGTCCACCGACACCACGCTCGCTCAGGAGCTGGCGACGCCGGACGGGCAGGCGCTCTACGACTTCGCGGTGCCCATGCTGGTCGACGCGGAGCGCTGGGGCACCGCCCGCATCGGCCTGTCTCGTCGCCGGATGGAGGCCGAGATCGTCGCCACCCGGCGCCAGCTGCTCGGGCTGGCCGTCCTCGTCCTGGCCGGCGCGGGGCTCGCCTCGGCCCTGGTCGCCCAGCGGATCGCCCGGCCGGTGCGGCAGCTCGCGGTGGGCGCCATGGCGATCTCCCGGGGTGAGCTCGTGCAGCGCGTCGAGCCGACGACCTCCGACGAGATCGGCCAGCTGGCGGTCGCCTTCAACGGCATGGCCCGGCAGCTGCACGAGCAGCGCGCCGCGGTCCTCGAGCAGCGGGCGGCGCTGGAAGCGGCGCACGGGGAGCTGCGCCGCCGGTTCGGCGAGCTGTCCGACCTGAAGAGCTACACCGACAACATCCTCCACTCGCTCGTCAACGGGATCGTGACCCTCGATCTGGAGGGCCGCGTGGTCACCCTGAACGGCTCCGCCGAGGAGCTCCTCGGCTGCTCGGCCGCCGCCCGCGGGCGCCCGGTGGCGGAGGTCCTCGCCCACGCGCCGGAGCTGGTCGCCATCCTGCGGGCGGCCATCCAGTGGCGCACGGGCCGCACCGGCACCGTGACGCTCCCCGGCCGGGCCGGCGGCACGGTCCCGGTGGAGATCACGACGGCCACGCTCAAGGGTGGCGAGGGGCAGGACCTCGGGGTCATCGTCATCGCCCGCGACCTGACCGCCGTCCGCGCGCTCGAGGCGCAGCTCCGCCAGGCCCAGAAGATGGAAGCGGTCGGCCGCCTGGCCGGCGGCGTGGCGCATGACTTCAACAACCTCCTCACCGTGATCACGGGACGGAGCCAGCTGCTCCTGCTCAAGCTCCCGCCGGAGAGCCCCCTCCGCCGCGACGTCGAGCTGGTCGAGGAGACGGCGCACCGGGCATCGGCCCTGACCCGACAACTGCTCGCCTTCAGCCGGAAGCAGATGGTCCAGCCGCGCGTCGTCGACCTGAACGAGGTCGTCCACGGCTTGGAGACGATGCTGGGCCGCCTCATCGGCGAGGACATCGCCCTCACCACCCGCCTCGACCAGACGGCGGGCTGCGTCCGGGCCGATCCCGCCCAGCTCGAGCAGATGATCGTCAACCTGGCGGTGAACGCGCGTGACGCGATGCCGCTCGGCGGGCGGCTGACGCTCGAGACCTGTTCCGTCCGGATCGACGAGACCCTGGCGCGGCAGCACGTGGGGTTGCGGCCCGGTCCGCACGTGCGGCTGGTCGTCCGTGACACGGGCGTCGGGATGGACGGGCTCATCAAGGCCCACCTCTTCGAGCCCTTCTTCACGACGAAGGGGCCGGGAAAAGGGACCGGGCTCGGCCTGGCCACGGTCTATGGCATCGTGACGCAGAGCGGGGGCGCCATCCGGGTCGACAGCGAGCCGGGACAGGGCGCGACGTTCACGATCGAGCTCCCGCGCGTCGACGCGCCGGCGGACCCGGCGCGCGA
The DNA here is from genome assembly GCA_963799055.1 of uncultured Candidatus Rokubacteria bacterium. Taxonomy (GTDB): domain Bacteria; phylum Methylomirabilota; class Methylomirabilia; order Rokubacteriales; family DASRDR01; genus DASRDR01. Next base: position 55,666 of record CAWCVP010000007.1, read on the forward strand.
TGCCGGGGTCGCGAGCGCGGCGCCCCATGGCTCCGAGACCGTGCTCCTCGTGGAGGACGAGCCCGAGGTGCGGGGACTGGCGCGGGACATCCTCCACCAGCAGGGGTACACGGTGCTGGAGGCGGCCGACGGCGACGAGGCGCTCCACGTCGGCCGGGAGCACGGCGGGCCGATCCACCTGCTCGTCACGGACGTCGTGATGCCGCAGATGGGCGGCCGCGAGCTCGCCGACCGCCTCCGCGCCGGGCGGACCGAGACCAAGGTCCTCTACGTGTCGGGCTACACCGACGACGCCATCCTCCGCCAGGGCGTCTCCGAGACCGGGACGGCCTTCCTCCCGAAGCCCTTCACGGCCGCAGACCTGGCGCACAAGGTGCGCCAGGTCCTCGACGCGGCACCGACCGGCGGCGGCCGCTAAGAACCCGGCGCCGGGCGCCCTCGCCCGGCCGCGCGGCGCGCCGACCCTCGAGCGCGCTCAGTCGGCCAGGACGGCGATGGCCGACTCGAAGGCGCGGATCGTCTCCGCCACGTCGGCCTCGTCGTGGACGATGGACAGGTAGAACTTCGAGGCCCCCCGGAAGATGCCGCGCTCCCGGAGGAGGCGCACGAAGCGGGTGAGCCGCGTCCGGTCGGCCGCCAGGGTCGACCGGTAGTCGGTGATCTCCGCGTCCGTGAAGTAGACCTCGAACAGCACCCCCTCGCCCACGACGCGCGCCGGAATGCCCGCCGAATCGCAGATGCGCTGGAGCGCCTGCTTCAGCTGGCGCCCCAACGCGTGCATGCGCTCGTAGGTGCCGGGGCGCTTCAGGATGCGCACGGTGGCGAGCCCCGCCGCGGTCGCGATGGGGTTGCCGCTCAACGTGCCGATCTGGGGCAGGAACGCGTCGCGCCCGACCCGTGACGCGTCGAAGTGGGCCATCAGCTCGTCGCGGCCGGCCACCGCCGTCAGCGGGAAGCCGCCGCCCACCGCCTTGCCGAGGGCGCAGAGGTCCGGCGTCACGCCGTAGAACTCCTGGGCGCCGCCGTAGGCGAACCGGAACGACGTGACGACCTCGTCGAAGATGAGCGGGATGCCGTGGCGCGCGGTCAGGTCGCGGAGCCCCGCCAGGAAGCCCGGCCGGGGCGGCAGGACCCGCTGGAACGGCTCGACGATCACGCCCGCCAGCTCGTCCCGGTGACGGTCGACGATGGCCGCGGTCGTCTCGAGGTCGTTGAACGGCGCCACCAGCATCGTCGACTCGATGGCCCGCGGAATCCCGGCCGAGTCCGCCACCGGCGTCGGGAACGCGCCCGGCGCCGGCGGGCTCATGCTCATCACCGCGTAGTCGTGCATCCCGTGGTAGCCGCCCTCGAACTTCAGGATGCGGTCGCGCCGCCGGACGGCGCGCGCCAGGCGCATGGCGTAGAGCGTGGCCTCCGTCCCCGAGCTGCAGAAGCGCACCTTCTCCGCGCACGGCATCGCCTTCGAGAGCTCCTCGGCGAGGAGGATGGCGTGCTCGTTGTTCGCGAAGAACGTCGAGCCGCGCTCGAGCTGCTCCCGCACCGCGGCGAGGACCTCGGGGTGCGCGTGGCCCACGAGCATCGGCCCCGAGCCGAGCAGGTAGTCGATGTACTCGTGCCCGCTCACGTCCCACACCCGGCTGCCGCGCCCCCGCGCGAGGATCACGTCCTCCGCGAGGTTGCCGAGGGTGCCGCCGGCGAGGTACCGGCTGGCCTTCGCCTGCCAGCTCCAGCTCGTGGGCGCTCCGCGTCCGCGTGTCCATGTCGTCTCCTCGGCCGGGGCCGCCTGCGGGCGCGGCGAGCCCTCGCCCGCATCGTGCGGCTGATCCCCGCGGCGGCCGCGTCAACCAGTGCTAGAATCGGCGGCAACCACCTCACACCCCGGGAGACGATCGTGGTCAGGATCAACGAGCACTACCTCACGCTCCGCCCCACCTACCTCTTCTCCGAGATCGCGCGGCGCGTGAAGACGTTCGCGGCCGCCCATCCGGACGCCCGGCTCATCCGCCTCGGCATCGGCGACGTCACGCTGCCGCTGGCGCCGACCGTCGTGCGCGCCATGCACGAGGCCGTCGACGAGATGGCGCGGGCGGAGACGTTCCGCGGCTACGGGCCGGAGACCGGGTACGAGTTCCTGACCGAGCTCATCGCGGCCCACGACTACGGCGCGCGCGGCGTCCGCGTGGCGACCGACGAGATCTTCGTGAGCGACGGGGCCAAGAGCGACACGGGCAACATCCAGGAGATCTTCGCCGCCGACGCGCAGGTGGCGCTGGTGGACCCCGTGTACCCCGCCTACGTGGACACCAACGCCATGGCCGGCCGGGCCGGGACGGCCGGGCCCGACGGGCGGTACTCGCGCCTCCTCTACCTCCCCGCGACCGCCGAGAACGGCTTCCGGCCGGCCCTCCCGGACCGTCCGGTCGACCTCCTCTACCTCTGCTACCCGAACAACCCGACCGGCGCGGTGATGCCCCGCGACGTGCTGCGCACCTGGGTGGACTACGCGCGCCGGCACGGCGCCGTCATCCTCTACGACGCCGCCTACGAGGCGTACATCCGCGACCCGGACGTGCCGCACTCCATCTTCGAGATCGAGGGCGCCCGCGAGTGCGCGATCGAGTTCCGCAGCTTCTCGAAGACCGCCGGGTTCACGGGCACGCGCTGCGCGTTCACCGTCGTGCCGAAGGAGCTCCAGGGGCGCACCGCGAGCGGCCAGCCGTCGAGTCTCCACGCGCTCTGGTTCCGGCGGCAGTCCACCAAGTTCAACGGCGTGCCCTACGTCGTCCAGCGCGGCGCGGCCGCCAGCTACACCGACGAGGGACGGAAAGAGGTGCGGACCGCCGTCGACTTCTACATGGAGAACGCGCGGATCATCCGCGACGGGCTCCGGGCGGCGGGATTCCGCGTCTACGGCGGGGAGAACGCGCCCTACATCTGGGTCAAGACGCCGCCGGGCCTCGATTCCTGGAGCCTCTTCGACAAGCTCTTGACCGAGGCGCACGTGGTCGGCACGCCGGGCGTCGGCTTCGGGCCGAGCGGCGAGGGGTACTTCCGGTTCACCGCCTTCGGCCGGCGCGATCAGACGGAGGAGGCGGTCGAGCGGATCCGCACCCGGCTCCGGCGGTAGTCAAAGTCGGGGTCTGATCCCGAGTTTGACTCTTGGACGTCCAGGCGCTGACCTTCGACACCTACGGCACCGTCGTCGACTGGCGGGACAGCGTCCTCGTCCAGCTGGCGGAGTTCGGCGCGGCGCGCGGGCTCGACGTGGACTGGACGGCGTTCCTCACGGAGTGGAAGGCCGGCTACCGCCCGGGCATGGACCGGGTGAACCGCGGCGAGTGGCCGTGGACGACCGTCGAGGCGATCTACCGGCGGCGCCTCGACGAGCTCCTGCCGCGCTACGAGATCCACGGCCTGTCCGAGTCCGACCGCGGTCACCTGACCCGCGCCTGGTGGCGTCTTCATCCCTGGCCCGACGCCGTCCCCGGTCTCCGGCGCCTCCGGTCGCGGTTCGTCCTGTCCCCGCTGTCGAACGGCAGCTTCGCCGGGATGGTGCACCTCGCGCGCTTCGCCGGGCTCCCGTGGGACTGCATCATCACCGCCGAGAACGCCCGCTGGTACAAGCCGCGCCCCGAGGTCTACCGGACGGCGGCCGAGCTCCTGGGGCTCCGGCCCGACCAGATCCTGATGGTCGCCGCCCACAACTACGACCTCGCGGCCGCCCGCGCCTGCGGGTTCCGCACGGCGTTCGTGCCGCGCCCCGCGGAGCACGGGCCGGGACAGACGTCGGACCTCGAGCCGGAGGCCGACTGGGACGTGGTCGCCACCGATTTCCTGGACCTGGCCGACCGGCTCGGCGCCTGAGGCGAGCGCGGGCAGCCCCGGTGGCGCCCCCCGGCCCTCGTCTGCTAGCGTGACCCCCATGCTGGATCCGATCGACGCCGCCGCCTACGGCGGGGAGGCGTGGTCGCCGCGGACCGCGCCGCTCCGGGACGAGATCGGCAGGCTCTGGGGCCGGTGCGGCCAGCAGGACGAGTGGGGTCCGCTCCGCGCCGTGCTCCTCCACCGCCCGGGGGCCGAGCTCCGGGTGGCGGACCCCGACGCCGCCCAGCTCCTCGCTCCGGTCGATCCGGAGCGCGCCGCGGCGGAGCACGACGCCCTGGCCCAGGCCTACCAGGACGAAGGGGTGCTCGTGCGCTACGTCCAGCCGGCCGAGGCGCCCACCCCGAACCTCATGTTCTGCGCCGACCTGTTCGTCCTGACGCCGGAGGGCGCGATCCTCGGACGCCCGGCCTCGACCGTCCGCGCGGGCGAGGAGCGCTGGGTGGCGCGGCGGCTCGCCGACCTGGGGGTCCCCATCGTGCGGACCATCCGGGGCCAGGGCACGTTCGAGGGCGCGGACGCCATGTGGCTCGACGCCCGCACGGTCCTCGTCGGGCGCGGCCTTCGCACGAACGCCGAGGGCGTCCGCCAGGTCTCGGCCACCCTGGCCGAGATGGGCGTCCAGACGATCGCCGTCGATCTGCCCTGGGGCGCGATGCATCTCATGGGCACGCTCCGCATCGCGGACCGTGACCTCGCGATCGCGTGGCCGGGCCGCCTCGCCGTGGCCGCCGTCGAGGCGCTCCGCGCCCGCGGCTACCGCGTGCTCTTCCTGCCCGAGGGCCCCACGCCCGAGCGGACCACGGCGCTCAACTTCGTCACGCTCGGGCCGGGGCGCATCCTGATGGCCGAGGGCTACCCGGTCTTCGAGCGGTTCTTCGAGAAGGCGGGCCTCGCCTGCCGCACCACGCCCGTGGCCGAGCTCCGCCGGGGCGCGGCGGGCGGCATCGGCTGCCTGACCGGGATCGTCGACGCGCGCCCCGGCGCCTGACGCCGGCGCCGCGGCGCCACGCGCTGCCGAGCCCTGCGATGCTCACTGACGCCGCGCTCCTCGCCGTCGACTCGGTCGCCACCGCCGCGGTCAATGCCAGATCCGGGCCCGCCACCGAACACCCGATGAGCGACGGTGAAGACGAGTCCGAGCATCGCGGCGACCGTCACCGTCAGCCGATAGCCGAGGTGCTCGATGAGCAGGCCGGACCCGAGGAGCCCCACGGGCAGGCCGTAGACGGCGAGCATCCGCACGCCCATGACGCGGCCCCGAAAGCTCGCGCCCGCCGCGCCGAGCAGGGTCGCGGCCATCGAGATCATGGCGACGTTCTGCGCGAACCCGGCGAGGAGGAGCGTCGCCACTCCCGGGCCCATGCTCCCCGCCTGGCCGAAGCCCACGAGCGCGACGTACCAGGCCCCGGTGGCGACCAGCGTGGCGCGCGCCGGGCGCCGGGGCCCGCCCGTGAGGACGGTCGCGATCGAGGCCGCGAGCCCGCCGAGGGCGAAGCTCGCGACGAGCCAGCCGAGGCCGGTCGCGTCCACGCGATAGATCTGCTGGGCGACATACGGCAGGAGCCCGTTCGACGCCGGGTAGGCGGTCAGGTTGACCAGGAATGCCAGCAGCATCATGGCGAGGAGCTCCGGCGTCTTCAGGACACGGACCAGGCCAGCCCGGAGGTCGCCCCAGCCGGAGGAGCCGGGCGTGACGGCGCGCCCGGGCGAGCCGGCCGGCGCGGCCACCGGCCGCCGCGACACGCCGAAGGTCAGCGCGAGGCTCGCCGCGTAGAAGGTCGTGACGAAGAGGTACGCGTAGCCGATCCCCAGCGCGGTGGACAGGCCCGCCCCCGCGAGCGCGCCGGCGATCCGCGCCGAGTCCATGGTGGCGCGGGACAGGCCGAGGGCGCCCATCAGGTGCTCGGGCGGGATCGTCTCGCCGATGAGCGTGTTCCGCATCACGAGGTCGTTCGGCCGCACGACGCCGGCCAGAGCCGCGACGAGAAACACCCACCCCGGGGTCAGCCACTCCGCCATGGCGAGACCCGTCACGAGCGCGGCCAGGCCCAGGTAGATCCCGCGCATCGCGCAGAGCATCGTCCGGCCCCCGAGGCGGTCGCCCAGCACCCCGAACATCGGCGAGGCCAGGGTGCCGACGTACTGGAGCGAGGCGAAGACGGTGAGGAGCAGCACCGAGCCGGTGTGGACCATGACGTACCAGCCGAGGACGAGCGTCTCCATCTCGAACGCCCAGGACGTCAGGAGGTCGGCGGACCACTGGTAGCGGAAGCTGCGGATGCGGAAGGCGGCGAGGATCAATGCGGGGTCAGGACGGCCGGCGGCGGGCGCGTCGGTCCGGGGCCGACCCGGCCGATGGCATGCCGGCCGGCTGGATCAGCTCGTCGGGTGGCGCGAGAGACAGCCGGGTCGACGGGACTTGAACCGGCTGCCTCCGGCTTGACAGGCGAGACATGCTCCATCGGGCGTACCAGCATGGCCCGTAACCTGCGGCCGAACAATGCCCCGGCCGGCCCGTCGCGTTGGCCGCCGTTGGGCTGGTCTCCGTGGGTGTTCCCACACGCTTGCCGTACACTCAGCCTGGCCCCCGGTGGGAATGGCACGTGGCGCGCTGGGCAATAGCCTGGTAGGCTCTGGAAGCACACAGGCAGTCTGAAGTCAGTCCTCGCCACCGGCCGTCGACTACCCGCGCTGCACCAAGGATAGGAGCAGGGCTTAACACTATTGTTTCACGTGCAGTTACCGTTGTCGCCGAACAGGGTTCGCCAGAGTCCGTCCCTGCCGATGCTGAAAGCGTCTCGCCAAGACCGTTGGCGCGCCGGTGAGGTCGCTGCTGGAATGACCGCTATCGAAGGGAAGGGGCCCCATGCGACGGAAGCGTCAGTTTCAGAATCCTCCACGTCAGAGACCGCGGATGGTTGCCAAGAGCCCTCACGGGCCGGCCCACTTCAACTCGCCCAGAGATGAGCGTCTCGTAGTGCTCGAGATCGGTTTGATTCAGGGGACGGTGTCCGCCGTCCGGAGCACAGTCCCACTGGCGTCGCTTCGGGTGCATCACCCGCTGACCCTCCATCGCGCCCGGACATCACTGCGCGAGGAGCCTTCGCTTCACGCCGCCATCGTCCAGCGCGTCCTGGCAGGAGCGATGGTGTGGCACGTCTACCGCGACGAGAGCGGCGCGCTGGTCATGTATGACGACTACGCCGCGTACCTCGTGGCGCAGGAGCTGGGGCGCGAGATGGTCGACGTCAAGATTCTCGACGAGGCGCCCGCCGCCTAGCAATCAAGTCCAACGCCCGCGCGCGGTGCTGGCGCGCGGGTTTGTTTGGCCGTCGCCATGCGGATCAGCCGGCCACGGCACAAGGCCGCGAGCGTCTACCGGACGCTAGCGATCGGCCCGGTCGAGAACACGGCCGCTGAGGAACGGACCTGCACGAATCCCGCACAGTCCAAGGGGGCGGTGGTGAGCCGCCCCCTCGAACTACGCGTCAGATATGGCGGGGTCGACGGGACTTGAACCCGCGGCCTCTGGCTTGACAGGCCTGGGCCATGCTTAGAGGTGTGCGTTCCCACCCACACTTGCCAAGGAGTTTTCGCGAATCTCGTTGGATCGCGTGGGCCCGCGAGGGCTGGTTCCGACGCCTCACGGGTCACCGGGTACACACAGGGCTCCGACGGCGTTCACCGAACCCCGCGTCGTATGACGGACGGTCACCTCATCGGTGCCGTCCTTTCGATCCGCTTGGCGGCCGCGGTCGCGGACACCCCTGGCCTCATACTGCCGCGAGCCCGGTCGGGATCGTATAGGTCCGCAGGCCAACCAATCCCACGCCCACTGCGCCAACGAGTGCCCCGGCAATCAGCATCCGGCAGGGCACCTCTTCAGCGCGAGGAGTGAGACTCGGAGCGTCGACCCATGGGTGCCCGGCGCCCGCCGGAACTGCCCGGCTCGAGACGAGCCGGGCATCCGGTTCATCAGGTCCAGCGCCGGGCCGCCTGGTCCCTGTGCGCGCCGAGTTCGGGAGTACGCTCCGTGTCAGTGGCCGCTCATGGCCCCCTCGGTCCCATGAAAGACCGTCGGATTCGCCTCCCCCTCGACGACCAGGAAGCCTGCGAGTCCTCGCTCGAGCCGCGAGAGCGAGTGGTCGACGAGAATGTAGCGGCCCGGCACGTCGAGCTTGAACTCGACGATTGCCGCTCCGCCGGCGGGCACCATCGTCGTCTGCACGTTCGTGGCCGGCGGCGACCCCACCGCGGCCTCCTTGTACACGCGATCGAAGATCTCGCCGATCACATGGAAGGACGACGTCGCATTGGGCCCTCCCACGCCAAAGAAGATGCGCACGGTCTCGCCGACCTTGGCCTTCATCGGGTGCTCCGTCGTGAGCGCGCCGACCGCGCCGTTGAAGACGAAGTACTCCGCCCGCTCGGCGAGCAGCTTCTCCACGCTGAACTCGTCGTGGCCCGGCTGGCCGAACGGCCGGTCCGTGTAGAGCTCGCCCTGCATCACGTAGAACTCGCGGTCGACCTTCGGCAGACCGCCGGGGGGCTCGACGAGGACCAGCCCGTACATCCCGCTCGTGATGTGGTTGGCCACCATGGGCGTGGCGCAGTGATAGACGTAGAGCCCGGGGTTCAACGCCTTCCAGCGGAGCGTCTTGGTCTCGCCGGGCGGCGTCTGGGTCGCCACGGCACCGCCGCCGGGGCCGGTCGTGGCGTGGAAGTCGACCGAGTGGATCATCCGGCTGTCCTTCCGGTTCTTGAAGGTCAGCTCGACCGTGTCACCGACCCGCACGCGCAGGAACGGCCCCGGCACCGTGCCGTTGAACGTCCAGTAGTTGTACGTCGTCTCGTTGGCCAGCCGGCCGACGAGCTCCACCGCCTCGAGCTCGACCTGGAACGTGCGGGGCGGGCCGGCGGGCGGCGGGCCCGGCAGGTCCATGGGACTGCGCACGATGCTCACGGAGGGGGCAGCGCGGCCACCGGCCCCTTGCCGGTCCCGACGATGAGCTTGCCTTCCATCCCGGCCGGACGGTGGCCGGGCAGCGAGCAGAAGTACGGAAACTCGCCGCTCTTGTCCGCCCGGAAGACGGTGACGCTGCTGGCGCCTTTCCGCGCGACCTTGTCGGTGCCGGCGTCGAACTCGGGGAACACCACGTCGTGCTCGACGTTGTCGTTGTTGATGAGAGTGACCTGCACGACCTCGCCCTCGGCCACCCGCAACGGAGGATTGACGATCCCATCGATGGCGCCGCCGACTCCGACGAATGCCATCTTCCCGTCCGCCAGCTCGGTCCGGAGGCGGAAGCGGGCCGTCGGTGTGTACTCCGCGGCCGGGCTCTTCTTCGCCACCTTGGCGGTACTGGCCGCCGCTTTGGGAGCCGGCGCCTTGGGGGCTGGCGTCGCCGGCTTCGTCTGCGCCATGTGCCGGTGACCCGCGCTGCCCGGATCGGCGGCGGCGCTGACACCATGGATCCCCGCCGTCGCGACGAAAGCCAGCCAGGCGACGACCACCAGGACCCTCGCACCTCGTCTCATAGCTCCTCCCTCCTCGGTACCAGAGTGAACCGCCAAGCCTCTCCTCGGATATGACGGGGATCACACATGCTGCAGGCCACCGCGGCAGGCAAGCGTCGCGATGCCCCCAGGGTCGTGGTTTGGGTGTCACGGGACCGCTCAGCCGAGAAAGAGCTCGGCTAAGATGCGCGATTCACCCTCGCGCGGTATCCGCTCTCCTGTATGAGGCGCGTCCGGAGCCCGCCGTCGTCGAGCGCACGAGCGGTGGGGACGAGGACCAGCGCGATGAACAGCATGCCGCCCACCCAGGTGATCGCCGAGAGGACGTGGACCCAGCGGATGAACAGGGCCACTACCCGGCATCTCCCTCGGCGAGGCCGCGTAGGGCGTCCCGGTCCCGCACGACCAGCCGGCCACCCCGGTCTTCCACGACCTCGTCCCGCAGCCAGCGGCTCACCACGCGGATCGCGGTCTCCACGGTGGTCCCGGACATGTCGGCCAGGCTCTGCCGCGTCAGGTGGAACGGCAGCTCGACCCCGTCCTTGGTGCCGACCCCCTCCCGGTCAGCCAGCCGCAGCAGCGTGGCCGCCAGGCGCGCCTCCACGGGCTCGACGGATCGGGTGACCGAGTCGTGAGCCGCCCTGAGGCGGCGCCCGATCAGCAGCGCCATCTCGCGCACGACCGGCGGGTGCCGCTCCGCGAGCCCCACGACGACGTCCGCCGGGATCTTCACCACGACGCTCGGCTCCGTGGCCTGGGCCGCCGCAGGGTATGGTCGTCGCTCGATGACCGCCACCCCGCCGAAGATCTCGCCGGGACCGAGGAGTTCCAGGACGACGTCCTTGCCCACGCGGGAGTGCCGCACGATCCGTACGTGACCGGCCTTGACGAGACACAGCCAGAGCGCCGGGTCGCCCTCGTGGAAGATGTACTCCCGGGCTCGACACGATTCCTCGCGGGCCGTCGCCGCCAGCGACTCGAGCTCTCGCGCTGGAAGGCCGGCGAAGACGGGACTGGCCTGCAGAAAGTGGATGACTTCCCTGGAGCCCGGACGCGACATCGGCGGCAGGATAGCACGCGGCGATGAGGCAGGGGCGCCCGACCCGGGTCAGCTCCCCGCGTGCAACCGCCAAGAAAACGAGGTCAAGTTGGAGCGGGAACCTCTAGTCCCGCAGCTTCGTTGGCTGCGGGGGAGATCCCTCTCCGTGGCAGCAAGAGGGGTCTCGTTACGGTGAGGAGCGAAGATGCCAGGCGGACGTTATC
>CAWCVP010000008.1:0-182533 GCA_963799055.1 uncultured Candidatus Rokubacteria bacterium
AGGAGCGTCTCGGCGAGACCCGGACCGTCCTCCGGGAAGACCAGGGGCTTGGCCGTGGCGAGCATCGTGTAGCCGTCGCCGCCCTGCGCCGTGTAGCTGCCGGTCGCCAGGGTGTAGCGCTGCTCGGGATTCAGAGGCTGGCCGCCCACCACCACCCGCACGACCCGCTGGCCGGCCGGGCGGGACGGGTCGAAGACGAAGGTGAGCCCCGAGACTTGGAGGAACCCCCCGAACTCCCGGGGGTAGACGGCGACCGATCGCTCCAGCACGTCCAGGAGGACCTGGCCCGGCACCTCCAGCTTCACCAGCACGTTGAGGAACGGCACGAGCGCGTTGATGTCCCCGCGACTCAGCGCACCCGGCGGCACGACCTGGTTCCCCCGGATGCCTCCCCCGTTCATGATCGCGACATCGGCGCTGAGCCGAGCCCGCATCACGTCGGTGATGTAGTTGCCGACGTTCGTCTCCCCCGTCCGGAGGGCGGCGTTGCGAGCGTCCAGCGGCACCCGGGTCTCGCCGATCCGCACCCCCAGCGCCTCGCCGAGGCGCGCCTGGTAGCGGGCCACCAGGGCCGCCATCGCCGGGTCCTCGGGCAGGTCGGCCGTAACGGGGATGAAACGATGCTGACGGGCCAGCACCTTGCCGCCGCGGGTCACCTGGAGGTCGATGCGCACCACGAAGACTCCATCGCCGCCGGCCTTCGTGATCAGCGTGTCGCCGACCACGTTCTCGAGCGGATCGTGCTCGTGGCCCCCGATGACCAGGTGGATGCCGGGCACTTCCCGCGCCATCCGCTCGTCGGCCGGCATGTCCTGGTGCGTGACGGCCACGACGACCGGCTGGCGGCCCGCCGTGAGCTCGGCCACGGCGCCGCGCGCCGCCGTGATGGGATCGCGGAACTCGATCCCCGGGCCCGGGCTCGAAGTTTGCGGGGTGTCGGGGACCGTCAGTCCGAAGAAGCCCACCGCGACACCCTCCCGCTCGACCACGTGCGTCGCGCGCGCGCCGCCGAACGGGCGGCCGGTCGCCCGGTCCAGCACATTCGTGGACACCCACGCGAAGCGAGACTCGCGCATCCGCGCGAGCAAGGTCGCGGGGCCGAAGTCGAACTCGTGGTTCCCGAACGTGGCGACATCGAGCCCGAGCTGGTTCCACGCGGCGACCATCTGCTCGCCCCGGAGCACGGCCGACATGACGGAAGGCGAGATCGTGTCCCCGGCGAGCGCGAGCAGCGTGTGCGGCGACTCGGCGCGCGTCCGAAGGACGAGCGTCGCGATCCTGGCCATGCCGCCTTTCTGGCGCTCCCGGTCGACCGGCTCGAGGAGGTAGTGGTCGTTGAACTGGAGGAACGTCAGGCGAACCGGCGGCCGGTCGGGCTCCCGCGCGACGCAAGCGGAGAGCAAGCCGGTGACCAGGAGCAGGACGACGCGCAGCGGCCGGCTCAGCGGGGTCTCCCAGTCAGGACGGTCAGGACCAGTCGGTGGGGGCGGCTCACTGGAACCCGAAGAGCTTGAACCCCTGGAGCGTGTAGGTGAAGTTGATGCTGATCGGGAGGACGTCCTCCCCGACGGAGGTCGGGATCGGCGGGAACGGCTGCGCCAGCCGGATGGCGTTCTCGATGTAGGCGTCGAGCACCCTGACCCCGGAGGAGTGGACGATCTCCACGGTCCCAACCGTGCCGTTCTTCCGCAGCACGAACCGAAGCTCGCCCTGACCGGACTGCCCCTTCCGGGCCGCCTCCGAGGGATACATCCACTTGTCCTCGATCCGCCGCTTGAGCTCCGCGAAGTAGGCCGCGTAGCGGGGGTCGGGGGTGTTCAGGGGCACCGCGATCTGGCCGTCGCTGCTCGACCCGGACTCTCCGGCGCCCGCGCCCTCGGGCCGGGTGCCGCCCCGCCCCGAGGGGCCCTGCAGCGGCGGCAGGTCGATCGGCGGGACCATGAGCGAGAAGCGACGCCCGGCGAACGGGGACTCCGCGGGATCCGAGGGTGGGGCCGACGGCGCGGGACCGCCCGGCGCGGGGCGGGCCGCCCCTGAGTCCGGGGCGGGTGGCCGCGCGGCGACCGGAGGCGGGGCGGGGTCCGGCGCCTTGGTCGCTGGCGGAGGCGCCGGCGAAGGGGTCCGGGGCTGGGCGCCGCCGACGGCTCGGGGGTCGGCTCCGGGCGCGGAGGGGGCGGAGGCTCGGGCGCGCGGGCCACGACGGGAGGCGCGGGGGGCGCAGGGCGTCGCCGGGGGCGGCGTGACGGGCGCGGGCGGGCTCGGCTCCGGCGGGGCCGGCCGAGCCGCCACGGGCGGCGGTCGGTCGGAGGCGCGGGCTCGGCGTCGGCGCGCGTCGAGCGGGCGCCGCCGGTGCGGCCTGCTGGGGGGCGGTGGCTGCTCGGGACGGACCAGGGGTGACCCCGGCTCGGCCGGCGGCAGCTCCACGATGAGGGGTGCCCGCGAAGGCGGCGGCGGCTTGCCAGGGCTCCCCGGTCAGCCAGACCAGCGCCGCCAGCCCCGCGACCAGATGGAGCGCGAGCGATGCGCATACCAGGCGCGCGAGGGTCGGGCGGCGGAGGCGCCGCCAGGAGCGCGCGAGCGGACGCCGTGAAGCCATGGAGCCTCACGCTATTATGCCACCCCGGTCGGGCCAGGGCCGCGCAGGCTCCGTCCGGGGACGGCCCCCGCGGGCCCTGGCGACCCCTCGGCGCGGCTCAGAGGGTCCGGCCCAGCGCCTCGGCCAGGGTGCGGAGCTCACGCATCAAGCGGGCGAACTTGTCGGGCTTGAGCGACTGGGGGCCGTCCGAGAGCGCCTCCTCCGGGCGGTGGTGCACCTCGATCAGGAGGCCGTCGGCGCCACACGCGATACCTGCCTTCGCCATGGGCGCCACGTACTCCCAGTGGCCCGTCCCGTGGCTCGGGTCGACGACGACCGGCAGGTGCGAGAGCTTCTTGATCACCGGCACGGCGTTGAGGTCCAGGGTGAAGCGCGTCGCCGTCTCGAACGTTCGGATGCCGCGCTCGCAGAGGATGACGCGCGGATTGCCGCCCGCCAAGACGTACTCGGCCGACATGAGGAACTCCTTGATCGTGGTCGCCATCCCCCGCTTGAGGAGGACGGGCTTGCCGCACTGTCCCACTTCCCGCAGGAGGGAGAAGTTCTGCGCGTTGCGCGCGCCGATCTGGAGCACGTCGGCGTACTCCGCCACGACGCCGACCTTGTCCGGCTCGAGGACCTCGGTAATGACGGGAAGCCCGGTCGCCTTGCGCGCCTCGGCGAGGAGGCGGAGCCCCTCCTCTTCGAGCCCCTGGAAGGCGTATGGCGAGGTGCGCGGCTTGAAGGCCCCGCCGCGGAGGAGGTGAGCCCCTCCCGCCTTCACGCCCTCGGCCACCGTCCGGAGCTGCTCCCACGACTCGACGGAGCACGGCCCCGCCATGACCGCGATGTGCCCGCCGCCGATCGCGACGCCGTCGATCTGGACCACGGTGTCGGCCTTGTGCACCTCCCGGCTCGCGAGCTTGAACGGCTGGAGGATCGGCACCATGCTCTCGACGCACTCCAGCGCTTCGAGCGCCTGGAGCCGCGTCTTGAAGCGATCGTCGCCGATGGCGCCGATCACCGTGCGCTGCTCGCCGCGGCTCACGTGCGCCCGGAGGCCCAGCGCCTCGATCCGTCGACAGACGTCCTCGATCTCGCGATCCTCTACCCCAGCCTTCAGCACGATGATCATGTCCGTCTCCTCCCTGGGGCGGTCGCCGCGCGGGCCCAAAAACAAAAAGGGGCCACGGGCGGGTCCGCCCGTGGCCCCTGTAGGTTGCGGTGTGCGCTACGGCACGGGGCCGCCGGGCGGAAGCGGGCTAAAGTAGTATCCGAAGCCCGTCTGGCCGGCGGTACGCGCCTTCATGGTGCTCCGAGGGTAGAGATCCGGCCTCCTCATGTCAAGCGCGCGGTCCGCGCTGGCGGTCCGCGGGTCAGCGCCCGGCGCGGCGGCGAAGCGCGTCCCAGGCCTCCCAGGGCACGGATGGCTGCCCGAGCGTCGCGGCACGGACCCGAGGCCCGTGGAAGTCGGACCCCCCCGTCGGCACGAGGCCGAGTCCGCGGCACAGGGCCAGCATCTGCGCCGTCTGCTCGGGGGAGTGCTCCGCGTAGTAGCACTCGACGCCATCGAGGACACCGGCGTCGGCCAGGCTCCGGATCATCGCCTCGGGATCCGGGTGGAAGCACGGGTGGGCGACGACCGCCAGCCCGCTCGCCCGGCGGATGATCTCGCAGGCCTCGCGCGACGTGACCTTCCGGTGCGGCACGTAGGCCGGCTTCCCCGCCGCGAGGAAGCGGTCGAACGCCTCGCGCACCGTACCGACATAGCCCCGCCGCACCATGACCTGGGCCACGTGCGGGCGACCCGCGGAGCCCTCGTCGACGAGCGCCAGGACCTCCGCGGCGTCGATCGGGCAGCCGAGCGCCGCCAGACGCTCCGCGATGCGGTGCACCCGCGCCGCCCGCTCCTCGCGAAACTCGCGGAGCAGGTCGCGGAGCCACTCCGCTTCGTGGTCGAGGAAGTAGCCGAGGACGTGGACCTCGCCGCCGGGCTCGTCGGTGTTGATCTCGATCCCGGGGACGATCTCGAGCGGGGGGAGCTGCCGGGCGGCCTCGATCGCCGGCTTCACCGCGTCGACCGAGTCGTGGTCCGTCACCGCCAGGACGCGCACGCCGCGGCGGGCCGCCTCCCGCACGAGCTCGGCGGGCGCATACGTCCCGTCCGAGGCCGTCGTGTGCGTGTGGAGATCGACGCCGCCCACGCGGTGTGACTCTACCTCTCGGCCTTCGGCCTGGCGCGAGCGGCCTTCGGCCCCTGGCCGGCGGCGAGCACGAACTCGAGCAGGGTCCGCGCGCCGAACCCGACGCCGCCCTTCGGAGCGTACGGCAGATCCTTGTCGGTGAAGGCGGCGCCCGCGATGTCCAGGTGGACCCACGGGGTGTTCCCCGCGAACTCGCGGATGAAGAGGCCGGCCGTGATCGCGCCGCCGGGGCGGGGCCCGGTGTTGCGGAGGTCCGCGACCTCGCTTCGGAGCCCCTCGCGGTACTCCTCGATCAGGGGCAGCGGCCAGAGGCGCTCCCCGACCCGCTCCCCTGCCGCCAGGACCCGCCTCTGGAGCGCGGCGTCGTTGGACATCGACCCCGCGCACAGGCTGCCGAGCGCGACGGAGACGGCGCCCGTCAGCGTGGCGATGTCGACGATCTCGTCGGGCTTGACCTCCTGGCGGGCGTACGCGATCGCGTCGGCCAGGGTCAGTCGCCCTTCGGCGTCGGTGTTGTTGACCTCGATCGTCTTGCCGCTCATCGCGCGCAGGACGTCGCCGGGCTTGGTGGCCGAGCCGGACGGCATGTTGTCCGTCGCGGCGACGAGCCCGTGCACCTCGACCGGCGGCCGGATCCGCGGAAGCACCTTCAGGACGCCGAGGACGGCCGCCGCGCCCGACATGTCGCCCTTCATGCGCTCCATGCCCTCGGCGGTCTTGAGATCGAGCCCCCCGGAGTCGAACGTGATGCCCTTGCCGATCAGCGCGATCCGGCGCCGCGCCGTCCCGCGCGGCACGTACGCGAGGTGGATGAACTGCGGCGGCTCGACGCTCCCCCGGTTGACGCCGAGGAACGCGCCCATGCCCATCTTCTCGCAGGCGGCCCGATCGAAGACGCGCACTCGCAGGCCCGCCTCCCGCGCGATGGCGCGCGCGGCTTCGGCGAGAGCGGTGGCCGTCACGTGGTTCGCGGGCTCGTTGATGAGGTCCCGGGCGAAGCAGGTCGCCTCGGCCGCCAGCTCGGCCCGCAGCACCCCCTCGCGGGCGGCCGCGCGCTCCCGGGCCGTCGGGACGAGGAGCGTGAGCGTCGGCGAGCGCCCGGTCGCCCGGCCGCTTCTCCTTGTAGCGATCGAAGCGGTAGAGGCCCAGCAGCGCGCCCTCGGCCGTCGCCTGGGCCCGCATGGCCATCCCGAGGCCTCGGGCGCGGCCCCCGAGCACCGGGATCGTCAGGCTCGTCGCCGCGAGATCCCGCGCCCGGCGCGCCACCGCCGCGGCCGCGCGCCGGAGGGTCTCGGCCGTGCACTCGCGACGGGGTCCCAGCCCCACGACCAGGACCCGCTTCACGGCGAACTTGCCCCCCGTGTGGAGATCCGCGACCTCGGCGACGCGGGCCTCGAAGCGCTGGTCCCGCAGCGCGAGCGCGAGCAGTCCGCCGAGGGCGGAGTCGACGCGACGCGCCTCCGGTCCGAGCCCGTCCTCGTCGGCATGGCGCTCGAGGACGAGGGCGTCACCCACCGCCGCGACCGGGGCCTTCACGCTGACGTCGACCTTCATCGCGCCTCCTTGTGTGGCCGGCCGGGGCCGGCGCTCCCAGTCCACTGCGAGCGTCTCAGCGGGCCGCGCCCGCCGGGATCGCGTCCGCGGCGCCCGGCAGCCGGCCGTGCGTCGTCCAGTCGTCGGACCGGTACTTCGCCCGGACGAGCGCGTCCGCCAGCGCCGTCTCGTCCGGCGAGAGCCCCGCGGGCTCGAGCGACACCCCGAGCGCCACCTCGAGGCCGACGGTGAGCGCCGCCACGACCGCGTCGCGGGCCGGGGGCGCGCCGAGCGCGTCCGCGAGCGTCGTCATGCCTCCCGTGGGATCGACCTCGGCGGGGAACACCGCGCGGATCCGGGCCGGATCGGCATCGAGCACCACCGATCCGTGCTGGAGGAACGCTCCCCGCTGCCGGCGCTGGGCGCTGCCGATCAGCTTCCGCCCGCCCACCGCGATCTCGTATGCGCCGGTGCGCCGGAAGCAGAATGCCGGCGCGCCGCCCGGCTCGGAGCGCCCCCGGACCAGCGGCGCCAGCTGGGCCGCCACGCCGAGCCGCGCGAGCCCCGCGACGAGGCCCTGGCCGATGACGCGGTACGTCTCCAGCACGTCGTCCGCCCCTTCGAAGTCGCCCTCACGAGCCACCACGCTGTACGTGACCTCGCGCTCGGGCCCTTCGTGAAGGATGGCGCTGCCGCCCGTGGGCCGCCGGACCAGCCCGATCCCCAGCGCGGCGCATCGGTCCCGGTCGATCGTCCCGTCGAGCGGCTGCGCGTAGCCCAGGGACACCGTCGGGGGGCGCCAGCCGTAGAACCGCACGGTGGGCGGCCCGGACGTCAGGACGCGCGAGCGGAGCAGCGCCTCGTCCACCGCCATGTTCGTCGCGCCGTCGAGGGGGTCCGAGGTCAGGAGGCGCCACGTCGACCCCATCGACCGCCCACTCAGTGGAGGGTGCCCCGCGGCGCCGGGCCGCGACTCGCGTCCGTCCCGTTCAGCGGGTGGGCTCCCGCGGCGTCCACCGGAGGTTCGGCTGCCGCGCGGCCAGGGTCTGGTCGAGTCGCCGCACCGGCGTCGTGACCGGCGCCTCCAGGAGGACCTCGGGGCTCGTCCCGGCCTCCCCGGCGATCTGGATCATCGCGTCGCAGAACTGGTCCAGCGTCTCCCTGGACTCCGTCTCGGTCGGCTCGATCATGAGCGCTTCCTCGACGATGAGCGGGAAGTAGATGGAGGGCGCGTAGAATCCGAGGTCGAGGAGCCGCTTGGCGACGTCGGTGGCCGAGACGCCCTGCGCCTTCTGCCGTCGCGCCGAGAAGACGACCTCGTGCATCGACGCCCCCTCGTAGGGCAGGTCGTAGTACGGCAGGAGGCGGGCTCGGATGTAGTTGGCGTTGAGGATCGCGTTCTCCGACACCGCCCGCAGGCCGTCCGGTCCCATCGTGCGGATGTAGGTGTAGGCCCGGACGTGCATGCCGAAATTGCCCCAGAAGGACTGGACCTTGCCGATCGACTTGGGCCGCTTCCAGTCCAGTCGCCACTCATCCGCTTCTCGGGCCACCATGGGCGTCGGCATGAAGGGGGCCAGGTGCGCCTTGAAGGCGACCGGGCCGGCGCCGGGCCCCCCGCCCCCATGCGGCGTGGTGAAGGTCTTGTGGAGGTTCATGTGGACCACGTCGAACCCGAGGTCGCCCGGCCGGGTCAGGCCGAGGAGCGCGTTCAGGTTCGCGCCATCCATGTAGACCTGGGCCCCCTTCGCGTGACAGAGCCCCGTCACCTCGAGGATCCGGGACTCGAACAGGCCGAGCGTGTTCGGCACGGTGATCATCAGCGCCGCCACGTCCTCGTCGAGATGTCGCTCGAGGTCGAGGAGATCGACCTCGCCGTTCTCGTCCGACTTGATCTGCACCGTCTGGTAGCCGGCGATCGCCGTCGATGCGGGGTTGGTGCCGTGCGCCGAGTCGGGAACCAGCACCTTCTTCCGCGGGGTGCCTTCCCGGTCGAGGTGGTATGCGCGGATCATCAGGACCCCGGTCAGCTCGCCCTGCGCGCCGGCCGCCGGCTGGAGCGAGACGCCGTCCATGCCCACGATCTCGGCCAGCATCTCGCCCAGCTCGCCCATGAGCTGGATCGCGCCCTGCGAGGCGTCGCCCGGCGTGAGGGGATGGAGCCGCGCGAAGCCCGGGAGCCGCGCCATGTCCTCGTTGAGCTTGGGGTTGTACTTCATCGTGCAGGAGCCGAGGGGGTAGAAGTGCGTGTCCAGGCCGTAGTTCAGCCGGCTGAGACGCGTGTAGTGGCGCACGGCGTCGAACTCGCTCACCTCCGGCAGGGCCGCTGGCGTGCGGCGGAGATGCGCCGCCGGCAAGAGGCGCGCCGGGTCCGACTCGGGAACGTCGGCGTCCGGGAGCGAATGGCCTACGCGGCCGGGCACCGACAGCTCGAAGACGAGCCCGTCGTACTGGCTCATGCCCCTGTCCCCCTCACGCGACCGCCGCGGCCAGCGCCGCGGCGTAGCTGTCGATCTCGGCCCGGGTCCGGCGCTCGGTCACGGCGACGAGGATGGAGTCCTTGAGACGCCGGTCGTAGTCTCCGAGCGCAAGGCCCCCGAGGATGCGCCGCCGCCGGAGCGCCCGCAGGACCGTCCCGGGCTTCTTCGGCAGCTGGAGCGCGAACTCCTTGAAGAAGGGCGCGGCGGGGAAGCGCGGCCGCACGCCCGGCACCCGCCCCAGCGCCTCGGCGGCGTAGTGCGCCTTGGCCGTGGACAAGGTCGCGGCGCGCCGCAGGCCCTCCTTGCCGAGGAGTGCGGTGTGAATCGTCGCGGCGAGGGCGATCAGCGCCACGTTGGTGCAGATGTTGGAGGTGGCCTTCTCGCGGCGGATGTGCTGCTCCCGCGTCTGGAGCGTCAGGACGAACCCGCGCTTCCCGTCCCGGTCCACGGTGGCGCCGACCAGGCGGCCGGGCATCCGCCGCACGAGCTCCTTCCGGCAGGAGAAGAGCCCGAGGTACGGTCCCCCGAAGTTGAGGTGGTTCCCCAGCCCCTGTCCCTCGCCGACCACGATGTCCGCGCCGGCCTCGCCGGGCGGCCGGAGGAGCGCGAGGGCGACCGGGTCCACGCTCACGACGAGCAGCGCGCCCCGCTCGTGGGCGATCGCGGCCGCCTGGTCGAGATCCTCCAGGCAGCCGAAGAAGTTCGGGTACTGGACCATGACGCACGCCGTCTTGGCGGTCACCACCTTGCGCAGGGCGTCGAGGTCGGTGACGCCGTCGGCCCACGGCACGATCTTCACCGGCAGGCGGGGGCCGGCGCAGTAGGTCTCCACCACCCGGCGGGCCAGGGGCGAGAGCGCACCGGAGACGACGATCTGGTCCCGCTCGGTCACGCTGTGCGCCATGAGCGCCGCCTCCGCCAGCGCGGAGCCGCCGTCGTAGAGGGACGCGTTGGTGACGTCCATCCCGGTCAGCTCGCAGATCATCGTCTGGTACTCGTAGATCGTCCGCAGCGTCCCCTGGCTCGCCTCGGGCTGGTAGGGCGTGTAGGCGGTGAAGAACTCGCCCCTGAGCAGCAGATGGTTGATCGCGCTCGGGATGTAGTGGTCGTAGGCGCCGCCGCCGAGGAACGTCACGTAGCGGTCGGCGTCCGCGTTCCGGTCCGCCAGAGCCCGGAGGTGCGCGACCAGGTCGCTCTCGGCCATGGCCTCGGGGATCATCAGCTCGCGGCCGAGCCGCGCCTTCGCCGGGATCCGCTCGATCAGCGCCTCGACGTCGGCGACCCCGATGGTCTTCAACATCTCGGCCCGCTGCGCCGCGGTGGTGGGGAGATAGCGCATCGCCTCGCCGTGCCGCACGGCTCAGTGCCCTCCGGCGGTCTTGAGGAACTCCTCGTACTGCGGGGCGGTCATCAGCTTCTCGGCCTCGGCGGGGTTCGCCAGCTCGACCACGATGAGCCAGCCCCCGCCGTAGGGATCACGGTTCACGCGCTCGGGCTCTCGCGTGAGATCCTGGTTCACCTCGACGACCACGCCGGCGAGCGGCGCGAAGAGGTCCGAGACCGCCTTGACCGACTCGACCACGCCGAAGGTCTGCATCTGGGTCACCCGGGCGCCCACCTTGGGGAGCTCGACGAAGACGACGTCGCCCAGCTGGTCCTGAGCGTAGTGGGTGATCCCCACGCGTGCGCGCTTCCCCTCGACCTTCGCCCACTCGTGCTCGCGGGTATAGCGCAGCTCGGCCGGATACGTCGCCATGGATCTCTCCTATCGCTTGACGCGCGGCGGATGGAACGGTGTCTTGACGACGCGGGCGGTCTGGCCACGGCCTCGGACCTCGACCGCGATCTCGGTGCCCAGCGCGGCGAGCGCCGTCGGCACGTAGCCCATGCCGATGTAGCGGTCGACCGAGGGGCCGTACGAACCGGAGGTCACCACGCCGGCGGCCGTGCCGTCGTGAAGTATCGGGTAGCCGTGCCGGGCGACGGCGCGCTCCACCATCTCGAAGCCGACGAGGCGGCGTCGGGGCCCGCCCGCGCGGACGCGCTCGATCGCGTCCTTGCCGAGGAACGGGCCCTTCGCGGGCTTCACGACCCAGCCGAGTCCCGCCTCGAGCGGGCTCGTCGTCTCGTCGATGTCGTTGCCATAGAGGGCGTACTTCATCTCGAGCCTGAGCGTGTCCCGGGCGCCCAGCCCGATCGGGGCCACGCCGAGTCCCTTCCCGTCGGCCAGGAGGCGCTCCCAGACGTGCTCGGCGCTCCCCGCGGGCAGGTAGAGCTCGAAGCCATCCTCGCCCGTGTATCCCGTCCGCGAGATGATGGTGGGCGCACCGGCCACGCGCCCCTGGACGAACCGGTAGTACTCGATGGCGGTGACGTCCACGTCGGCCAGGCCGCCCACGAGCCGCTCCGCCTGGGGCCCCTGCACGGCGATGAGCCCCGTCTCCTGGCTCGCGTTCCGCGCCTCCACCCGACCTTCCAGGTGGCGACCGATCCACGCCCAGTCCTTGTCGATGTTGGAGGCGTTGACCGTCATCATGTAGTGATCGTCGGCGAGCCGGTACAGCGTGAGGTCGTCCACGATCCCGCCGTCCTCGTAGCAGAGCAGCGAGTACTGGACCTGGCCGACCTCGAGCGCCGCCACGTCGTTGGTCGTGAGCCGCTGGAGCGCCACGGTCGCGTCCGGCCCCCGGAACTCGAACTCGCCCATGTGGCTCACGTCGAAGCAGCCGACGGCGCCGCGGACGGTCCGGTGCTCCTGGATGATGCCGGCGTACTGCACGGGCATGTCCCATCCCCCGAAGGGGACCATGCGCGCCCCGGCCCGGACGTGGGCGGCGTGCAGCGGAGTGCGCTTCAGGGCGGGCTCCGGCTGGGTCATCGCGCGCGTTCCTCTCGGGCCAGGTGGGTGCGCAACGGTCGCTATTATCCCCTCGCCCCTGCTCATTTTCAACCGCCGGGGCTCGAGGGGCGGTCTACGGAAGGACCTCGATCTCGATGCTCGCCGGCTCGCTCTCCTCGCGCTCGTCGGTCATGAGCGTGAGCACCACGCGCTTGCGCCCGGGGGTCTCGAACGCCAGGGGCACG
This sequence comes from uncultured Candidatus Rokubacteria bacterium, assembly GCA_963799055.1. Classification (GTDB taxonomy): domain Bacteria; phylum Methylomirabilota; class Methylomirabilia; order Rokubacteriales; family DASRDR01; genus DASRDR01. The sequence goes on from CAWCVP010000008.1 coordinate 11,877, forward strand.
ATCAGCTCGCCCTCTTCGCGGCCGAACGCGGCGGCGACCACGCCGAATTCCCGCTGCCGGCTCCCCCGGCGGACACCGTCCAGGTCCTCGACCGCCTGGACCACCGCGACGACGTTCGCGCGCCGCGCCCGGTACGTGAGGCGCGCCTCCCCCTCGCGACCGACGGCCAGCCGTCCGAACACCGCCACGTCCAGAATCTCCGGCGGGTCGGCGTCGGCTGCCTCGGCCCAGGCGCCCGTCCCCAGCATCGACGCGATCCACCCGACGGCCAGGACCAGAGACCGCCGCGTCACGGGCGGAGCGGCGCGGGGCCGGCCCGGCTGGCGAGCCCCGGGTGAAGACGGGCGAGCGCATCGTAGGCCTCGCGCGCGCGCACGGCATCTCCGGCATGGACGTAGGCCTGGAACAGGCCGAGCCGCGGGACCGGCGCCGTCGGCTGCGACACCATGACCTGCTGGAAGTAGTCGACCAGGGCCGCCGGAGGGGCGAAGCGCACGGCCTCGTCGAGGCGCGCCACCGCGTCCGACAGCCGTCCGGCGGCGACGAGCGCCGTGACCAGGCTCAGGCGCGCGGCGACCCGGTCGGGGACCTGCGCGAGCGCCGCCTCGTAGTGCGGGATCGCGTCCGCCGGGCGTCCCAGCCGCATCAACGCGAGCCCGACGTTCGTGCGGAGGTCGGTCCGGGCGGGATCGAGCGCGAGCGCGCGCTCGTAGTGCTCGATGGCCGCCTCCGGGTGGCCCTGGGTCGCCAGCCAGTTCGCCAGGCTCACGTGGCAGCGGACGCAGCGAGGCGTCACGGTCACCGCGTGCGTCCAGAGGCGGCCGGTATCCTGCCACACGCCCTGCTGGCGCCACGTGAGCCCGGCCAGACCGGCGAGCACGGCGACGCCGCCGACCCCGAGACCCCGCGCGACCGCAGGCGACACGCGGCCGGCGCGGGCCGCCTCCGCCAGGGCGCCCGCCGCCGTCCCCACCAGCAGCAGCGGGCCGAGGACGGGCAGATAGCTGTAGCGATCGGCCGTGATCTGGGGTCCCACGTGGGCCATCGCCGTGACCGGGGCCAGGAACGCCACGTACCAGATCCACGCGATCAGTCCCGCGGGCCAGCGGCGCCGGAGCGCCAGAACCAGGGCGCTGATGGATCGCGAGGACGAGGGCGAGCATCCAGTAGCGCGGCGCGCGGAGATCGCTGACCCTGGGCAGCTCGTAGAGGGGCGAAAGCCCGATGGGCACGAGGGTGTGCTCGAGGTGGAACCCGAGCGAGGTCAGGACCTTGTCGAGCCATCGCTCGACCCCCAGCACGACCATCCCGGACCCCCGGTCCTGACCCACGTAGGAGGCGACGGCGCCCGGGATCGCCAGGACGGCGAAGGGCACGAGCCTCGCCCAGACCCCGGAGAAGCTGCGGTCGGCCCAGCGGCGGGGGTCCGGCGGCAGCCCGCGAAGGGGATACACCTCCAGGGCGAGCAGGACGACCGGCAGGACCATCACGACCGCCTTCGAGCCGAGGGCGAGGGTGTGGGCGAAGACGGCGACGACGAGCCAGGTGAGGCGGCGGCGCGCGCCCGCCTCCACGGCCTTCAGGTACGCGAGGAGCGTGAGGAAGAGGAAGAAGGCGGACAGGACGTCCCGCCGACCGGTCACCCACGACACGGCCTCGACGCGAAGCGGATGGAGCGCCCACAGGAGCGCCGTGGCCACGCCGGCGACCCGACAGGCCGCGGGTCCCCAGTCCGCGCCGGCGGCGACCAGCCGCCCGGCCAGCACACAGACGAGCGCCGCGTTCCCCGCATGGAGGAGGACGTTGGTGAGGTGGTACCCGCCGGGCTGGAGCCCCCAGACCGCGTGGTCGATCGCGAAGGACAGCCAGGTGACCGGCACGTAGTGGCCCAGGAGGACGTTGCCGGCCATCCAGCGGAGCTGGGCCCAGCCGAAGCCCCGGTACGCCGGGTTGTCGCCCAGCAGGATCTCGTCGTCCCACGCGACGAACCCATGCCCGAGCGACCGGGCGAAGACGAGCGCCGTCACGCCGGCCACGGCGAGCCCGGCGCCCCAGTCGAGCGACGCCGAGTGGCGCTCGGGGAGCGCGGCTCATGTGCCTCGGGCCGCGGCGACGAGGGCCACGAAGTCGACGCGCATGCGGGCCCACTCTACCCCCGCCCGCCCGTCCGCCGGAAACGTCGCGTGCAGGCAGTCCAGGGCCCGGGCGCGGGCCGATCAGCCGCCTGTCAGCGCGAGCTAACGAAGATACGAGTGGGAGAAGGCGCCGCCGTCCGCGTGCGGCCCGGCGGTGAAGCGATCGAGCCGGAAGGCCTCGAGGTCGGCCAGGTCGGAATCCCCCCGTGTGATCAGGTCGGCCACCATCCGGCCCACCGCCGGGGAGAGCTTGAAGCCATGGCCGGACATGCCGGCGGCGACGTAGAGTCCCTCGACCGGCGTCTCGTCGAGCACCGGCATCCAGTCCGGGGTGATGTCGAAGGCGCCGGCGTAGCCCCGCTGGTAGCGCGCCTCGGCCAGCGCGGGGACGCAGCGGCTGGCCCGCTCCATGATCCGGGTCACCTCGTCGAAGGCGACGTCGCCGCCGAGGGCCTCGGGATCCATCGGGTGGCTCGGCTCGTCCGCGTCGAGGAAGCCCGTCAGCGTGAGCCCGCCCGTCTCCGGGCGGAGAAACGTGCCGCTCGCGAGATCGAGGTACACCGGATGCGGGCGGCCGAAGTCCGGCGCCCGCTGGACGACGAAGACGGGGTGGCGGCCCACGACGATCGGCAGCGTCACGCCCGCCAGCCTCGCCACCGCGGGGGACCAGAGGCCGGCCGCGTTCACGACGACCCGCGCGGCGATCCGCTCGCCGCTCGCGAGGCGGACTCCCGCGATCCGGTCCGCGGCGACGTCCAGGCCCACCACCTCGGCGCCCTGCTCGATGGTGACGCCGGCGCGCGAGGCCGCCCGGGCGTAGCCGGCCGTCACGCCGGTCGGGTCGCCGTAGCCGGACTCCGGCTCCCAGACCGCCGCCCCGACCGCGAACGGGTCGATCCGGGGCTCCAGCGTCCGGATGTCGTCCGGCCCGACGAGGCGCGTGTCGATGCCGAGCGCGCGCTGCGCCTCCACCGTCTGCCGGAGCGCGTCCTGCTGCCCGGGCCCCACCGCCAGGAGCGCGCCGCACTGGACGTATCCCGCGTCGCCGCCGGTGATCTCCCGGAACTGCTGGAAGACGCGCAGCGAGTGGAGAACCATCCGGGAGGTCGCCTCGGTCGGGTAGAGCTGGCGCATGACCCCCACGGAGCGGCCGGTGCCGCCCGCCGCGAGGAAGCGCCGCTCGAGCACCAGGACGTCGCGCACGCCCTGCTCCGCGAGGTGGAAGGCGATCGAGCAGCCCGTCACCCCGCCCCCGATGATCACCACGTCGGCGGACCGCGTCATGCGGACCGCCGCTTGATCATCCGGGTGATCGTCGCCTCCATGACCGCCTCGCCCCGCTGGTTGGCGATCCGGTGGCGGAAGGTGACCACGCCCCGATCGGGCTTCTTCGTCTCGCGCCGGTCGACGACCTCGATCTCGACCGAGATCGTGTCGCCCGCCAGCACCGGCGCCAGCACCCGGACGTCGTAGGACAGGAGGGCCAGACCCGTCCCGTGCAGGATGCCCGTCTGGAGCGTCAGGCCCTCCGCGAGCGCGAAGGTGAGCACCCCGGGCGCGACCCGCGCGCCGAAGACGCTCTCCCGCCGGATGTACTCGAGATCCATGAAGAGCGGCTCCGTGAAGCCGGTCAGCGTCACGAACTGGAGGATCTCGAAGTCGGAGACGGTCCGCCCGAGCGTCCGGTAGCGCGCGCCGACGGCGAACTCCTCGAAATGGACGGGCCCGCCGGCCACGGGCGCGCTACTTCTCGCCGAGGTACGTCTTGCGCACGACGTCGGACCGGAGGAGCTCCGAGCCGGAGCCCGACAGCACGATGCGGCCCGTCTGGATGACGTACCCGCGATGCGCCACGCGAAGGGCCATGCGGGCGTTCTGCTCGACCAGGAGAATGGTCGTCCCCTGGCGGTTGATGTCCTGGACGATCTGGAAGATGGTCTCGACGAGGATCGGGGAGAGCCCCATCGAGGGCTCGTCGAGAAGGAGCACGGTGGGACGCGCCATCAAGGCCCGGCCCATCGCCAGCATCTGCTGCTCGCCGCCCGACAGGGTGCCCCCCTTCTGGGCGAGGCGCTCCTTGAGCCGCGGGAACAGCGTGAGCACGCGGCCCAGGTCCTCCTGGATCCCCGGCTTGTCGCTTCGCGCGAAGGCCCCGAGCTCCAGGTTCTCCATCACGCTCATCCGGGGGAAGATGCGCCGCCCCTCCGGGGACTGGGCGATCCCCAGGTGGACGCGACGGTCGGTGGGCAGGGACTCGATGCGCTTGTCGTCGAAGCTGACCGTGCCGCGGACCGGCCGGACGGAGCCCATGATCGTCTTGAGCGTCGTCGTCTTGCCCGCCCCGTTCGACCCGATCAGCGTGACGATCTCGCCCCGGCCGACCGCGAGCGACACGCCCTTGAGCGCCCGGATGTTCCCGTAGTAGGTGTGGACGTCGGCGAGCTCGAGGAGAGGGCTCATGCGGAAGCCAGCTCGGCCTCGTAGCCCTTCCCGAGATAGGCCTCGATCACCTTCGGATCCCGCTGGATCTGCGCGGGCGGGCCCTCGGCGATCCGGGTGCCGTAGTCGAGCACCGTGATCCGCTCCGAGATGCCCATGACGACCTCCATGTGGTGCTCGATCAGGAGCACCGAGATGCCGAGCTCGCGGCGGAGGAGGTCGATGAAGTCGGTGAGGGCGTCGGTCTCGCGCGGGTTCATCCCGGCGGTGGGCTCGTCGAGCAGCAGGAGTCGGGGCTCCGTCGCGAGCGCCCGGGCGATCTCGAGCCGGCGCTGGTCGCCGTAGGGCAGGTTCCGCGCGAGATCCTCCGCCTTGTCCCCGAGGCCGACGAACGCCAGGAGCTCCCGGGCCCGGGTCCGGGCGCGCGCCTCCTCGGCGACGACCCGGGCGGGCCGGATCACGGCCCCGGCCACGCTCGCCTTGAGACGGCAGTGCTCGCCCACCAGGATGTTCTCGAGGACCGTCATGTTCTGGAAGAGGCGAATCGACTGGAACGTCCGGGCGATGCCCCGGCCGACGATGGCGTTCGGGACGGAGGCCCACGATGTCCTGACCGTCGAATCGGATCTCGCCGGAGTCGGGCCGGAGGAGGCCCGTGACCACGTTGAAGAACGTGGTCTTCCCGGCCCCGTTCGGGCCGATGAGGCCGACGATCGTCCGCTCGGGGATCACCAGGTCGACGTCGTTCACCGCGACCAGGCCCCCGAAGGCCTTCCGGATGCCGCGCGCCTCGAGGAGCGGCCGGGCGCCGCCGCCCGCGGACTGGCGCTCTCGGAGCCAGGCCGGGATGTCGGCGGCGCGCGGCCCGGCGGGCGCCTCCACGAGTGCCGCCGCCTCCTCCTGCTCGTCCACGACCACCGCCGAGGGGCGCACCCGCCGGCCGGCCAGCCCCTCGGGCTTGAAGAGCATGACCAGGATCAGGCCCAGCCCGAAGAAGAACCAGCGCCAGAGCGAGAGGTCGACCGTCGTGAGCGCGGCGATGCCCACGGTCTGCCCGAACCACCGGACCAGCCGCGTCATCTCGGCCAGCAGCAGGCGGTCGAACAGCGTGATCAGCATGCCGCCCAGGATCACGCCCTTCAGACTGCCCATGCCGCCGAGCACGACCATGCAGAGGAGGATGATCGACACCTGGAACTCGAAGGCCCCGGGCGTGATCGCCTGGAGCTTGGCCGCGTAGATCGAGCCCGAGAACGCCGAGAACGACGCGCCGAGGCCGAAGGCCAGGAGCTTCGTCTTGATCGGGTTGACGCCCATGCAGTCGGCCGCGGTCTCGTCCTCCCGGATGGCCATCCACGCCCGCCCCAGGCGCGAGTCGCGCAGCCGGTTCATCGCGAACAGGGTCAGCGCGCCCACGACGAGGATCAGGAAGTACCAGGAGATCGGATCCGTATCGAAGTCCACCCCTGGCAGGTACGGCCGGCCGACGGGGTTGACGCCGTTCTCGCCGCCCGTGAGGTTCAGGCGTTCGACGACCTTCACGCCCCCGATCTCGATCGTGACGTCGCCCAGGTTCCGGATGGCGACCGGGATGATCTCGCCGAACGCCAGCGTGATGATGGCCAGGTAGTCGCCGCGCACGCGGAGGGTCGGGGCGCCGATCATCACCCCGAGCGTCCCCGAGACGAGCGCCGCGATCCAGATGCAGACCCAGAAGCTCCAGCCGTGGCCGTAGAGCGGCGAGCCCAGCACCGGGGAGTTCAGCAGCCCCATCGCGTACGCGCCGATGGCGAAGAAGGCGGCGTACCCGAGGTCGAGCAGCCCGGCCCAGCCCACCACGATGTTGAGCCCGAGCGCGAGGAGCACGTAGATCATCGCGTCGGAGACGGCGTGGACGGTGTGGATGGGCGAGATGGAGCGGTCCACGAAGGGGTAGGCGATCAGCACGGCGACGAGCAGGCCCCAGCGAAGCGCGGGCGTGCCGCGGCGCGCGCCTTCGGCCGTGCTCACGCGTCTAGACCTTCTCGGGGGTCCGCTCGCCCAGGAGCCCCTGGGGGCGGAAGACCAGGACGAGGATGAGGATCGAGAAGACGATGGCGTTCGTCCAGCGGGCCGAGATGTACTGGTCGCTCCACGCCGACAGGAAGCCGATCACGATCCCGCCGAGCGCCGCGCCCGGCATGTTCCCGATGCCGCCCAGCACGGCGGCCGTGAACGCGCGGAGCCCGGCCTGGTACCCGATGTAGTAGGTGCCGATGTTGTAGTAGAGGCCCTGGATGAGCCCCCCGCGCCGGCCAGGGCGCCGCCGATGAAGAACGTGAGGAGGATCGTCTTCTCGACGTTGATGCCCATGGTCTCTGCGGTCTCACGGTCCTGGGCGGTCGCGCGCATCGCCCGCCCCCAGCCGGTCCGCGTGACGAAGTACTGGAGGACGATCATCAGCGGCACGGTGGCGCCGACGACGAGCAGGTCCTTGGTGGTCACGAACACCTTGGTGTCCCACCCCAGCCACTCGTAGAGGATGTCGACCGAGGGGAACACGTCCGGGTACGGCACGGGGGCCGGCCCGACCACGAGCATGGCGAGGTTCTCGATCACGAAGGAGACGCCGATGGCGGTGATCAGCGGCGCCAGGCGCGGCGAGCGCCGGAGGGGCTTGTACGCCAGCCGGTCGATCGCCACGTTGATCAGACCCGTCAAGAGCATGGTCAGCAGGAAGACCAGGGGCAGGATGGTCACCAGCTCCCATCCGGTGAGCGTTCGGGCCATCCCGAGCACCGTGAAGATGGCGAGCGACAGGAAGAGCCCGAGCATGAACACGTCGCCGTGGGCGAAGTTGATCAGCTCGATGATCCCGTAGACCATCGTGTAGCCGAGGGCGATCAGAGCGAAGACGGCGCCGCGGGTCAGACCATTAATGGTCTGCTGGACGAGGACCTCGTACCACTCCATGCGCGCGGGGGGACGGGTCGGGCGCTGCCGAGCGGGCGGCGGGGTCGCCCCCGCCGCCCGTCCGGGATCGCGCTATTCCAGGATGGTCTCGAACTCGAACTTGCAGCCGAGCGGCGTGTCGGCCTTGACGACCTTGTAGCCGGACATGTTCTCGAGCGTGGTGTCGCCGTTCTCGTCGAAGCTCCACTTCCCGTTCAGGCCGTCGAAGTTCTTCGTGCCGGCGATGGCCTGGCGGACGGCCTCGCGCCCCGCCTTCAAGTCCTTCGCGGCCATGGCCTTGTCGAGCGCGGGAGCGGCCCGCTTGATGCCGTCAAAGGCCACCCGCGCCGCCTCGTTCGCATACAGCGCATACGCGGTGGGCTCGATCTTGTACTTCGCCTTGTAAGCCTCATACGTCTTCGCCCCGACGCCCTTCAGCTTCTCGAACGGGAGGCTGGCAAAGGTGATCCGCATGTCGGTCACCATCGCGGCGTCGCAGGTCGCGCCCTTCAGGACCTCCTCCTCGAGGAGGCCATCCGGGCCGATGAACTTGACGCCCCGCGCGGACACCAGGCCGAGCTCCTTCATGCCGCGGATCACGATCGGGGCGCCCGTGTCGACCACGCCACCCATGTAGATCAAGTCGGCACCCGCCGCCCGGGCCTTGGTCAGGACGGGCTTCTGGTCGGGTTGCTTGAAGTCGATGCCCTCGTTGCCGACGACCTGGATCCCGAGCTTCTTGGCCGCGGCGTCGAAGACGTCGGCGATCCCCTTACCGTAGAGCTCCTGGTCGTGGATGATGAACGCCTTCTTGTGCCCGCGCTGCTTCGCCCACTTCGCCCCGACCGCGCCCTGGATGTCGTCGGCTGGCACGGGCCGGAAGTAGTTCACGAAGCCCATGGGCCGGTAGATCTCCGGCTCGCCGGGCGCCGCCCCGCGCTTCTTCGTGAGCCCGGGGTACGTGTTGGCAGGCGTGATCTGGGCCATGCTGGCGCGGTTGTTGATCGGGATGGAGACCTTCGCCGCGCCCGAGTTGTACGTGCCGATGTACACGATGGCCAGGGGATCGGCCACCGCCTTGTTCGCGTTCTCGGCCTCGACGGCGCCGTCCCACTTGCCCGTCTGCGGCGACGCGTCGTCCAGGTTCACGACCTCGAGGCAATACCCCGCAACAACCCCGCCGGCGTCGGCAACCGCGAGGTCGACGCCGTTCTTCATGCCGGTGCTCTCGGGAATCATCGCGCCCTGCATCGGCCACGACGTGTAGATCTTGAGCTTGCCCTTCGGACACTGCTGGGCGTCCGCCGGCCCGGCGATCGCGACGGCGAGCGCCCCGATGCCGAGCACTGCGAGCAACTTCCCTCGCATAACCAACCTCCTCCTGCGTGACGTTGGGGTCCAGGACTGGATGTCATGAGGCGGGCCGACGGCGCCCACCTCGCCTCGAGCCTCGACTCGCTCATCTGTCGCTACGTGGGCCGCGCTGCCCGGGAATCGAGTGGCCCGTACGCTACTATGCGCTCCCGGGGGTGTCAAGGCGACGCCCCCTCCCGGAGCCTCCACGCCGACAACCTCCGGCGGGGCAGGTCCCGCCGCACTCCGCGGTGCGAGCCACCGTCTCCCCGATGGCCCCTACGGACGCTCCATCGGGATCACGCGGATGCCCGAGTGCACGGTCTCCGGGCGCCGGACGAAGCCGGCGGCGGGCAGGAGCACCTCCGTCACGTAGCGCACGACGGCGCCGCCCCCGACGACCCAGACGCGCCGCGCTCCCCGCGCGCGCGACGCCGCCGCTCGAGGTAGGCGAGGGTGGCGGGCGTGGCCGAGAGCGGGAGCCCCACGAAGTCGTCTCGGCGGCCGGCCGGGAAATGGCTCGCCACCGGCCACGCGAGGAAGCGGCCGACCATGGCCCCGCGGACCGGGTCCGCGACCTCGTCGGCCAGGGCGTAGTCGGTGCTGACGAGCACCATCTCCCCGGGCGCGGCGTGGCGCGTCAGGTGGCCGGCGACCGCGTTCCATCCCGCCGGCGGCCACTGCGCGAAGGTCCGGGTTTCCTGCAGCGCCGGCAGGTGGTTCCAGGCGACCGTGGTGCAGACCAGCACGATGACCGGGAGCCAGCGGAGCAGGCGGTGCCGACCGACGCTCGCCGCGCACCACGCGAGGACCAGGACGGCGGCCGGCGCCGCCACGATGACGTAGCGCGAGTAGAGAAGGCTCACGCCGAGCAGCGGGGGCACGGCGCCGAAGACGACGATGGGCACGAGGAGCCAGAGGAAGAGGGCGCCGACGGGGCCCCGCCGGGCCGGGCGGAGGGGCTCCACGACGCCCAGCGTCAGGACAGTGACCGCCACCGCGGAGAAGACCCACGGGTCGAGCAGGTCGACGAGAACCCGCACCGGGGCCAGCGGGACGGCGGGCCGGAGCCAGTCGTAGGAGCTCCGGCGCGCGAACACGCCTGCGAAGAGCGCGCCCAGAGGGAGGAGGGTCGCGCCGAGGACGAGCCAGGACGGGCCCCACGGGCGCCGGACCAGGCCCTGCACGCCTCGGGTGGCCGCCAGGTGGAGCGCCTGGGCGAGCGCGATGACGCCGAACAGGTAGTTGGCGTAGACCGCGCTCGCGGTGGCCAGCACCCATCCGACGCGCGTGAGGGTCCGCTCGGTCCGCCACAGCGCCGCGTACGCGAGAAACGACAGCACCGCCGCCGCCAGCGCCAGCCCGTGGGTGCGCGCGCTCTGCCCGTACCAGATCAGGCGCTCGTTGACGGCGACGGCGATGAGGGCGACGAGGGCGGCATGGCGGTCGTGGAAGAGTCGGCACGCGAGCGGGTAGGTCGCCCCCAGCACGATGAGACCCGCCAGCACCGACGGGAGGCGGAGCCCGAGCGGCCCGTACCCTACCAGCTCGGCGGAGAGCTTCACCACGAAGTAGTAGAAGGGGCTCGTGGCCTCGGTTTGCGCGACGCGCGCCGCCACCTCGCCCCACGCGCCCGCCACGTCGAACAGCGTCGCGTACTCGTCCAGCCACAGCTCGGGGGCCCAGAACCGGGTGATCCGGAGCGCCGCGCCCGCCGCCAGCACGACGGCCACGAGCGCCCGCCATCCCGGCCCACCCGGCGCGAGCCCGGCGGCGGCCGGGGCGCGCGGCACGCCGCCGCCCTTCAGAGCCCGGACTCGAGGAACGTCGTGGAGTAGTCCGCGGAAACGAACCGGGGGTCGGCCAGCAGGCGCGCGTGGAGCGGGATCGTCGTCTTGATCCCCTCCACGATGAACTCCGCCATCGCCCGCCGCATCCGGGCCAGCGCCTCCGCCCGATCGGCGCCGTGCGTGATGACCTTCGCCACGAGGGAGTCGTAGTAGGGGGGCACGGTGTACCCGGTCAGACAATGGCTGTCGACCCGTACGCCCAGTCCGCCGGGTGCCACGTAGGCCGTGATGCGGCCGGGGCTCGGCGTGAAGCTCACCGGGTCCTCGGCGGTCACCCGGCACTCGATCGCGTGCCCGCGAAGGACGACGTCCTCCTGCCGGAGCCCCAGCGGCTCGCCGGCCGCGATCAGGATCTGCGCGCGGATGAGGTCCATCCCGGTCACCGCCTCGGTCACCGGGTGCTCGACCTGGATGCGCGTGTTCACCTCCAGGAAGTAGAAGCTTCCGCTCGGATCGAGCAGGAACTCGACCGTCCCGGCGCTCTCGTAGCCCGCGGCCCGGCAAAGGCGGAGGGCCGCGCCGGTGAGGGCTCGGCGCACCGCGTCCGACATCCGCGGGCAGGGCGACTCCTCGACCAGCTTCTGGTGCCGCCGCTGGATGGAGCAGTCGCGCTCGCCCAGGTGGACCATCTGGCCTCGCCCGTCGGCCAGGATCTGCACCTCGACGTGGCGCGCGCCCTCCACGTACTTCTCGATGTAGATCTCCGAGGACCCGAACGCCGCGGCCGCCTCGCTCTGGCAGGTCCGCACGGCCGCCTCCAGGGCATCCGCCTCCCAGACGATCCGCATTCCCCGGCCGCCGCCGCCCATCGAGGCCTTGAGGAGGACCGGATACCCGAGGGCCTCCGCGACCCCCCGCGCGTCACCCGCGTCGCGCACCGCCCCGTCGCTGCCGGGCAGGAGAGGGACGTCCGACTTGCGCGCCAGCTCGCGGGCGCGGACCTTGTCACCCAGGAGGCGGATCACCTCCGGGCTCGGGCCGATGAAACGGATGCTGCAGGCCCGGCAGATCTCGGCGAACGTCGCGTTCTCGGCGAGGAAGCCGTATCCAGGATGGATCGCCTCCGCCTCGGTCACCTCGGCGGCGGCGATCAGGCGCGGAATGTTGAGGTAGCTCTGCGCGCTGTCCTCGGGCCCGATGCAGATGCTCTCGTCGGCCAGGCGCACCGGAAGCGACCCGGCGTCGGCGGTCGAATGCGCGACGACCGCCCGGATCCCCATCTCCCGGCACGTGCGGAGGATCCGGAGCGCGATCTCTCCGCGGTTGGCGATCAGGATCTTGGCGAACATAGGCGTGTCAGTCCTCCGCGGTCGGTCCGGTGAGCCGGCTCATGCGCGTCAGCTCCGACCGCCGGCGGCCAGGAGGCGAGCGTTGACGTCCTCGACACTGACGCCCACGCCTTCCTTGAGGGCCTGAGCAAGCGGTTCGCCCTGACCGAGGCGGCCGAGAAACGCGCGGATGCCGCTCATGCCACCCCGGTCCACCAGGTACTCGACGACGACGTGGGAGAGCTGGTACGCCATGCCGACCGCGTTCGACCGGAACAGGCGCTCCAGCCCGTCGAGGGTGAAGTACTGCCGATCCAGGGCCACGTCGGACTCGATGAACCGCGGGGCGGAGCGTGGCTCGACGACCTGGGCCAGCCCCTCGTGAAGCCATCGTGGCGCGCGGCCGTTCGTGGCCTGGTGGATCAGGAGGTGCGCGTACTCGTGGCGGCTGAGTCGCTCCAGCCCGATCGAGCCCGCCTGGGACGCCGAGAGCCGGAGCCGCAGCTTTTGGTAGTCGTAGAACCCGAGCACGTGCTCCGCGAACTCCGGCGGGATGCCGCCGATCTCGGCGAACGTCTTCGTCTGGTAGACGCCCACCTGGACCCGCTCCTTGGGATACACGCCGAGATCGCGGCCGAGCGACTCGTACGCGCCTTCCAGGATGTCGACGACCGAGCGGCCCACCTCGATGCCGCCGCCACCCTCGTAGCGAACGAGGAAGTGCGGGCTCTCCTGGCTCCAGAAGCCCGCCTCGAACCCCTGCTCGCGCTCGAGGCGCGCCAAGAGCGCCCGGCCCCGCGCGTGGCCCGTCTCCCGCGCGAGGAGTCGCTTGAGCGTCTCCACCGCCTGGCGGGACCGCCCCTGGCGCTCCTGGAGGTCGGCGAGGAGATACAGAAGCTCGGGGTCGTCCGGAAAGGCCCGGAGCGCCTGCTCCACGACCGCCTGTCCTCGGGCGACCTCACCCGCCCGGGCATGGGCGAGCGCCAGGCCGCTCCAGTGCTCCCGCTGGGGTGCGGCATCGACGGCTTGCCGGTAGTGCTCGATCGCCTCGGCGTGCCGGCCCGCCTGGTAGGCGTCGCGACCGAGCCGCGCGTAGCAGCTGGCCAGCGTGCGCCGGATGTCGTCCCGCCGACTCTTGGCCTCGAGGTCCCGATACTTGTCGCACGCGGCGGCGATCTGGCCCTGCTGATAGAGCGCGAAGGCCTCGCGCGCCGCGCGGGCGTCCGCGTCGTCGCCCCGGGGCGCGGCGATGGGCGAAGCGATCTCAGGCAGACTCGACTCTGGAGCCGCGCCGTCCGACTCGGACGTCGGCGGAGCCGCGACGCCGGGCGGCTCTTCCAATCGGCGGGCTTCCCACCAGCGCGCCACGGGCGGGCCGCCCACCAGGAGGAGGAAGACCGCGGCCAGCGCCAGGTTCACGCGGGCCAGGTTCCTGCCGCGCCGCGGCGCGGGATCGCGAGCGACCGATGGCGCGGGGGTGGGCCGCGGTGCGGGGTCGGCGGGGGCCCCGGCTTCGGCCGCCGGCACGGGGACGCGCGGGTCGTGCTGGCACTTCGGGCACCGCTCGGTGCCGTCCGGAAGGTTGGCCCAGCAGGATCGGCAGAACATCGGCCGCGGCGCGGGGCGGGCGCGGGCTAGGGCTCCAGGAGGAACAGGGGCTGACCGTACTCAACGGGTTGCGCGTTCTCGACGAGTACCTTGACCACCCGTCCGGCGACCTTGGACTCGATCTCGTTCATGAGCTTCATCGCCTCGATGATGCAGACCACCTGTCCCTTCTTCACGCGATCACCGTCCCGCACGAACGGCTGGGCATCCGGCGACGCCGCCCGGTAGAAGGTGCCGACCATGGGGGCTTCGACCGTGAGGAGGTGGGCCTCGCCCGCGCCCGACGCCACCTCGACGACGGGGGCCGCGCCGGCCGCCGTCCCGGCACGCGGTCCGCCGGATGCCGGGCCGGGCGCCGCCTGGATCTCCCGGCGCAGCCGGACCCGGACGCCCTCGCGCTCCACCTCGACCTCGCTGAGGCCGTATTCGCGAAGGAGGTCGGCGAGCCGCCGGATCTCTCGCTGGTTCACAGCTCCCTCTCAGGCCCGCTCGATGTAGGCCCCGGTCCGGGTGTCGATGCGGAGGATCTCGCCCTCGTTGATGAAGAGCGGGACCTGGACGACGGCGCCGGTCTCCAGGGTGGCGGGCTTCGAGCCCCCGGAGGCCGTGTCACCTCGGATGCCGGGGTCCGTCTTCACCACCGCCAGCTCGACGAAGTTCGGAACCTCCACGCCGCCCGGCACGCCGTTGATGACGAAGACCTCGACCTCCATCGTCTCCTTGAGCCAGTCCGAGGCGTCCGCGACCACGTCCGGGCCCAGCGCGATCTGCTCGTAGGTGTCGAGGTTCATGAAGTGGAAGTTGTCGTCCTTGTACAGGAACTGCATCGCCCGCTGCTCGTAGTCGACCAGGCCGACCTTCTCCCCCGCCCGGAAGGTGCGGTCCACCACGCGGCCCAGCCGGAGGTGCTTCAGCTTGGTCCGGACGAACGCGCCGCCCTTGCCCGGCTTGACGTGCTGGAAGTCGACGATGTTGTACGGCTGTCCGTCGAGCTCGATCTTCAGGCCCTTGCGAAACTCCGCGGTCGACACCTGCATTGGCTATCCTCGCGTCCGCCGCGCCGGGCTCCTCGGCCGTCCGAGGTCTCCGAGGCGCGCGCGGGCAATCTCATGATCCGGTTGCCGTACCACCATCCGGGTGAACACCGCCGTGGCCTCGTCCGTCAGCCCCTGCCCGAGGCAGAGGTCGCCGAACGCCACCGTCGCGTACATGTCGTCGGCCAAGAGCGGCCAGAGCCCGCCCACCTCCCCCGCCACCCGCCCACTGACTCCGACCTCGAGCGCCCGGGACAGTCCCTGGACCGCCCGGTCGTGAGGATCCAGCCCGGCGAGACGCCGCACGTGGGCCAGCGCCTCCCGAGGGTCACCGTCGCGCAGGGCGCATTCCACGGCGATGCGCAGGGCCGGCTCGTGGTCCGGCTCGCCGCCGAGGAACGCGCCGATCTCCGTCCGGGCCGCGCGTACGTCGCCTGCCTCCAGCAAGGCCTTGGCCAGCACGAGCCGGGTCGTCACGTACCCGGGATGTCGTGCGAGCCCCTGGCGGCAGAGCGCCGCCGACTCCTCGGCCCGGCCCGCCCGGCGGTACGCGTCGGCCAGCGCGGCGTAGGCCTGGGAGGTGGGCTCTCGGGCGAGCCGCGCTTCGAGCTGTCGGATCTCGTCGGTGGTCGGCAAGCGATGTCTCGACGGGGCCGAGCCGGCCCTCACTATACGGGGCCGCGTCTGACCTTGTCAACGTCGACAGAGCGCAAACGCGCGTCACGCCAACCCTTCCGGACCCGGTGTCGGTCGTTGGTCCTCATCGCGGCCCTCGGTATAGTGGGGCCATGCGCCGAGCCCGACAACGGCTGGCCGCGATCGGGACGGTCTTCATGCTCGCCGCCACACCGGCGGAGCCGGCGGCCCAGCCGGCTGCGGCCCCCGAGTCCGCGCGCTCCGTGAAGCCTCGCTTCCTCATCCATCTCATCGACGGAGGTGACCCCATCGTCGTGGAGAAGTACGTCGAGGAGGGCGGCCAGATCCGGTTCGAGAAGTACGGCGGCTGGGTGGGCATCCCCAGCTACGAGGTGCTCCGGATCGTCCCCGACGAGGCGGAGGACGACGGCGATGCTGCCCCCGGGCGGCGTGTCCGCCGGTGATGCCGGCGGGGCACCGCTCTACGTGGCGACGCGGAGCGGCGCCACCGTCCGGGCCACCACGGTCGGCACGAAGGGCTCGGAGGTCCGCGTCAACACGCCCGAGGGCTCGCTGACCTTCCATCGCGGCGACCTGGTCGGTGTGTTGCGGGTGCCCGCCGCTCCCGCGCCGCCGGAGGCCTGGATCACGCTCTGGGGCGTCGACGACGGGAGCGCGCGTGTCGCCGCCCTGGGGTCTGGAGCCCCGGTCGACGCCCCGCCGCCAACCCTCAGCGACCGCCCCCATCTGCTCCAGCTGGCGAGCGGCGTGGTGATCCAGGTCGACGGGTTCTGGCTCGAGGCTGGCGAGATCCGATTCCGGCGCCTCGGCGGGGTCGTGGGATTCGCGCTGGGCGAGATCGCCCGGCTCCTCCCCCAGGAGGTCGAGCCGACACGCGGGCGCCTCGCGGCCCGGTTCGTCCGCCGGCTCGGTCCCGACCGGGTGGAGGTCCGGCTGGGTCGGAGTCTCCAGCGCGTCCGCCTGATCGGCGTCGAGCCCGGGTCCGGCGAGGGGGCGATCGAGGACCCGTGGGGCCCGCTCGAGCGCGGGCTCTTGGTCCAGCTCGAGTTCGACCGCGAGCGTTACGGGCCGGACGGGGACTGGCTCGCCTACGTGTACCTGCCCAGCGGGCGGATGCTGAACGTCGAGCTGATCCGGGTGGGCCTCGCCCGGCCGCGGACCGAGGCGCAGAACATCCGCTACGTGGATCTCCTCCAGGAAGTCTGGGCGGGCCGCCCCGGTGCCCGCCAAGGCGACGCGCCGCCGGGACAATAGACAAGGGCCCCGAGGGAGGAGCGCTCCTCCCCTCGGGGCCCTCGATGAAACGGACCGCTAGGCCGAGCCCGGGCAGGGGGCGTTGGCGCTCGTCCCGGTCACGGTGACCGTCGCCGGCGTGATAGAGATCGCGCCGTCCACGAACGCGTTGACCGTGACGGTCTGTGACAACAGGCCCGGGGGTCGGCGCGGGGGGCCCGGCTGGCGGGACCACACCCGCGTCCACGCACAGGACGATCAGGGTCGTCGTGTAGATGCCGTTGGCGTCGGTCACGCCGCTCGGCGCGTCGATCGTTCCGCCCGAGGCGGTGACCAGCACGCGCTTCCCCGCCAGCGGTTGTCCGCTCCCTCCGGCGGCCCCGTTCGTCACGAACACGGTGATGGTCACCCGGCGCCCCGGCTCCGTCGAGGCGGGGTTGGCGGACACCCGGATGAGGATGTCGGCGGACGTGTTCGCGAAGCCGGTCGTCGGCGCCGGACTGCCGGTGCACTCGGCCAGGACGGTGACCCCGCCCTTCTGCTCTCGGCATTCGAACACCGGCCCGGTGGTGCCGCCGTTGTCCGAGCACGCCTGGATCAGCGTGCCGGCCATCAGGAGGAGCCCGAAGACCACGAGGGTCCAGGGGCGGACAGCCCACCGAATGTGGGGTCTCGCGCGATCGGATGACCGTCTGGCGTCCATGGTCCTGGCCCCCTAGAAGACTGTGATGAGCACGGTGTCGAACCCGTCCTCGACCGCGGCGGTGATGATGGCCGTTCCCCGTTCCAGCCTTCCCGCAGTAGGTGATGTTCGCCGTGCCCCGATTCGTGGTCAGCGAGGCGGATACGATGTTGTCGTCGTCCGCCCACGACGAAGCAGCAGAGCGACGTCGTGAAGAAGACCGCGGCGCCGTCGACGAGGTTCCCCTTCGTGTCCCACACCTTGGCCTGCACCAGCGAGCAGCCGCCGCCCTCCACGCCGCTTCCAGGAGACTGGCCGCGGACGACGTTGGGGCTGGCGACCAGGTCGATGATGAAGCCCGAGGCCGAGCTTGGCTGCGTGCTCGAGCCCCGGTTCGGCCCGTCGCAGCCCGCCAGCACCGCTCCGAGGATGAGAACGCACAGCGCGAGTCCCCATGGCGTCCTTCGCATCGGCTTCCTCTCCGTTGCCCCTGTCCGGGCGCGAGTCATCCCTGGATCTCCCGCAACACCTCGATGACCGTTTCCATCGGGACGTCGTGACACAGCTCCGCCCGCCCCAGCGTCCGCAGGAGGACGAAGGGCACGCGGCCGTCCCGAGCCTTCTTGTCGTGGCGCAACGCGTCGGCGATCTGGCGCGGGTCGATGTCGGTGAACCGAACCGGGAGGCCGACCCCTTGGAGCAGCGCCTCCTGCCGGTCGGCCGTCCGGATGTCCGTCCAGCCGAGACGCACCGCCAGACGCCCGGCGGCGGCCATCCCGATGGCCACGGCCTCGCCGTGGAGCCACCGGCGGTAGCCCGACAGGGCCTCGAGGGCGTGTCCGACGGTGTGCCCGTAGTTCAGCACCATGCGCACGCCGGTCTCCTCGCGCTCGTCCTGCTCGACGATCCGGGCCTTCTGCGCGCAGCAGGCGGACACCACGGCTTCGAGCAGATTCGGATCTCGCCGGCGGAGCGCGTCCAGCCCGCTCTCCAGCGAGGCGAAGAGGTCCGCATCGAGCGCGGCCCCCGTCTTCACGACCTCGGCGAGCCCGGAGCGATACTCCCGCTCCGGCAGCGTACGCAGGGTCTCCGGATCGATCAGGACGAGCCGCGGCTGATGGAAGGCGCCGATCAGATTCTTGCCCCGCGGATGGTTGACCGCGACCTTGCCGCCGACGGACGCGTCCACCTGGGCGAGCAAGGTCGTCGGCACCTGGACCACCGGCACGCCGCGCATGAACGAGGCGGCGGCGAACCCGGCCAGGTCGCCCACGACGCCGCCGCCGACCGCGACGACCGGTGAGGCGCGGTCGAGGCCGTGGGCCAGGAAGCCGTCCCAGAGCCGCTCCGCTTCGCGGAGGCTCTTGGCTCCCTCGCCCTCGGGCACCTCGAGCACCGTCAGGTCGAAGCCGGCGCCTCGAAGGCTCTCCGCCACGCGTGAGGCATGCGAGGCGACGGCGGGCTGGGTCACGACCGCCGCCCGGCGGCCGAGGCGGAGCCGCGCGCACGCAGGCCCGGCCGAGTCCAGGAGACCCGGCCCGATCTGGACCGTGTAGCTCCGCGCCCCTAGCTGCACCATGACCTCCCGCACCGCCTCGTCAGGCTCTCTACCGGCTGAAGAAGAAGAACCGCTGCTTCTCGGGTTTCGGATACGTGCTGGACGCGTCGAGCAGCGTCCCGACGCGGTTCTCCGACAGCCGGATGTCGAACAGCGTGTCCTGGATCTGGCTCTGCATGAACGCCACGGCGTCCAGGTTCCGCCGCCGGACCAGCTCCGCTTCGGCTCGCTGGTTCGGATCGGCCGAGAACTCCCCGGTCGCCGCGAACGTTGCGACGACAGCCTGCGCGTACGCGCGCGTCTGCTCGCGCAGTCTCGCGATCGCGTCGTCGAGGCGCTTCGCCTCGGAATCCATGATGCCCAGGTAGACGCGCGGCATCGTCGTGGGCAGCCGGTCGACCGGGCACGGCGCCGGCGGGATCGTCGCCCCCCCGCGCTCGACACGGTCGACGCGGTCGCAGCCGATCGCGAAGACGTACTGGCTCTGGTCGTCGCGGAAGAAGATCCAGGGCGGCTCCTCGGCATAGAAGCTCGCCACCACGGGCACGGTGTGGCCGCGGAGGTGGATCGTCCACTCCTGGCCGAGGGCCGGGGAGGCGGCGGCCCCGAGCAGAAGAAGGCTCGAGACCAAGCCGACCGCGAGTCGCCGCGAGGCATGCATGGGGGTCACCTCTCACCCGTCGGATCCGCCGCCGGTGTGGGGCGGCCGGCCGGCGCGCGCGACGGCAGCGTCGCCGTCGGGGCCGCCGCCGTAACGGTCTTCGTCGACGCGGTCGCGATGGAGGCCGGCGCCGGGGCCGGCGTCGGCACGGCCGAGGTCGGTGTCGGGGCGGCCGAGACCGGCGTCGGCGCGCTCGGCGAGACCTGGCCGCTCGGCCCCGGAGGCACCGGCATCCCGGGCGCTGTCGGCAGCACGGACGGAGGCGCCGCGGCCTGACCGGGGCTGGTCACTACCTTCGCCGTGAGGAACACCACCAGCTCCCGCTTCTGCTTCTCGGTGAAGTCGTTCTTGAACAGCCAGCCGAGCACGGGGATCTTGGACAGCCAGGGAATCCCCTGCTCCTCGTTGACGAAGTTCTCCTGGCGGAGGCCGGCGATCACCACCGTCCCGCCGTCGACCACGTCGGCCTGGGTGAAGGCGTTCCGCTTGGCGATGATCGGCGCGGACAACGGACGTGTTGCTGACCGTGTCCACCTGCACCTCGTCCTTGACCGCGATCGTCAGCAGGATGCGGCCGTCGCCCACGACGCGGGGGGTGACGGCGAGTCGGGTCACGATCTCCCGGAACTCGACCGTCGGCTGCAGGAGTCCGGCTGCCGTGACCTGGAACGTTGATGATGGGGAAGTCTCGGCCGCTCGCGACCGTCGCCGGCTGGTTCTCGAGCGTCAGCAGGCTCGGGGAGGAGAGGACCCGCGCCCGCTGCTGCCCCTCCAGCGCCTCGAGCTGGATGTCGAGCGCGAAGTTCGAAGCCAGCCAGCCGATTCCCATCGAGAAGGGGTTCGCCCCCGCGAGCAAGCCAGCGAGCGGGGCCGGGAAGTTGGCGGCGGTCGATGGCCGGATGGTGCTCGCGGCAGTCGGGGGCCACCGTCCCGGCGGCGGTACCGCGCACGTCGACGACGGGCTGGTTCGAGCCGGTGCGGGGGGTCCACGCGCCGCCCCAGATCACGCCGAGGGATCGCGCGTCCGTCCGCACCATCTCCACCAGCCGGGCCTCGATGAGGACCGACGGCGCGGCGCGGTCGATCTTGTCGATGAACTCCCGGATCTTGACGAGATAGTCGGGGATATCGCGCACGATGATCGAGTTGGTGCGCTGGTCGATCGTCAGCTGACCGCGCGCGGAGAGCATGCCGGCCGGCTTGCCCTCTTCCTTCTTGACGCCGCCCGTGATCGCCTCCTCGAAGCCCCGCTCCTCGATGCGTGGTGACCTCGTCATTGAAGAAGTTGGGGGCTTCCACCCTCTTGATGCCGACGTGCCCATACCGGAGCTTGAACACCTCTTCGGCCAGCGGGACCAGCTCGTCCTCGAGCGCCTTGCGCCTGACGTCGAATTCCTGCTTGGCCAACGCCGCCGCGCGCTCCTGATCGGCGAGCCGGAGGTCGGCTTCCTTCCGCCGCTGCTGGATCTCGACCTCGCGCTGCTCGGCCCGGAAGGCCGCCTCGGCCTCCTTGGTCAGGTTCTCGAGCTTGTCGACCCGGATGATGTTGCCTTCCTGGACGTAGGCCAGCTTGGCGGCCCGGACGACGGAGTCCAGGGCCTGCTGCCAGGGAACGTTCTGGAGCTTGACCGTCACCTTGCCCTTCACGTCGTCGCTGGTGACGATGTTGAGCCCGCTGAACTCGGCGAGGATGCGGAGGATGTTATTGATGTCCGCGTCCTTGAAGTCCAGCGAGATGAGGCGGGGCCGCTGCTGCGCGCCCGGCGCCTGGGCGACGATCGGCGCCCGCAGCTGGGCCAGCAGCACGGGACCACCCGTGCGTTCGCTTCCCCTCGCTGCCCCCGCGAGAGAAAGGATCCAGGCACAGCCCAGGAGGACTAGGACTCCTCGTCTAGCCACGCCGCTCCCCCCCATCATCGGCCGTCGTGATCGGTCCACGGCCACTGGCTCTACGGTCCGTCCGGTCTTGGCAACCGGAGCTCAACGGTCCGCTCTCGCACGCCGGCCCCCGGGGAGTCCTCCCGGACCACGAACCGGACGCGGTCTCGTTCCACCGCCACGACCTTCGCGCCGAACCTTTCTTCGTTGAGACGCAGGTAGTACCCGAGGCCGTCGGGCGTCTCCACGAGCGCGCGGATCGCCTCCGGATCCTTCACGTCCCAGAGGACACCCACGAGCTTCAGGTTGGTCACCTCGGCAATGCGCTTCTCCTCGCCCGGCTCCGCCTTGCGCACCAGAGGCTCGAAGGGGTCCCGGGGACCGCCCGTAGCCGGCGCGCCCGACCCCGGCGGCGTCGCGGGCGCCGCAGCGGGCGGCGGGGCCGGCGAGGGCGTGACGGAGGCCTCGGGCGTCTTCGGCACCGGCAGGGGCGTCGGGAACTTCGGCTGGGACTGGGCCCACGCCGCGGCCGCCAGGAGACTCGCGGCCGTCGTCACCGCGAGCCGCGCCCAGCCCGACCGGTTCAAGCCTGAAAGGCGCATCATCTCCTCCGTCGTGACTCGCTAGCGCGGCGCCGGCGGCGGAGCCGCGGCCACCGGAGGCGGCATGGGCACCGCCTGGAAGACGACGGCGACCAGGTCCGCCCGCATGGCACCCGGGGCCAGGTCGACACCGCGTCCGGTGCCCGCGGCCGCGGTGCGCGTCCGACCCTGGATCCGCACCTCGTTGAGCGTGACGAGCCGGGGCAGCTGGGCCAGCTGATCGGCGAACTTCAGGAGCTCGTGGTACCCCCCGCCGACGCCGACCTCCATCGGGATCTCCACGTAGAGCTCCTGCGGTCGATTTGGCCGGCGCCGCACCTGGCCGACGGTCAAGCCGGACTTGCCCGCGAGGCTCTCGACGCTCCGGAGCACCTGCGCGGACTCGTGCTCCGACGGCAGCCGGCGGGACAGCTCGCGCAGCTGCACCTCGAGCGCTTCCCGCTCGCGCTTGATGCGTCCGAGGTTCGCGACCATCTGCTGGGCGTTCTTGACCTGTCGGTCCAGATCGTCGCGCTCCAGCTTCAGCTTCGCCGTCTCGTCGCGGAGGCCCCGCACGCCGACGAAGGCCCCGACGCCGGCCCACGCGAAGTAGCCGACCGCAAGGATCAGGAGGGAGATCAGGATCAGCTTCTGGCGTTCCTGCCGGTCCATTCCATCCCTCCGATCAGAGCTTGACCGTCGCCGTGACCTCGAAGGCCACGACGCGCGTCTGGTCGATCCGCTCCGCCTCGGTCACGACGAAGTCCACGTCCGCGAAGATGCCGACCTTCCGCAGGTTGTCCATGAAGTCGGCGATCTGGAAGTTGTTGAACGCGCTGCCCTTGATGACCACGGAGTACCCGGCGAGCTGCAAGACCTCCCGGGTGGGGCGAGGCGGACCGGGGGGCCGTGGCGCCTGCGCCTCGACCTCGGTGCGCTTGGCCTCCAGGCGACCGAGGGTCTCGCTCATCCCGGCCGCGGTCTGCTGCGGCTCCTCGACACGGACCTTGACCTCCTGGGGCTTCATCTCGACCCCGGAGAGCCAGACTCCCTGCGGCACCGCGCGCAGCACGCCGTTCAGCATGGCCAGGGGCACCCCCTGGCTCTTGGCCACCTTGCCGATCACCTCGATCCGCCGCTGGATCTCGGCCTTCGCCTCCTCGGCCTGCCGAAGCTCCGTGAGCTGAGTCTTCAGCTGGTCGTTCTGGGCCTTGAGGCTGGTGATCTGGGTCTGATACTCGCGCTTCGCGCTCCAGGCCCGGTAGCCCAGCGTGCCCATGAGCAGGACCAGCAGCACGAACACGCCGGTCAGGATCCGGGTGATGAGTCCCGCCCCGATGCCGGCGCGGGTGGGGGCGGTCACCGCGCGGCCGGGTCGGGCCGCGCGCGCTTCCCGCGGGAGGAGGTTGACCTTGATCGCCACGGTTCGTCCCGTCCTTACTTCCGGTCGTCCGGATAGCGCATCGCCAGCCCGGTCGCGACAGTCGCGAGCGGCGCCAGCTTGTCGACCATGCCCGCATCGGCCCCGCCGCCGACGTCCACTCGCTTGAAGGGGTTCGCCCGGATGACCTCGATCCCCCACTGCCCCGCGAGGAACTCCTGCAGACCCGGAATCAGCGCGCACCCGCCCGAGAGGAAGATCCGCTGGATGCGCTCGTGCTCGGCGGTGGTACCGAAGTAGTCGAGCGTCCGCTGGATCTCCTGGCCGATCTCCTGGGACACGAGGTCCAGGACCGGCTCCACCTCGACCCAGCTCACCGGCCCCTGCTCTCCCCGAACGATCGCCTCCGCCTCGGTGGCAGCCAGGTCGAAGCGTTGGGCGATCGTCGAGGCGTACTGCCGGCCGCCGACGAAGATGTCGCGCGCGTAGACGTTGACGCCGCCCTGCATGATGTTCGTGTTCGTGGTCTCGTGTCCGATGTTGACGAGCGCCACGACCTCGTTGCCCTGGCCGGGCTCGTTGTGCTGGTACTGCGTCTCGAGCGCGAACACGTCGACGTCCACCACCACGACGTTGAGCCCGCAGGCCTCGACGACGTCCGCGTAGCTCTGGACCTTGCCCTTCTTGACCGCGACCAGCATGACCTCGAGCTGGGGCCCGTCCTGCCGCAGGATCTGGAAATCGATGTTGACGTCGTCGATGTCGAAGGGGATGTGCTGCTCGGCCTCCCAGCGGATCGACTCGCCCAGCTCGCTCTCCGACATCTTCGGCAGGTTGACGCGCTTGGCGATCACCGAGCCCCCGGAGACACCGATGACCGCCTCGGTGGCCTGGACGCCGCCCTGCACCAAGGCCTGTCGGATCGCCTGCTGCACGGCGTCCGGGTGCTTGACCTCGCCCCCCTGGATGGCGCCGGCCGGCACGTGGGCGATGCCGAATCCGCCCAGTTCGTACCCGGACCCCTTCGGCTTGAGCTCGACCACCTTGACGGCGCTCGTGCCGATGTCCAGGCCGACTACTTCGGGTCGCTTCTTCTTCTTCCAGAACGTCATGGGTTGTTCCTCACTGCCAGCGAGTCTCCCCTAGCGTCCCCAGAACCCCAAAACTATTTTTTTACCGTCTCCGCTCTACTGTTTACGGATTCTGGTAGTTATTAGCTGCTGGTGAGTATGGCTGGCCAGAAGAGCGGCGTCAAGATTTTAAAACGGTAAATCTGGCGGTAGGTTAGGGCCCGGCTAGCCGCGTTTGCGGCCGGCGAGCAGCCCACGGACCGTCGTCAGGAACTCCTGGATGTCGAAGGGCTTCGAGATGACGAGGTCGACCCCTAGTTCGCGCGCACGGCGCGTGGCGCGCGCGCGATCGAACCCGGACAGGATCACCACCGGCGTGGTCGCGTCGACCTGCTTCACCGCCTCGACAACCTCCCACCCCGGCACGTCCGGCATCCCCAGATCCGTGATCACGAGATCGTACGGACCCTCGCGCTCCCGAACCTTGGCGATACCCTCGAGGCCCGAGCCGGCGAGCGTGACCGCGTACGCAGCACCGCGAAGCATGTCGCCCACCGCGGTGCGCACCGTTTCGTCGTCGTCGACCAGCAGGACCTGGGGACGATCCGTCTCGGGAACCGCGAGAGGAGGCGGCGCACCTTCGCCCGCGGTCGGAAGGCGCAGCACCACCGTGGTACCGCGGCCCTCTTCGCTGTCGACGGTGGCGTCGCCGCCGTGTCGGGCCATGACCCCGTAGATCATCGAGAGTCCGAGGCCCAGGCCCGTCTCCCCCTTGGTCGAGAAGAACGGCTCGAACGCGCGACGCTGCACGGTCTCGGACATGCCGACACCCGTGTCCGACACCGACACGGTGCCGCGCCCGCCGTCGAGTCCGGTGCGGATCGTGATCGTCCCGCCCCGCGGCATCGCATCGACGGCGTTGAGGAGCAGCTGGACCACCGCCTCGAGGAGCTCGGATTCCGCCCCGACGAGCTGCGCGTGCGTCCCGAAATGCGTGATCAGCTCGATGGGCGCGCCGCGCCCGGCGGGCTCGTCTCGCCACTTGGCCCGGGTCTGCTCCACTGCCCGCTGGACGATGTCGTTCAGGTCGACCGGACCGAACGGCTCGGCCGGGCGGGAGCGGCTGAACTCCTGGATCCGCGAGAGCGCCTCGATCCCGCTGCGCGTGGCCGTCTCGATCTCGTGAAGGCCCGAGGCGAGCTCTTTGGACTTCTCCCGCGAGGCTCGTTTGAGGAGCAGCTGGGTGCGCCCGAGGATGCCGGCCAGCACGTTGTTGAAGACGTGCCCGACCCCGCCGGCCATGTTCAGCAGGGCCTGCATCTTCTCGTCGACGGGCGTCCGGCCCCCTCGCGCGGCCAGCTGGTCCTGCGTCGTCTCGAGCTCCTCGAGCCGCCGGCGAAGGCGCCGCAGCTCCTCCTCGTCGATCCGCGTGGTGTCGCGGACCACCTCGCGGACCACCTCGCGGTCGACCGGCACCTCCCGGACGATCTCCACCGGAACGTCCCGGACGATCTCCTTGACCACCTCCACGGGAACCTGGACCTCCCGCACCACCTCGCGGTCGACCTGAACTTCCCGCACCACCTCGAAGGGAACCTGCACCTCCCGGATCACCTCGCGGTCGACCGGCACTTCCCGGATCACTTCCTTCACGATCTCGACCGGGATCTCGCGGACGACCTCGCGGTCGACCGGCACCTCCCGGACCACTTCCTTCAGGATCTCGACCGGGATCTGGACCGGAACCTCCTTGATGACCTCCACTTCCCGGACGACCTCGACCTCCTTGACGACCTCGACGGGAACGGAGACCTCGCGGATCACCTCGCGGTCGACCGGCACCTCCCGGATGATCTCCCGCACGACCTCGCGATCGACCGGGACCTCCCGCACCACCTCGACGGGAACCTCGCGGATCACCTCGCGATCGACCGGCACCTCCCGGACCACTTCCTTCAGGATCTCCACCGGAATCTGGACCGGCACCTCGCGGACGACCTCGACCTCCCGGACAACCTCGACTTCCCGGACGACCTCGACCGGCACCTCCTTGATAACCTCCCGCACGACCTCGCGGTCGACGGGAACCTCGCGAACGACCTCCTTCAGGACCTCGACCGGGACTTCCTTGATCACCTCCCGCACGACCTCGCGATCGACCGGGACCTCGCGGACCACCTCGACCGGCGCCGGCGCCACAGCCGCCTGCGCGGCGCGCAGCGAGGAGGCCACGAGACCGGCCGCGAGCTGGCAGGCCAAGATCTCGTTCGGTGTCGCCGCGGTGTCCCCCGAGCGGCCCACCAAGAGGAGGCCGAGCACGGCCTCACCGGCGCGGAGCGGGAGGACCCCGGCCGTGCCGACACCCTTGCTCGGCCGGGCCAGCCAGAGCGCCTCGCCCCGGCCCAGGACCTGCTTGACCTTGTCGGCCGGAAGCCGCGATAGCGCCATGCTCTCGGGCGCCGCGACGAGCCACGAAAGGGCCCCCCCGGCACCGGGCATGGCGAGGGCGGCCCACTCCATGCCCGCGGCGCGGGCCACCCCCGGGAGCAGGGTCTTGGCGGCGTCGCTCCCGGTCTCCGACTGGCGCAAGGAGTCCTGGAACGCCGCTGACAACGGCTCGAGCAGGTGGATGCCGTCGACGGCGGGCGCGGCGCGAGGGGCGTCGCCGGCGCCCGGCGCGAGATCAACCTTCTTGAGGAGATCGATGACGAGACGCGCGCCCCGGACGCTCATGACCTCCACGCCGGGAGGTTTGATCGCCAGGAGGCGCTCGTACTGCCGCTCGTCCCCGCTCACCTCGAGAACCAGGTTGGCCTCGGTCCGGAACACCTCCATGGCGTTCTTGACGAGGGGAAGCTGAAGGCTCTTGGCGAGCTTGCCGCCCTCGGACCGATCGCTCGCGTCGGCGACGATGGCGATGGTCACCCCGGGAATGCCGCCCAGCGCCTCGATCGCCTGGACGAGATGGATCCCCGTCCCGACCAGGCCCACTTTGTACGCGCTACCAGAGGGCGGTGGCGGCATGGCAGCCATTATACGCAGGCGCCCGTCGTCTTAGAGACGTTGTAGAACACTGGCGACGGGCGCCCGAGAGGCCCCAGGCGGCCCCCTAGGGGCAGGGGCTGCCCCCACCCGTGTCGGCGGCGTAGTTCACACACGGGGTAAAGGACTTGCGGACCAGGGCGACGGCTTGGCCCTCGCCCGCCGGAAACCCTGGGGGCGGGGTGGCCTGACCAAGGGCCGGGTTGAAACGGTAGGTCGACGAGCCGCCCAGCGTCTGCACCTGGAAGGCCACGACGCCCCCGTCCAGCTCGATGGGGCCAAACTCCACGTTCCCGGCCGAGTAGACCATCCCGTGGATCTCGGTCCCGGAGCCACCCCCGGGAGCGGCGCAGGTCTCCTGCGGGTCGAGGGGGGTTGCCGTGGGCTCCGGTCCGTCGGCCACGGCCTCGACGGGGTCGAAGACCAGGTAGGAGAGGGGATAGCCGTAGATGTTCCGCTGGGTCCACGCCCGGGCTCCGTTCGCCTGACGTAGATCGCGGGCCGTCGCGTCGCACCCGGCCTGGCCGTTGCCCTCGATGACCGCCGTCCCGTACAGATGGGCACCGCCGTGCATCGAGAGATCGCAGCACCCCGCGTCGGTCCAAGGCGGCGCGGTGCCACGCATCACGTACAGGAGCACTCCGGCTCCGGCCGACCCGTAGGTGGTGTTCGGGGGCGATGCCCCTCTGAACACCATCCCAGTATCGGCGCCACAACCGGTCGCATTCGACACGTACATGACCCCATCGATGCGGCTGTCCCCCGCCCTGACGCAAGCGGCCCGACCCGCCCCGCCGCAGATCGCGGGCGGGCACGGCGTGGTCAGCGCGCAATCGAAGTATCCTTGGTACTGGACGCCCCCGCCGTCGCAGTTGGCGACGCGGCGGTCGCCCAGGACGACCAGCCGCTTGCCGCTGGGGTAGGGGTAGGCGTAGTTCCGCCCCGGCGGGCAGTTCGCCGCCGTCTCTCCGTGGAGGGCAGGGTCGATGGCCGAGCACCCGAGCTGCGGCCTGGGCAGGTCGTCGTAGGCGGCCGGACCGCCCGGGAACTCGTTCGGGTCCGCGGGCGTGACGGTCGGGCTCCCGTTCCGGTTCGCGGGCTCGTTGCAGTAGCCCGGTGGATTGTCCTGTCGCGAGCTGGCACAGACGTGCGCCCAGGGATTGTCGATCGCCACGAGCGCGCGCACGCGGGCCCGCCCCTCGCCGTTCATTGCCGTCGCCCATGCCGTGACCACCGCCGTCCCGTTCGTGTCGCGGGCGGGCGACGCTCCGACGCAGCTCGCGTCCTGGATCGACTCGGGCACGAGGGGGCTGCAATCGTTGTCGACGACCGCGGAGTACTCCCCCGGACCGAGCCCCACCCCGTTGACGAGGAGCTTCGCAAGCCCGGCTCCGCAACCCGACGCGAACGCGCCGGCCGGATCGGTCCAGCGGGTGAAGCCACAGGCCTCGCCGGCGGCGGCCCGCACCGCGTCCCAGCCGCGCTCGAGCCCCGCCTCGGCCAGGGCCTCGGCCTGGGTCTGCGCCTTGTGATACTGCCCGGTGCGAACCTCGAGCCGCGACAGGAGGGCGAAGGAGACGCTCAGGATCCCCAGGACAAGCATCGCGATCACGGCGATCACGAGGACCGATCCGCGCTGGTCGTGCCGGCTCGGGCGCATGCGTCTCCCCCTCTAGGATCGGTTCCGGAGCGTGACCTCGGTGACAAGCGTGTGACTGACCGTCTGGCCCGCGGTGTGCCGCTGTGCCTGCACCGCGATGCGGATGCGCCCGATGTTGTCGGCCTGCGCCTGGCTGGTCAGCGGCAGCGGGAAGGGCTGGTCGCACGGGCCGGTCGCCCCGGCGCACGGTCCGAAATTCGACCGAGGAAAGTAGGTAAAGGCGAGCCCATTGATGTCCACCGCCACCATCGCCACGGGCCCCGTCCCGTCGTCCCGCGTGATGCAGCGGGGCACGCCCGGAGGGCAGCTCGTGCTCGACAGCGCGTAGAGCACGTCCTCCTCGCCGCGGTCGGCTCGCCGACGCGGGCGCCACGATGGCGTTGCCGCGCCCGCCGATCCGCCCGTTGTGGTTCCGATCGGAGCGGATCCGGAGCGTGTCGGCCGTCGCCTCGGCGAACGGGATGACGTGGAGCCCGGCGCACCCGCCGCCGCCCAGGCCATTGCTCCCGTCCCAGGGTGGCGTGCCGGTCCCGGCAAGCTTGGTCGCGCATCGCGCCACCTTGGCCCCGTCGCAGTCCGTCCCGACGGCGGTCGCGTAGTCGAAGGCACACACGGTCGCGTCCCGACCGGCCGAGCGGATCTCCCGCGCGATGAAGTCCAGGGCGGCCCGCAGGTTCTGCTGGACCTCGGCCGACTCGGAGCCGACGAAGGCGGCCTCCTGCGCCTTGACCCAGGCGCCGGTGACACCCGACGCCAGCATCCCGAAGAGCGCGAGGGTCACCACGAGCTCCGCCAGGGTGAGCCCGCGGGTGTCGCGCAGCAGCCTTCGCACGGGTCCCGGCATGTCGGCTCCCTCAGCGGGCGCGAATCGTCGTGACCGTCGTTCGCCAGGGCGCGATCGAAGTCGGCCCAGCGAACTCGACGACAGCAGTGATCGTCGTGGTCGCGGGGCTCGGAGCGGCGGGCTCCACCGCCACGCAGCGCGCAAAGCCCGGGAACGCCACCACCGCGCGGAAGGGCCCGCCGACGCCGCAGTCGGCCGGCAGCGTGCCCGTCGACCCATCGAAGCTCAGACTGGCGATGGTCCCGTAGTCGGCGCTCCTGGCACGCTCGACCGCCTCCTGGGCCAGGAGAGTGGCGGTCGCCTGGGAGCGGCTGACCACGACGGCATACAGGGCGTACGGGAACGAAGCCGCGAGCACGAGGAGCGCGACGGCCATCAGGACCATCGCGACCAGCAGCTCCACCATCGTCACACCTTGCTGATCTGGCTTGCTCATCGGCGTCTCCCACCTCGGTGTTGATCCGCACGGCGCAGCGGCGATCGTCCTCGAAGCAAGAAGGCGGCCACGGGGGCGACTGGAGCAGCCGGCAGGGCCAGCCGGAGAGGATCGTGCGCGACCAGATCGAAGGTCTGGCGCGGCGCGGTTGACGCGGCCAGGGAACCAGTGTCGCCCGGCCCCGGGAACGCTGTGGCCGCCGAGCGGCCATCCGTCACGTCAGCCGGCGACGACCTCGTCGCTTCTGCGAGGCCCGGCGTCGCGCCGGGCCCGGGGCACGGCCCCGCGCGGGGGCGAGGCTTCGAAGCGGCCGCTTACTGGCAGGGACTGCCGCCGCCGGTGTCGGCGGCGTAGTTGGCGCAGACGATGAACGACTTCCGCACCAGAACCACGGTATTGCCCGAGCCTCGGGAAACCCCGGCGGCGGGGCGGCGTTGCCGTACGTCGAGTTGTAGCCGTAGCTCGACGATGTGGACTGGGTCTGGATCTGGAAGGCGACGACACCCCCGTCGACGTTGATCGGATTGAACTCCACGTTGCCGCCCGAGTAGACGATCCCGTGGATCTCGGTCCCGGCCGCGCTGCCCATGTCGGCGAACGTGTTCTGCGGGACGACGGGGTTGGCGGCCGGCGCGGGCGGCTGCTGAGGATCATAGATCAGAAAGGCGAGCGGATAGCCGTAGACGGTGCGCGGGGCCGTCGCGTTCGTGTTGGTCTGCCGTCGGTCCATGATTCGCGACTGGTTCTTCAGCTTCATGTCGCGATTCGAGCCGTCGCAGTTCCGCTGACCATCTCCTTCGACCACGAGGATGCCGTAGAAGGTCGCGCTGCTGAATCGTGACCTGGCGCCGTTCATCACGTGACCGTGTTCGCGTAGCGCATTCCCACGCGACGTAGGCGTTCCGACCGTCGGTCCGGCGCTGGTCGCCCACATTGTTGAAGCTCGTGTCGCCCGACGAACACCATGCCGTGTCGCCGCCGGCGGGACACGGCAGGCCCGCCGCGGGAACCTGCTTGTAGTTCGCGTCGTCGTGGCGCGTGTCGCCGGCCTTGACGCAGGCCGGGCCGCCACGCAGGCAGGCCTGTCGCAGGGCGTGGTCAACGCACAGTCGAAATAACCCTGGTAGGTCCCCGAGTCGCAGTTGCCCTTGCTCGGTCGCCCTGCACCACCGTCGCAGTTCCGGACGGGTACGGGTCTCCCGTCACCACCTTGCGGGCCCCGCCAGCAGCCGACCACGTTCACCGTGAAGCAGTAGGATCGATCTCCGAGCATCCCAGCGTCGGCGTCGGGGCAGGTCGTCGTAGGCCGCGGGCCCGCTCGGGTACTCGTTCGGGTCGGCCGGCACGATGGATCGGGTTCCCGTTCCGGTTGCCGGCTCGTTGCAGTAGCCGGGGGGGTTGTCCTGGCTCGAGTTCGAGCAGACGTGCTTCCAGGGATTGTCGATCGCCCAGGATCGCTCGCACTCGGGTACGCCCCTGCCCGTTCGCCGTGGTCGCCCACGCCGTGACGATCGCCGTCTCGTTCGTGTCCCGCGCGGGCGAGCGCTCCGCCGCAGCTCGGGTCCTGCGATCGAAGCCGGGCACGAGCGGGCCGCAGTCGTTGTCGATGACGGCCGAGTAGCTCCCGGCCCCGAGGGCGACCCCGTTGAAGAGGAGCTTCACCAGCCCGGGGCCGCAGCCGTAGCGAGGACGAGCCCGCGGGGTCCGTCCATTTCGTGAAGCCGCACGCCTCGTTGGCGGCCGGGCGCACCTGCGTCCCGCCCGCGCTCGAGCCCGGCTTCCGCCAGGGCCTCGGCCTGGGCCTGGAGCTTGTAGTTGACGCCCGGTCGTCATCTCGATCCGCGAGAGGAGCGCGAACGAGAAGCTCAGGATCCCGAGGATGAGCATGGCGATGACGGCGATGATCAGGACCGATCCGCCTGGTGTGCAGCATGGCGTCTTCACGTGCGTCTCCCCGTACGAGCGGTTCCTGAGCATGACCTCGGTGACGAGCGTGCGGCTCACCGTCTGCCCGGCCGTCTGCTGCTGGGCTTGGACTGAAATGCGAATGCGCCCGATGTTGTCGGCTTGGGCCTGGCTGGTCAGCGGCAGGGAGAACGCGTTGTTGCACGGATTCGGCCACGCCAGCGCACGGCCCGAAGTTGGCCCGGGGAAAGTAGGTGAAGGTGAGGCCGTTGATGTCGACCGCGACCATCGCCACGGGACCGTGCCGTCGTCCCGCGTGATGCACTGGGGCGACGCCGGGCGGGCAGTTCGAGGTGGACAAGGCGTAGAGCACGTCCTCCTCGCCGCGGTCCGCCGCCGACGCGGGCGACGTGATGGCATTGCCCGCCCGGCGATCCGCCCGTTGTGATTGCGGTCGGAGCGGATGCGCAGGGTGGTGGCGGTCGCCTCGGCGAAGGGGATCGCGTAGAGCCCGGTGCAGCCGGGGCCGCCGAGGCCGTTGGCCGTCTGCCAGGTCGGCGTGCCGCTCCCGGTGAGTCTCGTGGTGCAGTTCGCTCACCTTGGCCCCGTCGCAGTCCGTCGTGGTGGACGTGGCGTAGTCGAACGCACAGACGGTCACGTCCCGGCCGGCCGACCGGAGCTCCCGCACCATGAAGTCGATCGCGGCCCGCACGTTCTGCTGGATCTCGGCGGACTCCGAGCCGACGAAGTACGCCTCCTGGGCCTTGCCCCAGGTGCCGACCACCGCCGCCATCACGATGGCGAAGAGGGCGATCGTCACGACCAGCTCGGTGAGGGTGAGACCGCGGGCATCGCGAACAGACGGCCGCAGGTCGCGAGGCATGGCTCGGTCTCCCCTTCAGTTTCCGCGGATCGTCACGACCGTCGTGCGGTAGATCGGATTCGGGACCGACCCGCTGAAGTCCACGACAACGGTGATCGTCGACGTCGGGCTGGTCGGGGTGCGCGGTCTGGACCGCGACGCAGCGGCTGAACCCGTCGAACCCCGAGACCGGCCGGAGGGTTCCGCGCTGTGCAATCGGCGGGCAGGGTACCCGACGACCCGTCGAAGCTCAGGCTGGGCATGCTGCCGTAGTCGGCGGCCCGGGCGCGCTCGATCGCCTCCTGTGCAAGGAGAGTCGCCGTCGTCTGGAACCCGCTCGCGACCACCCCGTACAGGGCGTACGGAATCGACGCGGCCAGGCCCAGGAGCGCGATGGCCATGAGAACCATCGCGACCATCAACTCGATGATGGTGACGCCCCGCTGGTCCCGTCGTTCCATGTCAGGTCTCTTCCTCAGCACCCGGCGACACGGACGCCCCCGTAGAGCGTGACGGTGATCGTGCTGACGCAGGCGGGCGGCACCGTGTCGACGTTGAAGATCGTGCTACTGGGACCGCTGGGAAAGATCCGGTTCCCGATCGGATCGAAGATGAGAGTCGGCCCGGTCGAGGCGACGGGTCCGCTGTCCGAGAGCGCTTGCCAGTCGTAGCCGGACACGACCGTTCCCGCGCACGTGGTCGGGGTGTCCGCCTGGCGAAGCCGGTACTGCGTGCCGCCCGCGCCGAACTCGATGCAGTGGTTCGCGCCCTGGGTGATGGCGAGCTGCCGGGCCAGACGGACCCCCGCGGCGGTCTGCTCGGCCGCGCCCTTCACCAGCAGGACTTCGCGCACGTTGCTCAGCGCGGAGTACGACGCGAAGCCGAGTATGGCCACCAGGACGAGCACGGTCATGAGCTCCACCGCGGTGAGACCGTGCTCGCTTCTCCGGAGTGCGATCCGCTTCGCCATCCGTCAGCCGGCGACGACCTCGTCACTCTTTCGGGGGTACGCCGTCACCCGGTTCCGGCCGGCGCGCTTCGACTCGTAGAGGGCCTCGTCGGCCGCCCACACGATCTCGTCGGGGCTCCGGCCGTCGTCGGGGTACGCCGCCACGCCGATGCTCACGGTGATCGGATTCACGCTGTCCGGCGCCATCACGCTCGACTCCACGCGCCGGCGGAAGCGCTCTGCGAACACCAGGCCGTCGGCCTTCCCCGTCTCCGGCAGGATGAAGGCGAACTCCTCGCCGCCCACCCGGCACGGCACGTCTCCCTCCCGGGAGGCCGAGCGCATGAGGGCCCCCAGCGCGCGCAGCACGGCATCGCCCTTCGGATGGCCGAACTCGTCGTTGAACTTCTTGAACCCGTCGATGTCGATCATCAGCAGGCTGAAGGTATGCCCGAACCGGCTGGACCGGCTGATCTCCTCCCGGAAGCGGAGGTCGAAGCTTCGCCGGTTGCCGACTTCCGTGAGCTCGTCGGTGTGAGACATCTCCCGCAGTCGGAAGTTGGCCAGACGGAGCTCCTCCACGATCGATTCCGCCCGGTCCCCGCTGGCCCGCAACCGGCTCATCTCCTCGTCCAGACGACGCTGCATGTGCCCCAGGATGTCGCTGTAGATCACGTAGAAGCCGGCCAGGACGACGAACGCCATGAACGCCAGGAGCGTGAAGAAGACGGGGGCACCCTTCGGGTAGAGCGGAGCCGTCACCGTGGACGGCAGCAGAACCGGGAGCCCGAGGTAGACGAGGAACAGCAGCGGGAGGAGCCCGGCCATCAGGAAGGCGAGGAAGAACTTCTTCCGCACCGTGCGGCCCGGAAGGATGAGGTCGCGCCGCGCCGCCGCCAGCGGATCGCGCTCAGCCAAGGTACCACTCCAGGAGCGGCTCGCTCCAGAGAGCCGCCACGACACCGCCGGCGGCCAGGAACGGACCGAAGGGCAGGTACTCGCCGAACCGGCGCCGGCCAGAGACGAGCAGCGCCGCGGCGACCACGCCACCGAGCATGATCCCCACGAACGCCGCGACGAGCCCGCCGCCGGCGCCGAGCGCAGCCCCGATCAGCCCGGCCAGCTTGATGTCGCCCCCACCCAGGCCCGTGCGGCCGAGCGCAAGGTGGCTGACCCACGCGACCAGGAAGAACACACCGCCGGTGACGAGGCAGCCGACCACCATCGGATCGAGCTGGCTCAGGACGCGCCAGGAGATCGGCCATCCCGGGGCCGTCAGGACCGCCAGGTCAACGACGGCGAGCTGCCGTCCCACGAGCGCGCCCCAGGCGGCGGCCCAGTAGATGTCGAGCCGTCGCTGCTCGGCAGGATCGACGTCGTCGTCCGCGCTGGACGCCGCGGGCGCCGCGCCAGCGGGCGCGGCCGTGCCCCGACCGCGCGCGAACCGTATCAGGGCGAACGCGAGCGCCCCGGCCGCCGCCCCGGCACTCCCGCGCGAGAGACCCTCCGGCGCGAAGATGCACGCGGCGATGACACCGGGCAGCGTGATGCGGTCCGGGATGCGTCGCGTCTCGAGGTCCGTGAAGGCGGTCGCGACCATCGCCAGGCACAGCACGAACGCGCGGGCCGCCGCCCAGGTCGGCCCGAGCTGCCACAGAACCAGCACGCCCAGCGCGATGGCAAGCGCCTCGACGAGCGGGTATCGCCAGGGGATCGTCACGCCACACGCCCGGCAGCGCCCGCGGAGGACGAGATAGGACACGAGGGGGATGTTGTCCGTGGGCCGGATGGGGCTCCGGCACGCCGGGCAGTGGGACGCCGGGAGGACGATGCTCTGCCCACGGGGCAGGCGCGAAATGCACACGTTCAGGAAGCTGCCGAGGAGCGCCGCCAGGATCACCCCGGCGGGCCAGGCCACGGCGGGCGGAAGCATGGTGCTCACGGGGCGACCCCGGTTCCGTGGGAGGTGGCGGCCTGTGGGCTCGGGGGGCTCCCCGATCCCGCCCCGGAATGCCGCTGGACCGCGCGCGCCAGCATCTGAGGCCACCGCCCACGCTCCTGGAGCGCCGGAAAGCCCTCGGGGGCGAGCAGCCGCTCGACATCGGCTCGGGTCAGCGACACCTCGCCTCCCTCCGCCACCAGCACGAGCCCGTCGAGGGCCGAGAAGCGCTCGAACACCCGGAGCGCGCTGGCCACCGCCAAGGTCTCGCGCTCGGCCGGCAGCGGTGAGGGCACGCTCACCCGGAGCGTCGAGCCCACGAGGGTCACGGCGTCGATCCACGACCTCACGCCGGCACCCCCGTGGACGCCGCGTCTCGCATCATCCGGATCATCCGGTCGAGCACGCCGACCAGGCGCGGGTCGAACGTCCGACCTGCCTCGTCGCGCACGAAGGCCCGCACCTGGTCCACGGGGATCGCCTTCTTGTACGAGCGCCGCGAGGTCATCGCGTCGTAGACGTCGGCCAGGCACGCCAGCCGGCTGACCGGATGCTGGCGCCAGCCTTCCCGGACGAAGGGGTAGCCCTTGCCGTCGTACCGCATGTGGTGCTCGAAGGCGACGATCAGGGGGAGCCGGTTCGATCCGGGCATCCGGGCCAAGAGGTCGGCCCCGAGGACGGGGTGGCGACACATGATCCGCCACTCCTCCGCGTCGAGGAGGCCCGGCTTGCGCAGCACCTCCAGCGGGATGGCGATCTTCCCCAGGTCGTGCAGCATCCCGGCCATCCCCAGCTCCCGCAGGAGCTCGTGGGGCAGGCCGAGCGCCAGCCCAATGCCCATGGAGATCACCGCGACGTTCACCGAATGGTAGAGCGTGTACTCGTCGTACGACTTGATGCTGGCCAGCCGCAGCACGAGCCCCGGCGCCTGCAGCATCTGCTCGAGCATGGTGGAGGTGTACACGCGCAGGGTTCCGACCTGCTCGAGGCTGATGGATCGCCGCGCGCGGATCAGCGACTCGATGTCCCGCAAGGCCTCGATCGACCCGTAGTAGGCGCGCCGGGCGACCCCCTCGCCGCTCTGCCGATCAGGCTGGCTCGGCGGCGCCAGGTGGAGGTGCGTGAGCCGGCGGCGGACGCTCCACTCGCCGACCGACGATCCGACGCCCTCGGTGAAGGCCTCGAGGAGAGCGTCGAGCTCCCGCTCCTGCAGGCCGGTCGTGAAGCCCACGGCGCCGATCCCGCGCTCCTGCTGGCACGTCTCCAGGAAGCGCCGGTAGAGGAGGCTCTCCCGCGGCAGGATGCGGTCGTTCGCCACGAGGAGGTCGCCCATGAAGCGATACGTCAGGCGCCCATGGGTGCTGAGGTACGCGGTGAGCGCCTGGAACAGCGTCTGCTTGGCGCGGTGGGTCTGCGGATGCGTCGGCAGGTAGAGCCCGGCGGCGCGCAGCATGCCGTGGAGATAGGTGAAGATGAGCTGGGGATCGGGCTGCGGGGCGTCAGTCATCGCCAGGGTCCCCGATCTCCGGCCGCGTGGCCAAGGCGGTCGCGGCGACGTCGCGCAGCCGCCGCTCGGTTCGGTTCCAGAACCAAACGCGCCGACGAGCCAGACCGGCGAGCGCCTCGCGGGCTCTCGGCGGTCCCGATGCTCGCCAGCGCCTCCACCGCTTCCCGCCGGAGCGTGAGATCGGCGACGCCAACCGACGCGCCGGCCGCCACGTCGCGCAGGATCGGGACCGCCTCGTCACGCCGAAGCGCCCCCAACGCCCGGATGGCCTCGAGCCGGACCTCGACGTCGGCGTCCCGCGCGAGATCCACGAGGGGCGCCGCCGCCCGAGCCGGGGCGATCACGGCGATGGCGCGCACCGCCTCGATCCGAACCCGCGCGTGCGGGTGGCCGAGGAGCGTCACGACCGGACCGAAGACGCTTTCATCTCCGATCTTGCCCAGGAC
This sequence comes from uncultured Candidatus Rokubacteria bacterium, assembly GCA_963799055.1. GTDB lineage: Bacteria > Methylomirabilota > Methylomirabilia > Rokubacteriales > DASRDR01 > DASRDR01. Next base: position 49,786 of record CAWCVP010000008.1, read on the forward strand.
GTGGACGAGGTTCCGGACGAGGAACCACCGCGGGTCCTCGAGCCAGTCCAGGAGAACCGGCACGGCCGAGGGGCCCACCTTTGCCAGGACTTGACACATGCGGGCCCGGACCTGCCGATCACGCTCCTCGGCCAGGAGCCCGGTGAACTCCTGGATGGCCTCGCTGGCCACCAGGCCGAGGTACTGGGCGATCAGGGTCAGCTGCCGCTCGCTGCTCCCGTGCTGCCGCAGGAGTCCTCCCACCAGGGCGATGTGGGTGCGACCGGCCAGGCGCTGCTGCAGGACGGCGAGATGCTGCACGTGCTCGCGACTGCGCGCGCCGCCGGCCTGGACGGCGCCGGCGACCGTCGACAGCACGCGGGTGGCGAGCTCGATCCGCCCCCGGGCCAGCGCCTCGCCCACGATCTCCTCGAGGGCATCCACCGCCGAGGTCCCGTAGTCCTCGCCCACGCTGAGCACGAGCGCAACCAGGATGTCGGCGCTGCGCTCGATCAGGGCGTCGGGCTGGCACGCGGCGATGATCTCCTCGCGCAGCTCGACGACCAGCGGGTCGTCGGCCGCGAGGATGGGCGTCTCGTCGGTCAGGAGGCTGGGTTCCTCGCCGCCCCCGACGGCGGAGGTGATCGCCTCGACCAGGCGGCGCCGCTGGACTTCCTCCCACGGAAACTCGAGGAGTTCCGAGCTCAGGGCCAGGAGTGACTCCTGCGGCACCAGGTGGGCGGCCATGTGGCGGAGTTCGTCCTCGGTCATCTGGCTGAGGAGATTGAGGGCGAGGACCTCGCGCCCTGCCAAGGGAATCACGTGGTCGGTGAAGAACGGCCGGAGGAGCTCGGACGGCAGGCTCAGCAGCGCCTCGACCAGCGTCCGGGTCCGAACCTCCCGGTCCGGAGCGGCCTCCACCAGCCCGTGGAGCATCCGGACCGACTCGTACAGCCGGCCCGCCGCACCCGCCGCGCCCGTCTCGAGCCAGATGGCGAGCGCCGTCCGATCGTACGTGAGATCCGCGAAGCGCGCGTCGACGAGTCCCTGCAGCGTCTCGACGAACAGGTCCACGGCGTCCCGGCCCGTCTGGAGCGCCCGCCGGGTGGCCTCCTCGGTACCCGAGTCCTCGTCCTCGGCATCGCCCGGGGCCGCAATCCGCAGCCGCACGACGCCGCGCGCGGACAGGAACGCGCTGGCCCCGCCGAGCTGCCGCAGCTCCGCGCCGGGCGTGTTCAGGAGCTCGAGGAAGGCCTGAAGCTCCCACTCCTCCACGGAGGCATCGATGTCCAGCTCCCGGATCCCGCGGGACTCCAGGTCGAACCGGAACGCCTCCAGGCTGGGCTCCACGGTGCGGACGTCGGGACCTGGCCACGCGAAGCGGTCGGGATCGACGCGGAGAGGAAAGCAGAGTCCCTGCTGGAAGAAGTCGGCCAAGGAGCGATGGAGGCGCCGCACCCAGGTCGAGGCGATCTCGCTGCCCGTCGGGTAGAGGCTGAGGGACTTCCGAGCCGCCATGAGGGCGCGCAAGAAGAGCACCAGCACGCGCTCGCCACCGGCACTGACCGGTCCCGGCTGGGCTCGCTCGGCGGCGCCCCGCGTCGTCATCGGACCGCCTCGCCGTGTGGCATGGCCGGCATGCCGCGCGGACGCGCCGACACGAGGGTCGCGACTCGATCGCCGCGGCGCTCTACCATCTCTCCCGCGTGGTCACCCGCGTCTTCGCGAGACAGCCGCGCCAGGCGGACCAGCAGCGGCCGGTTGGCGTCGGTGTCCCGAACGAAGACGACCGCCTCGCGCTCGGTGAACACCTGGCGCCACCCGCCCTGGGCCAGGAGTGTCTCCGTGAGCGCCGAGGGTCGCAGCGCGAGGATCGTCTGGACCTGCCACTTGTCCAGCACGGCCTGCCACCGGGGACCGACGTTGGTGACCTCCAGGAAGTCCCGGAGCACCTCCGGACCGTAGACGTGCGTGCGGCCGTCGATGAACATCCGGTACTCGGGATAGAGGCGCCACAGCTCGTATCCGCCCCACGCGTAGACGCTGAAGAGGGGCGGCGGCAGCCGATGCTCCCGAATGAACGTCATGGTCCGCCCGGGGTACCGGCTTTCCGCCAGATCCAGCCGCAAGGGGTTCGCGGGGCCCGGCGTCATGGCGGCCCAGTAGGCCGAGACGGCGACGAACAGGAGCACGGACCCCGCGGCGAGCGGGGCGCTCGGCGCCGTCAGCGCGGAGCCGATGGAAGGCAAGCGGCGCCGGACGGCGGCGCGGAGCGCGCGCCCAGTCCACCCGCCGCACTGACATCAGGGCGCCCTGCAGCGCGTCCGCCAGCGGCGCCGCGGCCACGATCGCGAAGAGCGGGACGTGCCGGACCGAGGTGAGCCCGAGATGCGCGAACACGAGCACGAGACCCACGTCCGCCACGCTGAGCCGAGCCCGGCCCCAGGCGAACGCCGGGAACAGGAGGAGCAGCATCAGCTCGAGCGGACGGAAGCTCCCGTGGTGGAAGTTCGGCGGAAACCACTCGATCGTCGAGGTCATGAACGGGACGCTGTTCACGACCTCGAGCGGGAACAGGATCGCCCGGATCCCGAACGGGATTCGCGAGGCTGGCCACGACCGCCGCGAGCCCGAGGAGCCCCGTGAGCCCGACGCACGCGCCAGCCGGCCCGCCGGCGCTCGCGATCGAGGAGCAACGGCAGCGCGGTCCCCAGCCCGATGACGGCGATCAACACGCCCGCCATCATGAAGCCCGCGTGAAGATTCACCCACACGACCACGAGGGCGGGCACGAGCGCCAGCGTGATGCGCCGATGCTCCCAGCCCGGGCGCAGGATCCAGGCCAGGACGGCCACGAAGAGGTACGTGAACGTCTGGGGCCGCGCGTGCCAGAACCCCGCGCCCGTCCAGGCCGCCAGGAGGCTCACCGCCGCGGCCAGGAGCGGATGAACGCCCGCGCGCGCGCATCGTCCCCAGGATCACCGCGAACGTGGCGACCACGATGACGGTCTTGAGACCGATCAGGGCAAACCGGCCCCAGTGCTCCCAGAGGAGCGTGAACAGCACCTGGGTGGCCCACATGTGGTTGACCCACGGTCGGCCCTCGGCGGTGTAGGAGAACGGGTCCGTCGTCGGCACCCCGCCGGTCGCGAGGATCCGCTCGCCGGAGGCCAGGTACCACCAGAAGTCGAAGGACGGTGAGCGAGGACAGCGCGATGGTCGCCACGGCCAGGAGCGTGGCGGCCAAGAGCGCGCCTCGGGCGGCCCGTCCGGCGCTCATCGCGCCCCGCCCGGGGGGTCGAGGACGCTGGCCACGTGGTCCTGGAAGCGCATCACCCAGCCCGAAGCCTGGAGCGCCGCCACCAGAGGCGTCCCGCTGCGCACGATCGCCGTGGACGGCTCGAGCCGCGCCAGAACGTGCTGCCACCCGGGCTCCAGCTCGCTCACCGTCACGTGCTCCCTGAAGCGCTCCGGGCCGTAGACGGCCGCCCGGCCGTCGATCGACACCCGGAGCTCCGGATAGAGATGCCAGATCAGGTAGCCGCCCCAGACGTACTCGTTCCACAGAGTACCCCGACGACCCTCGCGACGAAGAAAGTCCACTGCTCCCGCCGGAAACACGTCGGCCACGCCGAACGCCGGCCGGAACGCGCTCCAGACGCCCCGAGGGTCGCGCGCGCCCGCCACCAGGCTGCAGGCCGACAGGACGAGCGCGAGCGTCCCCAGCACGAGCCCCTGCCGGGCCAAGCCCGGTAAGGTGCCTCCAGTGGAGCCCGACGCAGGACGCGGCGGCTCGACCGACGATGGGCGTCGCGACGATCACCAGGAGTGGCGTGTTGCGGGTCGCCTGGAGCGCGAGATGCACCAGCGGCAGCAGGACCACGAGGTCGCGCCACGGCACGGGGCGCGCCGTCCCCAGGGCGAGAAGGAGCATCAAGCCCAGCAGGATCTCCAGGACGAGGACCTGCGGATGCCCGAACGGCGGCGAGAGCCACTCGATGATCCACGCCTGGGACAGGCGCTCTCCCATCACGTGGAAGGGGAACAGGAAGGCGTGATAGTGGAACGGGTTGATCAGCGACGCCGCCATGCTCGCCGCGAACCAGCCCCCCAGCGTGCGGGCCCGGCGAAGGCCGCCGGCGCGCCCCGCCTCGTCGCCCAGCGCCCAGCCCACCAGCTCTCCGACCGCGCACAGGGCGATGAGGCCGGGGCCCGCCGGAAATCCGGCGTGCAGGTTCGCCCAGACGACGGTGAGGACCGGGAGCCACCCGAGGCGGTCTCGGACGCCCGGCCTGGAAGTCGGCGATGAGCGTCGCGAACAGGGCCAGGAACAGATAGGTGGCCAGCTGCGGGCGCGGCGCCCAGAAGCCATAGGTCGCGAGGGCGCCGAGGCTCACGAGCCCCATCGCCGCAGCCCGCGCCAGGCCTTCCCGGCGAAGGAGCCCATACAGCACGCCGAACGTCGCCGCCGCCGCCACCCCCTGCAGGACGACGACACCCGCCAGACCGGCCAGGGCGTAGAGGGCGTAGAGGAAGAGCTCGTAGCCCCAGGCGTGGTTGAGCCACTCGGCGCCGAGCGCCGTCGCCGAGAACGGGTCCGTCGACGCGAAGCTCCGCGTCTCCACCATGTGGCGCCCGCCGCTCAAGAGCCACCAGAAGTCCGGGTCGCCGATCGGTCGGAGCGCGGTCGCGCCGACCGCGGCGAGGAAGACGACGACGGGAAGCGCGCGGACGAGGCCGCTCATGCGCGGCCTTCGCCCGGGAGCCGGTAGATGCGGATCGGCGGGCCGGGGTGCCGCCGCTCGCGGAGCCGCGTGAGCGGCGAGTAGATGTCGCCGACCCGGAGGGCGGCGTCCTCCACCCCGGGCGACGCGGCGAACACCAGCTGCGACCGCGTCTCGAGCTCCGCGTAGAAGCGGCACGGCGCCGGATGGCGGTCGCAGGCCTGACGATGGCGCTGGTAGACGAAGCCCGACAGGACCACGTACTCCACGCGGTCCCGGACCAGGCGGTCGAGATCGTAGGTGTCCAGGCGGACCAGCCAGTAGCCGGGGTCGCGGCCGGGCGCCGCCGCCCCGGCGGCGGCGGGCAGCGGGTGCTGAAGCCCTTCCAGGGTTCCCGGCGCCTCGCGAAGCTGCTGTCGAGCGACCGGCAGCGAGACGCTGTAAGGCTCCAGGGCGATACGGGCCCCTGGCGGCACCTGGCGCTCGATCCACCCGGCGCCGAGGTCGCGAGTGTCCGGCCGCGCCAGCAGCTGATGGTAGGCGGCCACGCGTCCGAGCGCCGGGACCAGGAGGATGGCCCCGGCCGCCGCGAGCGCGACCCCCGGCCAGCGGCCGCCGAGTCGCCCGCGCCCGACGAGCCAGGCCACGCCCCGGGTCAGCGTCGACCGCCGCCAGGAGCGCGAAGCACGGCAGGAGGGGAATCACGTACCGCTCGAATCGGGAGCTCCACGTGACGATCACGAGCAGGTACGGCACGGCGAACGCGAGGAGGATCACCTCGCGAGGACCGCGCGCGTCGAGCGCCCACGCGAGCCCCGCGAGCGCCAGCAGGTAGACGGGCCAGCCCATGGCCTCCGGCAAGGAGTAGGCGAGGTGGAAGAGCAGGCCCGGGGCGTCCGCCTCGTTCCCGAACTGGACCGTGTGGACCTCGCGCAGCTCGTCGAGCACGCCTCGCACGAACGCGACCGGCGTCAGGAGCGCGAACGGCGTCCCCAGGAAGAAACCCAGGGCCGCGAGGGCCGCGGCGACCGACGTGTCGCGGCTCAGGAGACGGCGCCAGCCAAGCGGGCCCGGCCGCCGCATGGCGTGGGCGGCCAGGAGGCCGAGGAAGGCGAGTCCGCCAGGATACTTCATGGAGGTCGCGAGCCCGGTCAGGAGCCCGGCGGCGCCGGCATCGACCAGGCGACCGCTCGTCCAGTAGCGCAGCGCGTGAAGCGTGGCGAACGCGACCAGGAAGGTAAGCGGCACGTCCGTCGTGACCCAGTGCGAGTCCCGGACGTGGAGGAGATCGACCGCCAGCAGCGCAGCTCGCCAAGAGGCCCGACCGAGCCGACCGTAGGCGATCCGACCGGTCAGGTACACGACGAGCCAGCGTGGCGGTCCCGAGCAGGACCGTGAGGAGGCGGCCCACCAGGTAGAAGGCGGCGGGGTTCCGGGCGAACGCTGCCGACCACGCCGTCGGGCGACGCCCCGAAGACGAGCCCGTAGACACCGGCCACGACGTACATGTAAAGGCTGGGCCAGTTGAAGAACCGCGGGTTCAGGTCTCCCTGGTGGAAGCGGACCGCACGCTCCACGATGCGAGGCTCGTCCGGGTGGTAGAGGTCGGGCAGGCCGTACGAGACGCTCCAGGCCCGCAAGCGCCAGGCCAACTACCAGGACGAGGCCGAGACCGAGGAGGACCGCCCGCTCAGACCGTTCCGTAGACGATGAGCCAGGGAAACGACGTGGTCCGGATTCGAACGGCGAGCTCTCGGCCACAGAACTCGGCGAAGTCGCGGGCCCCCCAGTGCTGGATGTGGTCCGAGGGGTCCCCGAGTCGGGAGACGTTCTTCCCCCTGACGACGTTGCCGAGCCGGAAGAACGGCTCATGCGGCACGCTCAGAAGGCATCCGCTCCGAGCGACGCGCTTGAGCTCCCGGAGCGCGCGCGCCGGCTCGGGCAGGTGCTCCAGGACCTCGAGACAGACCACGAGGTCGAAGCTCCGGTCCTCGAAGGGCAGCTCGCATGCGTCCCCTCTCACGAGCCTGGCACCGGGGCAGCGCGTCCGCGCCTGCTCCAGCGTCGTCTCGTCGAGCTCCAGGCCGTCGAACCGGGTCCCCGGCAGGCGCGCGGCCATGGCCGCCAAGACAATGCCCTCGCCGCAGCCGACTTCCAGGACGCGGCGAGGGCGCTCGGTGGCGGCCAGGTCCGATACCCGGCTCAGGAACCGCCCGACCAGGTACCGTACGACCGGGTTCTTCGAACGATACTTTGCCTCGTTGTCGCTCCGCTGGGCGCCGGCGATCACTCCAGTCGACGCCGGATCGAGACGTCGTCGGCGCTCCGCGTCTGGTAGCTCAGCACCAGCTCGCTCAGCAGCCCGACGGCGAAGAACTGCACCCCGACGAGCATGCTGAGCACGCCGAAGGCCAGGAGCGGCCGCGTCCCGATCGGCTGGGCGCCCGCCAGCCAGATTCCGGTGAGGTAGGCGTTCACCGCGAATCCGACCGTCCACGCCATCAAGCCGAGCCCGCCGAAGAGGTGCAGCGGCCGGCGCGTGTAGCGGGTGAGGAACAGCACGGTCAGCAGATCGAGGAAACCCCGCCAAAGCCGAGCCGAGCCGAACTTCGATCGACCGTACCGCCGGGGTCGGTGATGCACCGGCACCTCGGCGATGCGGAACCCGCGCCAGGCGGCCAGCGCCGGGATGAAGCGGTGGAGCTCTCCGTACAGCCGGATCTCCTGCACCACCTCGCGCCGGTAGATCTTGAAGCCGGAGTTGAAGTCGTGGAGGCGGACCCCGGTCAGGTAGCCGGTCACCCAATTGAACAGGCGGGACGGCCAGGTCTTGGAGCGCGGATCCTGACGGTCCTGCTTCCAGCCGGACACGAGGTCGAAGCCGTCTTCGAGGCGACTGAGGAGCTTCGGCACCTCGGCCGGATCGTCCTGGAGGTCGGCGTCCAGGGTGACGATGACGTCGCCCTGAGCCTCGCGGAACCCGACGGCGAGGGCGGCGGCCTTGCCGAAGTTGCGCCGGAGCTGCACGCCGCGGACCCGGTCGTCCTCGAGCGCGAGCTTCTCGATCCGCTCGAAGGAGCCGTCGCGGCTGCCGTCGTCGATGAAGAGGATCTCGTACGGACGACCGAGGCGCGTGAGCACCTCGGTCAGCTCGCGGTGGAGGACGCCCAGGCTTTCGACTTCATCGAGGACCGGCAGGACCACCGAGACCTCGATCCGAGCCACTGGGCGCCCTCCCCCGCTCGCGACGCTCGAATGCTTAGCAGTTGCCGATGGTCGCGGTGAACGTGAGCTTGCCGTTGCCCGTGTCGTACCCCGGCGCGCCGCCGGTGCACTGCCACGTCGGGAGCGGCGTCACCAGGCTCTCGACCTGGCCTTCGTTGGCCGGGAAGATGCCGTTGTTCTTGCCGTAGTAGATGGCGACCGCGGACCGCATGGCGGCCACGTTGCCCTGGTCGGCGGCCAGCTTGGCCTTCTTCTGGATGTCCTGGAACACCGTGATGGCGACTGCGGCGATGATGGCGATGATCGCCACGACCACCATGAGCTCGACGAGGGTCAAGCCCTTCTGGCTGCGAAGCTGCCTGAACATCTGTCTACCTCCTCCAGTTCCGCTGGGTTGGGGTTCACTGCACCGGTTCGACGTCCCGTCCACGTACACGGCGCTTGGTAGAGCAATTCCGGTGCCGACCCTTTTCCGGCCTCTGGACGCCCCTTCAGCGACCTCCCACGGACCACCTCGTCCCCATTTCTTCGGCCAATCCGTGAGTCCTACCAAGCCCTATCTACAGGCCGCGCTTGCCAAAACATGGCTCTGTCAAGATTAGCGCGGCTCCCTTCACAAATTGTCACTCGGCGGGCTCCTCCGGCCCGCCATCCGGTCCGGCCCCCCGCTCGATCATCCCGTACTTCTGCAGCCGATACCGGAAGGAGCGGAACCCGGTGCCGAGCAGCTGCGCGGCCCGGCTCTGCACGCCGTCGACGCGCTCGAGCGCCCGCCGGATGAGGTCCCGCTCGATCTGCTCCATGAGCTTGTCGAGATCGAGGCCCTCGGCCGGGAAGTCCACGTGAAAGGCGTCGGGCGCCCGGGGTCGGCGAAGCGACTCCGGCAGGCTCTCGGGGCGGATGATCGGGCCCGGCTCGAGAGTGACGGCCCGCTCGATCACGTTCTCCAACTCCCGGATGTTCCCGGGCCAGGCGTAGGCCTCGAGGCACGCCAGCGCTTCGGGGGACAGGACCTTGGCGGGCGCCGCGGCCAGCTCGGTGAACTTCTGCAGGAAGTGGTTGGCGAGGAGCGGGATGTCCTCCCGGCGCTCCCGCAGGGAGGGCAGGGCCACCGAGATGACGTTCAGCCGGTAGAACAGGTCCTCCCGGAACGTGCCGCGCGCCATGGCCTGCGCAAGGTCCCGGTTCGTCGCCGCGACGATCCGCACCTCCACCCGAACAGCCTTGGTCCCGCCGACCGGCCGGATCTCCTTGTCCTCGAGCACGCGCAGGAGCTTCGCCTGGAGGTGCGTGGACATCTCGCTGATCTCGTCCAGCAAGAGCGTGCCGCCGTCGGCCGTCTCGAACAGGCCCTGCTTGTTGGCGATCGCACCGGTGAAGGCGCCGCGGACGTGCCCGAAGAGCTCCGATTCCATCAGCTCGGACGGGATGGCCGCGCAGTTGACCGCGACGAATGGCCCGTTCTTCCGACTCGAGTTGAAGTGGATCGTCTTGGCCAGGAGCGTCTTGCCGGTTCCGCTCTCACCCGTGAGGAGCACCGTCGCTCGGGACTCGGCCAGGCGGCTGATGGTGGAGAAGAGCTCCTGCACCTTGGTGCTCTTGCCGACCATGTTGCCGAGCGTGTAGCGAAGCTCGACCTCGCGCCGGAGGCGCTGGTTCTCCCAGCGCAGGCGACGCTCCTCCAGTGCCTTCCGGACGACCAGCTTCAGCTCGTCGATCTTGAACGGCTTGATGAGATAGTCGTAGGCGCCTTCCTTGAGCGCCTGGATGGCGGTCTCGGTCGTGGCGAAGGCGGTGACGATCACCACCGCCACGGTCTCGCTGAGCTCCTTCAGGCGCCGCAACGTCTCGAGCCCGTCCATCCCGGGCATCTTGAGGTCCACCAGGGCCAGGTCGGCGGGTGTCTCGGCCATGGCCCGAAGGGCCTCCGGGCCGGACGCCGCCGCCACGACCTCGAAGCCCTCCCGGCCAAGAGTGATGGTCAGGAACTCCCGCAGGCTCTGGTCGTCGTCGACGACGAGGACTCGCTCGATCACTGGCCTTACGCCTCGCTCACGGGCAGTGAGATCGTGAACCGGGTGCCCCGGTAGGGCTCGCTCTGCACCTGCATCTCGCCGCCGTGATCCTCGACGATGCGGTGCGCGATGGCCAGCCCGAGCCCGGTGCCCTGGGGCTTCGTCGTGTAGAAGGGCTCGAAGACCTGGGTGAGCTCGGCAGCCGTGATGCCGACCCCGGTGTCCTCGACGGTGACCTGCACCATGGACCGTCCCGTTTCCGGCGTCACGGCGCGCACGCCCACGCGCAGCTCTCCGCCCTGCGGCATCGCCTCGACGGCGTTGAGGCACAGGTTCCAGAGCGCCTGGCGCACCTGCGAGGGGTCGACGTCGGCTTTGACGGTTGGCTCGGAGGTGTCCCGGCGGATCTGCACCCGCGGAGTCTCCGCATCCTGGACGCCGGCCGTGGTTCGAAAGCATGAGGAGGATCTCGTCCAGCATGCCGGAGAGGTCCGTGGGCACGCGCACGAGGTGCGGCGGCCGGGAGAACTGGAGGAAATCACGGATGATCGCGTCCAGTCGGTCCGACTCCCGCAGGACGATGTCCATGAGTCGCCGGTCGTCGCCCTGGGGGTTGAGGCTCCCCCGCAGGACCTCGACCGACCCCCGGATCGATCCGATCGGATTGCGGATCTCGTGGGCGAGCCCGGCCGCCAGACGCCCGATGGCGGCGAGCCGGTCCGCCTGCCGCACCTGCTCCTCCATGCGCTTGATCTCGGTCAGGTCCTGAAACGAGCAGATGGCCCCGCGCCCGCGCCGGAGGAAGGAGAGACTCATCCCCACGGCCATCCGGGACCCGTCGGGCCGGGCGAGGTGGGTCTCGGAGCGCGCACGCCGCGCGCCGCCGCTCTCCAGGTCTCCCCAGATCGTGGGGAACGGCGGAGCGTCGGGAAAGAGCGCTTCCCATCGCGCGCCCCGGATCTCCGTCTCGCGCCGTCCACACAGGGCCTCGGCGGTCCGGTTCGCCGAGGTGACCGTGCCCCGTCGATCGAAGGTCAAGAGGCCGCTGGCGACGCTCTGGACGATGTCCTCGTGCAGCGCCTGGAGCGCGGCGAGGCTGGCCTCGCTCCGGTGCGCCTGTCCCCGCGCCTGGCGGAGCCGCCCGGCGAGGTAGGTCCCGAGGTACGCCATGATGAACGACGCGCAGAAGTTGGCGCTGATGAGCAGGATCGTGAGGCTGCCCTCGACCCCGACGTTTCGCGCGAGAGGATGGCCCCCGGCGGGCGGCAGCCACCGGTAGAACTGGGCACCCAGCATGAGGCCGTGCATGAACACGGCCAGGGTGGCCACGCCGAAGCTCTCCCGGGGCGCCACGACGATGCTGGCCGTGAGGATCGACACGAGGTAGAGGAACGGGAAGACGCTGTACGGGCCGCCGGTGAGGTAGATCAGGATGGTCTGGAGGATGACGTCCCCGTAGATCTGGACCTCGGCGAGCCGCACGGGGTTCCGGACCCGCCCGAGGAGTACCAGGTAGATCGCCGACAGGAGATAGCTGACGGCGAGCAGGGCCAGGACGGGGGCGAGCGGGAACAGGGGCCGGCCGCTGAGGTGCGCGCCCAGCAGCGCCACGGCCAGCACCGTGACGACGCCCGTCCGGCCGAGCGCCAGCCAGCGGACCGCCACCTGTCCCTCCGGGGGCTCTGCCATCCCGCTCCCCACCTCCCGGTGGGCCTACTTGACCAGCGTCACCACCTTGAAGATCGGCAGGTAGATCGCGATGACGATGCCGCCGATCACGATGCCGAGGAAGACGATCAGCAGGGGCTCGAGCAAGGAGGTCAGGCCCGCGACCGCGACGTCGACCTCGTCCTCGTAGTAGTCGGCGACCTTCGCCAGCATGTTGTCGAGCGCGCCGGTCTGCTCGCCGACGATCACCATCTGGACGACCATGGGCGGGAACACGCCGCTGTCCTTGAGACGCTCCCCGAGCGTGTGTCCGGCCATGACGCGCTCGCGCGCGCCCATGACGGCGTTCTCGACCACCCGGTTGCCCGCCGTCTTGGCGGTGATGCGCAGGGCGTCGATGATCGGCACGCCGCCGCCGAGGAGAGCCGACAGCGTCCGCGTGAAGCGCGCGATCGCGATCTTCCGCACCAGCGGGCCGAAGATCGGCGCTCGGAGCAAGAAGCGGTCGACGGCCAGGCGCCCGGCCTCGGTCCGGTACCAGACCCGGAAGCCGTACATCGACCCGGCCCACACGAGCAGGATGATGTACCAGTACTTCACCACGCCGTTGCTGGCCATGATCACGAGGCGGGTCGGAAGCGGCAGCGGCACACCGGCGCTGGCGAAGAAGGCCGAGAAGATCGGGATGATGAAGACCATCAGGAACGCCACGACCAGCACCGCGATGGTCATGACCAGGACCGGGTACACGATGGCCATCTGCACCCGATGCTTCAGCGCCTGGGCCTTCTCCAGGTAGGTCGACAGCCGGGACAGCATGGAGTCGAGCACGCCGCCCGTCTCGCCGACGTGCACGAGGTTGACGTAGAGCTCGTCGAAGACCCGGGGGAAGCGCCCCAGGGCATCCGAGAGCGTCGAGCCCGACTCGACGTCGGACGCCACCTTCGCGATGATGTCCTGGAAGCTCTTCCGCTCCATCTGCATGCCCAGCGTCTGCAGGCACTGCACGAGCGGCAGACCGGCCGCGATCATCGTGGCGAACTGGCGGCTGAAGACCGAGATGTCCTTGCCGCGCACCCCGCCGAAGAGGGTCTTGATGCCGGGCATGTCGGAGAGCGAGACCTTGCCGCCGGCGCCCCGCTTGACCGCGATGTTCTGGACGACGATCCCCTGCGACCGGAGCTGGCGGGCTGCCGCCCGCTCGTCCGGCGCGGTGATCTCCGCGCGCACCTGGCCCCCACCCGCCGTGACGCCTCGATACGTGAAGTTCGGCATGGCTCCCCCCGTGTCGGCCTAGCGAGACGCCGCCGCGACCGGCTGGTCCATCATGCGGAGCAGCTCCTCCGGGTACGAGCTCCGGGAGAGCGCCTCCGGCCGCGAGACCTGGCCGCGGTGGTAGAGGTTCGCGAGCGACTGGTTCATCGTCTGCATCCCGAACTTCTGGCCCGCCTGCATCGCCGAGTAGATCTGGTGCACCTTCTCCTCCCGGATCATGTTCCGGATCGCGGGAGTCGCCACCAGGATCTCCATGGCGAGCGATCGGCCACGGCCGTCGCGGCGCGGGATCAGGAGCTGGTTGAAGACCGCCTCGAGAACGAGCGCCAGCTGGGCGCGCACCTGGGACTGCTGGTGCGGCGGGAACACGTCGATGATGCGATCGATCGACTGCGCGCACGAGTTGGTGTGCAGCGTGGCGAACGTGAGGTGTCCGGTCTCCGCGATGGTCAGCGCCGCCTGGATGGTCTCCAGGTCGCGCATCTCGCCGATCAGCACGACGTCCGGGTCCTGGCGCAGCACGTATTTCAGGGCCGCCGGGAAGGAGTGGGTGTCCGCCCCGACCTCCCGCTGGTTCACCAGCGCCTTCTGGTGCTGAAAGAGGTACTCCAGGGGATCCTCGACGGTGACGATGTGGACGTCCCGCTCCCGGTTGATGCGATCGAGCATGGCCGCCATCGAGGTCGTCTTCCCGTGCCCGGTCGGCCCGGTCACCAGGACGAGCCCCTTGTGCTTCTGGATGATCGAGGTGCACACCTCGCCCGGAAGTCCCAGCTCCTGGAAGCTCTTCGGCTGGTGTGGGATCGAGCGGATGGCCACGCCGACGGCGCCGCGCTGCCGGTAGACGTTGACTCGGTACCGCGAGAGGCCGACGACGCCGTAGGAGAAGTCCAGCTCGTGGTTCGACTCGAACCGCTCCCGCTGCTCCGCGTTGATGAGGCTGTACGCGAGCGCCTTCGTTTGCTCACCATCGAGCGGCGGGTAATCCAGCGCCACCAGGTGGCCGTGGACCCGCAACGTCGGCGACGCCCCCGCCGTGATGTGGAGATCCGATGCGGTCCTCTCCGCCATCGCGACGAGAAGATCACGCATCGACACAGTCTGGTTCACGGGTGTCCCTCCCTCATCCTCAGTGGGGCCGTCAGTCGGCGAACGTCACGCGGAGGACCTCGTCGATGGTCGTCAGGCCGTTCGCCACCTTCCGGAGCCCGGTCTGCCGCAGGGTCCGCATTCCGGCCTTGACCGCGATGTCCTTGATCTCGTTGGCCGGCCGCTGCCGCACGATCGCTTCCTGGAGCTCCGGGTTCATCCACATGATCTCGTGGACGGAGATGCGGCCCTTGTAGCCCGTGTTGGCGCAGTTCGCGCACCCCTTGCCCGCGTAGACGCGCACGCCCTCGGCCTCCTCGGGACGAAAGCCGACGTCGATCAGGGCCGATACCGGCACCTGCGCGGCCTCGCGACACTCCAGGCAGATCCGGCGGACGAGGCGCTGCGCGATCACCAGGAGCAGCGACGAGGAGATCAGGAACGGCGGGATGCCCATGTCCTGGAGCCGCGTGACCGTGCTGGGGGCGTCGTTGGTGTGCAAGGTGGAGAAGACGAGGTGACCCGTCAGGGCGGCCCGGATGGCGATCTGCGCCGTCTCGAGATCGCGCATCTCGCCGACCAGGATCACGTCGGGATCCTGGCGCAAGAAGGCCCGCAGCGCGGCGGCGAAATTGTAGCCGATGTCCTCGCGCACGAGGACCTGGTTGACCCCGGCGATGTTGAACTCGACCGGGTCCTCCGCCGTGATGATGTTGATGTCGGGGTTGTTGATGGTGGCGACGGCCGCGTAGAGCGTCGTGCTCTTGCCGCTTCCGGTGGGTCCCGTCACCAGGATCATCCCGTAGGGTGTCGTGATGACCTTCTTGAACCGATTGAGGTCGTCCTCCTCGAACCCGAGGCGGGTGAGGTCGAGCACGACGCTGCCCTTGTCCAGCACGCGCATGACGATCTTCTCGCCGTAGATCGTCGGCAGGGACGAGACGCGCAAGTCGATCTCGCGGTTCTGGAACTTCACGGAGAGCCGGCCGTCCTGGGGGAGGCGCCGCTCCGCGATGTCCAGGTTCGCCATGATCTTGACGCGCGAGAGGATGGCCGGCTCCATCTGCTTCGGCGGGTTCATCATGTCGTGGAGCACGCCGTCGATCCGGTACCGGACGCGGAAGACCTTCTCGTAGGGCTCGAGGTGGATGTCCGAGGCGCGCTTCCGGATCGCGTCGGCGATGATCAGGTTCACGAACCGGATCGTCGGCGCCTCTTCGGCCTCCCGGCCGAGCTCCGCGATGTCGACCTTCGACGCCTTGTCGAGCAGCTCGAGGCTGGTCTCGCCGGTGGACTCCTGGTCGATGAGCTTCTTGATGTCCTCGACGCCCGAGCTGTAGTTGTGATCGATCGCGGCGCGGATGGCGCTCTCGGCCGCCAGGACCGGAATGACGTGCAGTCCGGTCGCGAACTGAACGTCGTCGATCGCGAGCACCACCGTGGGGTCCGACAGTGCCAGGGTCAGCGTGTTCCCGACCTTGCGGACGGGAAACACCTGGTACTTCTGCACGATCTCCTTGCGGACGAGCCGCAGGATGTCGGGGTCCACCTCCACCCGGCCGAGATTGATGACCGGGATGCCGTACTTCCGGCTGAGGAAGTCGAGGAGCTCGTCCTCGGCGATGAACGCGAGCCGTGTCAGGACCGTCGCCAGTCGTTCGCCGGATCGGCGCTGGTCGGACAGGGCCTTCTGGGCTTGATCCTGGGAGAGCAGGTTCTCCTTGACGAGCAATTCGAGCAGCCGAGGGTTCACGACTTCACGCCCCCGCCGCCTTTCGGGAGAGGCCCAATGTGTCGTTCACAAGCTCGATGAAACGGTCCAACCCCGACCCCTTCTCGAAGAAGGCAACCGCGTTGTGGTGGGCCACCTTCTTCGCCAGGGCCTCCCCGACGAGGCCCGTGATGAGGATTACCGGCAGATCCCCCCCTGTCCGGCGGATGGCGTCGAGCACCACCAGGCCGTCCATGTCGGGCATCATGATGTCGATCACGGCCAGCTCGGGCTGGGTCTCCTCGAACTTCCGGAGCGCTTCCTGGCCCGACGTGGCTCGGACCACTTGATGGCCCTCGAGTGTCAGGATGTCATCCAGGACATCCAGGACAGCCGGGGCGTCGTCAGCGACAAGGATGCGTGCCATCTCAAGTCCGAATGCTGGGATTCTGACAGCCCCGAGGCCAGAACAGGTCAATGTTTGTCATTTCGACCCAAGAGCAGAGCAAAGGCCGTACCACCTGCAAGATCGAACTTCTGGGAGCCGCTCTCAGCTGGCCCGGCGGGCGTTGGTCAATCCGAGAAGCGATCCAAACGCCTGATAAGTGTCCTCCTGGTAGAGCACGAGATGGATCCGGCGGAGACTCGACTCCGCCACTTCGGCGAAGTGCGCCCGCAAGGCGCCCACCATCGCGTCCGCGCAATCCTTCGGATCCACCCGCCCAGCTCCGGTCCCGAAGGCGGGGAAGGCCACGGTGTGGAGCCGAAGCTCCTCGGCCCGACGCAGTGCACTCTTCGTGGCCTGGCGGACCAGATCGGCGTTCGATCGGAGATCCAGGCCCATGACGGCCGCGTGGATCACGTAGTTCGCGGGCAGGTTGCCCGCCGTCGTCACGACCGCGTCACCCCCCTCCACGGGTCCCTGCCGCATGGCATCTTCTTCGACGATCGTGCCGCCCTTGCGCTTGATCGCCGAGGCCACGCCGGTACCCATGGAGAGCTGGTCATTGGCGGCGTTGACGATCGCATCGACCTCGTACTCGGTGATGTCACCGCGCTCGAGGTAGACGTCCGCTTGACCCACCCGCACCTTCATCGCAGTCTCCCCCCGCCTCCGTTCATGGCGGTCTCTCCAAGGCCTTCGCCCGGCTCCATAGCCGCTCCAGCTCCTCGAGGGGCAGGCCCGAAAGCTCCCGACCCTCGCCGCGGACGGCCTCCTCCATCGATGCGAACCGCCGGCTGAATCGCTCGACGGCCGCTTGCAGCGCGCCTTCGGGATCCACGCTCGCGAGCCGGGCCACGTTGACGACGGCGAACAGCAGATCGCCCAGCTCCGCGCGAAGAGCCTCGCCCCCGCCCTCTCGCAGCGCCTCCGAAACCTCCCCCAGCTCTTCCTGGACCTTCTCGAGCGCCCCGGCCGCCTCGGGCCAGTCGAAGCCGACGCGCGCCGCCTTGTGCTGGACCCGCTGCGCCCGCTGCAGCGCGGGCAGCGCCCGAGGCACCCCGGCGAGCGCCGAGCGCGGCACCCCGTTGCCCTCGGACTCCTTGATCGCCTCCCACTGAGCGAGTGCCTCGGCCGCCGAGCCCACCGGTCGATCGCCGAAGACGTGCGGGTGCCGTCGCGTCATCTTGGCAACCAGGGCCTCGAGGAGATCACCCATCGAGAACTCGCCGCGCTCCTGAGCGATCTCGGTGTGGAAGACGACCTGAAAGAGGAGATCGCCCAGCTCCTCGCGAATGCGTCCGGCGTCGCCGGTGTCGAGGGCGTCGAGGACCTCGTAGGTCTCCTCGACGAGGAACGGGCGGAGGGAGTCACGCGTCTGCTCGCGATCCCAGGGGCATCCGCCGTCGCCACGCAGGCGGGCCATCATCGTCAGCAGATCGAGGAAGCGTTGGCCGGCGTCAGAGCTCGACATCGGGCGCCAATCTTGGCGTCCTGCGCGAGCCATACTCCGCTCCCACGCAGGGCGCGGCCAGTATAGCACGGGCGCCCCGAGCGCTCTCGGCGCCTTGTCGGGGGTGTGCTGGTGTGCTAGCGTCAGAGCCGCTTCCGCGGGCTCGTCCCCGAGCCCGCCACCCGAGGAGGATGCGTTGGTGTCCGAGCACGAGCCCGGTCCCGGCTTCAACGTGGTGGACCGCCGCCGCCGGGGGGACGACGATGCCCCGTCAAGGCCGGCCCCGCCCGTCGTCGAAACGCCCCGGCCCGCACCCGCGGCCCCCGCTCAATCGACCGTCGCCGCGCCCTCCGGCGTGGCGGCCGGCGGCCCCGGCGGAGTGCCGAAGGCCGACCTGACCTCCCTGCTGGTGATGGTCTACGGGGACGCCATGGCCAACATGGGGCAGGCCCCGGACCCGGTGAGCGGGCGTCCCCACGTCGATCTGGAGCAGGCGCGATTCGCCATCGACCTCCTAGCCATGCTGCAGCAGAAGACCCACGGCAACCGGACGCCGGATGAGAGCGCGGTCCTCGAGGAGATGCTGGGTGCCCTTCGGATGGGGTTCGTCCGGTTGAGCCAGGGCCGGCGGGGCGGCCCGGACCCCCGCACTCGCGCCTAGACCGGGCGCCCGGTCCGCTAGAGCGGACGCGGCGGGTGTGGATGAGTAGTCGGCCGGCTTCGACGTCCACCCGCTCGACGACTTTTGGCATCCTCCAGGTCAGGGCCGGGGGCCGCCCTCCGACCAGGCGCCAGAGCACGCTCACCGGCACGCGCTGACGGCCGATCGCGGCGCTGCGGGTCACGAACTCCGCCCGGCTCCCGTTGACGGTGACCTCCCCAGAGACGGTCACCCACATGGGATAGTCTCCCAGAGGGCCCAGGATCCCTCCGGCGCCCAGCCCCCTCTCCAGAAGCTTCCCCAGGGTCGTGGCGCCTCCGAGCTCCAGCTGGCCGGCGTCAAGCCGGACCCGGACAGGCCAGACCGGAGCATCTCTTACCTCGACGTGACCCTCGAGGAACGCGTTCACATCGGCCGCCGACAGCGTCAGGGGGTCCTGGCGTGAGCTAAGTCCGCTCTCCCGAAGAAGAAGTTGGGCAAGCACACTCTGAAATCGCCGTCCGGCCGCGGGGTCGGGTGTCAGGGGGCCCGCTGCCTCGGGCCAGGTAAGGGCCCTGGCGGTGACCACAGCAGTCCCCCCGGCCAGCGCCAGAGCCACGACGACCAGCACCAGCGGGCGTCGGACCATGCGCCCCACGATACGGTGGATCGGTCAGGTAGGGCAACCTTGACAGTCTCCGTATCAGCTTGTATATCAAATAGCGACTCAATCACTTCAGGGAGGCCGAGGTCATGGATCGATGGCGGCTTCAACGATTCGATCCCTTCCGCGAGCTGTCGGACATGCAGGCGGAGATCAATCGGGCGTTCGACGCCTACTTCGGAGTGCGGCCGCAGACGGCCGTGCCGGAGCGTGCCTGGGCCCCCCCGATCGACGTCTACGAGACCCGCGATGACCTGGTGGTGGCGGTCGAGCTGCCCGGGGTCCGCGAGAAGGACATCCATCTGTCCATGACCGGCGACGTCCTCACCCTGCACGGACAGCGCGGGATCGCCGTGGAGGCACGCGAGGAGAACTACCACCGCATCGAGCGCTGGTACGGCACGTTCGAGCGCCATGTCCAGCTCCCGATTCCTGTCCAGGGAGACAAGATTCGCGCCAGCTACAAGGACGGGGTCCTCGAGATCCGCCTTCCGAAGCAGGACGAGGTCAAGCCTCGCGAGATCACGATCGAGATCGGCTAGGAACATCCCGGGGGCCCGAGCGGGCACGCCCGAATTCACCGAAGGAGACAGCAAGCAATGGCCAAGGTCATCGGAATCGATCTGGGTACCACCAACTCGGTCGTGGCCGTCGTCGAGGGGGGCGATCCCGTCGTCATCCCGAACACAGAGGGCAATCGCCTGACCGCGTCGGTGGTCGGCTTCGCCAAGGAGGGGGAGATCCTCGTCGGCCAGGTCGCCAAGCGACAGGCGATCACCAACCCCGAAAACACCGTCTTCTCGATCAAGCGGTTCATGGGGCGCCGGTTCGACGAGGTGCTTCACGAGATCAAGCTCGTGCCCTACAAGGTCGTGAAGGCCGGGAACGGTGACGCGCGCGTCGAGATCCGCGGCAAGCAGTATGCGCCGCCCGAGATCTCCGCCATGATCCTGCGCAAGCTCAAGGAGGCTGCCGAGGCCTACCTGGGCGAGAAGGTCACGAAGGCGGTCATCACCGTTCCCGCCTACTTCAACGACAGCCAGCGACAGGCGACCAAGGACGCGGGCACCGTCGCCGGGCTCGAGGTCCTCCGGATCGTGAACGAGCCGACGGCGGCCGCGCTGGCTTACGGCCTCGACAAGAAGAAGGACGAGACGATCGCGGTCTACGACCTCGGCGGCGGCACCTTCGACGTCTCGATTCTCGAGATCGGCGAGGGCGTCTTCGAGGTGAAGGCCACCAACGGTGACACGCACCTGGGCGGCGACGACTTCGACCAGAAGGTCATGGAATGGATCGCCGAGGAGTTCCGGAAGGAGCACGGCATCGACCTCCGCAAGGACCGGATGGCGCTCCAGCGGCTGAAGGAGGCGGCTGAGAAGGCCAAGGTCGAGCTGTCCTCGACGCTCCAGACCGAGATCAACCTGCCCTTCATCACGGCCGACGCGAGCGGCCCCAAGCATCTGGTCATGACCCTGACCCGGGCCAAGCTCGAGTCCCTGGTGATGGACCTCATCGAGCGGACGTCCGAACCATGCCGCCAGGCCATGAAGGACGCCGGGATGACCGCCAAGCAGATCGACGAGGTCATCCTGGTCGGTGGCCAGACCCGGATGCCCAAGGTCCAGGAGCTGGTTCGGGATCTCTTCGGCAAGGAGCCTCACAAGGGCGTGAACCCGGACGAGGTGGTGGCGGTCGGGGCCGCCGTCCAGGCCGCCGTCCTGGCGGGCGAGGTCAAGGACGTCGTCCTTCTGGACGTGACCCCGCTCTCGCTCGGCATCGAGACGCTGGGCGGCGTCATGACTCGTCTCATCGAGCGGAACACGACCATCCCGACCAAGAAGTCCGAGGTCTTCACCACGGCGGCCGACAGCCAGACGTCGGTCGAGGTGCACGTGCTCCAAGGCGAGCGTCCCATGGGGCGTGACAACCGTACCCTGGGCAAGTTTCACCTGGTGGGGATCCCGCCGGCACCGCGCGGCGTGCCCCAGGTCGAGGTGACCTTCGACATCGACGCGAACGGCATCCTCAACGTGTCGGCCAAGGACCGCGCCACGGGGAAGGAGCAGGCCATCACGATCACCGCGTCGTCCGGCCTCACGAAGGACGACATCGACAAGATGGTCCGGGACTCCGAGACAAACGCCGAGGAGGACAAGCAGCGCCGCGAGGAGATCGAGATCACGAACCAGGCGGACTCGCTCGCCTACAGCGTCGAGCGGCAGCTGGCCGAGCACGGCGACAAGGTGGCGGCGGCCGACAAGGCCGCCATCGAGGAGGCCATCAAGGAGGTCCGGGACGCGCTCAAGGCCAACGACGTGCCGCGCGTCAAGCGGGCCAGCGAGACCCTGACCAAGGCCTCGCACAAGATGGCGGAGGCGCTGTACCAGAACGCGCAGGCAAAGGGTCCCGGCGCGAGCGCTGACGCCGGCAGCGGCGGAAACGGACGGACGAAGACGGCTGAGGGCGAGGTCGTGGACGCGGAATTCGAGGACCTCGGACCGAAGAACTAGGCTCGGATCCACGGACAGGGACGTGACGAGGGGCGTCGGGTGAGGAAGCGGGACTGCTACGAGGTCCTTGGGGTCTCACGGCAGGCTTCGGTGGAGGAGATCCGCCGGGCATATCGCCGGCTCGCCCGACGCTACTCGCCCGACGTGAACCTCTGGGACGCGCGGACCGAGGGACTGTTCGAGGAGATCCACGACGCGTACCGCGTGGTCGGGGATCCGACCGCGCGATCGCTCTACGACCGGCTCGGGCACCAGGCCTTCGAGTCCGCGCGGGACAGCGGAGCCGTCCCGGACGCGCGCGGCGAGGACATCCACTACGTGACGGAGATCGAGCTCGGCCAAGCGCTGCGGGGAGTGCGGGTCGTGATCGAGATCACGCGGCTGGAGCCGTGCGAGGACTGCCGGGGCGCGGGCGGAACCGAGGGCCAGATGGCCGAGCCGTGCTCGGCATGCCAGGGGCGGCCCGTCCGGGTCGCGTTCGACCGGGATCGTCCGGTGGCGGCCCGGTGCGGCGCGTGCCGCGGCACGGGGTGGCGGTTGCCGCCGCCCTGCCCGGGCTGCGGTGGCCGCGGGACCCGGGCCCGACCCTGCCGGATCGAGGTGGCGATCCCGCCCGGAGTCGACACGGGAGCGCAGATTCGCGTCCCGGGCGAGGGGCACGCCGCCCCGGTACCAAGCCGCCGTGGAGACCTGGTCGTGATCACGCGTGTGGGCCCACACCCCCTGTTCACACGGAAGGGTGACCACCTGCACTGCGAGGTGCCCGTCACGGTGCCCGAGGCGGCGCTCGGCGCGCGGATCCAGATTCCCGCGCCCGACGGACCGGTCCTGGTCACGATCCCGGCCGGCACCCAGACGGGTCAGACACTCCGGATCCGCGGCAAGGGCTGCCCTCGACTCGACCGGGAAGGGCGGGGTGACCTCCTGGTCGAGACACGGGTCGTGATCCCGCGGAACCCGGACCCCGCCCTCGAGGAAGTCCTGCAGGCCCTGAGACGGCTCCTGACGGATGACCCGCGGGCCCAGCTGTGGCGAACCCCCGACCGGCGCCCAGAGGACGGACGGTGAGCGATCGGGGCCGGCCGCTCTATCGCATCAGCGTCGTGGCCGAGATGCTGACGCTCCACCCGCAGACCCTCCGCGTCTACGAGCGGAAGGGCCTCATCCGGCCGAGCCGCACCACGGGGCGGACGCGCCTCTACTCGGCGGAGGACGTGGAAGAGATCCGCCTGATCCTGCGTCTGAGCCGGGATCTCGGTGTGAATCTTGCGGGAGTCGAGATCATCTTAAAGATGCGGCGCCAGATGCAAGCCATGCAGCAAGAACTGGAGGCGGTGGCCTCCCACGTGCGCCCCGCGGGCGGCCCCGTCCCCGACGGAGCCGTCCCGGAGCGGGGCGGGCTGGTCCGGGTCGCGGACCGGCAACTTCGCAAACTCGACGTCAGCTAGACGGGAGTGAGAATGGCACGTTCACGACCGACCAAGCGGCCGGCCAACATCCAGGCGGAGCTGAAGACGCTCCTCCTCGCCAAGCGCGCTGAGCTCGTGGCCAAGCTCAGGGAGGAGCGCGAGGGCCGGATCGAGGCGACTTCGCGACGCGAGAAGATCGAGGGCACTCCCTTCGGGGATCGCCCCACGCTCTCGCCCGACGACGAGCTGGGCTTCGCGGTCGCCGACCGCCGGGCGGGGATGCTCGCGCAGGTGGATCTGGCGCTGAAGAAGATGGAGGAAGGGACCTATGGGCGCTGCGAGGCGTGCGAGGAGGAGATCGCGCCCGCGCGGCTTCGCGCCCATCCGTTCGCGGTGCGCTGCACGCGGTGCCAGGAAGTGTGGGAGCGAGACCAATCGCGCACCGAGGCCGGCAGCGTCCGCGGCCGGGTCCTGCCCGAGGAGACGGCGTAGAGACGAACGAGACCGCCCAGCCCGCGCTGGCGCGGAGCAAGGATAGATCAGATGAGTGACGCAGAGATCCGCATCGAGACGAGCCCGGCGCCGCCGGCCGGCGCGGGTTCCGCGCGCCCCGAAGGGGACGACGGGCACCCGGACGTGCTCGCCATCCTGCCCCTCCGGGAGACGGTGCTGTTCCCCCAGGCGGTCATCCCGCTGGCCGTCGCGCGGCCGTCGTCCGTCCGCGCCGTCGACGAGGCCGTCCTCGGCGGGCGCCTGATCGGCCTCGTGACCCAGCGCGACGCGGCGCAGGAGAGCCCCGCGCCGCAGGATCTGCATCGGACGGGCACCATCGCGACGATCCACCGCATGCTCAAGCAGCCCGACGGCACCATCCGGCTCGTCGTCCAGGGTGTCGAGCGCTTCCGTGTCGTGGAGTTCACCCAGACCACGCCGTACCTCCGGGCGCGCATCGAGCGCGTGGAGGACGTGATGCCGGCCGCGGACGACGTGGAAGCTCAGGCGCTCGGCCGGCAGGCCTCCACGCTCTTCCAGAAGGTCGTCGAGCTGTCCCCGACCCTGTCCGACGATCTCTTGGTTCTCGTCGGGAGCGCCGGGGACGCCGGTCGGATGATCGACCTGATCGCCGCCACCCTCCCCTCCTTGACCACGGTCGAGCGTCAGACGCTTCTCGAGACGCCCGACGTCAAGGCGCGCCTCAAGGCGCTCGTGACGTCGCTCACGAAGGAGGCCGAGGTCCTCGAGCTGGGGTCGAAGATCCACTCCCAGGTCCAGAGCGAGATGACCAAGACCCAGCGGGAGTACTACCTGCGGGAGCAGCTCAAGGCGATCCAGAAGGAGCTCGGCGAGGGCGACGACCGGGGCCAGGAGCTGACGGAGCTCCGCGAGAAGATCGAGGCCGCCGGGATGTCGGAGGAGGCCCATCGCGAGGCCCTGCGCGAGCTGGGGCGCCTCGAGAAGATGCCGCCGGCCGCCGCCGAGTACTCGGTCGCGCGGACGTACCTCGAGTGGCTGACCGCCCTCCCCTGGCGCAAGGAGACGTCCGACGACCTCGACCTCGTCCGGGCGCGCGCCGTCCTCGACGAGGACCACTGGGGGCTCGGCAAGATCAAGGACCGCCTCCTCGAGCACCTCGCCGTCCGGAAGATCCGGCCCGAGGGCAAGGCCCCGATCCTCTGCTTCGTCGGTCCGCCCGGTGTCGGCAAGACCTCGCTCGGACGCTCGATTGCCCGGGCCCTCGGGCGCAAGTTCCACCGGATCGCGCTCGGCGGCATGCGAGACGAGGCCGAGATCCGCGGGCATCGGCGGACGTACATCGGCGCCCTGCCGGGGCAGATCGTCCAGGGTCTCCGCCGGACCGAGTCGAAGAACCCCGTGTTCATGCTGGACGAGATCGACAAGCTCGGGTACGACTTCCGGGGGGATCCGGCGTCGGCGCTGCTGGAGGTGCTGGACCCGGAGCAGAACGGGACCTTCCGGGACCACTATCTCGACGTGCCGTTCGACCTCTCGCGGGTGCTGTTCATCACGACCGCGAACCTGCTGGACACCGTCCCGGCGCCGCTCCGAGACCGGATGGAGATCATCGAGCTGCCAGGGTACACCGAGGACGAGAAGGTCCAGATCGCCCGGCGCCACCTGGTCCCGAAGCAGGCCGCGGAGCACGGTCTCGTCCTCGACCGGGACATCACCTTCACGGAGCCGGCCCTCCGGCTCCTCGTCCGGAGCTACACGCGCGAAGCCGGCGTCCGTAGCCTCGAGCGAGAGATCGCCGCGCTCTGTCGGAAGACCGCCCGGCGGCGGGCCGAGGACGACCTGACCCCGGTCACCGTCGATCCTGCGCGGGTGATGGCGCTCCTGGGCGCGCCTCGCTTCCTCCCGGAGGAAGAGGTCGCCGAGCGAACCCGCACGCCGGGCGTCGCCGTGGGACTCGCGTGGACCCCGGCCGGCGGGGACGTGCTCTTCGTGGAAGCGTCGCGGATGCCCGGGGGCAAGGCGCTCACCTTGACAGGGCAACTCGGTGACGTGATGAAGGAATCGGCCCAGGCGGCCGTGTCGTGGGTCCGGGCCCACGCGGCCGAGCTCGGCATCGCCCCGGACTTCTGGATGCGCTCCGACGTGCACCTCCACGTGCCGGCCGGCGCCATCCCGAAGGACGGCCCGTCGGCCGGCGTGACGCTCGCCACGGCGCTGGTCTCGTTGCTGCGCGACCAGCCCGTCCGCCCGGGGGTCGCGATGACCGGCGAGATCACCTTGACCGGGCGGGTCCTGCCGGTGGGAGGCATCAAGGAAAAGGTGCTGGCAGCCCACCGGGCGGGCATCACGACGGTGATCCTGCCCCGGCAGAATGAGCGGCAGCTCCTCGAGGACGTTCCTCCGGAGGTGCGAGGGCAGCTGGACGTCCACCTCGTCAGAAGCGTGGCCGAAGTCTTGCACTATGCACTGCCCGATGCGCCGCGATGGAGCCCCCTGGGCGAGGAGCTCGAGCCCCAGCTGGCCGGGAAAGGCATGTCCTGATCGGCAGATACGGGCTCGATTGACACCCCGGAGCGGGGTTCGTAGACTGGCGGCGGCTCACCATCTCATGGCACGCTGGGTGTCGGTCTCCGCCACGATCCTGTCACTGGCTGTCACCGCCGGCCCCGCGGTGGCCGGCTCGACCTACCGGTTCGAGGACGGCGAGGGCGTTGTCCACTACACCAACGTGCCGTCGGATCCCCGGTATGGCCTCGTCCGGCGCGACCCCGAGCCGGAGCGGGCCAAGCCCGCGGCCGCCGACGCAGGCGGGACGGTCGGACGCGGGGTGCGAGCCTTCGCGCACCTGATCCGCACGACCGCCGAGCGTCACGGAGTGGATGCGCGTCTCGTCGAGGCCGTCGTCCAGACCGAGTCGGCCGGGAATCCGACCGCCGTCTCGCCGAAGGGTGCCCGGGGGCTGATGCAGCTCATGCCGGAGCGCGCCGCCGAGCTCGGCGTGCGGGACTCGTTCGATCCGGTCCAGAACGTCGACGGCGGAGTCCGCCACATGCGCGATCTGCTCCAGCGCTTCGCGGGCGACGTGACGCTCGCCCTCGCGGCATACAACGCGGGCGAGGCGGCGGTGCGCACCTACGGGGGTGTCCCGCCTTACGCGGAGACGCGCGAGTACGTTCGGCGGGTGCGCTCGCTCTACGAGAGCGCGGGACGGGTGATGCCGGGGGCGGTGGCCCTCGTCACGACGCCCCAGCGCGTCTACCGAGCGGTCGCGGAGGACGGCACCCTCACCTTCACCAACCTGCCGCCCCGCACCGCGACCCCTGCCGGGCGCTTCTAGCCGGCCCGCCCGGTCAGTTCACGAGGGCCTGCGATCGAGCGTGCGGTAGGCGAGCGCCTCCGCCACGTGCTCGGCAGCGATCCCGTCGGCCTCCGCCAGGTCGGCGATCGTCCGGGCCACCCTGAGGATGCGGTCGTGGCCGCGGGCCGAGAGGCCGAGCCGCGACGCGGCCCGGACCAGCAGCTCCCGTGCCGCCGACGGCAGCGCGCAGTGGCGTACGAGCTGGCGCGGCGTCATCCGGGCGTTGACGCGCAGCGTCCCGCGCCCGAGGCGCGCCCGCTGCCGCTCGCGCGCGCGGCTGACGCGTAGCCGCACTGCCGCCGACTCCGGCGGCGCGCCACCGTCCGGGAGAGGCCAGTCCGGCGCGACCGGGCCCACGGCGACGTGCAGATCGATCCGGTCCAGGAGCGGCGCGGACAGCCGCTCCAGATAGCGCGTCCGCTCGCCCGGCGTGCACACGCACACGTCCACGCTCCGGCACCCGCGGCGGCACGGGTTCATGGCACCGACCAGCTGAGCTTCGGCCGGCAACCGCGCCGTCCCGCCCGCGCGGGCGACCGTCACCATGCCGTCCTCGAGCGGCTGCCGGAGGGTGTCGAGCGCGTGCGGGGCAAACTCCGGGAGCTCGTCGAGAAACAGCACCCCGAGATGGGCCAGGCTCACCTCGCCCGGATGGAGCGGCCGACCCCCGCCGACGAGACCGGCCGGCGACACGGTGTGGTGAGGCGAGCGAAACGGGCGGCGCGTCACCAGCCCTTCCGGCGGCAGGAGCCCGGCCACGCTCCAGACCCGGCTCACCTCGATCGCTTCCGCCAGCGTGAGGGCGGGCAGGATCGTCGGGAGCCGCCGGGCGAGGAGCGTCTTCCCGGTCCCCGGCGGGCCGATCAGCAGCACGTTGTGGCCGCCGGCCGCAGCAAGCTCGAGCGCCCGCTTCGCATGGGCTTGCCCCCGGACGTCCGCGAAGTCGAGCTCTTCGGGCAGGGGGGCAGCGAGGAGTCGCTCAGGATCCATCCGGGCCGCGGCGATCGGGTGCTCGTCGTTGAGGAACGCCGCCGCCTCCGCGAGGGAGGCCGCGGGATACGCCGTCAGTGACTCGAGCATCGCCGCTTCCCGCGCGTTGCCTGGCCCAAGCAGGCACCCGTCCAGCCCCGCGTGGCTCGCCCGGAGCGCCATCGGGAGCACGCCACGCACGGGCTGGATCGCCCCGTCCAGGGCCAGCTCTCCCACGACGAGCAGGCGCGCGAGCCGGTCGGCCTTGACCGCTCCGGTCGCGGCCAGGAGGCCCAGCGCAATCGGCAGATCGAAGCTGACCCCCTCCTTCCGAACGTCGGCCGGCGCGAGGTTGACCGTGACCCGCTCGAGGGGGAACGTGAATCCCGAGTTGCGGATCGCGGTCCGGACACGCTCCCGACTCTCGCGCACCACCGGATCGGGGAGCCCGACGGTGGCGAAGGTGGGGAGGCCTTGGCTCACGTCCACCTCCACCCGCACCAGTGCCGCCTCGACCCCCGTGAGGCAAGCGGAGAACACGCGCGCCAGCATCACTCGCCCCGGTCATCCGACGTGCGGATCTCTGAAGCGGGAAGACCCCACCGGACCCCTGCCCGCGCAGGCCCCGCGTCACACGAACGGCTCTTCATGCGGGGTTCGCGGTCAGGACGTCCAGCCCTCGAGGTCGAAGGCGTGCCTGAGGTGCCGCACGCCGGTCACGCCACCGGCCTCGTCCAGCGTCACGCCGACCACGTCGAAGCGGCAGGAGCGCTCGCCGAGGCGGCGGGCCCCCAGGTAGCCCAGCGCGAGCCGGCTGAGCCGCGCTCGCTTGCGCGCATCCACCGCGGCCTCGGGTGGGTCGCCCGGGCGACCCCGACGGGCCTTGACCTCCACGAAAACCAGCGTCGACCGATCGCGCGCGATCAGGTCGATCTCGCCAAACCGGGAGCGCAGGTTGCGGGCGAGAATGACCAGGCCCCGCCGCTCGAGGAACCGGACGGCCGCGTCCTCACCCTTCTGCCCGAGCGCTCGTGTCGGAGGTCGGGCCGCGTCCTTCGGAGAGGCCATGGTCACCGTCAGGCAAGAACCCGGCCAAGCCGGGCCCGCCTGCTCGCATCAGCGGTTGGCGCACCAGGGCGGCGCGCGCGGTGTCACACCGGAGAGACACCCCGTGTCCGAACCCCTGCCCCCCGCCGGATCAGGCGCGGCCGGCTCTCCGAAGACGCCCCATGCCAGGAGCAACCCGACGGCCACGGCGGCGGGCCCTTGCCGGGCCGACTCGCGGGGCGCTGAGACTCCGGCTACCCTGCTTGACGCGCCAGCCCGACTGCCGGCGGCCCCGGGAGGGAAGGCAGGAAACAGGCTTTGGACTGCCTAGATTCTCTGTCGGCGACGAGTAGGCTGAGGGTGTCTATTGTGTTGGAAAAGTTCCTAGAAGCGGCGAAGCGCGCGGACCGCGTTTTCCTCCTCTCGCTGACGCTGGCCGTCGCCTCCTCGCCACGCCGCTCGCCACGGAAGCGCAGCCGTCAACGAAGATCCCCCGGACCGGATTCCTCACGGCTGTCCCCTTGTCCGTGGCGTTGGCCCGCACCGAGGCATTCCGGCAGGGCCTGCGCGAGCTGGGGTACGTGGAGGGAAAGACCATCCTCATTGAGTGGCGATCTGCGGAGGGACAACTAGAGCGCCTCCCCTCGCTGGCGGCTGAACTCGTAGTAAAAAGATAGATAAACCGTCCGGCGGGTACGTAAGCCAACAGTACGGTAAGGCCGCCACGTGACGATTCCATTGTCATGACCGCTGACAACGATCCGGTGGCCAACGGGTTCGTGGCCACTCTGGCCTGACCGGGCGGGAACATTACGGGCCTGTCAACCCTTTCCCCGGAGACATACGGAAAGCAACTCGAGCTTCTCAAGGAGATCGTTCCGCAGCTCTCGCGCGTGGCGGTCCTTGGAGATTCGGCCGAGCCGGGCGACGCTCAAGCGTTACGAGAGACGGAAGGCGCCGCCCGGGCGCTCCGCGTGCAGCTTCATTATCTGGCCGTCGCGGACCCAACGATATCGAGACGGCCTTCCGAGCCGCACGCACGGGGCGTGCTGACGCCGTCCGCACGCTGCCGAGCGCCGTCCTCCTCTCGCACCGAACACAGGTCGTCGACCTCGCGAGAAAGAGCCGGCTCCCGGTGATGTATTTCCCCACCTCCCCAGGATTTCCGGCAAGCGGAGGGCTCATGAGCTACAGCGCGAGCATTACAGATATGGACCGGCGTGCCGCTACGTACGTGGACAAGATCCTCAAGGGGGCCAAGCCCGCGGACCTCCCCATCGAGCAGTCGACGAAGTTCGAGTTCATCATCAATCTGAAGGCCGCGAAGCAGATTGGTCTAACGATCCCGCCATCGGTGCTCGCGCGGGCGGATGAAGTGATCCAGTAAGGAAGACGAGCTAGACGAGAAGCGGCGGCTGGGCGAGAAGGGATGCCTATACGCTCTATGTCGAATTTAAAAAGTTCACGCGGCTCTGACCTGTCCGGCACCTCAGAGGCCGTCGATCAGAATGCCGCGTCCCTCCGGATTCAAGCGCGCCGCCTGCCACCTCGGTGAAGGTGTCCGCGGACGTGCGACCCGAGCCTCGAGACGAGGCCTCGCGACCCCGACGGAGCAGACCCGACGGGGTTCACGCACGCCAAGGCCTATCGGACGCTGGCCTGGGCCCGGGCCCGGCCCAACGTTCAGTCTCTGGAACACCGACGACGTCGACCGAAAACGGCGACACCGAGGTAGGATCCACCATCCACTCCTAGGAGAGGAAAGATCGATGAATGAGATCGTCGCGCCGTCGAGTGCCCGCTCAGACCGAGGCTCGATGACCCCTGTCAAGATTCTCAACGTGACGCCTCTCCTGCTCACGGCCAACGCCCAGCTCCTGAAGCCTTTCCAGGCCGTCGACTGTCCGTGGGACCCAGCCCGCAGGGGATCGCTGTGCTTCATCCCGCGTCCGGCTGTCCCATCAAGAACGTTCCGGCGAGTGCCTGCCAGTCCCTCTCCACACTCACGATCGATACGGCGTTTGTCCGCGATAAGCTGGGGTCGGATGTTGATGGCGTGCCAGAAGCTGACTCTTTCGCGGTGACCAATCAGACTGAGTTCTTTGTGGATGCCTACCGGATCTCGGGGGAACGCGAGGCTTGGGAGCAAGGGATCGAGCCCGGAGAGAGCGCTCGGTTTTCTACGAGATCGTGGCAGCTGTGGCAGTTCCGCAGTACTTTTCGCCAACGAGGATAATCGGAATGGTCGTAAGCCCACGCCGGGCCGCATCTCTGCGACACTCACCGATGAGTTTCGCCAAGACTGGCTGAAGTATCAGAAGCAGTCTGCGGAAGCACTCATCGACGGCGAGATTCGCCCCACTCCGCGTGATCGGGGAGCAGCGGGGCTCCACACCGGCGCCGGAGGCCCAATCATTCATCACCGCCACCACCGTCGCCGCGAGTTCCAGAAGGCGGTCTTCAACGGCGTGAAGAACCAGGTGTTGCGCGATGTCGAGATTTCCGGCGTGTTGCTCCGATGGTCTGGCTCAGCGCGATCCTGAGGGAGATCTACGGCGAGCACGTCACCGACATCCGGTCGTTGACCATCTATGCCGACCGCATGGAGGTCGGCGATCACCTTCACTTTCCGCGAACAGACGTCACGATCTACGCGCGGGAGCTGGCATTTACCGGGATTGGCTGCATAGACACGAGACCCCCGCCCCTCGGCTTTGCGCGCAGCGTCCGAGTATCTCACCAAGGACCGCTCGACCCGACAAACGCCGGCGCGCCCGCCGATCTGAGGGTAAACCGACTTACGAGGCCAAGGACGTTGCGAGGGAGAGACGGGGGGAAGATCACGCTGTATGGCGGCGGGAGATCGACGAACCGGGGAAGACAAGCAGGAAGCGCTTCATCTGCCGAGGCGGCAAGGGGCAGGCGGGCGAGGCCGGTGGTCTCCAGCAATATCGCGTCAAGGACGAGCGACCCTGCCGAGTATGGCCCATTAAAAGCCATTACCGCGGACGAGGTGGTCGCCTTCCTCAAGGATAGGACGGGAGATGAAAGCGGGCGCTATCGATGGCCCGGGGAAAAGGACGAGCCCAGTCAGATGATCGTCCCGCAGTCGGCGGGCAATGTTTTGAACCAGGGCCGCGCCGTCGACGTAACCATCACTGCGTATTGTGACGACCTGCAACTTATAGAATGCAATGGGTAGGGCGGGGATGGCTGCCCGGGCCACAAATACGTTAGGGTGGCCTTCGACAGCCTCTTCGATGATCGGCCCAATCCCGCCGCCAAGCGCCCCTGCGACGGCTGAGGTAACCTATCAAGGCGGTTGGCCAGGGGAGAGTCGGCGGCGACGGTGGGATGGTTAAATCCGTTCTCGAGAGCGGGCAGGTGTCCACGCTCCTCTGTGACGTCGGTACCGGGGCACGGAGGAGGACTGAGCACTCCCCTACCAGCGGGGCGACGCTACCTCGTGGCCCGACGCCCGCGTACTCGATGAGAATCGTGGGCGTCAGACACTCTGCGATTGAGTCCAGTAGGCAGCCCTCGGTCGCGGTCAGTGAAGTGGCCGCCGGCCAGCCCGGAGCGAGCGCGAAGGGCCGACATTACGAGGGCGCGACGGGGGTGCCGCCAGCCCCCGACGACCTTCGATATGAGACGACCAGGTCCAGTACGGCACAGACCGGCAGGATCACCAATGAACGGAAGGCGGAGGATTTGTCCTGGGCCCATCCCGCCGCGATCGGCGCCGTGTTGAGCTATGCGCGGACGGCCTACCGCAATGGGTTCCGGGAAAAGGCCGTCGCCGCGCTCGATCCGTATTTTGCCCTGATCGGCGCGGATCCGGTCACCCTCGCATCACGCGACATGGGGTTGCGGCTGGCCTTCGCATCGATTTCGGCGATGCGCAACAATCTCCTGCGCAACCTAGACTACTATGGGAATCCTCCGGGCTGGGTGCCCCGTCTGCGTGCCTTGAGCAACCTGGAGGTTCTGAAGACTGTCCGGCAGGCGGCCTACGGAACCTTCTACTTCTCCGATAAGATGTTGCGCGACTATGAGGCGCTTGATGATGCTCGCGCAGTTTCTCGGGGAGCTACGAATGCGCTCAAGACGGAGCTGGAAGCAGCTCAAGTTACCCTCAGAACCGCATACGACAAGCTCCCGGAAGCCATGAAGACCCTCGATGCCGTGCAGCAAGAGCTGGTGCCCGTCGAGGTGGAGATCACGCAGCTGCGCGACCGAGCTTTCGAGAAAACCAAAGACCAGGTGTTAGCCCAGCGGGTCTTCAGCGCGGGAATGCAGATACTGGGCGGCATCGCCAAGAGCCTGCCCGTCGGTCAGCCCTTCGTCGGCCTCGCCGGTGGCGTGCTCGGCTCTATCAGTCAGTTCGACTGGAATGCGCAGGACCCCTATGCGTCGGCGAAATCATCCTTCGCCAGCCTCGCTACCCAGGTCACCAGCTTTTGCAAAGACAACCAAGACAAGGTGGCCGCCGCCCTGACGAGTGGGCTTCGAGACGCCGGCGGCCAGCATGAGGCGCTGGTCACCAAGCTGACCCGCCAGCTGGAAGACGAGGAGAAGGAACCCGAGGAAAAGGCGGAGGCCGCCGAAACGAAATGGGCCGAGTTCAAGACGGAAGAGCGCAACCGGCTCCAGACGCTCATCGCTGATACGACCAAGGCCATAGCGGACATCATTAAGGCGGGAGGAAAGGACGCCGCGGAAGAAGCAGCGGCGAACAGCTTTCTCACCGCCCTGACCAAGCAGAAAGCGGCGCTCGACGAGAAGAGGCTTTCCCGGCTACAGAACGGGACTGGTCGAGTACCGGCAACAGCAGGCAGCCCTCGAGGAGCAAGCCGTATCCTTGCGCAAGCGAAAAACGCCACGCTGAAGGAGGCGGCGGCCAAGGCGGCAAGCAGCGACACTCCACCTCGCCTGAAAGAACAGCTCACCGAAGCCACGCGGGCCTCCGAGGATCAGAAAGCTTTGATCACGGCGCGTGACGACACGGCCAAGGGGGTCATGTCCTCGCTCGAGGGGCTCGGCAGCGACCTGGGGATGATCGGCAACGGGATCGTGTCCCTGGCCAGCCCGCTCACGGAGGATGATCCCACGTGGAAGCGATTGGCCGAGCAGATGCTGCTTGAGGATCCTGAGCTGAGGGCGCAAGCCAAGGCGTTGAACCAACGGCTGCAGCAGATCCTGGCGCGGAAAAGACAGGCGGCCAGCGAACTGTTCTTCCAGCAGCAACAGGCGAGCACGTCCGCCGCCACGATCGCGAGCAACCTTGGCGCCCTGACCCAGCTCAGCCGGCAGCGCCAGTCGCTCGACCAAGGGCTGGACCCCTCGGTGCAAGGGTACCTGCGGGAGACGAAGGAACGCGCCAAGGATGCGCTGGCCGAGTCGATCTACTGGTTCGTGAAATCTTTCCAATACGAGTTCCTGAGAGACGTCGATGACGCGTTCTACAATTTCGATTCCTGGGCCGAGAAGCTCAGGGCGCAGGAACAGGAACGGGCAAAGCCCCCCGTGGATAAGGATCAGGCGCCCGGAGGGGCGGCCGCGCCCGCCCAACCATCGCCTGCGGCAGCCGCGGCAAGCGGTGGCCGGGACAAGGCCATCGTCCTGGCGAAAGCGGATTTCGACAACATCGGCGACGAGGTGTTCAAGGCCGAGCAGCTCAAGCTCGGTCAGGAACTGCTTCGCCAGCGCCAGCATCGAGGGACCGCCTTCCAGGACAACTACTCCAGTTGTGTCCTCGAACGGTCGAGTGAACCGAAGAGCGAGGAAGGCTTCAGGGTAAGTCAGATGCTCGATAGACTGCACCACGGAGAGGTCTCTTTCAATTTCATCGACGATTTCAAGAAGGGCAGCCTGGCCTTGAACGATGCGCGCGTGCTCGATGTGAACCTCACGGAATTTCACATAGACACGACAGACCCCAACTTGACGCTCACCATATGGATCGAGCACTCCGGCAGGTCGATCATCAAATGGAAGAATGAAGAGGGTGACGTGGCCTTTTACCCCTTCGCCTCCGGACGCGGTGACGACCCGGTGCGCTGGCAATTCGTCTATAACCACGCGAATAAACCGGAGAAGAGACTCTCGAAGTCTCCGACAAAGGATACGATAGCCGACAACGTAAAATCGCTGCTGGACAAGGACCTGATAGGTCTTACGGAATACAGTCCCGGTCTCTTCTCCGATTACACGATCCGCCTCACGGATCTGGACGAGGCAAAGCGCAAGGCGCTTACCGCAGTGAAGAAGGTGGTGCTCGACGTGTGCATTGCCAACGCCTGATC
This sequence comes from uncultured Candidatus Rokubacteria bacterium, assembly GCA_963799055.1. Classification (GTDB taxonomy): domain Bacteria; phylum Methylomirabilota; class Methylomirabilia; order Rokubacteriales; family DASRDR01; genus DASRDR01. The sequence goes on from CAWCVP010000008.1 coordinate 84,746, forward strand.
GACGCGGTGTAGTGAAGGAATTCCCGGGCACGGTGGCCCCGGGTCCCCGGGCCGGCACTACGCGAGTCGGCGGACGCCCGATCCGCCCCCTCCGTGATCCACCCGCTCTCGCTGCCTTCGCCGACGCCGCCCGGGACCGAGTCCAGGCGATGTCGGGGCGCCGGCCGGCGCGCTACACTCCGGCTCCCGGGAGGACGGGGCACCGGGGGGACGGCGGGGCCACCCGGGGAAGGAGGCAGAAAAGGGGCTTCCGCCGCCTAGGCTCGCGATTCGAAGATCGATTCCGTGCGCATGGCCTAGCTGCCGTTGCGCGCCAGGCAATTACGCGCGCATAATGCCCGCGTGCGCCGCGCGTTGGCGCTCGCGAATCGGACGGCGAATGATCCGATCGATACTACTGTGTTCACGCGCGGGATTTTCGCTTCGACCAGGAGGCACTGTTATGGCTATCGGAACGGGAGAAACGTTCATGGACGACTTGACGAAGATCTTCGGTCTAAAGAGTGCCGACGCAAAGGCAGAAAAGCTGAAAGAGTTTACCGATCAATCCTTGGAGAGGCAGATCTTGAGCCGACACGAGCCGGTCGGCTATGAAGGCACGATCGATTCGGGGGGCTACAAAATCAGCTACCGCATCCCCCGCAGCAACGACGTCACGCTGACGGGCTTGAAGAGACTCTGAAGCGCAACGCGTGCCGGAGGGTAGATGGGATGAAGCGGCTGACCCCCAACTTAACGTGGTGGCATACACTGCCCCACCGAGAGAACGCGCTCACGGGCGCACGAGGAGGGGGCCAGCCATGGAGTATGTTGGCATCGATCTACACAAGAAGGAAAGCCAGATTTGCCTGCTGACGGAGACGGGCGAGGTGATCGAACGCCGCATCCGCACCGAGCCCCAGCGGTTCGCTGAGGTGTTGGGCGGACGGCCGCGAGCCCGGATCCTCGTCGAAGCCTCGACGGAGAGTGAATGGGTGGCCCGGTGCCTCGAAGCCTTGGGCGCGTCCACCTCCACCCGCACCAGTGCCGCCTCGACCCCCGTGAGGCACGCGGAGAACACGCGCGCCAGCATCACTCGCCCCGGTCATCCGACGTGCGGATCTCTGAAGCGGGAAGACCCCACCGGACCCCTGCCCGCGCAGGCCCCGCGCCACACGAACGGCTCTTCATGCGGGGTTCGCGGTCAGGACGTCCAGCCCTCGAGGTCGAAGGCGTGCCTGAGGTGCCGCACGCCGGTCACGCCGCCGGCCTCGTCCAGCGTCACGCCGACCACGTCGAAGCGGCAGGCGCGCTCGCCGAGGCGGCGGGCCCCCAGGTAGCCCAGCGCGAGCCGGCTGAGCCGCGCTCGCTTGCGCGCATCCACCGCGGCCTCGGGTGGGTCGCCCGGGCGACCCCGACGGGCCTTGACCTCCACGAAAACCAGCGTCGACCTGATCGCGCGCGATCAGGTCGATCTCGCCGAACCGGGAGCGTAGGTTGCGGGCGAGAATGACCAGGCCCTGCCGCTCGAGGAAACGGACGGCCGCGTCCTCACCCTTCTGCCCGAGCGCTCGTGTCGGAGGTCGGGCCGCGTCCTTCGGAGAGGCCATGGTCACCGTCAGGCAAGAACCCGGCCAAGCCGGGCCCGCCTGCTCGCATCAGCGGTTGGCGCACCAGGGCGACGCGCGCGGTGTCACACCGGAGAGACACCCCGTGTCCGAACCCTGCCCCCGCCGGATCAGGCCCGGCCGGCTCTCCGAAGACGCCCCATGCCAGGAGCAACACGACGGCCACGGCGGCCACGCTCAAGACCGCCGCCAGATCGGCGGCGAACTCGCTCCACCGAAACGCCTCGGTGAGGACCAGACGCCGGATCGCGGCGAACGGCGGCCACCAGGCGCCCCACAGGGCCACGCTCAGGCAGCGGTCCCGACACGCAAGGCGAGCGACAGTCGCCGGCGGTCCTCGATGAGCACGCCCCGAGGGGTCATGCCGGGAGCCTAACCCCGCGGTCCGGGCTGACCCAGACGCCGGGCCGACCCCGCAGGCCGAGCAGCGCATGCGGGATGCCGACGACGACCGTGAGCAGGAGGTAGCGCGACACAAGCGCTCGGGCCGATCCCGCCGGCGCGCCGGCACCTCCACATCGGCGTGCGGGCTGAAGCCCTCGAGCCGGGCAGAGCGCCGCCCCGTGGCGGCAGACGGACCGAAGGCTACCAGCGAACGCTGAACGAGCTCTGCGCCCGGTAGTTCGAGACATTGTCGGGTGTCTGCTGGCGAAAGCGCACCCGGTCGAGCTTGAACGTGAACCGGTAGGTGCTGGCCGAGAGCGGCGCGCTGCCGCCAGCCGAGCTGACCGGGACGATGAGCGCGCAGGTCTCGCTCCCATTCGTCAGCGCATGGGCCGGCCGCTCGACGTAGGTCCACTGCAGCACCGGAACGGGTCCGGGGACAAGCAGGTCGCCGGCCTCGTCGAGGGCCACCACGTATCCGGGCTTCAGATCCACCATGCCCTTGAGCAGCGGGCTGGCCGCGCGGCGCCGGCCGCGCGGCGTGCGCGTCACCTCCACCGCCTCACCGCTGAGCTGCACGGCGCCACGACGAGTCTGCGCGACCCGCGCATCGTACACTCGGTACTCGATCTCGTCGCCCACCTGCTCGGCGCGCACCAGCCAGCGCAGCCGCTCCAACCCGCCCGCGACCGATTGCCGCTGCAGGCTGGCGGCCACCTTCAGATCATCGACGTCGAGCCACGAGAGCCACGGAGCGCCCTCGATCATGTCCCAGGCGCCCGCGTTTCCGGAGTAGACCGGAATCCGCTCGCTGAGGACCAGCGTCACGTCCTGGCTCAGCGGCAGCGGTTCCGGGCTCTCGAGCACGAACAGCTCGGTCTGGCCGTCGTCCCGAACCAGCCGGCTCAGCTCTAGTCCGGCCAGGGCCTTCGGGTCCTGCCGGAGTGGAAGGACGAGGCCCGCGGCCCACTGGTCGAAGAGCCGCTGACGGCGCTCGGGATCGCTGTCCTTGCCCATCACGCCCGCGATCTGCGGGCCGGTCGCGGCCAGCAACGAGGCGACGGTCGCACTGGCCGGGCCGGCGGGCTGCATCGCGCGCTGAGGGATCAGGGTGGTTTCGCCGCCGAAGCTGCCGATGTGCTCTTCGAAGCTCGTGAATCGGCTGCTGCCGAACTCGAGGCGGTAGGCATCGAGCGGCTCGACGATCAGACTCTCGAACACGCCGCCGCCATCCGCGACGAGAGCCAGCCGACCCTCCCGGACGCCGTCCCGGGGCGCTTCGACCACGGTCTCGCCGACGCGCGCTCGCAGACGATCGTCATAGGCGAATATCTCGAGCCCGAACGGCGCGGCGAGGCCCGCCGGCAGCGGCGCCGACGCGAGCTGCTGCTCGCCGCCGGGACCAACCTCCACCAGACGCAGCGAGCGGCTGCCGCCGTCGATCAGGGCGAGGACAGCGCGGGTGACCGCGCGGGGCCCGGCCGCCCCCTTGGGCACGCCGGCCACGCCGAACGCGACGCCCGCCGTGGCGCTGCCCGGGGTCAGGACGGCGCGGACCTGGACGTGGTTCCACTCGACCTCGCCGAATACCGCGTAGTGCCTGGTTACCCTCGAGATGCTGCCCATGCCCCCCTGGAACAGGATGAGCCCGAGCTGCGACTTGACCCGCATCCCCTCCTGTTCCACGACCCATTCCGTGCCGTCGGTGTAGCCTTTGTCGGCGAAGTCGAGGGCCGTCTCGTCGCCCGAGTAGAAGGGCACGCGGAACACGAACGGCCCGTCCTTGCGGCGCGCGTTGGCGACGAAGCGTCGATCCGCCTGCCAGAGCTGGCGGATCGGCTCGCCGACGGGGCCGGGCTCGACTGGATCGTGGATGAGGACCTGCGAGCGACGGAGCGAGGGCAGCGGTACGCCGCAGCTCTTGCCCTTCATCTGGTCGAAGCGCTGGGAATAGGGATCGAGACTGCTGGCCTGGCGCTCCGCCGTCCGGGCCACGGGATAGCCGGCGGCGGCTCCGAGCACGGCCGGGCTCGGCTTGACGTCGAGGATCACCGTCTGGCGGTGGGCCTCGATCCAGTCCACGCTGGTCCGGGACACGGGACCGGCGCCGTCGGCACCCCCCACCCTGTCCACGACAAGCACCCACTCCAGGACGCGGTTGGTGGCCTGCTGGAGCTCGGCCGGATTGTCCGGTGAGGGGGCGACATCCATCGGCAGGAGGACGTTGAACTTCTCGTTGAACGCCAGCACCAACGGCTCGGATCGATAGAGCAGGGGCATGGCCGGACCTGGGTAGCGCGACTCCACGAACGGCTCCAACTCGTCGCCAATGCGCGCCACCGCGTTCAGCCCGGGCAGTCCCTTGGTCCGGAAGTACGCCGTCTGCTTCACGCGCGCTTCCTGGCAACCCGTGGCGCGGTGCTCCAGGATCAGACGCGTGGCGACGGACACCTCGTAGTCGTGGTTGGGCAGCCAGGCCAGCTTGCCGCCGCCCTCGACGGCGCGCTTGGCATGGGCGAGGCAGCGCTGCTCGCGGGCGATCTTCTCGAGCTGCGCGTCGACGGTGCTGTAGGTGATCCCCTCGAGATCGATCCACTCCGGCGAGGCGGACGGGTTCCCACTGGTGGCCGCCTCGTAGCGAAGCTGCGCGTAGCTGAAGCCCTCGGTCGACTGGCAGGTGATCGTACCGCTCGAGAGCGAGGTGGACAGCGCGAAGACCTGCTGGTCGATCAGCTTCAGTCCCCTGAACGCCTCGACGTACAGGTTCCCGCCGATCTGGCCAGCCAGCCAGGCGATCGAGAAGTGCAGGATCCGGACTTTCCGATCGAAGCTGAGGCCGGCGAGGACGCCGCCGTCGAGCGCCGAGTAGCGGATCCGGGCCGGATGACTGAGGGAGCCGGCCGCCTGGCCCGGCGCGACGATCGGCGTCGGCGAGAATAGCCAGTGGAGGCGGCTGCTGCTCGTCGGGAAGGCGTGGTCGGCCGGGGCACGCTCGCCGAAGGGGATGGCCTCGAAGTTCAGCTCGTGCCAGAGCCCCGGCTCCGCAATGTAAGCCATGCCGTAAAACTGCTCCAGACAGCACGGCCACCCGGGATCGAAGCGGGCGCGGTTCTCGTCTCCCTCGGGGTTCTTCGTCAGGAAGCTGTAGGGGGTCTCCGCGTTGATGAGCAGCCGGCGCGGATCGAGCGCGTTCTCCCGCTGCACGTCCTCGTCCCAGTATGCGTTGACCTTCGGCGAGAACTTCGCCTCGAGCGACGCCCCCGGCGGAAAGTCCGCCGGGCTTTCGAGTCGCGTCTGCTGCGGCGTGAGTAGGTCCGTCCACGTGCCCGCGCCGGCTCCGAAACGCGGGCGGCGCCGGATGCCGATCTCCACCATCTCGTAGGTCGTCTTGAGATCGTTGACGGCCGGCGAAGTGGGCGCCTGGCTGCCGGCCCCGAGGGGCGTATTGCCGCCCACGGTGGTCTTGTTGTCGAGCGACGGCTTGAAGTCGAGCCCGATGGTGGCGTCGATCGTGACCGGTGTCAGCTTGGCCAGCTCCGCGTCCGGCACGGCGGGGTCGGCCATGGCGCGAGCCTGGTCCATGCTGAAGAGCGCCTGCTCGTTCAGCGCGCCGCCGCCGGGCGCGGTGACGAGCAGGCTCTCGTTCCGGCGCGTGCCCGGATTGAGCGCACCGGAGCCGGTCAGCGGAGAGGAGATGACCGGCGCCTTGCCGGGCTGGGGGCTTTCCCACACCTTGTCAAAGCGGAAGGTCACGTCCGGCAGCCACCAGGGCGTCTCGATCCGAAACTGAACGCCGGCCCGGCGGTAGGTCGGGGCCGGCCCGAGGAATTCGAAATCGATCTTGACGCTGATACCGAAGTTGAAGACGAAGAACACCTTGATCCTGAACGCGGCCTCGATGACCGCCTGGAAGCCGCTGCCGCGCGATTCGTTGCGCCAGACGCCCGCGATGAACGCGAAGTGAAGGTAGAACTCGGTGCGGCCGACGCCGAAGACCGCGCCGCCCTGGAGCGTGAAGATCAGCCCGCAGCCCTTCGGGCCCTCCGGGCGGTCCACGATCTGGATGCAGGCGGCGACTTCCAGCAAGCTGTTCCAGATGATGATGTCGCCCGGCCCCACCCGGCAGGTGAGCCAGGTCGCCTGGTCGTTGAGCTGGCCAATGGCGAAGGTCCACGGCTCGTTGCCCACGTACAGCGAGCCGGTCAGCGTGGCGACGCGCTCGAGGAATGACGGGACCGGGAAGTCGCCCAGGACGTTCTTGACCGTCAGCTCGACGCCGAGCATGAACCCGAACTTGCCGGTTCTGAACTCGACCTCGATGGCCACGTAGCCGACGGGCTGCTTGCCCCGGAAGAGGTAGACCTCGCCGGCAATCAGCAGGCCGGTGTGATCCGGGCCGGTGGCGAAGAACACGAAGATGTCCAGCACCGCGACCTTGCCGATCGGCCAGGCGATGCCCGCCCCGATCCCGAGGGCGAAGGAGTCGTCCTTCGGTACCCAGGCGGCCAGTCGGCGGTCTCCGGAGACGGGAGGAGCCGAGATCGAGTTCGGATTGCTCCGGTACCAGCGGAACAGCCGCATGTTCTGGGCGTATCCTTCGGGCGGCGGCAGATTGGGAGTCATGTTGCCGGCCACGAGAGCGCGCACACCGACGAGGTCGACGACGCCGAGCGGGATCGGGCTCACGATCGCGCCGATCTGCCAGTAGTCGAAGTCGACGCCGGGACCGCGGGCGCTTCCGTGGAAGAAGGCGGCGCCGACGAGGAGTCGCTTCGCGAACAACTCCAGGTCGGCCATCAGCCCGAAGCCGAACTCCTTGTAGTCGATGCCATCCTGACGGTACTCGCCCAGGTAGCCGTAGCCTTTGAGGGCCACCGCGCCCAGGACGATCGAGAGGCTCGCGCCGTCGATCATCATGACCGGGGCGTCGGAACGGCCTCCGGACCTGAAGCGCAGACGGTACACCCGCAGCCCGTTGTCGCGGCGGCCCGAGCCGGTCGGGTTCCCGAGGCGGAGCAGGTCCACGCCGCCGGTGAACGAGATGTACTGCCCGCCGTTGTTCTCGGTAACCCAGCTGATCTCCTCGACGACCAGCTTCAGGACGTCGCAGATGCTCAGCTCCAGCCCGTTGGGCACGGACGCCCCGTCGGGGAGCAGCTTGAGCGAGCCCAGGTTCCAGCCGATCTCGCGCAGCACGACCTCCACGTCTCCGCCGGAGACGCTGCGCAGCCTGGCCAGTCGGAAGAATCGCCGCATCACTCGCCTTCGACGAGAGGCCGACGTCGAGGAGGAGCTGGGTCATGTCGGGAAAGCCGAGATTGTGCTTCTCCTGCTCGACGGCACGCTTGAGCGAGAGGCCCAGCTTCGCGCCGAAGAGCTTGACGGTCGCGCCGAGCAACTCGAAGAGCGTCACGCCTTCGCCCGACCGGCCGCCCAGCTGGATCGTCCAGTCGTCGCTGACCCCGAGGGTCACCGCGAAGCTCGGCCAGCTCAGCCGGGGGCGTGGGCCGCCTGGGCTTGAAGCTCGCCTGGAGGAAGAGGAACTGGTCGAGGGGGTCCAGACTGGCCGGGCTCTGCACCATCAGCTGCTCGACGATGACCCAGAGGCTGGACCAGGCCTGGAAAACGATGGGCGCCCCCTTGAAGGAGAACGCCTCCGCGAGCTTGGTGCCCACCTTGATCTTCCGGCGCACGCCGAAGAGCCCGTGCGACGGCAGCGGGAGCCGGGTCAGGTTGAAGAACGGGAACGCGAGGTCCTCGAGCACGAGATCGACGTTGTCGCCCTTGCGCTCGGCATTGAACCGGCCGAGCAGCTCCTTGAACGGACTCCAGTCCACGTCCAGATCGACGCTTCGGATGGTCAGCTGGCCCGCGGACGTCGCATCCGGCGAGAGACGGTCCAGCGGGTGGCGGGCCCACTCGAGCGATTGCTCCCGCTCGTCATGGTTGCCCAGAAGGCGCGGCGAGGGCACGAGGTTGAGGTCGTGGAGCCCGCGACAGGGCACCCCGTGGAGGCGGCAAGGCCCGATCGAGATCGGTACGGCCGGCTCCAGCACGATGTCGAGCTCCTCGGTGATGCGCACCTGCAGATGGACCTGTATCGCCGCCTGTCCGTTGAGTCCGAGGCTCACTTCGAGGCTGTCACGCAGCCCGGTCTGGAACTTCTGGGATGGCGTCGACCGCCGGCGCGACCCGGCCAGCGGGGCACCGAGCAGGCCGTTCGGCAGCGTCGATCTTGACGGGCACGTTCTCGAGCACCAGCTCCACGCCGCTCTCGCCGTGGGTGACGAAGACGCGGACGGGATGATCGTCGGCCTTGCCGGTGAAGGGAGCCGTGTCCTGGAGAATGAAGGTCGACGTCCGGCATCTGGGTCAGCACGAAAAGTGGGCGCGAAGGTCCTCCGGCATCGTGTTGCTTGATGCTCGACCTCGGCGACGAGGCCGACTCGCCCGCCCTCGGCCCCCGGCCGCACCGCGAGGAAGCGGAGCACGTCCTGCAGGTAGGCTGACCAGCTGCTTCGACATCGGCATCGGAGTCCGCCGAGACTCCGAGGGTGGTCTTGATGCGGGAGCGTCGGCCAGATCTTCGCCGCCTCCGCGTGCTGGGTGGGCTGGAGCCCGAGGAGCTCGTAGAGGGTGACCGGCATGTTCAGGCCGGCCCCGCGGTGGGGTGCGGATCCAGGGCGCTGGTCGGATCGGAGAGGTCGTTCCAGATCAGCTTCACGATCTCGTCGGTGAAACCCACCGCCTGGTCGAGCACGGCGCCGGCCGCCAGGGCGAGTCCGAGAATGTTGCCGCCCGGGCTGAAGCCGAGATGAGGCTTCAGATCGAGCGCCGTCTGGCCCACGAAGCGGTTGCCCTCGAACCAGGAGCGACGGAAGAGGTCGAACGCGGCGATCGGGTCCGCGAGCAGGGCCGGACCCAGAGCGGGCGGCAGTCCGAGGTGCTCGGCCCAGAGGGCCGTGCGCAAGGCGCGGGCGGGATTGTCCGTCGGCGGCCCGGAGCGCCCCCGGCACGGCGAAGAGGCGAATCTCGGCGTCGTGCGCCAGCCCGCGCCGGGTGACGTTGCTCGATCCGGTCGTCACCAGCACGTCGTCCACGATCATCGTCTTCGAGTTCATGTAGATGCCGACCAGCTGGCTGAACGTGACGGGCGCGCCCTTGCGGTGGCCGCGCACGGACACGCCCAGGCCGGGATGGGCACGGATCACGTCCACCGCCTGGGCGGTCGGGTCGCTCCCGACGTCGCGAGGTCCGCCCTTGACGAGCATCAGCTCGCCCTCGATCCAGAGCCAGAAGGGATACTTGGCGGACTGAGTGCGCGCCTTCGGCCCGATCGTGAAGGTGGCGCTGCTCGCGTTGATGCTCTCGAGGAGGACGCAGCGCCCCTCGCCAGCGGTTGGTGCCGGAGCTCGGCAGGACCGGGTCGTCGCAGCACGGCTCCGAACAGCATTCGATCGCCCCAGCGGGCCGCCAGCTTGCTGTAGAGCGTGCGCCGCCGAATGTCGCCAAAGAACTGGTCCGTTTCGGAGGGCACCACGACCAGCAGTCGACGACAGGTATCGGCGGCGTCGAGCAGCGCGTCGAAGAAGGTGTCGGCGGGCGTGGCAGTCGGTCGATCCGGCCAATCGGACGGCGTGAAGTACTGATCCTCGAGGTAGATGTACTGGCGGGCGGCTTGGACACAACGCAGCAGTGAGTCGGCCACGGTCCGCTCACCATTCGGCGCGAAGGGGAAAGGCTGGGTGGTGGAGCCCGGAGCCGGCTTGAAGTAGGTCCTCGCCACCTGGGCGACGTGGCCAGCAGGTTGCGGCGGCAGGGCAACCGCGTCGGCGGCGGAGGGGGGTGGAAAGACGGTCGGGAGGGACGCCGCAATCTCTCCACGGGCCACAGACTCCGCCGCGTGGTAGAGATAGCGCTCGTCCCACGCCTTGAAGACGTCCGCGGCGACCGGACCGGTGATGCGCGCGTGAACGTCGTGGAATGGGAGCGCCTTCGGCGGGCCCGGCGCTTTGTCGGGCTCCTGGTAGGTCTGGCCGTGGTGGCCCGGCGCGTCGAGGCGATCGAAGTGCAGGTCGACGGAGCCCAGATACGCCACGAAGCGATTGCCGCCCGCGTCCGGCGTGGCGCGCTTGACCAGCTGGATCTTCTGGTGAAGGAAGCCGAACTGATCGACGAGCTGCTCGAGGCTCAAGGGCAGCGGAACCTGCTTGACCGGGTTGTCATCCAGCCGGATGGGGTGCCGCGCCCAGAGTGCGAGCCCGGGCTGGATCTCGTCGAGCTTCGGGAAGATGTCCTTGCTCGGCTCCAGGGCATCCAGCGTCGTGAGCCCGAGTACGCCGGCGGACACGAGCGTCTGGGCCACCAGGTAGCCGCCAAGGACCACGCCGAAGCTCGCCGGATTGGCGGCGTCCCGGAAGGCGGCGAGCATGAGCAACGCGCCGGTGGACAGCACCAGCGCCGAAGTCGCGATCGTCTGCGCCGGGGTCGCCGCGTCACTCTTCGGGTTCACGAGCTTGAAGACCAGCAGGCGGGCGTCGCCGCCCTGCTCGCGGATACGCTTGACCAGCGCCGTCAGCTTCGTGTCCACATCGGCCCCGGCGGCGTCCTTGCGGCCCTTGTCCAGGGGGAACTCGCTGAAGCCGTAGCCGGCCAGGTGGGCGCCGCCGCCCGGACCACCGGCGGCGAGCAGGTCGTCGACGAGCCGCTTGAACGCCGGGATGCCGTCGACCAGCCACTCGACGCGGCTGTTCGCGTGGAAGCGAGCCATCGTGGAGGAGGACGGTGGCGGGGCGAACCAGGTGGCCAGATCGAGGACCTGCAGATGCGTCCGCTTCGCGGGGGGCAGGGTTATCGACTGTCCGGGCGGACTGCTGGCGCCGCTCTCGTAGAACGCATGGACAGGCAACGGAGTGTCGCCGGCCGGCGGACTGCCGCCCCAGCGGAGCTGCATCGCCTCGGCGGGTAGCTGGAGCTCCGTGCCGAGGGGCGCCACGACCTGCCACCCCGCGCTCGGCGAGGTTCGGTACTGAAAACTGGCGGCGATCGAATTGGGATGGCCGGCGGCGTCGAGCAGCCGCACGACTCGGCCGGCGGGAGCCGGATAGAGGCTGGCGAGCTTGGCCCAGTCTGCCGCCGCCGCATCGAGAGCCTGCTCCAGTGCCGCGCGGATCAAGTCGATCCACGACCACGGGGCCAGAGCGGCGCCATCGGCGAAATGGGCGCCGAAGTAGACGTGGTTGGCGCCCCCGGCCAGGGTCTGCCCGACGCGCAGTGACTGATCGTCGGTCGCGCCGAAGACGGAGAGGCCGGCGCAGCCGAGGTAGAAGGTCGGCACGCCCCGACCCAGCGCCCGCAGGAACTTCGAGATGACGAACGGGAACGGAGAAATCTCGGTCAGCTCGTAGACCCCGCCGTCCAGGGAGGGATTGGCGATCGGCTGAGAGCCCGGGCCGATATTGGCCACCGCGCGCGCGGAGCCGGCAACCGGAGAGCCGACGTGGAACGGCGCCCCGACCGGCTGCAGGTGCATCAGGACGAGCGGCGATCCCGCGTGGCGGGCCACGCCCGGACGCGCCAGGGGGTCCTGCGGCATGCGGAGGGGATCGGGCAGGTGGACGGTCACGTCGGCTTGGCGAGACACCAGCGCGGGGTCGAAGGGCGGAGCGAGCGTCACGGCTCGACCTCGTTGCTCGCCGCGTCGCGCCCGTCCAGCGCACGGACGACGAGCCGGTAGCGCCAGTTGCCCGGCGGGGGGGAGTACGACCCGGTGGCGGGGTACTGGGTGTGCCGGGCAGCGTCCAGTGTGGGCGAGCAGCGCAGCCAGCGCTCCCCGTCCTGGGACCGCTCCAGGTGAACGCGTCCAGTCGGCCTCCGGAGGCTGGGCGAGGTCCAGTGGAAGGCGGGCGTGCTCGCGCCACCCGAAACCGAGAGCACGGGATCGGCGAGGGGCGGCCGCGGGAACGCGATGCTCCACGGGCCGCCGAGCAGCGACGGGATCCCGTCGCGGGTCAGGGTGCAGGACCAGACCCGAACCCGTCCGCCGGGGGATCCGCTGAGACTCAGGCTCAGGCGGCGAGTGCCATCGGCGCCGACGGTCACATCCGCGTCGGCCAGAGACTTGACCAGGCTGGGATCGAGGAGGGCGCCATCCGGCGCGCGCAGCCACAAGCCCGTCAATCCACTGCCCGACGGGTCGGACGGCGACGGGTAGAGGTCGGCCCGATTGGGAACGCGCAGCAGCTCGGCCGCCTCGACCGGGCCGCCGGCGGCGGATACCGGCTGTGAAAAGGCGAGCACGTGGGTGACCTCGGCGTCCTCCACGACCCGCAGGCGAAGCGTGCCGCCCGGGTCCGAGGGCTCGGCCACGAGCCTCTCGGGAGCGGCCGACGGGAAGAGCGAGGGTACCCGCACGATGACCCTTGCCAGCGCGGAGCCGGCCGACACGTTGCCGGCCCCGTCGGCCAGGCGAAAGCGATAGACGTAGCGCCCGCCACGAGGCGAAAGCGTCTCCTGAAACGGGCCGAGGGGCAGCGGATCGTCCTGGCAGCGCGTGAACAGGCGGTCGCGGTAGGCATGTGCCCCCGCCAGAAACACGACGTAGTGATCGGCGAGGCGATCGGGTCGTCCCGACCGCAGGGCGGCGATCACGCTGGCGCGGTCGGCCGGGTTCTCCGGCTTGCCCTGCTCGGCGACGCGCAGAAGCTCCTGATCGGCATCGCCCGGCTGTCGGGGGGTCAGCACACGCGCCATGATTCGACCGTCCGGCGTGACGCGAAGTGCGCCGAAGACCGACTCGGCAGCCACTCTCTCCGGCCGGACGAGCGTGCCGGCCGAAAGCCCCGTTCCATCGAGGTAGGCCGGGCTGGCGGCGAGGTTCAGCGAAAAGACCAGCGGGCGCCCGCCGGGCTCGGGCGCGACCAGGACCGGGACCGGCGCGAGCGGCGGCGGAACGTGGAAGACCGGGCGACCCTGGTAGGTCGCGTCACAGCGAAGCGCCACGATGGCGCTCTCGTTACCCGGCCGGCTCTCGCTCGGGGCCAGCTGATCCTGGACGTAGGGCTGATCGTCGGCGGCGCTGACGCCGACCCAGACCGCGTCGCGGGGATGGGCGGGTGTGACCGTCAGGCGGTCGCGCAGGACCGCCTGGTACTGCTGCTGGGGACCGATCGGCTGGGTCTCGACGCGCTCGGTCCAGGCCGCCGGGCGCGTGAGGGCTGGCGTCAGACGGAGTGCCAGCCGGACGGGGCCCTGCTTGGGAACCGGCAGGACGCCGCCCTGGGGAACGCGAGCTTCGATGGTGGCCGTGATGGTGGCGCCGGCGGTGTGCCCGGCGATGAAGAAAGGGTACCCCGCGTGCAGATAGGTGCGCGTCGCGGCGTCGGGGAGGATCGCGCGTTCGAGCTGCAAGGTCACCGTGTAGCGGCCGGGCATCACCGTGGTGACGGAGGTCAGCAGGCCGTCGACGGCGTCGAGCGGGCGGACCGCGAAGTACACCCTGAACTCGCGAGCAAACGGATCCTGGTAGCGCTGCTGCCCGTGCCAGCCCCAGCGCAGGACGATGGCGTTGTCACTCGTCCCGAGCAGCGCCTGGTCGGCCGCGGTGAGATCGGGAGCGCCACGCACCAGCACGCGCGTCTGCACTCCGGTTGGAGCGGGCAGCGGAAACTGGTCGGCGGGCGTCTCCGATGGACTGACCGGCTGGGGTGGCGGCACATGCTTCTCCAGCCGAAGGACGTTGCTCCCGGTCCAGGTGAGGCTGGGGCGGCCAACCGGATCGACCGCGCGGACGCGATACTGGTGCTCCGTTCCGGGCGGGGGCACGTTTCGCGCTTCCCCGAGCGGCACGAGACTTTCGACGAGGGCGCTCCGGACCTCCTCCGGTTCGAAGGTGTCCACCCAGGTCAGGTCCAGTCCCACGCCCGGCGTGGCCGGGCGCGATTCCGGGTAGAGCCGCAGCAGGTCCGCGCCGGGAAGAATGGCGGTGTTCGGCGCGTTCTGCTCGCGGTTGCCGAGCATCAGGTTGTCCTCGGAAAGGACCGGCCGCCAGGTGGTGGACGGGAGCTGGCGCTGCTCGACCTGGAAGATCGTAGCCTCGAGAGGCGCGCCACCGGCCTGGCTGGCTGGCCAGTAACTGAGGCCGCCCTGGAGGGCCGGACGCCAGCGGACCTGGAAGCCCAGTTGGTGGCGAGGCGGCATGACGCCGCTCGGCACATCGGTGACCGGGATCGGAGGGGGCGGCTGCTGGAGGTTGGCGATGCTGACCGAGATCGGCGGCGGCGGGCGAGGGGTGCCCAGGTAGGTCACCGGCAAGACTATCGACCGGGGCTCCGGACCGTTCGGGCCGGCCGGAACGCGGATCGCGAACAGAAAGCCGGAGCCGCGCAGGCGGAGCTGCTGGATGGGCATCGGGAAGCTGATTCGCGGCTCCGTCCCGGCCGGGACCGCGTCTTGAGCCACCACGTTCGGCAGCGCAGCGGACTGGAGAGCCTGGTACTCGAGCTGATGTCCGGCGTGAACCTCGAGAATGACCCGCGTGATGGGATGCGGGAAGTCCAGCACGAGATGCCAGTCCTCGAGAAGCGAGAGGATCCAGTACGGCTCCGACTCTTCCGGGAGGCGAATCCCGCGCCGGCTGAGCCGCAGGAATCCTCCGGTTCCGGTGCCGGGCCGGAGCTCGACCGTGACCGGATGGGAGAAGCGCACCCGAAGACCACCTAGATAGAACTCGGCCGGCAGCGCGGTCTTGGAGGGGATGGTGTGGAACCCGTACACGCGATCGACCAGGTCCTGGACCGGAAAGTGGCCGGTGATGCGATACTGATACTTCTCGGCCCTCGGTGAGCTCCGGGTCGGCGTCGAACCAGCCGAAGCCGAGCGCCCGCCGCCAGGTGGGATGCCAGATCAGCAGACGGATCGGGTCCAGCCCCACCAGCTCTTCGAACCCTTCGGCCAGGCTCTCCCGGACGAGCAGCACCTGGTCGATCGGGCGCGACGGCTGAGTCTGGGTGATCGCCGGCCGGAGGAGGGCGGCGACCCGCTCGGCAAACTCGGCCGCGTCGAGCGACTCGCCGGGCCTCAGCCGGCTGCGCGCCTCGGTCAGCTCCTGAGCCGGCCCGGCGAGGCCGGGCATCAGCTCCTTCAGAGG
This sequence comes from uncultured Candidatus Rokubacteria bacterium, assembly GCA_963799055.1. Taxonomy (GTDB): domain Bacteria; phylum Methylomirabilota; class Methylomirabilia; order Rokubacteriales; family DASRDR01; genus DASRDR01. The sequence continues at coordinate 99,884 of CAWCVP010000008.1, forward strand.
GATCTGTAGGCCTTGAACCAGGTACGGCTCGTCCGCCCAGACCCGATCGGGGTCCTCGAGCACGGCCTCGACACAGAACTCGAGGTCGTAGACCTGCCGGGTGTAGACCGCCACGGAGTCGATGAGGGGTGCCCGCAGGTCGTAGGCCCTGTCGCCGACAACCGGATCGCCGCCGGTGGCGACGACCTTGCCTTCACGAAACGCGAGGACAAAGGACTCGCGGGCGCGCACCTGCAGCACGACCTGCTCCTTCGACTGATCCAGCTGCAGGGTGAAGATTTCACAGGCAGGCGACTGGCTCGGGCCACCGGCGGGGGCAACCGGCGCCGGCCATTCACCATCGGTCAACGAGAGCCAGCCGAAATCGAGTCGCGCTTCCCTGGTCTGCCGGATCTGGTCGAGCTGAACCTGGCTGAGTCCGTCGCACATCCGCTCCGGATGCTCGCGCGCAACCCGGCGCTGGATGTCCCACCCGTAGGGCGAGTAGAGCCAGGGCGTCGGCCCCGCCCAGATGAGGTGGATCCCTCTCGCTGACGCGTCGATCTGCGGCAAGGCGTAGGCGTACAAGGATCACCCGTCCTGGGGACGGTCTTGCCGCTTCCGTCGACGCTTGCCCACCAGCACGATCACTCCCCTGGTCGCGCGGGAACGCTGGAGACGAAGCCTTCGTCTCGCGACGTGCGAGCCATCGTACGCTTTCCCTCCCCTCCCCACAATCCCGGGATTGGTCGAATCGAGTCGGTTTGAGCCAGCGTGCGCGCGTCGGCTTGACGCTCGCTCACCGAGAAGGGCTCACCGGCAAACACGAAGGTGCCGTTGCCGTTGAAGTACGTCTACGCTCGTCAGGTTCTTGAAGTTGAGGTCGAGCGAGAGCCGCCCGCGGCGATAGAAGACCGCGGCGTCGAGGACCACGTAGTCCGACAGCGTGAGGGTGTTGCTCAGGTCGACCGGGCGCTCGCCCACGTAGCGGAAGCCGAACCCGGCCCCCAGTCCCTTGAACGGGCCGCTGGGGAAGGTCCACGTCGTCCAGAGTCCGCCACTGTGGCGGGGGGTGTTGGGCAGCCGGTTGCCGACCGCGAAGGTCGTGTCCTCGGTGATCTCGCCGCCATGTAGGCGTAGAAGGCGAGCACGTCCCAGCCGTCGACGATGCGCGCCTGGACGCTCACCTCGACGCCCTGGCTCCGCTGCTCGCCGGTCTGAATGCTGAAGCCCTCGTTGGCGGGATCGTCCACCGTGACGTTCTGGCGGGTCAGATGGTACACGGCGACGGTGCCGGTGACGCGCCCGCAGAACATGTCGACCTTGAAGCCACCTTCCACCTGCTGTCCCGTCTCGGGGTCGAACGCCACCCCGTCGGCCCGGGCGCCGAAGGTCACGGGCTGGAAGGACGTGGCGTAGCTCGCGTACGCGGCCAGCCCCGGGATGAACTGGTAGAGGAGCCCCGCCCGGTACGTGAAGGCGTAGTCCTCGTGGTCGGTGTAAGCCCGTCAGGTGGTACTCCTGCTCGTGCAGCGCGACGTCGAAGCGACCGCCGAGGAGGAGCGTCAGCTTGTCGAAGAGCTTCATCTGGTCCTGGAGGTAGACGCCGACCTGCGTGATCGTGTCCGTCGCGTCGTACACGACCGGGCCTTTCGCGACCGGTGACCCGTAGACCGGCGCGAAGAGATCGAGCGGCGCGACGTCCTCCCCGAAGTAGAAGACGTTGTTGAAGTAGTCGTAGAAGACGTCAACACCGGCGAGAACCCGGTGCGCCACCGGACTGGTCTGGACCGTCCACTCCAGATTGGTGTCGGCGCCGATGTTCCAGCCGGTCACGGGTCCGCCCGAGACGAATCGCGTGAGGGTGCGCTGGTCGGCCGCCAGCTCGGACCCGTGCACGCCGTCGTCATCGAGGTCGTAATACTGCCCTCGCAGGACGCTACGCAGCCGGAGGTTCGGGTTGAACTGATGCTCCAGGATGAATCCGCCCTGGAAGCGCCAGTCTTCGGTGCGGTTGAAGCCCGGCTCCCCGACGAACCGTTCGATGGGGATCCGTCCGTTCGGGTTCGGCAGGACGGTTCCCTCGGCGGGAAGCTCGAGCGGCTGCACCCAGTCCTCCCAGATGTAGTTGCCGAGGATGGTGAGCGTGGTGGAGTCGCTCAGCTTCAGCGTCACGGCCGGCGCGAAGTACGCGCGCTGCTTGTCGACGAAGTCGCCGCGGTCGAGGTAGAGGCCGGTGAAGCGCACCGCCACCGTCTTGTCCGCGTTGACCGCTCCGCCGAGGTCGAACGTCCCCTCGTAGAAATCGTGGGCGCCCACCGTCAGGCCCAGGTCGTAGTGCCGCTCGAAGCGCGGGCGCTTGGACACGAGGTTGACGATCCCACCCGGGGCGACCTGTCCGTAGAGGACCGAGGCCGGCCCTTTGAGCACCTCGACGCGCTCCATGCCGAAGAGCTCCTGGTTGATCCAGAACCGCGGATCGGCCCGGAGCCCGTCCACGAAGATCGAATCGCCGGCGAAGAAGCCGCGGATCGTGAATCGCTCGAATCCGCTTCGGCTGTTCTGGTCGAAGACGCCCGGCACCCACTGGAGCGCCTCGGGCACGGTCAGGAGCCGCTGCGAATCGAGCTGCTGCCGGTTGATCACGTTCACGCTCGACGGCACCTCGATGAGGGGCGTGTCCGTCTTGGTGCCTGTGCTCCCGTCCTGCACGACGAAGCCTTGGTCCAGGAGCCCGCGGACCGTGAGCGCGTCCAGCCAGAGGGGGCCCTCTGATGCCGGCTCGGGCGAGGTGGTGGGCGCCGGCGCGCTCGTTCCCTGTGATTGGGCGCTCGCGGTGGGCGGGACGCCGGTACCGAGGGCAAGCGACAGCGCCGCGGTCCATGCCACGGCCGGCAACAGAAGCGGTCGAGGACGCCACATGTCGAATCTCCCGGAATCGAGGCGTGCGGAGCTCAGGAACCGCAGCCATCTGCGGTCCGGTGCAGGGTCGAAGGGGGTGACGGGCGGCGCGGGCGTCTCCACTCGCGCGCGCCCACGGTGCCACCGGTGAGAAAGACGGTCACGGGCAGACTGGCGACCAGGAGGCTCGCGGCGAAGGGCAGGCAGAGCCGGCGGCGGAGGATTCGGACGATCTCGCGCTGCCGGACCGTCGCGACGAGTCGGGCGCGCACCACCCGGGCATCCAGATGCTCCTGCCGGGCGCACGGGGGCCCGGAGAGTGGCTGGCTACCCGGCGTGGAGCGTGGGTGGCTGGCTAGGTTGGGTCGGGGACTGGCGCCAAGGCGCCGGAAGGGAGGTTACCGTCTACGCAGGGCCTGTCAAAGCCCGTCAGGGGCTGACGGGCCGTGTCCGCGTCACTCGGACGCGACGGAAGGCAGCTCCACCCCCTCGAGCGGGTCCGACTCCGGGTGGTAGTACATCCACTCGGCGGCCGCCTCGGCGACCGTGCGGTTGAGCGCCCGCGCGTGGCGCTCGCTCAGATCGCGGACGATCTCTCCGGCCTGCGCGTGGCGGGCCACGATCAGCGCGTGCCGGGGGTCGAGCGGGACCCGTACCTCGTGCGCGGCCCCGAGACCGACCTGGTAGGCCTTTGCGGCCTCCGAAGGCGCCCACAGCACGGCGGGCGTGTCGGTCGTCAGGAGCACGCGGGACGGGAAGCGGACCAGCTGCCACGTGCGCGCCGCAAGCTGACGCGCGAGCAGCGGCACCGTCGTCAGCGAATGGGGAGCCGGCGACGCCCCGAGGAGCATCGCCACCGGGGCCCCCGCCGCCGGACCATCCTCCGGACGCTCGGCCTCGGGAGTCTCGACCTCGTCGGACTCTTCGGCGGACTCCTCGCCCGCTTCCTCTCGCGCGGCCTCGGTCTCCTCGATGGTCGAGACGATGAGCTGCCCGACGAGCGCCGCTGTCCGCGCGGCGGCGGCCCGATGGAACCGCCCCAGGAGAAGCTGGACGGCGAGCACCAGGGCCAGGCTCGCCCGGTCCGCCTCGCGGGGGGAAAGACGCCGGCGGTCACTTGCAGGATGGCGTCCGCTGCGCGCTCCTCGGCCTCGGCGAGCAAGCGCGCGAGCGCCGGGGCCGCGGCGTGGTCGGCCGGCAGGGTGTAGTCCCCGAGCTCCCCGACCGCGGCATCGGCCGAGAGCAGCCGGCGCCGGGTCCGATCGCGCCGCTCGGCCATGAGCTGGCCCGTGGCGTCGGCGAAGCTCGCGAGGAGAAACCGGGGGACGAGGGGCCGCGCGAGCGACCCCGGCCGGCTCACAGCGGAAGCTCCGCCGCGGCGTCGGGGGCCTCGCCGCCGCCCCCAACCCCATGGAACGAGCGCCGATGCAGCGGGCATGGCCCGAGCCGGGTGAGCGCCTCGCGATGCTCGTCGGTCGCGTAGCCCTTGTGATGCCGGAACCCGTAGCCGGGGTAGCGGCGGTCGGCGTGCAACATCACGGTGTCTCGAACCACTTTCGCCAGGATCGAGGCCGCCGCCACCGAGGCCGAGCGGCGGTCACCGGCGACGATGGCGCGCTGGGCGCACGTCACGCCGGGGATCCGGAGATGGCCGTCGACGAGGATGAGGCCCGGCGCGACTCGCAGACGAGTCAGCGCCGCGCGCATCGCGGACCACGTCGCCTGGAGCACGTTCACCTGGTCGATCCGTCGGGGCCCGACGCGCCCCACGGCCCAGGCGAGGGCGTGCATGCGGATCTCCCGGGCGAGCCGCCGCCGCTGCCGGAACGTGAGGAGCTTGGAGTCGCGGAGCCCGTCGACGGACGCCGTCGGGTCGAGGATCACGGCCGCGGCCACCACCGGCCCGGCCAGCGGTCCGCGCCCCACCTCGTCCACACCCGCCACCCAGATGCCCCGCGCCCACGCCCCGCGCTCTTGCGCGTAGAGGTCCTCCGGAAGCTCGAAGAGCTCGGGCTGCTGCGAATCCGGGCCGCGCCGACTCACGCGGGAGAACGCCCGCGCGGCGCGCCAGCGGGCAGCCGGCGCGCCGGTGAGCTCGACGAGCCGCTACTCCGCGCTCGCGGCGGGCGGCGGGGCACTGGCCCCCGGTACCACCTGGCGCTTCTCGCGGAGCCGGGCGGCCTTCCCGGTGCGGGCGCGCAGGTAGTAGAGCTTCGAGCGGCGGACGTGCCCGGACTTCATCACCTGGACACGCTCGACCCGAGGGGAATGGAGCGGGAAGGTCCGCTCGACCCCGACGCCGTACGACACGCGCCGGACCGTGAAGCTGGCGCGCGCACCTTCGCCGCGCTTCCGGATGATGATGCCCTCGAACACCTGCACCCGCTCCTTCTCGCCCTCGATGACCTTCACGTGCACCCGCACGGTGTCACCCGGGTCGAAGGCGCCCCGGTCCCGCTTGAGCGATGCTGGCCTCGACTACCGCGATCGCATCCGTCCCCATGTTCGTCTCCTCGGTACGTTACTCGTCTTGCAGCAAGTCACTCGCTCGTCCGCGTAAGCTCCCCGCTGCGCGTCATTTCATCCAGCCACTCGCGCTCCTCGCGCGTCGGCGGCGCCGTCTCCAGGAGATCTGGCCGGCGCGCCAGGGTACGCCGAAAAGCCTCGCGGCGCCGCCACTGGGCGATCCGGCCGTGGTCCCCGGACAGCAGGATCTCCGGCACCCGGAGGCCGCGGTACTCCGCAGGCCGCGTGTACTGCGGATAGTCGAGCCGCCCGGCGGCGAACGACTCGCGGGCCGCGCCGTCCGGGTCGCCGAGCACGCCCGGCAGGAGCCGGACCACCGCGTCCAGCACGACCATCGCCGGCAGCTCGCCGCCGGTCAGCACGTAGTCGCCGATGGACAGCTCCTCGTCGACGAGGTGCGCCCGCACCCGCTCGTCGACCCCCTCGTAGTGCCCGCACAGGAGCACCAGGTGCGTCTCCTTGGCCAGGCGCGAGGCGTCCACCTGCGTGAACGTCCGCCCCTGGGGGCAGAGCAGCACGACGTGGCCCGCCGGTCCCCGCAGCGCCTCCACCGCGCCGAACAAGGGCTCGGGCTTCAGCACCATGCCCCCGCCGCCGCCGAACGGGTAGTCGTCCGCGACGCGATGCCGACCCTCGGTGTAGTCGCGAAGGTCGACCACCCGGATGTCGACCGCGCCGCGGTCCCGGGCCACGCGGAGCATCGACTCCGAGAGCACCCCGGTCAGCATCCCCGGGAAGAGCGTGACGACGTCGATCCGGGTCACGCGTCCAGCTCCACCAGCCCCTCGGGGGGCCGCACCATCACGCGGCGAGCCGCCAGGTCCACGCGCTCCACGATGGCCGTGACCGCCGGGAGGAGCCATGACCGGCCGTCCCCTTGCACCGTCCAGTAGTCGTGCTCGGGCCCCGCCATCACCTCGGCGATCGTGCCGAGGCTCGCGCCCTCGGGTGTCTCCACCCGGCACCCGACCAGGTCGAAGGCGTAAAAGTGGTCGGGCGGCAGCTGGCGCACGGCCGCGCGTGGGATCGTGACGAGCCGGCCGACGAGCGCCTGGGCGTCGGTGATGCTGGCGCTCGCGGCGAGCTTGACGACCGGCACGCGCCCCTGGAACCAGACCGCCTCGACGGCGTGCCGCTCCCCCGCCGGCGGGGGGACGAGCCAGCACTCTCGCAGGTCGCGGAGGCGCTCGGGGGCGTCGGTCAGCGCCTCCAGCCGGACCTCTCCTCGGCGGCCCTGCGGCCGGACGATGCGGCCGACTGCGACCAGCGCACCGCCGGTCGGCGCGCCCGCCGCGACGGCCAGGGCGTCTCCCGTCTCGCTCACCTTCCGTCTCCCCGAGCGGCTGGCCTCCGGGCTCTAGCTCGCGCGGACGCCCGCGCGCACCAGCAGGTTCCGCACGGTGTTCGAGGGGAGCGCGCCCTTCCGGATCCACGCGGTCGCCTTGTCCGCGTCGATGCGGAGCGTGGGGGGCTCCGTGAGCGGGTCGTAGAAGCCGATCTGCTCGATGAACCGGCCGTCCCGCGCGGTCCGCCCATCCGCCACGACGACCCGATACGCTGGCTTCTTCGTGGTGCCTACCCGTCGCAACCGAATCCGTGCCGCCATCGCCGTCTCCTTCGTGTCCCGGTGTGTCCTGGCCTGTCCTAGCCCCTGAGGAAAGGCATGGCCCGGCGCAGGTCCTTCTTCCCGAGGCGCCCGCCCATGCCCTTCATGTCCTTCATCATCTTCCTGAGCTGTGCGTACTGCTTGAGCAGCCGGTTCACGTCCTGCACGGACGTGCCGCTCCCGCGGGCGATCCGCGTCCGCCGCTCGCCGTTGATGATCGCCGGGGTGTGCCGCTCGCCCGGCGTCATCGAGCCGATGATCGCCTCGAACCGCCGGAGGTCCTTCGACTCGGCGTCGAGCTCGGCCGCCCCGACCTTGGCCCCCTTGAAGAACGGCACCATGTCGAGGATCTGGTCGAGCGGCCCCATCTTCCGGAGCTGACGGAGCTGCTCGGCGTAGTCCTCGAGCGTGAAGCTGTCCTCGCGGATCTTCTGGGCCAGCTCCTCGGCCTTCCCGGCATCGACCGTCGCCTGGGCCCGCTCGACCAGCGAGAGCACGTCCCCCATGCCGAGGATGCGCGAGGCCATGCGGTCGGGATGGAAGGGCTCGAGCGCGTCGACCCGCTCGCCGACGCCGCAGAACACGATCGGCTTGCCGGTCACCGCCCGGATCGACAGCGCCGCGCCTCCGCGGGCGTCGCCGTCGAGCTTCGTCAGCACGACGCCGTCGTAGCCCACGTCCTGCTGGAACCGCTGGGCCATGGTCACCGCGTCCTGCCCGGTCATCGCGTCGACGACGAGCAGCACGTGATGCGGCTTGACCTCGCGCCGCAGGACCTTCAGCTCCTCGACCATCGCCTCGTCGATGTGCAGACGCCCGGCCGTGTCGAGCAGCACCGGGTTCCACCCCTGCGCCGCCGCCTGATCCACCGCCTCACGCGCGATCTCGACGGGCGGCCGGCCTTCGACGCCATGGACGGGCAGCGACAGCTCGGCGCCGAGGACGCGAAGCTGCTCGATGGCGGCCGGCCGATAGATGTCGGCGGCGACCAGGAGTGGCCGGAACCCCTCGCGCTGGAAGTGGCGTCCGAGCTTCGCGACGCTCGTCGTCTTGCCGGAGCCCTGGAGGCCCAGCACCATGATCACGGTCGGCGGCCGTGGAGCCATCGCGAGCCGGTGGGCGGCCCCGCCGAGGAGATCGATCAGCTCGCCGTGGACGATCTTCACGACCTGCTGACCGGGGGTCAGGCTCTGAAGGACGTCCTGCCCCACGGCCTTCTCCCGGACCCGCTCGACGAAGGACCGCACGACCTTGAAGTTGACGTCGGCCTCGAGGAGGGCGACCCGGACCTCCCGGAGCGCCTCCTGGATGTTCTCCTCGGTCAAGCGGCCGGCGCCCCGGAGGCGGTCGAAGATCGCCTCGAGACGCTGCGTCAGGGCTTCGAACATGGGGTCCTCTCGGAATCTCGTGGGGGAATCGCGAAAAGCACTTAAGGCTACAGGACATCCGAAGCGCCGTCAAGGAAGCGCATCGCCTCGAAATCATGGTTACCGGCGGATCGCCCCTGGCGCCGAGGGTGGCTGGCGGGATGCCGAAGGAGGCCCCTCGATGGACGCTCCGGGTCAGAGCTCGAGCGGCAGGGGCGCCACGAAGACTCGAGGAGGACAGCCGCCGGGGGGCCCAGCGGGGCGGCTCGTCGCGAGCGCCTCGGCCCGCTGGAGGAGTCCCCGCGTCAGGTCGCTGTGCGGATCCAGGGCCTGCGCGCGCCGCGCGAACGCGACGGCCTCGGGCCCGCACCCCGCCCCGAGCGCCGTGAGCGCCAGGAGGACGGCGGTGTCCGGAAACGCCGGCTCGAGGCCTCGGATCCTCGCCAGCGCGGCGTCGGCCTCGCCGCGGTGCCCGAGCACGCTCGCCAGCTGCGCCACCCCGTACCACGCGTCGAACGATCCGGGCGTCTCGCGCGCGAGTCGCTCGTAGAGCGAGAGGGCTTCCGGGCGGCGTCCCTCTCGCTCGAGCCAGTGGGCGAGACCCTGCTCGGCGTCGGGATTCATCCGGCTCGGCATCGGCCCCTGCCCCAGGTTGGCCAGGAGATAGACCCCCAGTGCCAGAACTGCGGCCCCGAGCCGTGCCCGGGCCCGCGCCTCCACGACCGCCCAGCGGACGCCGGCCGCGGCAAAGAGCGCCAGCAGGGGCACGAGGGGCGCGCGGTAGCGCGCGGTGACGAAGAACGCGAGGACAGCGACGGCGAGGACCGCGGCCGAGGCGGCCAAGAGAGGCGCCTGTCGCGACGCCACGGCGAGCCCGACGATTCCCAGCGGCAAGAGCAGCCCGAACGGGAAGGCGAGCCCGGGCACCTTCCAGAGGAGGATCCGGAGCACGGGGGACCAGGCGCGCGCCGGGTAGATCTCCTGGTTCCGGGGGATCTCGTCGCCGCCGGCCAGCAAGCGGAGCTTCCTCGCCTGAAGCGCGATGAACCCTCCGGGATCCCGGCCGGCGTACGCGACCACGCGGTCCACGAAGAAGCGGGACGCGGGCGCGGCGCCGGACACGCCCTGGAGCCGCGGGGCGAGAAGGAGCGCCTGCCAGTCGCGTCCCGGGCGCATCCCGACCGTCGCGTCGTACCGGGGATTGTTGCCGAGGTAGAGGTTGACGCCGGCATTCGACGAGACGAGGACGAGCTCCCCGCCCCGCGTCCAGTTGCGCAGCGTCACGGGCGCCACTGCGACCGCGACGCCGACGAGGAGCCAGCCCGCCCGGCGACGCGCCGCGAGCGCCAGGATGGGCACGACCAGGAGGAACGTGGCGTTCACGACTGCGGTCAGCCCACCCAGGAGGCCCGCGGCCAGCCACCCTCGGCCGCCGCGCTCGCCGGGCGCTCGCACCGCGCAGTAGAGCGTGGCCATCTGCAGGCAGATCGCCAGGGACGGCGCGAGGAGCTCCCCGTCGTAGTAGATCAGCAGACCGTACAGGGCGACGACCAGACCGGCGGCGAGACCGACGCCCCGGCCGAACACCCGGGCCCCGATGGCGCAGGTGAGCGCCGCGGTGAGCGCGCCAAGAATGGCCTGGACGAGACGGGGCGCCAGGAAGTCAGGACCCGCGAGCCAGAGGACCCCCGCCAGGAAGTAGGGGTAGCCGGGAGGCTGCCAGTAGACCGCCTCCGCCCACCCGTCCCCGGCCGCGAGCGCGCTGGCCGCCCGGAAGTATGTCTCGGCGTCGAGGACGGGGCGACCGAAGTACGGACTGTCCCTGAGCCCGAGCACGTGGACGACCCGGACCACGAGGGCGACGGTGAAAACCAGCGCGGGGGATCGCCAGGCTGACCCGCCGCCCGACGCTCCCGGGGCGAGGGTCGAAGCGTCAGGACGCGAGATGGTCGTTACGGCCGATGACGGGATGTCCGCCGCGCGCGGGATGGACCCACCGCGTCACTTCCGCCCGCCTTGGGCCCTACGCTCGGCGCGCTCCGTCTTCGCGGGAATCGCGGCGGGCCGGTCGACCTTCGCGGGCGGCTTCTTGGCGGGCGCCGGGCGCCGGGCCAGGCTCTCCTTGAGGGCGTCCATCAGATCGATCACCTGGGCGCGCTGCGCCTCGGGGCCGGCGGCGGTGATCTCTCGCCCCGAGACCTTCTGCTCGACCGCGGCGAGAACCCGCTGGCGATGGTCGTCCTCGTACTGCCCGGGCGTGAACTCCTCGCGCGAGAGCTCGTCGACCAGGCGCACTGCCAGATCGAGCTCACCCTCCTTGATCTTCGCGGTCTGCCCCTTCTCGATCTCGCCGAAGTCCCGGACCTCGTCCGCGAAGTACATCGTGTGGAGCATGAGCCCGCTCTGCGCGGCGCGGATCAGGACGAGACTTTCCTTCCCGCGCATGACGAACTTCGCGAGGGCCACCCGGTCCGTCCGGGCCATCGCGTCGGCGAGGAGCCGGTAGGCCTTCTCCCCGCCCTTGTCCGGGCCGAGATAGTACGTCTTCTCGAAGTAGATCGGGTCGACCTTCGCGAGCGGCACGAACTCGGCGATGTCGATCACCCGGGACGCCTCGCCCTCGAGGCCCTTCAGCTCCTCGTCCGTGAAGCGGACGTACTCGTCCTTCTGGACCTCGTACCCCTTGACCAGGGCCGTCCGGTCGACGACCTCCTTGCACACGGGGCAATAGGTCTGCTGGCGGATGCGGCTCCCGCACTTGGCGTGGAGCAGGTTGAAGCTCACGGAGGCGGACGAGGCCGCCGTGTAGAGCCGGATCGGGATCGACACGAGCCCGAAGGAAATGGTCCCCGACCCGATCGAATGCGGTGGCATGACACGTCCTCCCGGCCCGGAAATGTCGACGTGACGAAGCATTTTGCACCGTACCACGGGGCCCGTTATGCTTCAAAGCGCGCCCGGCCCGCCCCACCACTTGGGGTCGACGCTGGGAAAAGGGCCAACCCCTAGTGATCGACGAGCGACCTCCCCAGCTCGACGCCTACCGGCGGAAGCGGGATCCCGACCGGACCCCGGAGCCCTTTGGCGGCCGGCGATCGGGCGGGGCCGGCCTGTTCGTCGTCCAGCAGCACGCCGCCCGGCGCCTCCACTACGACGTGCGTCTCGAGATGGACGGCGTGCTGAAGAGCTGGGCCGTCCCCAAGGGGCCGTCGGTGCGGCCGGAGGTCAAGCGCCTCGCCGTCCACGTCGAGGACCATCCACTCGAGTACGCCGATTTCGAGGGAGTGATCCCCAAGGACAACTACGGGGCGGGCGCCGTCATCGTGTGGGACCACGGGCGCTACCGCTCGGCGAAGCCCGAGGATCCCCTGACCCAGCTCGCGCGGGGACTCGTCGAGGTGGAGCTGCGGGGGTACAAGCTCCGCGGTCGCTGGACCCTCGCGCGGATGGGGGGCAAGGAAAAGGAGTGGCTCCTCATCCGGAAGGCCGGCCAGCCGATTCCGAGCGAGGAAGTCACGGACCGCTACATTCGCTCGGTCCGCTCCGGGCTCACCCTCGACGAGATGCGCGACGCGGACGCCGTTCGCGCCGCGCTCCGGGCGCGCCTCCGGGAGCTGGCCGCACCCGCCCGCGAGGTCTCCGCCCAGGGGCAGAGCTTCATGCTCGCGACCCTGAGCGACAACCCGCCCGAGGGCCGGGACTGGCTCTTCGAGGTCAAGTACGACGGCGTGCGCGTCCTGGCCGAGCGCCGAGGTGAGACCGTGACGCTCCGCGGCCGGAGCGGCCAGGACGTGACGAGCCGCTATCCCGAGGTCGTGGCCGCCCTTCGGGCCCTGGCGTTCGATCGCTTCCTGATCGACGGCGAGATCGTCGCCCTCGACGGCCGGGGCGTGCCGAGCTTCCAGCGCCTCCAAGCCCGGATGGGCCTCACCCGGCCGGGGGACGTGGCCCGCGCCATGGCCGCGGTACCCGCGGAGGCCGTCTTCTTCGACTGCCTGGCCTTGGAGGGGCACGATCTGCGGCGTCTGCCCCTGACGGCGCGCAAGGCGTGCCTCGAGCGGCTCCTGCCGCCGCTCGGGCTCGCCCGCTATGGGGATCACGTCGTGGGGGCAGGGCCGGCCTTCCTGGAGGCGGCGGCGGCCGCGCGCCTGGAGGGTATCGTGGCCAAGCGCGCGGACAGTGCCTACCAGGTGCGGCGCTCGGACGCGTGGCTCAAGATCAAGTGCCAGCGGCGCCAGGAGTTCGTGATCGGCGGCTACACCGATCCGAAAGGGAGCCGGGCACGCCTGGGAGCCCTCCACGTCGGGCTCTACGACGAGGGTCTTCGTCTCGTGTACGTCTCGAAGGTCGGCACCGGCTTCGACGCGGCTGAGCTCGAGCGGCTCTGGCAACGGCTCGAGCCGCTCCGGCGCGACCGGTCGCCCTTCGATGTGGGGGCGCCGGCCGGCCGCGGTCACCACTGGGTCGAGCCGAAGCTCGTCTGCGAGGTGCGGTTCACGGAGTGGACGCGCGACGGCGGGCTCCGGCACCCCACCTACCTCGGACTCCGGGACGACAAGCGCCCCGAGGAGTGCCGCCGGGAGACGACGGAGGTGGTGGACTGGGCGAACGACGCGGCGCCGGCGCCGCCCGCGCCGCCGGACACCGCCATCGTGGACGCCTCGAGCCGACAGCCCGCCGACCCGGACGCGGCGAGTGGCCCGCGATCGTCCGGACCCGAGGCGGACGTTCCATCCGGATCGCGGATCCGGCTGACGAACCTCGGCAAGGTGTTCTGGCCCGCCGAAGGGTACACGAAGGGGGATCTGATCGCGTACTACGACACGATCGCGCCTCGCATCCTTCCCTACCTCCGCGACCGTCCGATCGTCCTGACGCGCTACCCCGACGGGATCGCCGGCAAGTCCTTCTTCCAGAAGGACGCCCCGGACTTCGTGCCCGACTGGATCCGCACGGAGCGCGTCTACTCGAAGGACACGGAGCGCGACATCGACTACTTCGTCGTGGACGACGCCGATGCCCTCCGGTACGTGGCGAACATGGGCACGATCCCCATTCACGTCTGGAGCGCGCGGGCGCCAACGCTGGAGCGCCCGGACTGGCTGGTCCTGGACCTGGACCCGAAGGGCGCGCCGTTCACGGACGTCGTGCGCGTCGCCCAGGCGGTTCACCGGGTCCTCGACGACCTCGAGCTGCCGAGCTACGTGAAGACGTCGGGCGCCACGGGGCTCCACGTCCTGGTGCCCCTCGCTGCGCAGTACACGCACGAGCAGGCCCGGACCCTGGCGCGCCTTTTGGCCACGCTGGTCGTCGAGACCGTGCCGGCGATCGCCACGCTGGCGCGTCCGCTGGGCGCGCGGGCCGGCAAGGTCTACGTCGACTTCGGCCAGAACGGCCACGGCCGCACGATCGTCGCGCCCTTCTCGGTCCGGCCGCGGCCGGGCGCCACGGTGTCCTGCCCACTCGACTGGCGAGAGGTCACCCTCCGGCTCGACCCGACCCGCTTCACGATTCGCACCACGCCGCGACGATTCGCCAGGCGGGCGGATCCCCTGGCCCCGGTGCTCGGGCCGGGGATCGACATGGCCGCCGCACTCGCGCGGATGGAGGCGCGGCTCCATGCGCGCGGCGAGGGCCGCGCGGCCCCCGGAGCCGTGATCGCCATGCGTCGCCTGGCCTCGGCGGCCCCGGTCGTGGTCGTGGGCCTCAGTCTGCTCACCTTCCTGCCCGCGCTTCGGAACGGATTCGTCTGGGACGACCTTCCGAACCTGGTTGCCAATCCGCACTACCGGGGATTGGGCTGGACGGAGCTCCGCTGGATGGCCACCGCCTTCCACATGGGGCACTACATTCCGACGACGTGGCTGTCCCTGGCGATCGACCACGCGGCATGGGGCATGAACCCCTTCGGCTACCACCTGACCAACGTGATCCTGCACGCCCTCAACGCGGGGCTCTTCTGCCTCGTCGCGGCGCGATTGCTCCGTCTCGCGACCACGCTGACGGGGTGGCCGCTCGCGGTCGCCTCCGCGGTGGCGGCGCTCTTCTTCGCGATCCATCCCCTCCGGGTCGAGTCGGTCGCCTGGGTGACGGAGCGGCGCGACCTCTTGGCCGGCGCCCTCCTGTTCGTCACGGTGCTTCTCTACCTGCGCGTCGTCGAGACCGCCGGCCCGGGACGCCGCCGCCTCCTGGCCGCCTCGGTCGTCACGTTCGGGCTGGCGCTGACCGCCAAGTCCATCGTCATGACGTTTCCCGCCGTGCTCCTCCTCCTGAACGTGTACCCCCTGCGCCGCCTGTCCCTGGGCCGCCCATGGACCGGCCTCCGCCGTGTCCTGGGGGAGGTGACGCCCTTTCTGCTCCTGAGCGGCGTCCTGGCGGTGGCCGCCGTCGCCGCCCAGATGCCGCATGCCCTGGGCACCTACCCCTGGGCGACCCGGATCTCGGTGGCCTTCTATGCCCTCTGGTTCTACCTCGTCAAGACGCTGGTCCCGGTGAGCCTGTCACCGCTCTACGAGGTCCCGATCCCGCTCGATCCCCTGGAGCCTCGGTTCGTCGTGAGCGCGGTCGGTGTCCTGGCGGTCTCCACGGTCGTCGTGGCGCTCCGCCAGCGCTGGCCGGCAGGCCTCGCGCTCTGGACCTACTACGTCGTTGCCCTGAGCCCAACCCTCGGCATCGCCGTTCGGGCGGGATTCCAGCTCGCCGCGGATCGCTACAGCTACCTGGCATGCCTCGGCTGGGCTCTCCTGGTGGGAGCCGGCGTCGGCGTCGTGGCGCGCGCCCACGAGCGGCGTGCGATCGCACCCGCGCTGGCACGGCTGGCAGCCGTCGCGGCCGTCGCCGGGCTCGTCGGCCTCGGCACGCTGACCTGGCGGCAGATCCCGGTGTGGCGGAACGACGAGAGCCTCTGGACCCAGGCGGTCCGCGTGAATCCCGACTGCGCGCTCTGCCAGACGAATCTCGGGCTGGTCCGGCTGACCCAGGGAGCGCCCGCGGCCGCCTTGACGCACCTCGAGCGGGCGGTCGAGCTGCGTCCGGATCGTGTGCTCGTCCGCGCCGACCTCGGGCTCGTGCTGGAGGGCCTCGGCCGGCTCCCCGAGGCGGTGGGGCACTACGAGGCCGTTCTGGGCGCGCGCCCGGAGGCGGTCCACGTCCGGCGGCAGCTGGCCCTGGCGCTCTACCGGATGGGGCGGCGCGAGGACGGCGTCGCCCAGCTCCGGATCGCCGCGGGACACGCGCCGAACGACGCGGCCGCGCAGGTGAGCCTCGGGCTCGCCCTCGTCCAGATGGGCCGCCCGGGGGAGGCGGTGGCGCTGTTCACCCGGGCCATCGAGCTCGGCGCCGAGATCGTGGGCGCGCGCATCGGACTGGTCGAGGCCTACCTGGCGCTCGGCCGTCCCGCCCTCGCGTGGCAGGAGCTCGACGCTCTCCGCCGCGAGGACCCGCGGCTGGCCGACCGCATCCAGTCGGCGCTGCCCGCTCGACCCACTGAACCGTGACGGCCCCGGCACCATCGGGACGGGTCACGAGCCCTGTGGAGGGTCGCAGCAGCAAGCCCGACGGGCGCGGCGACCGCCGACACACTCGAGCGCAGGGCACGACGATCGCGGCCCGCCTCCACGACTCGCGGGAGCCTACCATAGGTGACGCACGCGGTCAGTCCGGGTGGGTCGGACGGTCGGGAAGTCAAAGTCCAGCTGACCCCGAGGAGCGACGCCGAGGAGCGCCAGCAGCGCGCGCGCCAGGGCGGGACCGGTGCCGGACTCCTCGTGCTTGAAGTACACGAAGGCGTCCCGCCACTCGGCCCGCCCGGCGACTCCCGCCCAGCGCGACGAGCTCCTCCGCGCGTGTACTCGCGGTCCCGGAGTCGGAGGTAACCGAAGTCCGCCGTCGCCACGAGCGGCGTCGTTCCCGCCTCGGTGTCCGCGACGCAGAGCGCGGCGTTCCGGCCCCGGAGGATCCCGTAGACGTCCTCGTCGAACCACGACGCGTGCCGGAACTCGAAGGCGAGCCGGAAGGTCGGCGGCACCAGCGCGAGGCAGGCGCCGAGCCGCGCGGTGTCCTTCCGGAAGTTCGGCGGCAGCTGGAAGAGGAGCGGCCCGAGCTTCTCGCCGAGCGCCTGCACCGTCTCGAGGAGATGGCCGACCGGCTCGGCGACGTCCCGCAGGCGCGCCAGGTGGGTGATGCGCCGCGACGCCTTGAGCGCGAACACGAAGCCCGGCGGGGTCTCCGCCGCCCAGCCCGCGATCGCCGTCGCCGTGGGCATGCGATAGAACGTGTTGTTGAGCTCCACGGTGTCGAACCGCTCGGCGTAGTACGGCAGCATCCGCGCGGTCGGGAAGCGCTCGGCATAGAACGTCCCTCGCCACTCGGGGTAGCTGTAGCCGGACGTGCCGACGCGGATCATCGCGCCAGGCCCTCGGCGCCGGCCGTCAGACGGCGCCGGCCTTGAGCGCCTCGGCGCGGAAGCGGCGCACCTCGGCCGCCGGGTCGGCGGCCGAGAAGATCGCGGAGCCGGCGACCAACGTCGTGGCCCCCCGGAGCGCGAGGGCGCGGCAGTGCTCGAGCTTCACGCCGCCGTCGACCGACACCTCGATCGGGCGCTCGCCGACGCGGTTCTTGAGGTCCACGAGCTTGGCGTACGTGGCGGGGATGAACGCCTGGCCTCCGAACCCCGGGTTGACCGACATGACCAGCACCACGTCCGCCGCGTCCAAGCGCGTAGTCGAGCGCCGTGGTCGGGGTGCCGGGATTGAGCGCCACGCCCGCCCGCGCGCCCAGCTCTCGGATCCGGCCGAGCGTGCGGTGGACGTGCGGGCACGCCTCGACGTGCACCGTCACCGCGTTCCCCCCGCCTGGACGTACGTGTCGAGGTACGGGTCGGGATTCTCCACCATGAGATGGAGGTCGAGCGGCAGGCGCGTGCGCTTTCGAAGGGCCTCGATGACCGGCGGGCCGATCGTGAGGTTCGGCACGAAGTGCCCGTCCATCACGTCCACGTGGATCTGGTCGGCACCGCCCGCCTCCACCCGCGCGATCTCGTCCGCGAGCGCAGCGAAGTCGGCGGAGAGAATCGACGGAGCGATCTTGATCATGCGCGCCTCCTGAGCCGATGGGCCGTGAAACCGTCGGAGCCGTGGCGGTCGGGGGTCATCCGGAGGACGTCGGGTGCCGCGCGGCACGCCTCGGGCACCGCCGGCGGCAGGGGATCCGGCACGAAGTCGGGCCGGCGCGCCCGCAACGACGCCACGACCTCCTCGTTCTCCTCGGGCTCGAGGGAGCACGTCGCGTAGACGAGCACGCCGCCCGGCCGCACCAGGTCCGCGGCCGCGGTCAGGATCTCGCGCTGCGCGGGCACGAGCGTCGCGAAGTCCTCGGGCCGCCGACGCCACTTGGCGTCCGGGTTGCGGCGCAGGACCCCGAGGTTCGAGCACGGCGCGTCCACCAGGACCCGGTCGCAGAGCGGTCCGAGCGATCCGGCCAGCGCGCGCGCGTCGGCGAGCCGTGCCTCGACAATGGTGGCCCCGAGACGCGTGCATGCGTCACGGAGCAGCGCGAGCCGTCCCGCGTGGGGGTCCGCGGCCAGGACCCGGCCGCGATTCGCCATGAGCGCGGCCAGGTGGGTGGTCTTGGAGCCCGGCGCGGCGCACACGTCGGCGACGGTCTCTCCGGGGAGAGGGCCGAGCGCATGGCCCACCATGATGGCCGCCTCGTCCTGGACGGTGGCGCTCCCGTCCCGGAGAGGCACGAGCGCCCGGAGGTCACCCGCCCGCTCCAGCAGGAGTCCTTCCGGCGCGAATCGAGTGGCGATCGCGCCGACACCGGCCTGGTGGAGCTGGTCGGCCACCGTCGCCGCCGGCGCGCGAAGCGTGTTGGCCCGCACGACCACGGGCGGCGCGGCGCTCATCGCCAGGGCGAGCGTCGCGGCCTGGTCGGGCCCGAGGCAGTCCCACCAGCGCCGGACGAGCCACGTCGGCTGGGAGGCGCGGAGCGCCAGCGCCTCGACCGGATCCTCGGCTCGGGGCGCGGGCCACGGACGCGGCGCGGCCGCGAGGGCCCGGAGAACGCCGTTCAAGTAGGCCGCCGCACCGGGCGGCCGGCGCCGCTTCGCCAGCTCCACCGCCTCGTGAACCGCGGCCCAGGGTGGGATCCGATCCAGGAAGCCGAGCTGATAGGCCGAGAGACGCAGGAGCACCCGGAGCCAGGGCACGAGGTCGTCGAGCGGCCGGCGGGACACGCGCGCGAGCGCCCAGTCGATGCGTCGCTGCCAGCGGAGGGTCCCCAGGACCAGCTCCGTGACGAGCGCCCGATCCCGAGGGTCGAGCCCGGCGCGGTCGGGGAGCGTCTCGAGCAGCCGGTCCGCGAAGGCGTCCCCGGTCTCCACACGGAGCAAGATCTCGAGGGCGACCCCGCGCGGCGAGACACGCCCGCCACGGAGCGCGGACCGCGCGCCGGCACCCGGCCGCGCGGGTGCCCCGGCGGGCGGGACCACCTCAGGCGCGCGGGACCGGCGCGCCAAGCGGCGCTCCAGGGGCGAGGCGCGCCCCCCTCAGGTAGGCGTCCCACGCCATCACGCGGCGATTCTCCGGCTGGACCTCGAGCGGCACCAAGAGGCCCGCGCCGGTTCCCACGGCGACCTGCCCGTCGACCGGCGTCAGCACGCCCGGCTCCCCACGCCCGGGCAGCGGGCGTGCCCGCCAGATCCGGAGACGGCCACTGGGCGCGACGGTCACGGCGCCCGGCCACGGGTTCACGCCCCGGATGCGCGCGGCGAGGGCCACCGCCGACTCCGTCCAGTCGAGGGACCCATCCTCCTTGCGGAGCCGGGGCGCCATGGTCGCCGATGCGGGAGTCCTGCGGAACCGGACGCAAGCCTTCCAGTCGGTCGAGCGTCTCGAGGAGCGTCTCGGCGCCGAGCGCGGCGAGCCGCTCGGCCAGATCGCCGGCCGTCTCGTCCGGACCGATGGGCGTGGTCTGCTGGAGGAGTACCGGCCCCGTGTCCATTCCCGCGTCCATCTGAAACGTCGTGATCCCCGTCTCCCGCTCGCCGCGGATGATCGCCCAGGCAACGGGAGCCGCGCCGCGATAGCGCGGGAGCAGCGACGCGTGGACGTTGATCGACCCCTGACGGGGCACCGCGAGGACGGCCGGCGGCAGGATCTGGCCGAACGCGACGACGACCGCGACATCGGCCGCGTGAGTGGCCAGCCGCTCGGGCCAGCCGGGCTCTCGGAGCCGCTCCGGCTGCAGCACGGGGATCCCGTGCTCGAGGGCCACGATCTTGACCGGTGGCGCCTGGGCTCGCTGGCCCCGCCCGGCGGGCCGGTCCGGCTGCGTCACCACGGCGACGACACGGTGACGGGCGAGCAGCGCACGAAGCGTGGGAAGCGCGAAGGCGGGAGTGCCGTAGAACAGCACGCGCATGGGGTCAGACTTCGACGACTAGACCGCTCCCTCCGCGCGTCACTGACTCCGCACCACCCCGGATCACAGGCGAACCCCGGTCGCGAGCGGCTGGTTCGGAAAGCCCTCCCGCTGGATCTGGCGCTTGAGCCGGTCCCGCACCACCTTGTCGAGCCGGTCGATGAAGAGGATGCCGTCCAGGTGGTCGATCTCGTGCTGGAGGACTCGGGCCAGCAATCCCGACGCGCGCCGACGGAACGACGCGCCGGCACGGTCCATCGCCTCCACCACCACCCATTCGGCCCGCCGGACGTCCGCGAAAACACCCGGCAGGGACAGGCAGCCTTCCTCCCCCACCTGCTCACCGCCCCGCTCGACGATCACCGGATTGAGATACGGCCGCCCGGTGCCACGGCCCTCGTCCACCACCAGCATCCGGAGCTCGATCCCGACCTGGCTCGCCGCGAGGCCGATGCCCACCTCGGTGTGCATCGTCTCGACCATGTCGTCGAGCCAGCCGGCGATCTCCGGCGTCACCTCGCGGACCGGCGCCGCTCGCCGCCGCAGTACCGGGTCCCCGTAGAGCCGTACCTCCAGCACCGCCATGCGCCTATCCTCCCCCGGCTAGCATTGTACCGCCCCTCACGGCAGCTCGACCGGATCCATGTCGATCACGAGCCGGGTCCCTCCGAGCCGTCGACGGCCCCGAAGGGGCTCGAGGATCCCGCCCACGATCCCGGGTAGCTCCGGCCCGCCCAGGAGCACGACCTGGATCCGGGCGCCCGCCAGCGCGGCCGGACCCAGCACGGTAGCCTCTGCGGCGCGCGCCCGCGCGGCCAGATCCTCTCCGAGCCGCGCGGCGTCCCGCCCTTCGACCACGAGCCGGGCCATCCGCCGCGCCGGCGGATAACCGAGCTCCTGCCGCTCGGCCCACTCCGGCTCGTAGAAGCGCGCGGGCTCGCCGTACGCGACGGCCGCCAGGGCCGGGTGGTCCGGCAGGTACGACTGGAGCCACGCGCTGCCGCCGGCCTCGACGACCTCGGCCAGACGCCAGGCGAGTTGGAACGTCCGTTCGGCGGCGCGGAAGTCGGGCAGGTTGAGGGTCGAATCGGCGAGGACCAGCGCCGCCACCGCGACCCGAGCGTCCTCGGCGAGGCGGAGCGCCATGCTGGTGCCGACCAGGACCCGCGCCGCCCCGGATCGGAATGCGGTCCGCGCCTCTTCGGCCGCGCGCGGCGCCACGGTCGAGTCGTAGCGGACCACGTGCGCCTCGGGAAACGCCTCGCGCGCCTCGGCCTCGAGCCGCTCGGTGCCCCAGCCGACCGGCTGGAGGCGGCGGCCCCGGCAGCGGCCGCAGAGGCTCCGCGCCGGCGTCTCGAGCCCACACAACCGACAGGCCAGCGAACGCGCCTCTCGCCGGAAGAGGAGCGCCAGCCGACACCGCCCGCAGCGTCGCACGGCTCCGCAGTCGGCACAGGCGAGGATCCGCGCGAAGCCGAGTCGGTTCAGGACGAGCAGCACGGATCCGCCGCGGCCGAGTGCCGCGCGCGCGGCGTCGCGGAGCCCCGGGGAGAGGCTCGCGTCCGCGGGATGATCCCCGCCCAGCGCCACGCGCTCGACGGCCGGCCACGCGTCCCGCGGCCCCGGCTCGGTCAGGAGCGCGCCCGTCCGGGCGGCCACCCAACTCTCGAGGCTCGGCGCGGGGCTCGCGAGGAGGCTCGCGCCTCCGTCGAGGCGTGCCCGCGCGAGGACGAGGTCTCGCGCGTGCCAGCGCGGCGCGTCGGGCGCCTTGTGCGCCGGATCCTCCTCGTCCACGAGCACCGCCAGACCGAGCGGCGACAGCGGGACCCACGCGGCCGCCCGAGTGCCGACCGCGACGCGCGCCCGCCCTGCGCGGCAGGCCCACCACGCGGCCCATCGCTCCCCGGGCGAGGCCGCGCTCGTGACGAGGCGCACCGGCTCGCCGAGTCGCGTCTCGAGCCGTGAGGCCCAGAGCCCGGCCTGCTCGATCTCCGGGGTCAGGAGGAGCACCCCGCCGCCCGCGGCCAGCGCGTTCCCCACGGCCTGCTCGATCCGGACGTCCCGCGCCCGCCCGGTGACGAGGGTGGCGGGACCGGGGGGCAGCGCGATCGGCGCCGGCAGGGTCTCGGGCGCGCGCGAGCGCACGCCAGGCGGGAGGGCACGGAACACGACCTCACCCCAGGCGCTGACGGTCTCCTCGGCGGTCCGGCGCGCCAGCTCGAGGAGTGCGGGCGTGAGGGCGGGCACGGCGTCGAGGACGGCGGTGACCGGCTCCAGACCGTCCCCGGCGCCGGCTTCCACGCGGACCACGACCCCGGCGCGCGGCCGCCCGCGGAACGGGACCCGCACGCGCTGGCCGGGCGCCACGCGGTCCTCCAGCTCGGGCGGGAGTCGGTACGTGAAGGCGCGCGGGACGGGAAGGTTGGTGACGACGTGGACGAGCAGGAGGTCGGGCCTCAGGCGTCGGCCGGCGCCCGGCCCCGGACCCGATCGTACTCGCGACGGATCAGCTTCAGGTCGTCCCACGCCTGGCGCCGGTAGCTCGGACCCGGATTCCGCAGGAGGAACGCCGGGTGGAACATCGGGATCACGACCGCGGCGCCCAGGTGGTGCAGCTGACCCCGCAGGCGACTGATCGGCTCACGCGTGCGGAGGATGTGCTGGGTCGCGAAGGTGCCCAGCGTGCAGATCACGCCCGGCTGGATCGCGGCCAGCTGGCCGGACAGGAAAGGCGCGCACGCGGCGATCTCCTCGGGCTCGGGGTTCCGATTCCCCGGGGGCCGGCACTTGACGATGTTGCAGATGTAGACCTCCTCACGCGTGAGGCCGACCGAATCGAGCATCTTCGTGAGGAGCTGGCCCGCGCGGCCCACGAAGGGCTTTCCCTGGCGGTCCTCCTCCTCCCCCGGACCCTCGCCGATGAACACGAGGCGCGCCTCCGGGCTGCCGGCGCCGAAGACGATCGTGTTCCGCCCCTGGGAGAGCTTGCAGCGCGTGCAGCCCTCGCTCGCCACCTCCACCTGCCGGAGGGTCGCGGCGGGACCCCCGAGGGGCTCCCCACGGAGCGGCAGCGTGCGGATGCCCAGGGCCTGGTGGAAGCGGAGGTGCTCGGCGAGGGCGCGCGCGGCGTCGGCCAGCTCGGCGGGCTCGCCGGTCACGAGGTCGTCTGGGGCTCGCGCACGGCGCGGCGCAGCTCCTGGACCCGATCCAGGATGAGATCGGCGACCTCGGGCTTGGGACGACGAGGCAGCGCGAGCGCGCCTCCCCAGCGGTCGAGCAAGACGACCTCGTTCTCGGCGGCGTCGAACCCGATGTCCGGCCGGCTCACGTCGTTCGCCACGATGAGGTCCACGCCCTTGGCGGCGAGCTTGGCACGCGCGTGGGCATGGAGCTCCTGGGTCTCGGCGGCGAAGCCGACGAGGAAGCGGTCACCCTTGCGCTGGGCGAGCTCCCGGAGAATGTCGGGGGTCGGGGCGAGGGCAACCGTCAGGCCGTCCTGCTTGGAGCGGATCTTCTGAGTGGCCGCGCGGTCCGGCCGGTAGTCGGCGACCGCCGCGGCCTTGATCACCACCGTCGCCGCCTCGGCAGCATGCAGGACCGCGTCGCGCATCTCGGCTGCGGTCTGCACCGGGATGACGCGGATGCCGGCTGGCGGCGCCAGGTGGGTCGGCCCCGTGACCAGCGTCACCGCGGCCCCGCGCCGAGCCGCCTGCGCGGCGAGCGCGTAACCCATGCGACCGGACGAGCGGTTGCTCAGGTAGCGGACGGGATCGAGCGGCTCGCGGGTGGGCCCGGCCGTGACCAGCACGTGGTCGCCCACGAAATCGCGCCGCGGCCACAAGAGACCGACGACCGCCTCGACGATGTCCGCCACCTCGGGGAATCGCCCTTGGCCGCGAAGGCCGGAGGCCAGGTCGCCGTGGTCCGGCTCCAGCACCGTGGCGCCCCGAGCCCGGAGGGTCGCCACGTGCGCCTGGACCGCCGGGTGCTCCCACATGCCGCCGTCCATCGCCGGGGCGAAGAGGACCGGGCCGCGCGTGGCGAGGAGCAGCGTCCCCAGGAAGTCGTCGGCGAGCCCGAGAGCCGCCCGCGCGAGAGCGTGGGCCGTCGCCGGCGCGACGAGGAGCAGGTCCGCGCGCTCGGCGAGCGCCACGTGCTCCACGGCCGCGGGCTCCTGGGGGTCGAAGAGGTCGGTCAGGACCGGCCGGCCGGAAAGCGTCCGGAACGTGAGCGGCGCGACGAACTCGCGCGCGCCGGCTGTCATCACGACCGTGACGGCCGCCCCCGCGCGCTTCAACTCCCGCAGGAGGTAGGCGGCCTTGTAGGCGGCGATGCTGCCCGTGACGGCGAGGATCAGCTCGCGGCCGGCCAGCGCCATCACGGGGCTCCGGAGTGCCTCGCCTTCAGGCCGTGGGGGCCGGCGTCTTGTCGGTCTCCTCGGGCTTCTTGGGCTGGATCTTGCCGGCGATCACCTCTTCGAGCGCCACCGAGGTCCACTTCCGGCGCTTCGTCTCGACCTGGGCCTGCGCGCCACGGTTGAGCTGCCGGCTCCGCTTGGCCGCCAGCACCACCAGGACGTAGCGATTGGAGATCTGTTCGAGTGCCTTTTCGAGTGACGGGAACGACATCATGCAGCGCCTCCCGGGAGAGTCGCCTGGACTCCCCCGCCCACCGGGAGATCCGGCAAGCTCAGAGTGAGACGGGACGTCCGGCAGCGCTCGGCCTCGATGATGCACGCGAGCTGCCGCAAGGCCTCGTCGAGATGACGGTTGACGATCACGTAGTCATACTCGCGCCACGCGGCGATCTCGTCCACCGCCCGCGCGAGGCGGCGGCCGATCTCCCGCGGCGCGTCCGATTTCCGCTCCTTGAGCCGTGCCTCCAGCTCCTGCATCGACGGGGCGACCACGAAGACGTAGAGGCCCTGGGGATAGCGCGCGCGGAGCTGGCGGGCCCCCTGCGTATCGATGTCGAGCAGGATGTCGTCCCCCTGGTCGAGCACGCCCTCGAGCGTCCGCGCGGCCGTGCCGTAGAGATGGCCGTGCACGCGGGCCCACTCCGCGAATTCCCCGCGATCGACCATCTGCTGGAACACCGGCTCGGAGACGAAATGGTAGGCCTGACCCTGTAGCTCCCCGGGCCGCGGGTTGCGCGTCGTGAACGAGACGGAATAGGCGAGGTGGGGCACCCGCTTGCGGATCTCGCGACAGAGGGTGGTCTTGCCGGCGCCCGAGGGCGCCGAGACCACGATGAGCATGCCCCGGCGCAGCGCGGTGGCGCTCACTCGACGTTCTGCACTTGCTCCCGGATGCGCTCGACGAGCGTCCGCGCTTCCAGGACACGGGTGACCAGCTCGGCGTCGTCCGACTTCGACGCAATGGTATTGACCTCCCGGTGGAGCTCCTGCGTCAGGAAGTCGAGCTGTCGACCCACCGCGCCGCCCTCCGTGAGGAGAGCCTGGAACTGGGTCAGGTGGGAGCGAAGCCGGGCCAGCTCCTCCGCGACGTCACTCCGCGCCGCCCAGGTCGCGACCTCCTGGGCAAGCCGGCCAGGATCCGCGGGGGCCTCGGCGAGGAGGAGCTGGACGCGCTCCCGGAGACGGGCCTGGATTCGCGCGAGGGCAGTCGGCAGCAGCCCATCGACTTCGCGCACCCAGGCGTCGAGGGCGTCGACGTGGACCCCGAGGTCCCGCGCCAGCGCGGCGCCCTCGGTCTGACGCATCCGGCACAGCTCCTCGAGCGCCTCGTTGGCTGCCGTCTTGAGGAGCACCGCGCTTTCGCCCTCGTCCTCCGTCTCCGCCTCCTCGACCGTGACGACACCGGGCAGCCGGAGCAGGTCCGCGACCGAGAGCTCGGGGGCAAGGCCCGCCGCCTCGCCCAGCGCACGGGCGCCCCGCGCATACTCGAGGCCCAGCAGGACGTCCGTCCGCACGCTCGGGACCCCCCCGGCCGTGCGGCGGAGGGTCACCGTGAGATCCACGCGGCCGCGAGCGGTCCGGCCCTGGACCAGCCGGCGAACATCGGGCTCGTGCGAGGTGAGGCCGCGCGGGAGCTTGATGCTGGTCTCGAGGAATCGATGGTTCAAGGAGCGGGCCTCGGCCACGAGGGTGACGCGCGCACCCCGGGCCTCGCCCCGACCGTAACCCGTCATGCTGACGACGAGGCCCATGGAGTGCCTACGATGCTAGCCGAAGCCGTCCCGGAGTGTCAAACCGCTTGCCCGGAGGCCAGCGTCGGTTCAACCGACAAAATATCAATGTCCACGTGTGTTTGGGCCAGATGATGCTCAGGCAACGGCGGAGTCCGGTCGGTCGAGGGACCAGCCTCCGACCGTTGATTCTTGCCAGAGCGGCACATTCTACGCTATTAGGACTTGTTGGTTGGCCTTGCCGGACGCGGTCGCACACGCGACCTGGGAGCGGGGGATGGTGAGCGACTCTGGCCGACAGCCGATGCCGGAGAACCCGAGACAGTACGTCTGTCCCTCGTGCCATCTCCACCTCCTGTCGTGGACCACGCACACCAACACCATCGAGATGTTCCACAAGGTCGCGCTCTGGTCCGACTTCTGGACGGGCGACGTCCGCCTGATCTGCCAGTACTGCCTGGGGGCGACGGAGATCCTCCCGACCGTGCTCGTGGACCTCCTGCGCCAGCGCTACGGGTTCCACATCCCGCAGGTGACACCCGCCCCGCCCGGCCAGCGCCGCGACTGACCCGCCGCGCCACGGACGCGGGGGCGCTCGGCCGCCGGACCGTGATACCGTGGGCGTGGCCCCGCGTGAGGCCTCCGAAGATCGAGGCGAACCTGCTTGTCGGACCCGAAAAGCTTGTCGGACCCGAAAAGGGGACTCGATCGCATGCGGACGTTCATCGTTCTGGGGAGCTTCACCGACCAGGGACGACGGGCGATCAAGAGCTCACCGAAGCGACTCGACGCCGCGCGGAAGGTGCTGGAACGGATCGGCGGGAAGCTGGCCGGGTTCTACCTGACGATGGGCCCGCACGACTTCGTCGCCGTGATACAGGCCAAGAACGACGAGCTGGTCGTCAAGTATGTCCTGGCTCTCGCCGCCCGCGGCGACGTGAAGACCACCACCCTCAAGGCGTTTCCGGAAGACGAGTACCGGCAGCTGATCGCGGGAACCGACTGAGCGATGGCCTCCCGCGGCCGCGGCGTTGACAGGCTTCGAAGCGCCCCGGTATAGTCCCCGACGACCCGACCGCGACATCTCGAGGAGGCTCTCCATGCACACGTCCCGACTGACGCGCCGCGAGCTCCTGTCCGCGGCCGGCGCCCTGTCCGCGGCGGCCGCACTGCCGCGGCTCGGCCATGCGCAGCCGCGCCCGATCACCGTCTCCCACAGCGTCTCGACCGTCGTCTACGCGCAGCACCTGGTCGCGCGGGAGAAGCGCTTCTTCGAGGAGGAGGGTGTGACCGCGGACAAGGGCTTCATCGTCCCGGGCGGCGGGGCGAAGGTGGTGCAGGCCCTGGCGGCGGGGCAGGCCCTGTTCGCCCTCGGTGACGCGAACCATCCGCTCAAGATCAGCGAGAAGGGAAAGGACGCGGTGATCCTGTTCGCCACCGACACGCGGTGCTCCTACGCGAACGTCGTGGCGCGCAAGGATCTCTACGACGCCGGCCTCACCTCGCTCGACAAGCTCGCCACCGTCAAGCGGCCGGGCGGCGGGAAGTGGGTCGTGGCGGCCACCGCCATCGGGTCCGGCACGTGGGTCTACGGGAGCTACGTGCTCGAGCAGCAGAAGACGCCCGACGGGCGGCCCCTCAACAGCCTGGTCGAGTGGGTCGGCGGCGGCGCCTCGACGACGATGCTCGGCGGGCTCAAGGCAGGGAAGTTCGACGCCATCATGGCGGTGCCGGAGTGGATGTGGGCGGCCGAGGACCAGGGATTCGGGAAGGCCATCTACGATGTCCTGGACGCACAGGCCTGGAATCGCGTCTTCGGCGGGCCCTTGCCGGCGACGGTGGGGTACTGCCTCAAGGAGACCATCGAGCGACAGCCTGAAGCGGTCCAGGGGTACGTGAACGCCTGCTACCGGGCCCAGCAGTGGATCCGCAAGGCCGCCGACGGGGAGATCTTGGAGCTCCTGCACCGGCCGTACATGGACACCTTCTCGCGCGAGGAGGTGCTCAAGTCGATCCGGTACTACAAGAGCATCTTCGACTGGGACTTCCTGGTCGACGAGAAGGAGTACGGAGAGGTCCTGAAGGTCTTCCTGTCGACGAAGGTCCTGGACGCGCCGATCGCCTTCCCGAAGGCCGTCGACATGTCCTTCGCGCGGAAGGCGTCTCAGCGATCGTAGCCGCGTCCCCTCGAGTCCGCGTCGAGGTCCGGGACCTCGGGAAGACCTTCGCGGCCCGCGGGCGGACCGTCCCGGCCGTCGACGGGGTCTCCTTCGACGTGCACGACGAGGAGTTCGTGGCCCTGGTGGGCCCGTCGGGCTGCGGCAAGTCGACGGTCCTCAACATGATCGCGGGCCTGGTCACGCCGACCCGCGGCGAGATCCGCCTGGACGGGCGCCCCCTCTCGGGCGTGCCGCCCCAGGTGGGGTACGTCTTCCAGAAGGACACGATCTTCCCCTGGCGCACGGTCGCCCAGAACATCGAGCTCGGGCTCGCCTACCGGGGGATCGCCCGGGCCGAGCGCGCGCGGCGCGTCCGCGAGGCCATCCGACTGGTGGGGCTCGAGGGGTTCGAGGATGTCTTCCCGGCGACCTTGTCCGGCGGGATGCGTCAGCGCGTGGCGCTCGTGCGCTCGCTCATCGTCGAGCCCGAGATCCTCCTCATGGACGAGCCGTTCGGCGCGCTCGACACCCACACGAAGCTCCGGCTCCAGGCCCAGCTACTGGCCCTGTGGACGGACAAGCGCCAGACGGTGGTCTTCGTGACCCACGACCTCGCCGAGGCGATCACCCTCGCCGACCGCGTCATCGTCCTGACGAGCCGGCCCGGCCGGATCAAGCACGTGCACGCGGTCAAGCTCCCCCGCCCGCGCGACGTCATCCGGATCCGCGAGACGGACGAGTACGCCCGGGAGTTCCGGACCCTCTGGCACGTCCTGGGCGAGGAGTTCGCGAAGGCGGACCACGGCGAGGGCGGCGGAGAGGCGGCATGACACCGGCGCCCCCCGAGGCGCGCCGAGGGACGCGATGACGGGCCGGGCGCGCGTCAACGCCTGGCGGCTCCTGATCCTGGTCCTCATCCTGGGTCTCTGGGAGGGCCTGACCCACCCGGCCGTCACGAAGTCGGTCTCGCGGGTGATCTATTTCGTCGACCCCTTCTTCATCAGCCGACCCTCGGCGATCTGGAGCCGCTTCTGGTACCTGAACTCCGCCGCGGTGCGGGTGCCGCTCTGGCAGCTCCTCGTCTCGACGCTCGAGTCGACGCTGCTCGGCTTCGCGGTCGGCGTCGGGAGCGGCTTCGTGGCCGGCCTCGTGCTCGGCCGGAACGCGAAGCTCGCGGCGGTGCTGCACCCCTACATCGTGGCGTTCAACTCGCTCCCTCGGATCGCGCTCGTGCCGCTCGTCACGATGATGTTCGGGTTCGGTCTCACGGCGAAGGTCGTCCTCGCCTGGCTCATCGTGTTCTTCATCGTCTTCTTCAACACCTTCCAGGGCGCGCGCGGCGTCGACCCCGACCTCATCCACTCGGCCCGCTTCCTCGGCGCCTCCGAGCGTCAAGTGATGCGGACGGTGATCGTCCCGTCGGCCCTCGCCTGGACGTTCGCCTCGCTGACGCCGTCCGTGTCGTTCGCGCTGATCGGCGTGGTGATCGGCGAGTTCATCGGCGGAGAGTCCGGGGGCGGGATCGGCTACCTGATCATCGCGTCCCTCGGCAACCTCAACGCCGCCGACATGATGGTCGCGCTCCTCGTGCTCGGCGCCACGGGCATCGTCCTCGCCCTCGGCATCCAGCAGGTGGAGGCGCGTCTCCTCCGCTGGCGCCCCGAGTACCAGGCGCGTGGCTGAGACCCGCGGGCCGCGCCCGGCGCGGGTCCGTCTCGCGGGCGCGCCGTACCCGTCCGTGGGCTCGGCGGGCTGGGCCGACTGGGACGGCCGAGCGCCTCGGGGCACTACGTCGGGCTGACCTTGCTCGGCCCGGAGGGAGGCCGAACGTCAGGCCAGGCGGGTGGTGTGGACGAACTCCCGGGCGCGCGCCAGGAGCGCGGGCTCGACGAGACCCGCCGCCTCGAGCGCGTCGAAGCATTCGGAGATGGTGAGCACCGCGTGGAGGCGATAGCCCTTCGTCAGGAGGCGCTCGCGCGCGCCTTGCTCGCGGTCGATCAGCACCACGAGGTCCTCCACCACGAGCCCCTCGGCCTCGAGGGGCTCGATCGCCTCCAGCTTCGACGCCCCGTCGGTGACGATGTCGTCGATCACGACCACGTGCTCGCCCGGCTGGAAGGCGCCTTCGATTCGCCGGCGGGTCCCGTACGTCTTGGCCTCGCGCCGGGGGTAGACGAGGGGGACGCCGCCCGCCAGGCTGGCGGCCACGGCGAGCGGCAGTCCCGCGTACGGGATCCCCGCGATCCGGTCGGCCCGGCAGCGACGGACCGCGGCCGCCAGGAGCCGGCCCACCTGGGCGAGCACGTCCGGGTAGGAGATGACCACGCGCAGGTCGACGTAGAACGGCGACGTGGCGCCGGACTTGAGCACGAACTCGCCGAAGCGCACGCCCCCGATCTCGTGGAGCCGGCGGACGAGCAGGCCAGCGTCGCGCTCGATCACTCGGGCATCTCCGCGAGGATGGCGGCCGCCGCCGCGGCGGGATCCGCGGCGCCCGTGATCGGCCGGCCGACGACGAGGTAGTCGGCCCCGGCCCGGCACGCCGCGGCCGGCGTCGCGGTCCGGGCCTGGTCGTCGGCCGCCCCGCCCGCGGGGCGGACGCCGGGGGTCACGATCAAGGCGTCACGTCCCAGGATCGCCCGGAGGCGCGCCGCCTCCCGTGGCGACGCGACGACGCCGTCGCACCCCGCGGCCCGCGCGAGGCCGGCCAGGGCGACCGCGTGCCCCTCGACCGCGACCGGCACGCCCAGCTCTCGTAGGAGCGTCGCCCGGTCGAGGCTCGTGAGCACGGTCACGGCGAGGACCCGCGGACGGTCCCGCCCGGCCCCCGCGGCCGCCTCGGCCGCGGCCCGCAGCATCGCGGCGCCGCCCGAGGCGTGCACGGTCAGGAGCGTCACGCCGAGCCGGGCGGCCTCGCGCACCGCGCCGCCGACGATGGCGGGGATGTCGTGGTACTTGAGGTCGAGGAAGACGCGGCCGCCGCGCTTCCGGACCATCTCGACCGCCGCGGGGCCCGCGGCCGTGAAGAGCTGCGACCCCACCTTGAACGTGTCCACCGTCCCGCGGAGCCGCTCGACCAGGGCCTCCGCCTCGGGGAGCCCCGGGGTATCCAGGGCCACGATCAAGCGGTCCCGCGCCGAGCGGGGCGGGCCGCCGGCCCCGGGCACGGTCATGTCTTCAGGCTCTCGTAGTACGCCTGGAGCGGCCGCACCTCGGTCACGCCGGCGCGCTGCGCCTCGATCGCCTCGAGGGCCGCCTGGGCGCCGTCCATCGTCGTGTAGTACGGGATGCTCTGCATGACCGCCGTCCTCCGGATGAGGTAGGAGTCCCGCCGGGCGCGTCCGTCCTCGGGCGTGTTGATGACCAGCGCGATCTCGCCCTGCTTCATCAGGTCGACGATGTTCGGCCGCCAGCCCTCGGCCACCTTGTGGATGGTGTCGACGGCGAGCCCGTGCCGCTCGAGGACCTTCGCGGTGCCCTGCGTCGCCACCAGTCCGAACCCCATCTCGGCCAGGCTCCGGCCGATGTTGACGATCGCCCGCTTGTCCCGGTTCCGAACCGAGAGGAAGGCCTTGCCCCCCTGCGGCAGCGTCGAGCCGGCGGCGAGCTGGGACTTGAGGTAGGCCGTGCGGAACTCCCGCCCGATCCCCATCACCTCGCCGGTGGAGCGCATCTCGGGCCCGAGGATGACGTCGACCCCGGGGAACTTCACGAAGGGGAACACCGCCTCCTTGACCGAGACGTGCGGCAGCTCGGTCACCTCGCGGACGCCCAGCTCGGCGATCCGGGTGCCGAGCACCACGCGGGTCGCCAGCTTGGCGAGCGGCACGCCGATCGCCTTCGAGACGAAGGGCACCGTGCGGGAGGCGCGCGGATTCACCTCGAGCACGTAGATCGTGTCGCTCTTGATGGCGAACTGGATGTTGAGCAGGCCCACCACGCCGAGCTCGAGGGCCAGCGCCCGCGTCTGCGCCCGGAGCCGCTCCACCTGATCGTCGCCGATCGAGTAGGGCGGGAGCGCGCAGGCCGAGTCGCCGGAGTGGATGCCGGCCTTCTCGATGTGCTCCATGACGCCGCCGACCAGGACGTCCTGACCGTCCGAGAGCGCGTCGACGTCGATCTCCAGCGCGTCCTCCAGGAACTTGTCGATGAGGATGGGATGGTCGGGCGAGACGTGCGCCGACTCCCGCATCCACTCGCGGAGCCGCGTCTCCTCGTACACGACCTCCATGGCCCGACCGCCGAGGACGTAGGACGGGCGCACCAGGACCGGGTAGCCGAGCGACGGTCGCGATCCGCACCGCCTCGTCCGCCGAGCGCGCCGAGCCGTTCGGCGGCTGCTGGAGGCCGAGCTTCCGCAGGAGCTCGGCGAAGCGCTCGCGGTCCTCCGCGCGGTCGATGGCGTCCGGGGACGTCCCGAGGATGCGGACGCCCGCGCGCTCGAGCGGCACCGCCAGCTTCAGCGGCGTCTGGCCGCCGAACTGGACGATCACGCCGAGCGGCTGCTCCTTCTCGACGATGTTGAGGACGTCCTCGAGGGTCAGGGGCTCGAAGTAGAGGCGGTCGGAGGTGTCGTAGTCGGTCGAGACGGTCTCCGGGTTGCAGTTGACCATGATCGCCTCCACGCCCGCGTCCCGGAGCGCGAAGGCCGCATGCACGCACGCGTAGTCGAACTCGATCCCCTGCCCGATCCGGTTCGGTCCCGAGCCCAGGATCACCACCTTCGGGCGCTCGGTCCGGGGCGCCTCGTCCTCGTCCTCGTAGGTCGAGTAGAGGTAGGGCGTGTGCGCCACGAACTCCGCCGCGCACGTGTCCACCATCTTGTAGGTGGGGCGAATGCCCTGGGCCTGCCGCGCCTGTCGGATCTCGGCCTCGGTGCCGCCGCCGAGCTCGGCGAGGCGGCGGTCGGAGAACCCCAGACGCTTGGCGCGGCGAAGCCCATCGCGCGAGAGATCGGGCGCCCGGCGATAGGCCTCCTCGAACGCGACCAGCTCTTCCATCTGGGCGAGGAACCAGGGATCGATCCCGGTCAGCCGCGCGATCTCCGCCCGCTCGAGCCCGCGCCGCATCGCCTCCGCGAGGTAGAGCAGACCGGTCGGGGTTCGGGACGCGCAGCCGGTCCCGGAGCGTCTCCTCGTCGGGCGGCGGCCGGTCGAGGCCCAGCCCCGCCCGGTCCTGCTCGAGGGAGCGGATCGCCTTCTGGAGCGCCTCCTTGAAGGTCCGCCCGATGGCCATCACCTCGCCGACCGACTTCATCTGGGTCGTGAGCGTCTGGTCGGCCTCCGGGAACTTCTCGAAGGCCCACCGCGGCACCTTCACGACGCAGTAGTCGATCGTCGGCTCGAACGAGGCCGGCGTCTCGCGGGTGATGTCGTTCCGGAGCTCGTCGAGCGCGTACCCGGCGGCCAGCTTGGCCGCGATCTTGGCGATGGGGAACCCGGTCGCCTTGGAGGCGAGCGCCGACGACCGGCTGACGCGCGGGTTCATCTCGATGACGACCAGGCGCCCGTCGGCGGGGTTGACGGCGAACTGGATGTTCGAGCCGCCGGTCTCGACGCCGATCTCGCGGATGATCGCGAGGGCGGCGTCGCGCATCAGCTGGTACTCCCGGTCGGTCAGGGTCTGCGCGGGCGCCACCGTGATCGAGTCCCCGGTGTGGACGCCCATCGGGTCGAAGTTCTCGATCGAGCAGACGATGACGACGTTGTCCCGGAGGTCCCGCATGACCTCCAGCTCGAACTCCTTCCAGCCGATGACCGACTCCTCGACGAGCACCCGGCCGACCGGGCTCTGCTGGAGGCCCCAGCGGATCGCCTCCTCCAGCTCGTCCGGGTTCCAGGCGACGGAGCCTCCGGTGCCGCCGAGGGTGAACGAGGGCCGGATGATCGCCGGGTAGCCGACCTCCCGGACGACCTCCCGAGCCTCCCCGATCGACCGCGCGTAGCCCGAGCGCGGCAGCGCGAGGCCGATGCGCTCCATCGCCGCCTTGAAGAGCTCCCGGTCCTCCGCCTTCCGGATCGCGTCCAGCTTCGCGCCGATCAGCTCCACGCCGTAGCGCTCGAGCGTGCCGCGCTCGGCGAGGGCGACGGCGAGGTTGAGCCCGGTCTGCCCGCCGAGGGTCGGGAGGAGGGCGTCCGGCCGCTCGGCGGCGATGATCCGCTCGACCACCTCGGGCGTGAGGGGCTCGACGTAGGTCCGGTCCGCCGTGTCGGGGTCGGTCATGATCGTGGCCGGGTTCGAGTTCACGAGCACGACCTCGAACCCCTCCTCGCGGAGCGCCTTGCAGGCCTGCGTGCCCGAGTAGTCGAACTCGCACGCCTGCCCGATCACGATCGGCCCCGAGCCGATCAGCAGGATCTTCCGGATGTCCGTCCGCTTGGGCATGGGGTCAGACTTTCACTTCCCGACAATTCGCGCCGGCGCGCCAGCTGATCGTCGTCCTGAGTAGCCCGAAATGTCGGGAAGTCAAAGTCTGACCCCCTACTCCAGCAGACCGTAGACGATGGAGACGCCGGGGGGGGCCTCCTCGCGGCGCACGAGGAACTCGACGAGCGGCGCCGCGCCGAGGTACTGGACCTCGCCGGCGCCCGTCAGCCGCTCGCCGAAGAGCCCGAGCCGCTTCTCCACGCGCTCGCGGATGGCGTGCGCCTCCAGCGACGCGGGCGACTCGGTGGTGAAGGAGGCCCACTCGGGCTTCTGCCCGGCCTCCTCCGTCTTCCGATAGGCCACGAAGTACCGGGGCATCTGTCACCTGCCTCTCGACTCGGTGAGGAGCTCGACGAACCGCCGGAACAGGTAGTGGGAGTCGTGCGGCCCCGGGGCCGCCTCCGGGTGGTACTGGACGGAGAAGACCGGTCGGCTCCGGTGGCGCAGCCCCTCGCAGGTGCCGTCGTTGAGATTGACGTGCGTCACCTCGAACCCCGCCCGGGCGCCCGAGTCCGGATCGACGGCGAAGCCGTGGTTCTGGGAGGTGACCTCGACCCGGCCCGTGCCGAGGTCCTTCACGGGGTGGTTCGCGCCGTGGTGGCCGAAGGGCAGCTTGTACGTGCGCGCCCCGAGCGCCAGCGCCAGGATCTGCTGGCCGAGGCAGATGCCGAACGTCGGCAGCCGCTCGACCAGCCGCCGCACCGACTCGGCGAGGTAGGGCACGCCCTCCGGATCGCCCGGGCCGTTCGCCAGGAAGAGGCCATCGGGGGCGAGGGCCAGCACCTCGTCCGCCGAGGCGAACGCCGGCACGACGGTGACGCGGCAGCCTTCCGCGGTCAGCTGGCGCAGGATGTTCCGCTTGATGCCGGAGTCGTAGGCGACCACGTGGAAGCGCGCCGGAGGGGGCGCCGCGTAGCCGCCGCCCGCGCGCCACGTCGACTCCTGCCACTCGTAGGGCGCCGGGCAGGACACCTCCTTCACCAGGTCCCGCCCGACGAGCCCCGGCGAGGCCTTCGCCTTGGCCACCAGGCTCCGCGGGTCGAGGTCGTCCGTCGAGATCACGCCTTCCTGGGCGCCGTGGTCCCGGAGGTGCCGGGTGAGCGCCCGCGTGTCGATGCCCTGGATGCCGACGATCCCGTTCCCGCGCAGGTACTCGTCCAGGGTCGCGGTCGCCCGCCAGGAGGACGCGATCGGCGAGGCCTCGCGAACGACGAAGCCCTCGGCCCAGGGCCGGCGGGACTCCGGGTCCTCCTCGTTCACGCCCGTGTTGCCGATGTGGGGAGACGTCATGCAGACGATCTGCCCCTTGTACGAGGGGTCCGTGAGGATCTCCTGGTATCCGCTCATGGCCGTGTTGAACACGACCTCGCCTACGCGCCTCGCCGCGGGCGCCGAGCGGCTCACCCTCGAACACGCGGCCATCGGCCAGGGCCAGGATCGCCCGCGCGCTCTGCGTCACGGCTTGACGTCCCCGGCAACGACCCCGTCCCGCATGACGACGCGGCCGCCCACGACCGTCATCCAGGGCGCGCCGACGCACGCCCAGCCGCCGAACGGCGTGTTCCGGGCCTTCGAGCGGAAGCGCGCGGGCTCGATGACGTGCTCTCGCCCGAGGTCCAGGACCGTCACGTCGCCGGGCGCGCCCGGGGCGAGGCTCCCGCCCGGCAGGCCCAGCACGCGGGCCGGCCCCACCGTGAGCCGCGCGACGAGGGTCGGGAGGTCGAGCACCCCGTCCCGCACGAGATGCGTGAGGCAGAGCGCGACCGCCGTCTCGAGCCCGACGATCCCGTTGGCCGCGTGGTCCAGCTCCACTTCCTTGTCGGTGAGGGCATGGGGCGCGTGATCGGTCGCGATGGCGTCGAGGGTCCCGTCGGCGAGCGCCTCCCGGCACGCCTCGACGTCCCGCTTCGACCGGAGCGGCGGCGCCATCTTCGCGTTGGTGTCGTAGGAGCGGAGCGCCTCGTCGGTGAGCAGCAGATGATGCGGGGTGACCTCCCCGGTGACCGGGATCCCGCGCGCCTTGGCGTCCCGGAGGAGCCGCACCGCGGCCGCGGTCGACACGTGCGCGACGTGGAGCGGCGTCCCGGTCAGCTCGGCGAGCGCGATGTCGCGCGCGACCATGATCTCCTCGGCCGCCGCCGGGATCGCCCGCAGCCCGAGGTCCGTCGACACGAAGCCCTCGTGCATCACGCCGCCCTCGGCGAGCGCGGCATCCTCGGCGTGCGAGACGATCGGCCGCCCGAACGCCTGCGCGTACTCGAGCGCCCGCCGGAGCAGCGCCGAGTTCATCACCGGCCGACCGTCGTCGGAGTACGCGACGCACCCCGCCTCGGCCAGCTCGCCGAGCTCCGCCAGCTCGCGGCCTCCGAGCCCCCGCGTCACCGCGCCGATCGGGTACACGCGGACGGCGCCCCGGGCCCGCGCCTCGGCCAGGATGTAGTCGGTGACGGCGCGCGTGTCGTTGACCGGCTCGGTGTTCGCCATGCACGCGACCGCGGTGAACCCGCCGGCCGCGGCCGCGCGGGTGCCGCTCGCGATCGTCTCCTTGTACTCCTGGCCCGGCTCCCGGAGGTGGACGTGGATGTCGATGAAGCCCGGCGCGATCACCCGCCCGCCGACGTCGACCGTCTCGGCGCCCGGCGGCGCCTCGAGCCCTCGCCCGACCCGGGCGACGCGGCCCGCCTGGACGAGCACGTCCCCGGGCCCGTCGAGGCCGTTGGCGGGGTCGACGACGCGGCCGTTCCGGATCAAGAGGTCCATCGCTCAGGCCTCCCCGCCCCGGGCGCCGAGCAGGAGGTAGAGGATCGCCATGCGCACCGCGACCCCGTTCGCCACCTGCTCGAGGATCACCGAGTACGGCCCGTCGGCCACCTCGGGGGCCATCTCGACCCCGCGGTTGACGGGGCCCGGATGCATGATGAGCACGTCGTCCCGCGCCCCCCGGAGCTTCTCCAGCGAGAGCCCGTAGAGGCGCGAGTACTCGCGGAGCGAGGGGATGAAGTGGCCCGCCATGCGCTCGTGCTGGAGGCGCAGCATCATGATCACGTCGACGTCCCGGAGGGCGTCCTCCAGCCGGCGCGCGACCTTGACGCCCAGCTCCTCGACCCCGGGCGGCATCAGGGTCGGCGGCCCGGCCACCGTCACGCTCATGCCCATCTTCCGCATCCCGGCGATGTTGGAGCGGGCGACGCGGCTGTGGGCGATGTCGCCCACGATCGCGACCGACAGGCCCTCGAGGTGCCCCCGCTTCTCGCGGATCGTGAGGAGGTCGAGGAGCGCCTGGGTCGGGTGCTCGTGCATCCCGTCGCCGGCGTTCACGACGGAGCACCGGAGGGCCCGCGCCAGCATGTGCGCCGCGCCCGACGACGCGTGGCGGATCACCACGCAATCGGGGCTCATGGCCTCGAGGTTCCGGGCGGTGTCGACGAGCGTCTCGCCCTTGGTGACGCTCGAGGACGACCCCGAGACGTTGATCACGTCGGCCGAGAGCCACTTGCCGGCGATCTCGAACGAGGTCCGCGTCCGGGTCGAGGGCTCCAGGAAGAGGTTGACGACCGTCTTCCCGCGGAGGGCGGGCACCTTCTTGATCTCCCGGGACGCGATCTCCTTCATGGAGACGGCGCTGTCCAGGATCGTCTGGATCTCGCCGGGCTCGAGGCTCCGCATGTCCAGCAGGTCCTTCCCCGTGAGCCCCATCGCACCCTCCCTACGCGTCGTCGGGTTCCTGGATGACCACGCGGTCCTGGCCGTCGTGCTCCCGGAGGAGGACCTGCACGGCCTCGCGGCGGGCGGTCGGCATGTTCTTCCCCACGTAGTCCGCCCGGATCGGGAGCTCCCGGTGCCCCCGGTCCACCAGGACCGCCAGCTGGATGCTCCGCGGGCGGCCGAGGTCGATGATCGCGTCGAGCGCCGCCCGGATGGTCCGCCCCGTGTAGAGCACGTCGTCGACCAGGACGATCGTCTTGTCGGAGACCGGGAACGGGATGTCCGTCCCTCGGAGCACCGGCGCCTCGCCCTTGAGCGAGAGATCGTCCCGGTAGAGCGTGATGTCGAGCGCCCCGACGGCCACCGGGTGGCCCTCGATCGCCTTGAGGCGGTCGGCGATCCGGCGCGCCAGCGAGACCCCGCGGGTGCGGATCCCTACGAGCGCGAGGCCCTCGGTGCCTCCGGCCCGCTCGACGATCTCGTGGGCGATCCGGGTGAGCGCCCGGTCGATCCCCGGCTCGTCGAGGATCTGGGCCTTCTCGCGGAACGTCACGGCCGGCATGGGCGCACGCCAGGTCCGGAGACGAAAACGCCCTCCCGGGCATTCAGGGAGGGCCTCATCATCGCGCCAGTCGTCATCGCCTCTCCTTGTGAGCCTCGCCGGGCCCACTTAAAGGAGTTACCGCCCGGACTTTACGTGGGGTCGTGCGCGCTGTCAAGCCGAGGCGCGGTCGCCTGCTCCGCGGGCACGGTGACGCGCCCGTCCTTCACCACCAGGACGCGCGCCGGAACTCCGCCGACGGCCTCGGCGAGGGTCGACGCCTCCAGCACGACCAGATCGGCGCGGCACCCGACCGCCAGGCCGTGGTCGAGGCGGCCGAGGATCCGCGCCGGCGCGACCGTGACCATCTCCAGCGCCGCGGCCATGTCGCTGTCCGCGCCCATGTGCGCTCCCACGACCAAGAGATACGTCAGCAGCAAGGGGTCCGCGTTGCCGACCGGCGTGAACGCGTTCTGCACGTTGTTGGTCGCCGCGGCGACGGTCACCCCCGCCGCCCGGAGGCGCTTCACCGGCGTGAGCCCTCGCCGGACGTTTCGCGCGTCGCGCCGCCCCATGAGGTAGAGGTCGGTCGCCGGCAGCGTGATCACGCCGATCCCGGCAGCGCGAAGGCGCTCCGCGACCCGAGCCTGCTCCGACTCGTCATAGGCGGCCAGCTCGGTGAGGTGGCCGACCGCGACCCGGCCTTGCCAGCCATGGCGCTCCGTCCGGTCGATGATGGCCTCCACGTGACGGTGGACCGGCTCGTCGGCGAAGTCGGCGTGGAAGTCCACGTCCCGATCGAGCTCGCGGGCCAGGGCGAACACCCGATCGACGTGCGCCGCGCCGTCGGTGTCGTTGTAGGGGCACCCTCCGACCACGTCGGCCCCCGCCCGGAGCGCTTCGCGCAGGAGCGCCTCGGTGCCGGGCGCTTGAATGATCCCCTCCTGCGCGAAGGCGCACAGCTGAAGATCGAGGCGGTCCGCGTACTCGGCCCGCAGCGGCAGCACGGCCTCCAGCCCCCGCAGACCCACGATCGGATCGACCTCCACGTGGCCGCGCATCGCCGTCGTGCCGGCTCGGACCGCGCGGTCGAGAAGGGCGCGGGCCCGGGCCTGGATGTCCGCGACGGTGAAGCCTCGCTTGGCCTCGGCCGTGACGCGGATCGCCTCGGCCAGCGTGCCCTCGCGGCTCGGTGCGCGCTCGAGGAGATACGCCTTGTCGAGGTGGACGTGGGCGTCGACGAACCCGGGCACGACGAGGCGCCCCGCGACGGCGATCCGGCGCTGCGTCGGTACTCGCGCCGAGATCGCCAATCGCCCGGATTCGCCCGGCGCGGATGCCGATGTCGGCCCGCGCGCCAGCCGGGGGCAGCCGGCACCCGGCCAGCACAAGGTCGAAGCGCTCCACGGGCTCGTCCATCGCCATGGGCAGAGGATACGCGAGCGCCGGCATCGCGGCGGAGCGCCGGACGCGCGGGCGCCTTGACAGAGGCGCCACCGGCGTCTAGCGTGCGCCCACGAGGCCCCGATGGACGCGGTCGTCACCACGCTTCGGACCGTGTCGTTGTTCGCCGACCTCCCGCGCGAGGTCCTCGCCCGCCTGGTCAGCGAGTTCGAGGAGGTCGAGTTCGCGCCCGGCCAGACCGTCTTCTCCCAGGGCGACCCCGGAGACGCGCTCTACGTGGTCGTGGGCGGCGCCGTCGAGGTCCGCGGCCAGGGCGGCGGCGCGGGCCAGCGGCTCGCCGTCCTCGGGCCCGGAGACTGCCTCGGGGAGATGGCGCTGGTCACCGGCGATCCGCGCTCGGCCACGGTCGTGGCGCTGTCCCCGTCGCGGCTCTTGCGGCTCGACAAGGAGCGCTTCCAGGCCCTCTCGGAGCGCCATCCTGTCTTCCTCCGCGAGCTCGCCCGCGTGCTCTGTCGGCGCATCGCGCGGACGTCGGAGGACGTGGCCGTCGCGCGCCGGACGTACGCGACGGTGTTCGAGGCCGTCCTCGCGAGCTGCGACGGACCGACGCGGCGGACCCTGGACGTCCTGGCGCTGGCCGACCGCGCCGACGCGGGCGTGCTCGCCGCCATGCTCGGCGACGCCGGCCCGCGCCTCGCGGCCGAGGTCGCCGCCCGACATCCTGCCCTCGTCATCCGCGACGCCGACGACGGCTACCACCTGCACGGGGAGTTCCGGGAGCACGTGCAGCGGCGGCTCGCCGAGGACGGTAGCGGGGGCGAGCAGACCGACGACTTGCACGTCGCGCTGGCGACCGCGCACGCTCGGCAGGGGACGCCGACCGAGGCCGCACGGCACTGGCTCGCCGCGCGGCGCTGGAGCGAGGCGGCCCACGCGATCCGAGACGCCCTGGCGTCCGGCGTCCCGCCACCGGACGCCGAGCTCGAGACCTGGCTCGACCAGCTCCCCGAAGGCGTGCTCCTGGAGGCGGATCTCGGCCCGGCGAAGGCGAGTCTCCTCATGCGCACCGGGCGCGCGGACGTGGCAGGCGGCCTCCTCGAGCGTGCCTTTTCGGGCCACGGGCTCGACAGCGGGGCACGCGACCGGCTCGTCCGAAGCCTCGGAGCCCTGTATGCCCAGCGGGGCCGAGCGCCGGGCACCGCTCCGAGCCCGTCCGCCTCCGGCCGGACTGCGCGGAAGCCGGGCGCGCGGGGCGCGGCAGCCGCGCTCGCGGCCGGCGGGATCGGATGGGGCCACGCGGCGCTCCCGCTCGCTCTCGCCGTCGCGGCCCTCGTGCTCTGGGCGCCGCCGGCCGGCCTCGATCCGCGCGCGGTCCGGTTCCTGGCGGTACTGGCCGGTGGCACCGTCCTCTGGACGTGGGGAAACTTCCCCGACTACGTCGTCGCCCTCGGCATGGGCATCGCGTGGGTGCTCCTCGGGGTGGCGCCGGCGGCGACCGCCTTCGCGGGCTTTGCGACGAGCACCTGGTTCCTGATGCTCGGCATCCTCGGGCTGGCCGCGGCCCTGGCGCGCTCGGGTCTGCTCTACCGGATCACGCTGGTCGCGGTGCGCCGATTCCCGCCGACGTTCGCCGGCCAGGTCTCGGCGCTGGTGACGGCCGGCATCGTGTCCACGGTCCTCATCCCGTCGGCCCAGGCCCGCATGACCTTCATGGGTCCGGTCGTCCTCGGGCTCGCCGACACCCTCAAGTACCCCGCGCGGAGCCGCGGGAGCACCGGGCTCGCGCTCGCGGCGCTCACGGGCTTCTGCCTGGCCACGACGCTCTTTCTCACCGGCACCCCGACCTGTCTCCTCGCCTGGCGGGTGTTGCCGGAATCGACGCGGAGCGAGGTGACGTGGCTGGCGTGGCTCGGGGCGGTCCTGATCCTGGAGGTGGTGAGCCTCGGCGCCGCGCTCCTCTGGATCGTCTGGCGCTGCCGGCCGCGGGAGACGAGCGTGCTCCGGACCACGCTGCTCCACGCACAGCTCCAGATGCTCGGCCCGCCGTCCCGCGACGAGCAGGTCACCGCCCTCGTCGCCGTGGCCGTCCTCGCGGGCTGGATCACCCAGCCGTGGCACGGCGTCGACCCGGCCTGGCTCACGCTCGCGGGGCTCTGCGCCTTGCTCGCCACGCAGGTGCTCGACCGGACCGCGCTCCAGTCACAGGTCGACTGGTCGTTCCTGCTCTTCATGGGCATGGCCTTCAGCCTCGCCGACCTGACGGCCCACGTCGGCGCCGACGCCTGGTTCGCGGCGTGGGCGCGGGCCGCGCTCGGCGGCGTCACGACGCCGGCGGCCGCCGTCACCGCGGCGGTGCTGATCACCGTCGCCGTCCGGTTCGCGCTGCCGTGGCAGACCGCCGTGCCGCTGCTGACGGTCGCGCTGACCCCGTTCGCGCAGGCGGCGGGCTTGAGCCCGCTGATCGTGGCGCTGGTCGCGCTGAAGGCCGGCAACGTCTTCCTCCTGCCGCAGCAGAGCCCGTACTATCTGACGCTCTACTACGGCACGGAGGAGCGGGCGTTCGGCCACGCGGACGCGCGCCCGTTCGCCTGGCTCTACGCCGGAGCCGTCCTGGCGGGGTTCCTGCTGAGCCTCCCCTACTGGCGCGCGCTCGGGCTGGTCACCGGCTGAGCCCGCGTCCGGCACGGCGGCTCGACCCCGAGGATCCAGCCCTCGCGGACGGCGTCCGGGGGCAGTGCGCTCCGCTCGAGCACCGGCCATCGCCCCGACGCCAGCGCGACGGCGGCCGCCAGCGCGTCGACCGCGTGATCGGAGGCCACGGCGCTCCGCCTGTGTTCGGGTCGAAGCTGGACACCGCAGCGCCCCAGCGCCCGCACATGCCGCCGCCGCGCCGCCCGGTCGCTCTTGACCACGCCCGCGAGGGCCAGCCTCGGCCAGATCTCGGCCAGCACGAGCGAGGCCCCCGCCGGATCCTCGAAGGGCCACACCCGCGCGCCCGGGATCCGCGCCTTCAGCGCGGCGAGGGCAGCGATGCCGGTGATGGCCGCCTTCCCGACTTGCCGCGGTCCGACGAACCGATAGCCGGACCCTAGCGGAAGCGCCCGGAGAGGTGACTCGGCGCCCCGCGTCGCCGCCACGCGCTCCACGTGGCGACGCGTCCTCCGCTGATCCTCATCCTGGCTCCAGCGCGCCCACCACCGGCCGCACCGGGAGATGAACGCGTCGGCGCAGCACCCGGTCTCGGGCGGGCCCTCGAGCGGCGCGATGCGGGCGAGAAGCGCGGCGAAGTCCGGCGCGCGCAAGTGGTCGAGGAACGGAGCGGCATACG
The DNA here is from genome assembly GCA_963799055.1 of uncultured Candidatus Rokubacteria bacterium. GTDB lineage: Bacteria > Methylomirabilota > Methylomirabilia > Rokubacteriales > DASRDR01 > DASRDR01. The sequence continues at coordinate 143,394 of CAWCVP010000008.1, forward strand.
CGAACGGAAAGTCCAGGCCGACGAGGGTCGGCACGGCGGCCGCGGCGCGGTCGGCCAGCCAGGTCACGATCTCCTGCCGATCGCGACCACCCTCGAGAGCGGTCACCCGGTGGCCCTCGACGACGCAGCACACGATGGCCCGACGCTGGGCGGCCGGCAGACGCGCGCCCGACCAGTCGATCGCGATGAAGCGCGCGAAGCGCGGGGGCATCCCGCCCCGGTCAGTCGAGGATCGCGATCGCGCGCGCCGGGGCGCCGTCTCCGCCGTCGAGCCGAGCGGAAGCGCGACGAAGCGGACCCGGTCGCGGCCCAGGCGGTCCAGGTTGACCAGATACTCGATGACGCCGATCCCCGCCGGGAAGAACGTGTGGTGGGTGGCCCACTCCTCATGGGCGATCGGGCGCCGGATGCCGGTGGCGAGGTCGCGGATGGGGTGGTCCGGCGGGTAGTCGTAGCCGACCGCCTTGACCCCGCGGTGCGACCAGCCAGCGGCACGCCGCGGCGCTCGTCCACGGCGCCTCGGTCCAGAACTCGAGCGTCTCCCACGAGCGCTTCCGCGGCCAGTCGGTCCGGAGGAGGGCGATGTCGCCCCGGCGGACGTGCCGCCCGCGCGCCTCCAGGTCGGCCGCCTCGACTGCCGTGTTCGCCCCGACGTGGGTGAGATCGACCACCGCCGCGTCGCCGACCCAGGTCTCGAGCGGCATCTGGTCGACCGTGGTCCCGCCGCGGATGAAGTGGCTGAAGCCGTCGCAGTGAGTGAAGCCGTGGCCGGGCATCGCGACGCGGCTCGATCGGAACGGGTGCGACGCATCCTCGAAGTTCGAGAGGACGGTCACCTCCGTCTTCCAGCGGACGTGGGGACGAATCGGCAGCGACAGGTCGACGATGGTCACCCTCAGCCTCCGAGCCCGACCGCGAGATGCCGGGCCACCTCGGCCGGCGTCAGGCGCGCGGCCGGGTCGCCCGCCGCGATCTCCCCGGGCACGAGGACACGCGCGTACACCCGGCTCCATCCGGGGTGCCGCTTCTGGGACACGCGCGAGTAGGCGCCGTCGAGGAACGCCCCTCGGACGTTGAAGCATGGGCTCGTGAAGCGGGTGATCTGCACGAGCACCTCCTCGCCGAGGCGGAAGAAGTCGTCCGGCTGCACCTCGGCCCAGTCGAGCCCCGCGAGCGTCAGGTTCTCTCCGAGCGCGCCCGGCTCGACCGGATGCCCCTCGGCCTGCAGCGCCTCGATCTGCTCGACCGAGAAGAGGCAGAGCGCGCGATCCGGGCCGCCGTGATGCTCGGTATTCCGGTGCCCGTCCCCCTCGATGCCCAGGCGCGTCACGCGGGCGCGGGCCACCGGACGCTTCGGCACACCGCCCGGCGACACGTTGATCTGGACGATGCGGCCGTCCATCCCGCGCTAGTCGAAGACGAAGACGCCCTTGCCGGTCGTCTGCGTGTCGAAGAGCCGGTAGGCGTCGGCCGCCTCCCCGAGCCGGAACCGGTGGGTCAGGAGGCGCTTGAGCGGCACCCGGCGCCGGACGATGAACCGCGCGCACTCCTCCTGGATCAACGTGCTGAACGTCCACGACGCGTGGATGGTCAGCTGGCGCCGCAGCAGGTCCGGGCTCACGTCGAAGGTCACCTGATTGCCTTCGCCGACGAGGCCGACCCGCCCCCAGGTGCGCGTGGCCCGCACGGCCGCGAGGCGGGCGTCCGGGTGGCCGGAGCAGTCGAGCGCCGCGTCCACCCCCTCGCCGTCGGTGAGGGCCCGGAGGGCGGCTACCACGTCCCCGGCGCCCGGATCGACGACGGCGTCGGCGCCCAGCTCTCGCCCGAGCTCCCGGCGGTCCGGGCCGACGTCGATCGCGATGACGCGCGCGCCCATCGCCACCCCCAGCATCGTGGCCGACAGCCCCACCGGACCCTGACCGAAGACGGCGAGCGTGTCACGGCCGGACACGTCCAGCCGGCGGAGCGCCTGGTACGCGGTGCCGGTGCCACACGAGATGGCGGCGCCCTCCTCGAAGGAGAGCTCCTCGGGCAACGGGACGAGCGTCGAGGCCGGGACCTTCATGTACGGCGCGTGGCCGCCGTGGCCGGTCATCCCGTAGACGACGATGCCGCGGGGGCAGAGCTGCGCCCATCCGCCGCGGCAGTGCTTGCAGTGCCCGCAGCCCTTGTAGTGGTGGTTCATGACGCGGGCGCCGGTCGGCGCGTCCGCCTCAGGGACGCCGGGGCCCCGCTCGGCCACGACGCCGCACGGCTCGTGCCCGCCGATGAAGGGACCGCCCGTCCCACCGAGACCGAGGCTCTTCGCGGCCCCGCCGCCGCGCGCCGCGCGATAGGGATGGAGATCGCTCCCGCACATCCCCGAGGCCTTCATGGCGAGGATCACCTCGCCGGGGCCCGGCCGCGGATCGGGAAAGTCCCGCAGCTCCAGCTCGCGCTCGCCGAGGAACACTATTCCCTGCATGGTGCGCTCCCTCGTGTCGTCACGGGTTCGCGGGCGCGCGGCGCCGCGGCTCAGGCGTTCCGGCGACGCGGCGGACCCCCGTCCCGAACGGGCGGGGCGAGGACGCGTGCCTGTACCACGATGCCGACGATCAGGAGGCCGACGAAGAGCCACGGACGGGCGCCGGAGGATACCGGGATCAAGGGCGCGAGCAGCGTGGCCCCGGTCAGCGCCGACAGGACGATGAGGACCGGATCCCACAGCCACAGGACCAGCGCCGCCAGCAGGATGCCCGCCGCGAAGGCGATAGCCCAGAGCCACGATCCCTCGAGCCCGAGCGTGGGCGCGGCGGCGAGGGTCCCATGAACGCCCGCCGCGAACCCGCCCAGACCCACGGCGAGCCATTGGAAGGCGATCGCCAGCACGGCGCCGACGACACCCAGGACGAGGGCGGCCACCACGACGAGCCAGTCCGGGCCCTCCGTGAAGGCGGCGCGCGCCACGTGGAGCCCCACCGCGAACCCGACGGCGCCGACGAACAGCCAGAAGAGCCGCCGTCCGAAGAAGAGGACGGCGACTCCGACGACGAGGGTGGCCCACCAGCCGGGCATCGCCGCGAGCGTACTACGGGCGCGCGGTGTCCGTCATCCCCGATGTGTCAGGGGATCACCCGGGTGCCGGCGCGCCCGTCGAGCGCCGCCGGGAGGCTCGGGAGCGACGTGATGACGGCCTCGCGGCCGCCCGCTTCGACGAACGCGATCGCCGCCTCGATCTTGGGGCCCATCGACGCGGGAGGGAACTCGCCCGCGACCAGGAGGGCGCGCGCGTCCGCGACCGAGAGCCGCTCGATCCCGATGGAGCGCGTGCGATGCCCCACCTCCGCGCGGTCGACATCGGTGACGAAGATCAGGCGATCGGCCGCGAGCGCCGTGCCGAGGAGCGCCGCCGTCGCGTCCTCCTGGAGCACGGCCTCGACGCCGCGATGGCCGAGCGGCGTGTCCACCACCGGCACGCCGCCGCCGCCCGCCGCGATGACGACGGCGCCGGCGGCGGCCAGCTGCCGGATCGCGGCGGCGTCGAGGATCTCACGCGGGCGGGGAGACGCCACGAGCCGACGGCGGCCCCGGGCGGCGCTCCCGGTGAACGTCCATCCGCGCTCGCGCTCGAGCCGGCGCGCCTGCGCCACCGGGTAGCGTGGCCCCACCGCCCGGGTCGGTCGGTCGAACGCCGGATCGTCCGCGTCGACCCGGACACGGGTCACGACCACGGCGATCGGCACCTCGACGTTCCGGTTGCGGCAGAGGTTGCCCAGGATCTGCTGGAGGGCGTAACCGGCGGCGCCCTGGGACGCGGCGCGGTGGAGATCGAGGGGGAGCGGCGACACGGGCGCGCGGCCGAGTGGCGCCGAGGCGCGATCGTCCCCCGGCAGGCTGCTCCCGTGGACCAGGACCGGACGAAGCCCCGCCGCGACGACATCCGCCAGCGGCGGAAGACTCCGCCCGAACGCCCGGAGCCATGCCTCGGGGCCGGCGGGGCCGCTCACCCCGCGAAGCGCCCTCCCCCCGAGGGCGACGACGAGAAGGCGGGGGTCCCGCGGCGGCGCGCTCACGGGCGGCATGATCCCGCCCGGCCGGCGTGAGCGTCAATCGGAAATGCGCGCGGACTGCTCCTCGCCGGCCGCACGCGCCGGCCATCGGCGGCCCCGCGACCGCACGATCTCGGCGATGACGGTGGCGCCGCCCGGGTGTAGCCTCCCAGGGAGCCTGGAGACCCGAGCAGCGGATGTCCACACTCGGCGCGCCCGATTCCCTGGACGCCCTCGCCAGCGTGCTGGAGGCGCTGCGCGCCACGCGCGCCCGGCTCGAGAAGCGGCGCCGGCTGGTCGACTACCTCCGGGCGCTGCCGGACGAGGCGCTGCCCCTCGCGGTCACCTATCTCGGCGGGCGCCCGTTCCCCCGAGGGGACGGGCGCACGCTGTCCGTGGGCGGTGCGACCCTGATCGCCGCGCTGCGGGCGGCGCGACCCGGGCTGACCGACGAGGCGATCGCCGCGGCCTGGCGCAGACACGCCGACGCGAGCGACACCGCCGCCGAGCTGTGGGCCGGCGCGACGCCGGCCGACCCGACGCCCCTCCGGCTCGCCGACGTCTCGGCCAGCTTCGCGGCGCTCGCCGGGGCCCGGGGACCCCGGGCGAAGGCGGCGCTCCTCGCCGACGTCTTCCGGCGGATGGACGACCGGGCGATCCGGGCCTTCGTCAAGGCGATGCTCGGCGAGGCGCGAGTCGGCGTGCAGGAGCAGACGCTGGAGGACGCCGTCGCCCACGCGACCGGCCAGCCGATCGAGGCGGTGCGCGCCGCGAACCGCCATCGGGCGGACCTGGGAGCGGTCGCGCTCGACGCCCGCCACGGCCGGCTCGAGCCCGCGCGCGTCACGTACTTCACGCCCGTCGACCCCATGCTCGCCCAGCCGGCCGTCGACGCGGCGGACGCGGTTCGGCGGCTCGGCACGCCGCTCTGGGTCGAGGACAAGTACGACGGCGTCCGGTGCCAGCTCCACAAGGTGGAGGGGGACGTCCGGCTCTTCTCGCGGGATCGACGGGACCTCACGGCGCAGTTCCCGGAGGTCGTGGCGGCATTCGCGGCCGCCGCCGGACGGTACGTTCTCGACGGCGAGGTCCTCGCGATGGAGGGTGGCCGGGCGCTCCCCTTCCTCCGCCTCCAGCAGCGGCTGGGGCGGCTCGCTCCCCCACCCCAGGTCGTGGCGGCGCATCCGGTGGCGTTCGTGGCGTTCGACTGCCTGGCTCACGACGAGACCAGTCTCCTGGACGCGCCGCTCCGGGCCCGGCGGGCCGCGCTGGAGGGGCTGGCGCTGCCACCCGGGCAGGGTCTCGCGCCGGTGTGGACCGCAACGAGCGCCGAGGAGCTCGAGACGCTCTTCCGCGCCGCGCAGGCCCGCGGCAACGAGGGCCTGATGGCCAAGGCGCCGGAGTCGCCGTACGCGTCGGGGCGCCGGGGCGCCCAGTGGCTCAAGATCAAGCGCCCGCTCGAGACGCTCGACGTCGTCGTGGTGGGCGCCGAGTGGGGACACGGAAGGCGCCGCGCCGTGCTCTCGGACCTCACGTTCGCCGTGCGCGACGAGGCGACGGGCCAGCTGGTGACGATCGGCAAGGCCTACAACGGGCTCACCGACGCCGAGATTCGCGCGACGACCGATCGCTTGCTCGCCCTCACCGTCGAGGACCGCGGTCACTACCGGACGGTGCGGCCCGAGATCGTCCTCGAGGTCGCCTTCAACCACCTCCAGCGCTCGGCCCGCCACGCCTCGGGGTACGCGCTGCGGTTCCCGCGCATCGTGCGCATCCGGGCGGACCGATCCCCCGAGAACGCCAGCACGCTCGCCGACGTGGCGCGGCTCGCGGCGGCCGTGGCGGACGACGGGGCGCGGCCGGACGAGCGGGCCTGAGCCCCGGCCCGCCGCCCGAGGCGCCACGACCCGGACGACAGGACGGCGGGCTCAGCGCCAGGCCCAGACCGGCTGCTCGAGATCGTGGACCCGCGTGGGGCGGCCGTGCACGACGACTTCCCGCAACTGATAGAGGACGGCGCCGGTCGGCGCATGGATCAGGGTCGACAGCAGCGGGATCTGAATCACCGGCCGGTCGCTTTCGGGAATCGTGATGAGCCGGGGCACTCCGGGCTGGTCGAGATCCTCGAGCGGCACCCGATGGACGCTCGCCACCTCGCTCGCGTTCGGGGTCAGCTCGACGGACGCTCCGCTCCACATCACGACCGGCGTGATCACGTACCCGGAGCGCGTCGCGTAGTCGTCGAGGAGCCCGAGCACGCTGTCCGGCTCGAGCCGCAGGCCCACTTCCTCGTCGAGCTCGCGCAGCGCCGCGCCCTCCGGGCTCTCGCCCTCGTCGATGCGGCCGCCCGGCAGCGCCCACTGCGTCGCGTGCGCGCGCAGCGTCGCCGCGCGCCGGGTCAGGAGGAAGCACGCGCGGCCGTCGTCATCGGCCAGGAGCACCGCGGCCACGGCCGCGGGGCGCCGGCCGGCGGGCGCGATGACCCGCCGCTCGAAGCGGGCCAGATTGGCGCGCGCCCGCGCCCGGAACGCATCGTCGAACCGCGCCGGCGACTCACCCACCGAGGGCCGCGGCTAGCCGCGCTCGCCGCCCGACGGGCCGTAGAAGACGACCCACGTCGCGAAGTCCTCGGAGAAGTCCTCGAAGCGGTGCTCGACCGTGGCGGCGACGAAGAGCACGTCGCCGGGCCCGAAGGGGACGCGCTGCCCCCCGACGAAGAACGTGCCCCGCCCGCTCGCGACGACGTAGAGCTCGTCCCGGTCGTGGGGCGTCTGGCAGGTCAGCGCCCCGCGGGCGCGTAGTACCGCAGCTCCATGCTGCCGTGCTGCATCAGGAGTGACGAGCGGCAGTCCGGGCTGGATCGGAGCGACCCTGGCCTCCTCGAGCGTGGCGCGGACCGGCTGGCTCATGCGCGTCCTCCTCTGACGACTCGACGTCGCTCGATGCTAGCACCCCAGCGCGGGCCCGTCGGCGCGCGGGTCTCCGCCCCCGACGAGGAGCCCGCCCGGCTCGAGCCGAAGCGCCTGCGCATGGCCGGCCGTGTCGCTCCAGGGCTCGAGGACCCGCACGGCGTGACCGCGGCGCCCGAGCTCCGAGGCGACGGCGTCGCCGAACCGCGCCTCGAGCGCGAGCGCGCGCGTCGGCGCCCCCCACGTCCGGCCGTAGACCCAGCGCGGCGCCTCCACCGCGGCCTGGACGTCGAGGCCGAGATCGACGACGCGCGTCGCGAGCGCGACCAGGGTCTGCGGCTGACCCTCGCCCCCCATCGTCCCGGCGACGAGGAACGGCCGGCCGTCGCGGAGGTACATGAACGGCGTGAGCGTGTGGAAGGGGCGCTTGCCCGGCGCCAGCGCGTTCGCGTGGGCCGTGTCGAGCGTGAAGCCCGCCCCCCGGTTCTGCAGCACCACGCCGGTCTCGCCCGCGATCACGCCCGAGCCCCACTCGTGATAGAGGCTCTGGATCAGCGACACGCAGTTCCCCGCGGCGTCGGCGGTAACGCAGGCGATCGTGTCCCCCCGGTCGACGCCCGACTCCGCGGGGCCGGGCGCGGCCGCGATCCATTCGGATGCTCCGGCTGCGCTCGCGGAGATAGGCGGGGTCGAGGAGTCGCCGCACGGGCACGGCGGTGCGCTCCGGGTCGGCCAGCCAGCGGTCGCGGTCGCCGAACGCGAGCTTGGTGGCCTCGACGAGGAGGTGCACGTAGTCGGCCGGCGCGCCCGCGTGGTCGCCCACGTCCATCCCCTCGAGCATCCCCAGGATCGCGAGCGCGACCAGCCCCTGACAGGGGGGCGGCACCGAGGCGGCGACGCCCCCCCGGTACGGCACGGTGATCGGATCGGCCCAGCGCGCGCGGTGGACGGCGAGGTCCGACGCGCGGAGGGGACTTCCCACCGCCTCGCACGCGCGACCGATCTCCGCGGCGAGGTCTCCCTCGTAGAACGCGCGGCCTCCCTCGCGAGCGAGCCGCTCGAGCGTGCGCGCCAGCCGGGGCTGGACGAGCCGGCGGCCGGGCGGGAGGGCCGCGCCCTCGTCGAGGTACGTCGCCGGAACATGGCGAGGGCGGGGTCCACCGCCGCCAGGAGGTCCGCGGCCCCCGCGGTAACGCGCGCCTGGCACGGGGAGACGGGAATGCCGTCCGCCGCGTGCCGCGTGGCCGCTTGGAGGAGATCGCCCCAGGGGACCGTCGAGCCGAGCCGCTCTTGGCTGAACCGGTGGGCGGTCCAGAGGCCGTCGACGGCCCCGGGGACGGTGAGCGCGGCGAGCGGCCCGCGGGCCGGGATCTGGGCGAGGCCGCGCCGCCGATACAGGTCGGGCGAGGCGGCCGCCGCCGCGGCGCCCGCCGCCTGGAGCGCGGTCAGGTGGGCGGCACGCGCGTCCCAGATGAGCCAGAAGCTGTCGCCCCCGAGGCCCGTCATGTGCGGGTAGACGACGGCCAGCGTGGCGCCGACGGCAACCGCCGCGTCGACCGCGGTCCCGCCGCGGAGGAGCGTCTCCAGGCCGGCGACGGTGGCGAGGGGATGCGGTGAGGCGACGACCCCGCGGCGCCCGAGGGCGGCGGGCCAGCGGGTCTCAGGCATCGGGGCGGGTGGACTCCTCGCCCTTCCGGGGCACGGCGATCCCGTAGGCCTTCAGCTTCCGCCAGAGGTTCACGCGCCCGATGCCGAGCGCCTGGGCCGTCCGCGTGATGTTCCAGTCGTGGGCGCGCAGCTCGCCCAGGATGAACGCGCGCTCGAACGCGTCGCGCGCCTCGCGCAGGCTCTGGAGCCCCGCCGCCGAGGGCGCCGCGAGGGCCTCGCGCGCCCGGAGCGGCGGCGGCAGGTCCTCGGGCGTGATGACGTCGCCGGGGGTCATGATGACGAGGCGCTCGACCATGTTCCGCAGCTCCCGCACGTTGCCCGGCCAGTCGTAGACCATGAAGGATCCGAGCGCCTCACCCGAGAGGGTCTTCGCCCGCTTCCCGTACTCCGCCGAGAACGCCCGCAGGAAGTGCTCGACGATCAGCGGGATGTCCTCGCGGCGGCGGCGGAGGGGCGGCACCTCGATCGGGATGACGTTCAGCCGGTAGAAGAGGTCCTCGCGGAACCGTCCCTGGGCGATCAGCTCCGGAAGCGCCTGGTTCGACGCCGCGATCACCCGGACGTCGACCCGGATGGGCTCGTGCCCACCGATCCGCTCCACCGTCTGCTCCTCGAGGGCCCGCAGCACCTTGGCCTGCGTCTTCAGCGACATGTCCCCGATCTCGTCGAGGAAGATCGTGCCCCCGATCGCCAGCTCGAACTTGCCCCGGCGGCGCGCCATCGCGCCGGTGAAGGCGCCCTTCTCGTGGCCGAAGAGCTCCGACTCGATCAGCTCGTCGGGGATCGCCGCGCAGTTCACCTCGACGAAGGGCTGGTCGCGCCGGGCCGAGAGGGCGTGGATGGCACGGGCCACCAGCTCCTTGCCCGCTCCGTTCTCGCCGAAGATGAGGACCCGCCCGTTCGTCGGCGCCGCGGTGGCGATCTGCCGCCGGAGCTCCACCACGGGGGCGGTCGTGCCGATGATCTCGTGCGCCCGCTCGATGCGCTCGCGGAGCTGTCGGTTCTCCCGCTCGAGTCGGGCGTGCTCGAGCGCGCGCTCGACGACGAGAAGCGTCTTCTCGAGCGACAGGGGCTTCTCCACGAAATCGTAGGCGCCGAGCTTCGTGGCCTTCACGGCGGTCTCGATGGTCCCGTGGCCCGAGATCATCACCACCGGCAGCTCCGGCCACTGGCGCTTGAGCGCGGCGAGAATCTCGATGCCGTCGATCTCCGGCAGCCAGATGTCGAGGATGACCAGGTCCGGCACCTCCTCGCCAATCCGGGCGAGGGCCTCCCGGCCGTTCGGCACCGCGAGCGGGCGGTATCCCTCGTCGCCGAGGATGCCGGACAAGGTCGCGCGGATCCCCCGCTCGTCGTCCACGATCAGGATGCGCTCGCCCGCCATGGGCTCCTCCCGCCCGTCAGCCGAGGCCGGGCGGCCGCGGCGCCAGCGTCGCGTCCTGCGCGGAGGCCGGGACCGCCGGCGCGCTCCCGCGCAGGACCGGCAGCTCGATGACGAACCGGGTTCCCCGCGGCGCGTTGTCCTCGACGCGAATCCGCCCGCCGTGGTCGGACACGATCTGGTGCACGATGGGCAGGCCGAGGCCCATCCCTGTCGTCTTCGTCGAGAAGTAGGGGAGGAACACGCGGTCCCGGAGGTCCGCGGCAATCCCCGGCCCATTGTCGGCGATGTCGACCCGGACGTGCTCCCCGGCATCCCATCGCGCCGCGATGGCGACCTCGGTGGCCCCCGCCTCCACGGCGTTGTCCACCAGGTTCAGCACGGCCCGCTTCAGCTGGTCGCCGTCGGCATCCAGCGTCGGGAGGTCGCCGGCGAAATCGCCACGGAGCTGCACCGCCGGGTGCGTCTCGCCGTAGAGTCCGACGACACTCTCCAGGAGTCGCTGGAGGTCCGTCGGCTTCGGCGCGAAGCTCGGCATGCGCGCGAAGCGCGAGAACTCGTCGACCAAGCGCCGGAGACCCTCGACTTCACCGATGATCGTCGCGGTGCACTCCTCCAGGAGGCCGCCGTCGTCGGACAGACGCGGCGCCAGGCGACGCCGGAGCCGCTGCGCGGAGAGCTGGATCGGCGTGAGGGGGTTCTTGATCTCGTGGGCGATCCGCTGAGCGACCTCCCGCCAGGCGGCCAGTCGCTGAGCCGCCAGGAGCTCGGTCAGGTCGTCGAAGACGAGCACGATGCCGAGATGCTCGCCCTCGGGGCCTCCGAGCGCGGTCAGGCTCGCGAGCAGGGTGAGGTTCTTGCCCTCGAGCGGCACCTGGAGCTCGCGCTCGACCGTGCCGGCCCGGAGCCGCTCCATCCGCTGCATCAGCGTCACCATGTCCCGGTACGGCGGGGCGCCGAAGGCGACGCTGTAGTGCCGCCCGACCGCCGCCGCCGGCACCAAGGCGAGCATCCGGCTGGCCGCGCGGTTCACCGTCGTCACGATCCCCGCCGCGTCCGTCGAGACCACGCCCGTCGCCACGGCCTCCAGCACGGTCTCGGTGTACTGGCGCCGCTCGGTCAGCTCGGCGTGCTTGGCCTGGAGGTCGCCGTAGGCCAGCTCGAGCTGCGCCTTCGAGGACTTGAGGTCCTGCGTCATCTGGTTGAAGGACTCCACCAGGATGCCGACCTCGTCGTCGGCCTGGACGGTGACACGATAGTCGAGGTTGCCAGCCGCCACCTCGCGCGTCCCGTGGGCCAGGAGCTGGATCGGCACGGTGATGCCGCGGGCGAGGTAGAGCCCGAACCAGGTGACCGAGAACACGATGACCAGGGTCATCAGGAGGAACAGCAGAATGTAGATGCCCTTGATCGGCTGCCGGAGCAGCTTGAGCTGCTTGTACTCCTGGAAGGCCTGGGCGATGCTGCGCACCTGCGCCTCGAGCCGCTGGGGCACGTGGATCGCGACCACCGCGGCGCCGATCACCTTGGGAGGGTCGCCGGCGGCCACCAGGGGCACCATCCCCTGGATGAGGTCGCCGGTCGAGATCTCGCGACGCGTGGAGAGCTCTCGGCCCGCCAGGGCCATCCGGACCTGCTCCGAGTTGACGGCCGTCTCCAGCGACGGGATCAGGACGGGATCGTTCACGTGGACGATCTCGTGACCGCCGGCGCCGTACACGGCGACACCGGCCAGGCCGTACTGCTCGGCCTGCTCCTGGAGGAACTCGATCAGGTCCTCGCGCCGATCCTCGGTGAGGAGGCCCTCGCGCGTCAGCGTGCGGGCGACGTACTGCCCGTGGCGGACGGCTTCGTCCTGGACCCGCTCGTAGAATGTCTGCGCCACGCGCATGGACTCGTCGAGCGGGCGCTCGACCTGGATCTGGAACCATCCCTCGATCGACGTGTTGATGAGGTTCGACGCGATCAGGAAGATCAGGATCGCGGGCGCCAGCGCCAGCGACAGGAACGCGACGACGAGCTTGGTCTTGAACCGTGAGCCCAGGACCTTGTGGCGGCGCTCGAACCATAGCTTGACGAGGTTGCGGAACAGCAGGATCAGAAGCAGGAGGAAGACGATCAGGTTGAGGTTGAACAGTGCGATGACGACGACGTTCGACGCCACCGGGATATCCGGCATCCGGATCCCGACCTCGACGGCCGTCGCCGCCACCAGCAGGAACAGCACGGCGGCGATGATGACCAGGTTCCGCTTCCGCTTTTCGCGGTCGTCGGGCGGGCGGGCGGGCGGGGCCGCCGGAGGGGGGACCGACGGGGCGAGCGGGGCCGTCGGACTCTCGACGGGCGCCGGCACCGCCCCGTCGGTCGGACGGCCTTCGGCCGGCGGGTTCGGGGCGACCCTCGGTGAACTCATCGCGCCCGCCGGAGCGTGAGGAGCGGCGTCTGCTCCCACGGAGTCTCCGCCCGAGACGACACGAACGGCATGATCCGGGACACGGAGGAGTCGGGCGCGCCGGACCGGACCTCGGCCCGCACCCGCACGTAGTAGAGCTCGTCCAGGTTCAGGTGAGCCATGGGCGTCACCTTGAAGGCGCGGATCTCCGACAGCACGCGCTCGGCCTCCCAGACCTCACGCGTGACGTAGGGCTCTCGTTCCTCGCCCTGGACGGGAGAGACGCGGAACTCCTTGGTGAGGACGTCGTAGACGACCTGCCGCTCGACGAGCTTCGCGACGACCCGGCGGTCCACCCACCACGAGTTGTACTGCCAGAGCTCGAGCTGGAAGCGCACGGTGGCCGGGATCCCCGTCCCCAGCCCCTCGACGATCCCGTCCGGCATGGCGCCCAGGAGGACCAGGCTCACCAGCAGGGTGCTGTCGGAATTCGTGACGACCAGGTTCGAGATCCGGAAGGGACCCCCTGCGCCCGTCGCCGGTCCCGTCGCCAGCAGGAGCCCCAGCCCGACCGCCAGGATCCCGGTCGGCCAGCGCCACCTGGACATAGCGAATCATTATAGCGCCGGGCCTCGGACGGGGAGCCCGCACGGCGACGGCGGGCGACGGACGGGCAGACGGTGGGAGGCGGCCCTTCAGTGGGTGGCGACGCGCGGGCGCCGCCGGGTCGCGCCCTCCCAGGGCGCCTCGACGTGAACGGCGGGGCGGCGGGGCGCAACGGCCTCCCACCGCCGGGCAGCCTTCACAAGCTCCCGGACCAGGAGATGGTTCAGCGCGTGTCCGGCATTCCGTGCCACGACGTGGCCGACGACCGGACGGCCGACCAGCGCGAGATCCCCGATCACGTCGAGGATCTTGTGCCGGACGAACTCGTCCTGGAACCGCAGGGCGCCGTTCAGGATCCGCTCCTGTCCGACCACCACGGCGTTGGCCAGCGACCCGCCCAGCGCCAGGCCCTGCTGGCGCAAGAGCTCGAGGTCCTTCAGGAAGCCGTAGGTCCGTGCCGGAGCCAGCTCCTCGACGAAGACGCGCTCGGTCGGCACGAAGGAGGCGACCTGCACGCCGACGGCCGGGTGCTCGTGGTCCAGCGTGTAGCTGATGCGGAAGTCGGGCGCCGGGAGGAGCTGGAGCCAGCGGTGCTCATCGCCCACCCGGATCGCCTCGGCCACCCGCAGCGGCGGGGGCCGCACGGCGATCTGGGTCTCACGCCCCGCCGCGTAGAGGAGCGACACGAACGGCGCCGAGCTCCCGTCCATCGCGGGCAACTCCGGTCCGTCGAGCTCGATCAGGAGGTTGTCGATGCCGAGGCCGCGGACGGCCGCCAGAAGGTGCTCGACCGTCTGGATCTGGATTCCCCCGGCCCCGATGGTCGTCGCGTAGTGGCCGTTGAGAAGCGACTCCGGGAGGACGGGCACGGCCACACGCTCGGGACCGACAACGAAGACGATCCCGTGGTCCGGTGGAGCCGGACTGAGCACCATGGAAATCGACACGCCGGTATGCAGGCCGACTCCCTCACAGCGCACCGGCTTCCGGATCGAGGTCTGGAGCTCCATCGGTCAGGGGCCCTCCACGGTCCCGGGGGGGCGATTACAGCAAGTCGAGTGCCAGGAGGTTGGCCGCCGCAGGCTCCCTGCAAGTATCCAGAATTACGGGGTGCTCGACGAGGTCGGTTTCGCCGGACTTTGGAGCTCTTCCCCAGTCGTTGCACAGGATCAGCATCCCAGGGACCCGGATGTTGCCGCTCCGTAACGGGCGCATCAGATGTCGAGTATCACCCGAGCGGTCACCCGGCCGGGCCTCTCAACGACCTCGAGGCCGTGAAATGTGGCCGCCTTCACCACCGTGCCGCGCGGGTGCCGGGCGGGATCCACCGGCTCACCGTGGAGCACGCTGTGAATGCCCGTCCCCGTCACCTGAGGCATCGCCACATCGTGCACGACGAAGCCCTCGAGGTCGTGCACATAGAGGCACTCGTTGAGCCAGTTCACGAGGAGCGCCTCGATCGCGGGTCCTCGCGCCGCCACCTCCCGGGTCTCCACCGGCTCGACCGCGCGCGTCGGAACGATCAGATCGAACACGCCCAGGGCGCACTGACGGAGGCACCCCGCCACGGTCTCCCCCCAGGCATGCACGCCGACATCCGCCGCCACGTCGAAGTACTCGTAGCCCTCGGCGGCGGCTTCCAGGCTCACGTGGCGCTCCCGGCAGCACCGGACTCTCGCGGTCCGCCCAGGTCGCCGAAGCGGTACTGGCAGAGCGCAACGGCCGCGAGCCCGGCCGATTCGGCGCGGAGGATCCGCGGCCCGAGGCTGACCGGGCGCGCCCCCGACCGCTCCGCCAGCGCCACCTCCTCAGGCGTGAAGCCTCCCTCGGGGCCGACCAGGAGGAGCAGGCGCGCCGGCCGGCACGACGCGGGCACCGCCCGATCGAGGGTGAGGGTCGAGTCGCCGCCCTCCCAGCAGAGCAGGGCAAGGTCATGCCCGGGGGCTTCGCGGGCCGCGTCGGCGAAGCTCCGGGGGCGCTCGACGACCGGCACCACCACCCGCCCGCTTTGCTTCACCGCTTCCCGGGCGATCCGCTCCCACCGCCGGTGTGGCATCGCTCCGGGGGCGGCGCGCGCGACCACGCGAGCGGTCTCCATCGGGACGATCCGCGCCACCCCGAGCTCGGTGGCTTTCTGGACGAGCCAGGCCATCCGGTCCCCCTTGAGGACAGCCTGCGCGAGGGTGATCGCGCACGGGGACTCGCGGCCCGGCTCGGACCGGCCCTCGATGGTGCCCCAGGCGCCCGCCTCGTCGAGCGCGGTGACCCGGACGGTGTAGAGGTGGCCGGCGCCGTCCGTCGCATCGACCAAATCCCCCGGCCGAACGCGTCGCACGCGGCCGAGGTGGCGCGCCTCGTCGGGCTCGAACCGGACGCGGTCCCCCAGAACGGCCTCGGGCCGGACGAAGACTCGAGGCCGCTGCCCCTCCCCCGAGCCTTCTCCCGGAGAGGGCTCGGCGCCGGAACTTCGCCGTCCCTTCATCCGGCGCGACGCAACAGGAGACTCGCCCATCCCTCGTGCTCCGCGACCTCGACCAGCCAGCAGCCGGCGGCCGCGAAGGCTCCGGCCACCGCCGGGACCTCGGCGGTGAGCAGCCCGCCCGCGATCAGGCTCCCCTCGGGGGAGACCAGCCGCGCGAGCGTGGGGGCCAGTGTGACGTGGGCGGCCGCCAGGAGATTCGCGAGAACCAAGGGCGCCGCCGGGCCCGGCCACGTGTCGATCGACGCGAGCGTCCCGCGAACGCGCTCCGTCACGCCGTTGCGCCGGGCGTTGTCCGCCGTCGCCGCAACCGCGTCCGGGTCCACGTCGATCGCGTCCACCCGCGCGACCCCGAGCCGGGCGGCCGCGATGGCGAGGATGCCGGACCCGCAGCCGGCGTCGAGGACGTGCCCGACGCGGACGGTATCGAGCGCCCGCTCGAGGAGCTCGAGGCAGCTCCGGGTCGAGCCGTGACCACCGGTCCCGAATGCACGCCCGGGCTCGATGAGCACGACCACGCGGTCGCGCTCGAGCGGCGGCGGCGCCTCCCACGGCGGGCAGACGAGGAGCCGGCGCCCCACGGGAACCGGCCGGAAGTGGGCGCGCCAGGCATCGGCCCACGGCTCGTCGGGAAGCGGCGCGGCCGCGATGGCCACCGGTGCCCCCAGGACCTCGAGCGCCGCGAGGTCGTCCAGGTAGTCCCGCAGGTCCGCGGTCAGCGGGGTCGGCTGGGTGCCTGGCGGGAAGAACGCGCGAAGGGCCGCCCCTCCGGGCGCCGACTCCTCGACGACGCCGACGGCCCCCAGCTCCCACAGGCGATTCGTGATCACCTCCGCCGTCTCGGCCGCATCGGCGGCGAGGGTCACGGTGAGCTCCCAGTAGAGGGCGGCCGGGTCGGCGGCCTTCGGCGGCACGCCCGTAAGCCTACCGCCCACCGGCCACCTTGTCCCGGAGAATCTCCCCCAGCCGCCCCGAAGCTCGGGGGGACCGGGTCCCTCCTGTAGAATCTCCGGGACTTCCCATGACGTCGGCGAGGTGGCGCGCGCGGGTCGATTGGCTGCTCAGCCCGGCAGAGTCCCCGCGATTCCCCCAGTGGCTCACGAGCAGCTTCCTCATCGGCCTCATCCTGGCGAGCGCGGTCACGATCGTGCTCGAGACGCTCGAGGGCGCCGTCCAGAGCTTCGGATGGCTGTTCCGCCTGGTCGAGGCCGTCACGGTGGCGGTGATGGTCGTGGAGTACGCGCTTCGCCTCTGGGCGGCGCCCGAGCGCGAGGCCATGGGCGCCCGGCGACCCTGGCACGCGCGCCGCCGGTACGCGACGTCCTTCGTCGGGGTCGTCGACCTGCTCGCCGCGCTGCCGGCGCTCGTCGCGCTGGTCGTGCCGATCCCCGTCGACCTCTTCCGGCTCCTCCGGCTCCTCCGGCTCCTCAAGCTGGCCCGCTACACGCCCGCCCTCTCCCTGTTCGCCGCCGTCATGCGGAACGAGAGTCGCCCGCTTCTCGCGACGCTGCTCGTCGTCGCGGTGCTCCTCGTCATCGAGTCGGCCATCATGTACGTTCTCGAGCGCGAGGCACAGCCCAAGGTCTTCGCCAGCATTCCCCACGCCATGTGGTGGGCGATCGTGACGATCGCGACCGTGGGCTACGGCGACATGTACCCCATCACGCCGGCCGGCAAGATCTTCGGGGGCGCGATCATGGTGATCGGGATCGCGCTCTTCGCGGTCCCGGCCGGCATCCTGGCCACGGGGTTCGCCAGCGAGATCCGGAAGCGCGACTTCGTCGTCACCTGGCAGACGGTCGCGAGCGTGCCCCTCTTCGCCGGTCTCGACGGCGGCGCGGATCGCGGAGATCTCGCGGCTGCTCAAGCGCCAGGTGGTGCCGGCCCAGTACGCGGTGGTCCGGCGTAGCGACCCCGCCGACGCCATGTTCTTCATCATGGCCGGCGAGGTGCAGGTCGACGTCGCGCCGGCGCCCGTCAAGCTCGGGCGCGGCCAGTACTTCGGCGAGATCGGACTCATCCGCGACACGGTGCGCACCGCCACGGTGACGACCCTCACCGAGTGCCAGCTCCTCTCGCTCGACGTCGCAGACTTCCGCCGTCTGCTCGAGGGCAACCCGAGTCTCAAGGCGACCATCACCCGGACCGCCGAGGAGCGCCTCGGCGTCCTCATGGCCGGACTGGCCAGAACCGGACAATCCGGATCGCCGTTGGACGATCCGCCGGCCGGCGGGCCGGCGGGCTGACCCGGCCCGGTCCCCGGATCTCGCCCACCGATGAGACGGCACCGTTGAGCCCGGACGCGCGCGTGAAGCAGCCGGCCGCCGGCATGGCGCGCCGACCGGCACGGCGGTGGCGTCGGCTGGGCTCCGGCCTGACGCGGGGGCTGGCCGCGGCCCTGCTCGCCTTCGCCGTGCCCTCCGTGGCCGCCGCCCAGCGCGTCGATCGCGACCGCGAGATTCGCGCCCCCTATGACCCCCTGCTCGGCATGGACCCGAGCGGCCGGATCCCCAAGGTCCCCCTGCCGGAGGATCTGCCCAACCCCGAGCGCTGGCGCTACATCCCGGAAGGCCGGATCATGCCGGGCAACATCTTCCAGCGCCTGTTCGTGTCGAGCTTCGTGTCGCCGCAGTTCTTCTTCCGGGAGGACGTCGGGTTCGGCGGCGGGATCGCCATCACCGACATCGACTTCCGCGAGCAACGGCGCCGCGAGTTCCTGGGCGCGTTCCTCACCTACACGACCGAGGGGCAGGAGCGCTACCGCCTCGTCTGGCGCCGTTGGCTGCATCACCGGGAGATCCCCGAGGGCGGCGTCGCCGTGGAGGAGCGATCCTTCGTGGCGGCCTCCGGCGGCTACCAGCGCACCCTCACGCGGCGCTTCTTCGGGCTCGGGCCCGACACGCCGGAAGGGGCCGAGTCGAGCTACACGGACGAGACGGCCGACGCGGGCGCGCGCGCCGATCTCGCGCTGCCCGGGCCCGGAGGCAACTGGATCGCGACCGTCGGCATTCGCGGCGAGCACCACAACCTCGCGCGGGGGCACGTGTCCGGGGTCCCCAGCACGGACCAGGCGTTCCCCGAGCTCTTCGAGGAGGCCGACGGCCGGAGCGCGGTCTATCTCACCGCCGGTTTCCGGTACGACACGCGTGACAGCCAGCACCAGCCCTACGGCGGCTGGCGCGTGGGAGTGGTGGCCGAATCGGCGCCCTGGCAGAGCGACGGCAGCCTCGGGGCCGTCCTGACGGCGTATGGCAGCGTCGCCTTCCGGGTGCCGCCCCTCTTCCACTCGGGCGGCGATACCCGGGAGGAGAACCCGCCGACCGACACCATCGCGCTCGGCTTCCAGGTGGACGCGACGGTCGGCGACCTGCCCTTCTACGACCTGCCGAGCCTCGGCGGCGGGTCGACCCTGCGCGGATACATCTCGAATCGCTTCACGGACGAGGCGGCCTGGCACGCCGTGGCCGAGTACCGCTTCTGGGTGATCCCGCGCGGGTTCCGGATCACGCGCACCATCCGGGTCGAGCGGGTGGGCCTGGCGCTCTTCGGCGAGCTGGGCACGGTCGCGCCGAGTCTCGGCGATCTTCCGAGCGCCACCGTCCACGCGAGCTACGGCGTGGGTCTCCGGGTCTCGCTGGAACGCGTGGCCATGTTCCGGACGGACCTCGGCTTCTCGGACGAGGGCACGAACCTCACGATCGGGTTCGGCCTGAGCTTCTGAGGCGCCCGACGCCCCTTACCCCGCCCGGGGCCTTCTGCTACCCTAGGCCGCACGCACGCACGGCCATGCGCACGCCGCCCGGCACCGAGCCATGGAGATTCTGAGCGCCCGCCACGGCAACGCGCTCGTCCTCAGCCCACGCGGGCGGATCGACCACGCCAGCGCCGAGGCGTTCAAGACGGCGCTCGCACCCCATCTCGCCGGCGCGGGGCCCGCCCACCCGCTCGTGCTCGACCTCGGCGCCGTCGACTACATCGCCAGCATCGGCCTCCGCGCCCTCATGCTCGCCTCCCGGCAGGCCCGCGCCCAGGGCGGGACGATCGTGGTCGCCGCGCTCCAGCCGCTCGTGCGGGAGATCTTCGAGATCAGCAAGTTCACGCTGGTGTTCCCCTGCTTCCCCACCGTGGCGGCGGCGCTCGCCGGCGCGGCGGCGGGGCCCGAGCCCGGCGCGGGCGGCCGATGACGCGGGCGGGACGCCCGGCGTCCAAGAGGCCCCGATGCTGATCCGTTTCTGGGGTACCCGGGGCTCCCTGCCCGCGCCGCTGGGCACGGCCGGTCTCCGCCGGAAGCTCGTCCGCGCGCTCCTCGGGGCCGCCGGCCGCCGGCTCGATTCCGAGGAGGCGGTCCGGCGCTACGTCGCGGACGAGCTGGACTTCGAGACCTCCCACACGTTCGGCGGCAACACGTCCTGCGTCCAGATCGACGGCGGCGACGGAGAGTACGTGGTCCTGGACCTGGGGTCGGGTGCCCGAGAACTCGGGCTCAGCGCCATGGCTAGCCGACGTCCGGGCGCCGGTCAGGTGTTCAACGTCTTCATGTCGCATGCTCACTGGGACCACATCCAGGGCTTCCCGTTCTTCGTCCCCGCCTACGTCCCGGGCAACCGGATCCGCATCCACGGTTGCCACGAGGGGCTCGAGGCGGCGTTCCGGCGGCAGCACGGCGCGCCGAGCTTCCCGGTGGAGTTCGGCCAGCTCGGGTCGACGATCGAGTTCGTCCAGCTGGTACCGGGCGAGACGTACCAGGTCGCGGGACTGCAGGTGACCGCGAAGCGGCAGTTCCACTCGGGGGACTCGTACGCGTACCGGTTCGAGCGCGACGGGAAGGTCGTCGTGTACTCGACCGACTCCGAGCACAAGCTCGACGATTCCGCGACCGCCGCCGGCTTCGCCGACTTCTTTCGCGACGCCGACCTCGTGATCTTCGACGCGATGTACTCCCTGGCCGACGCCTTCTCGATCAAGGAGGACTGGGGCCACTCGAGCAACGTCGTCGGCGTCGAGCTCTGCCAGATGGCCGGGGTCCGGCACCTGTGTCTCTTCCATCACGAGCCGGCCCACGACGACGAGCGGCTGACGGCCATCTGGCGCGAGGCGGAGCGCCTCGAGGAACTGACCCGGGGTGAGCGCCCCCTGCGCATCACGGCCGCGTACGACGGTCTCGAGCTCCGGGTCTGACGGCCTGGAGGCTCCCCCCGCGGCGCGTGGCAACTGAGGGCGCGCCCGGAGGGGCGGGGCCCGGCCCGGCCCCGGAGCGGAGCGCAGCGCTCATCACCAGCGGGCGAGTCGTCTGCGCTCTCGCGCTCCTCGTCCTGGTCGGTCTGCTCCTGGTGCGCGGACCGGACGCCCGGCTGCGGGGGATCTGGTTCGACCTCTGCCAGCGCCTGGCGCCGCGCGTCCGGATCTCGGGGCCGGCCGTCATCGTGGCCGTCGACGAGCTGAGCCTCGCGCGCCACGGCCAGTGGCCCTGGCCCCGGCAGCTCCTCGCCAACCTCGTCAACCGGGTCCGCAGGGCGGGGCCGGCCGCGATCGGGCTGGACCTGCTCTTCCCCGAAGCCGACGGGTTCTCCGGGGCGAGCCTCGTGGCTCGACTGCCGGGCCTCGAGGCACGGACGGCCGTGTGGGTCGCGTCGGTCCCCGACGGCGATCACGCCCTTGGCCGAGCCCTGGCGGGCGGGCCGAGCGTGGTCGGGTTGGCCGGGCTCGAGGGGCCGGCCGGGGCATCGCCGCCGGGGCCCTTCACCCCGGCCGTGGTCCGCGGAAGCGATCCGTCGGCGCACATTCGCCGCTACCAGGCGGCCCTCCGCAGCGTGTCGGACATCGACGCGGGCGCCGCCGGCCACGCGCTCCTCAGCACGGCGGACGGCGTGGGCGGGGTGGTCCGGCGGCTACCGCTGCTGAGCGCCGTCGGCGACAGCCTGGTTCCCGGACTGACCGTCGAGGTGCTCCGGGTGGCCGCCGCCGCGCCCGCCTTCGCGGTCCAGAGCGACCCGGGCGGCGTGCGCGCGGTGGGAGTCGGGAACGTCTGGATCCCCACGGACGCGGACGGCGCCATGTGGATCCACTTCACGCCGCACGAGGAGACGCGGTTCGTCTCGGCGGCCGCGGTGCTGGCGGGCGAGGTTCCGCCTGAGCGCCTCGAGCGCAAGCTGGTGCTGGTGGGCGTGACGGCGCTCGGCCTCGCCGACCAGCACCTGACGGCGCTCGGAGACCGCCTCTCGGGCGTGGAGATCCACGCTCAGGCGCTCGAGAACGTCTTCGACGGCCGGGTGCTCGCCCGACCGCGCTGGACGTCGTGGGCGGAGGCCGGGGCCCTTGCCGTCGCCGGCACCCTGGTCATTGCCCTCACCCCGATGGCGGGGATGGTTCGCGCGGCCGTTCTGGCGCTCGGCCTCGGCGCCGCGCTGCTCGGCGGCAGCTTCGCAGCGTACCACTACCTCGGGCTCCTGCTCGACGGACTCACGCCTGCCCTGGGGCTCGGGCTCGTCTTCACGGCGACCCTGGGAGGCGCCTTGGCCGAGGCCGATCGGCAGCGCCGGGCTCTTCGCCAGCGGCTGCAGGAGGAGCGCGAGGCCGCGGCCCGGCTCGCGGGTGAGCTGGAGGCCGCCCGACGCATCCAGCTCGGCTTGCTCCCGCGCCCCGAGTCGGCGTTCCCGGGCGAGGGGCGGTTCCGCATCTCGGCCGTGATGGAGCCGGCGCGCGTCGTCGGCGGCGACCTGTTCGACTTCTTTCTCCTCGACGGAGACCGGCTCTTGTTCCTGGTCGGGGACGTGTCGGGCAAGGGGCTCCCCGCGAGTCTCTTCATGGCCGCCACGAAGGCCCTCTACCGGAGCATCTCCACCCGTCACGCGGCCGAGCTGGCCGCGACGATGCGTGACGCGAACGCCGAGATGGGTCGCGACAATCCGGAGGCGTTCTTCGTGACGCTCGTGGCGGTCGTGCTCGACGTGAACACGGGGCAGCTCTGGCACTGCAACGCCGGGCACGAGGCGCCATGGGTGGTGCGGCCGGGGGCGGGAGCGGTCGAGCGGCTGGAGGGCGGCGGGGGTCCGCCGCTCTGCGTCCTCGACGGCTTCCCCTACGAGACGGCCGCGGGGCAGCTCCGGCCGGGCGACACCGTGCTCCTGGTCACCGATGGCGTGACCGAGGCGGATGGCGCGCGCGGCGACCTGTTCGGCACCCCGCGTGTCACCGCCCTCCTGACGGACGCCGCCGGGACGCCCGCGCGCAGCGAGCCCGCGCGCCTGGTCGCCGACCTGGTGACGGCGCTCCGGACGTTCCGGGGATCCGTCGAGCCCGCCGACGACGTCACGATGCTGGCCGTCCAGTGGCTCGGTCCGCCGGCGGATGCGGCCGAGCTCGCGGACGCCGCCCTCAGCGCACGGTGATCTCGACGCGCCGGTTGCGGGGCTCGGCCACGCCGTCGGGCGTCGGCACCAGGAGCTCGCGCTTGCCCCGGCCAACGGCGACGACGCTGGCGGGCGGGATGCCCCGCGCTACCAGGAGCGCGCGGACCCGCTCGGCGCGCCGGAGCGAGAGGGCGTCGTTGTACTGGTCGGTCCCGACGGTGTCGGTGTGGCCGGCCACGGTCAGCTCGGGCGCCGGCCGCGTGGCGATCGTCGAGGAGGACCTGGTCCACGAGCGCCTGCGACTCGGGTGTGAACTGGTCGGTCGCCTCGACGAAGTAGAGGATGAACGTGACCGGACGGGGCGGCTCAGCGGCGAGCGCGGCGGCGAAGACGGCCCGGACCTCTTCGGGTGTCGCCTGGCCCACGTCGAGCCCGCCACCCGGGCCGGTGCGTGCGCTCGCGTATGCGGTGTCGAGCACGACCTCGCGGCCGCCCTCCTGGACGACGACCGCCCCCGGCCTTCCCGCGCTCCCAGGGAGGAGCACGACGAGGTCGGCGCGAGGCGGCGGCGCGGGCGCTGGCGGCGGAGGGGGCGGGGCCGGCGGGGTCGCGCAGGCTACCGCGAGCGCGCCGGCCAGGAGGGGGCCGGAGAGGAGGCGCCGCCCGCCGCTACGGCGAGCCGTCGCTCGCACGAACGACGAACTCCGTGCCTCGAACGCCGAGGATCGCCGCCGGCGTCTTGACCCGCATGGCGTCGGGCGTCTGCTTGGCGATGCGGCCCGAGACGACCGCAAGGGTGCCCTTCGTCAGTGCCGCCTCGAGGGCCCCCGGCTTGACGCCGTCGTACACGAAGCGCTCGACCGCGAGCACGCTGTTCGGCCCCGCCGACAGGAGCGTGTCATCGGCCAGCGTGACGCCGACCGCCCCGTCAGGACCCGTCACCAGGATGTCGGCTTGCCGCACGCCGCTTCCGACCTGCGCCGGCTCCTGCCGCCCGGCTCGCTCGATGTGGACCGTGCCCTTCACCGTCTTGACCCGGCCGACGTCCTGCGCCTCGGCGACGCTGACCGCCAGCAGCCCCAGCGCCGTCCCGAGGACCGTCGCCAGGATTCTTCCCGTCGATGTCTGCATGACGCCTCCTTTGCCCAAGGCCACCCGGGCGGCCAGGCCCCTGATCATACCCTGGAGGGCCCGCAAGGGCCACGCACCCGGTGAGGCGCTGACCGTGCGGGCGGAGGCCACGTTCCAGGGCCGTCTCCCCGCGTTCGCGGAGGTCCGCGCCTGGGCCGAGGCGTTCGGGGCCGCCGTGGGCACCGATCGGGGCGCCGTCCTGCGGCTGGTGCTCGTGCTGGAGGAGCTCTTCACGAACACGGTGGCGCATGGCTACGCGGGCCGCCGGGGGCCCGATCTGGGTCACCCTCGCGAGCCGGGCCGGCAGCATCGAGGTGACGTACGAGGATGCCGCCCCGGAGTTCGACCCGTTCACCCCGGCCCCCGTCGCCCCGGCGCGTCGAACGCCCGAGGAGGCGCCTCCCGGAGGGCTCGGCCTCGCGCTCGTGCGGGGCCTGAGCGTGTCGGCCCGCTACGCCCGGGTCGACGGCCGGAACCGCATCACGCTCACGTTGCCCCCCGAAGACACGCGCCCCGCCCCACCCGCCGCCGCGGACTGAGACCGCGCGGCGGACGGTCAAGGTCGGGCCTCGGCCCGCCGGAGCCGCGCCTCCTCCGGCGCCGGATCCCAGTCGGTCCCGAGGCCGGCGGCCGACTCCGCGTCCGCCATCCGTGCAAGGAGCCGTTGATGGAGCGTCGCGGTCTTGGCCGCCCGCCAGCGGTCGCGCTCGGCGAGCACGGGGTCGAGGGCGGTCCGCGCCGCGCCGAGGTCCGCCCGGCCCTCCCGCGTCTCGTCGATCACGCGGCGATAGATGCGCGTGAGCTCGGCAATGAGCGGCGCGGGGTACTCGCGCCCCTGGATCTTGAGGGTGGTGACCCCCAGGGCGAGGTAGCGCGGCACGTCCTCGAGCAGCGCGTAGATCTCGTTGTTCGAGCGGTCGAGATACTCGAGCACTCGCCCCGGGAAACGCTCGGCGATCGCGGGCACGTGGGTGCCGAGGCAGGGCCGGTAGCAGCTCCCGCCCTGGTCCGGGTTGCCGATCGTCTTGGTCCGGGTGCAGCCGTCCGAGTCGTGGACGGTCTCGGTCTCGAAGTAGGGCGAGAAGTAGTCGTAGAGTCGGCAGCCGCCCACGCCCGTGATGCACCGGTTGCTGTGGATCAGGAGCTCGACGCCGATCCCGATCTCGTCGGCCGTGCGCTTGAGCGCGGCGATGCGGTCGAAGGTGTTGAGGGCGGTCGAGGCGACGAACTGCGTCGCGCCGGCGGCCTTCGCCCGCTCCATCGCCGCCCGGTCCCGGATGTTGCACGCCACGCTCGCGTGGATGGGCACCTCCGGAAAGCGCGCGCGCACCTGGGCCATGGCCTCGTACGACCTCATGATGAAGCCGTCGACCTGCCAGGTGGCGTAGCGCTCGGCCTTCCGCAGGAGCTCGTCGTGATCGTGGGGGTCGATGTCCACGTTGAACGCGACCCGGAGACGCGCCCCGTGATCGTGGGCGATCCGGTGGGCCTCGTCGACGTCGTGATGCGGGAGCTCGTACCTCGACTCCCGCCGGCTCCAGCCGAGCGGCCCGACGTACACGGAGTCGGCACCGGCCTCGACCGCGGCACGCACCATCTCGAGACTGCCTCCGGGCGACAGGAGCTCGGTCATCTCGCGTCTCCTTCCACATTTGCCACGTTGGCCACATTGGCCGGAGTCGTCGCGTGGGTCGATCCGGCCTCGTCGGCGGCCGTCCGGACAGCGCCGACGTATTCGAGGCCGCTCCGGCCGAACGCGAATCCGTTGCAGAATCCCGCGCGGGAGTGCGCGCGGAGGGCTGCCCACCATCGGGCGTCGACCGCGGCGTCCCCGGCCAGCGCCCGGCCGAGCGCCTCCCGGTACACTCGCCCCACGGCGAGGCGGTAGGCGGGTGTCTCCGAAAGCGCCTCGATGCGAAAGTGCCGGTGTCCGTCCGCGACCAGGCGCGGGAGGTGCTCGACCAGACACGCGTCCCGCCCGCTCAGGACCCCGGTGCCGACGGACTTCAGGACCCAGTCTCCCCGGGAGACGAAGACGTCCTGGCGGCAGAGGTCCGGACACCCCGCCCCCAGCTCCGCCTCGCAGCCCAGCAAGAGGCACGCCTCCGAGACCCCGAGCGGCAGCTTGCCGTGCACGGTGATCTCCACCGGGATGCCGGCCCGGGCGAGCCCCAGGACCTCGTCGAGGGGAAGCTCGGCCGGGGGGGCGATGCGGGCCGCGCCAAGCGTCCGGTACACCCCCGCGCCGGCGGCGGTGTACACGTTCGCGAAGGGTCCGAGGTGGAGCGCCAGCTCCGGGAACTCGTTCCGGACCAGGCGCGCGAGGCCCGGGCTGTGCACCTCGGCCGCCCGCGCGCCCGCCGCCCGGGCGGACTCCAGCGCGCGGCGCAGGCCGTCGACGTCCCGCTGGCGTGGCGCCGCGTACGTCGTGACGTAGGCTCGCCGACCCTGGTCGAGGACTGCGCGCACCGCGTCTCGCAGCGCAGCCGGACGCTCGAGCAGGTTCGCCTCGTAGCGCGCGCAATAGAGATTGCCCAGGTAGACGGCGTCGTAGGGGGTGAGGTCCGACGCACGGAGCTCGTCGAGGCTCGAGACCGCCGTGGTCAGCTCGAACGCCGCCGCCACGCCCGATCCGCCTATCGCCCCACGACGGTCCAGGTGGCGGGGAGCTCGGGCGCGGGGCCGGGGTCCGCGGGCCGGCCCGCCGCCGCCGCGTCGAGCGCCCGGCGGTAGCGCCCGACCAGGGCCCCCAGCGCGTCGGCAGGCAGGCTCCGTCCCTGGAGCTTCAGCACCTGCACCCCCGCGGCAACGTACGCCGGCACGTCGGCGAGCCGGCTGAGCTGCCGCGCGGGGAAGGACCGCTCCGCCCGGCGGCCGGCGCGATCCTCCAGGGTCCAGGGCTGCTGGCAGACCTTGAAGCACGCGCCCACCCCGCCCCGCTTCATGCTGCCCGACTGGCGCCGGTCGTCGGAGGCCCCGCCCGGGAGCGGCGTGGGGCGGAGCTGGAAGTAGCCCGGCATGGCGCAGCGGCCGAGGAGCACGAACTCCTCCACCATGTGCACCATGATCTCCACGGCGATCGGCGCCGCCGCCACGCACAGCCGCGCCTCGTCGGGGTCGATCGTCGCGGGCAGGACGACGGCCGCGGCGCCGAGATCGGCGAACGCGGCGACGTCCTCCGCCGTCTGGGCGCCGCAGCCGATGCTGGCGGTCACGCGGAGGGCCGGATGCGCCCGGGCGAGGGTCGCGAGCAGCCCCACGTCGTTCACGATGAGGGCGCGCACGCCGAGATCGAGGAGCCGCGGCACCGTCGTCCGGAGCCGCGCCTCCTCGCGGGGGCGGGGGATCGTGTTGAGCGCCACCTGGAGCTCGGCCCCGTGGGCCCGCGCCCGGCGGGCGGCCGCCTCGATCTCCGGCCACTCGAGCTCGCTCCGCGCCCCGCCGCGGCTGAAGCCGCGGAGCCCGACGTAGATGGCGTCGGCGCCGGCGTCGAGCGCCGCCGCCACGGCCTCGGGACTGCCAGAGGGTGCGAGGAGGAGAGCCATCGGAGATCTCGCGCGAGGGCTTCAGGCTATCACAGCCGAGCGGGATGCCGCCGGAGGCGGCGCGGGCACGGGCTCAGGGGCTGAAGATCTCGTGGGCGGCGCTGTACGACCCACCCGGCTGGGGGCCGCCCGAGACGACGTGGATCCGTCCGTCGAGGACGATCGCCGCCAGCCCATGGCGCGGCGTCGGCATGGGCGCGAGAGTGCTCCATCGGCCCGACGCTCCGTCGAACGCCTCCACCTGCCCGAAGGTCCCGCTCGGCGCCTCGCCGCCGAAGACGAACAGCCGCGATCCCACGACCGCGGCCGCGATGCCGCTCCGCGGCGTTGGCAAGGGCGACAGGGCCGTCCAGGCGTTCGTCCGGGGGTCGTAGACATGATGGGCGTCGACGTTCCGCGCGTAGCTCCCGTCGAGGCGCCCGCCGACGACGTGGAGCTTCCCGCCGACCGCCGCCGCCGCGTGGTGGTCGCGCGGCACCGGCATCGGGGCGCGCGGCTCCCAGCGATCCGCCACGGGGTCGTAGACCTCGAGCGCGCCCGTGTTGCGCCGCCCCGCGTCCACGCCGCCGGCAGCGTAGATGCGCCCGTCGATCACGGCGGCGGCGAGCGCGCCTCGTGCCGTGGGGAGCCGCTCCCGTGTCCGCCACCGATCGGTCCCCGGATCGTACTCGAACACGCTGTCGAGGACTGCCCACTGACCACCCGCGTAGCCGCCGACCACGTAGAGCCGCCCGCCCACCGCGACCGCCGCGGCGTGATGGAGCGATACGGGCAGCGGAGCGCGGCGCTCCCACCGGTCGCTCCGAGGGTCGTAGGACTCGACCTGGTCGCCGCCCTGGCCGAAGCCCCCGATCACGTACAGGCGGCCCCCCAGCTCCGCTCCCGCGACCTCGGTGCGGCTCGACAGGAGCGGCGCTCCGCGGGTCCAGGTGCCCTGGCCGAGGCCGGGCGCGGCGAGGGCCAGGACCAGGACCGCGACGCCACCGATGCACCGCGACGCCTCATGCTACCACTCCAAACGCTGGGCCCCGATCCGAGGGCGTCGAGACTCCCGGATCGCCGAGAGTCCGACCCCACCCGGTGCGAGCCGTCCGCTAGCCTTCATTGTAGTATGGCGGCGGCAACGCGGCCCTACCGGCATCTCGGAGCGCCGTTCCAGGCGCAGGGAGGAGCCATGCGGCACGCGGGAATCCTCGGCGCGCTGCTCGGTCGCCGCGACTCTCTCGCGGCATGCGCGTCCGGAGCGTCCCCCGAGAAGCTGCGGGGTCGTCGGGGCCCGTCCCTGGGAGATCATCGACATCCGGCAGACGTTGGAAGAGTACGGTTCCCGGATGCGCTGGACCTTCTCGATCGTGATCACGAACACCGGCGACCCGCGCAATCCTCTTCGAGCAGGTGGAGATCGGGAGCTCAGGCCGGCGGGACGGTCGACAGCATCTCGGGCGGCATGGGCACGGAGCCCTTCGCTCATCGTCTGGAGCCCGGCGGGCGAGCTTCGCATTCAGCAAAGCGAGTACTGGAGCTGTCCGCAATGCCCGCAGGCGCACCTACATCGCACCTTCGCCGATGGGATCATCAAGTACTACAGGCTGAGCGGCCGTGACGACGTCGGGACCCGAGTCAGGGTGCCGATCGTGCTCCGGCTCGACCGGAGCGAGGGAGCGCGCGAGTAAGACTTCCCTCCGCCGCGCGACCGGGGGTTCCGCACCGCGCTCAGAACAGCGTGTAGATGAACGGCGCGATGGCGGAGCTCTGGGCGAAGATGATCAGCCCGCCCAGGAGGAGCAGGAGGAAGATCATGGGGGTCAGCCACCACCACTTCCGCTCCCAGAAGAACCGCACGAGCTCGCCGGCGATCCCCGCCCGGTTCGTCAGGCGCTCGATCAGGCGCACGCGGCCGAGCCTCCCGTCGCTCGCTTCTCGACGACGCAGTCGCCGAGCACGAGGACGTCCATGCCGCTCCGGGCGAAGGTGGCCAGGGCCTGGGCCGGCGTGTTGACGATCGGCTCGCCCTTGAGGTTGAAGGACGTATTGAGGAGCACCGGCACGCCGGTCGCCTTGCCGAACCGCTCGATGAGTCGATGGTACCGCGGCGCCGTCTCCTCGCGAACGGTCTGGAGCCGTGCGGTGCCGTCCACGTGCGTGACCGCCGGGATGACGTCGCGCTTGGCGTCGTGGACGTCCACGACGTAGAGCATGAACCGGGCCGGATAGTGTCGGGCGGCGTCGGGCAAGGCGAAGTACTCCTCGGCGCGCCCCACCGGCACGGACGGCGCGAACGGCCGGAACGGCTCTCGGTACTTGATCTTCACGTTCACCAGGTCCTTCATGTCGGCGCGGCGCGGATCGGCCAGGATGCTCCGGTGTCCTAGCGCGCGCGGCCCCCACTCGAAGCGGCCCTGGAACCACCCGACGACCTGGCCCCGCTCGAGCCGATCCGCGATGTGGTCGAGCAGGCGATCCTCGTCGTCGAAGGCCCGGTAGGCGACCCCGTCGGCCTCGAGGGACTCCGTGACCTCCGATCGCGCATACTCCTGCCCCCACGACGCGTGCTCCATCACGAAGCCACGGGGCTGACCGAGGACCGCATGGTGCGCCCACAGGGCCGCGCCCAGCGCCCCGCCGGAATCGCCCGCCGCGGGCTGGACGTACAGCTCCTCGAAGGGCGCCTCGCGGAGCACGCGGCCGTTGGCGACGCTGTTGAGCGCGACCCCGCCGGCCATGCACAGGCGGGAGAGCCCCGTCCGGCGGTGGGCATACCGCGCCATGCGGAGCACGACGTCCTCGATGACCGCCTGGATGCTCGCCGCCAGGTCGGCGTAGTGCTGGTTCTCCCGCGCCTGCGCCGCGTGGTCGGCGGGCCGGGGCCCGAAGTACGTGGGATAGCCGCTGGCGGCCGTGAAGAACGGGGCCGCGGGGTCGCGGGCGGCGCCGAACAGCTCCACGAACCGGTCGCTGTAGGTGCGCTCGGCGGAGCGGTGGAACTCGAAGTAGTCCATGTCGAGCTCGAAGCCGCCGTCGTCGTCGACCCGGATCAGCTTCATCACGCGGTCGACGTACCGTGGCGTCCCGAAGGGCGCCATCCCCATCACCTTGTACTCGCCCTCGTTGACCTCGAAGCCCAGGAACGCGGTGAAGGCGCTGTAGAGAAGCCCCAGCGAGTGCGGGAACCGGATCTCCTCGAGCACGGTGAGATCGGTGCCCCGCCCGACCCCGACGGTGGCGGTGGTCCACTCGCCGACCCCGTCCACCGTGAGGATCGCGGACTCGGGAAACGGCGAGCAGTAGAAGGCGCTGGCGGCGTGCGAGAGGTGGTGCTCGCTGAACAGGATCCGCGAGGCGGGCACGCCGAGCCGCGTCTGGAGATGGTGGCGGATCCACACCTTGTCCCCGAGCCACGGGATCATGGCCTCCTGGAACAGGCGGCGGGACCGGGGGAAGCCCTGCATGCACGTGAGGAGGAGGCGCTCGAACTTGAGGAACGGCTTCTCGAAGAACGCCACGTAGTCGAGCGCGGCGCCGGAGATGCCGCCCGCGCGGAGGCAGAAGTCGATCGCCTGGGCCGGGAACCCGTAGTCGTGCTTCTTCCGGCTGAAGCGCTCCTCCTCCACGGCGGCCACGAGGCGGCCGTCGCGCACGAGCGCCGCCGCCGCGTCGTGGAAGTAGCAGGAGACGCCGAGGATGTCCATCAGGACTGCCGGTGGGCCTGCTCGGCGACCGGACGCGCGGCGGCCTCGCGCGACCGCCAGCCGCGCGGGGCGCCGGCCGGATCGCCAGGGGGTCCTTCCGGCGGAGGACGAGCGCGAACGGGGCGAGGATCACGAAGTAGAAGAGGCTCAGCAGGATCCGCGCCTGGACGTCCCCGATGCGGCGGGCCACGCGCGTCCACCACTGCCACACGGCGCGGGCCCGGGCGGTGACGCCGTGGTCCCGCGCTTGCGACGGCGTTCCGGCGGACACGTCCGGAGTCTAGCACGGGTCCCGCGAGCGGACCGGGTGCACGGGCGGGTCAGGACGCCCGGGAGCTCGAGGATCCATCCGGTCACCAGCTCGGCCACGAGCCGCGCGCCGGCTTCCGACAGATGCATGTCGTCGTAGAAGAACTCGGCCCGGGCTGGCACGGACGCCGCGAGATCGCGGCAAGGACGTCCGGCAGCCGGCACACGCCTCGCAGGACGTCGTTGAACGCGCGCATCCCCTCGGCCAGGGCGCGGGGGGAATAGTAGCGGCGGTGCGTGCACCAGGTCTTGATGGGGCCGAGCCCGCCGGCCAGGAGGCGCGCGCGCTCGGCGGGTCCCACTCGGCCGCCCACAGAGTGGGCTGCGTGAGCAGCAGCATCGGAGCGCCGTAGCTCCGCGCCCCGGCGACGAGCGCCGCGAGATTCCGGCGGTATTCGGCGAGCGCCGGCCCGAGGTCGGGCAGGGCGTCGACTAGGTTCTCGGCCGGCGTGGTCTGCCGGCACTCCCGGAGCTGCGCGTAGCCTTCCGCCGTCTCGCGTCTGGACGAATCCGAGACGCGTCTGCTGCCAGGTCCGCCAGACGAGGCGCGCCGCCCGAACCGTCGCCAGCCTGTCCCCCACGTCGCCCGTCGGTGGTCGGAGGGCGAACGCCAGTGCGAGGTGCGTCTCGGGCGTCGCCGCGTCGAGGTAGCTCGACTTGAGCGCGAGCTGGAGATCGTTGACCCCGACGAGGGCGACGAGGAGGTTCGCGCGCGGCAGCTCCGGCAGGAGGCGCTCGAGGTGGATGAGGTGATGGACGCTCGCCAGCGACGGGCGCGCCAGGTTGCCGACCCACGTCCGCGGCTGGCCGGGTCGCCGGTTGAGGCCCTCCTGCACGAGGTGGACCCACGCTTCCTCCTGATCCAGATAGAGGTCGGCGGCCGTGCTACCCCCGAGCACGTACACGACCCGGCCAGCGTCGACGAAGGGCTCGTCCGACCGGAGGCCGAGGCGGTTCGTCCGGAAGCGCCCGCGCCCGGACACGCCCGGGGTCGCCGCGTCGGTCGGCGCGAAGTCGACGCGAAGGCCCGGTGGCCACACGTAGTGGCGCGTCGGAGCGGGATACCACACGCGCAGCACGAGCTCCGCGGCGCCCAGCGTGAGGCCGCCCAGAACCACGACATACGCCGCCCGGCGGAATCCTCGCGTCACCGGCAGATCAACGGGGGCACGCGAGAGGCGCCAGGAAGTCGACCAGCGCCCGCGCGGCGAGGCGGTTGCCGCGCGGCGTCCAGTGGGTGTCCCGGCGCTTGTACAGCGGCTCGGTCGTGTCGCGGCTACCCTCCTCGGCGAACGCGGCCGTCAGGTCGACGAGCGGGGTGCCGCGGGCCCGGGCGTACTCGGCGAGCATGACGTTGGGGAGCCGGGGGTCGATCTCGGCGCGGGACAGCCCTCGATAGCGGAGCGAAGACGAGATCCGCGTGACGATCTCGTCGCGCAGCGCCGGATCCACCTGGAGGACCGACGGCAGGACGGCCAGCGCCACCGGGACGCCCGCCCGCCGGGCGGCCGCGGCGAGGGCATCCAGCTCCGCGAGCATGGGTTGCCAGGCCGCGCGAAGCTCATGGTCGACCGCCGGCCGATACAAGCGGCCCAGATCGAACCCGAGCACCTCCACGTACGCCTCCTCCGAGAAGAGGGGCCCGACGAGCGCCGGATCGTCCGGGGCGAGCGCGCCCGCCGGATCCACGAGGGCGCCGCCACGTGGCGTCGCGGCCGCCGGCCCGGGGTTCTGGACACGCGCCGGCACCCGCGCGTCCCGGAGACCGCGCCGCGCGCGCACGAGGTTCTTCACGAACGTCCACGTGTACGAGCGGCGCAGGGCGCGCTCGACGGGCGACCGATCGTGGACGTGTCGGTGGAGATTCGGCGGGTCGTTGCCCATGAACACGTTCAGGAGGACGAGGTCGGGCGCGAATCGACCGAGCCCGAGCTCCACGAGGGTCCGGTACTCGGGCATCCCCGCGCCCATCAGGCCCATGTTGAGGACGTCCAGGTCGCGGCCGCGGCACGCGGTGCGGAGCCCGGCCTCGGTCAGGGTCATCACCCCCTGCGGGTACGGGACGGGCGCGAACGTGAACGAGTCTCCGACCGCCAGGATGCGGAGCCGGCCGGCAGGCTTCGGCTCGACGAACTCCTCGTCGTGGAACCCGAAGGCGTTGCTGAAGTGGTTGTACCAGGCGCGGTGCGGGGTGATGTACGCCGCCTGTGTCGCGAGGAAATCCTCGAGCGTGGCGTGGCGGACGACCGGGCGCGCCGCACGCCCGGTGGCGAGGAACCGGACCTGCGGGTCGAGGGCGGCGGCCACGCGCAGCACCCCCTCGGCGACGCCGAGGGCGACCAGGACGCCGAGCGCCACCAGGCCGACCCGCGCCATCATGGTGCGGCGTCGGGCCCGCGTGGCGGCCCGGAGGCTACCGAGCGAGGCCTACGTTCCAGAAGAAGGGGCGGTAGCGGTTCGCGTACCCGGCAACGCCCTTCTGCTTGACGCGGAGGGTGAAGAAGTCCCCGAGCTTCACCACCGGGACCTCCTCCCAGAACCATCGCTGGATCTCCTCCCAGATCGCCTTGCGTCGGGCGAAGTCCGTCTCGCACTGAAGCCGCCCCTGGAGCGCGTCGAGCTTCGCGTCGCACGTCCACCCGGGCCAGTCGCAAGAAAGGATGACCATCTGGGACGGATCGGTGTTGAAGCCGATGCCGGTCGTGAAGATCTCGTAGAGCTTCGGGTCGTTGCGTCGCTGGACCACCGTCGCCCATTCCAGCACCTGGAGGTCGATGTTGAACCCGACGTCCTCGAGCTGCTGCTTGGCGGCGAGCGCCGACTTGTACATCCAGTCGTAGAACTGGGTCGCCATCCAGCGGATCGGCTCGCCCTTGTACCCGGCCTCGCGCATGAGACGCTTGGCCTTCTCGCGGTCCGGTCGGTTGTACACGTCCTTGCCCGCCTCCGACCACCACACCTGCTCCCGGAAGATCAGGCTGGGGTCGAGCCGGTAGAAGTCCGCGCCCCCGACCGCCGCCTTCATGATCGGCTCCATGTCGAGGGCGGCGACGACGGCCTGGCGCAGCAGGCGATTGCTGAACGGCCCCTGCTTCTTGTTGAAGATGGCGCTGACCCACTCGTTGGGCTTGACGATCATCACGTCCAGCCGGGCGTTCCGGTGGAGGCGCTCGTAGTTGTCGGGAGAGATCCAGTCGCTGAAGTGAAACTCGCCCGACTCGACGCCGGCCGCCCGCACCGACACGTCCGGGACCGGGATGAAGTGGAGCTCGTCCACGTAGGCCGTCCGCCGCCCCCCGTATCCGGCCGGGGCCTCCGCGCGCGCGGCGTAGCGATCGAAGCGCGCCATGCGGATGTGGCGGTCGGGGATCCGCTCCACGAAGCGAAACGGCCCCGTGCCCACGAAGTCCTTGATCTGGCCGTCGCCCGCCGCGTCGACCACCTCCTTCGGGTAGATCGCCGGAAACTGGCCGGCGTTCGCGAGGGCCGAGAGCACCGGCCCCGAGCAGCCCGCGAACCGGAGCTCGACGGTGTAGCGGTCCTTCGCCTGCATCGACTGGACGTTCTTGAACAGGATCTTCCCGACGCTGGCGATCCGGCCCCACCGCGTGATCGATGCGACGACGTCCTCGGCGGAGCACTCCTTCCCGTTGTGGAACGGCACGCCGCGCCGGAGGCGGATGGTCCAGGTCTTGCCGCCCTCCGCGACCGTGTGGCCCTCCGCGAGCATGGGCACGACGCCGTAGCGCTCGTCCAGCGTGAAGAGGGGCTCGTAGAGATGCGACGTCACGTCGTACGTGAGGCTCGCGGTCGTCCAGTGGGCGTCGAGCGACGGCGGCTCGCCGATGATCGCCACCTTGAGGACGCCGCCGGGGCGCGGCTCCTGGGCGTGAGCGGGCCGCCGCAGGAGCGCGGGCGCGAGCGCGCCCGTCGCGCCGAGGGCGGCGGCGCCGGCGAGAAGGGTCCGGCGCGATGGCGTCGTGCGCGGAGCGCGGCTCTCGGCATGGCCCTACCCT
This sequence comes from uncultured Candidatus Rokubacteria bacterium, assembly GCA_963799055.1. Taxonomy (GTDB): domain Bacteria; phylum Methylomirabilota; class Methylomirabilia; order Rokubacteriales; family DASRDR01; genus DASRDR01. The sequence goes on from CAWCVP010000008.1 coordinate 178,896, forward strand.
CCATGGACGGCGAACCGGCCCGCCGCCATCTGCTCGAGGAGCGCCTCGCGCGCGGTCAGCATCCGCTCGACACGCTCGGCGACATCGCGGCCGGCGGCGTGGCGGTCGGCCGCGACCTCGGCCAGGAGCCGTCGCTCCCAGGCGTGCCACGTGGACTGGACGACGGGGGTGCGGCCGATGGGATCGCTTCATGACGCCGTCCCCGAGCTCCTTCATGAGCCACCAGGCGGACGCCGGGTCCGGGTCGCCCGAGCCGCGCGTGAGGGCGTCCGGCAGCTCGGTCCCGACGGCCAGGGGCAGGAAGATGCTCGTGCAGGGGGTCGTCTGCGCGCACCAGGCGACCACCGGCCCGTCTCCGCCGAGCTCCGCCACCATCGCCGCGGCGGTCGCGCCGGTCGCCGGCTCCGGGTGCATGCAGATCGACCACCCCCGGGGATCCCCATCCGGCCGGCCGGGACGGTGGACGGTTCCGCCGTCGTAGTGATCCCGGAGATGCCGCAGCATGTCGGGCACGCCGGGGCGGCCGGCCGCCGCGAGGAAGCGGCAGCTCTGGCCGTAGCGGCCCTCCGCTCGGAATCGCGGCTCGGGGTTCTCGAAGGCGGCGCGGAAGTCGAACCGGCGACCGGACCCCGGCGTCCACCAGCCGCGCTCCGCCGCGTAGGCTTCGATCCCCGGCGACGCCTCGTCCCAGTCGTCGCCGATGGTCGCGAGGTTGGAGATCGCCGCCCGCCCGCGCACCCGCCGCGCGACCCAGTGGCGGCCGGAGGTCTCCAGCACCCAGGCCGTGCCGGGGTCCGCGACGATGAAGCTGTTGTGGTAGTAGCGGCGGCCGCCGTGCTGGGCGCTGCCGCCCTGGCCGTGGCGCTCGAGGAGATCCGTGATGACGCGCTTGGCCTCGTCGGCGGTCCGCCCGCGCTCGAGACCGAGCCGGACGAGGTCCATCCCGAGAAGGCCCGTCTCGGCGGGCGTCTCCCGCGTGTGGAGCGCCTCGTTTCCGATCGCCACGCCCCGCGCGTTGACGCCGTGCTCGAAGCCCCAGATCCACCAGGGACGGCTGCCGAGGACGGCCAGCGTCTCGGGGACCTCGGGAATCTCGAGGTACGTGCACCGCACGGTGTGCCCGGCGGCGGCGCGCCGGGCCGGCACCGGGTCGAGCGGCTGGCACTCGGTGGCCGGGCGGTCGCTGTTCTTGGCGAAGAGGGTCCGGCCGTCGCGCGTCTCGGAGCCCAGGACCACCAGGGTGTCGCAGCTCGTGTCCATCGGGACCCGTCACCTCCGTCCGGCCGCGTTGCGCGCGCGCCCGGGGCGCCGCCCACACTATATACCGGTCGCCGCAGGTCCTGCCCGAGGCCACCGCCCCGATCCTTCCATTGACATGCCGCGACGTCATCCGTACGGTGTGCGCGTGTCCCAGACGCCCTCGCCCGAACGCTCGATCCTCCGCTCTGTGAGCGGCGTCCTCGCGTAGGGCGTGGTTCCTTCTCGCATCGGGCATGCCTCGTGAGCCCGCAAGGGCCGGAGGAGACAACGGCAGGTCGATGAGCATCAAGGGCAAGGCCTACATCGTCGGCGCGTTCGAGCACCCCACGCGCAAGGCGGACGACAAGACGGTCGCCCAGCTCCACGCCGAGGTCGCCCAGGGCGCGCTCGCGGACGCCGGGCTCACCAAGGACGACGTCGACGGCTACTTCTGCGCGGGCGACGCGCCCGGGCTCGGGCCGCTGTCGATGGCCGACTACCTGGGACTCAGGCTCCGGCACGTGGACTCCACGGACACCGGCGGCTCGTCCTACGTGCTCCACGTCGGGCACGCCGCCGAGGCGATCGCGCTGGGCAAGTGCTCGGTGGCGCTGATCACGCTGGCGGGGCGGCCCCGCTCGGAGGGCATGGCCACCGGCACCGTGCCGCGCGCGCCCGTCGCCGCCGTGCCCGACGGGCCGTTCGAGTTCCCGTACGCGCCGACGACGGTCAACATGTACGCCATGGCCGCCATGCGCCACATGCACCAGTTCGGCACGACCAGCGCCCAGCTCGCCTGGGTCAAGGTCGCCGCGTCGCACCACGCGCAGCACAATCCCCACGCCATGCTGCGCGAGGTCGTCACCGTCGAGGACGTGCTCGGCTCCCCGATGATCGCCGACCCGCTGCATCGCCTCGACTGCTGCGTGATCAGCGACGGCGGCGGCGCCCTCGTCGTCGCCGCGCCCGAGGTCGCCCGGCGTCTCCGCCGTCCGCGCGTGCGGCTGCTCGGCGCCGGCGAGGCGCCCAAGCTCCAGATGGGCGGCGCCCTCGACCTCACGTACACGGGCGCGGCGTGGTCGGGCCCCGCCGCGTTCGCCGAGGCCGGGGTCACGCCGAGCGACATCAAGTACGCGTCCATCTACGACAGCTTCACGAGCACCGTGGTCATGACCCTGGAGGACCTGGGCTTCTGCGAGAAGGGGCGGGGCGGCCCGTTCGTGGCCGACGGCAACCTGATCTCGGGCGTCGGCCGGCTGCCCTTCAACACCGACGGCGGCGGGCTCTGCAACAACCATCCCGCCAACCGCGGCGGGATGACGAAGGTCATCGAGGCCGTCCGGCAGCTGCGCGGCGAGGCGCATCCCAAGGTGCAGGTGAAGAACTGCGACGTCGCGCTGGCCCACGGCACCGGGGGGTCGGTCGGGACCCGGCACATGAGCGCGACCCTCATCATGGAGCGGGAGTAGGCCCGTGGCGCCGACGCGGAAGATCCCCGCGCCGCAGGTGACGCCGGAGACGAAGCCCTTCTGGGACGCCGCCGCCGAAGGGCGGCTGGTGGTCAAGCAGTGCACGGCGTGCGGCCGGGCCCACCACTATCCGCGCGCCATCTGCCCCTTCTGCGGCAGCGACGCCACCGAGTGGCGGACCGCGTCGGGGCGCGGGACGATTTACACCTACAGCGTCATGCGCCGCGTGCCGGAGCCCTACGCCATCGCCTACGTGACGCTCGAGGAGGGGCCGACGATGCTGACGAACCTCGTCGACTGCGACCTCGAGGCGATCCGCATCGGCCAGGCGGTGCGCGCGGTCTTCAAGCCGAGCGAGGGCGGCCCCCCGGTCCCCATGTTCACCCCGGCCTGACGCGCGGTCTGCGGATTGCGCCCGATGGCGCCGCAGAGCTCCGACGACCTCGGGCCAGGCCGGAACCGATCCGGTGCCGCCCGAGCCTACCGTCAGTCGAGTCGAATGGGTCTCTTAACCACTTCACGTAGTCCGATTCCGTTCCTTGTAGTCAGACGCGGTCGGTTCCACCAGGAAGACTTCGAGCGAGCCTAACCCGCTGCTGGCTGGGCATCCCCACGGAGATCGCCGGCACGGGGTCGAGAGGGGGCACTCGATCGACCTGTGCCGGAAGTAGCCCGCCGCGCTTGTGCTGAAAAATGGGACCAAGGTCCAATTGCGGGGCGGCGCGGTTCGATGATACTTTTGTTTTGGTCCCATATATCTGTTGATCGTGGCCGTCTCTGCGTCGGCACGGTCGGGACGCGGCAAGCAGTTGGACTTGCAGCATGCCGTGACCTCGGGCGCCTCGGTCGTCCCGGTCGACCAGGTCGACCTCCTCCCCTTCGCGCTCGGGCAGGCCGCGTTCGACGCGGCGATTGTCGTGGCGCGGACAT
>CAWCVP010000009.1:0-148673 GCA_963799055.1 uncultured Candidatus Rokubacteria bacterium
AACCGGAAGACGCCGGGAGAGTTCCCGCCCGAGGTCATCGACGTCCTGAAGACCTTCGCGACGCAGTCGGCGCTGGCCATCCAGAACGCCCGGCTCTTCCGAGAGATCGCGGACAAGAGCCGGCAGCTCGAGGCGGCCAGCCGCCACAAGTCGGAGTTCCTCGCCAACATGTCCCACGAGCTCCGGACGCCGCTGAACGCGATCCTCGGGTTCAACGAGATGATCCTCGGCGAGATCTACGGGGAGCTGTCGCCCGATCTGAGGGAGCCGCTGACCGACATCCAGAACAGCGGGAAGCACCTCCTGCGCCTCATCAACAACGTTCTCGACCTCTCCAAGATCGAGGCCGGGCGCATGGAGCTCGCGCCGACGGACTACGCGGTCCAGGACATCGTGGAGCGGGTGCGGGCCTCGCTCCACCCGCTGGCGGCGGAGAAGGGGCTGGAGCTCGTCGCCTCGGCCCCCGCGGACATCCCCCTGGGGTACGGCGATGCCGGGCGGATCACCCAGTGCCTCATGAATCTCGCCGGGAACGCCCTGAAATTCACCCGAGCGGGGCGCGTCGCGATCTCGGTCGAGCTCCAGGACGACCTCCTCGTGTATCGCGTCACCGACACGGGGATCGGCATCGCGCCGGACAAGCTCGAGACCGTGTTCGCCGAGTTCAGGCAGGGCGACGCGGCCGTCGCGAGCGAGTTCGGGGGGACCGGGCTCGGGCTCAGCATCACCAAGAAGTTCGTGGAGATGCACGGGGGCCGGATCTGGGTCGAGAGCGAGCCGGGGAAGGGCTCGACCTTTTCGTTCTCGATCCCGCTTCGCCTGGCGGGAGGCCAGACGGCATGAGCGGCAAGACCATCCTCTACGTCGAGGACAACGAGCTGAACCGGAAGATCGTCCGCGATCTCCTGCGGCGCACGTCCTACCGGCTGATCGAGGCGCCCGACGGCGAGGCGGGCGTAGAGATGGCGCTCGCGGAGCGCCCCGGCCTGATCCTCATGGACGTCCAGCTCCCCAAGATCTCCGGCTTCGAGGCCACGCGCCGGCTCCGGGCGGAGCCGGCCACGGCGGACACGCCGATCATCGCCATCACGTCCTTCGCCTTGAGCGGCGACGAGCAGCGGGCGAAGGAGGCCGGGGCGTCCACGTACCTGGCGAAGCCCTACAGCCCGTTCACCCTCCTCGAGATGATCCGAAAGCTGCTCCCCGAAGCGTGAGCCGTCGCTCGGGTGGCGGAGACAGGAGGCGCGCTCCTCGCTCTACGGGATCGCCCGTGCCGGCTTCGCCGTGACGCGCGGCCGGACCTGCTCCCCCAGCATCCGCAGGTTGAGCAGGATGCTCTCCTGGGCCATGCCGGGCCAGCCGACACGGAAGATCAGCGTGTTGGCCCCCGTCTCGTCCACGCAGCGCTGGAGCTCGTCGGCGCAGCGGGTCGGGTCGCCGAGGATGAAGCGGTCCCGCAGCAGCTCGTCGAACGCCTGGGTCATGTCGTCGTCGTTGGGCAGCGCCTTGTGCTGCCCCCAGGCGACGTAGGCCCGGTACTTCTGCTCGAGGCCCGGACGGGCCAGCGCGAGCGCCGCCGCGCGGCTGCCGGCCACGCAGATCTCGCGGATCATCGGCAGCTCGGCCGGAAACGGCTTCTGCTGGCGCGCGAGCGCGGCCCGGTACAGCGCCATTTGACGCCCTATCGTGGCCAGGGTCGCGTGGGGGTTGATGATCCAGGTGTCGCCGATCTCGGCCGCCCGCTCCACGGCGCGGTCGTTGTTGGCCGCCACCCAGATCGGTGGATGCGGCCGCTGGACCGGACGCAGCGCCATGGTCGCCTGTCGCAGCCGGCAGTAGGGCGACTCGAAGTCGACCGGCACGCCGGCCCAGAGCTTCTTGATCACCTCCAGGTGAGCGAGAAGTCTCGGCACCCGCTCACCGGCGCGGAGGCCGAAGGCTTGGTCTTCCTCCTCGCGGTAGCCCAGGCCGATGCCGAAGATGAAGCGCCCGCCCGTGATGATGTCGAACGAGGCGGCCTCCTCGGCCACCGCCACCGGGTTGAGCAGCGGCAAGAGGTAGATCGTGATCCCGATGCGCATCGAGCCGGCCTCGGCGGCGAGCCGGGCCGCCGCCACGGCCGGCTGGGGCGCCTGGAACTCGTTCAGCAGGAAGTGCTGCCCGAACACCAGCACGTCGAATCCGAGGTCCCGCGCCAGGCGGACTTGCTCGATGGCGTCGGCGAACCGCTCGACCATCGGCGCGCCGGGCGGATGCTGGTTGGTCAGGATGATGCCGAACCGCACGGCGGAGGAAGCTACGCGCTCAGGAAGTCGCGAACCAGCGGGGCGACCGCGTCGGGCTGCTCCAGGTGGGGCGCGTGCCCCGCCTGGTCCACGATCTCCACCCGCGCCCCGGCGATGCGGCGAGCGAACTCCTCCGCGTAGACGGGCGGTACGAGCCGGTCCTCCTTGCCCCAGACGAGGAGGGTCGGGGCCTGGACGCGGTGGATGCGCTTCCGGAGCCCCTTGTCCGGGATCGGCCAGAGGAACTTCCCCGTGGCGCCCATGGCCCACTGGAGCCCGACCCGCGCCATGATCCGCGCCTCCGGGTCCTCCGGAGGCACGAACATCCGGCGCGCGGCCTCGCCGTCGGCGTCCGAGAAGACGTGGCCGGCGAGATCGCCGTGGGGCAGGAGCATCCAGTTGGGGATGGGGGCGTCATCGCGCCAGAGGCCGAGCGCGTCGATGAGCACCAGGTGGCTGACCCGACGCGGGGACGCGGCCGCGACCTCGCAGGCCACCATCCCCCCGAACGAGTGGCCCACCAGCGCCGCCCGCGTGAGCCCGAGCCCGTCGAGCAGCTCCTCGTAGCACGAGACCAGGTCCCACATGCCGTCGAGCGCGTAGATGTCGTCCGGCCGTCCCGGGCTCGTGCCGGGATGCTCCGGGGCGTGGACGGTGAAGCCCCGCGCGAGCTCGTCGAGGAACGGATCCCAGTGGAGGCCCCACGGGCCGTGGAAGAACACGAGCGCTGGCCCCCGGCCCTTGGACAGGACGCGCAGGTGGACCTGGTCCTGCCAGACGGGGACGGTCCGCGCCTCCGGCGCCATCAGGCGGTCGCGTGCGCCGCCGGTCTCGGCGCGGCGTCCCGGAGCCGTCGCGGCCACCAGTCGTTCACCCAGCCCTCGTCGTCCCAGATTCCCCGGAGGTAGGGCAAGACCTCCCGACCGAGGAGGGTGATGTTCTTCATGGTCAGCTCGTGGGGCATGGAGCCGATCTGCACCAGCAGCATGAGGTTCCCCACGCGCAGCGTCTTCACGACCTCCTCCTCGAGGCGCTGGCGGACCGTGGCCGGACTCCCGGCGATGACGTATCCCTTCTCGACGAAGTCCCGATACCTGAGGTCCTTCGGGTTCTCCGGCCGGCGCACCGGATTGCGTATGGAGGCCATCAGGCTCCGGTAGTCCTGGTTCCCGGGCGGCGAGAACCAGGGGCCCGGGATGTGGAGGCACTTGTGATAGAAGTACTCGACGTGCCGCGCGTACTCCTCCTCGGCGCGGGCGTCGGTCTCGGACACGGCGACCAGCTGGAGGAATCCGGCGCGGTAGGGATTCGGCTCCCGCCCCCTCTTCGACACCACGTCCCAGTACCCGTCCATCAGGACCTTGGCCGAGCGGGCGCCCGAGTAGCTGAGGAAGCAGTAACAGACCTCGTTCTCGACGGCGAAGTCGAAGGTGCTGACGCTCCCCGAGCCCGGGACCCACACCGGGGGATGGGGCTCCTGGATCGGCCGCGGCCAGAGGTTCACGTTCGCCAGCTGGTAGTACCGCCCGTTCCAGGCGAAGAGCTCGCGCGCCTGCCAGGCCTTCAGCGTCAGGGCGAACGCCTCCCGGTAGCGCTCCCGCTGCTCCATGGGCGTGATGCCGTAGCAGAGGTTCACGTCCATGGGGCTGCCGAGCGGCAGGCCGGCCACCAGCCGCCCGCCGCTGATGCAGTCGAGCATCGCGTACTCCTCGGCGACGCGGATGGGCGGGTTCGACGTGGGGAGCGTGGAGCCCATCTGGACGATGGCGACGTCCATGCCCTGGGTGAGCTTCGCCAGGACGCTCCCCATGAGGTTCGGGCTCGGCATGAAGCCGTAGGCGTTCTGGTGGTGCTCGTTCGTGCAGACCCCGTCGAAGCCGGAGCGGGCCGCGTGGAGGAGCTCGTCCAGCGTCCAGTTGTAGTACTGGCCCACCCGGCGGGCGTCGGCCAGCTCCCACCACGGCGGGGTGACCCAGACGGACTCGTAGCGGTCTTCGAAGTCCGCCGGCAGCTCCCGGTGCGGCATCAGGTGGAACGCGCTGATCTTCATGGAACCCCCTTCGAGACGGCGCGTCCACCGTACGAGGGCCCTCGCGCCGCTGTCAATCCCGCTGCTGGTCGAGAACCGTGACGACGAGGCTGCTGTTGCAGTGGGCGCGGGCAGTGCCCTATCCTGCCCCCGCGACCAGTAGGCGAAGGAGGGATCGGTCTGCTCGAGGTCCGGGACATCCACACCAGCAGCACCGACGCGGTGTTCCAGACCCGCGTCGCGCCGAAGTTCGAAGCGCCGCGACGCCGCCGTGCAGTTTCTCCGGGGCTGGATCGCCACTGCGCGGATCTTCCGCGACGATCCCCAGCGGGCCGCGACCGTCGTGACCGAGTGCTGAACGAGCGGGGCTACCAGGTGACGCCGGCGGTGGTGCGGAAGGCGCTGGGACGCTTCGACGTCAAGGTGGAGATGAGCCCGGAGTTCCGCGCCTACACGGCGGCCGAGGCCGAGAGCCTGATGAAGGCGGGGCGGATCAAGACCATGCCCGACTGGGACAAGACCCTGCGCCGCGACCTGCTCGAGCAGGCGATGAAGGGTTGAGCGGCCCGGGGCCCATGTGAGTTTCCGGTGAGCCGGCTGCGACTCCTTCTCGCCCTGTGCCTGCTGGGCCCCTGGAGTGCGAGCGCCCAGCCCTCCAAGCCGGTGCCCCGGATCGGGATCCTGGAGACCGGCTCCCTCGCGGGCCGGGCGCCGCTCTGGGATGCGTTCCGCCAGGGGATGCACGAGCTGGGATATGTCGAGGGCCAGACCGTGATCTTCGAAGCCCGGGGCGCCGATGGGAAGCCTGAGCGGCTGGCGGCGCTCGCGGCCGAGCTCGTCCGGCTCAAGGTCGACGCCATCGTGACGGCGGGCACGTCCGCCATTCCGGCCGCGCGGCAGGCGACGGCGACGATCCCCATCGTCATGGCGACCGGATCGGACCCCGTCGGCCTTGGGGTCGTGGCGAGCCTCGCGCGGCCGGGCGGGAACGTGACCGGCCTCACGACGCTGAACCCTGAACTCACCGCGAAGCGGCTCGAGCTGGCCTGGCAACTCGTCCCCGGAGCCTCCCGCGTGGCGCTCCTCGGGGACGCCGGGAGTACGGCCACCGCTATTCTGGTCCAAGAGGCGGAGGCGGCGGCGCAGACGCTGGGGGTGCGCCTCCACCTCGTCACCGTCCGGGGTCGAGCCGAATTCGCCGGCGCTTTCTCGACGATCTCGAGGGAGCGTCCTGTGAGCCTCTTCGTGGTCAACAGCCCATTGTTTTTCGGAGAGCGCCAATACCTGGCCGAGCTGGCCTTGAAGCATCGGCTTCCCACTGTGTACAGCGGGCGGGACTACGCGGAGGCCGGGGGCCTGATCGCCTACGGAACAAAGGTCGCGGAGCTGTTCCGTCGCGCCGCCGTATATGTCGACAAGATCCTCAAGGGTGCGAAGCCGGCCGATCTGCCCGTGGAGCAGCCGACGAAGTTCGAGCTGATCGTGAACCTCAGGACCGCGAAGGCGCTGGGGCTGACCATCCCCCAGTCGATCCTGTCCCGAGCGGACGAGGTCATCCGATGAGCCGCGGGGTCGCAGCGGTTGCGCCACCGTGATGATGGGCGTGCTCGTCGTCATCGGCGGCCTCGGCCTCCTCTTCGAGCGGGTCATCTTCCAGACGCTCGAGGCCCGCTCGGTCGCGCGCTGGGGGATGCTCCGGGCCGTCAAGGCGTGAAGGTGAGGACCGGCGACCAAGCTCGTGATCGGCGAGTCGTGCTAGAGTCCCTCGCGACCCGCCCCTTGCTACGTGCGATGCCTCGACACGGAGGAGGGCCCATGCTTCGGATCATCTCCACCGCGTTGCTGCTCCTGACCGTGACCGCCTGGCCGGCGGCCGCTCAGTATCCCGAGCGTCCACTCACGATCCTGACCGGCTATCCGGCTGGAGGCATGGTGGACATCGTGGCCCGCGCGCTCAACGAGGGCCTCAAGAGCAAGTTCCCGAAGGGCGTGGCCATCGTGAGCCGGCCGGGTGCGGGCGGCTCGCTGGCGGTGGCGGAGCTCGTCCAGGCCAAACCCGACGGCTACACGATCATCCTCGCGCCGCTCTCCACCCTCGTCATCCACCCGCAGCTCACCGACCTGCCGTACAAGACACCGGACGACTACGAGCCCATCATCAACGTCGTCTCGTACTACCCGCTGCTCGCGGTGAGGGCCGACGCACCCTGGAAGTCGGTCCAGGAGTTCGTCGGCGCCGCCAAGGCCAGTCCGGGCAAGCTGCGGGTGGGCTCCCCGGGCGAGGGCACCTCCAGCCACTTGAACCTCGAGGAAGTGAAGCGCCTGGCCGGCGTCGACATCACCCACGTGCCGTTCTCGGGCTGGGGCGAGTCGAGCCCGGCCCTTCTCGGCGGCCACATCGAAGGGCTGGTCGCCCAGCCCGGCGAGGTCAAGCCGCTGGTGGACGGCGGGAAGATGCGGGTGCTCACGGTCTTCCAGCCCAAGCGCCACCCGTACTTCCCCGAAGCACCGGCCGCCAAAGAGGTGGGCTGGGACGCCGCCAACGGTGTGTGGTTCATGTTCGTGGCGCCCAAGGGCACGCCCGCACCCGCCCTGAAGTTCCTGCACGACGCAGCGCGGGCGGCCATGGAGGAGCCGCAGTTCGTCAACACGATCAAGCAGCGGGGGATCGACATCGACTACCGCGCCGGCAACCAACTCCGCGCCGACCTCTGGAAGGAGTACAAGGCGCACACCGATATCCTGATGCGCCTCGGGATGATCAAGAAGCCGTAGGCCGATGACGGAGCGGCTGCTGGCGCTCGCCGTGCTCGTGGCGAGCGGCGCTGTATCTCGCCAACGCGCTGCCGCTGCCCCGGGGCACGGCGGCGCGGCCCGGAGCCGGCTTCTTCCCCGTGGCCGTCGGTGCGTTCGGGGTCGTCGTCGCGCTCGCCTGGGTCGTGAGCGCGTTCCGGCGGGGGCCGGTGGCCGCCGGTCGCCTGGCTCCAGGCGAGGGACGCGGGCGGGTCGCCGCCACGGTGGTTCTCCTCGTCGGCTTCTGTCTGCTCCTGCCCTGGACGGGATACCCAGTCGCCGCGCTTCTCTTCGTCGGTCTGATGCTGCGCTGCCTGGGGGCCGGATGGGCGGCAGCCGGGGGAACCGCCCTGGCGTGCGCCCTGGTCTCCTATTACGTCTTCGGCGTGCTGCTGGGCGTACCGCTTCCGCGCGGCGTGCTCCTCGACTGATGGGCCCCCTCGAGGGTCTCGCGTACGGCTTCTCCGTCGCGCTGATGCCGACCAACCTCGTGGCCTGCTTCGCGGGCGTCCTGGTCGGCACGATCGTCGGTATCCTGCCCGGCATCGGGCCGGTCGGAGCCATGGCATTACTGCTGCCGTCGACGTTCTCCCTCGAGCCGGCGACGGCCCTCATCATGCTGGCCGGCATCTACTATGGCTCGATGTACGGCGGCTCGACGACGGCGATCCTGGTCAACGTCCCCGGCGAGGCGGGGTCCGTCGTCACCGCCCTCGACGGCTATCAGATGACCAGGAACGGGCGGGCCGGGGCGGCCCTCGCGGTGGCGGCGGTGGGCTCGTTCGTCGCCGGCTCGCTCGGCGTCGTGGGCATCGCGGTGGCCGCCTCCTGGCTGGCCGACCAGGCGCTGCGCTTCGGTCCACCCGAGTACTTCGCCATGGCGGCGGCGGGGCTGCTCCTCCTTTCGCGCCTGTCGGGCGGGTCGGTGATACACGCCTTCCTCATGGTCGCGATCGGCCTGGCCCTGGGCACCGTCGGCATGGAGCCGATCTCGGCCGTGCGACGCTTCACGTTCGGCTCCACCCAGCTCTCCCAGGGGATCGAGCTGGTGCCGGTCATCATGGGGCTCTACGGCGTGGCCGAGGTGCTGCTGATCGCCGAGTCGGGTCTCAGGAAGGCCCACATCGCCGCGGTGCGGCTTCGCGAGCTGCTGCCAACGCGCGCCGAGTGGAAGCTGTCGGCGTTGCCGATCGCGCGCGGCTCCGCGGTCGGGTTCCTCACGGGCCTCATCCCTGGCCCCGCCACCGTCCTGTCCACCTTCATCGCCTACAAGCTCGAGCGCAAGGTCTCGAAGCACCCCGAGCGGTTCGGTCATGGCGCCATCGAGGGCGTGGCCGGACCGGAGGCCGCCAACAACGGCGCCACCGCGGGCGCGATGGTGCCGCTCCTGTCGCTGGGCATTCCGTTCTCGCCGGCCACGGCCATTCTCCTCGGCGCCCTGATCATCACCGGCATCCAGCCAGGGCCCCTTCTGATCAGCCAGCGACCCGAGGTGTTCTGGGGGGTCGTGGCCAGCATGTACGTGGGCAACCTCATCCTGCTGGTCCTCAACCTGCCGCTCGTCGGGCTGTTCGTCAGCGTGCTGCGGCTTCCGCAGCACCTTCTGGCCACGCTGGTCTTGCTGCTCTGCCTGGTGGGCGCCTACAGCCTCAACAACAGCCAGCTCGACCTCTGGGTGCTCGTCGTCTTCGGGATCTTCGGCTACGGGCTCCGGAAGCTCGCCATCGATCCGTCCCCGCTCGTGGTCGCGCTCGTCCTGGGTCCGCTCATGGAGAAGACACTACGGCAGACGCTCTTCATGGAGCGCGGTAACCTCCTCGCGATCCTCGGACGGCCCCTGACGCTGACCTTGCTCCTGCTGGGCGTGCTGGCCGTCACCGTACCCCCGCTCGTCCGGCTGCTGCGCCCGCGGCCGGTGGCCGCCTCCCTGGCGGCGGGGCCGTGACGGGGCTCGGCCGCCGGTAGTGCGCATCGACCTGCACACCCATGTCGTGCCGGAGCGCTGGGAGGACTTCGCCAGCCGCTACGGCGGCGGCCGATGGCCGCGGCTGGTCCATCGGGACGCCTGCCGGGCCACGATCATGACGGGCGACGCCGTCTTCCGCGAGGTCGACGACCGGTCGTGGCGGCCGGAGCGACGCATCGAGGACATGGACCGGCTGGGGATCGACCGCCAGGCGCTCTCGCCGCCCCCGGTCATGCTCTGCTACTGGGCGGACGCCCGGGCGGGGCAGGCCTTCGCCCGGATGCAGAACGAGAACGTGGCCGCCGTGGTCGCTCGCCATTCGCGGCGCTTCGTGGGGATGGCGACCGTGCCGCTCCAGGACACGGGGCTGGCGATCGAGGAGCTGCGGCACGCCCGTGAGCGGCTCGGCTTGCGCGCGGTCGAGATCGGGACCTGCCCGGGCGGGCGGGACTTCGATGATCCGGCGCTCTTCCCGTTCTTCGCGGCCTGTCGGGATCTCGACGTCGCGATCTTCGTGCACCCGGCCGCGCCACAGGTCGGCCAGGAGCGAATGACGAAGTACTACTTCCCGCTGATCGTCGGCAACCCGCTGGAGACGGCCCTGGCCATCTCGAAGCTCATCTTCGGTGGCGTGCTGGAGCGCCTGCCCGATCTGCGGATCTGCTTCGCGCACGGCGGCGGGGCGTTCCCGTTCACGCTCGGGCGGCTCGACTACGGCTGGTCGGTGCGCCCGGAGGGCCCGGAGGCCATCCCCAGGCGGCCACGCGACTACGCGCGGCTGCTCTACTTCGACTCGCTGACGCACAGCCCGGCGAACCTCCGGTTCCTCGTCGCCGAGTTCGGCGCCGACCGGGTGGCGATGGGGAGCGACTACCCGTTCGACATGGGGAGCGCGGACCCGGTGGCGGCGATCGCGGAGGCGAAGCTCGGCGCGGACGACGGCGCGCTGATCGAGGGCGGCACCGCGGCGAGGTTCCTCGGCCTCTGAGCATGGTCACGGTCGACCGGGTGGCTGGGCTCGGACTCGTGGCGCTCGGCGCCTTCACGCTGTGGGAGAGCCGGGCGCTGCCGCTCGGCACCCTGACGAACCCCGGCCCCGCGGCCGTCCCGGCGGCGCTCGCGCTGCTCGTCCTCGGGCTGGGAGCCCTCATCGGGATGCTGGGCGCCGGGACGCCGCCGCTCGGGCGGCCGGACTCGCGGGAGTGGCGGCACGCGGTGGCGATCCTGGGGGTGTGCGTGTTCGCGGCCGTCGCGCTGGAGCGCGTGGGGTACCGGACCACGATGGGCGTGGCGCTCGCATTCCTCGTCGGCGCCGTCGAGCGCAAGGGAGCCCTGGCCGCCGTCGTCTTCGCGACGGCGATGGCCGCCGGGTCCTTCTTCCTCTTCGACACCGTGCTCCGGGTCCCCCTGCCAAGAGGGCCCTTCGGTTTCTGATCGGCGGGATGCTCGAGACCTTCCAGAACCTCCACCTGGGATTCTCGGTCGCCCTGAGCCCGGGCGTCCTGCTCTACGCGTTCGTCGGGTGCGTGGTCGGGACGCTGGTCGGGGTGCTGCCCGGGATCGGCCCGCTCGCGGGCATCAGCCTCTTGCTGCCCGCGACGTTCGGGCTGGACGCGACGCGGGCCGTCGTGATGCTGGCGGGGATCTACTACGGCGCCATGTACGGCGGCTCGACGACGGCGATTCTCATGCGGATCCCCGGAGAGGCCGCCTCGGTGATGACCTGCATCGACGGCTACGCGATGGCGCAGAAGGGCCGGGCCGGCGCGGCGCTGGCGATCGCCGCCGTCGGCTCGTACGTCGCGGGGACGGCCAGCGTGGTCGCGCTGATGTTCCTCGCGCCGCCTCTCGCGGCGGTCGCGCTCAGCTTCGGCCCGCCGGAGTACTTCGCCCTCCTCCTGCTGGGGCTCCTCGTCCTCGCCTACCTGGGATCGGGCTCGATGCTGAAGTCGCTGGCGATGGCGGCCCTGGGCCTCCTGCTCGGGATGGTCGGCATCGATCAGATGAGCGGGTACTTTCGCTTCAACTACGGCGTCGTGGAGCTGGGCGACGGCCTGGGCGTCGTCCCGGTGGCCGTGGGACTGTTCGGCCTCGCCGAGGTCCTCGCGACCGCGGGTCGGCTGACGCCGCCCGCCGTGATCCGGCCTCGATTGCGGGAGCTGCTGCCGACGCGCCAGGAGTGGCGGGCGTCGACCGCGCCGATCGGGCGCGGGACGGTGCTCGGGTTCCTCATCGGCATCCTGCCGGGGTCGGCCCACATCGTGTCGAGCTTCGTCTCGTATGCGCTCGAGCGGCGGCTGTCGAGGCAGCCCGGGGAGTTCGGCAAGGGCGCGGTGGCGGGCGTGGCGGGCCCCGAGGCGGCCAACAACGCGGCGGCCTCGGGCGCCTTCGCGCCGATGCTGGCGCTGGGCGTGCCGTCGGGCCCGATTCCGGCCGTGATGCTCGCCGCACTGATGGTCCACGGCGTGACACCGGGGCCGCTCCTGATCCAGAACCGGCCGGACCTCTTCTGGGGATTCATCGCGTCGATGTACGTGGGCAACGTGGTGCTCCTGATCCTCAACCTGCCGCTCGTCGGCCTGTTCGTGAACCTGCTCCGGGTGCCCTATTCGTACCTGTATCCGGCGATCCTGATGTTCGCGGTCGTCGGAGTCTATGCAGTGAACGGCAGCGTCGTGGACGTCTGGATCATGCTCGGGATGGGGGCGCTCGGCTACGTGCTGCGCAAGCTCGACCTCGAGCCCGCGCCGATCGTGATGGGGGTCGTTCTGGCTCCGCTGATCGAGTTCAGCTTCCGTCAGTCGCTCGCGATGTCGGACGGGGCGTACGCGATCTTCGTGACTCGCCCGATCGCGGCGACCCTGCTCGGGGCGGGACTCGTGCTGCTCTCGCTGAACGTCCGTTCGTTCATCCTGCGTGCCGTCGACTGGCGCGCTCGGCTCGCGCTCGTCGCCAAGGGAGACCGGATATGAGACGCAATCTGGCGTACGCCTTCGCCATCGCGCTCGTCCTCACGACGGCCGGCATTGGCGCCACTGCCGTCATCGCCCAGGAGGTGTTCCCGGCGCGGGCGATCACGATCGTCGCCCCGTTCCCGCCCGGCGGCGTGGCCGACCTCACGGCCCGCCCCGTTGCCGCGGCTCTGGAGAAGACGCTGAAGAGCCCGGTGGGCGTCGTCAACAAGACGGGGGCCGCGGGCGCCGTCGGCATGCAGTTCGTCGCCACGAGCAAGGCCGACGGGTACACGCTGCTCCTCGCGCTGTCGTCGATCTCGATCATTCCGGAGGCCGACAAGCTCTTCAACCGGACGCCCGCGTTCACGGTCGACCAGTTCGCGCCGATCGCCCTGATCTCGGCGGACCCGACGATCCTGGTAGTGCGCGCGGAGTCGCCGTGGCGGACCGCGCAGGAGTTCATCGCGGACGCGAAGAAGCGCCCGGGCGAGATCTCCTACAGCTCGTCGGGGATCTACGGGACCTTGCACATGGCCATGGAGCTGCTCGGGCACGCGGCCGGGGTCAAGCTGCGCCATGTCCCGGCGCAGGGTGCCGGCCCGGCGTTGAACGCCATCCTGGGCGGGCACGTGGACGCGCTCGCCTCGGGCCCGGCGGTCGTGATCCCGCACATCAAGGCGGGCAAGCTGCGTCCCTTGGCGGGCTGGGGCGACAAGCGGGTGGCCGCGCTCCCCGACATCCCGACGTTCAGGGAGCTCGGATATCCCGGACGCCGAGTTCTACATCTGGGCGGGCCTCTTCGCGCCGGCGGCGACCCCGGAGCCGGTCCTCGCGCGGCTCCGGGACGGCGTGCGGGCGGCCGTCGAGGATCCGGACTTCAAGACGGCCATGGACCGGCTGGAGACGCCCGTCACCTTCAAGCAGGGCGAGGAGTTCCGCCGCTTCTTCGAGGCGGACGCGGCCCGGCTCGCGGAAGGGGTCCGACGCGTCGGCCGCGTCGAGGCGAAGTGACGCGGGACGGATCGGGCCGAGACCGCCCGTCCTACAGGCGCGAGCTCCAGGATGTACAGGCCGCCGGTGAAGCGGTCCACGGTGTAGACGACGCCGCGCTCGTCGACGAAGACGTCGTTCAGCTGGGCCGCGCCGCGCGGTGAGCCGCGCGGCGGCGGCGGGACGTAGTGGGCGACTTCCCGAGGGCGGAACGGGTCGGAGAGGTCGAAGGCGCGGACGCCGCCGTTGAAGAACGTGCCGACCACGAGCGTCTCCGAGATCCAGGATCCCGGCGCCGGCCGGTTCTCGTGGAGGTTGTGGGCCCCATAGCGGCCGCCGCGCCCCGCGAAGTCGGCGACGGGGGGGAGCGGGACAGGTGCTGATCGGGACCAGGTTCGCCTCGTCGCGGGCGTCCAGGACCCACACGAGCTTGGGCCAGTCGGCCCCGCCGTCCGCCGTGGACTCGTCGGAGACCACGAGCAGCTCCCGGTCGAAGAGCGGCAGGAGCGTGTGGGTGAAGCCCGGGAAAGGGCGGATGGTAGTCCCACCGGCTGACCAGCCGCGGACGCGCCATGTCGGAGATGTCGAGGATGATCGCGCCGCCGTCGATGTATCCGACGTAGGCGCGGTCGGGCCGCCGGGGATAGACGTTCGTGTTGTGGGCGCGGAAGCCCATGTCGAACCTGGGGTGTCGCGTCGGCGGGGGCTCCGCGTCGCCGTCCCGGGTGCCGGGCAGCCACCATCGGCCCACCTCGTGAGGGCGGCTGGGGTTTCGGACGTCGACGATCCGGTAGCACTGGTCGTCCTTCGGGTTGCGCGGGACGAAATCGGCCGCGCCGCCGCTCAGGTGGACGTAGCTGCCGTCCACGAACCAGAGGTGGTGGACGCCACGGGAGGCCGGCCCGGAGGCGTCGAACGTCGCCACCGACCGCGGGCGGGCCGGGTCGGCCACGTCGAAGATCTCGAACCCGGCCGGCTGCATCCCGGGCCGGCTCGTCTGGTAGGCCACCACGAGGAGATCGCCGACCAGATCGAGCGAGTTGGAGCGCATCTCGCGGTGCGGCAGGTCGGTCTGGAGGACGATCGTGGGCTTCCGCGGATCCGTGACGTCGACGGCCGTCACGTTCTTCGGGGGCGACTCGTGGGCGAGCCACAGGATGCGCCGGCCGTCCCGCGCCATCTGGATGGCCATGCCCTCGCCGCAGTTGCCGAAGCCGTTCAGGTCGTCGTGAGCCAGGAGCGGCATGCTGCGCGAGGATTCGGTCGTCATGGTCTCCCGATTCTAGCTCGGGGTCGGACCGCGCATACCGGCCGCCCCGGGCGCTAGGTGTCGAGCAGGGACTCGCAGAACAGCTCCCTCGGCGTGAGAGCGGCGCGACGCCAGCCCCTGGCGGAACGAGTACCCCGCCAGCGTCTCCACGGCTCTTCCGGGTCCGGGCGACGCCGTAGGGAAAGGGGTCGTCGCCCATCAGCGCCCGGGTCTCCTCCACCTCCGCCACGAGCCACGGCAGGACGTAGGGCAGCACCGCCGTGTCCGAGAGGCGCTGGTAGGCCAGGCGCTTGGCCTCGACGAACGCCTCGTAGAGGGCGAGCGGCAGCCACGGGTGCTGCTGCGCCAGCTCCTCCTTGAGGACGACCGTGTGCATGACCGGGAAGATCCCGGTCTTCTCGTAGTAGGCGCGCTCCACGCGGCGGAACTCGGGGAACAGCCGGCGCACGGGCGCGACGCCTCCCGCGCCCCCGGGCCGGCGGGCGCCGATGAAGACATCGAGCTCGCCCGCGCGCAGCATGTGGCCGAGCGTGCGGTCGCCGGGGACCACCTCGTGCCGGAGCCCGGCCGGCAGCGTCACGTCGACCTCCTTCACCGCCGCGCCCTCGCCCCCCTCGAACCAGTGGAGGTCGCCCGGCGCGACGCCGTACTCGTCCTCCAGGATGCCGCGGACCCACACCGCCGCCGTCATGTGGTACTTCGGCACGCCCACGCGCTTGCCGACCAGGTCCCGGGGCTCCTGGATCCCCGCGCCCTCGCGCACCCAGATCGCCGAGTGCCGGAACGCGAACGACGGGAACACCGGGATGGCGACCAGGGGCTCGCCGCGCGCGCGCAGGATGGTGTAGGTGGACAGGGAGAGCTCCGCGACGTCGAAGTCGCGGAGGCGCGCCATGCGGTAGAACATCTCCTCGGGCTCGAGGGGGAGGACCCGGAGCTCCACGCCGCGCGGCTTCACGGCGCCGGTCCGGAGCGGGAGGGTGCGGTCGTAGTCGCCGCAGGCGAGCGTGAGCGTCAGCGCGGTCATGGTCGGGTTGACGGTTCCCGGCTTCGTAACCTAGCATGCCTCCCGGGTCGGCGAAACCCGCAGAGCGCCGGACCCGGACGCGCGGCCGCCACCGCCAAGCTCGGGGAGCACCGCCGATCGCCGACTTCCTCCACGCCGCGCTGACCGGGCTGGTCCAGGTCTTCACGTGGCCCTCGTTCGGCCTCATGCTGATCGGGGTCGCCATCGGGTTCGTCGTCGGGCTCCTGCCCGGCCTCGGCGGGCCGACCACGCTCGCCCTCATGCTGCCGTTCGTCCTCAAGATGACGCCGGTGGAGGCGTTCGCGTTCCTCCTCGGCATGCTGGCGGTCACGCACACGACCGGCGACATCACGTCGATCCTGTTCGGCATCCCCGGCGAGCCGACCTCCGCCGCGACGATCGTGGACGGCCACGCCATGGCCAAGCGAGGGGAGGCCGGCCGGGCCCTGGGGGCGGCGATGATGAGCTCGCTCATCGGCGCCATCTTCGGCGCGCTGGTCCTCGGGCTGGCCATTCCCGTCGTGCGCCCGCTGGTGCTCGCGCTCGGGTCTCCCGAGTTCTTCATGCTGGCGGTGCTCGGGATCACCTTCGTCGCCGCCCTGAGCGGCCAGGCGCTCCTGCCGGGGCTGGTGGCCGGCGGCCTCGGCCTGTGGCTGGCCACCATCGGGATGGATCCCATCTCCGGGACCCAGCGGTACACGTTCGGCCAGCTCTTCCTCTGGGACGGCATCGGGCTCGTCCCGGTCACGATCGGCTTCTACGCGATTCCCGAGCTCGTGGACCTGGCCGTCAGGCGCTCGAGCATCGCGCCGCTCGACGTGAGTCGCGTCGGCGGCGTGGGGCAGGGGGTCCGGGACACCTTCCGGCACTGGTTTCTCGTGCTTCGCTGTAGCGCCGTCGGCACGTTCGTGTCGGTCATCCCGGGCCTCGGGGCCGCCACCACCCAGTGGGTGGCCTATGCCCATGCGGTCCAGAGCTCGCCCGACCGGGAACGCTTCGGGAAGGGCGCGGTGGAGGGGGTCCTCGGCCCGGGCGCCGCCAACAACTCGTCGCTCGGGGGGAGCCTCGTCACCACGGTGGCGTTCGGCGTGCCCGCCAGCGTGAGCACGGCCATCCTCATGGGCGCCTTCTTCATCCAGGGACTGGTCCCCGGGCCCGCGATGCTGGCCCCGGCCCCGCGGGGTCACCTGGCCGTGACGCTGGCGATGGTGTGGACGATCGTGGTGTCGAACGTGATCGCGGTGGCGGCGTGTCTGGCCTTCATGGGCCGCCTGGCTCGCATCACGCAGGTCCGCGGCACGCTCCTGGTTCCCCTCATCCTGACCCTCGTCTGGGTCGGCGCCTTCGCGGAGAAGAACGTCATCCAGGACCTCGGCATCGTGCTGGTCTTCGGCGTCCTCGGCCTCTGCATGGCGCGCCTCGACTGGCCGCGGCCCCCGCTCCTCCTGGGGCTCGTCCTCGGGCCGCTGGCGGAGAACCGGCTGTTCCTGTCGACGGACAACTACGGCCTGGCTTGGCTTCTCCGGCCGGGCGTGCTGCTGCTGCTCGGCCTCGTCGCGGTCGGCCTCATGGTGCCGATTCTGAGGAGCCGCGGCCGCCGCCAGGTCCCGCCGGCGCTCGGAGGCGAGGGCGAGCCACCGCGCGGCCTTCGTTTCGACGGTCGAGCGCTGTTCAGCCTGGCGATCGTGGGCGTGCTGCTCTGGGCGCTCTGGCAGAGCCGAGGGTTCGCGGTGCGCGCCGGGCTCTTCCCGTGGGCGGTGATCGCCCCGACGCTCGGTCTCGCCATCGTCCAGCTCGCCCGCGATCTCGGCGGGAGACGGCCGGCCGGCGACGCCGACGCTCACGAGCCCGGCCTCGGCGTGTCGCCGGCCGAGAATGCGCGCCGGACCGCGGAGATCGCCGCGTGGATCGTGGGCATGCTGGGGGCGATCTGGCTGGTCGGCTTCCCGATCGCCACGCTCCTGACGACGTTCCTCTACCTCAGGCTCGGCGCCCGCGAGGGGTGGACGATCAGCGTGGCGCTCAGTCTCGGCGGGTTCGTGTTCGTCCACGGGCTCTTCGCGCGCCTGCTCGGGGTGCCGTTCCCGCCGGGGCGGTTGTTCGAATGGCTCGGCTACGGCTAGCCTTGCACGAAGACCCACGGAGGAGCTGATCGCCATGAACCTCGAGGCGGCGCTGAGCGACCTGGTCATCGCCAATCGCATTCTCGCCAACGAAGGCGTGATCGACGCCTTCGGTCACGTGAGCCTCCGGAACCCGGCGCGGCCGGATCACTACTTCCTGGCCCGCTCGCGGAGCCCGGAGCTGGTGGAGCGCGGGGATCTGATGGAGTTCGACCTCGACAACCGGCCCGTCGATCCCCGGGACCGGACGATGTACTCGGAGCGGCCCATCCACGGATCCATCTACCGGGCGCGTCCGGACGTCGCGTCGGTGTGCCACAACCACGCCCGCTCGCTCGTCCCGTTCAGCGTCACCGGGATCCCGATCCGGCCGATCTGGCACATCGCCGGCTCGATCGGCGCCGAGGTCCCGATCTGGGACGTCCGCGACGAGTTCGGCGACACCGACCTCCTCGTGACCACGGCGGCGCTGGGCGATTCCCTGGCCCGGAAGCTCGGGCCGAACCGCGCGTGCCTGATGCGGGGTCACGGCGCCGTCGTCGCGACCCACGACCTGAAGGCCACCGTGTTCGTCTCGATCTACCTCATGATCAACGCCGCCCTCGTGAAGGAAGCGCGCGAGCTGGGCGAGGTGACCTACCTGAGCGAGGGGGAGATCCGCCTCACGGAGCAGATGAACTTCCGGGCGCGGTCCCAGAACCGGGCCTGGGAGTACTGGGCCCGCCGCGCCGGCTTCACGACCACGGTCAACGACTGACGCCGACGCGAGGCGGCAGCGCCGAGGCCAGCCCTTGGTGCGGGTAACGCCCGCGGTCACCGGCCGGGGCGAACAACGCGAGTCCCGGTCCGGTGCACTGCGGAGTTCGACCCACGGCCGCCACCGTAGGGTGCGAGTTCCTCTCTCACCACCTGCCGGACACGTCGAGGGTCGAGCGCCGGTGGACGTACTCCAGTAGGGCCTCGTTTATCAGAGTCTGGTAGTTGCCGCCGCCGGCCTTCTCTACCACCCCGCGAAAGTAACCGAGGACTGCGTTGTCCAGGCGGATGGAGATCTTGGTCTTCCCGGGTTCGGGTCGGACGGCTGGCCCCCGTTTCGCGCCCGAGAAGTCGATGTCGCGATATCTCTCAGCTGCGGCCTTTTTCATAGAGCACCCTCTGGCGCTTGTTCGCCTTCCAGGCAGAGACCACTCGAATCGTGTCAGGCTCTCGATACCCGTACACGACGACCAGCAGGTTCCCAACATCACTCAGCCCCAAGGTCACGAACCTCGGCTCGTCAGGCGCCGTGGTCTTCCCGAGTCAGCGGGTAAGTCTCGCCAAAGGAATCTGGCGCCTCCTGCAAGGCTCGCAGGCGAAGCTCTCGGTGGAGGCACACCTCCCGTGGCTCCAACCTTCGAAGGTGCATTGGGACCCTTGGCTAGGATTGGTGGAATCTGTTTCAGCCCGCGAAACACAGCATGACCCGGCCACCTATCCCGCCGCGGTTGAGTCGAGGCGGGGCGAGCCGAGTACTTGGCCGGCTGCACCGGCTTCACGACCACGGTCAGCGACTGAGTTCCGCGGAGCGGTCCGCCGGGTCGGGCGACCTCAGGCGCGCGAGGGGACGACGTACCCGTAGCGCAGGTTGCTGCGGGAGCCGCCGCCCCGCTGGTACTCCTCCTTCAGCCGGGCGATGCGGTCGGTGGCGAGGGCGGCGCGCGGCTTCTGCTCGTACTTGTAGATCCGCGCGTTGTTCCCGCCGAAGATCGCCGTCTTGACGCGGCCGTCGGCCGGCCCGAGGGGCTGGAAGCCGTACTTCTTCTGCATGTCCTCCGGGATCTTGAGCCGCCGCAGCGCCTCGATCTGCCACTGGGGCGAGCCGGTCCAGATGGCGTCGGTGCCCCACACGACGTGGTCGGCGCCGAGCCCCCGGATGAGCTGGCCCAGCATCGCCGCACAGACGCGCGGGTCGGCCACGGTGGACTGGGCGAAGATCTGGCCGAGGTCGGCGTAGACGTTGGAGACCCCGAACTTCGCCGGGATCTCGGCGAAGTCGGTCACCCACTCGATGCGCCCGGTCTTCTCGAACTGGTCCCAGGCGTCCTCCACCTTCCCGCCGCCCGCGAAGCGGTACGCCGAGTGATAGATGACGAAGTTGAGCTGTGGCCAGTCCTTGGCCGCCTTGCCGACGTCCCGCACGTCCGAGTAGGCCAGGAGGTGCGGGAACTGCTGCTCGACCGACGGCGGGAAGAGCCCCTTGTGGACGCAGACGTTGACGAGCCCCGCCTTCTGGAACTTCTCGTAGCCCTTGTAGGCGACCTTCTCGTCGTCCATGCGCCAGGGGTACTTGCCGGTGGCCTTGTTGGTGTTGTCGCCGATCGTGTAGCCCTTGAACGAGTCGGGTTTGAGGTCGGCGATCACCCGGTCGATCGACTCGAGCCACCCCGGCTGCCCCGGGGTGAAGATGGCGTGGCTCAGCATCCGCCGCGAGCCGGCGTCCTTGTTCACCCGCGCCCGCGCCTCCGCCTTCATCTCGTTGGTGAGGAACCAGTCCTGCGGGACGTCCGAGGGAGAGCCGGAGATCAGCGCCACCTTGGTGTCGCTGTCGAGGAAGATCTCCTTGTAGTAGTTCGCGAACTTGAGGTCCTCGATCGTCTGGTCCTTGCCGACCAGGGCGGGGTTCCAGCCGGCCTTGCCCACCGCCTGACGCTGCCGCACGAACGTCATGATCTTGGTGTCGTCGCGCAGGAAGTGGGTGTGGCAGTCCATGATGAACTGCTGGGCGAGCGACTGCGCGCGCTCGACCGCCATCTCGGGCGTCGCGGCCTCGGCGGGGCTCACGGCGTAGAGCGAGCCGTAGACCTCGTTCATCGCGAGGAAGGCGGCCGCCATGCCGGAGGCGCTGGCGAGGAACTGCCGCCGCGTCAGCCCCTGCTTCCGCGCGAGCTCGCCGCCGAGCTCCTTGATGCGCGCCTCGAGCCGGCGCTGCTTCTTGGTCTGGGGCGCGGGCATGAACTCGTCGCTGGACACGCTCTGGGTCGGGACCGGCCCCGGGAACGCCGCGGTCTCGGCCGGTTCCAGCGCCCGGAGCTCGGCATCACTGAGCAGTCTCATGGCGATCTCCTCTTTTCCCGCGGGGGACGGCGACGTCTGGGCGAGCACGGCTCATCTGCGTGGACCTATCCAGTGGGGTGCCGGTGGATCGACTCTGCGCCGCCCTCGAATGGCTGTCAATCGTGTCCGCGGAGCCTCGATGCGCCACTCCCGGTAGTCGAGGCCGGCGGCCGCGAGCCTGGGCCTGAGCGCGGGGCGCGCGAGGTACGGCGATCAGGGCGCGGGCCGGCTCGGGCGCCGCGCTCCTGGCGGAGAGCCCGGCCGCGTAGGTGGTGACCTTCTGGAGCGCCGGGGGCAGGGGACCCACGAGCGTGACTCCCTCGACGGCGAGGATCTCGCTCATCTGGTGCACGACCAGCTCCGCCTGGCCCCGGACGACCGCCTCGGCGGCGGAGCCCCCGGGCCAGAGCACCGCCTTGTCGCTCACGGCGTCGGCGATCCCGAGGCGCCGGAGGACGCCGGCGAAGTGGATCCCGCTCGTCCCGCCGTGCGCCGGGTCGATGTACGCGATCGAGGAGGCCCGCAGGAGGGTGTCACGCAGGGCCTCGGCGCTCGAGATGTCGGGCAGGGGCGCCCCACGCCTGACGCCCACGCCGACGGCCGTGCGGGCCAGGTCGACGCGGCTGCCCGGCCTCGACGATCCCGCGTCCCGTCAGCTCGTCGATGGCGACGTCGGTCAGGACGAGGACGTCCACCGGCGCGCCCGCGGCGGCCTGCTCCTTCAGCGCGCCCACGGTGCCGACCGTCAGATCGACGGCGCAGCCGGTCTCGCGGTGGAACGTCGCGGCGACCTCGGCGACGATCCGCCGCATCACGCCAGCGCTCAGCACCTGGAGCGAGGTCGTCACGTCATGCCCTCCCGTGCCGTCAGGGGTCACCGCTAGGGGGGCGCCGATCCGTCGTCAAGCCGCTCCGGCGGCGGCCGTCTCCCGCGAGCGCGTTTCCGTGTAGACTGGCCCGGGCGCGCAAAGATGCTCGACGCCTTCGTCGACGGGCTCGTCCTGGTCCTCCAGTGGAAGGCCTTCAGCCTCATGCTCGTCGGCATGGGGACCGGGTTCGTGGTCGGGCTCCTGCCCGGCATCGGCGGCGCCGCCAGCCTCGCCCTGATGCTCCCGTTCGTGTTCACCATGACGCCGGTGGAGGCGTTCGCCTTCCTCCTCGGCATGCACTCGGTGGCGGCGACCACCGGGGACATCACCTCCATCCTGTTCGGCGTGCCGGGGGAGGGGCTCTCGGCGGCCACGGTCGTCGACGGCCACCCCATGGCCAAGCGCGGGGAGGCGGGCCGGGCGCTCGGCGCCGCCCTCATGAGCTCGCTGCTGGGCGCCCTCATCGGGGCGGCGACCCTCGCCGTCTCCGTCCCGATCGTCCGTCCGCTCGTGCTGACGTTCGGGTCTCCCGAGCTGTTCATGGTCTCGGTCGTGGGCCTCGCCTGCATCACCTCGCTCAGCGGGCTGGGGGTGCGAGGCCAGCTCCGGGGCTGCGCGATGGGGCTCCTCGGCCTCCTCCTCTCGACGATCGGGCAGGAGCGGCAGTCGGGAGCCCTCCGGTTCGACATGGGCCTCACCACCCTCTGGGACGGCCTCGACCTCATCCCGGTCCTGGTCGGGATCTTCGCGATCCCGGAGCTGGTCGACCTGGCGGTGCGCAGGACCACGATCGCGGGGGATCGACCCCCGGAGGCGCTTCGGGCCGGCGTCCTGGAGGGCGTCAAGGACACCTTCCGCCACTTCTGGCTGGTCGCGCGCTGCTCGGCGATCGGCGTCTTCGTCGGGATCCTCCCCGGCGCCGGCGGCGGCGTCGCCCAGTGGATGGCGTACGCCCACGCCGTCCAGAGCGCCCGCGACGCGAAGGAGCGGCAGGGCTTCGGCAAGGGGGACATCCGGGGTGTCCTCGGGCCCGGCGCCGCGAACAACTCGAAGGAGGGCGGCGACCTCATCCCGACCATCGCCTTCGGGGTCCCCGGCAGCGGGGCCATGGCGATCCTCCTCGGCGCCTTCATGATCATGGGGCTGGTCCCGGGACCGGACATGCTGACCAAGCACCTCGCGGTCACCTTCTCCATGGTGTGGACCCTGGTGATCGCGAACATCATCACGGTGCTGCTGTGCCTCCTCGTCCTGAACCACCTGGCGAAGGTGACGCAGATCCGGGGCGGGCTGATCATCCCCTTCGTGCTGCTCCTGGTCTTCGTGGGGAGCTACACCGCCAACGGCCAGTTCACGGACCTGATCATCACCGTGGTCTTCGGCGTCCTCGGCTACTTCATGGTCCGCTTCGGCTGGCCCCGACCGCCGCTGGTGCTGGGCTTCGTGCTGGGGCGCCTCGCCGAGACGTACCTCTTCATCTCGGTGGCGCGCTACGGCATGGCGTGGCTCGGCCGCCCGATCGTCGCCTTCCTGATCGTTCTCACGGTGTTCGTCCTCGTCTACCCGTTCCTCCAGGAGCGGCGCCAGGGCCGCGCCAGGGCGGTGGCGAGTGCGGCCTAGCGGACGCGCGCTCTTCAGCCTGTTCCTGGTCGCGGTGGGGGCGTTCGCCGTCGTGTCGGCGTGGCGCTGGCCCTTCAAGGCCGCCCTCTTCCCGCTGGCCGTCGGGATTCCGCTGGCCGTCGTGGCCGGGCGTGCAGCTCGTGCTCGACCTCCGGGGCCGGGGCGAGCCGGAGGCCGGGCCGGCGGTGGATCTCCAGTTCGGCGGCGACGTGCCGGACGACGTCGCTCGCCGGCGGGCGGGGACGCTCTTCGCCTGGATCGTGGGTTTCGTCGCGCTGGTGTGGCTGGTCGGCTTCCCGATCGCCGTCCCCGTCTTCATGGCGTCATACCTCTTGTTGCGGAGTGCGACGGACTGGCGGGTGGCCGCCGGCCTCACCGCCGCGGCGTGGGCGTTCTTCTACGGCGTGTTCCAGTGGGCGCTCCGGCTGCCGTTCGAGACGGGCTGGCTCCAGAGCCGGATGGGCTGGTGAGAGTGTGACCAAAGGAGGAAAGAGATGACCCGCACGCGCATCGTCCTCGTCATGATGGCCATCGCGGCGCTCCTCGTGGCGCCGATGGCCCAGGCGCAGGCCCCGTTCTACGAGGGCAAGACGGTCACGGTCGTGATCGGCGCCACCGGCGGCAGCCTGAACGTCGGCGCCCGGATCGTCGCCCGCCACCTGGGCAAGCACATTCCCGGCAACCCGACGGTGATCGTCCAGAACATGACGGGAGCCGCCCACCTCGTGGCGACGAACCACGTGTTCAACGTCGCGAAGCCGGACGGCCTGACCCTCCTGGCCGCCAACCCGAACGTGGGCATCGCCCAGCTGTCCAAGGTCGATGCCGTGCGCTTCGACGTCCGGAAGTTCGAGTGGCTCGGCTCGTCGGGCGCCGACGGCGTGGTGATGGGGATCCGCGCCGACCTGCCGTACAAGACCTTCGAGGAGATGCGGAAGGCCGACCGGGAGCTGGTGGTGGGCACGACCGGCCCGGGGTCGAACGCCCACGACTTCCCGCTTCTCCTCAAGGAGTTCGCCGGCGCCAAGTTCAAGTTCGTCTCCGGTTACCCGGCCAACGCCGACGTCCTCCTGGCCATCGAGCGCAAGGAGGTGGACGTGTGGGCCGCGTTCGCGTCGACGGTCCGACCCGCGGTGGAGCGCGGGGCGGTGCGACCCGTCGTGCGGAGCCGCGTGCCCGCTCCGGGCTTCGCGCAGCTGCCGGTCGACGAGGACCTGACCACCGACCCGATCGGGAAGGCGATCATGGGAATCCGCGCCGTGCCCCAGGCCATCGGGCGGGCGTTCGCGGCGCCGCCCGGCACCCCCGCCGACCGCGTGGCGATCCTCCGGGAGGCGCTCGCCAAGGCGTTGCGGGATCCGGAGCTGAAGGCCGAGGGCGACAAGGCCCAGATCGAGTTCCAGCTGATCTCGCACGAGGAGGTCGCCAAGGGCTTCGGCACCCTGCTGGAGCAGCGGCCGGAGGTGCTCAAGGAGATGGAGAAGTACATCAAGTTCGGTAGCTGAGGCGGTCGGCCGAGGCGCCGGACAGGGGAGCGACCCCGTCCTGCTCCGAGTGCGCGTATTCCCTGGCGTGCAGAACCTTGCGTTCTTCGCGGGCCAGGCCAAGGGTCTCTTCGCCCGGCAGGAGCTCGCGCTCGACCTCCAGCTGACGACGAGCTCGCAGGCGCTGAGGGACGGCCTCGCGGCGGGCGACTTCGAGATCGCCCACGCCGCGGTGGACAACGCGATCGCGATGGTCGAGACGGCCGGCATCGACGTCGTCGTCGTGATGGGCGGCAGCGACGGGCTGAACGAGCTGGTCGTTCAGCCCGGGATCCGCTCGGTCGCCGATCTCCGGAGCAGGACGGTGATCGTCGATGCCCCGAACACCGCCTACGCGCTCCAGCTCCGGAAGATCCTCCTCACGCATGGGCTGGTCGCCGGCCGGGACTACACCGTCCGGGCGATCGGAGGCACGGCCCTTCGCCTCGAGGCGATGCTGGCGAACCGGGAGTACGCCGCGTCGATGCTGAACCCGCCGTTCTCGATTCTCGCCGAGCGGGCAGGCCTCGGGAGCCTGGGGCTCGCCGTGAGCATTCTCGGCCCGTATCAGGCCACCGCCGGCTTCGTGCTCCGATCGTGGGCTGAGGCCAACGCGGCGACGCTCGAGCGCTACATCCGCGCCCACGTGGAGAGCCTGCGGTGGGCGCTGGCGCCGGCCAACCGCGAAGAGGTGGTGGCCCTCCTGGCCGCCCGCCTCGATCTGGCGCCGGACGTCGCCGCGGTGACCTACGCCCGGGCGGTCGATCCGGTGGGCGGTCTGGCGCCCGACGCTCGACTCGACCTCGACGGGCTCCGGGCCGTCCTCAGGCTCCGCGCCGAGCTGGAGGGAGGCTCCGGCGATCGGCCGCCGCCCCCGGCGTCCCGCTACTACGACCCCCGGTACTACGAGCGGGCGCTCGCCGGGGCGCTCAGTTCTGGAGGATGGCCTTGAGCTTGGCGACGAGGGCGGGGTCGAGCTTGAAGAGATCGCCGATCATCTTCTCCAGCTCCTCGCCGGTCACGGGGAGGATGGTCAGCTTGGCCTTCTCCACTTCCGCCAGGAAGGCGGCGTCCTTCAGCGTGTCCTGGAAGGCCTTTCGGAGCACCTGAACCCGCTCCTTCGGGGTGCCCGGCGGCAGGACGAAGGGGCGAGCGTACGCGGCGGCGTCCTGGGCTCCCACCTGGATCAGGCGGCGCGCCTCGTCGGTCTTGGCCAGGGCGATCGCCAGAGGGACGTTGGGAAGATCCGGGAAGGGGCGAGCCGTCACCTGCAGGACCGGGATCACGTCGCCCGCCTCGAGCGCGTTGCGCCACGTCGCCCGCATCGACTCCCAGGACCAGCAGGCCCCCGATACCTCGCCGCCGTCCGCGGCCAGCCGGATCTCCGCGGTGCCCTTGTAGCCGGAAACCAGGTGGATCGGCAGGCCGAGGGTTGCTTTCAGGATCAGCGCGGTGTTGTTCGGCGGCGCTCCCGGGGCGAGACCGCCCAGCTTGACGGGTGTCCCGGACGCCATCCACTTCTCCGCGCTCGTGACGCCACTGGCCTTCGTGAGCGCGCAGGCCACGTCCTCCGTGACGGCGGCGCCGATGAACTCGAACTTCCGCCCGTCGAACTCGATTCCCGGCTGCCCGAGGACCTGGCCGAGGATGAGCGACCCGCTGAACTTGCCCACGGTCAGGCCGTCCGGCTTGGCCACCTTGAAGAGGTGATTGGCGGAGATCAGGCTCCCCGCTCCGGGCATGTTCTCGACGACCACGGTGGGGTTCCCGGGAATGTGCCGGCCCAGGTGACGCGCGACCACCCGCGCATACGTGTCGTAGCCGCCTCCCGGCGCCAGGCCGACGATGATGCGGACCGTCTTGCCCTCGTAGAACGACTGGGCGTCGGCGGTCCGTCCGGCGCCGACCGAGGCGAGTGCGACGAGCGTCGTCAGGACCGTGAGGAGCCGGCTCAGCATGGGGGCCTCCCTGGGAACAGAGTGTGGCCAGGATAGCGCACCTGGAGGCGGGCGAACCAGGCGTCCAGGGCCCGGCGCCCGCGAGGCGCGATCGTCTCCCCGCGGCCCGGCCGGCTTGACAAGGGTCGGCATCCTTGGCAGGTTCGCCTCGGTGTGAGCGTCTATCAGGTTCAGAAGCTGCTCTTTCACGTCAACCGGGACCGACAGGTCCGTGACCGGTTCCTGACCGAGCGCGACGCGCTGGTGAGGGAGTACGGGCTCACGGAGGACGAACGGCGCGCGGTCCTCGAGGTGGACTTCCACGACCTCTACCGGATGGGCGTGCACTCGCTCCTCTTGGCGCCGCTCGCGGCGACCCTCGAGGTGAGCTTCCCCGACTACCTGGCGATGATCCGGGGGACCAAGCCGTGAGCCTCGTGGGTGCCTTCGCCGCGAGCCACGCGCCCGGGATCACCGGGCGCCCCAACCAGCCGCCTCCCGAGCAATCGGCGCCCGTCCTCGGCGGTTACGCCGAGCTCCGGCGCCGGCTCGAGGCCGCGCGTCCCGACGTGCTCGTGGTCGTCTCCCCGGAGCACTGGGCCAACTTCTTCCTCGATCACATGCCGTCGTTCTGCATCGGTCTGGCCGACGAGTACTGGGGGCCGACCGACGAGGAGTTCGTGAAGATCCCGCGCCGCGCGGTCCGGGGCCATGCGCGGCTCGGGCGCGCGCTGGCCGCCGGCATCGCCGAGGACGTCGACCTGTGCACGTCCCAGGAGCTGGCGTTCGACCACGGGGTGATGGTGCCGCTGCATCTTCTGGGCACCGACCTCCCGGTGATCCCGATCATCGTGAACTGCCTCGCCGGGCTCCCCGCGCCGCTCCACCGTTGCCACGCGCTCGGCGTCGCGCTGCGCCGCACGGTGGAGCGCTGGCCGGAGCGGGTGGCGGTCCTCGGCACGGGCGGGCTCTCTCACTGGCCGGCGATGCCGGAGTCCGGGCGGATCGGGGCCGACTTCGACCAGCGCTTCCTCGAGGCGTTTCTCGGTGGCCGCATCGAAACCTTCCTGCGCTATTCGCGCGAGAGGCTGGAGGCGGAGGCCGGACCGGGGGGACACGAGATCCGCACCTGGATCGCGGTGGCCGGCAGCGCCGGCGACGGTCGTGGCTCGTTGCTGGCCTATCAGGCCGTGCCGGCCTGGTCCACCGGGTGTGCGGTCGCGGCGCTCGAGCCTCGCTAGGGCCGTCGTCGCCCGCCGTGAATTGCCCGCGGCACCCGCGGCCGTCGCGTCCGGGATCGGCCTGCGCGCGCCTCTGATCGGCCGGCACTGATGGGTCCGTTCGGCATCGGGCAGGCGGTCCGGCGATTCGAGGACGTCCGCCTGGTCCGGGGCGGGGGACGGTTCCAGGGCGACGTCAACGTGCCCGGCCAGGCCCACGCCATCGTCCTCCGATCGATGCACGCCCACGCGCGCATTCGGGCGATCGACACGTCGGCGGCGCTCCGGGCTCCCGGTGTCCTCGCGGTCTTCACGGGCCAGGACCTGGCCGAGGCGGGGCTCGGCGCGACGCGGACGACCCTGTCCCGCACTCGGCCCGACGGCTCACCGATGTTCGCGCCCGTCCATCCCGTCCTCGTACGGGACCGGGTGCGATGCGTGGGGGATCCGGTCGCTTTCCTGGTCGCGGAGTCGGTGGCCCAGGCGGAGGACGCCGCCGAGCTGGTCCGGATCGAGTACGAGGCCCTTCCCTCGGTGACCGCGACGGCCGAGGCGGCCCGGCCGGGGAGCCCTCCCGTGTGGGACGAGTGCCCCGACAACGTCTCGAACGTTTTCGAGACCGGAGAGCAGGCGGCCACCGACGCGGCCTTCGCCCGGGCCGACCATGTCGTCCGGCGCCGCTACGTCATCACCCGTGTCCATGCCCAGTACATGGAGCCCCGGGGGGCCCTCGGCGTCTACGATCCGGGCGAGGACCGCTACACGCTCCACGCCGACGTGCAGTACCCGCACCGCGTGCGCAGCGTCCTGGCCTCGGCCGTCTTCCGGGTTCCCGAGCACCGGATCCGCGTCGTCGCGGGCGACATCGGCGGCGCCTTCGGGACCAAGGGCTGGCAGTATCCCGAGCACCGTCTGGTCCTGTGGGCGGCCCGGAAGCTGGGGCGCCCGGTCCGGTGGGCTTGCGAGCGCCGCGAGGCGATCCTCGCCGACGAGCACGCGCGGGACACGGTGAGCGAGGCCGAGCTGGCCCTGGACGCGCGGGGTCGCTTCCTGGGGCTCCGCGTCCGGACCGTCGCGAACGTGGGCGCCTACGTGTCGTCGGACCGGAACCTCCTCGCGACCTTCATGAACGTCGCGACGCTGGTCGGCGTCTACACGATTCCCACGGCGCACGTCCACGTCACCTGCGTGCTGTCCAACGTGAACTCCACGGCGCCCTATCGCGGGGCTGGCCGCCCGGAGTCGACCTACGTCATCGAGCGCCTCATCGACGACGCGGCCCGCGAGCTCGGCCGGGACCGGATCGAGCTCCGGCGGATCAATCTGATCCCAGCCGCGGCGATGCCGTATCGGACGGCACTGAAGGCGACCTACGACAGCGGGCACTTCGAGAAGAGCATGGACAAGGCGCTCGGGCTGGCCGACGTGGCCGGGTTTCCGGCCCGGCGCGAGGCATCACGCCGTCAGGGCCGGCTGCGGGGCCTGGCGGTCGTCAACGCGATCGAGCGGGCGGCCTCGCCTCAGCCCGAGTTCGCCGAGATCCGGTTCGACCCGAGCGGGGGCGTCACCCTCCTCATGGGCACCAAGAACCAGGGGCAGGGCCACGAGACGACGTTCAAGCAGGTGCTCCACGAGCGGCTCGGCCTCGCCCCTGACGCGGTCCGGTACATCGACGGCGACACCGACCGGGTCGCCTTCGGTACGGGGACGATGGGGTCCCGCTCCACGGTCGTCGGCGGCTCGGCGCTCTGGCTCGCCGCCGACAAGGTGATCGCCAAGGGAAAGCTGATCGCCGCGCATCTGCTGGAAGCCGCCGAGGCGGATCTCGTGTTCGCCGACGGTCGGTTCCGGGTGGCGGGGACCGACCGGGGCGTGACCGTCACCGAGGTCGCGCGCGCTGCCTTTCAGCCGGCCCAGCTACCGCCGGGGCTCGAGCCCGGCCTCTACGAGACCGGGACCTTCGTGCCGAAGCAGGACACGTGGCCGAACGGCTGCCACGTCTGCGAGGTGGAGATCGACCCGGACACTGGCGCCGTCACGCTGGTGACCTACGTGGTCGTGGACGACGTCGGGACGGTCGTCAACCCGCTGACGCTCGCGGGCCAGATTCATGGCGGTATCGCACAGGGCGTCGGGCAGACTCTCATGGAGGAGGTCGTCTACGATCGCGAGTCCGGCCAGCTCCTGACCGCGTCGTTCATGGAGTATGCGATCCCGCGAGCCGACACGCTGCCCGACATGGTGATCGGGAGCAATCCGGTGCCGACGGCGCTCAACCCGCTCGGCGCGAAGGGGGCAGGGGAGGCGGGCACGGTCGGCGCGCTCCCCGCGGTGATGAACGCCGTCATGGACGCGCTGGCGCCGCTCGGCGTCCGACACCTCGACATGCCGGCGACACCGGAGCGAGTGTGGCGCGCCATCCGGGAGGCCCGGACCTCGACCTGACCCGTCCGGCGCCGGCACATCTTCTGCAAAGATTGACCTCGATTGGCGATGGAGCACGAGGCGGCATGGCGGTCCCGTTCGAGGGGCCGCATTCCTTGACAACGTCGAAGACGGGCACGTATCGTGAGGCAAAGATTGGCGTTTTCACCATCCGATCGGAGGTTGGCCATTCATGCGCGGTGAGCTGAGGAAGGATCCCGCGACCGGCAAGTGGGTGCTCGTCCGGCCTCGGGTACGTAACAATGGGGGACCCGGCCCGGGCGGTTGTCCCTTCTGCCCCGGGAACGAACACCACACTCCCCCCGAGATCGCTGCCTATCGTCCCCCGGCGGGCTCGAACGGCGACGGGTGGGAGGTGCGCGTCTTTCCCGAGCGGGATCCGTACTTCGTCATCGAGGAGAACCTGGTGCGCGAGGGCATCGGCATGTTCGACCGCATCTCGACGCGCGGGGCGAGCGAGATCGTGGTGGAGAGCCCTGACCACCACATGACGCTCGAGAGCGCGCAGGAGGTGCAGATCGAGCGGGTCCTGTGGATGTACCGGGATCGCGTCAAGGACCTCAAGCGGGACCTGAAGATCCGGAACGTGGTCGTCACGCGCCGGTACGGGAAGCCCGGGGCCCGTATCCGCCATCCGTACTCCCGCATCCTGGCGGCGCCGATCGTCTTCGACGACCTCCGGACGGAGCTGACCCAGGCGCGTGAGTACTACGCCTACAAGCACCGCTGCGTCTTCTGCGACACGATCCGGGAGGAGGTGGCGTCCGGGGACCGTCTGATCCAGGCAACGCCCCACTTCGTCGCGTTCGTGCCGTACGCCGCCCGGGTGCCGTTCGAGGTCCGAATCCTGCCGCGTCGTCATGCGCCGGCGTTCGAGGAGATCCTCCCCGAGGAGGTGACCGACCTGGCCCGGATGCTGAAGACCCTGGCCGGGCTCCTGGCCAAGGCGATCGGCGACCCCTCGTACGAGATCACGCTGCATACGTCCCCGAACCTGGCGATCAAGATCGTCCAGGGCGAGTGGGACACGATCGACCGCGACTACCACTGGCACCTCGAGATCCTGGTCGGCCTGGAGCGCGCCATGGCGGTGTCCGGAATCGCGGTGACCGACATGCTCCCCGAGGAGGCCGCCCGGACCCTGCGAGAGGCCGGGTCGTCCGCCAGCCAGCCGGACTGACGTCCCCCGCCCAGGCCTGATCCCGCGCCATTCGTTCGGGCACTCCTGCCCGGACCGAATGTCGGTATGGTGACACTGGGCTAGGTGTCAGGGCGACAGGATCCCACCCGGGGTGGATTCGCCCGCCCCAAATGCTGAATTCTCCTACGGTTCCAAGCAGTTCTGGCCTTGACAGCCCCAGACCCCCGTGGCATCTTTAAGTCCGACCGAAATGGTCGGCGATCGGAGGGGTCGGTGTTACGGTTCAGCAAGAAGGCCGACTACGGACTGATGGCGGTGCACTACATCGCCTTCCATCAGCACGACGGCGTCGTCAACGCCAAGCGGATCGCCGAAGACCTGGGAATCCCGGGGGAGCTCCTGGCGAAGATCCTTCAGCGTCTCGCGAAGGGGAAGCTGATCGCCAGCGTGAACGGCCCCAAGGGGGGATACGTGCTCGCACGGGAGCCCGGTCAGATCCGGGTCAGCGAGGTGCTGCGAGCGATCGAGGGACCGCTCGGCCTGGTGGGCTGCTACCGGACGATGCAGTGCGCGCAGCTCGAGCGCTGTAACATCCGGCGCCCGGTCCTGGCGATCCAGACCGGCATCGAGCGGCTTCTGGAGACCATGACGCTGGAATCGATGAATACCCTGAGCGAGCCGCCGGCCGTGGTGCCGGGACTCGTCGCGATGCGGCACTGAGGAGACGGCACTCATGGCAGTGAAGTTCCCGATCTTCATGGACAGCAACTCGACCACTCCGGTCGATCCTCGGGTGCTCGAGGCGATGATCCCGTACTTCACGGAGCGGTTCGGGCATCCCGGAAGCCGCAACCACTCGTTCGGGTGGGAGGCGGAGTCCGGCATGGAGCGGGCCCGCGAGCAGCTGGCCCGGCTGATCGGGGCGCGCGACCCCAAGGAGCTGGTCTGGACCTCGGGAGGCACCGAGGCGGACAACCTCGCGATCAAGGGCGTCGTCGAGATGTACCGGGAGAAGGGCGATCACATCGTCACGGCGATGACGGAGCAGCGCGCCGTCCTCGACCCCTGCCGGCGACTCGAGAAGCAGGGCGTCGCCCGGGTGACCTATCTGCCCGTGGACGCGATGGGCGTGGTCGATCCCGAGGCGCTCCGCCAGGCCATCACCGACCGGACCGTCCTGGTCTCCATCATGCTCGCCAACAACGAGATCGGGACCATCCAGGCGGTTTCCGGACCTGAGCCGTGTCGCGAAGGAGCGGGGCGTCCTGTTCCACACGGACGCGACCGAGGCCGTCGGCAAGATCCCGGTCGACGTCGAGAAGATGGGCATCGATCTCCTCTCGTGCACCGCGCACAAGATCTACGGCCCCAAGGGCATCGGGGCGCTGTACGTGCGCCGGCGCAACCCGCGTGTCCGGATCGCGCCCATGATCGACGGCGGCGGCCACGAGCGCGGCGCCCGCTCCGGGACGGTTCCCGTGGCGCTGGCGGTGGGCTTCGGCCGCGCGGCCGAGATCTGCCGCGAGGTCATGCCCGAGGAGGCGACCCGGTTGGCCCGGCTCCGTGACCGGCTGCAGGACCGGATCCTGTCCTCGGTGGACGAGGCGTACCTGAACGGCCACCCCGAGCGCCGGCTGCCGCACACCCTCAACATCTCGTTCGCGTACGTCGAGGGTGAATCGATCCTGATGGGGCTCAACAAGGAAGTCGCGCTGTCGTCCGGGTCGGCCTGCACCTCGTCCACCCTCGAGCCGTCGTACGTCATCCAGGCGCTCGGCGTGGGCGCTGACCTCGCGCACTCCTCGATCCGGTACGGCCTGCACCGGTTCACGACGGAGGACGAAGTGGACGTCGTGGCGGATCGGACGATCGACGTCGTGAAGCGGCTCCGTGAGATGTCGCCGCTCTACGAGCTGGCGAAAGAAGGCGTGGACATCAAGTCCATCCAGTGGAAGGCTGAGTAAAGGAGACGCCGCCCATGGCCTACAGCGATAAGGTGATCGACCACTACAGCAACCCCCGGAACGTCGGGTCCTTCGGCAAGGACACGCCGGGTCTCGGGACCGGGCTCGTCGGCGCGCCCGAGTGCGGCGACGTGATGAAGCTGCAGATCAAGGTCAACCTGGACACCGGCGTCATCGAGGACGCCAAGTTCAAGACCTTCGGCTGCGGCTCGGCCATCGCCAGCTCGAGCCTGGCCACCGAGTGGCTCAAGGGCAAGAGCGTCGACGATGCCCTGAAGATCAAGAACACGGACATCGTGAACGAGCTGAAGCTGCCGCCGGTCAAGATCCATTGCTCGGTGCTGGCCGAGGACGCGATCAAGGCGGCGATTCGAGACTTCCAGGAGAAGTGGGCCGAGAAGCAGGCGCTGGCGGCTCAGGCCCAGCAGTAGGGCCGACGCGGAAACGATTCGAGGGAGGACGGACGACCATGGCCGTGTCGATGACGCCGGTGGCGGTCAGCCGGGTCAAGGAGCTCATGACCGCCCAGAAGCTCGACAACGCCTTCCTGCGCATGGGCGTGCGGGGCGGCGGCTGCTCGGGCATGTCCTACGACCTCCAGTTCGACAGCGAGCTGCGGAAGCACGACAAGCAGTTCGAGGTCGACGGGGTCAAGGTGGTCGTGGACGTGAAGAGCTACCTCTACCTGAACGGGACGACGCTGGACTTCGTCACCCAGGGTCTGACCGGCGGCTTCACCTTCGTCAATCCAAAGGCGAAGTCGAGCTGCGGCTGCGGCACGTCGTTCACGGCCTGAGCGGGTAACGGGGGCGGGGCGAGCGGCATCCCGACCTGAGTCGAGGCGGAGCGGACAGGGATCTGACCGGGCCTCCTCCTCGAGGCCCGGTCGGCGTTTGAGGGGTCAATCGGTGGGTGAGGCGGAGCGGAACGGATCGAAGTGCTGGAGCTGCGGCGCGGCGGCGCCTCCGGGAGACGCTTGCCCGGAGTGCGGCCGGCTCCAGCCATTCGCGCCCGGGAGCGACCACTGGACCGTGCTGGGGCTGACGCGACGGCTCCGCCTGGACCGTGGTGACCTCGAGCGGCGCTTCCACGCGCTGAACCGGCGGCTTCACCCGGACTACTTCCGCCTGCGCTCCCCGGAAGAGCAGGCCATCAGCCTCGAGGCGTCGGCGGCGGTGAACTCGGCGTATCGCGCGCTGCGCGATCCGGTGAGCCGGGTGGAGTACCTCCTGGAGCTGGAGGGTCTGGGGCTCGGCACCGCCGGTCAGGCCAAGCCGCCGGCCGACCTCTTCGAGGAGATCCTGGAGCTCCAGGAGGCGCGGATGGAGCTTCCCATGGCCGGGCCCGACGAGGCGCCCGCGCTCCGAGCCCGCCTGGAAGGCGCGCGGGCGGAGTTCGCGTCCCGCCGGAACGGTGCCGAGGCCGAGCTGGCCGCCCGCTTCCCGGAGTGGGACGACGGCGACACCGCGACGCGCCGGCGCCTTCTCGAGGCGATGCGGGACGTCCTGGCGACCCGGGCCTACCTGCGGACCGTCCTCCGCGACCTGGACGCCGCGCTGGCCGTCTCAACCGATGGAGGACCGACGGACCGATGACGGATGCGACGATCGGCGAGACCCCGGCGGAGGTGATCGTCGGGATCGACCTGGGAACGACCAACAGCCTGGTCGCGTACATGGACCGGGGAGTGCCCCGCGTGATCCGGGACGCCGAGGGCCGGGGCCTCGTGCCGTCGGTGGTCGCGTTCGGGCCGGCCGGCGCCGTGGTCGGCGACGCGGCCCGGCGAATGCTCGTGCGCAACGCCGAGCGCGCGGTGTACTCGGTCAAGCGCTTCATGGGCAAGGGCTTCGAGGACGTCCGGGAGGAGCTCCGGTACTTCCCCTTCCAGGTCACTCCGAGCCAGGAGATCGTGCGCATCCGGATCGGTGACCGCGAGCTCACGCCGCCCGAGATCTCGGCGCTCATTCTCCGGGATCTTCGGTCGCGGGCGGAGCGGCACCTCGGACGCCCCGTGGAGAAGGCGGTCATCACCGTGCCCGCCTACTTCAACGACGCGCAGCGCCAGGCCACGAAGGACGCGGGCCGGATCGCCGGCCTCGACGTGCTGCGGATCGTGAACGAGCCGACGGCCGCGTGCCTGGCCTACGGCCTCCAGCGGCGGAAGGAGGGCGTGATCGCCGTCTACGATCTGGGCGGCGGCACGTTCGACGTCTCGATCCTGAAGGTCAAGGACGGCGTCTTCGAGGTGCTCGCGACCAACGGCGACACGCACCTGGGCGGGGACGACTTCGACCGGGCGCTGGTCGATCTGGTGCTGGACGAGCTCCGGACGCGGCACCGGGTCGACGTGGCGTCCGAGGCCGACACCGTGCAGGAGATCCGCCTCGGCGTGGAGGCGGCCCGCGTCCTCCTCTCGAGCGAGGAGCGGACGGTGTTCGCCCTCCCGCTGCCGCAGCACGGTCTGACGTACCGCCGCGAGCTGACGCGGTCCGAGCTGGAGTCGATCATCGGTCCGATCGTGGACCGGACGCTCCAGCCGTGCCGGGCGGCCATCGCGGACTCCGGCCTGCCCGCCGCGGAGATCGACGAGGTCGTCCTCGTCGGCGGCGCCACTCGCACGCCGCTCGTGCGGCGACGAGTGCAGGAGCTGTTCGGCCGGATGCCGCACTCGGAGCTGAACCCCGACGAGGTCGTGGCCCTCGGAGCCGCCGTCCAGGCCGACATCCTCGCCGGCGGAACGACCCACATGCTGCTCCTCGACGTCACGCCGCTGTCGCTCGGGATCGAGACGCTCGGCGGCGCGGTGAGCGTCCTGATCCCGCGCAACACGACGGTTCCGACGTCCGCCAACGAGGCGTTCACGACCTCGGTGGACGGGCAGTCGATCGTCGACATGCACGTCGTCCAGGGGGAGCGGGACCTCGCCAAGGACAACCGCAGCCTGGCCCGGTTCGACCTTTCGGGCATCCCGCCCATGCCGGCCGGGTTGCCCCGCATCGAGGTGACCTTCCTGATCGACGCCAACGGCATCCTGGGCGTGACGGCGAAGGAGGTCCGGAGCGGGACTCAGGCCTCGGTCGAGGTGCGGCCGACGTACGGGCTGAGCGAGTCCGAGGTCGAGCGGATGATCGACGAGTCGCTCGAGCACGCCGAGGCGGATGTCCGGGCCAGAAGCCTGATCGACGCGCGGAACGAAGCCGACACCGTTCTGCGGGCGACCGAGAAGGCGCTGGTCCAGGGGGCGGAGTACCTCGATCCGGAAGAGGCGACGCGGATCCGCGCGACCGTGGCCGCCCTCGCCGGGGCGAGAGCAGGGGAGGATGCCGACGCGATCCGGGACGCGACGGCTCGCGTCAACGAGGCGACGCAGCGGCTGGCGGAGCACCTGATGGACTCCGCCCTCCGGGACACGCTCCGCGAGCGGCGCGTCGCCGACCTGCCGGCCGGAGAGGGGCGCTGACCGATGGCCCGATACCGAGTCACGTTCAAGTCGGCCGACGTCACCGTCGAGGTCGACGACAAGGACTTTCCGTACGGCGACCACGGGAGGCCGGGCTCATTGCTGGACATCGCGCTGCACCACGGGATCCGGATGGAGCACAACTGCGGCGGCAACTGTGCGTGCACGACGTGCCACGTCGTCGTCCGGCAGGGCGAGGAGAACCTCTCGCCCATGGAGCAGGACGAGGAGGATCGCCTGGACACGGCGACGGGGCTGACCCTCCACTCCCGGCTCGGCTGCCAGGCGATCGTGCAGGGGGACGTCGTCGTCGACATCATCGACTGACAGGCGAGGGGACCATGGGACTCACGTGGCAGGACTCCGAGGACATCGCGCTCGCGCTGGCGGAGCGGCATCCCGAGACCGACCCCCTGACGGTGCGGTTCACCGATCTCCACCGGTGGGTCACCGAGCTGCCGGGGTTCTCCGACGATCCGAAGGGATCGACGGAGGGCAAGCTCGAGGCGATCCAGATGGCGTGGCTCGAGGAGTACCGCGCGGGCCGCGACGGAGCGGGCGACGCCGACGCCGCCCTACCAGGTGACGACTGAGTCGGCCGCGAAGATGAGGTCGAGGAGCTCTGGCGGTCCGATCGTGCGGGAGCCGGGCGCCGGCGGGAGACCGGTGTGGTCGCCGGACAGCCGGTAGACATCGCCCGGGAGGGGCTCCGCGAGGCCCAGGGCGTCCTGCATGAGCACGACCGAGAGCCGGACCTGCGGGTCGGCCGCCTGCGCGCGGATCACGTCGAGCGCGACGGCGTTGGCGGGGTCCTTGACGAGATGCAGAACGTGGGGCACGGGCGCCTAGAAGGTCAGTGTTCGGCGGCTTCCGCTCAGGAGGCCGGCGAGGTCCGCCCGGTCGATCGGCGTCACCGCGACTCCGGCCGGGTTCCAGCCGGCGTCCGGCCGGATGGCGCGCCGCTCGACGTGGAAGCGCTGTCCGAGCTTCTTGAGCGTCGCCAGGTGCCTGGCCAGATCTTCCCCGTCCACGTAGTCCTCCACGTCGG
The DNA here is from genome assembly GCA_963799055.1 of uncultured Candidatus Rokubacteria bacterium. GTDB lineage: Bacteria > Methylomirabilota > Methylomirabilia > Rokubacteriales > DASRDR01 > DASRDR01. The sequence continues at coordinate 37,758 of CAWCVP010000009.1, forward strand.
CATCCAGCACCTTCGCGCCGGCTCCCAGGAGGGCGATGCTGACGGCGTTCTCACCGGCCAGGATGCCGAGCGCGATGCGCACGGCTTCGTTGGCGCGGTGCGAGCTCTCGGGGTCGACGGACACGACGACGAGGACGGGGGTCTCGGTCTCGGGGGTCATGGGACGTCGACGGCTTTCCGGGTGCGGTCAGTTGAGCGCGACGAAGCGCTCCGTACCGTTGATCAGGTCGGTCAGCACGACGAGGCCGCAGTACGTCGCCTTGTCGGTGATGGGCAGGCGACGCCGCTGGCAGCCGTAGGCGCAGACGAAGAGCTTCGCGCCGTGCCGACCCAGCGCGAGAACGCGGTCGTCGTCGATGTTGCGGACGCCGTCGTCCACCAGGTAGAGGTAGAGATCCACGCCGCGGTCGAGGGCGGCTCGCGCAAGCGCGAGGCCGGTCTCCAGGTTGGGGTGCTGGGGATCCGTGGAGAGGAGCATCCCGAGCTTGCGGCCGCGCAGATCCTGACTCGCGACCTGCCGCTGTGTGGGCCGCTCATCGCGCGCTAACGCTAGCATCCGGCCGGTATGCTGTCAACGCGCGGAGCCCCTCCCGGGCGTTCGAGCGGACGCGAGCCGGCCGCGTCACCAGGTGAGGAACGCCATGCGCCGTGTCTATCTCGATCACAATGCCTCGACGCCGGTCCATCCCGACGTCCTGACCGCGATGCTGCCCTACTTCTCGGAGCGCTTCGGCAATGCGTCGAGCATCCACGGGTTCGGGCGCGAGGCGCGCGACGCCGTCGAGGCGGCGCGGGAGTCCATTGCCGTCTTCCTCGGGGTTTCGCCGGACGAGATCGTCTTCACCTCCGGCGGGACGGAATCGGACAACCTCGCCGTCAAGGGTGTCGCGGGCGCCCGACCCGGGGGGCACATCATCACGACCCAGGTCGAGCACCACGCCGTGCTCCGGACCTGCCAGGCGCTGGAGAAGGCCGGCCACCCGGTGACGTACCTGCCGGTGGACGGCGAGGGCTTGGTGGATCCGGACGACGTGCGCCGGGCGCTGCGTGCCGACACGGCCCTCATCTCCATCCAGTCGGCCAACAGCGAGGTCGGCACCGTGATGCCCATCGCGGAGATTGGCCGGGTCGCGGCGGATCGGGGCATCCCGCTCCACGTCGACGGTGTCCAGACCGTCGGCAAGCTTCCCCTGTCGGTCCGGGACGCCGGCGTGGCGCTCCTGTCGATGTCCTCGCACAAGATCTACGGCCCCAAGGGCATCGGCGCGCTCTACGTCCGGAAGGGCACCCGGATGGTCTCCATCCAGCACGGCGGCGACCACGAGCGTCGGCGTCGGGCGGGCACGGAGAACGTGCCGGCCATCGTCGGCTTCGGCCGGGCGGTCGAGCTTCGCGCGCGCGACATGGCGGAGGAGGCCGGGCGGGTCTCGGCGCTTCGCGATCGGCTGTGGGACGGGGTGCGGCAGGCCGTGCCGGACGTCAGGCTGAACGGCCACCCCGCGCGGCGGCTGCCCGGCACGCTCAACATGAGCTTCCGGGGCCTCGAGGCCGAGTCCCTCATCCTGGCGCTCGATCTGAAGGGCATCGGCGTCTCGGCGGGCTCGGCCTGCACGTCGGGCAGCCTCGAGCCGTCCTACGTGATCACCGCCATGGGCGTTCCGCCCGAGTGGTCGCTCGGCGCCGTCCGCACGTCGCTCGGGGGCGGCACGACGGTCGACGACGTCGACTACGTGCTCGAGATCCTGCCGGCGGCCGCCCACCGGATCCGCACCCTGTCGCCCGCCGGGGCGGCCTGACGGAGTCGAGGGGCGCGAGGGCCGCCTCCGGGTACCATGTACAGCGAGACGCTCCTGGATCACTTCCGCGCGCCGCGCAACGTCGGGATGATGCGGAGCGCGGACGCGATCGGGGAAAGCGAGGATCCGACCTGCGGCGACCTGGCGCGCTTCTATCTTCGGATCGAGGGCGACCGCGTGCGGGAGGCTCGGTTCCAGACGTACGGCTGCGGGCCGTCGATCGCGGCGTCGAGCCTCGCCACGGAGTTGGTGCGCGACCGGCCCGTCGACGCCCTGGGGGAGTTGACCTCCGAGGCGGTCGAGTCGGCCCTCGGAGGGTTGCCGGACGACCGGCGCCACGCGGCCACCCTGGTCGTGGATGCGCTCAGGGGCGCCCTGCGTAGCTACCGGGCGGGTGGATCCCGGGAGACGAGACATGCTTGAGGCGATTCGTCGGGATGTGGCGGCCGCGATGGAGCGCGACCCGGCGGCCCGCAGCCGCCTGGAAGTCGTGCTCTGCTATCCCGGTATCCACGCGCTGGCCTTCCATCGTCTGGCGCATCGCCTCTGGGGCGCGGGATGGGTGGTGCCGGCGCGGCTCCTGTCGCACCTGTCGCGATTCCTCACGGGTATCGAGATTCATCCGGCGGCGCGCATCGGAGCAGGGGTCTTCATCGACCACGGAATGGGGGTAGTGGTCGGCGAGACCGCCGAGGTGGGCGACGACGTCACCCTCTACCAGGGCGTGACGCTCGGGGGCACCAGCCTCAAGCGCGAGAAGCGACACCCCACCCTCGAGCGGAACGTCGTGGTGGGCACCGGCGCCGCGGTGATGGGTGCCCTGCGGGTGGGCGAGGGGGCCCGCATCGGCGCCGGCTCGGTCGTCGTGGCCGACGTGCCGCCGAATTCGGTCGTCGTGGGCGTTCCGGGCAAGGTCATCTACCGGGACGGCAAGCGCGTCTCGCCCCGCGTCGATCTCGAGCACGCCGACTTGCCGGATCCCCTCACGGAGGCGGTCGAGCAGATGCTCGATCGCATCCATGCGCTCGAGTCGGAGGTCCGGGCGCTGCGCCAGGCCGTCGACCAGCCGGTGGAGCCCGACCGCCGCTCGTGAGCCCATGGCGGGGGCCATGGACGAGCCGCCTCGCCAGGACCTGACCCCCGACGTCGCGGCGGCCTTGCGCGCGACCGGGGCCTCGCGCGTCATCCTGCACGTCGACATGGACGCCTTCTACGCGTCCGTGGAACAGCGAGATCAGCCAGATCTTCGCGGACGGCCCGTGGTGGTCGGCGCGGATCCTCGCGGCCGGGGGGTGGTCTCGGCCGCCTCCTACGAGGCCAGGCGCTTCGGGATCCATTCGGCGATGCCGATCGGCCGCGCGTACCGGCTCTGCCCCACCGCCGTCTTCCTTCCGGTCGCCATGGACAAGTACGCGCGCGAGTCCGAGCGGATCATGGCCATCCTCGCCCGGTTCACGCCCCTGGTCGAGCCGTTGTCCCTGGACGAGGCGTTTCTGGACGTCGGCGCCTCCCGGGACCTCCACGGCTCCGGGATCGAGATCGCACGCCAGATCAGAGCGCGCATCCGGGCCGAGGTGGGTCTGACCGCCTCTGCGGGCGTCGCGCCGAACAAGTTTCTCGCGAAGATCGCCTCGGATCTCCGGAAGCCCGACGGCCTGGTCGAGGTCTCGCCCGGCGAGGAGGCGACGTTCCTCCGCGACCTGCCGCTGCGCCGGCTCTGGGGCGTCGGGCCGTCCGCCGAGCGGGACCTCGCCGCGCTGGGCGCGCGCACCATCGGCGACCTCGTCCGTCTCGGTCGGGCCCGGCTCAAGGCGCGCCTCGGCGCGTCGGGCGCCCACCTCTGGGAGCTGGCGCAGGGGATCGACGACCGACCCGTCGTGCCGTGGCACGACCCCAAGTCGATCGGGGCGGAGGAGACCTTCGGACGCGACACGCGGGACGTCGCGCGCATCCGGACGACGCTCCTGGCCCAGGCCGATCGGGTGGCGGCCGAGCTCCGCGCCGCGGGGCTCCGGGGCCGTACCGTCACGCTCAAGCTTCGGTTCGCGGACTTCCGGACGCTCACCCGACGGGGGACCGAGGACGCGCCCACGGCCGACGGGGGCGAGATCTTTCGCCGGGCGTGGACCGCCTTCTCGAAGATTCCCCGACCTCAGGCGATCCGGCTGGTCGGCCTGTCCGTGTCGGGATTCGGCCCGGCCGGCGAACCGGGGCAGCTCCCGCTGTTCGGCCGCCCCGACCGCACGGAGCGGATCGGGCGTGTCACCGACGAGGTGCGGACGCGCTTCGGGCCGGAGGCACTGGTCAGGGGCAGCCTCCTCGGGCCGGGCCGGCCTCGCGCGCGCCCGGGCAGGAGGCGGTGACAGGTCGGGACCGGCTGCCTATAATCCTCCCAACGGTCGCCCACCTTTCGACAACTCCCGCAGCGAGGAGGGTCTCCATGATTTCGAGACTCGTCACGACGCCGCTCCTGATCCTGCTCCTTTCGGTGACCTCGGCCTTCGCCCAGGCGAAGGTGCCGGGCGTCACCGATACCGAGGTGGTCCTCGGCATCACGACGCCCCTGTCCGGGCCGGCGGCCGCGTGGGGCACCACGGGCATCGCGGCCGAGGCGTGGGCCAAGCACGTCAACGAGCAAGGCGGCGTCCACGGACGGAAGCTCCGGATCGTGATGAAGGACGACGGCTACGTCCCCGGGCGGGCGGTGGCCAACGTCACCGACATGAAGGACAGCGTGTTCGCGATCGTGGGCCTTCTCGGCACCGCCGTGATGAACGCGAGCAAGGACATCGTCACCGAGGCCAAGATCCCCACGATCTATCCCTACGGCGACCCGCAGATCTGGGCGAAGCTTCCCAAGGACAGGCAACGCTACGTGTTCGCCATCTACACGAACTACGTGGACGAGGGCGAGTTCATCGTCCAGCAGGCGGCCAAGATCGCCAGCGCGAAGAAGATCGCGATCTTCTACCAGAACGACGACTTCGGTAAGGGGTACGTCGAAGGGGTCAAGCGCGCGATCCAGGCGCTCGGCGGCAAGGTTCAGCTGGCGGCCGAGGTCCCGCACGAGGTCCAGGACCGGGAGCTCGGAACGCATGCCCTCAAGCTTCGCGACTCGGGAGCTGACGTCGTCATCCCGGTCGGGACGGTGACGGCGGGCGCGAACCTCCTGAAGGAGATGGCCAAGGTCGGCTACAAGCCGCAGATCTTCGCCCCGTTCCCGTACGGCGATCACCAGGTCATGTTCCGCCTGCTGGGCGAGCTGTGGGAGGGCGTCCACTACAACGGGAACATCCCCTCGCCGACCGATCCCGAGTCGGCGAAGATCATCCAGGCGATGATCAAGCAGGACGAGAAGCTCAAGGGGCGGGAGAGCTTCGCCCTCGCCGGCGGGATCGCCATGGCGACGGCGGTGGAGGGGCTCAAGCGCGCCGGGCGCAACCTGACCCGCGAGGGATACGTCGAGGCCATGGAGGGCATCCGGAACTGGGTGCCCGAGGGGCTCAAGTGGGCGCCGATCACGTTCGGGCCGGGGCGTCACCACGGCCTCAACACCGTTCGGCTCTACCGGGCGAACAAGGCGGCTGACCAGTCGTTCGTGCCGATCACGGAGTTCCAGACCTTCCCGCCTCTGTTCTAGGACGCTCGCACCTGCCCGGAGGGGGTCGATCCCCTCCGGGCCGCGCCCAATGGGAACGCTCCTGGAGGTGCGAGGGCTGTCGCTGAGCTTCGGGGGCATCCGGGCGCTCGCGGGGGTGGACGTGTCCCTGGCGGCGGGGGAGACCCTGGCCATCATCGGACCCAACGGGTCCGGCAAGACCTCGCTGTTCAACTGCATCACGGGCGTCTACCGGCCCGACGCCGGCACCATCACCTTCGCCGGGGAGACCCTGCTCGGCCGCACCCCGGACGGCGTGACGCGACGGGGTGTGGCGCGCACCTTCCAGAACCTGCGGCTCTTCCACAACATGTCGGTGCTGGACAACCTCCTCCTGGGCCGGCATCTCCACTTCCGGCGGCGGCTTTCGGCGGCGATCCTGCGCCGTCGCGGCGAGGAGATTCGCCATCGAAGAAAGTGCGAGGAGCTGATCGACTTCCTGAACCTCCAGCCCTACCGGAAGAGCCGTGTGGCGGACTGCCCCTACGGCGTCCAGAAGCGCGTGGAGCTCGCCCGGGCCCTCGCCACCGAGCCCCGGCTCCTCCTGCTCGACGAGCCGGTGGCCGGGCTCACCGCCGAGGAGAAGGAGGAGTTCGCCTACTGGGTGCACGAGCTGAGCGGACGGCTCGGCATCACCGTGCTCCTGGTCGAGCACGATCTCCGGGTGGCGTCGCGGCTGGCCGGGCGCATGGTGGCGCTCGATCACGGGGTGAAGATCGCCGAGGGCACGCCCGCCGAGGTGCAGCGGGCGCCCGAGGTGATCCGAGCGTACCTTGGCGACTGACCGCCCGGGCTCCCCGCCTCTGCTGTCCGTCTCGAGCATCGAGACGCTCTATTTCGATCGCATCCATGCGCTGCTGGGCGTGTCGCTCGAGGTCGGGGCCGGCGACGTCTTCGCCGTGCTCGGGCCGAACGGGGCGGGGAAGACCACGCTGCTCCGGACGATCGCGGGCCTTCTGAAGGACCAGCCGAAGAAGGGCGAGATCCGGTTCGCCGGGCAGCTCATCGAGCGGCGCCCTCCGGAGCGCATCGCGAACCTCGGGGTCGTCTACGTCCCCGAGGACCGCGGGCTGTTTCGCGAGCTGACGGTGGAGGAGAACCTGCGGCTCGGGCTGTGGGGCCGGCGAGACGGGAACATTGCCGCCGATCTCGACTTCGTCTACGGCATGTTCCCGATCCTGCGCGAGCGAACGCGCCAGGACGCGGAGACGCTGTCGGGCGGCGAGCAGCAGATGCTGGCGCTGGCCCGGGCCATGCTGCGCCGGCCGCGGCTTCTCATGCTGGACGAGCCGTCCCTCGGGCTCGCCCCGCAGGTCGCCAAGACCGTGTTCGAGGCGCTCACCGTGATCAGCGGACGGGGCACGACGATCCTCCTGGTGGAGCAGAATGCCCGGCTGGCCCTCCGGATCGCCCGCCACGCGGCGATCCTGGAGTCGGGTCGCATCGTGCTCCAGGGACCGGCGGCGGAGCTTGCGGAGAACCCGGACGTGCGCGAGGTGTACCTGGGGGTGGGCGGTACCGACGCCGCCTCGCCCAAGGGCTGGCGGCTCTACCGCAAGCGGAGGCGATGGTGATGGAGACGATCACGCCGGTGGCGGGCACCTTCCCCGAGCTGTTCTTCTCGCAGGTGCGGAGGCAGGGGCCCGCCCTCGCGCTCCGGCACAAGGTCTTCGGCATCTGGCAGCGCGTCTCGTGGGCCGAGTACGGGGAGGCGGTCGAGCGTGTGGCCGGCGGCCTCCTGGCCGCGGGACTCGCCCCCGGGGAGCGGGTGGCCATCCTGGGCGACAACCGTCCCGAGTGGCTCTATTGCCACCTGGGGACCATGGCGGCCGGCGGTGCCACGTGCGGGATCTACGCGACATCGTCACCGGAGCAGATCCGGTACCTCCTCCAGCACTCGGAGGCCCGGTGCCTCTTCGTGGAGAACGAGGAGCAGCTCGAGAAGGTGCTCACCGTGGTCGGCGAGACGGCAATCACGCGGGTCGTCGTCTGGGACGCGAAGGGGCTCTGGGGGTTCGCCGACGAGCGCGTGACCTTCTTCGAGGACTTCCTGAAGCAGGGACAGGCCTTCCTGGAGGCGAACCCCGGGCGGCTCGACCGGGCGCGGGGCGGCGATCGGGCCGGACGACCTCGCGATGATCATCTACACGTCGGGCACGACGGGCCCGCCCAAGGGGGCGATGCTCTCGCACCGGAACATCCTGTGGGAGATCGAGTCGCTCTCGCAGGCGGTGCCGCTCGAGCCCGGCGACGAGGTCGTCTCGTACCTGCCGTTCGCCCACATCTTCGAGAACTTCACCTCGGTGTTCTGGCCGGTCCGCCTCGGGATCGTCGTGAGCTTCGCCGAGAGCGTGGACACGCTCTTCCAGAACCTGCGCGAGGTCTCGCCGACGTACTTCGCGGGGCCCCCGCGGATCTGGGAGAAGCTGGCCTCGACCCTCGACCTGCGCATGGCCGACTCGACGCCGCTCAAGCGCGGGCTGTATCGCTTCGCCGTGGCGGTGGGCCGCCGTCACGCCCGCGCGCGCCGGGCGGGGCACGTCGGCGTCGGCCTCGGCCTGGCCTACCGGCTGGCCCACGCCGCCGTGCTCTACCCCTTGAAGCGTCGGCTGGGCCTCGAGCGGACCCGGATCGCGGTGTCGGCGGCGGCGCCGGCGGCGCCGGAGCTGTTCGAGTTCTATCACGCGCTCGGCGTGCCGCTCTTCGAGGTCTACGGCCAGACCGAATCCACCGGTGTCATCACGGCCGGCCGACCCGGCCGGGACCGGGTCGGCACCGTGGGCGAGCCGATCCCCGGCATCGAGGTGAGGCTCGGGGAGGACGGCGAGATCCTGACGCGCGGGCCGCACGTGTTCCGGGGATACTTCCGGGACCCCGAGCTCACGGCGCAGACGATCGATGCCGAGGGCTGGCTCCACACCGGCGACGTGGGGGCCTGGGAGGGCGGGCACCTCCGGATCCTGGACCGGAAGAAGGACATCATCATCACGGCCGGCGGGAAGAACATCACCCCGGCCTACATCGAGAACAAGCTCAAGTTCAGCCCCTACGTCCAGGACGCGGTCGTGATCGGCGACCGGCGCAAGTACGTCGTGGCGTTGATCCTGATCGACGAGGACGTCGTGACCCAGTTTGCCCAGGAGCACCGGATCCCCTTCGCGACGTTCGCGGACCTGACCCAGCACCCCGAGGTCCACCGCCTGATCAAGGAGGAGGTGGACAAGGTCAACCGCACCCTGTCCCAGGTCGAGTCGATCAAGCGGTTCGCGCTCCTGCCGCGGCGCTTCTACGAGGAGGAGGGGGACGTGACGCCGACGAAGAAGGTGAAGCGCCGGAGCGTCGAGCGCCGCTACGGCGACCTCATCGAGTCCCTCTACCGCTGACCGGGGTCAGACTTTGACTTCCCGACAGTTCGTGCCGCGCCGCTCCCCGAAGTGTAGGGAAGTGAAAGTCTGACCCCATGGACCTCGTCGAGAGCTACGCCGACGATCTCCGGTTCGCGCGGAAGCCGATCTCGCGGGTGCTCCTGGCCGGGCTGGTCGGCGCCCTGGTGGCGCTGCCGGCGTATGCCGACGCGGCGTGGCTGGTGCGGGCGAGCCTCATCTGGCTCACCGCGGTCGGCGTCATCGGCCAGAACCTCCTGATCGGCTACACCGGGCTCATCTCGTTCGGCCAGGCGGGGTTCCTCGCCATCGGCGCGTACACCTTCGGCCATCTGCGCATCGCCGGGGTCCCGCTCCCGCTGGCCCTCCTGGGCGGCGGGGCGGCGGCCGCGCTCGCCGGGGCGGCGGTGGGGTTCCCGTCGCTCCGGCTGAAGGGCCCGTACCTGGCGATCGCCACCCTCGGGTTCGGGGTCGCCACGTACCAGGTGGTCGCCAACGTGGAGTGGATCTCGGGGGGCCGCAACGGGCTCGCGGTGCCGCGCCTGGCGGGGCCCGCGGGGATCTCCCGCGAGATGTTCGTCTACTACGTGTACCTCGCCGTCCTGCTCGTCTTCACCGCGATCGCGTACAACCTGGTCTCCTCGTACGTCGGCCGCGCGTGGGTGGCGATCCGGGACAGTGACGTCGCGGCCGAGGCCATGGGCGTGAACCTCACGCGGTACAAGCTCCTCGCCTTCGCCGTCTCCTCCTTCTACACGGGAGTCCAGGGGGCGCTCTACGCGCTGTTCCTCGGCCATCTCGAGCCCCAGACCTTCAATCTCTCGGAGTCGATCACGCTGTTCGTGGCGGTGATCGTCGGCGGCCTCGCCTCGATCGAGGGATCGATCCTGGGCGCGGCGTTCGTCATCCTGGTGCCGGCGCTCCTCAGCGAGACCCGCTGGCTGGTCCCGATCCTCTTCGGCGTCGGGATCATCGTGGTGCTCGTCTTCGAGCCGCTCGGGCTGGCCGGGCGGTGGCTCAAGACGCGCCTGTACTTCCAGCTGTGGCCCTTCCGGTGAGCGAGCGCCCGGCCCCATGACGCGGTTCCTCCAGTACGCCTTGACCGGCCTCTCGGCGGGCAGCCTCTACGCCCTGGTGGCGCTGGGGATCGTGCTCATCTACCGGTCGACCCGCGTCCTCAACTTCGCGCACGGCGCGGTCGCGACCTTCGGGACCTTCGTGGCCTTCGGGCTCCTGACCTCGGGCGCGCCGTTCGCGGTCGCGTTCCCGCTGGCGCTCCTGGCGGGAGCGCTGATCGCCGTCGTCTTCTACTTCATCGTGCTCGTGCCGGCGCAGCGCCAGGGCGCGACCCTCCTGAGCCAGGTGATCCTGACGCTCGGGCTGGCGCTGATCTTCGAGGGCGTGATCGTCTACCGGTGGGGCGCGGAGCCCGACCGCTTGCCGTTCCCCCTGTCGGACACGCGGACGTGGCGTCTGGGCTCCCTGTTCGTGAGCGAGCTGAGCGTGGGGACGCTCGCGGTGAGCCTGGTGGCCAGCGGGCTGCTCTACGTCCTGGTCCAGCGGACGCGGCTCGGCCTGGCGATGCGGGCGGCGTCGGAGAACCTGCAGGCCGCCCAGACCCTCGGGATTCCGACCCGGCGCGTCCTCGGCCTGTCGTGGGCGGTGGCGTCGGCGCTCGGCGTTCTCGCCGGGATCTTCCTGGCGCCGGCGCTGCTCCTGGACCCGTTCTTCATGCTCGACCCCTTCCTCAAGGGGTTCGCGGCGGCCGTCCTCGGAGGGCTGAACAGCCTGCCGGGCGCGGTGCTGGGCGGCGTGATCCTGGGACTCGCCGAGAGCCTGGCCGGCGCCTACCTGACGATCCAGTTCAAGAACACCCTGGCCTTCCTGGTGATCATCGTCGTGCTGCTGGTCCGGCCGGATGGGCTGCTGGGCCGCCCCTTCAAGGAGCGCGTGTGACAGCCGGGCCGGGCGCTCGGGCGCCGTTGCCCGCGGCGCCGGGGCCGGGATAGAATCCCTCGCATGGAACGGCCGATCGCCTACGACAAGCTGGCGCGGGAGGACCGGTTCGTCCGGATGCGCGCCCGCCGGGTAGGGGAGCTGCAGAGCGGAGCAGGGCTTGCCGCTCATGCCCGACCTCTCGTCGACCGAGTCGATCCGGGAGCGCGTCCACGGGATCCTCGTGGGCGAGCTCCAGGCGATGGAAGGCGCCGGCCGCACGGTCTACGACTTCCCGGACGCGCCGTGGGAGTTCACGATGGACATGGCGCGCCAGACCTGGGACGAGTCGCGCCACGTCGAGGTCTTCAGCCGCCTGCTCGAGCATCTCGGCGGCTACATCGGGGAGTTCCCGGAGACGACGATCCTCTGGCGCTGCGCCTGCGCGGAGGACGCCGCCGCGCGGGTGGCGGGCGTGAACCGGGGGCTCGAGGGGCTGGCCTGCGACGTGTTCGTCCAGCTGGTCGAGATCGCCCGGCGCCTGCCGGACCCGACGATCGCCCAGGCGGTCGACTACGTGCTGGCCGACGAGATCACGCACGTGCGCATGGGCTCCTACTGGCTCAACAAGCTGACGGAGGGCGATCCGGAGCGACGCCAGCGCGCCGTCGAGTTCCAGGAGACCATCGACGATCGGTTCAATCTCGGCGGCATGCGCCGGGAGGGACCCGCCGACCAGGTGCCGATCGCGATCGCGACCGAGTACCGGAAGCTCGCGGGCTTCACCGACGAGGAGATCGCGCGGCTCGTCAAGAGCACGCAGCGCAGCCCGGTCTACTGAGCCGTGACCGGAGGCGCATCCCCGCCCGCCGACTCGCCCAGCCGGGAGCTGGCCGGGCACCTTGGTGTCGAGGCCACCGCCCGTCAGGTGCGCCACTACCGCTACGCCGAGGAGCGGATGATGCGCGTGATGGCGGGGTGGATCGCGCTCACCCCCGAGATTCCCGCCAAGCTCCTGCTGGGCCGGCAGGTGTGGGACTGCGCGCAGCACGCGGATCTCTGGGGCAAGCGCCTGCCCGAGCTGCGTGCGCCCGGGCAGGTCTCCGAGCCCTCGGGGCCCGGGTTCGTCCGGTTCCTGGACGCGCTGGAGTCGCGCGAGGCCTGGGGCGAGACCATCGAGCGGCTGACCGGCGTCTACCGGGTCCTGAAGCCGCACCTGGTCTCCGCATACGACGCCCACCTCGGCCGGACCAACTCGGTGTACGAGCCGCCCACCCGGCGGATCCTGGAGCGCTGCCTCGGCGACGAGCGCCGCCACCTGGCCGAGGGCGCGGCCGTCCTCGAGTCCCTCGCCCGCACGCCGGCCGAGCGGGCGCGCCTCACGGCCTGGGAGCGCGAGCTGCGAGGGATGCTCGACGCCCACGGCGGGGTGACCGGGGGAGGGGGATGAGTCGCGGCCGCGCTGCCGGGAGCGACGAGCCCGAGCGGGCGGCTCGGGCTCATGCCGAGCGGATCGCCGGCCGAGACCGGAGCGCGCTTGGCGGATCTCGCGCCGGGCGCGGAGGTCACCCCGCCGGACCTCCTCGAGTGGCTGATGGGATGCCGGTTCCGGGCCGCCGAGCTGGTGGCCCACGCCCGGATCGGGACCCATCACGTCCTCAAGACGAAGTTCGTCGGGGCGACCACCGTCGTGGTGCAGGCGCGATGGGTGGCGGACGACGCCGGCCGCTGGCTCATCCGTGAAGCGGAGATCGCCCGCGTGGAAGGCGCGCCGGCGGGGTCGCCCCGGCCCGTGTCCCGGCCCGGAGAGGTCTGATCCTGTTCGACTCCCTCCTGGTGGCCAACCGGGGTGAGATCGCCCTCCGGATCATCCGCACCTGTCGACGGCTCGGGATCGCGACGGTCGCGGTCTACTCGGAGGCCGACGCCGGCGCCCCTCACGCTCGGGCGGCCGACCGCGCGCTGGCCATCGGACCGGCGCCCGCCCGCGAGAGCTACCTGTCGATCGACCGCCTGCTCGGGGCGGCCCGGGAGGCCCGCGTGGCCGCGATTCACCCGGGCTACGGGTTCCTGTCGGAGAACTGGCGCTTCGCGGAGGCCTGTCGCGAGGCGGGCGTCACGTTCGTGGGGCCGCCGCCCGAGGTGTTGCGGACCATGGGCGACAAGACGGAGGCGCGCCGAATCGTGGGCGGCGCCGGCGTTCCGGTCCTGCCGGGCTCCGACGGCCCCGTCGGGAGCGCGGGGGCGGCGCGGGAGGCCGCCGACGCGATCGGCTATCCGGTCATGCTCAAGGCCGCCGCCGGGGGAGGCGGGATCGGGATGGCGCTCGTCCCCGATCCCGCGCGGATCGAGGCGGCCTTCGCCGCCGCGCAGCGGCGCGTCCAGTCCGCCTTCGGGGAGGCGGCGGTCTACGTGGAGCGGGCCATCGAGCGTCCGCGCCACATCGAAGTTCAGATCCTCGCCGACGGGCACGGACCCCCGATCCACCTCTTCGAGCGAGACTGCTCCATCCAGCGGCGGCATCAGAAGCTCGTGGAGGAGTCGCCGGCACCCCAGCTCGACCCCGGTCTTCGATCGCGGCTGCACGAGGCGGGCGTGCGGGCGGCGGCCGCCGCCGGATACCGGAACGCCGGCACCGTCGAGTTCCTGGTCGACGGTGATCGGTTCTACTTCCTCGAGGTGAACGCGCGCCTCCAGGTGGAGCATCCGGTAACGGAGGAGATCGTCGGGTGCGACCTCGTCGAGGCGCAGCTCCGGATCGCCGCCGGGGACCCGCTCGGATGGACTCAGTCGGACGTCATGGCTCGCGGCGCCGCGATCGAGTGCCGGATCTATGCCGAGGACCCGGACCGGGGCTTCCTCCCGTCACCCGGCACCGTCACCGTCGTCGACCTGCCCGAGGGGCCCGGACTTCGTCACGAATGTGGGGTCGAGCCGGGGAGCGTGATCGGCGTCCACTACGACCCGCTCCTGGCGAAGGTGATCGCCGCCGGGCGGGACCGGGCCGAGGCCATCGGGCGGCTGGCCGGGGCGCTCGAGCGCTACCGGATCGATGGGGTGAAGACCACGGTGCCGCTCCACCGGCGGATCCTGGCGAGCCCGGCGTTCCGGGCCGGGGCGGTGCACACGCGGTTCCTCGAGGGAGGGCTCTGAGACCATGGCCGAAGAGGTGCGCGCCCACATCACGGGCGTCGTGTTCCAGGTCGTCGCCGGCGTGGGGGAGAAGGTCGCGGCGGGCGACCCGATCCTGATCCTGGAGTCGATGAAGATGGAGATCCCCGTCGAGGCGCCGCGCGCGGGGGTGGTGCGCGAGCTCCGGGTGGCCGAAGGGCAGACCGTCCAGGAAGGCGAGGTCGTCGCGACGCTGGACTAGGTCGGGTCAGGCTTCGCGCTTCCCGACATTTCACGCTGCCCGGCCGACCAGGGTCGGGCGCGGCCGAAATGTCGGGAAGTGACAAGTCTGGACCCCGATCAGTTCTCGACGAAGCTCCGCAGTCCGCGGCCGCGGAGCGGCGAGCGCAGCTTACGGAGCGCCTTCGCCTCGATCTGTCGGATGCGCTCGCGCGTCACGTCGAAGCGCTGCCCGACCTCCTCCAGCGTGTGCTCGCCTTCCTCGCCGATCCCGAACCGGAGCCGGAGGATCTGCGCCTCCTTCTCCGAGAGACCGGAGAGGGCGCGCTCCACCTGCGCGGTGAGGTCGTCGGACAGGAGCGACTCCACCGGCGAGGGCGTGCGCTTGTCCTCGAGGAAGTCCCCGAGGTCGGAGTCCTCCCCGATCGGCGTCTCGAGCGACAGCGGCTTCTTGCACGACTCCATGATCAGCCGGACCTTGCGGAGCGGCAGCTCGCACCGGTTCGCCAGCTCCTCCGGGGTCGGCTCCCGCCCGAGCTCCTGGAAGAGGCCCCGGTTCACCCGCGCCAGCCGGTTCAGCGTCTCGATCATGTGCACCGGGATGCGGATCGTCCGCGCGTGGTCGGCGATCGCCCGCGTGATCGCCTGGCGGATCCACCAGGTCGCGTAGGTCGAGAACTTGAAGCCGCGGCGGTACTTGAACCGGTCGACGGCCTTCATGAGACCGATGTTGCCCTCCTGGATGAGGTCCAGGAGCGGCATGTCGTGGTTCAGGTAGCGCTTGGCGATGGAGACCACCAGACGGAGGTTCGCCTCCATGAGGGCCTTCTTCGCCACGCGCACCTCGAACTCGCCCGCGTCCAGATCCCGCATGACCGCGACGGCACGCTTGGGAGGCAGCCCGAGCTCCGCCTCGATCGCCCGACCGCGCTTCCGCAGCTCGGCCTTCGATCCCTTGTCGGTCAGGGTCTCGATCTGCTTCTGGAGGCCAGCCAGCTCCTGGGCCAGGGTGCGGAAACGTCCCACCCAGCGGTCGACGACCATCGGCTTCAACGGAAGGTCGCCCAGGAGACGCACCCGATCCTGATGGTTCTGCGCCATCCAGTCCTGGATCGCCTTGATCGTGGAGTCCTTGCGCGCCCGATTCCGCGACGCCTGGAGCTCGCCGAGCTCGCGGTCCAGCCTCCGGATCTGAGCGAACACGCCCAGCACCCGCCGGAGCTCGGTCTCCGTGAGCTCGGTACCGTCGAGGGCCTCCAGGTACTGATCCGGCTCGGCCTCGTGCTTCCGCAGCCGCTCGGCCAGCTCCATGAGCAGCGTCCGGATCATCGGGACGGCCATGATGGCCCGGCGGACCCGCTCCTGGCCTCGCTCGATCTGCTGGCCGAGGCTGACTTCCTGCTCGGAGTTGAGGAGGTGGATCCGCCCGATCTCCCTCAGGTAGAGACGAACAGGGTCCTCGGGGGCCAGGCTCTCCTCGACGGGCTCGTCGTCTTCCTCGACCGCGCGCTCGAACTCGTCCGACGCTCCGGTCAGGCTGTCCTCGCCCTCGGCCGCCGCCGGCAGCTCTAGATTGCGAAGGACTTCCTCGACCTTGTCGGCCGGAACGAGCTCGCCAGGAGTCTGACCAAGGCCATCCTCGGTCTTGGCCTGTCGAGTTCTGGACACGGCCACCGAGGAGATCCGCTCATTCGGCGTAACACGCTGGAGCATTCGTCACCGCCCTCCGGTTCCTCTGAGCCCACCGCTTCTTCCGCTTTGCCCACTATGAGACGGACGAGAGGCCCGGAAAGTTTCCACGAGGGCCTCTTTTCCATGTCCTGCCAGGCTGGTTCAGAGGGCATGGCTCAACTTGCTGGTGGATTAAGGTGAATCTTGATTCAATGGGCCATGTCCTGCTCGAGAATGCCCGGGAAACTCGACGGGCCTCGCACCCATTCTGTTCACGTTGCAAACAGCTCGCCCGCCAGAAGAGGCGGGCTCCCGTGTGCTAACATGCCGCCCGACTCATGCGCGCCGAGATCGTCAGCGTCGGCTCCGAGCTGCTCCTCGGGCAGATCGTCGACACCAACGCCGCCTTCATCGCCCGACAGCTGGCCGCCTTGGGCCTGGATCTGTTCCACAAGACGACCGTCGGCGACAACCTCGACCGCGTCGCCGCCGCGCTGGAGGGAGCCCTCGGGCGGGCCCAAGTGGTGATCACGACCGGCGGACTCGGGCCGACCGAGGATGACGTGACGCGCGAGGCCGTCTCCAGGGCGATGGGTCGAGAGCTCGTCTTCCAGCCCGACCTCCTGGGGGACATCGAGCAGTTCTTCCGAGCCCGGGGCTTGCCCTTGTCGCCGTCGAACCGCAAGCAGGCCTACATTCCGCGAGGCGCGATCCCGGTTCCGAACCCGGTCGGGACCGCTCCCTGCTTCATCGTCGAGGAGGGCGATCGCACCCTGATCGTCCTGCCCGGGGTGCCGCGCGAGATGGAGCACCTGCTGCTGTCGCGGGCCCTCCCGCACCTCCGTACCCGCTATGGCCTCCAGGCGGCCATCGTGTCGCGCCTGGTGCGGGTGGCTGGGCTGGGTGAGAGCCGCGTGGGAGAGCTCCTGGTGGATCTCATGGCCAAGAGCGGCAATCCCACGGTCGGCACGATGGCCCATCCGGGGCAGGTCGACGTTCGCATCGCGGCCAAGGGAGCGGACGAGGCGGCGGCGCGCGCGCTGATCGCTCCCGTGGAGGCGGAGGTTCGCTCGCGCCTCGGCGACGCGGTCTTCGGGACGGACCGGGAGAGCCTCGAAGGAGTGGTCGCCGCGCGGTTCGTGGGCGAGGGACGGACCCTGGGCCTCGTCGAGGTGGGCACCGGGGGCATCGTGGCGGAGCGGCTCACCAGCGTTCCCGGGATGGCTGCCCTCCTGGAGTCGCTGGTGGCCAGCCTGGAGGCGGCGCAGCGTCGCCTCGGCACCTCGTCGGAATCGGCCGCGGAGCTCGCCCGGGCGGTCCGGCTCTGGGCCGGGACCGACGTGGGGGCGGCCGTGGTCATGGGGAAGGCCGAGGACGACGGCCCGAATCCCGTCCATCCCACCCGGATCGGCGTGGCCACGGCCGATACCGCCGGCGAAGTCCAGCACCGGCCCGGTGGCGATCTCCGTCAGGTGCGCCTTCGCGCCCTGGTCCTGACCCTCGACGGCCTGCGTCGCGCGCTTCCCGGGCGGGTCTGACCCCGCCCGACCCCGGCGTGTCCCATCCCGTCGGCGTCGAGGAAGCGATCGGGCGACTCGACCCGGGCATGCGGGTCCTGCTGCCGCCGGGCTGCGCGGAGCCGACGCCGCTGATCACCGAGATCCTGCGCCAGGCGGACCGGCTGCGGCCGCTCACGCTCATGGGCGGCCTCCATCTCGGCGGGCACCCCTTCTGCGCGCCGGAGTACGACGGGCGTCTCCGATGGGTGACCTTCCACGCCATGCCCGGGCTGGGGGACGCCCTGGCGCGAGGTCAAGCGGAGTTCATCCCGCTCCGGTACTTCGACGCCCCGCGGGCGTTCGGCGCCGGCGGGCCGTGGTCGGCCGATGCGGTCCTCGTGCAGACGGCACCTCCGGATCCTGCCGGCCGGCTCTCCCTGGGCGTGTCGACCAGCTATCCCTTGCCGGTCGCGCGCCAGGCGCCTCTCGTGATCGCCGAGGTCAACCACCGCATGCCCCGCACCCTCGGGGACAGCACGATCGCCCTCGACCGCGTCGCCGCCTGGATCGAGACCGACCGCCCCCTGGTCCCGTACCCGTCGCCCGGGGTGGGGGAGGTGGAGGAGCGAATCGCCGCCCACGTCGCCGAGATCGTTCCCGACGGGGCGACCCTGCAGGTGGGCGTCGGGGCCGTGCCCGAGGCGATCGTTTCGGGGCTCGGCGGCCACCGGGACCTGGGCGTCCATTCACTCCTGGTCGACGCGATGCTGCCCCTCCTCGAGCAGGGCGTCATCACGGGGACGCGAAACCGCCGGCATCCGGGCTGCCTCGACCTCGGCGAGATCATGGGCACCGAGCCCCTGTTCCGCTGGGCGCACGAGAACGCGCGGGTCTACATGGAGCCCTCGACCGTCATCCACGATCCGGTGGTGGTGGCGGGGCTCGATCGCTTCGTGTCGGTCAACTCGGCGATCGAGATCGACCTGACGGGCCAGGTGAACGCCGAGGCGCTCGGGCCGCGGCAGATCTCGGGAATCGGCGGTCAGTTCGACTTCGTGGCGGGGGCGGCTCTGGGCGGGGGGCGGTCCGTCATCGCGCTGCCGTCGACCGGGCGGCGGGGAGAGGTCTCGCGCATCGTCGCGCGCCTCGGAGCCGGCACGCCGGTCACGACGCCGCGCCACCTCGTCGACTGCGTCGTGACCGAGTTCGCCCGCGCCGAGCTACGGGGGCTCAGCGATATCCAGCGCGCCCGGGAGCTGACCCGCATCGCCCACCCTCGCTTCCGAGAGGGGCTCGAGCGCGACTGGCGAGCCCGGCATCAGGCCTTTTGATGGCTCCGGATCTGAGCGAAGATCTCCTCGTTCGTGGGGAAGCGATACGTCTCGTCCTTCGAGTAGATGCGCTTGCCGTCGAGCACGACGTCGAACACCCCGGCGTGCCCGCCCTGGAGACTAGCGGTGACTCCGAACTCCTGCTTGATGGCGGCCTGCAGACTGGAGGCCTGGGGGTAGTAGTCTCATTCGGTGCAGTAGGTGATCTGGATGTTCATCGGTGTCCTCCTTTCCGAGTGAGTGTCCGTCGATCGGACCATTCGGATGATACCAGACCGCCGCGCCCGCGGCCGTGAATCGTGCCGGCCCGCGGCGGAAGTCAGACGGGCAGGGGAGCCGGAGAGCGTCATGAGCGGGGAGGCACAGTGGCCAGGGTCTGCGTGATCGGCAGCTCGAACCTCGACTTCACCGTGTCGGTGCCCCGGCTTCCCGGCGTCGGCGAGACCGTGTCCGGCGGGACGCTGGCGACGTCGCCCGGTGGCAAGGGCGCGAACCAGGCTGTCGCCGCGCGACGGCTCGGCGCGGAGGTCAGCTTCGTCACCTTGCTGGGGGCCGACCCCATGGGGGACCGGCTCGCGGCGGTGCTGGCCGAGGAGGGTCTGCCGTCAGAGCCGATCGGACGCACGCAGGAGACGGCGACCGGTGTGGCCCTGATCTCGGTGGATCCGGAGGGGCGCAACCAGATCGCGGTCGCGCCGGGCGCGAACCACCAGCTGACAGTCGAACGCGTCCGTACTCATGCCGGCCTGCTGGCCTGGGCAGACGTCGTGCTCCTCCAACTAGAAACCCCGATCGATACGGTGCGCTGGGCGCTCGCGGAGGCCAGGCGCCTCGGCAAGCGCACCGTGCTCAATCCGGCCCCCGCGCGCGTGCTGCCGCTTCCTGCCGATCTCTTGCCGCTGGTAGACTACCTGACACCGAACGAGGTCGAGGCGGGGCTCCTGACCGATCGCGTGGTGCGAAGCCTGGACGAAGCGGAGGAGGCGGCCCGCCTGCTCGTCGCTCGGGGCGTCTCGACCGTGGTCGTGACGATGGGCGCGGTGGGGGCGGTGGCGGTCAGCGCATCAGGCGCCCTCCGGGTGCCGGCCTTTCCGGTCGAGTCGATCGACACGGTGGGGGCCGGCGATGCCTTCAGCGGCGGGCTCGCCGCGTGCCTGGCCGCCGGGGCGCCTGTCGAGGATGCGCTCGTCGTGGCCAGCGCGGCGGGAGGTCTGACGTGCACGCGGCGCGGAGCCGTCGAGGCTCTGCCCACGCGAGAAGAGGTCGACCGGCTGATGGATCGCCACGATCGACGGCCGAGCTCGGTTCGGGGAACGGAGTGGACCCGATGATGACGCGCAGCGCGGGACGCATCCACTACGCATGGATCGTTCTGGCCGGGACGGCCATCGCGCTCCTCGCGGCCTCCGGAGTGCGGAGCGCCTTCGGCGTGTTCATCAAGCCGATGGAGGCGGAGTTCGGCTGGGACCGTACGGCGCTCTCCCTGGTCGCCTCGATATCGTTCGTGTTCAACGGGGCCACCGGGCCCATCGTCGGTCGGCTCGCCGACCGCTGGGGCGCCCGCGTGGTCCTGACCGGTTCGGGCGTCCTCCTCGGCGTCGGCGCCCTCGGCGCGGCGTTGGTCGTCTCGCTCTGGCAACTGTACGCGACCGTCGGGGTCATCATCGCCGTCGGCGCCGGCAGCGCGTCGGCGGGGATCGCCGCGGTCATCGCGTCCCGCTGGTTCGAGGCGCGGCGTGGCTTGGCCATCGGGATCGCCGGCGGGGCCATGGCGGCCGGCCAGCTCCTCGTCGTTCCGCTGGCCATGTGGCTCACGCGTCGGCTGGGGCTGGCGGACGGCGTTCGTGGCCCTCGGGGCGGGCTTCCTCGCGATCATCCTGCCGCTGATCCTGGCGCTCATCCGGAACGATCCGCAGGACATGGGTCTCCAGCCCTACGGCGCCGCCCCCGGCGCCCGGGCCGACAAGCGCGTGGACCCGTCGATCGAGCGCACCACGCTCCGGGAAGCGATCGGGACGACGCCGTTCTGGCTCCTCTGCGGGAGCTTCTGGGTCTGCGGCTACACCAGCACCGGGCTGGTCCTCACCCACCTGATCCCCCACGCCACCGAGCACGGATTTCACGGGGGCCAGGCGGCGCAGGCCCTCGGCGTGATGGGCGCCTTCAACATCGTGGGGACGATCGCGTCCGGCTGGATCTGCGACCGCTACGGGCTGAAGGGTCCCCTGGCCGCCTACTACGGCCTGCGCGGCCTGTCGCTCCTGTTCCTCCCCTACGTCGGGACCGTGCCCGGGCTGTTCGCGTGGGCGGTGGTGTTCGGCCTGAACTACATTTCCACGGTGCCGGCCACGACCGCGCTCACGGCGAAGATCTACGGACGGTATTCCGTGGGCGAGCTGTCGGGCTGGATCTTCTTCTCGCACCAGATCGGGTCGGCCGTGGGGGCGCTGGTCGGCGGCCACTTCTACGATCGCTTCGGTGACTACACGGTCGCGTTCCACTCGGCGGCGCTGGTGGCGTTCGCGGCGACCATCATGGTGCTGGCGATCCGGGAGCGCCCGGTCACCCGGCGGCCGCCCGCGGTCGTCGTCGCCCCGGCACCCGGTGTCTGACGGGGCACGGAGGGCGTGACGATGGAAGCCCGCACGATCCTGACGGCCTGCTCGGACGGCGTGGCCACGATCACGCTGAACCGGCCGGAGGTGCGCAACGCGTTCGACATGACGATGCGGCAGGATCTCGAGGCCGCCCTGGTGGCGCTCGACGGGGATCCGGGCGTGCGGGTGGTGGTGGTCCGCGGGGCCGGGGAGCACTTCTGTGCCGGCGGCGACGTCAAGCTGATGCGCGACAACCCCATGACGGCGGCGGAAGGGCAGTCCCGGGTCGAGGCGATCAACCGCGCCATCCTGGCCCTCGCGCGCTTCCGCGCGCCCACGATCGCCATGGTCGACGGGGCCGCGGCCGGCGCGGGCTGCAACCTCGCGCTCGCGTGCGATCTCGTGGTCGCCTCGGACCGGGCGCGCTTCGGGGAGGTGTTCGCCCGGATCGGTCTGATCCCCGACGCGGGGGGCACGTACTTTCTCCCGCGCCGGGTCGGTCTCGCGCGGGCGAAGGAGCTCGTGTTCACCGCCGACATCGTCGACGCGCGCGAGGCGGAGCGGATCGGGCTGATCAACCGCGTGGTCCCGGCCGCCGACCTCGAGCGGGAGGCCTACGCGCTCGCGCGTCGGATCGCGGACGGTCCGCCCCGGGTGCTGGCCGCCGCCAAGGCGCTCCTCGACCGCGCGGCCGGCCTCGATCTCGAATCGGCGCTCCACTGGGAGGCGCTCACGCAGGGGGCCATGATCTCGGCCGCCGACCATCGTGAAGGCCTCCGAGCGTTCTTCGAGAAGCGGCCGCCTCGGTTCACGGGCGCGTGAACGTCGCCCGACGCAAGTTGTCGCCGCGAAAAGGATTCCCAATCCTTGACAGCTTTTGCGAGCGGGTAGTAGGCTGGCGGCGGCTGTAACCCTCCGATCGCGAAAGGCAGCCATGCGGAAAGCCAAGATCATCGGGACGGGAATGGCGGTGCCCGATTGCGTGGTGGACAACCACCTGCTCGCGCGCTGCTTCACCACGTCCGACGAGTGGATCACCCAGCGCACCGGGATCAAGGAGCGCCGGGTGCTGCCGAGCACCTTCCGGTTCCTGCAAAGGCTCGCGGTGGAGCCGGACAAGGCCGCGTACGTCCGGGAGGTCTTCGATCAGGGCGTCGACGGGCAGATCGACGCCGAGCTCACGCCCGCCGACCTCGGGCGCGAGGCGGCCGAGATGGCGCTCAAGAACGCCGGGCTCCAGATCGACGACATCGACTTCATCATCGTCACGACGACGATTCCCGAGTACGCCTACCCCCACACCGGGGCCGTGATGTCGGCGAAGTTCGGCCTCACCTCCACCCCGGTGCTGAACCTCCAGCAGGGGTGCTCCGGATTCGTCTACGCGCTGGCGGTGGCCGACGCGTTCATCCGGATCGGCACCTACCAGAAGGTGCTCGTGGTCGGGGCCGAAGGGCTGTCGACGATGCTCGAGTACTCGGATCGGGGCCGTGACATGGCCGTGCTCTTCGCCGACGGAGCGGGGGCCGCCGTGCTCCAGTCCGTCGACCAGAGCTCGCGGAGCGGGTTCATCTCCCACCACCTCCACCAGGACGGCACGATCCTCGACAAGCTCGTCGGCGAGATCTACGGGTCCTCGACCTATCCGATCGTGTCGAAGAAGAAGATCGACGACGGCCGGGCCAGGCCGACGATGAACGGCCGTGGCGTGTTCACCCACGCCGTGCGGCGCTTCAAGGAGGTCATGCGGGAGGCGCTGGAGGCCAACGGGCTGACGCCCGAGGACGTGGACTTCTTCCTGTTCCACCAGGCGAACCAGCGGATCCTGGACGCGATCGCCGAGTACGCCAAGATCCCGGAGCACAAGATGTTCAACAACGTGCACAAGTACGGGAACACCTCGGCGGCCTCGGTCCCCATCTGCATCCACGAGGCCTTCACGGCGGGGCGGATCCGGGAGGGCGACCTGGTCCTCACGGCCGCCTTCGGCGCCGGGTTCGCCTGGGGGGCCTCGCTCTTCCGCTGGTAGGTCGCCGCCCGGCCAGCGCCGGACTCGGCGCCCGCTACTACGGCGTCGGCGGCGGCGTCGTGCGTGGTCCCGCAGCTCGGCGGCGCCGGTTCGTCGCCGGTCACGAAGACGACCGTGGCGGCGCCCTCGGTCTCGACCGAGTTCCCCCGGCCGTCGCGGCCGCGGAACTTCACCTGCGCCGTCGCGACGAGCGGGAGCTGGTTCGGAGGGCGCACGCGAGGGTCTTGCTTCACCGACGCCGGCACCAGGACGATCGGGAACGTCGCCGTGCCGGGCGTCAGGACGTTCATGGCCGCCACCGTAGCTGGGCGGCACGATCACCGCGGTCCCGAAGGTGAAGGGCCCCGGCAACGCGCCGCCGCTCACCGGGGTGAGCGTCACCGTGTACGACTGGATGACGACGTTGTCGAGCGCGGTGGACGACGTGATCGTGGGGTTCTTCAGATTGTTCCGGAGGGTCGCGCAGGCGAGGGTCGTCGTCCCCGTGTTGATGGACGAGTTGACGGTCCCGGTGCTCGTCGCTGCGCTCGTCCCGTGCCGATCGAGTCGACAGACAGGAAGACGAACGCGCTTCCGCTCTGACCGGAGCCGCCCTCGCAGCCGGCGAGGAGAGCCGCGACGGCCAGGAGCAGGACGCCGGCACGCGCGTGGAGCGGTCGGGGGCGAGCGGCGCGCGTGGACAGCCAGGCCATCACGGCTGGGGCGGCGTCCGCTCGGGCCGCAGGATGCTCGGGTGGACGCGCAAGTCCTTCTCCAGGCCCGGACGCTGCCCGCGCACCTGCTGGTAGATCTCCTGCCCCTCGCTCGGGTCTCCGATCACGCGGGGGGTGATCAGCAGCAGGAGCTCGGTCCGCTCCATTCGGTCGACGGTGGCACCGAACAGCCACCCGATGACCGGGATCTTGGACAGCCAGGGAATGCCTTGCTTCGTGCTGGCCCGCCGGCTCCGGATCAGCCCTCCGAGCACCAGCGTCTGGTTGTCTCGAAGCACGACGGACGTCTCCGCCTCCCGCTTGATGATGTCCGGGGAGAGGCTCGGGGGCCGGGGGTCGCCGACGTCGTTGACCGTCTGCTTCACGTCGAGGGCGACGACCCGCTTGTCGCTGATGCGGGGCGTGACGGTCAGGATGATGCCGGCGTCGCGATACTCGACGCTCTGGGTGAGGACCTGCGAGGGGACCTGCTGCTGCTGCACCACCTGCCCGACGGCCGTCGACGCCGAGACCTGCTGCTGCGTGACGATCGGCACCGAGTTCGACACGTTGATGACGGCCTTCTTGTTCTCGGACGTCATGATCGTCGGGCTCGAGAGGACGGTCAGCTGGCCGTAGTTGGCGTAGAGGTTGAGCAGGCTGAGGAAGCGGTCGGTCTCGAACAGGAGCAAGCTGAACCCCGCCGGGTCGGCACGGCCGCCCCGAGCCCCCCCAGGAAGGGCAGGGCCGCCGTCGCCGGGAGCGTCGACGGCGGCCCGACGTCGACGCGGGACACCGAGCCGACGTTGTAGGGGGTCCCGTTGACCGTGATGTCGCGCTGGCTTCGGAGCGTCCACTCGAGACCGAGGCGGTTCTCGTCGGTCAGACCGACCTCGGCCACGAGCACCTCGATGAGGACCTGCTTCGGCGTCCGGTCGAGCCGCCGGATCGTGTCCTCGATGAGGGGCCAGTTGCGGGGGAACGTCGTGACGATGAGGGCGTTGTTGGGCTCGTCGGCGACGACCTTGACCTGGCCCTCGACCACGTTGGGCTCGAGATCGCCCCCGGTCGCGGCGACCGCCACGAAGCCGGGAGGCGCGGTCCCCGGAGGGACGGCGGCTCCCGGCGGGATGTAGCCGGGCGCGCCCGGCGGCAGGTCCCGGCGCTCCGGGCGCGCCGCACCCTCCCCGGGCTTCCCGAAGATCTCGGTCAGCGTCGCCCCCAGCTCCTTGGCCTTGACGTTCTCGACGTAGTAGACGAAGACGCGCTTGTTCGCCTGCGTGTCCACGTCGAGCTGACCGATCAGCTTGGAGGTCATGTCGACGTCGGACCGGCGCCCGGAGACGATGAGCGCGTTCGTGCGCTTGTCGGGGAGGATCAGCGGCGGCCGGTCCCCGGAATCGGCCGCGGCGCCGGGGAACGCCGGCGGCGCGGCCGGCGCCCCGGGACGCGGGGGGGCCGGACCGGGCGCGGGGGGCGCGGACACCGAGGTCCGGACCCGCCGGCCGGCGAAGAACTCGCTCAGTATCCGGCCCAGCTCGACCGCGTCCGCGTATCGGACGGGGATCAGCCGGAGCTCGTCGGTCGCGATCTCCACGTCGAGCACGCCGACGATCTGGAGCAGCCGGGCGATGTTGGCGGCGGTGTCGGTGACGATCAGCAGGTTGCCCTGGATCGACCAGGTTGCCGCCCTGTACGAAGGGCCGGAGCGTGGCCGCGATCCGGTCCGCCGGGGCGTGCTGGAGCGGCACGATCTGCGTGATCACCTCGTCGTCGCGGCGGGTGGGATCCGCCTGGGCGCCGATGACGGTGGGCAGGGGCCGCTCGCGGACGGCGGTCGTCGGCAGGATCTTGTAGAGGTTGCCGGCGCGGATGGCCGTGACGCCGTTGACCTCCAGCACGGCCAGGAGGACGTTGAAGACCTCGTCCTCCGGGATCCGGCCCGACGTCTGGATCGTCACCTTCTTGCCGGCCACGCCCGGGCCGATCGTGTAGTTGAACCCGGCGATCTCGCTGGCCGCCTGGATGACCGCCTCGATATCGGCATTGTCGAAGTTGAGAACGATCTGGCGCCCTGGTCGCGCCGGGGGCGTGATGGGCCGTCCGGGCGGCGCCTGGGCCAGCCCGGCGCCGGGCCGGGGGCCTGCGGGCGTCGGCACCGGGGCGGCGGCGCCCGGCTCCGTCCGGGGCGGGACGCTGGGCAGGGCGACCGGCCCCCCCGGCACGGGAGGCGTGGTGGGGGCCGCCGTCACGGTCACCACGGGGGCCGGCGTCGGAGGGGGTGTGGCCGCCGGAGGTCCGCTGGCTTTGGGTCCGGCGCACCCGCCCAGGACGGCGAGGCCGAGGACGGCGATTCGGCGACGCGCCAGCTGGCCGATCATTCTTCCTCGTTCGGCTCCTGTTCCTCCGTGCCGGGAGGTGGCACGGGAGGCGGTGTGGGCGCGCGGGGCCGCCCGGGAGCCGCGGAGCCCCGGTGCCCGGTGACGGCGTGGGTGCGGGTGGCCTTCGGATCACCGGACGTCCCGCAGCTCCAGTCTCCGGCGATTGTACGCCGGAGGGTGCGGCGGCCTGGCGAGGTTTCGCAGGGTCGTAGAGCAGGACCTCGAAGGTCTCGCCCCCCCGGCGCAGCACCACCCGGTCGGCCTTGATCTGCTCGAGCCGAGCGTCTCCCACCAGGTCGCCCACCGAGTACGCGAAGACGCGTCGCCGCTGGACGTCCTCCAGATAGGCGCGGCCCCGCCCCTCGGGGAGCAGCACGATCCCGTGCAGACGGGGCCGCGGGGCGGGCGGCGCGACCGGAGCTCCGGTCCCGGTCGCGGGCCGGGGCGGCTCCGGTGGCGCTTCGGTCCGAGTCGCGCTGAAGAGATTCCGCTCGGCGACGGCCGCATACGCGGTGAGGGGGGGCCGCGTCGGGGCTGCCTGAGGCGCCGGTGCGGCGTCGCCCGTCGCGGGCGCGGCGGCCTCCGGCGGCGCGGCGGGGGGCCGCGCGCTCCACGTCTCGTACAGGCGGACGCCGAGGAACATGGCCGCGATCAGGAGGAGTCCGTTGGCGAGGTAGAGGAGACGTCGTCCCACGGTCGTCAGGCTCCGGGCCGAACGGGCGGCGCGGCGGTGGGCGGACGCGTGGCCCCCCCCGACCCTCCCGGAGCGAGGGTTCCGGCGGGGGCGGGAATGAAGCCGCTGAGCGCGATCGTGGCCGACAGGTCGCGGGCGCCGCCGGTCGCCGGCGCCCGCACCTTGAGGTCGGTCAGGGCGAGCAGGATGGGTGCCGCTTCCAGCCGGTGCAGGAAGGCCGTCAGTCCGCGGATCGGCCCCGCCAGGGTCACCTCGACGGGCACCTCCGCGTATCCGCCGCGGTCCACCGGCACGAGGATCCGCTCGCTGCGGACCTCGATGCCGGACTCCTGGGCCGTGGACTTGACCAGCTTCTGGATCTCGGACGCGGCGACGGGCGCCTTCTCTCCGGCAAGAAGCCGCGCACGGCGGCGACCGATCTCCTCCTGGAGCACCGCGAGCTCACGGCGATACGCGTCCGTCCGGGTGACGAGGCGCTGCTGACGGGCGAGCAGTCCGCGCCGGGCGACGACGAGGTCGCGCGTCGCCGCGTGCGCCTCGATGAGGGGCTCGACGACGTAGATGTAGCCCACGACTCCGAGCGTGAGCAGGCCCGCGACAAGGAGTAGCCGGCGCTCGCGCGGACGCAGTGCGGCCACCTCAGCGACCTCCGCCCCGCCGTTCCCAGGTCGCGCGAAGCCGGAACTGCTCGCGATCCCGGCCCTTCGTCACCGGCGACGTGAACTCCACGCGCTCGAAGCCCGGGGAGGCCTCCAGAAGCGGAATGAGCTGGGCGGCGGCATTGGCGAATCCGCCGAGCTCGAGTCCGCCACGGTCCACGGACAGATTCGTCAACCACGCGTCCGCCGGCAGGGTGTCGGTCAGCTCCTGGAGAACCGGAAGCGGTCGGAGGCCCTGGTCCTCGAAGGAGCGGAGCGTCGTGACCTCGCGCCGGGCGCGCTCGACCTCGGCGGCGAGCTGCTCGGCTCGCCGGACCTCGGGGCCGAGCCGCGAGATGTCCGCCTCCAGCGCCGCCAGCACCCGGCGCTCCTTCACGAAGGTCACCGCGGGGATCGCGATCCCGATGCCGAAGGTGAGGAGGGCGAGCGCAGCGGTGGCGGCGAGCGGCCACGGGAACGGACGAGGGCGGAGCTCGTCGGGCAGGAGGTTTGCCACGAACGGCTTCTTCCCGGGGCGCTCCAGCGCGACGGCCAGGGCCGGCAGGCTCGCATCTTCGGGTGCCGCGACGCCGGGCAGGGCGGCGGCCCCGACGCGCACCGGAAGCCCGTCGACGGACACGGTCGTCGGGGCCGAGCCGGCGACGACGACCTCCGCGACCTCGGTCCGGTCAGCCTCGGGAAGGGCCGCGAGCGTCCGCGCCAGCTCCGTCGCCAGCGCTTGCTCCCGCGCCTCCCCCTCCGCGGGCAGTGGGAAGGCCCGGCTTCCCACCACACGGCCTTCGACGACGACGGCCAGCTCCGCGTCGGTCGCGTCGACCCAGACGACGATCCGTCCGCGCGTGTCGTCCTCGGCGATCCTGGCGAGGCTGTGGATGCCGACCGTGACCAGGCGGGGCGTGAGACCGACGTCGCGGAGAAGCTGGCGGACCCGCTCGTGGCTTCGCCGCTCGACGGCCACCAGGAGCACGCGAACGGGTCGGCCGGCCTCGGCACCCAGGACCTCGAAGTCGAAGACCGCGTCCGAGGGAGGAAAGGGGAGGTGGCGCTCGAGCTCGAAGCCGACCATGCGCCGGAGGTCCGATCCCGGCACCAGCGGTAGCTCCACCGCCTTCGCGACCACGGCGCGCCGCGGGAGGCCGACATGGGCGCGTCCCGCCCGCACGCCGGCCTCGGCGAGGCGGCCACGAATCGCGGCGGCGGCATCGTCGTCGGCCGGCACGCTGAATGCGGCGATCACTTGCCGGGTACGGAAGCCGACTCGCAGGGCGACCACGTCGACCCGCCCGTCCCGGAGCGCGAGCCCGACGACGTCACTCACGGCGTGGGCCTGGCGCCAGGGGCGGCGCCGTCGCGGGGCGGCGCCCGGCGCTCGAGTGACGGGCCGGGACGCCTCCGACCAGCGCCAGGACAGCGGCACCGCCTCGACCTGTCCGGCCTCCGTCCGACGCTGGACGACCGTCGTGAGGACCCGGCCGACCGGCACCGGACCGCCCGCCCATGCCTCGATACGGAACGTGTCGGAGGTCGTCCGCTGGCTCCCGCGCCGGAGCGCCGGGGGCAGCTGGGTCAGGTCGACGTACGGGCGGCGCCCGATCAGCAGGTCCACCTCGGCGGGAGCGAATCCGAGAGCGCGGAGCACGACGGGGCTCGCGGTGTTGACGTTCACCGCCGTGGTGCCCCAGACGGTGAGGTGCTCGATCAGCCCCGGCGTGTCGGGACGACCGTAGAGGATCTCGCGGGTGATGCCTTGCACCTGGAGCAGCTCGTCCACCGCGTCGAAGTCCGCGTTCTTCGAGCGGTAGGGAGCCGGCAGGCCCTAGGTAGTAGTCGCTCTCCGCCCCGTTGAGCCGGTGCTCCTCGTTGGGGTCACGCCAGTCCTGGATGGAATCGAGGATCACGTCGCGCTGCGGACTTCTCGATGGCGAGCTCCTGGAGGAGCCGGTCGAGGACGTCGCGCGTGACCCGGTTCAGGTTGAGCCGCGCGTTCTCGTCCGTCAGCCGGTACGACAGCCGGCCCGGGTCCACGCGCACGTCGAGGCGCTCGGGCACCTTGGGGGCGAGGAGCCGAACGCGGCGGAAGGCGAGAACGCCGCGCTCGTCGAGCTCGTGCGCCAGGACCTCGGGAAGGATCTCGGCGACGGCGCGCTGGTGCCCGGCCTCGGCGAGCCACGTCTCGGCGACCGCGGCACGGAAGTTCGTGGCCGTCACCGCCTCCAGGCGCATCGCCTGGGCGAACTCCCCGACGATGGTGACGAGGAGCGCGACGAGCAGCATCACCACGATGAGCGCGACCCCCGCGTCGCCGCGGCAGTGGCCGGGAACGGCGCCGCGCCTCACGGGCTTCGCTTCCCCATCGGCAGCGGGATGACGACCGCCGGCGCCGCCCGAGCAGGATCGACGACCAGCTCGAGCCGCACGGCCGTCGGTAGCCCGCCCGCTTCTTTCCCGTCCCAGCGCTCCTGCCACGCCCCGTTCTCGTCCCGGTAGGCGAGAGCGAAGCGGGCGACCGATCTCGACAGGACGCGCTCGGACCCGGGACCGAACGGCTCCTCCGCCGGGACGATCCGCTCGACGAGGCGCAGCGAGTCCGATCCCTTGCGGCCCAGGACGACCGCGTGGAACGGGGCGGTCGGCGCGTCGAGGACGAGCGGCGGAGCAGCTCGTGACGAACCGCACCTCGTCCGCCTCCCCCTCGAACAGGACGACTCGCTCCGGGCTCAGTCCCAGCCGGCCCTGGTAGGGGTACGCCCCGGCCAGGGCCTCGCTGACCAGCTCGACCAGGGCGCGGCTCTCCTGCTGGAGATCCACGCGCCGCTGTCCCGCTTCCCACGCGCGGAGTCCGACGCGCAGGGCGGACGTCGCCAGCAGGACGATGACCGCGAGGATGGACACGGCGAGGACGATCTCGATCAGGGTGAACCCGCGACTGTCGGAGCGCGGGGCGACGCGGAAGGCGGGCCGTCTCACAGGGCGGTCCGCCACACGCGCAGCGTGGCGAGCTCGAAGCGTCGGCTCTGGCCCCAGCGAACCTCCACGCTGACGCGTGCCAGCCGCACGCGGCCTGCCTCGACGCTCTCGGGCTCGACCGGGAGAAGGTCGGGGGCGAGCGTCACCCGTCGCGTCCAGCTGTACGGCCCGTCGGTGCCGTCGGTGGTGCCCTCGGTGAGAGGGCCCGGCTCGAGGTCGGCGAGCTTGGCGCCCGCGAGGAGCGCCGCGTCGGCGTGGTCGCCGGCCGTCCGGGCGAGGCGGAGGCCGCCTCCGAAAAGCTGCAGGATCGCCACGACGGCGGTCGACAGGACGACCAGCGCCACGAGGACCTCCAGGAGGGTGAAGCCGTCCTCACCGGCTCGGACGACGCGTCAGCCGCATCGCGGGTCCGTCATGGCGCGGGGGCCGCCACCGATACGCGGCCCGTCACGCCGTTCATCTCGACGACGAGCCGCCGGCCGCTCGGGCCTTCCACGACCCACCGGGCGTCCCGGGCCACTCCGCGCGGCGAGAAGGTCAGGCGCTCCGTGCCGCCGGCCGTCTCCACCCGGAACCGCTCCGGCAGCTCCACTCGACGGAGGGGCTCGTCGGCGTCTTCCCACCCGAAGGCGGCCGCGCGCCCGTGGCTCTCGAGGCCGACCCGGGTGGGCCGCCGGTGCGTGACCGCTTGCTGGCGGGCCTCGCGCAGGAGCGCGGCCACGCGGCCGGCTCCCGTCCGGAGCTGGAGACCTTCGCTCCCGCGGCGGACCGCGGGGAGGGCGAAGACGGCGACCACCGCCAGCACCGCCACGACCACCGTCACCTCGATGAGGGTGAGGCCGGCGCCGTCGGCGAGCGATGGGCGGCGCCGGCTCACCGGGTCTTGCCCTCGCCCCAGCTCGTCATGTCCGTCGCCTCGCCCTCGCCGCCCGGCGTGCCGTCGGAGCCGAGAGACGCGATGTCGAACTCGCCGTGCTCTCCCGGGCTCCGGTACTGATACGCGTTCCCCCAGGGATCCCGGGGCACGTCCTTCTTGAGGTACGGGCCTTCCCAGCCGGGCGCGTTGCTCGGGCTTTGCTGGAGGGCCTGAAGCCCCTCCTGGGTGGTCGGATACCGGCCGACGTCGAGCTTGAACTGGTCGAGGGCGGCTCCCAGCAGCTCGATCTGGACGCGGGCGGCCGCCTGACGGGACTGGCCGACCCGGCCGAACAGACGCGGACCGACGAGCCCGGCGAGGACGCCCAGGATGATCACCACGATCAGGAGCTCGATGAGGGTGAAGCCGGCCTCGCTGGAACGGAGGGCACGGAGCCCTGCGGAACCGGACCGGGGCGCGCACGGAGACGATGGGACGTCGGCATCGGTGACCTCACAGGGGCAGCTCGTTCACGCTCAGGATCGCGAGGAGGATCGCCAGCACGATGGCCAGCACCACCGCGCCCAGCACCACGATGATGGCCGGCTCGAGCGTCGCCACCAGGCGGCGCACCGCGACGCGGACCTCGCGCTCGTAGGTGCCGGCGACCCGCCCCAGCATGTCGTCGAGCCGCCCGGTTTCCTCGCCGACCCGTACCATGTGGACCACCAGGGTCGGGAACGCCCCGGTCTCGGCCATGGGGCGGGCCAGCCCCTCCCCGCGCTTGACGCCGCCGTGGACGGTCGCCAGCGCGTTGCCCACGACACGGTTGCCCGCGCCCTCCCGGGCCACGTCGAGCGCGCCGAGGAGCGGCACGCCGGACGAGAGGAGAGTGCCGAGCGTTCGGACGGCGCGTCCGATCTCGACCTTGCGGAGCACCTCTCCCGCGAGCGGGAGCCCGAGGAGCGCCCCGTCCAGCCGCAGTCGCCCGGCTTCGGAGCGGGCCACGGCCTGCCAGGCGAGGGTCAGCACGAGCGCGACGCCCGCGATCGCCCACCAGTAGGTGAGGAGCGCCTCGCTCGCCCCGAGCATGAGGCGCGTGGGCCAGGGGAGGGTCTGACCGAGATCGGCCAGGATGACCGCGAACCGCGGCAGGACGAAGGTCATCAGGAAGATGACGGCGCCCGTCCCCACGACCAGGAGGAGCGCCGGGTAGATCAGCGCCGAGACGACGGCCTCGCGCAGCTCTCGCGTCGCCTCCAGGTGCTCCGCGAGACGACGGAGCCCGATCTCGAGCACGCCGCCGCGCTCGCCGGCGCGGACCGTGTTCACGTAGAGGCGCGAGAACGGTCGGGGGTGATGGCGGGCGAGGGCGTCGGCCAGCGTCGATCCCGCCCGCACGCTCTGGGTCACGTCCTGCACGATCTCGCGGAGGCGCCGGTTGGCGGCGACGTCGCCCAGGACGACCAGGGCGCGCTCGAGCGGCAGCCCCGCCTCCACCAGGGTGGCGAGCTGCTGCGTGAAGGCGAGGATGTCCTGAGCGGGCACCCCGGGCGCCCCGAAGAGCCGCCGGCCGAAGCCGCCCCTGCTCGCCGGCGGGCTCGACCCGGAGGGGATAGAAGTCCTCCCGATGGAGGCGCTCGACGACCGCGTTGGCGTCGTAGGCCTCCATCATCGCCGTCGACCGTCCGTCCGGCCCGGTCGGCCGCCCGATACGCGAAGACCGGCACTAGGCCTCCATGTCCTCGTGGGTCACGCGGAGGACCTCCTCGATCGTCGTGACGCCGCAGGCAGCACCGGTGCCAGCCGTCCTGGCGCAGCGTCGTCATGCCGGCGGCGACGGCCCGCTGCCGGACCTCGTGTCCCGGGGTCTTGCGGATGGTGAGGCTGCGCAGCTCCTCGGTCATGGGCATGAACTCGTAGATGCCCGTCCGGCCACGGTACCCCGTGCCTCGACACTCGTCGCAGCCGGCGCCGCGCGAGAGCCGCGCCGTCGCCGGGACGCGGTCGACGCCGAGCGCCCGGAGCTCCTTCGGGTCGGGGTCGTACGGCTTCCGGCAGCTCACGCACACCAGGCGAACGAGGCGCTGGGCCAGCACTCCCTCCAGCACCGACGCCACGAGGTACGGCTCGACGCCCATGTCCAGGAGGCGGGTGAGCGCCCCGGGCGCGTCGTTCGTGTGCAGGGTGGAGAACACCAGGTGGCCGGTCAGCGCCGCGTGAATGCCGATGTCGGCGGTCTCGAGGTCACGGATCTCGCCGACCATGATCACGTCGGGGTCCTGGCGGACGATGTGCCGGAGCCCGGCGGCGAACGTGAGCCCGATCTTCGGCTTGACGTGGATCTGGTTGACGCCGCGGAGCTGGTACTCGACCGGGTCCTCGATGGTGATGATCTTCTTGCCGGGGGAGTTGATCTTGTCGAGGGCCGCGTAGAGCGTCGTCGTCTTCCCGGATCCGGTGGGCCCCGTCACGAGCAGCATGCCGTGGGGCAGCTGGATGATGCGCTCCATCGCGCCCTGCGTCCGCGGCTCGAAGCCGAGGCTGTCGAGGGGCAGGAGGATCGCCGCGCGGTCCAGGATCCGCATCACGACGCTCTCGCCGTGGAGGGTCGGCATGGTCGAGACGCGGATGTCGAGCCGCCGCCCCTCGAGACCCATCCGGATCCGTCCGTCCTGGGGCAGGCGGCGCTCGGCGATGTTCAGCTCCGCCATGATCTTGATGCGCGAGGTGACCGCCGCCCGGAGGCGCTTGGGGGGCGTCTCGGCGTCGAAGAGCACGCCGTCGATCCGGTACCGGACACGAAGGGCGTCCTCGAACGGCTCGATGTGGACGTCCGAGGCGCCCGACTTGATCGCGTTCTCGATCAGGAGGTTCACGAGCCGCACCACCGGGGCGTCGAACGCCATGTCCCGGAGCGAGGTCAGGTCCTCGCTGCCGGCCTCCTCGCCGCGCTCGTCCTCGCCCATGGTCTCGATGACCTTCTGGACCGCGGTGGAGCCCGCGCCGAAGTAGCGCTCGATCGCCTCGAGGATCGCGGCCTCGGTCGCGACGGCCAGGCGGACGTCGAGCCCGAGCGCGCCCCGGAGCTCGTCCACCACGGTCGGGTCGGTGGGATCGGCGCAGGCGATCACCAGGGCGCCGCCGTCGACCGTCAGGGGGCAGAAGCGGTACTGCCGCATGTACTGGGGGGACAGCCTCTGGAGGAAGGGCGGGCTCGACGGGAACTCGGTCCGGTCGACGTAGCCGATCTCGAGGTGGCGGGCCAGGGCCTGGGCGACCTCGTCGGGACTCGACAGCCCGAGGCGGACCAGGGCGTCGGGCAGGCGCTCGCCCGTCGACTGGCGGTGGGCCTCCGCCCGAGCCAGCTCCGCCTCCGACAGGAGGCCAGTCGCCGTGAGCCATCGTCCGAAGGACGGGGAGTGGCGGGAATTCATGGAGTCGGCCGCATTCGAGCCGGCAATTCAATACGTTACCGGAGAGGTCAAGGGGCGGCAAGGAATGTTTCCCTTGACAGCCGGCCGGCCGTTTTGAAAACTGTTTGCATTCATGGTGTGGAGGGAGGCGCCCGATTGTCCCCGCGCGATCTGTCGCTGATCCTGGGGGCCGTCGCCGGGCTCGCTGACGTGGTCGGCGGGGTCCTGGTGGCCGGCCGTCGCCAGTGGAACCGCACGGTCCTCCAGTACTTCCTCGCCCTGGGGGCCGGGTTCATGCTCGCCGTGGCGTTCCTCCGCATGGTTCCCGAGAGCCTGGAGAAGGGCTCGCACGTCTACCTCTACGTCCTCATCGGCTACTTCCTCGTCCACCTCACGGAGCACACGCTGACCCCGCACTTTCACTTCGGCGAGGAGGTCCACCACGACGCGCTCGTGCACCCGGGCGTCGGGTACATGGGACTGGCGGGACTCTGCATCCACACGTTCTTCGACGGGGTCGCGATCGCCTCCGGCTTCCTCGTGAGCCGGCCCCTCGGGTTCATCCTGTTCGGGGCCGTGCTGCTGCACAAGCTGCCGGAGGGCTTCGCGGTGGGCTCGCTCATGCTGGCGTCCGGCGCGTCGCGCCGCGCCGCTCTCCTCGCGTCCGCGGTGCTCGGCCTCGCCACGTTCGCCGGCACCCTGTTCATGACCGCGTTCACCGGGATCGTGGCGCAGGCGCTGGCGCTCTCGGCGGGCGTGACGATCTACGTGGCGGCGTCCGATCTGATCCCGGAGGTCAACAAGGAGCGAAGCTGGGGGGTGGCCCTGGCCGTCTTCGGGGGCGTGCTCCTCTACTACGTGGCCGAGTCGGCTCTGGAGGCCACCGGCCTCCACGGCCACTGACGGCGATCCCGGCGCGCGTCGATGCGCGTGCGGGTCGAGTCCGTCTCCAAGGTCTACCCCGCTCCCCGCGGCGGTGGCCTCCTGGCGCTCGAGGACGTCTCGCTCGAGGTCCGTGACGGCGAGTTCGTCACGATCCTCGGCCCGTCGGGATGCGGGAAATCGACGCTCCTGCAGATCGTGGCCGGGCTCGAGGCGCCGAGCAGCGGGCACGTCACCTTCGAGGGAGCCCCTCCGGGCGTGGCGCTCACGGCGGTGGTGTTTCAGGAGCACGCGCTCTTTCCGTGGCGAACGGTCCGCGACAACGTGGTCTTCGGTCTCGAGGTCCGGGGCATCCCGGCCGCCGAGCGCGCCGCGTCCGCCCGGCGCCTCCTCGAGCTGGTGGGCCTGGAGGGCTTCGCCGATCGCTACCCGCACCACCTCTCGGGCGGCATGCGCCAGCGGGTGGCCATCGCCCGGGCGCTCGCCGTCGAGCCGGCCCTGCTCCTGATGGACGAGCCCTTCTCGGCCCTCGACGCGCAGAGCCGCGCGCTCATGCAGCTCGAGCTGCTCGCGCTGTGGGAGCGGACGCGCCGGTCGATCCTGTACGTCACCCATCAGATCCAGGAGGCCGTCCTCCTCGGCGATCGGGTCGTCGTGATGACGCGGCGTCCGGGCCGGATCCTGGCGGTGCGGCCGGTTCCGCTGTCGCGGCCGCGCGACGAGCGGACGATGCTCGATCCGGCGTTCGTCGCCCTCGTGGACGAGTGCTGGCAGCTGATCAAGCACGACGCGCGCGAGGCCCTGGCCGATGCCCCCTGACCCCGCGGGGCGGCGCGTCGTCTACCAGGCCGGGCCGACCCCGGTCGCGCGCCCGTCCTGGCTCCTCGGCGCCGTCGCCCTCGCGCTGCTGGGCCTCGCGTGGGAGGCGGTGGCGCGCCTTCAGTGGGTGCCCGCCCTCTTTCTGCCGGCTCCGACGGCGATCCTCGCCGAGGCGGGCCGCATGGGGTCGAGCGGGGAGCTCTGGCGCCACCTGATCGTCTCGCTGGGGCGCGTGGGGGCCGGCTTCGGCCTCGGCGCGGCCGTGGGAACGGGCCTCGGGCTCACGCTGGGCTCGTCGCCCACCCTCTGGGCCATCGGCAATCCAGTCATCGCCGCGACGTACCCGATCCCCAAGATCGCCCTGCTTCCCCTCATGATCCTCTGGCTCGGGATCGGCGAGGCGCCGAAGGTGGCGATGATCGCCCTCGGTGTCTTCTTCCCGGTCGTGATCAACGCCTACGCGGGCGTCCAGGGCACGGACCCGCTGATGGTGAAGGCCGCCCGGAGCCTCGGGGCGGGCCGGTGGCAGGTCCTGCTCAAGGTCGTCCTTCCATCCGCCCTCCCCACGATCCTGGCGGGCTATCGCCTGGGAGCGGGGATCGCCCTGCTACTCGTCGTGTCGGCGGAGATGATCAACGCGACGACGGGCATCGGCTTCCTGATCCTCCACTCGGGTGACCTGATGCTGACCACCAAGCTGATGGTGGGGCTCGCCGTGCTGTCGCTGCTGGGGCTCGCCAGCACCTGGGGCCTCCGGGCTCTCGAGGACTGGTTGGTTCCCTGGAGGAAGGATCGGAGGTCATAGCGTGGCCCGCCTCGGGACCGCTCGCGCGCTGTGCTAGTCTCCGGACGGGGAGAAGCGACATGACCGCGATTCTGGTGCTCCACGGCCCGAACCTGAACCTGCTCGGTCAGCGAGAGCCGGGCGTGTACGGGACGGCGACGCTGAAGGACGTCGACGCGTCCATCGCCGCCCACGCCGCGTCGCGCGGGGTCCGGGTCGAGTGTCGGCAGTCCAACCACGAGGGCGCGCTGATCGACGCCATCCAGGGCGCGGCGGCCCAGGGATTCGCGGCGATCGTGATCAATCCGGGGGCATTCACTCACTATTCCTACGCCATTCGGGATGCCATCGCCGCCGTGACGCTGCCCGTCATCGAGGTCCACCTCTCCAACGTCCACGCGCGCGAGCCGTTCCGTCAGCACTCGGTCACCGCCGGGGCCTGCCGGGGTCAGATCGCGGGCTTCGGCGCCCACAGCTACGCCCTGGGGCTCGACGCGGCGCTCACCTGCCTCCCCCGGCGCTGAATGCGCGGCCGGTGCGCGGAGTCTGAACCGGTGGTGGCGGGCGTCCGGAGCTTCCGGCGGCGGGAGACCCTGCCGGCCCGGCCCCCGGCCGGGTAGGCCTCGTGAGCGACGACGACCGCGAGGCGGTCCGGCGGGTCCAGGCCGGTGACACCGACGCCTTCGAGCCCCTAGTCGAGAAGTACAAGCGGAAGGTGTTCCGGCTGGCCTACCAGGTGCTCCGGGACCAGGAGGAAGCGCTCGACACCTCCCAGGAGGCCTTCGTGAAGGCGTTCCGTGCCTTGCCGGCCTTCAAGGGCGACTCGGCGTTCTATACGTGGCTCTTCCGCATCACGATGAACGTGGCGCTGGACCGGCGGCGACAGCGGGCGGCCCGGACGAAGTCGCTCGGGGCCGAGGACGTGACACCCGAGGAGTGGGAGCGCACTGCCGTCTCGACGGATCCGGACCCCGAGGACGTGGCGACCAGCGCGGAGCGGCGTGACCGCATCCGGAAAGGCCTCGATTCCTTGTCAGACCATCATCGAACCATTATCATCCTGAGCGATATCGAGGGGCTCCAGTACCGCGAGATCGCGGAGGTGCTCGGCATCCCGATGGGGACCGTGATGTCCCGCCTGCACCACGCGCGGAAGCGCTTGCGGGAGGTGCTCGGCGTCCGGTTTCGGCCTCCTGCTGGTCGCCGTCGCGGGCTTGCTCGCAGCGGCCGGTCCGGCCGTGGCGCAGCTTCCCCCGCTGCCGCCCCCGGGAGTCCTCCCGCCGCCCGCCGCCACCCCGGGCGGAGCGCCGGCCCAGCAGGTCTGCCTCTATGCGCTCGTCATGTTCGCCTCGAACCCGCCCGGCGCCATGCCGTCGAGCGGTGCGCCACCGGCGGGCGCTCGCCCCGACGCCGGATCTCGCGAACCGGGCTCCCGCGCCGGGCGTGACGGCACCGCCGGCCGAGGATTCCCAGCAGGCATGTGGGCACCCCGTCCGTCTCCATCTCTGGGTCCCGAGGCTCCAGAAGGTCTTCCTCTACTCCCACTACGAGCCCGTGAGCGCCTTCGAGACGACGATGCCCGTCGGCATGCTGCAGCGCTTCGCGCTGCCGGGGGGGCGCGAGATGGAGCTCCAGCCGCTCGGCGTCCGCCCCCCGGTCGTCCGCGTCCTGGTGCGCATCAAGCGGGGCGCCGTCGGGGAGCTGGCGACGGTCATGGACGTGCCACCCCGGCGGCCGGCGCTGATCGGTGGGCTACCCCACGAGTCCGGAGTCCTGATCATCGCGATCCGCGCGCGGTAGTCCGAGGCGCGGCGGCGCCTCCGGGCGGCGCCCGATCCCGCCCGACCCCCGTGCTACCATGCCCGGCGTGAGCGAGCAGCGCTTGCGCGACGAGATCGCGCGCGTCCAGCAGGGGCACGCGAAGTACCGCGACAAGCTCCGCGCGCAGGGCAAGCTCTTCGTCCGCGACCGCCTGCGGCTCCTCCTCGATCCCGGCACCGAGTTCCAGGAGGACTGGCTCCTCGCCCGCTCCGAGGAGCCGGAGACGCCGGCCGACGGGATCGTGACGGGCGTCGGGACGGTCCTCGGGCGGCCGGTCTGCGTCATGGCCAACGACTTCACGGTGAAGGCGGGCTCGTGGGGCGAGAAGACCGTCCAGAAGATCATCCGCATCCAGGAGAAGGCGGCACGCCTCCGCATCCCGCTCGTCTACCTCGTGGACGCGGCCGGCGCCCGCATCTCGGAGCAGATCCGCATCTTCCCGGGCCGCCACCACGCCGGTCGCATCTTCTACAACGAGGTGCAGCTGTCCGGGGTCGTCCCCCAGGTCTGCATCCTCTTCGGCCCCTCGCCCGCGGGATCGGCGTACCTGCCCGCGCTCACCGACGTCGTCATCATGGTCGAGGGCAAGGCGTCGATGTACGTCGGGTCGCCCCGCATGGTCGAGATGGCCATCGGCGAGAAGATCGATCACGAGGCGCTCGGCGGCGCGCGGATGCACTGCGAGGAATCGGGATGCGGCGACGTGCTGGCGGGCTCCGACGAGGAGGCCATCGCCGTCGCGCGGCGCTATCTCGCCTACATGCCGCAGAGCGGCCGCGATCGGGTCGCGGACGTCGCCGCGCTCGATCCCGAGCCGGGTCGGCCGATCGACGAGATCGTTCCCTACGACCAGCGGAAGTACTTCGACATGCACGAGGTCATCCGGGGGCTCGTGGATGCGGGCTCGTGGTTCGAGATCAAGGCCCTCTTCGCTCGCGAGATCATCACCGGGTTCGCGCGCCTGGGCGGCCGGGCGGTCGGGGTCGTGGCCAACCAGCCCAAGGTCAAGGGCGGCGTCCTCTTCGTCGACTCGTCCGACAAGGCGGCGCGGTTCATCTGGCTCTGCAACGCCTACAACCTGCCGATCGTGTACCTCGCCGACGTGTCGGGGTTCATGGTCGGATCGAAGGTCGAGCGGGCGGGGATCATCCGCCACGGCGCCAAGATGATCTTCGCCACCTCGCAGGCGACCGTTCCCAAGATCTGCGTGGTGGTCCGGAAGTGTTACGGCGCGGGTCTCTACGCGATGTGCGGCCAGGCCTTCGAGCCGGACGCGGTGCTGGCGCTTCCCCAGGCGCAGATCGCGATCATGGGCCCCGAGCCCGCCGTCAACGCGGTGCACTACAACCGCATCATGGAGCTGGAAGGCGAGGCCCGCGCGGCGTTCGTGCGCGAGCGACGCGAGGAGTTCCAGAAGGACATCGACGTGTTCCGCCTCGCCTCGGAGATGTTCGTCGATGCCGTCGTCCCGCCGTCGGAGCTGCGTGGCGAGCTGATCAAGCGGCTCCACTACGCGGGCACCAAGCAGCAACGGTTCCCGCCGCGGCGGAACGGTATCTACCCCGTCTGACGGGATGGGCCGCCCGGGCCCGGGGGCGGG
Source organism: uncultured Candidatus Rokubacteria bacterium (assembly GCA_963799055.1). Classification (GTDB taxonomy): domain Bacteria; phylum Methylomirabilota; class Methylomirabilia; order Rokubacteriales; family DASRDR01; genus DASRDR01. The sequence goes on from CAWCVP010000009.1 coordinate 78,579, forward strand.
GAGGCGGATGACCGCCCTCGGCGGCGTCCTGGTCGCCTTTCGCTATCTCACGGTCTTCCCGCTTCCGCCGAGCCGAGCCCCGGGTGACCTCGGTCGCGCGGCCGGCTGGTTCCCCGTGGTCGGGCTCGTGCTCGGCGGGTGTCTCGCCCTCGCGTCGCTCGCCCTCGATCTCGTCGCCCCGCCCGTGGTCGCCGGCATGCTGCTGGTCGCGCTCTGGGCCGTGCTGACCGGCGGGCTCCATCTCGACGGGCTCGCGGACACCGCCGACGGGCTCGGCGGCGGTTGGTCTCGCGAGCGGGCGCTCGCGATCATGCGGGACGGCCGGAGCGGGCCGTATGGCGTGACGGCGATCGTCCTGGTGCTGGGTCTCAAGGTGGCGGCGCTGGCGAGCCTGCCGGACGGGCTCGTCTGGCGGACCCTGCTGGCGGCGCCGGTGCTCGGCCGGGCCGGCCCGCTGCTCCTGGTGCGGCTCTGCCGTCCGGCCCGCCCCGAGGGCGCGGGCCATGCGTTCGCCGCCGGCGCGCGCGGGCCGAGCCTCGTGGCCGCCGGGCTCGTCGCCGCGATCGTGTCCGTCGCCGCGCTCGGTCCCTGGGGTCTCGTGCCGCTCGGCGCGACGGGCCTCGCCGCCTGGGGGCTGGCGGCCTACCTCAGGCGCCGGCTGGGCGGATTCACCGGCGACACGTTGGGCGCGCTCATCGAGACGATCGAGGCGGGCGTTCTCACCCTGGCGGTGAGCCTGGACTTCCTGGCGCTCGCCCTGGAGCTCGGATGATGGCGTCGTCCACCTGGATATACCTCGCTCGCCACGGCGAGGTGCTGCACGCGGCGGAGGGTCGGTTCTTCGGGCACACGGACGTGGCCCTGTCCCCGGCGGGCGTCGCGCAGGTCGACGCGCTCGCGGAGCGTCTCCGCGCGGAGCCGATCGACGCCGTCTACGCGAGCGACCTCCTGCGCGCGCGGCAGTCCGCCGCCCCGCTGGCGGCGGCTCGAGGGACGGGTGTGGTGGCCGTGCCGTCTCTCCGTGAGATCGCCATGGGGCGTTGGGAGGGCCTCACGTTCGCCGAGATCCGCGACCGGGAGCCCGAGCTGTGCGACCGCTGGCTCGCCGATCCCTTCGCGATCCCGTTCCCCGATGGCGAAGGTCTGACCGACGTCCGGACGCGCGCCTTGCCGGCCATCCGGAGCCCTGGTCGAGCGCCATGCGGGCGGACGCATCGCCGTGATCGCCCACGGGGGCACCAATCGCGTGATCCTGGGTGAGGCCCTCGGGCTGCCGCTCGCCAACATCCTCCGGCTCGCGCAGGACTATGCCGGATGGAGCCTGATCGAGTACCGGGACGGCACGGCCGTCGTCCACTCGCTGAACCAGCGGCCCGCCGGCCCGCCGGGTGCTCCGCCGGTGGAGTCGACGCTGTCCCGCCGGGAGGCGCCGTGACGGAGACCGTGCGCCTGGACAAGTGGCTCTGGGCCGCGCGGTTCTACAAGAGTCGGAGCCTTGCCCAGGCTGCGTGCGATGGCGGCAAGGTCGACGTCAACGGCCAGGCGGCCAAGCCATCGCGCGCGGTGCGGCCCGGCGACCGGATCCGGATGACCATGGGGGAGTGGCGGCGGGAGCTCGTGGTCACGGCGCTGTCGGACCGGCGCGGCCCCGGCGCCCAGGCGCGGACGCTCTACGAGGACCTCTCGCCGCCGCCGCCCCCCCGCGCCCTCCGGCCGCGCCCGGCCGTCGTCCGCGAGCCGGGGCTCGGACGGCCCACCAAGCGCGAGCGGCGGCTCCACGACCGGATCCGTGGAGCCTGATCGACGGTGGCACCCCGGGTGGATGCGATCTCCGCCGGGGTCTGATACGGTTGAGGCCGACGGTGAGCGTCCAGGCCCTTTCGGAGAGGAGCGAGTGATGGCGGGGCGAGAGCGCGACATGCATCCGGGGGTATCGACGGCGGAGGTGACCAGGTTCACGTGGACCCCGGACCGTTTCAACGCGCGCGTGCGCACGGACACGCGGGCCCCCCGGGCGGGCGCGGTCCCGCCGGACGTGATCTCGCTCGCCTACGGGATGCCGGACCCGGCGCTTTTCCCGACCGCCGGGCTCGCCGCGGCCGCCGAGGAGGCGCTGCGCGACCAGGCGACCTATGCCGTGGCCCTCCAGTACGGCAACGTCGGCGGCAATCCGCTGCTCCTGACGGAGCTTGGCCGGAAGCTCGAGGCCGAGGAGGGGCGACCCGTGCAGCCGGGCGGCCTCGCCATGACCAACGGCTCGTCCCAGGCCATCGCCCTCGTGGTCCAGGCGCTGGCGAACCCCGGCGACGTGTGTCTCTCGGAGGCGCCCACGTTCCTGGGGACGATCCACCACATCCGGTTCCACGGGATCCGCACGGTGCCGGTCTCGCTCGACGACGAGGGGCTCGACGTCGACGCGCTCGAGCGCGAGATCGAGCGGCTGGAGGCGGCGGGGACGCCGCCGCGGTTCGTCTACACCATCCCGACCTTCAACAACCCGGCGGGGGTGACCATGACGCTCGAGCGGCGCCGAGCCCTGCTCGACGTCGCCACCCGGCACGGCGTCCCGGTGATCGAGGACGACGCCTACCGGGACCTTCGCTTCGAGGGGGAGCCGGTTCCGACGCTCCACGCGCTCGACCGGGAGGGTCTGGTGGTGCGGCTCGGCACCTTCTCCAAGATCGTCGCCCCGGGGGTGCGCCTCGGCTTCGTGCTGGCCGATCCGGCGGTGCTCGAGCGCGTGCTCGCCTTCAAGGCGGAAGGGAGCACGAACGGCTTCGCCTCGATGGTCGTGGGGACCTTCATGAAGAGCGGCGGGCTCGCCGCTCACATCGAGACGCTTCGCGCCGCGTACCGGGCGCGGCGCGATGCGATGTACGGGGCGCTCGCGCGCGAGATGCCGGACGGCGTGACCTGGACCCGGACCGAGGGCGGGTTCTTCCTCTGGCTGACGCTTCCGCCGAGGACGGACGTGGCGAAGATGAACGCCCGCGCCGTCGAGGAGCGCGTCGTGACCTTGTCGGGAACCGAGTGCTTCCCCGACGGGCGCGGCGCGCACAACCTGCGCCTGGCCTTCAGCCTCCAGACTCCCGAGCGCATCGCCGAAGGAATCCGCCGGCTGGGCCGAGCGATCCGCGCGGGTCTCTGAGCCCGTCGCAGGCCCGTTGTTTGACGGGCTCGCCGACGGGGTGCTAGGGTGCTGCAGGCTCGAGGCTGGGTGCCCCGCGGCCCGGGCGCAGCGCGTCTGGGCGAGCAGCGTACCAGCCAGGATCACGGAGGTCTGGGCATGTCGGTCGAGAGCCATGGATGTCGGCGGTGATGGCGAGCGCCCTGCCGCAGCTGAGCTACCAGCCGCCGAAGGTGGAGCAGGTGTTGACGCCGGCGGAGCTCGAGCACGAGATCCTGTACGCGGGAGCATCGCGCAGCAAACTGCGAGGTAGCCGAAGGCGTCCAGCTGACGCGCCGGACCGATGTCCGAAGATCGGAGGGACGAGATGACTGAACGGAACGAGGGCGCAGGACGTGATCCGGAGTCGGCGACCCTGGCCGGCTACGAGCCGCCCAAGGTGGAGCAGGTACTGACACCGGCGGAGCTCGAGCAGGAGATCCGATACGCCGGGGACACTACTGCTGACGCGTAACGAGGCGGCCCTGCCCGAGCCGCGCCGTGAGCCTTCGCCGCCGGCCGTACGAGCCGCCACGGGTGGAGCAGGTGCTGACGCCGGCGGAGCTCGAGCAGGAGATCCGCGTACGCGGGCGAGCCGACTGGAGATCCGGGCTAAGGGTTCCGTCGCACGGCGAAGGCGCGCGCCCCGAGGACGCGAGGAGAGTGATGCGATGGGCAGCCAGGATGAGCGGGTGCCAGAGCGGTCGTCGACCTACGAGCCGGCCACGGGTGGAGCAGGTGCTGACGCCGACGGGTAGCTCGAGCAGCGAGATCCTCTACGCGGGCGCCACGACAGCGGACACCTGAGCAGCAGTCGTCGGATAGGGACGGTCCGATCCACGCCGGCGGAGCCAGGGGCCGGTGAGCGGAGTCGCGGACCCGACCTACGCGCGGTCCGACCAGGTCGAGGCCTCGACCGTCGGCGATCGGGTGGTCCTCTACCACCGGACATCCCGCACCGCGCTCGTTCTCAACGGCACCGGCAGCCGGCTCTGGGAGCGACTGGCCCACCCCGCCAGCACCGAGGACCTGACCTCGACCCTGCGTGAACGCTTTCCGGATCTGGCCGCGGACGACGCGCTCCGGGACGTCTCGTCGTTCCTCGACGAGCTGACGCGCCACGGGGCGGTCGTGCCGGCTTCGTGACCCCGGATTCCTCGGAGTCCGCGATCCGCTGGGCCGGCGGATCGCTTCGATTCGAGCTCGCGTCGAACGATCCGGCCGTGCGGACGACTTGCGACGGCCGTGTTCCGTCCCTGGGCGACCACGGACCCGGCGCAACCGAGCCGCTCCTGGAGAGTCGAGTGCCTGAACGGACGAGGAGCCGCCGTCGAGTGGCGCGTTCGATCCTCGGCGGGCCTCGAGACGATGGTGCCGAGCGCCGAGCGCGCCGTCGGCGCCGTGGAGTTCGGAGCGGTGGGAGCGATCCTCGAGTCCGGGACCACGATCGTGCATGGCGCTCTGATCGCGTGGGCCGGCCGGGGTGTCCTGCTGGTGGGTCGGGGAGAATCGGGCAAGTCGACGCTCGCCTGTGCCCTCTGGGAGCGTGGCGCCGACCTCCTGGGCGACGACGTGGCCCTCATCGACCCCGTGTCTGCCGTGGCGCGCCCGGCCCCGCGGCGGATCTCCCTGCGAGAGACGAGCCGTGCGATTGCTCGGCGAGGGCTTCTTCGCGAAGGTCCTCCGGGGGCCGTCCAGCGCCCCGCGCCAGGACGGCTATCTCTTCCACCCCGACGAGATCGAGCCGCGGCCCCGACCCGACTCGGTGCGGCTGGTGGCCGTCCGTGTTCCTGGCCCGTCGAGGCACCGCGGTCGCGCCGGCTTGCCACGAGCCCATCCCGCCGGCTCACGCGCTGCTGGCGCTCTTGCCCTACACGAATCTCGCGTCGCGCTGCACGCCGGGCGAGGCCATCCGGACCCTGGCGCCGCTCGCGAACCGCGTGCCGGCCTTCGACCTCGGGCGCGGACCGCTCGCCGAGATGGCCACGATCGTCGAAGGGCTGGCGCGGGCCGGGGGTCCGGCGTGAGCGGAACCGAGCCGCACGGCATTCGCGTGCCGACGGCGCCGCCGGCCACGAGCATGGCGCTCATGGTGACGCGCCGCTGCAACATGCGCTGCGCCCACTGCAGCGTGGAGAGCGGGCCTGAACTGAGGGACGAGCCGTCCGAGGGAGAGCTCCTCGACCGGGTCCGGCAAGCGGCCGCCGGCGAGGTGCGCGCGATCAACCTGACGGGCGGCGAGCCCATGCTCCGCCCCCGCACGGTCCTGCGGCTCGTGCGGGAGGCTCGACGGCTCGGAGTGGCGACCTCGCTCACCACCAACGGATCCTGGGGCCGCACGGCTGCCCGGGCGCAGCGAGGAGTCCGCGCGCTCCGGCGAGCCGGCCTGGCCACCCTGACCGTGAGCGTGGATCGGTACCACGACGAGTTTCAGGGTCCGACGCCGGCGCTCCTCATCGCGCGCGCCGCCGAGGAGGCAGGCCTGTACGTCCGCGTGAGCCTGGTGGTGCCGGCGGGGCAGGACAGCCTGGCCCCGCTGGTCGCGCCGTTCGAGGGGCTTCGCCGAACGAGCCTCCGGTTCTACGGGCTCCAGGCGGTCGGGCGGGCTCGTGGCCTTCCGGCCGAGACGCTGGGCGGCGCCGTGGACGGCTTCTGCTCCGCGTGCTCCATTCCGGCCGTGACCGACGACGGTCGCCTGACGGCGTGCAACGGTCCCGGCCTACTTCGCCCCGGCCGGGTCGCCGCTGATCGTGGGGTCGCTCCGGACGGAGTCGCTCGGCGCCCTGCTCGCGCGCCACCGCGAGGACCCCATCCTCGACACGATCCGCACCTTCGGGCCGACCCGGCTCCGGGACGAGCTGCGCGCGCTCCCCGGGTTCGAGAGCTTCCGGTTCCGGGCCGGTCTATCGCGGCATCTGCGACCTGTGCCTGCACGTCACGTCGGACGCCGCCGCCGTCGCGGCGTTGAGGCGGCGGCTCGAAGATCCCCGGCTCGCCGCTGAGCGGCGGGCCGCGTGGATGGTGATCCAGGACAGCCGGCGCCGGGGCGCGCTGAACCCGGCCCACATCAACGGGCCCGCCGCCGGCCGGGTCTTCCTCCAGGCCGCGGCGGAGCCCGAGACGCGGGCGGCGGACGACGCCGACTGGGTGCTCGGGAGGCCCGACGTCGACTGGCGCCACTGGGCGTCGTACCTCACCGTCTGCGGACTGGCCCAGCCGCTCGCGCCCGCGCTGTCCGAGCCCCCGCTTCACCGGGCGCCGGCCTTCTTCACGGAAGCGCTCCGGTCGGCGGCGGTGCGCGATGGAGTTCGGGGCCTCGTCCAGCAGGAGGTGCTGCGGCAGGTCGACGTCGGCCTTCGCGAGGTCGGTGCGCGAGCGGTGCTGCTGAAGGGGATGGCGCTCCGGCTCCGGGCCAGGGAGCGGGGGATCGCGGTCCCGCCCGCGGGCCACGGGCGATCTCGACGTCTACGTGGGCCCCGCCCTCGGGCCCGCCCTCCGGCGGCGGCTCATCGAGCGCGGGTTCCGCGGCGATCCCGACGCGCGGCCGACGTCGCCGCACCACCTGGCGCCCATCGTGCGGGAGGGTATCCTGGTGGAGATCCACACCGGGATCGCCGCGCCGTTCTGGGGGCTCCCCGAGGCGGAGATGCTCGCGCGGGCTCAGCCGCTCGGGCCGCTCGAGCGGCTCGACACGCTCGATGCCGAGGGCCTCCTCCTCCACGCCATGGTCCACTGCTCGCAGAACGTCTTCTCGCACGGCCTTCGCGCCGCGTGGGACGTCCTCGCGATCCTGCGGATGTCGCCCGAGCTCGACTGGGACCGTCTGGCGCGATGGGTGAGTGCGACACGCGTGCCGCGAGGGTTCTGGGTGCCGACGGCCGTGCTGGCCCGCGAGCTCGGCCTGCCCGTGCCGCCCGACTTCCTGCGCGGCGCGCCGCGGGACGCGCTCCAGCGCGACCTGGAGGCGATCGCCCGGCGTCGCCTGTTCCGCGTCGCGGAGCGGGTCGGCGAGCTGGACCCGTTCAGCCGGAACGCGGTGCTGCTCCTGCTGCACGACTCCTTCCGGGCGCGGGCGCGCTATCTCGGCACGCTGTGCCGCTGGGCCGCCGTGCGTCCCCGTGGCCGGAGGCGCGCGCCCGCACCGTCGAGTCCCGGGGGGCAGGACTTCGCCAGGCGTGGCGGCACTTCCATCAGTACCGCCGGGCCGTCGCGCGCGCCGCCACCGACGAGGACTGACCGCCCGCCGGCCTGCGGCGCCGCCCTGCGCGGGGCGGTTCAGCGCGGGGCCTTCCCCTCCTTCTGGTGCCAGCGCGCGACCGCCTCGCCCGTGGTGAACCAGACGCCCGGAAAGCCGCGCATGTAGGCGACCAGCTCCTCGAGCAGCATGATGCGCGAGGCGCGCCCGATGACGAACGGGTGGCAGGTGAGGACGAAGCATCCCTGCTCCCGGTACATCCCGGCGAACTCGCGGCTCCACAGATCGAACACCCGCGCCGGATCGGCGATGGCGTTGGTCGCCCCGTACACGTGGCGGAAGAGGGGCGCGTCGTCCAGGATCCACTGGACGGGCACCTCGATCAGGGGACCGTGGCTCGTCTCGAGCTCGTAGGGCACGTCGTCGCCCATCAGCGAGCTGTCGTAGAGGAAGCCGTGGGCCTTCAGGATGTCGGGCGTGCGCACGTTCACGTCCCAGGAGGGCGACCGGTAGCCGGCGGGGCGCACGCCGAGCTGATCGGCGAGGATCCGGAGCTGCGCCCGCATCACGGCTTCCTCCTGCGCCGCGTCGAGGCCGTCCACCGCTTCGTGGACGTTCCCGTGGGCGCCGACCTCGTGGCCGGCGTCGCGGATCCGGATGGACTCCGGCCGGTGGTTTTCCACCGTCCATCCGGGGATGAAGAACGTCGCCGGAAGGCGCAGCTGGTCGAGCATGCGGAGGATCCGGTCGACCCCGACGCGGGGGCCGAAGCGCCGCTCCTCGAGTCCGGCCAGGCTGCGCTTGGCCTTCTCGGGCTCGCGGAAGAGGAACCCGGACTCGGCGTCGAAGTCGAACGAGAGCACCACCGCGCACTGCTGGCCGTCCGGCCACCGGTACCGCATCCTCCCTCCTCTGGGCCTCCTATCCGCCCATGAACGCGCCGCCGTTGACGTGGAGCGTCTGGCCGGTCATCCAGCCCGACTCCTCGGAGGCGAGGAACACGGCGACGCGCGCGATCTCCTCCGGGCTGGGCCATCCGTCCCTCGAGCGGGATCTGTCGGCCGAGCTCGCGGAGCTCCGCCTCCGAGTTGCCGTAGCGCGGCTGCGCGGTGTCGGTGAGCCCCGGAGCGATGGCGTTCACGCGGATGCGATGCGGCGCGAGCGCCAGCGCCATGCCGCGCGTGAGCCCCATGACCCCGGCCTTGCTCGCCGCGTAGTGGACGCCGAGCGGCGTGCCCCGCATGGCGACCGAGGCGAGGTTGACGACGGCGCCCCCGCGTCCCCCTTCGACCAGGCGGCGCGCGACCGCCTGGGCGCAGAGGAAGCTTCCCTTGAGGTTGACGTCGAGCACGTGGTCCCAGTCGGCCTCGGTCATGGCCAGGAATTCCACGCGAGGGAAGACCCCCGCGTTGTTGACGAGGATCCCGGGCGCTCCCAGCTCGCGCGCCACGGCGTCGACCATCGCCTCCGCGTCCCGGGCCCGCGAGACGTCGCCCTGGACCACGGCCGCCCGGCGCCCTGCCGCGCGCACCTCGCCGGCGACCCGCTCGGCGGCGCCGCGGTCGTCCAGGTAGTTCACGCCGACGTCGGCCCCGTCCTGCGCGAGCGCCACCGCGATGGCGCGTCCGATGCCTTGCTGGGCGCCCGTGACGAGCGCGACCTGACCGACGAGACGCATGCGGACCTCCGTCCGGCTCGCGGACCGGCTCCGCGGGCCCGACGCGTACAGTACCGCAAAGCCGCTCGGGTGGCGAAGCCGGGATGGTCCCGACCTGCGCGGCCTGGCGACCCGCTGTTGTCCGCGTACCAGCGGGCGGCTATGCTACGCGCGTCCAAACTGCGGCCGGCGAATCTCGATTCGCCGCCGACAGGAGTGACCCTCATGCGACCGCGTCATCGGGAAGCGCATCGCACGGGGCGCATCGGTTGGCTTCGGGCTGCGGTCCTCGGTGCCAACGACGGGATCGTGTCCACGGCCAGCCTGGTCCTCGGAGTGGCCGCAGCTGACGCGGGCGCGTCGAGCGTGCTGGTCGCGGGCACGGCGGGCCTCGTCGCCGGCGCGATGTCCATGGCCGCCGGGGAGTACGTCTCGGTCAGCTCGCAGGCCGATACCGAGCGCGCTGACCTGCAGGCGGGAGGAGAGGGAGCTGGCCTCGGACCCGGACGCGGAGCTCGCGGAGCTGGCGGCGATCTACGTCGGCCGGGGCCTCGACCCGGATCTGGCTCAGCAGGTGGCCGTTCAGCTGATGGCTCACGATGCGCTGGGAAGCCATGCTCGCGACGAGCTCGGTATCTCGGACCTGCTGCGTGCGCGCCCCATGCAGGCCGCTCTCGCGTCGGCCGCGAGCTTCGCCGTGGGCGCCGCGGCGCCGCTGGTTACCGTGGCCGTCAGCCCGGACGACCACGCTTCTCCCGGCGGTTGGCGGCACGTCGCTCGGGCTGCTGGGCGGCCTGGGCTGGCTCGCCGCCCGGGTCGGTGGCGCTCGACCGTGGACCGGCGCGGTCCGCGTGGTGTTCTGGGGCGCGCTCGCGATGGCGGTGACGGCCGCGGTCGGCGCGCTGTTCGGCGACGATCGTGTGAGCGAACCGCCGCGCGAGCGTGGGGCGAGTTCCGTCCGGGGCCGATCGCATGCTATCGTCGGCTGACGGGAGGGTACGCGATGGCCGATCCGAGCTGGTCCAAGCACGTGGCCGACATCCTGCGGCGGAACGACATCCGTCTCTTCGCGACGGTGCCCGACTACATCGTCTCCCACGTGCTGGAGCACCTCTGGGCCGATTCCGCCTGCCGGGTGGTGACCGCCACGCGGGAGGAGGAAGCGCTCGGGATCCTGTCCGGCGCCTGGCTCGGCGGCCAGCGCGGCGCGCTCCTCATGCAGAACAGCGGTCTCGGCAACTGCATCAACACGCTGGGCTCGCTCAACGTCGCCGCCCAGCTGCCCGTCGTGCTGGTGATCAGCCACCGGGGAGACCTCGGCGAGTTCAATCCGGCGCAGGTGCCCATCGGGCAGGCGACGGAGCGCATCCTCGATGCCCTCGGGATCCGGCACGTCATGCCGCGGTCGGTGGCGGAGCTCGAGGCCCAGGCCGACGGCCTCGTCAAGCTCTGCTACACGCAGTCGCTGCCCGTCGCCTTCGTGCTGCCCGCCGAGCTCACCGGCGGGAAGCTCGGCTGAGGCGCGTCGTGGATCGCGCGACCGCGACCCGCCTGCTCGTGAGCCGGCTCACCGACGAGGTCGTCGTGTCGAACCTCGGTCAGGCCACGATCGATCTCCAGCGCCTCGGCGACCGCCCCCTCAACTGCTACACGTTCGGCTCGATGGGGCAGTGCTCGTCCATCGGGCTCGGGATCGCCCTGGCCCGCCCCGATGCCCGCGTCATCTGCCTGGACGGCGACGGGTCGCTCCTGATGAACCTGGGGTCGCTCTGCACGATCGCGACGCTCCAGCCACGGAACTTCGCCCTGGTCATCTGGGACAACGAGGTCCACATGACCACCGGAGGGCAGCCGACCGCCACGGCGCACCGGTCGAGCTTCGCCCAGATGGCCCGCGGGGCGGGCATCGACAAGGTCCTGGAGCCCGGGGACGAGGCGACGCTCGGTCGCGCCTACGACCGGATTCTCACCGAGGACGGCCCGTTCGTCGTGCCGGTCAAGGTCAGCCAGGGGCGGGCCGAGGGCCGGCTCGAGCGCGACGTGATCGGATACGCGCGTCGGTTCCGCCAGGCTCTCCTGGCCGTGCCCGCGACCCGGTGACCGCACCCGCGCTCCGCGCCGGGGCTCCCGCGTAGGCCCGTCCGAGGCGCCGTCCGCTGCGTTCCGCCGCGCCCAGCGGCGGGTGCTCCTCGCGACGAGCCTCTGCTATCTCGTCTACTACACGGGGCGACAGAACCTCGGCTGGGCCATCCCCGGGCTCCGCGCCGAGCTCGGGCTCAGCGCCACCGAGATCGGCTGGATCAGCGGCACGGGCCTGATCCTCTACGGAGCCGGGCAGCTCGTGAGCGGGCACGTCGCGGACCGCGCGGGCGGCCGCCGCCTCGTCGCGCTCGGCGCCGTGACCTCGTGCGCCCTCAACTGGGTCACGAGCTTCGCCGGTGGCTTCTGGACCCTGGCCGTTCCCTGGGCGCTCAACGGCTACGCGCAGTCGATGGGCTTCGCGCCGGCGAGCCGCCTCATCGCCGCCTGGTGGGCGCCGCGCGAGCGAGGCTTCGCGTTCGGCGTGTTCAACTTCGCGGCCGGCTTCTCCTCGGTCGTGACCTTCGGGACGGCGGCGCTCGTCCTCACGTGGCTGTCGTGGCGCTGGGTGCTCCGGCTGCCGGTGCTCCTGCTCCTCCTGGGCGCGCCTGGTGGTGTGGGTCTTCGCCCGCGACCGCCCCGAGGACGCTCGGGCTGTCCTCGCGCAGCGGACGACGACCAGGCCATGAACCGCGCTCGCCCGTGCCGGGGCGGCCGCCGAGGCGGCGGCGCCGCTCGGTGCGCGTCTGCGAGGCGCGTTCTCGAACCGCGCCTTCCTCCTCGCGTCGCTCGGCTTCGGCTTCGCGAACTGGGCGCGCCTCGGCCTCCTCGTGTGGGTGCCGTCCCACCTGCTCGAGGCGGGCACCGCGACGGGCATCGGCGCCGCGTGGATCCCCCTGGCCCTGCCGGTCGGGATGGCGCTCGGGGCCCTGGTCGGGGGCGACGCCGTCGACCGATTCCTCGGCGGCAACCATCCGCGACTGGTCGTGCTGTCGCTCGCGCTCGCCGCCGGGGCGACGCTCGGCCTCGCGGTCGTCCCGCCGGACGGGCGGAGCCTCGTGCTGCTCTTCGCCGCGGGCTTTCTCGTGTTCGCCCCGTTTCCCTCGTTCACCGTGCTGGGGGCGGAGCTCCTCGGCCCCCGGGCCGTCGGCGCGGGCGTGGGATTCATGAACGCCGTCGGGTACGGCACGGCGGCGCTCGGCGACGTCGTCCTGGGAGCGGTGATCGACGCGACCGGGTCGACGCGCGCGGTCTTCCAGGTGGCCGCGGCCGCCTGCGTGCTGGGTGCCGCCGCGACCGCCCTGGCCGGCGCGGCCGCGCGCCGGCCGGCGTGACGCCACCGGCGACGTCGCCGTGCTACGATACGCCCCGCTCGCCGCCAGCGGGCGGCCCTGGACCGTCAACGACATCCGACAGTGCCTCACGAGGAGCGTGACATGACCACTCCGGTGGATCCGAACGACGTCATGATGACCGGTGAGAACTCCTTCGTCCGCCTGAGCCACGACGGGGGCAAGAGCCTGGCCGATCGCTGGAGCCACTGGCGTGTCCTGTGGTGTCCCGCCGGTCCCGGCCACGTCCTGCTGGTCCAGGCGGAGCTGATCGGGAAGAAGCCCCGCATCTACAGCGACAACATCGCCATGACGCGCTGGCTCCAGCGCAACATCGAGTCGATCCTGTTCCCGCCGTCGGCGGATACGGCGCTGCCGGTGATCGAGGCCTCCTTCGAGCGGAGCGGGGACCCGCGAGGGGTGGCGACCGAGCGAGTCGTCTCCGCCGACGACGAGATCGTGCTCGCCTGGTACGACTTCAACGACCCGTTCGTCCTCACGATGGCGCCCGGATCCGCGAACCGGCCGATCGGCGTGTTCAGCACGTTCTTCCCGGCGCGGTCGGCCCAGGTCACGCTGAACGGCCAGGTCGCCGCCGGCAGCGTGTGGCCGGAGATGCGCGGCGACCGCCAGTCGTCGAGCGCCTGCCTGGCCTGGTCGGAGACCTGGGTCAAGCCGAGAGGGTAGGCGGTCGGAGCCGCCGGCCCGCGTCGTCGGAGGCGAGCCGGCCGGCGATCAGTCGGGGTAGGGGAGGCGCGCGCGGCGGACGCGGACCTGGACGTCCTGCACCACGCCGCGCGCCATCTCGATCTCGACCTCCTGCTCCTCGAGCTCCCAGTCGCTCACGCTCGACAGGAGCCACAGGAGGCGCCGCCGGCGCCGCGGCACGACCCGGCGTCCCCGGTAGACGAGCGTGCGATGCTCGGGCGCTCCGAGGCGCTCCTGCTCCTCGAGCGTGTCCCGGCCGCACAGCGCGAGGACCTCCTCGTAGGTCGTCCGTCCGGGGACGATCTGCGCCAGCACCTCGCGCGGGAGGAACGCGCCCTCCGCCCGGTCCGCTCGCCTCCGCGCCGCCGCCGAAGCGAAGGCGGGCTGAACACGCGGCGGCCCAGTCCCCGCGCGAGCCGCTCGATGAGCGGGCCCGTCGCGCGCCCGAGCACGAAGAAGGCCAGCGGGATGAGGAGGGGGGCCCACGCCTGGAGCCCCGAGGCGTATCCGAACTGGATGCTCAGGATCTGCGGCGTCGCGCCTTCCGACGTGTCGAGGAAGACGGAGACGATCTCGGCGTCCGACGCGTCCCCCGCCGGCTCGCGGCTGGCGGCGCGGGGGAAGATCTCGTCGATGCGCAGGCGCTTGGCGTCCGCGAAGCGCACGAGGAGCTGGGACGGCTCGCTCGCGAGCTGGAGCGCCCGGGCGCGGCTCTCGAGGTAGAGGGGGAAGAGCGCCGGGTCCCGGACGTCGTTGAAGCTGAGGGAGAGGACGTGACGCGGGCCCCGGACGAGGTCTTCCAGCCAGGTGGCGGGCCTTCGGCTTGATGGCGCCCTCGAGGCGAAGCCGGAGCTTCAGGAGGCGGACGCGGTTCACGAGATCCGGCGTCCACGGGATCCGGATCATGGAGGCCGCGGGGTGCATGCCCAGGGCTTCGAGGCCGACGTGGCGGAACGACACGAAGGGAGCGTCGCCGATCCGCCGGTCGGTCGACGTCGCGCCGGGGAGCGGGTAGAGCTCCTCGACGAAGAGCGGGAGTCGGCCCGCGCCCGTGCTGGTGAAGCCGCGCGAGCGGACGTATTCGACCAGCGCGGGATCGCCGCCGTCCGTCGCGTCTCCCCTCAGGTGCGCGGGCCAGAGAAGGTAGAGGTCCTGCTCGAGACCGAGGGCGCTGCGGGTCGGCGGGACGGCGAGGCTCCACAGCACGTCCACCGTGACGGGCCCGAGAGAGGCGTCGACGCTCGCCCGGATGAACAGCGGCCCGAGCTCGAACTCGGGGTTGGGGCGGGTCGCCAGGAACACCTGGGCATGAGCCGTGGTGGCGCCGCCGAGGATCGCGGCGGCGAGGAGCAGCTGCGCGGCGGCGGCCTGGATGCGCCGAGGGCGCGGGCCGCCGGCGCGGGCGCGTCCCCCGGCCACGTCGGGCGCGGTCATGCGCCGAGCGCCGGCCGCACCTCGTGGGCGAGGATGTCGATCGTCTCGAGGATGGCCGGGTAGGTCGTGAACGACACGTCGAGCGCCACGTGGCTGACGCCGAGCGCAGCGTAGGCGCGCAGCGATTCGACGACCTGACGGGCGGTGCCGTGGATCGCGTGGCGACCGCGCAGGTAGCCCATGTCCGTTCCCGGCCGGTGGATCCCGTCGAGCCAGAAGGGGATCCGGAGCGAGAGCACCGGGTCCCCCTCGCGCCCGGCCTCGGCCCAGTGACGCCGCACGGCGTCGGCGCCCTGGCGAAACGCCTCCGGCGTCGCGGCGGTGGAGTGCCAGCCGTCACCGTGGCGCGCGACCCGGCGGTACGCGCCCTCGCTCGCGCCGCCGATCCAGATGGGCGGACGCGGACGCTGGAGCGGCATCGGCGACGCGACCACGCCGTGGAGCCGGTGGCGCCGCGTCTCGATCTCGGGCTCGCGCTCCGTCCACACCTTCTGGAAGAGCGATAGCGCCTCGTCCGTCCGGCTGGCCCGCTCTCTGAACGGCACGCCGAGCGCTGCGAACTCGCCCTCCATCCAGCCGACCCCCGCGCCGAAGATCAGACGGCCGCCCGAGAGCACGTCGATGCTGGCGAGGAGCTTGGCCACCGGGAGGGGAGACCGGTACGGGAGGATGATCACGCTCGTTCCGAGGGCGATGCGCTCGGTCACGCCCACCAGCCATGCCAGCACGGCGAGGGGGTCGAGCATCTCCTCCCGGTAGGCGATGTAGACGTCCTTCGGCACGATGACGTGGTCGGTCACCCAGAGGGAGTCGAGGCCTCGGGCGTCGGCCTTCTGCGCGACCTGCTGAAGTCGGCCCGGATCGAGGGGGCGGCCGAAGTGGGGAAGGCAGAGCCCGATCTGCATGGCGTGACAGTATAGCGGCTTCCGGATTGCCTCGCCGCGAGGCTGCCGTTACCATGGGTGCTCGCCAGGAGGGGACATCATGGGCGTGCGGGTCGGCATCGTCGGCGTGAGCGGGTACGGAGGAAGCGAGCTTCTGCGTCTCTGCGTGGGCCATCCGGCGTTCGAGGTGGTGTACGCGAGCGGCGAGACCACGGCGGGCCAGAGGCTCGACCGGCAGTTCCCGGCCCTGGCGGGCCACCCGACGGGAAGCATCGTCATCCAGCCGTTCGTTCCCGATGAGCTCCACGGGGTCGACGTCCTGTTCGCCTCGCTTCCCACGGGGAAGTCGCGGGAGCCCCTCGCGCGGGTGCCGCGAGACGTGAAGATCGTCGACGTGGGCGGGGACCACCGGTTCGTCGAGGGCTGGACGTACGGGCTGACGGAGCTGCCCGGCACCCGCGCCGCGGTGGCCCGGTCGTCCCGGGTCTCGGACCCGGGCTGCTATCCGGCGGCGGCGCTCCTGGCGCTGGCCCCGCTCGTGGCGGAGGGGCTGGTGGAGCCGGAGGGGCTGGTCGTCGACGCGAAGACCGGCGTGAGCGGCGCGGGACGCGGCGGCGGGACGAGCGCGTTCGGCTACGCCGAGACCAACGAGGACGTGCTGGCCTACGGCCTCGTGGAGCACCCCCACGTCCCCGAGATGCAGGAGGCGCTGTCGCGGCTCGCGGGCCGGCGCGCGACCCTCGCCTTCACGCCGCATCTGGTCCCGATGACGCGCGGCATCCTCGCGACGTGCTACGCGCGTCCGCGCGGCGCCGTGACGGCCGCCCGGCTCGAGGAAGCGGCGCGGGCCCTCTACCGGGACGAGCCGTTCGTCCGGGTGGTGCCGGTCGAGGGCGGTCGGAGTCCGCGGACCAAGTGGACCACCGGCTCGAACGTCATCTTCGTCGCCTACGCGGTCAACCGGGAGACCGGACTCGTGCTGGCCCTCGGAGCCCTGGACAACCTCGGGAAAGGCGCCGCGGGCCAGGCCGTCCAGAACGCGAACCTGATGACCGGCCAGCCCGAGACCGCGGGCCTCACCGGCCTCCCCCTCTGGCCGTAGCGGGGTCAGACTTTGACTTCGGGACATTTCTGGCGGGCTGTGCTGCGGGGTGCCTGTACCCTGGGTGGCCGTGGACCCGAATTGTCCCGAAGTCAAAGTCTGACCCCGTGCTGATCGCGGTCACGTTCCTCGGCTCCCTCGCGTGGAGCTTCGTGTTCGTGGCGCTGCCGTTCCAGGTCGAGCGGCTGAGCACGTCAGGCCCGGCGGGTACTCTCGCGTGGACCGGGTGGATCCTCGGCGTCCCGTCGCTCGCGGCCGTGGTGACGGGGCCGCTCTGGGCGCGCTACGGGGAGCGGACCGACCCGAAGACCGCCTGCGTCATGGTCCAGACGCTCCAGGGAGTGGGGTTCCTGGCCACGGCCTTGGCCCGCTCCGTGATCCAGCTCTTCGGCGCGCGCCTCCTGCTCGGGACCGTCGGATCGTTCTCGACGCTGGCGTTCGTCATCGCGGGCCGTGAGTCGGACCCGACGGCGATGCGGCGCCGCCTGGCGGCGATCCAGTCGGCCCTGGTCCTCGGCACCCTGGTCGGCCCGCTGCCGGGCGCGGTCGCCGCCGCCCGGCTCGGCTTCCAGCTGACCTACCTCATCGGTGCGCTCGTGCTCGTGATCTCCGCGTCGCTCCTGCAGTGGGGCATGCGCAGCCCGCCGCCGGTCCCGCGCGATGCGGCCGGGGAGCGGCGCATGCCGACCCGGGACATCGCCATCGCCGCCGCGCTGGTGCTGGTCGCGTCCTCGCAGGAGACGTTCCTGGCGGCGGTCCTGCCGAGCGTGCTGCCGGGGCTCGGCGTCGACATGGACGACCTGGTGGAGGCGGGCGGTCTCCTGATCTTCGTCGCCGGCGCGGCGGCCGCCGTGGGCGGCCTGGCGGCGCCGATCCTCGCCGAGCAGATCTCGGAGCGACGCCTCCTCGCGGGGCTCCTGGCGGCCTCCTCCGCCGCGCTGGTGCTGCTCGGGACGGCGCGGTCCCTGTGGGCCTTTGCGGTGCTGCGCGGCGTGCAGTCGCTGGCGATCGCCCCGTTCTTCCCCTTGATGGTCGCGCGGGTCGCGCGGCGCGCCGATGCGAGCTCGATCGGGATCATCAACGCGGCGCGGGTGGGATCGGGCTTCGTCGGCCCGCTCGTCGGCACGACGGTCCTGGCGACCGGCTCCCCGGGGCTGCTCTACCTCACGCTCGGCGCGGCGGGCATCGCCACGGTCGTCCTGCTCAGCCGCCGGTAGGGACCGGTGTCCCGGCGACGGGTTTCCACCCCGCGCCCCTCAGGCGGTGAGGGCAGGCTTCCGGTCGAACCAGGGCCGCGCGGCCTCGAGCTGCCCCGCCAGGCGGAACAGCGTCGCCTCGTCCCCGAAGCGCGCCGCCAGCTGGATCGCCAGGGGAAGCCCACGAGGCGCTCCTGCGGTCTCGACCGAGCCGAGGGGTAGGACGATCGCGGGCTGGCCCGTGATATTGAACCAGACCGTGAACGGGGAGAACGTAAATACCCGCCGCCAGTACTCGTCCACGTCCTCCAGCATCATGTCGATCCAGCCGAGCTTGACGGCCCCCGGCGTCGCCAGCGCGGGGGTGAGGAGCACGTCGTGCGTCCGGTGGAACGCGGCCATCTGCCGCCCCAGCCGGTGCGCGGCCTGGGTGGCCCGAACGTAGTCCTGAGCCGAGATCCGCTCCCCGCGGGCGGCCGTGTCGAACGTCACGTTCTCGACCTCGCCGCGGCGCGGCGGCCGTCCCGCCGTCGGATGGCTCCGCACGTTGACGGCCGAGTTGGCGGCCGCAAGGGTCAAGAAGGTCGGGACGACGGCCTCGCCGTCGACCTCGGGGTCCGCCTCGACCACGTCGTGGCCGAGGTCGGCGCAGACCCGGGCGATCTCCCGGACGAGCGCCGCGCACACGGGGTCGACGGGCGCGTCGTTCGGCGTGCGGAGCGTCCAGGCGATCCGGAGGCGACCGGGCGGGGTGGTGACCTCCGCGAGGAAGGGCCGGGCCGGCGGCGGCGCCGCGTACGGGTCGCCGGGTCCCGGGCCGGCCGTCGCGTCGAGGAGCGCTGCCGAGTCCCGGACGCTGAGCGTCACGGCGTGCTCGGTGGAGAGCCCGCCGAGCCCCTCGCCCAGGTACGGCGCCATCGTGTTCCGGGCGCGGGTGGGCTTGAGCCCGACGAGCCCGCAGCAGGCGGCGGGCGCCCGGATCGATCCGAAGCCGTCGCTCGCGTGGGCGATCGGGACGATGCGCGCCCCGGTCGCCGCGGCCGCGCCGCCGCTCGACCCGCCGGAGATGCGCGTCGGGTCCCACGGATTCCGCGTGGGGCCGTAGAGCTGGGGCTCGCAGGTCAGGGAGAGCCCGAACTCGCACGTGCTGGTCCGCCCGAACACGACCAGCCCGGCCTGCTTGAGGCGCCGGACGTGCTCGCTGTCGGCCGCGGCGGGTGGCGTGTCCGCGAAGAACCGGGAGCCGCGCATGGTCCGGACCCCGGCCAGCGACGCGGTGAGGTCCTTCAGGAGGTACGGGACGCCGCGCAGTGGCCCGTCGGGCAGGCCCTCGGCGATCGCCTTCCGGGCGTAGTCGTAGAGGGGGAGCACGACGGCGTTGATCGTCGGGTTTCGCGCCTCGACCCGCGCGATCGCGGCGTCCAGGAGCGCCTCGGGCGTGACCTTCCCACGGCGGACGAGGTCCGCCAGCCCGAGGGCGTCATGCGCTTCGTAGTCGGCGAACCCGGCCATCCGTGGCCTCCGTGAGGTGAGAGGGGACCGCGCGAGCGGGCTCAGTCTAGCAGGGCCGGCGGCCTCCCTGGAGTAGGATAGCCGCGAGAGGAACCGGCGTGGGTACCGAGCGATCGCGAGCGACCAGCGTGGATGCGCGGCCGCGCTTCGTCAAGCCGGCGCCGCTCGCTCCCGGCGATCGCGTCACCGTCGTCGCGCCCGCCGGACCGCTCGACCGCGAGACCTTCGACGCCGGCCTCCGGATCCTGGCCGGACGGTACGACGTGGCGTGGAATCCCGGCCTCTTGAGCCGCGCCCGGTACCTCGCCGGCGACGACGCGCGACGGGGGAACGAGCTCGCGGCCGCGCTCGCCGATCCGCGGGCTCGAGCCGTCGTGGCCGCGCGGGGCGGATACGGCAGCATGCGGCTCCTGCCGCGACTCTGGCCGAGCGTCAACGGTCACCTGTCGGGTGCCGATCCCGCCAAGCTCTTCGTCGGCTTCTCCGACATCACGGTGCTCCATGCGGCGTTGCAGTCTGCCGGGCGCGTGAGCGTGCACGGGCCGGTCGTCACCCAGCTCGCCAGCCAGCCGGCGGCCGATGGTGGAGCGGTTCTTCGCGCTCCTGGAGGACGGGACCGCCCCGCCGGCCCCGGTGGCGGGGACGCCCATCGTGGGCGGTGTCGCCGACGGGCCGCTGCTCGGGGGAAACCTCTCCCTCGTCACCCGCCTCCTCGGCACGCCGTGGCTCCCGGACCTCGAGGGCGCGATCCTGCTCCTCGAGGACGTAGGGGAGAAGCCGTACCGGATCGATCGGATGTGGACCCATCTGCGGCTCGCCGGAGTCTTCGAGAGGGTCGTGGGCCTCGCCCTCGGCGAGTTCACGGACTGCGAGGATCCGGACGGCGACTTCACGCTGCGGGACGTGCTCTGGAGCCTGGCGGCCGAGGCGGGCCTCCCGTGCGTCGGCGGCCTGCCGATTGGCCACGGCGCGGTGAACGTTCCGGTCGCGCTCGGGACCCGCGCGCGCCTCGACGGCGGAAGCGGCACGCTGGCCTTCCTGGAGCCGGCCGTGGCGGGTTGACGTTGGCGCGGTGGTGCTATGACCGAGCTGACGCTCCGAAAGGCCAGCCCGACCGACAGCGAGTTCGCCTATCGCACCCGGAGGGTCGCGTTCAGGGAGTACGTGGAGTGGGCTCCTCACGACTGCGCGTCGCCGGGACACCTGCATGCCGGGATGGCGCCGACGGGCCGCCAGGATGAGCGCCGGAGGCTGCCTGGGGGCCGAGAGACCGAGATAGGCGCGCTTGCCGGACCTCCTTCGCCGGGTCGCGAATCGGTGGTCGGGGCCCGCGCTTCGGTCGAGGCGGGTGAAGGCCGGCCTCCGGCCGTGCGATCGTCGGCGTGGGGCCGTGCTGACGATCGCCGCCTACGACCAGCACGTGGAGCAACTCTTCGAGCTCCTGGGCCGCGTCGCTCGCGTCCGGTCGCTGAGGCACCGAGCCGCTGGAGCTACGGGGAGATTGATCGACCAGCGTATGCCCGGGGGGTGAGCACGACGCAGGTGGTCGACAGCGCCGGCAGAGGATAGGGCATTCGCCCCTATGTCGAGGGGGACAACCTGTTCCGGCGCCGACGGCCTGGGCGCAGCGCAAAGCCGGTGTAGCCGTTCGCCGCGACCTCGTCGCACTTCTGGCGATAGACGCCGACGCCGCCGACGTATGGCATGAAGACGCGGGGCTTGCCCGGGATGTTCGCGCCCGTGTACCAGGACGGGGCACGCGGGTAGAGGGTCATGTGCCCGACCTCGTCGACGTGCCGTACCCACGCCTCCTCGGCTTCCGCGGTCGCCTCGATGGTCGAGTGCCCATGCGCCCGGAGATAGCCGAGGCAGTCGGCGATCCAGTCGACGTGCTGCTCGATCGACACGAGCATGTTGCTGAGGACCGACGGGCTTCCGGGGCCGGTGATTGCGAAGAGGTTCGGGAATCCGGCGACCGTGAGCCCGAGATAGCTGCGTGGCCCCGCCGCCCACGCATCTCGCAGCGTCCGGCCGCTCCGCCCGCGGATGTCGATGGCGAGCAACGCGCCCGTCATGGCGTCGAATCCGGTGGCAAAGACGAGGTCGTCCACGGCGTACTCGACGCCGCCGGTGCGCACGCCCTTCGGGGTGATCGCCTCGATCGGTGCCCGGCTCACGTCGACGAGGGTGACGTTGTTCCGGTTGAACGTGGCGTAGTAGTCCGTGTCCACGCAGAGGCGCTTGGTGCCGAGCGGGTAGCTGTTCGGGCATAGCCTCTCGGCGACCGCCGGATCCCGGACGATGGACCGGATCTTGGCGCGGAAGAACTCGGCCGCGGTCTCGTTCGCCTCCGGGCTCGTGAGAATGTCGGCGTAGGTGGCCGAGAACCCGAGGCCCCCGCGGCTCCAGCGCCTCTCGTACTGGCACTCCCGCTCCTCGGCCGGCACCGTCAGCGCGGAATCACCGCTCCGCTCGACCACGAGGCCGATCCGAGACTCACGCGCCTGACGCCGGAAGTCGGCGTAGCGCTCCTTCACCCTCCGCTCGTGCTCGGGATCGAGCGGCGCGTTGTGAGCCGGTATGCTGTAGTTCGGTGTGCGCTGGAAGACGAAGAGACGCACGGCCTGCGAGGCGATGATCGGGATGGACTGGATCGCGGAGGAGCCGGTCCCGAGGATCCCGACGCGCCGGCCGGTGAAGTCCACCCCCTCGTGCGGCCACTTGCCAGTGTGAAACCGACGGCCCTCGAAGGCCTCGATACCCTTGAAGTCGGGCACCTGCGCCTCCGATAGGCAGCCGGTGGCCATGATGCAGAAGCGCGCCGTGACACGGTCGCCGCGGTCAGTCTCGAGGGTCCACCTGCGGGCGGCCTCGGCGAAGACCGCCGAGGTCACACGCGTCTCGAGCCGAACGTCCCGCCGCAGGTCGAATCGATCCGCCACGTGGTTGATGTACGTCAGGATCTCCGGCTGGGCCGCGTACCGCTCGGTCCATCGCCACTCCTGCTGGAGCTCGTTGGAGAACGAGTAGGAGTAATCCATGCTCTCCACGTCGCAGCGGGCGCCCGGGTACCGGTTCCAGTACCAGGTGCCGCCCACGTCACCGCCCGCCTCGTAGACCCGGACGGTCAGGCCGAGCCCGCGCAGCCGGTGGAGCGCGTAGAGCCCGGCGAAGCCGGCGCCAACGATCACCGCGTCGAGCATCACGCCTCGCCCTTACTCGATGACCTCGTCCGCCCGGGCCAGGACCGACGGCGGGACGGTGAGGCCGAGTGCCTTCGCGGTCCGGATATGGACCACCAGCTCGAACTTCGTAGGCTGCTCCACCGGCAAGTCGGCGGGCTTGGCGCGCTTGAGGATGCGGTCGACGTGCGTGGCCGCGCGGCGGAAGAGGTCAGGGTAGTGCGGGCCATACGCAACGAGCCCGCCCGCCTCGACGAACTCTCGGGGTCCTGCTGCGGTCGGCAGCCGATTCTTGAGCGATAGATCCACGATTTGCTTCCAGTGATCGCAGAGGGTGAGATCCACGATCAGACCGTCCACGCTCGCCCGCGGGTGAGGTTCTCGGACATCCGATCGTCGACACCGCCATCACCGCCCGTCTGTCCCTCATGGTCACGTGTTCATCTGCGGCGAGAGCTACCAGCCCGGCCGACGGAACAACCCGGGCTCGTCGGCGTCAGCGTCACCCTCCGCCCGCTTCGAGGTGGGTGAGTTCCGAGCCGGCGAGGGTAGGTTACGAGTGCGCCGTTGACACCGTCAGTCTCGCCGGGCCGGAACGACCTGAAGGACCCAGTCGATGATGGCGTTCGGGTCTGCGGCCTCGTCCTCGCGGGAACCCTGTTCCTCGGCGGGGCGAACCCTTCCAGTCCGGGCGGTCGAGGGCTCGCCTCCGGTTCGGGCCGGCGACCCCGCCGGCGAGGCGGCGGCCTGGTCTCGTCCCGCGGCCGGACCCTCGGCCACCGGCGCCGCCCGCAGGAGGGGGCGCGGCGAGGCGAGGGGGCGGCGCCGGTGGCTGCACGGGGGCCGGCGGCGCGATCAGGACGCGAGGCTCCGCCGGTGGCAGCTCGGAACGTGCCGCTGGCAGCTCAGGCGCGCGCACAATCTCAGGTTCCGGTGGGCGGCCCAGGGGCTCGGGCGGCCGCTCTGGGCTTCGCGGTTCCGCTTCCGGCTCGGGCCGCGCCGGCCCGGCGACCGCGGGGGAGGGGACTCGCGTCGCGGACTCTGCCGGCATGCGCGGGCCGCGACCGGACCACTCCGGGGCTTGCCACGAGCCGACCAGATAGCCGGTGCCCACGGCCAGCACGAGCAGAGCGCCGGGGACCACCACCCGCCTCACGGCAGCCCCCCGAGACTTCGACCTCCATGTCTTCGACGCTACCAATTCAAGCCGCACCGCGCACTCCCTCACGGTGTCGGCGTCGATCGTGTCCACTTCTCGTCGCGCCCCTGTCAGCAGGGCGAGATCGCAGATCATGTTTATGAGCCGCGGAGCGCCCCGCGACGCCGTCGTGATCTCCCGAATGGCCTCGATCGTGAACACCACGCGTTCCGAACCACCCAGTCTCAGGTGATGCTTCACGTACGAGGAGACCTCGACGTCACTGAGCGGCTGGGTGTAACCGGTGACGGTGACCCTCCTCTGCAGCTCCGCGTTCTCGGGCCTCGCGAGGATCGCGCACAGCTCCTCCTGGCCAACGAGGAGGATGTTCAGCGCCGCCCGCAGACCGGCTTTCTCTGTGAAGCTCGCGAGGCCTCGGATCTCGCCCAGCAGCTCGGGGCTCAGGCTTTGTGCCTCATCGACGATGAGCAGCACTCGCTGGTCGTGAGCGGCCGCCGCTTCGAGGAAGTTCGGGAAGCGGTCGTAGAAGTCTTCGCGACGCCGCAGGGTTCCGTCAAGCCCCCACGTGGTGCCGATGGCGCGCAGGAAGCCCAAGGGGTCGAGCTTCGGATACGCCACCGTTGCGGTGAAGGCTTCGGTTCCGAGGTATTCGAGCAGGGCCTTGATGAGGGTGGACTTCCCCGTGCCCACCTCCCCGACCAGAAGCAATACCCCTGCGTTGTCGGCCACGCCGGACCGGAACCGAGCGAGGAGCTCCCGCTGTGCGCGACCCCGCCAGAGAACGCTGGGGTCCGTGCTCGACGTGAAGGGGGTCCCATTGAGCCCATACCGGGACAACGTGACGCCCAGGCCGGCGTCGGCGAGCGGGGGCGTGTCGAGATTCCCCGCCACCTCAATCCCCCAGAATCTTCTTGATGGCGTCCATCACCGGGTTCTCATCTGCCACGGACCGGGCTGACGGCGGCACGACCCCTGTCTTCCCGATGTACTTCTGCACACAGTCATACTGTTCCCACCCCTTCAGGGGGAAGTTGAGATCAACGGCCTTCCACTTCGGATGCCCGTTCTGGATGAGCCAATCCATGTTGTCCGAGAGAGTCTTGGCAAACCGGCCAACGATGTCGCAGTCCCGTCGCCGAAAATCGAAGGAGATGAGCACCGCCTTCACCGCGACCGTCTCCACCGCCTTCGGCTGCCATCGGTACGTGTTCGCCGGGATCTCCGCGCGCGGGTAGAACTCGGTGATGCTCTTGTTCAGAATCGACACGAGGCTCAGTCCATCCGCCCCACTGACTCCTTCGGCGAAGAGCTTGACCGGGTAACCTGCCACGTAGAACATCGCGTCGATACGTCCCGCCTTCAGCTCCGCCAGCGCCTCATCGGTGTCGATCAGCACCATTTCCCTCGGCGCGACATCGGCCACATTGAACAGGAGTCGCGCCGTCAGGTAGGTGCCGCTTCCCTCCCGGCCGACGGCGACGCGTCTGTCGCTCAGATCGTCAAACTCCACGACGCCGGGTCGGGCGAGGATGTGGATCTCCTCGTTGTACAGGGGAAAGACCATTCTGGTCTTCTTGGCGATCCTCCTCAGCACGGGATCCGACTGAACGCGCGCCACGAAGGCGAGCACGTCCGACTGCACGATGCCCAGCTGGGTGGCCGGCTTCTGGTAGACGGCGTAGACATTCTCGATCGACCCCTTGGAGGGGTACACGGTCAGGTTGACTCCGTTCTGCTTGGCGAGTCGTTGCAGGTTCAGACCAAACTGGAAGTACGTGCCCCTCTCACCTCCAGTGGTGAGCCCGAGCTCCGTCACCGCCAGAGCGGGGAACACCAGCAAGCCCGTGAGGAGCATCGCGAGGGAGAGTTCCGCCACTTGTCTCTTCATGCCGTCTCCTCGATCGCCCTGAGGGCGCACCCGACCGCGCGGAGCGGGCCAAGGCTCCGTTCGCCGCGCACGCCCTCAAGGACGACAACAATGGTCATAGACCCGCCGCTTCTTTCGCACTCGGCCGGCTGAGACCTGCCTCGGTCTTGCCAATCCAGTAGATGCAAACTGCTGACGGCACAACAGTAAATGGACGCAAATGTCCGGCCATAATTCCCCAGGCAGAATTACCCTGGGCAGGGAAAATGTCCACGTCGGTCGCGGGCGCGGACGCTCGCGCCCGGACGCGGACGCGCTGACGCGCGGGCGGCCAGGCACCCGTCCCAGACGCGCTACGGGTGCCCGCGCCCGTACACGCGTCCGGGCCGGCATAATGCCGTTTTTTGCGGGGGCACGCACAAGCGCTAGGTGCTCTCGCCCGTCCTTCGTTCGATGGCACGCGTACGCTAGGACGGGTCCAGGGGAGGTGTCAACCGATAGTGAAACCCACAGTGGGACGGGGAGAGCGGCCGAGCGGGACGCCGCGATTCGATTCGGCGTAGATAGGGGATAGACGAATCAAACGGCATCTGTTGTAGTTCGTCAGCACTCCATTCCACGATTCCGTGGACGCGACGCGTCCTCGAGTGGGGAGCAACGATCCGGAGTCGATTGGGGCGCGGGAGTGCGTTGTGGCAACCGGCGGCGCAGCAATGGCCCGGATCACGGTCGAGAAGCAGACTGGCCGAGCGTCAACGGCCACCTGTCGGGTGTCGATCCCGCATCACGGTGCTCCATGCGGCGCCGCAGTCTGCCGGGCGCGTGAGACACCCTGTGTCAACCCCCCACGGGTTGAAGCACCGAGGGGAGCTGAGCAGCTCGGTGCTGCGTGACGTCGTAGGGACGGCGATCCTGCCAGCAGCGCCAGAGCACACGGACCCACGCGCGGGCCAGGATCCGGATGGCGTGCGGATGGTCGCAGCCCGGGCGCGGGCGCGCGCGTCATGACGGCGGCGGCCCACGTCGAGGCATGACGGGAGTTATCCGCGAAGGTCGTGAGGGCCTGGCGGAGGCGCTTGTTGCAGGCCCAGCGGAAGGCGACCCCGCGGTGTTTGCCGGAGGCATGGGTCACCGGCGCGACCCCGGCCTCGGCCGCGAGCTGGTCGGCGGTGGGGAAGCGGGCCCGGTCGTCACCGAGCTCGGCGAGGACCTGGGCGGCGTTGACCGCTCCACTGCGCGGGAAGCTCTGGACGAGTGGGCCATCGGCGTGCTGGGCCACGGCGGCCGCGATTGCCGCGGAGAGTTGTTGCGATCTGGGCGCCGAGCGGGGTGAGGACCGCGACGAGGGCCTGGACCAGTTCGCCGCTGGCCTCCATCTCGGCGTCGCCGGTGTGACTGAGGGGCGCGGTGCGGAGCCGGGCCAGCAGCTCGGCCGCGGAGCGCCGGCCGCAGTAGGCGTGGCGCCGAAGGAACTGGGCCAGCCGGCGCTCGCCGAGCCGCTCGGCAGTCTGAGGCGTGGGGTAGCGCGTCAGGAAGGCCAGAGCGATGGGGGAGTCGACGATCAGCGAAGATCACGGCGGCGCCGGGCCAGAAGCGCTTGAGGAGGGCGCGCAGCTGGTTGGCAAGGGCCACGCGCTGGGTGACGAGGTCGTCACGGCCGCGGACGAGGGCCCGGAGGGCCCGGGTCTCGTCGGCGAGGGGCTGCAGGGGCCGGAAGCGGTGGCCATCGGATCCGGAGGAGGTCGGCGAGAAGGTAGGCGTCGCCGGGATCACTCTTGCCCCCGGCGGCGGTGTAGCGAGGTCGGCTGGCTTTGACGACGTTGGGGTGGATGGGGACGACGGGGAAGCCGGCCTCCATGAGGGTGTCGACGACGAGGCCCGACGGGCGCTCGAGGGCGACAGGCAGCGTGGCGGGGGGCCCGCAGCGGTTCAGCCGCTGGACGAGCTCGGCCCAGCCCGCGGCGGTGTGCGCCACGGTCCCGCGCCAGCGGACGGTGCCGGTCTCGTCGATGACACAGACGGCATGGGTGGTGGCGGCCCAGTCCAGGCCGGCGAAGAAGGTCATTGCACGTCTCCCTGGGACTGCGAGACACTGCCGCGGGAGAGGTCCTGCCGGTCGCTCACTGATTGGCGCTCTGGGCTTCAGCTGCCCGTCGGCGCTCCACCCTGTGGCCGGTTGGGACCTCTCGTGGTGTGAGTCGGGGGAGCAGGTCTCACGCTGGCCGTCGCGCGGCAAGCGCACGTGGCTCTCCCCGACCCCCGGGATCGTCACAGCGGCCAGCATCCGCTCTCGGCGACCCCGGCCCCAACAAATGCGATCGCTACGTGCCCGTCGGAGCCACGATCTCGGGCCGCCCCATATCTCGGTATCCCCCCTCCAAGGCTCTTGTCTCTCTTCTTCGGGGGAAGGGTAGACCAGTGAGCGTGCACGGGCCGGTCGTCACCCAGCTCGCCAGCCAGCCGGCGGCCATCGTGGAGCGGTTCCTCGCGCCCTTGAAGGACGGACGGCTCCGCCTCGACAAGTCCCTCAACCTGCCCGATCTCAAGGACAACCTGGAGAGCCGTCTCATCCTGCTGCGGCGCCGCCTCGAGGAGCGATGTCCGGCGATCCGGATCGCGCAGTCGGGGCGGGGGCGCTTCCGCCTGGAGCTCGGCGGCGAGGTGGCGCTGACCGAGCGGCCGTGAGACGGTGGTGGGGGCGCACCGGGCGGATCCGCTCCCCGGCCGTGTCGAATGGATCCCTCGCCCGGCGCGTCGATAGGACGATGGTATCGTGCGGTCCTGGCCAGGCGAGAGAAGACCGGCGATGTCGGCCCATGGACGCTGATCGTGCGGGCGAACGGGTGATGCGCAGGCTGGCCGCGGTCGCGCTCTTCGTTCCGCTTCTGCTGTTGCCGGCGGCTGGGGCCGCGGGCGGTCGCCCTCACGTGCCGCGGGGATCCCACGTGCGTGGCGGATCCCCAGCGCTCCGCAGCGTTCCGGCGATCCCCGTGTTCCGGCCGAACGGCGCATTCGGGTCGCCGGGCGGATATCCCCTTCCTGCGTCGGCTATCCAGCGTTCCAAGCACGCGTTCCCCGCCCACGTCACCACCCGGTTCCGCCATCACGCCGTGATCCCCCGGTTCGCGTCTCCCATCGGCCTGTACGCCCCGGTCGTCCAGTACGGGGCCTCGGTGGATCCCTCGCCCCCGGTCGTCACCGTCTCTCCGGTGGTCTACGTCTCACCCACGATCTACGTGTCTCAGCCCGCGGCGGCTCAACCGGCCCCGGTCCCGGCGGCTGCTCCCGCGGAGCCGCCCCTCCCGACCGTCGTCGAGCACCCGACGGGGCGCTACGAGCTGCGGGGCGATGGAGTCGCGACCCCTCATGTGTGGGTATGGATTCCTCACCCGCCCTCGGCGCCTCCCGACGGCGCGCCGTCAGCCGCCCCGGCGCCGTCCGCGGGATCGACACGCTCGACAGGTCGAACCACGGCGTATCGGTGGACCGACGAGAGCGGCACGATGTTCGTGACGAACCGCCTCGACCTAGTTCCCGAGCCGTATCGCTCGTCGGAGCCGCCGATGCGTTGACAGCCAGCGCGCCGCGCCGCATAGTGGCTCGCGGAGTATGACGAAGCCGAGAACCGTCGGCGAGCTGCGGCAGACTGGCTACGCGCCGCGCTCCGTCAAGACCGAGATCCGGCAGAATCTCATCCGCAAGCTCGAGCGGGGCGAGCGGATCTTCCCCGGGATCGTCGGGTACGACGAGACCGTCCTGCCCCAGATCGAGAACGCGCTCCTCTCCGGTCAGGACCTCATCCTCCTCGGCGAGCGCGGCCAGGCCAAGAGCCGGCTCGCCCGCGCGCTGGTGACGCTCCTCGACGAGGCCGTGCCCGCCCTCGCCGGCAGCGAGGTCAACGACGACCCGCTCCAGCCCATCAGCAAGGCCGGCCGCGCAGCTGGTCGCCGAGCTGGGCGACCGCGCGCCCGTGGAGTGGCTGCCGCGGGAGCGGCGGTACGGCGAGAAGCTCGCCACGCCGGACATCACGATCGCGGACCTGATCGGCGAGGTGGACCCGATCAAGGTCGCCGAGGGCCGCTATCTCGGCGACGAGCTGACCATCCACTACGGGCTCCTGCCGCGGACGCACCGCGGCATCTTCGTCCTGAACGAGCTGCCCGACCTCGCCGAGCGCATCCAGGTCGGCCTCCTCAACATCATGGAGGAGCGGGACGTTCAGATCAGGGGGTATCTGGTCCGGCTACCCCTCGATCTCCTGGTGGTCGCCTCCGCGAACCCCGAGGACTACACGAACCGCGGGCGCATCATCACGCCGCTCAAAGACCGGTTCGGCTCGCAGGTGCGCACCCACTACCCGCGCACGCTCGCCGACGAGCTGGGCATCGTCGAGCAGGAGGCCACGCGCTTCGAGTCCGACGGCTACCAGGTCGAGGTGCCGGCCTACATGCAGGAGATCGTCGCCGAGCTGACCCACCTGTGCCGCCGGAGCCCGGAGATCAGCCAGCGGAGCGGGGTCAGCGTCCGCGTGTCGATCACGAACTACGAGAACCTGGTCTCGAACGCCCTCCGCCGGGCCGTGCGGCTCCGCGAGCCGCTCGCCGTGCCGCGAGTCTCGGATCTTCCGGCGACCTTCGCGTCGACGGCGGGCAAGATCGAGCTGGAGGCGTCAGGGGACGCCGACGACGCCAAGGTGCTGGAGCGGCTCATCCAGAAGGCGGTCCTCACCGTCTTCGGCCGGCGTCTTCAGTCGGGAGCGTTCGCCGAGATCCTCGAAGCCTTCGGCGGGGGCCTGACCGTGGAGGTCGGGGAGTCCATGCCGGCCGCGGACTATGAGCGCCAGGCCGCCCGGGCCGGCGCGCTGCGGAAGGCGCTGACGGCGCTCGGCGCGACGGGCCATCCGGCCCGGGTCGCCGCCGGGATGGAGTTCGTGCTGGAAGGCCTTCACCTCAACCGGAAGCTCAACAAGGACCGCGCGGCCGGCGGTCTCCGCTACCGGGCGTGACGCCCGGCGCGACGCCCCGTCGCGCGAGCGGGTCGGAGCGGACGCCGTGCTGAACCGCTATTCCCGCTGGGACGGCTCCCAGTCCCTGCCGGACTTCGACGCCGACGATCTCCTGGCGGCCATGGCCGACGACCTCATGGCCGACGGCGACGCTCGCCGAGCGCTCGAGCGCCTTCTCCGGCGCGGATTCCGGACGCGGGGGGGCGACCAGGTGCCGGGGCTTCGCGACCTCCTGGAGCGCCTGCGCGGCCAGCGGCGGAATCTCCTCGACCGGCACGACCTCGGCGACGTCCTCGGGGATCTCCGTCGGCAGCTCCAGGACGTGCTCGACACCGAGCGGCAGGGAATCGACCGCCGGGTCGACGGCGCGCGGGAGGCGGCGGAGGGCGGGGATCGCCGCGGCGGAGACCCATCGCCGGGAGCTCGAGCGGATCGCAGCCGAGCGTCGCGCGGAGCTCGACGCGCTGCCGAAGGACCTGGGCGGGGCGGTGCGCGGGCTCCAGAGCTACCAGTTCGTCGATCCCGAGGCCTGGCAGAAGTTCCAGGAGCTCATGCTGCGATTGCGCCAGGAGATGAACCAGAGCCTCTTCGGGCAGCTGAAGCAGGGGCTCGAGGGGATGGGTGCCGAGGGCGCCGGTGCCATCCGGGAGATGCTGGGCGACCTCAACCGGCTCCTGCGCCAGCAGGCGGCGGGCGGGCAGCCCGACATCAACGGCTTCATGGCGCGCTGGGGCGGAATGTTCCCGGGAGTGCAGAGCCTCGACCAGCTTCTCGACCAGCTGGCCCGGCAGTCCGCGCAGCTCCAGTCCCTGATGGAGAGCCTCACGCCGGAGCAGCGACGCGAGCTCGAGGAGCTGCAGCAGGCGATGCTCGACTCGCCCGGGATGCAGGACGCGCTCGCCGAGCTGAGCGAGCACCTCGATCGGCTCGGGTTGGGCCAGCAGGCACGTCGGTACCGTGCTCAGGGTGAGACGCCGCTCTCGCTCCAGGAGGCGCTCCGCCTCATGGGCGAGCTCCACGACCTCGACCGCCTCGAGGAGGATCTCCAGGAGGCGGAGCGTTCCGGGCGCGTGGACCGTCTCGACTCGGAGCGGGTCCGGAGCGCCTTGGGCGACGAGGCGGGCGACGAGGCCGAGGCGCTGCGTCGGCTTGCCGAGACCCTCGAGAAGGCGGGCTATCTCGAGCAGCGCGGGCGGCGGTGGGCACTGACGCCGCGGGCCATCCGGAAGATCGCCCAGCGGGCGCTCGCCGAGGTGCTGGGGCAGCTCCGGCGGGATCGGCCGGGCCGCCATCCGGTGGACGCACGGGGAGCGGGCGGCGACCCGACGGACGAGAGCAAGCCCTACGAGTTCGGCGACCCGTTCCTCCTGGATCTCCGCGAGACGCTCGGCAACGCCGTGCGCCGCGCGGGCCCCGGGGTGCCCGTGCGCCTCGCCGGCGGGGACTTCGTCGTCCGCCGGACGGAGCTCGCCACGCGGTGCGCGACCGCCCTCCTCCTCGACATGAGCCGCTCGATGATCTACCGGGGATGCTGGACCGCGGCCAAGAAGGTCGCGCTGGCGCTCCACGCCCTGATCCGGGCCCAGTACCCGCAGGATGCGCTCTACGTCATCGGGTTTTCCCTCTACGCGCGGGAGCTCGACCCCGACGAGGTGCCCGAGATCGTCCTCACCGACCGCCACTACGGCACGAACATGCAGCACGCGCTCCTGCTCGCGCGGCAGCTCCTCGGACGACACCGGGGCGGCAACCGGCAGGTCGTCATGGTGACCGACGGCGAGCCGACGGCGCACCTCGAGGGAAGCGAGGCCTACTTCGACTATCCGACCACCCGGCGGACCTGGCAGCTCACCCAGGCCGAGGTGGCTCGATGCGCGCGCGACGGCATCACGATCAACACGTTCATGCTCGAGGACAGTCCCGGGCTCGTGCGCTTCGTGACCGAGATGTCTCGGCTCAACCGGGGGCGCGCGTTCTTCGTCCAGCCGGACCGGCTGGGAGAGTACGTCCTCGTGGACTACCTCGCGCGGAAGCAGAAGCGCGTCGGGTGACGGGCGGCGCCGGCCTCCAGACGCTCCTCGACGAGGGCGTCGCCGCCGGCGTCTTCCCGTGCGCGGCCGCCGTCGTGCTGCACCGCGGCCGCCGTCTCTTCGAGGGTGCGGCCGGCGGGGCGTCGCTCCGCACGGTCTTCGACCTTGCCTCCCTGACCAAGGTGATGGCCACCACCGCAGCGTTCCTGACGCTCTGGCGGGACGGCGAGGTCGGCCCCGACACGCCCGTGGGGCGGGTCCTGCCGGAGGCGACGGTAGGTCGAGACGGGGTCACGGTGGCCGACCTCCTCGCGCACCGCTCGGGACTGCCGGCGTTCCTTCCGCTGTTCGTCCCCATTCTCCGGGCGTCTCCCGGGCTTCTCGAGCCGGACTGCTCGGCGCGATGTGCGCGTCGCCGCCCGGTCCCGGGCGGTCGAGGGCGCGCTGGCGGTGGCGCCGACGCCGGCCTCCGGAGCGCAGCGAGCGTACGTGTACAGCGATCTCGGCTTCGTCGTGCTCGGCGAGCTCCTGGCGCGCGTGGTGGGTCGGCCGCTCGACGCCCTCGTCGCCGAGCGCGTCGCGCGCCCGCTCGGGCTGGCCGCGCGGTTCAATCGGCTGTCCGATCGCCAGGCGTGGGTGCGGTCCGACGGACCGGTCCCGTCGGGCGGGCTCCCCGTCGCGCCGACGGGCCGCACGCGGCCCCGGGAGCCGGCGCCGGGGCAGGAGGGGCTCTGGGACCCGTTCGCTCCGCATCCCTCGTCCACGGGCGAGGTCGACGACGACAATGCGTTCGTCATGGACGGGGTCGCCGGTCATGCCGGGCTGTTCGGCACGGCGGATGACGTGGCCACGTTCGGTCAGGCCGTCCTGGACGACCGGGCCGGCGCGGGGCGTCTGGCCCCGGCCGAGCACTGGGCGGTCGCGCTCAGACGGGACGCGGCGACCCCGGGGAGCCAGTGCGGCCTCGGATTCCACACGCGGACGCCGGGTGACCCTCCGGGCGAGAGCTCGGCCGGGAAGCTGATCGGAGCCGAGCCGCCGGGTGCCGTCGGGCACATCGGGTTCACCGGGACGAGCCTCTGGATCGACCTCGCGCGCGACCTCGTGGTCGCGCTCTGCACGAACCGGGTCGCCGGGCCACGCGGGCGCGCCGAGGTGCGGATCCGGGAGTTCCGCCCCCGCTTCCACGACGCGGCGGTCGCCTCGGCAATCCCTCCACCGTGACCCGCGGCGTCGCCATCTCTCCAGGCTGCCCGCCATTCTTCGACCACTTCGCTACCCCACTGCCGCGCGCTCAGTGCAGGATCCGCATGACCGCGCTGGCCGCGCCCAGCATGCCCAGCACGGCTAGCAGCGCCCAGATCAGCCGTCGGAGGTGTGCCTCGTCGAGCTTCACGTACAGGCGCTGTCCGATCCAGATGCCGGCCAGCGAGAACGGGAGCGCCACGGCGATCAGCCTCCAGGCGGTGCTCCTCAAGAGGCCAGCGCCACCGGCCAGAGCCAGCCCGTAGCCATCGGTGAACAGGAAGAAGGCGATCAGCGTGGCGCGGCTCACCGCCATCCCCGTGGTCGCGAAATAGAACACGATCGCCGGCGGCCCGGGAATGCCGGCGGCACCGTTGAGCACGCCCGAGGCTCCGCCGGCCGCCAGAGCGCCCAGGGGACCTGGCGTCGACCGCGGCGTGAAGCGCTGCGCCAGGCCCGAGAGCATGAGGAGCGCTATCGTCGCCAGGCACCCCGAGACGACGAAGCGCATCGGGTTCGGGTCGAGGTGGGCGAGCACCGACAGCCCGACTGGCGTGGTCAACGCGCAGCCCGCGATCACCCAGCGCAGCGACCGCCAGTCAATCTCGTGCCACACGCTTGGCAAGAGGCTCACCGTGGTGAGCAGCTCGAGGCCGAAGAAGGCCGGGATCACCTGGGCCGGCGGCAAGACGATGGTGAGCGCGCCGATACCGATCAGCGCCGAGCCGAAGCCTGAGAGGCCGCGCACGATGAACGCCGCCAGCGTGGACAGCCCGATCCAGGTCAGGGTAGACGTCTCAAAGCCTAGCATCGTCACGTGCATGGTCGTGGGACGGTCGATCGGTGTGAAGACCATCGCCCCGGCCCCCGGAGGGTAGCGAAGCGGGCGGAGCCGCGTCAATCGCTCCGCCGGCCAGCGTTGGTCAGGGCTTTCCCGATCGGGTAGAGTCGGAGGGCGACGAGAACACGCTCCTCTGTATCGCCCAGCCGGTGTACACGACGCCGATCATGCAGGGCACGCCGTCGGTGATCGACCAGCTCGTGCCGGTGGCCGGCTTCATCCAGTCGGAGCTCGTGCTCCTGGTCGCGCCGGGCTCGCCGTACAAGACTCTCAAGGACTTCGTCGAGGCGGCGAAGAAGGAGCCGCGCCGGCTGCGCATCTCCGGCGCGCAGACCGGTGGCACCGACACGCTGGCGACGGCGCTCCTGGAGAAGGCGGCCGGCATGAAGGTCACCTACGTGCCCTTCGACGGCGGAGGCGCGGCATTCGCGGCGTTCCTCGGTGGCAACGTCGAGGCCACGTTCGGCACGCTGGAGGAGGGCCTCGAGCAGATCAAGGGCCAACAAGGCGCGTCCGCTCGCGATCCTCTCCGAGAAGCGCCGTCCGGAGGAGTCCTACAAGGACGTGCCGACCGCCAAGGAGCAGGGTTACGACGTGGTGTTCGGCCAGAACTGGAGCGTCGCCCTGCCGCCCGGTGCGACCCCGAGCTCGCCCAGTGGTGGGAGGACAAGTTCCGGAAGGTGGTCGCCACCAAGGCCTGGCAGGACGGTCTCAAGGCGAAGTTCCAGAGCAGCGAGTTCTACGGCCTGGATCGAGTGAAGGGCTATCTCGCCAGGCAGCAGGAGACCTACCGGACGCTCATGACGGAGCTGGGCCTGGCCAAGAAGTAGCCGGCCCAGCGGCGGGCCGACAGCGATGCGGGCGAGCGACGTCGTTCCGGCGATTGCCCTCGCTGGCGCTGTCGGCCACCGCTGTGCTCGGCACCTGGAGCCTCGGCTACTGGCAGGACTTCACGCCGGGACCGGCGTTCCTGCCAGTCTGGGCGGCGGCGGTCGGTGTGCTGCTGTCCGCGATCCGGCTCATCGAGGCCCGCCGGGTCAAAGGGGTCCGCGGCGGTCAGGTGGCCGAGCCGGGACGCGCTCGATCCGTATCACGCTGGCCTTCGCCGGGCTGGACGACCTTCGCCGTGCTGTCTCCCGTTCTCGGTATGCTGCCGAGCGCGGGGTTGCTCATTGCTTTCCTGCTACGTCGTCGTGCAGCGGCGTCGCCTCCTCCCGAGCCTCCTGACGACGGTCATCACCGCGGGCTTGATCTACGCAGTCTTCGTCAGGTGGCTCGGCGTGCGCCTGCCAACCGGCCTGGCGGGGTTCTGACGCCCGACCCGGGCGGCGAGCGCGCCTCGTGGACGCCTCTCGCTTCTGGCGCAGGGGTTCGCCACCGCGCTGACGCCGCTCAACCTGTCCTTCGTCGTGATCGGGGTGGTGCTGGGCCAGATCATCGGCGCGCTGCCCGGGATCGGTCCGTCGGCCGGCATGGCCCTGCTGCTGCCGTTGACCTTCGGCCTGCCGCCGGTGACCGCGATCGTGATGCTCGCCGGCATCATGTACGGGGGGATGTACGGGGGAACGCTGACGTCGGTGCTGGTCAACGTGCCGGGCGAGGCGGCCAGCGTGATGACCGCCGTCGACGGCTACCAGATCGCTCGGCGCGGCCGCGCCGGAGCCGCGCTCAGCATTGCCGCGATCGGCTCGTTCACCGCGGGGATGGCCGCGGTCGCCGCCCTCGCGCTGCTCACGCCACTGCTCAGCGAGTTCGCCCTCCGGTTCAGCGCCCCGGAGTTCTTCCTGCTCGCCGCCCTCGGCATTGCCGCCAGCGCCAGCCTTGGCGGCGCGTCGGCAGTGAAGGCGTTGATGGCGGCCTTGCTGGGATTGATGATCGCGATGGTGGGCGTCGATCCGATCACCGGAATCCCGCGTCTCACGTTCGGTGCGGTCCAGCTGGTCGAAGGGAATCGATTTTCTCCCGGTCGCGATCGGCATCTTCGGCATCGCCGAGGTGCTCGCCTCGCTCGAGCGCACCGAGGAGCTGCAGCCGATCCGCACGAGCCTGCGTTTCGATGTGGCTGACGGCCGAGGAGTGGGCCGAGAGCCGCATGGCGATCGTGCGCGGCGGGGTCGTCGGCTTCCTGATCGGCATCATGCCCGGCGCCGGCCCGACCGTCGCGTCGATGCTCGCCTACGTGACCGAGCGGCGCTTCAGCCGTCACCCCGAGCGCTTCGGGCATGGCGCGCTGGACGCCGTCGCCGCGGCCGAGTCCGCCAACAACTCGGCGGTCCACGGAGACTGCGTGCCCATGCTGGCGCTTGGCATCCCCGGCTCCACCAGCACGGCCGTGCTGCTCGCCGCCCTCATCCTGCACGGCATCCGTCCGGGCCCGATGCTGATGATCGAGCAGCCCCAGCTCGTATGGGGCCTGATCGCCAGCATGTTCATCGGCAACATCGTGCTGCTCGTCATCAATCTGCCTCTCGCGCCGCTGTTCGCATCGATCCTGCGCATTCCCTACGCCTATCTGGCGCCCGGCATCCTCGCCGATCTCCCTGATCGGCGCCTTCGCCAGCACCCTCGACTTCACCATGGTCGCGATCTGCCTCGTGTTCGGCGCCGTCGGCTGGCTCATGATGAAGCTCGATCCGTGCGCGCCTTCCTCCTGGCCCGGCTCGGCCAGACCCTCCTCGTGATCTTCTGCTCGCTGACCGGGGTCTTCTTCATGACCCGCCTCGGCGGGGACCCGGTGCTCCTGTTCCTCCCGATGGACATCCAGGCCAAGGACGTCAACGAGTTCCGCCAGCGCCTGGGGTTCAACGACCCGTTGGCCACCCAGTACGGCCGCTTCCTCCTCGGCGCGGCCCGCGGGGACTTCGGAGAGTCCCTGCGGTACAAGCGGAGCTCGCTCGAGCTGGTCCTGGAGCGTCTGCCCGCGACAGTGCAGCTGGCGGCGGCCGCGCTGGCCCTGACGTTCTGCGTCGCGATTCCCGTCGGCGTCCTGTCGGCCGTCCGTCGAGGCTCGGTCTTCGACTATCTGGGGATGGGCGGCGCCGTGCTGGGGCAGGCGGTTCCCAGCTTCTGGCTGGGCCTGATGATGATCTTCGTCTTCTCCGTCCGCCTCGGGTGGCTTCCCACGGGCGGTACCGGCGGGCTCGCCCACTTCGTCATGCCGTCCATCGTGCTCGCGGCGTTCTACGCCGCCCGCGTCGCGCGGCTGACGCGGTCGGCGATGCTGGAGACGCTCGGGGAGGAGTACGTGCTCGCGGCGCGGGCCAAGGGGCTGGGGGAGTCCGCGGTGATCGGGAAGCACACGCTCAAGAACGCGGCGATCCCCATCGTCACGCTGGCGGGCCTCGACCTCGGCCAGCTCCTCGGCGGGGCGGTGATCACCGAGACGATCTTCGCCTGGCCCGGAGTCGGGCGGCTCATCGTCCAGGCGCTGCTCAATCGGGACTTCCCGGTCGTGCTCGCCGCCGTGTTCGTGATCTCGGTCACGTACACGCTGATCAACTTCGTCGTCGACGTCCTCTACGGGTGGCTCGACCCTCGCACCCGTGGCGCGAGCGGGGCGTGAGCGCGCGCTCGTCCCGCGCCGCGACCCACGCCATGGGGCCGAGCCGCCTTCGCCGCCACGGTCTCGGCCTCGTCGGGCTCGGCCTCGTGGTGATCGCGGTGGCCGCGGCCGTGGCCGCCCCGTGGCTGGCCCCGGTCGACCCGCAGCGAACCGACTTCGCCCAGGGGCTCCGGCCGCCCGGCACCCCGGGGCACCCGCTCGGGACCGACCAGCTCGGACGCGACCTGCTCTCGCGCGTCCTCTATGGCGCCCGCATCGCGCTCTTCATCGGGCTCTGCACGGTGGCCTTGACCGCGGTCGTCGGAAGTGTCCTCGGGCTGGTGGCCGGCTTCGTCGAGGGCCTCCCGGGAGCGATCCTGATGCGCCTCGCCGACGTCCAGCTCTCGTTCCCGTTCGTGCTCCTCGCCCTCACCATCAACGCCATCGTCGGGCTCGGCCTCCGGAACATCATCATCAGCCTGGCGGCCGCCGGCTGGGTCGTCTACGCGCGTGTGGTCCGGGGGCAGGTGCTCTCGGTGAAGCGCCGGGACTACGTGCAGGCGGCGACGGCTCTGGGGACCGGGCGCGCCCGGGTGATCTTCCGCCACGTGCTCCCGAACGTGGCGCCGTCCATCGTCGTCGTGGCGAGTCTCCAGTTCTCCCAGTTCGTCGTGGCCGAGGCCGCGATCTCGTTCCTCGGGTTCGGCGTCCAGCCGCCGACCCCGGCCTGGGGCAGCATGCTGTCCGAGGGCCGCGACTTCCTCTACGTGGCGTGGTGGCTGGCGGCGTGGCCGGGGGCGGCGCTGGCCCTGACCGCGCTGGGCGTCAACCTGGTGGGGGACTGGATCCGAGACGTGCTCGACCCGAAGCTCCGGATCTAGGCGGAAGGGGGCCGAGCGGCTCACCTTGACGGCCGGTCCGTGATCATCGACCATCGTCCCGCGGACCGGAAGCCGCGACGAGCACGGATCCGACAGCCGTGAGGCCGCGCGTCATCTCGTGCCTCACAAGGGGGTCTGCCATGCCACGCTTCGCCCTCGGGACACTCACGGCCGCCTTCCTGGCCCTGACCCTGCTCGTCGTCCCCGCGGACTCCCAGGACCGCTCCCGGACGAAGGAGATCGTGGTCGCCTTCGCCGCCGAGCCGCGGTCGCTCCTGCCGAACACGATCGTCGACTGGACGACGAACAACCAGGTCGAGCACATCTACGACCGCCTGGTCGACCGGGATCCGAAGACCTACAAGCCGGCGCCGATGCTCGCCACCGGCTGGAAGATCGTCGACGACACGACCTGGGAGTTCGCCCTGCGGTCGGGCGTGAAGTTCCACAACGGCGAGCCGTTCACCGCCGAGTCCGTCAAGGCGACCATGGACTACATCAAGGACCCGCAGAACAAGTCCCACTACCTCCCGCGCTGGGCCCAAGTGAAGGAGGTCCAGGTCGTCAACGACTCCACGGTGCGCTTCGTCACCACGAAGCCCTGGCCCGGCCTCATCGACCGGATGGCCGCCACCGACTTCCTGCCCATGCCGCCCAAGGCGCTCAAGGCGGACCTCCAGGGGCTGGCATCCAAGCCGGTCGGCACCGGGCCGTTCAAGTTCGTCCAGTGGGTGCGGGACGAGCGGCTCGTGCTCGAGCGGAACGCCGACTACTGGCAGGGTGCGCCCGACGTGAGCCGCGTGACCTTCCGGTTCATCCCGGAGTTCAGCGCGCGCCTGGCCGCCCTCCTGTCGGGCGAGATCGACATCATGAAGGACGTGCCGCCGCACGCCGTCGACCTCGTCGACCGGAGCGGCCGAGCCAAGGTCCGCGCGACCGTGTCCTCGCGGATCAACTACCTGGCCCTGGTCAACCTCAAGCCGGGGCCGATGCAGGACATCCGCGCCCGTCGGGCGATCCAGCACGCCGTGAACGTGGACGAGCTGATCACCCAGGTGCTCAAGGGGCGCGCGTCGAAGATGTGCGGCTCGCTCTCCCCGCTCAACGTGGACTACACGTCGAAGGTCGAGTGCGTGAAGCACGACCCCGCCCGCGCGGCGGCCCTCTTCAAGGAGGCCGGGCTCGACCCGGCGAAGCTCTCGCTCACGCTCGACACCCCGTCCGGCCGCTACCCGCTCGACAAGGACGTCTCGCTCGCCATCGCCGCCCAGCTCCAGCGGATGGGGATCAAGGTGAACGTGGTGGTGAACGAGTGGGGCACTCACCTCGACAAGATCAAGAACCGGACGACCGGCGACATGTTCTTCCTCGGCTGGGGGCCGGCCCTCGAGGCGCAGGGGACGATCGAGCAGCTCTTCCAGACGGCGCCGACCTACTCCTCCTTCGGCGGGAACAAGGTCATCGAGGACAAGATCGCCCGGGCGGTCGACCATCGTGGACCCGCAGAAGCGGCTCGAGGCGTGGGCCGAGCTGCAGCAGCTGGTCGCCGCCGAGGCGCCGTGGGTCTTCCTCTGGCAGCAGCACGACCTCTACGGCGTGGCCAACTGGATCGAGTGGACGCCGCGGGCCGACGAGAAGGTGTGGATGCACGAGGCGAAGATCGTCCCGCGCTGACGGGGATAGCGCCATGACGAGGAAGCAAGCGTCGTATCTGCTCGTGGCGGTGGTGGCCATCGCCGCGGTCTGGGCTCCCTTCGTGATCACCCTCGGTGCCCAGCAGTCGGCCGGCGGAGCCGTGCGCATCGACGGTGACGACATCGGCGGCGTGGTCAGCAGTCCGGCCGGACCGGAGGGCGGGGTGTGGGTGATCGCGGAGACGGCGGATCTGCCCACCCGGTTCGCGCGGAGCGTGGTCACGGACGATCAGGGCCGGTACGTGGTGCCCGACCTGCCGAAGGCCCGGTACAAGGTGTGGGTGCGCGGCTACGGCCTCGTCGATTCGCCGAAGGTCGACGGGGAGCCCGGCACGCAGCTGAATCTCGGCGCCGTGCCGGCGCCGAGCGCGGCCGCGGCGGCGCAGTACTACCCCGCGATCTACTGGTACTCGATGCTCAAGATCCCGGACGCCGATCAGTTCGGCGGCCGGAGCAGCATTCCCGCGAACGTCACGCAGCGCGACTGGCTCACCGTGGTGAAGAATCGAAATTGCATCGGCTGTCATCAGCTCGGCCAGCTGTCCACCCGCACGATCCCGGCCGCGCTCGGTCGGTTCGAGTCATCCGAACAGGCGTGGATCCGCCGCGTCCAATCAGGCCAGGCGGGGCTGTCGATGCTGACCCCTCTGGCTCAGGCGCTCGGCGGCGTTCCCTTCAAGTACTTCGGCGACTGGACCGACCGCGTGGCCCGGGGCGAGCTGCCGCACGAGAAGCCCCCACGGCCCCAGGGGGTCGAGCGCGGCATCGTCGTGACGACGTGGGAGTGGGGTGACCCGAAGAAGTACCTCCACGACCTGATCGCCTCCGACCGCCGGTATCCGACGGTCAATGCCTACGGGAAGCTCTATGGCTCGCCCGAGTACTCGACCGACGAGTACCCGATCCTCGACCCCACGACGCACACCGTCACCACCTTCAAGGCGCCGGTGCGCGACCCCGACACCCCGGAGGCGCTCGGACCCGGGCACGCGGCGCTCGAGAAGCCGCTGCAGCCCTCGCCCTACTGGGGCGAGGAGAAGATCTGGGACACGAAGGCCAACAACCACAACGGCATGTTCGACCGGAAGGGACGGGTCTGGTTCGCGGCGGCGGTGCGCGGGCCCAACAATCCGAGCTTCTGCAAGAAGGGCTCGGATCATCCCTCGGCCAAGCTGTTCCCGCTGGAGCGGACTCATCGCTCGCTCACGTTCCTCGAGCCGAAGACGATGAAGTACACGTTCGTCGACACGTGCTTCGGGACCCATCACCTGCAGTTCGGTTACGACGCCGACGACACCCTCTGGACCAGCGGCGGGGGCCCGGTGGTCGGCTGGGTCAACAGCAGGATGCTCGACGAGACGGGCGACGCCGCCAGGTCGCAGGGCTGGACGGCGTTCGTCCTCGACACCAACGGCAACGGCCGGCGCGACGAGTACGTCGAGCCCGATCAGCCGGTCGATCCGGCCAAGGACAAGCGCATTGGGGGCGGCTTCTACGCCGTCATGCCGAGCCCCGTCGACGGGTCGATCTGGGGCTCGGTCGGAGTGTTCGGCGGCGCCGCGCCGGGAGTCGTGCGGCTCGCTCCGGGGCCGAACCCGCCGGCGACCGCGCTCGCGGAGGTGTACAACGTGCCGAAGCCCTACTTCGGCATCCGTGGCGCCGACATCGACAAACAGGGGGTCGTCTGGGCTTCACTCGGCAGCGGCCATCTCGGCAGCTTCGACCGGCGGAAGTGCAAGGGGCCGCTCAACGGGCCGAAGGCCACCGGCGATCATTGCCCGGAAGGGTGGGCCTTCTACCAGTACCCCGGGCCGGGCTTCCAGGGCATCGGCGAGAACAGCGCCGAGTCGAGCTACTACACGTGGGTCGACCAGCACAACACGTTCGGCCTCGGCGCGGACGTGCCGATGTCGACCGCCAATCTGAACGACGGCCTGGTGGCGCTGAAGGACGGCAAGATGATCGTGTTGCGCGTGCCGTATCCGCTCGGCTTCTACGCCAAGGGGTTCGACGGGCGCATCGACGACCCGAGCGCCGGCTGGAAGGGTCGGGGGCTGTGGACGACCAGCGGCGACCGGACGCCGTGGCTCATGGAAGGCGGGAAGGGGAAGCGGCCCATCGTCGTGCACTTCCAGCTGCGCCCCGATCCGCTCGCGCACTGACGACGCAGCCGGGCGTCGCGAAGACGCTCGCGCGGCGTCAGCACGCTCGACGCGTTGCGGTCGAGTGCCGGCACCGTGACGGCGCGGGAAGGTTACGGTCCTGGCGTCACGACCAGTCGCCGGGTCGGGCGCGCAGGCGCTTCGTGACGCCGCGCTGCTTCTTCCCGGTGATGCGCCGCTCCCGGGACGTGCGCGTCGGCCGGGTGGCGCGGCGGGACCTCGGCGGGGCGAGGGCGGCGGCGATCAGCTCCCGCACCTTGGCGCGGGCGTCCTCGAGATTCTGAGACTGCGTGCGCGTGAGCTGGCTGGTCACCGCGAGGCGGCCGTCGGCGTCCAGACGGTGGGCGACGAGACCGTGGAGGCGGCGGCGGGCTCCCTCGCTCAATCCCTCGATCAGGGCCAGCTCGACTCGGAGATCGATCTTCGTCGCGACCTTGTTCACGTTCTGGCCGCCGGGACCGGACGCCCGAACGGCGCGCACGGTGATGGCGCTCGCCGGGACCCGAACGGTCTCGCTCACGACGATCGCGCTCACGCTTCGTACTCCTGGGTGACCCGGATCTCCACGTCGCCGTCCTCGTCGACGACCAGC
The DNA here is from genome assembly GCA_963799055.1 of uncultured Candidatus Rokubacteria bacterium. Classification (GTDB taxonomy): domain Bacteria; phylum Methylomirabilota; class Methylomirabilia; order Rokubacteriales; family DASRDR01; genus DASRDR01. The sequence continues at coordinate 122,042 of CAWCVP010000009.1, forward strand.
GTGATGAGGTTCGGTCGACAGCAGACCGCGCAGTCCTCGGTGAAGGTCTGGCGGCGGCCGCCGCTCGCGTCGACGAGGACCTCGTTTACCTCGCCGCAGAACGCGCACTCGTAGGTCACGCGTACAATTCTCGCATGACCCGCGGAGCTCGCACGAGAGCGGACGCTCGGTCGAAGCGGTCTGGCTGGCGTTCCTCTCGATGACGTGAGGAGGATTGACGATGACACCAGTGCCAGGGCAAGAGCAGGGAGGTTTTGTTGCCGCCCTCGCGTCGTCGGGTCGCTCGCCCGAGATCCCCGAAGCGATGGACGTCTACGGGTGGCTCGTCGGGAGCTGGGAGCTGGACGTCCTTCGCTACCGGGGCATCGACGTCGCCGCCCGCGGCCTGACGGGCGAGGTCCACTTCGGGTGGGTGCTGGAGGGCCGTGCCATCCAGGATGTCTGGATCATGCCTCGGCGTTCGGACCGCACCGGCAAGGAAGAGCCGACCCAGAACATGTACGGCACGACGTTCCGCATGTGGGATCCGGGCATTCAGGCCTGGCGGATCACGTGGAAGAACCCCGCGGGCGGGCACTACGAGGAGCAGATCGGCCGGCGGATCGGCCACGACATCGTCCAGCTTGGCGCTCGCCCGAACGGCACACCGACCCGGTGGAGCTTCACCGAGATCACACCGGCCTCGTTCCGGTGGCTCGGCGAAGCATTGGAGCCGGACGGCACGACCTGGAGGCCCGAGGGGGAGTTTCGAGCCCGCCGCCGGCATTGAATGCGCGGTCGAGCCTCGCGGCTCGGACCCACGCAGCACATGCGCGCTAGAATGGAAGGCAGAGGCGGGGCCAAGAGCTCCGTCGAGCCGGCCGCGGGACGGTCGGCCACCGCCAACCGCCGACGACAGGGGGCGCCGTGACCCAGCCAGTGACGCTCAGGATCTTCTCCGACTACGTCTGACCCTGGTGCTATCTCAGTACGGTTCGTATTGAGCGGCTCCGGAAAGAGCACGGCGTGACGATCGAGTGGGTGCACTTTCCCCTGCACCCGGACACCCCGGCCGAGGGGCGCGCGCTGGCGGACCTGTTCGCCGGGCGCAACGTCGACCTCGCGGCGATGTACGCGCAGATGAAGGCGCGCATGACGGCCGAGGGGCTCCCGTACGGCGAGCGCACGATGACGTACAACAGCCGCCTCGCCCAGGAGCTCGGCAAGTGGGCGGACACGCAGCCGGGCGGGGAAGCCATCCACGACGCCCTCTTCCGCGCGTACTTCGTGGATGCCCGGGACATCTCTCAGCCGGCGGTGCTCCTGGACATCGCCGAGCGCGTGGGGCTTCCCGTCGACGGCGCCCGCGAGGTGCTGGAGCGGCGGACCTTCAAGGACGCCGTCGATGCGGACTGGGCGCTCTCCCGGCAGCTACGGGATCACGGGCGTGCCGACCTTCGTCGCCGGCCGCTACGGCGTCGTCGGCGCCCAGCCGTACGAGGCGCTGGAGGAGCTGGTGCGGAAGGTCGGAGCGCATGCCTGATCCCGTCATCGTGATGCCGCCGAGCCGGAACCTCGAGCCGGACGTCGTGGCGATCGGCCGGAAGATGCTCCCGGCAGGTTTCGAGCTCCGTCTGGTGTCGGCCGAGCAGCTGGCCGAGGCCCTCCGCGACGCCGACTACCTCATGGGCTTCATCGGCCCGCTCGACGACGCGACGCTCGCGGCGGCGCGCCGGCTCCGGCTCGTCCAGCTCCTGAGCGTCGGCTACGACCGGTTCAACCTCGCCGGGGCCCGCGCGGCGCGGGTGCCGGTCGCCGTCAACGGCGGCGCCAACGCGATCGCGGTGGCCGAGCACGCCATCCTGCTCATGATGGCCACCCTCCGCCACCTGACCGACCTCGACGCCGGCGTGCGCGCCGGGCGCTGGGGCGCCGGCCCGCACCGCCTGTACGAGCTGTGGAGCTCGACGATCGGGATCGTCGGGATGGGGCGGATCGGCCAGGAGGTGGCCCAGCGGCTCGCCGGATGGGGGTCGACGCTCGTGTACTACGACCCGATCCGGCTGGCGCCGGGGCGGGAGCAGGAGCTCGGGGTGACCTTCGTGCCGCTCCCGGAGCTGCTCGAGCGCGCGGACGTCGTCACCGTGCACGTGCCCCTGTCGAGCCGCCACCCGCCACCTGATCGACGGCCGCGCCCTCGCCCGGATGCGGCCGACGGCGGTCCTGATCAACACCTCTCGCGGCGAGCTGGTCGACGAGGCCGCCCTGGTCGAGGCGCTGCGGAGCGGGCGGCTCGGGCGGCGCCGGCCTCGACGTCCTCTCGGCGGAGCCGCCGCCCGCGGACCATCCGCTCCTCTCGACCCCCAACACGGTCCTGACGCCGCACGTGGCCGGCCCGACCTGGCAGAGCTGGCCCCGGCGCTTCGGCAACGCCTACGCCAACATCACGAGGGTTCAACGCGGGGAGCGGCCTCAATGGGTCGTCCCGGAGCTCGCGGATCTGATCGTCTGAGTGATACGCTCGTCCCCGTGACCACGCCGGACGACGGCCTCGTCCTCGACGACGTCGATCCCGCGAGCGTCCGCCGCATCCATCTGGTCGGTGTCGCCGGAACGGGCATGGGCGCCTTCGCCGGCATGCTGAAGACGGCCGGCTACGAGGTCACGGGCAGCGACCAGAACGTCTACCCCCCGATGAGCGAGATGCTCCGCAGCTGGGCGATCCCCGTTCTGACGCCGTACGACCCCGCCAACCTCGACATCGTCAAGCCCGACCTCGTCGTGATCGGGAACGTGATCCGGCGGGTGAATCCCGAGGCGACGGAGGTGCGCACGCGGCGCCTGCCGCAGATGAGCTTCCCGGCGGCGCTGGGCGCGTTCTTCCTGCAGGACCGCCACTCGGTGGTGGTGACGGGGACCCACGGCAAGACCACGACCACGGCGCTCCTGGGGCACGTCCTGGCCGCGGCGGGGCGCGACCCTTCCTTCCTCGTCGGCGGCGTCGCCCGCAACTACGACGCGAGCTTCCGGCTGGGCGGGGGCCGTCACTTCGTGGTGGAGGGGGACGAGTACGACACGGCCTACTTCGACAAGGGGCCGAAGTTCCTTCACTACCGGCCCCGGACGGCCATCCTGACCAGCATCGAGTTCGACCACGCCGACATCTTCCGGGACCTCGACCACTACGAGGCGGCGTTCGAGCGGTTCGTGCGCCTTCTCCCGCCGGACGGCTGCCTCGTGGTGAGCGCGGCGTACCCGAACGCGCTCCGCATTGCGCGGGGCTCACCCGCTCGGATCGTCACCTACGGCCTCGTCACCGGCGCCGGCATTCCCAGTCCCGACTACGCCGCGCGCGACCTCGTCCACGGTCCGGCGGGCGTCCGGTTCACGGTCCTGGAGCGCGACCGCGTGCTCGGCGTCGCGACCCTGCCCGGGGCCGGCGCCCACAACGTCGAGAACGCGCTCGGCGTCGTGGCCGCGGCGCGCGACCTCGGGCTCGACTTCGACGAGATCGCTCGGGGTCTCGCAACCTTCGCGGGCGTGCGGCGTCGGCAGGAGGTGCGCGGAGAGGTGGGCGGGGTCCTCGTCCTCGACGACTTCGCGCACCATCCGACGGCCGTTCGCGCGACGATCGGCGCCATCCGTGCCCGCTTTCCGGAACGGCGGCTCTGGGCGGTCTTCGAGCCCCGGTCGAACACGAGCCGCCGGCGCATCCACCAGGCGGAATACGTGGACGCCCTGGCGGGCGCGCCGTGTGTCGCCCTCCGGGTGCCCGAGCCCCACGACATGGTGCCCGCGGATCAGCGGCTCGATGCCGACCACGTCGTCGCCGAGCTCCGCGCCCGGGGGGTCGACGCGCGCGCGGAGGCCGACGTCGATCGCCTGGTCCGCGTAGTGGCCGACGCGGCCCGCCCCGGCGACGTCGTCCTGGTCATGAGCAACGGCGCCTTCGGCGGCTTCATCGAGCGGCTCCTCGCCGCGCTCGGCCGGACCGCCTGAGCCGTCCCGCTCAGCTCCGGGTCGGCGCCACGTCGGTCGGCTTCCCGGTCACCTCGTAGCGGCGAAGCGCCGCGCCGTCGAGCACGATGCCGTGGCCCGGGCGGGCCGGGGGCGCCATCTCGCCGCGCTCGACCCGGATGGGCTCCGCGAGGAGCCCGAGGTCGGTGAGCGATCCGCCCTGGAGGTCCTCCAGGATCAGGCCGTTCGGCACGGCGCACAGCGCGTGGATCGACAGCTCCATCGCGAAGTGGGGCGCGACCGGCAGGTTGAAGCTCTCCGCGAGCTTGGCGATCTTCAGCCACTCGGTGAATCCGCCCACCCGCACGACGTCGGCCTGGACCACGTCGAGGGCGCCGCTCCTCATGAAGTCGGCGAACTCGTAGCGCGTGTACATGGTCTCGCCGGCGGCCAGGGGGATGCCCGCGCCCTCCCGGACCCGGCAGTGCGCGACGCGATCGTCCGCCAGCACCGGCTCCTCCAGCCAGAACGGGCTGAACGGCGCGAGCATCCGCGCCCGCCGGATCGCTTCGCCCGCGGTCCACTTCTGGTTGGCGTCGAGCATGAGGAGCACCTCGGGGCCGACGAGCCGCCGGACCGCGCCCACTCGCTCGACGTCCTCCTCCGGGTTGTCGCGCCCGACCTTCATCTTGACGGCCCGGTAGCCCCGGTCGAGGAAGCCCCGCATCTGGTCGAGGAGCGGCTCCCCGTCGAGGTGCGCGTTGATGCCGCTGCCGTAGGCGCGGATGCGGTCGCGCGCGCCGCCCAGCAGGCGGTAGAGCGGCACGCCGGCGTGCTGGGCCAGGATGTCCCACAGCGCGACGTCGACCGTCGCCAGCGCGAGGCGAGTGAGACCGCCGGAGCCGAGGGAGTGGAGCTCCCACCAGCAGCGGGTCCAGACCCGCTCGATGTCCCGGGGGTCCTCGCCGCGGACGAGGGGCGCCAGGTACGTGTTCGCCAGCTCCCGGATCGCGGTGCCGCCGAGGCCGCCCGTGTAGGCGAAGCCGGTTCCGGTCAGTCCCGAATCCGTCGTGAGGGTGGTCACGATCCACTCCCAGTGGGCCACCCGCTGGATGGAGTCCTGGATGCGGATGGGCGGAGGGATCCGGTAGAGGCGGGCCTCGAGCTCTTTCACGCGCACGGGCGATGCTCCTCTTAGTTTGGGGACTCGAGACGATGCGGGCCGGTCAGCGGCGGGGCCTGAGGGGGGTGACCGCAGGGCGGCTCGTGACCGGGCGCCGCAAGGTCGACCGTTTCCCGGCCAGAGCGGTCTGCGCGCCGTGAACGAGCCCGCGACGCACGGCCAGGGGACCGGTGTTCATGGCGAGCGAGCGCAGGTAGTCGACGGTTTCGAGACCAGACTGGTATACGTGCTCTCGCCAGCGATGCTCCACCTCGTCCGGGTCGCGATTCACGATCGCCTGCACGATGCGCTTGGTGCTCCTTGTGACGGAGTCGACGGAAGTGCGCCTGGCTCAGCACGCGGGCGCTGAAGTGCCGAATGCTCCGGTCCCACAGTCCATCGGTCATGCGCGTCAGAAGGCGGCTGCCCGACCGGTGGATGACCACGCGGTGAAACTCGGCGTTCCCCTGATGCCAGGCCTCGGGATCGTTCCGGGTCGCCGCCCCCTGCATCGCTCGGAGGAGCTCGCGCAGCCGCTTGATGTCGGCACTCGTCAGGTTCGGCACGGCCAAGCGAGCGGCCAGGGCCTCCAGACGACTGCGCACCTCGGCGATCTCACGGACGGCGTCGGGTGACACCAAGCTGACGCGGGTGGCGCTTCGAGGAGTGACCTCCACGAGGTCCTCGTGCTCGAGTCGCCGGATGGCGTCGCGGACCGGCATGGGGCTCACACGAAACTGCTCGGACAGCCGCCGGACGGAGAGGGTGCTGCCGGCCGCGATCTCGCCCCAGAGGATTTGTCTCCGGAGCTCGGCGTAGACGATCTCGTTCAGGCTCTGCGGGCGGCTGGGCAGGGGCGACGCAGGCGCGGGTCCTGGCGTCGCCGTCACCATCTTGCTGGAACGCATCGCTGACTCTGATATCACAGCGACGATCAGTCTGTCAAAGCGAAGCCTGAAAACGGGCCGAGAGTTTCAGAAAATCGATGGTGATGACGTGATCACGCCGCCGGGGATTGACAAGGTTGATCGGTCTGAGATACCAGATGATATCCCGTGACGCGCCGTCTGGAACACGGGCGGCTGGAGGCGAACCACCGCGTGTCCTGATACGGGTCGTCAGGCCGGCCGACCGGCCCGATCCCAGTCGAAAGGAGCGAGTATGCAGCGTCGCATGTCGCATCGGGTCCTGGGCGTCCTGTTCCTTGCGGTGGCCATCGCCCTGCTGCCGGCCGGGTTGTCGCCGGCGGCGGCCAACGAGGTCGTCATCGCCGTGTGGACGAGCCCCGAGGCGGAGAACCTCAAGCGCGCCGCCCCCGTGATTGCCCAGAAGACGGGGCTCAAGGTCGAGATCGACGAGATCGCGCGCGACGCCTACCGGTCCAAGGTCAGCACCACGCTCCTGTCGAAGGCGCCGGCGTGGGACGTCGTCTGGCTTCCGGGCGAGTGGGTGCCGGAGTTCGCGAAGGCGGGCGCCATGGTCCCGGTCGACGCGATGTTCACGAAGGAGCAGCTCGCGGAGCTCCGGGGCCTGGACACCAGCACGTTCGAGGGCAAGCTGTGGGGGCTCCCGACCGAGTATCACCCGGTCTACCTCTGGTATCGACCGAGCCTGCTCAAGGCCGCGGGCGTGGAGGTGCCCCAGACCTGGGACGACTACCTCGCGGCGCTCCGGAAGCTGCAGAAGGCCGACGCCTCGGGGAAGGTCGAGCGATACGGGACCGTCCTGCGGACGGGGGTGCCCGGGGTGAGCGGCGGCATCGAGTTCGCCACGTTCTTCCTGGGCTTCGGCGGCGCGTGGCTGGACGCGAACAACCGCCCGGTCATGAACAGCCCGCAGGGGATCGCCGCGCTCAAGTACTTCGTCGACATCCTCCGGACGGAGAAGCTGGCGCCGCCCGATTCCGACGCGATCGGCTATCTCGAGAAGAACCAGTACCTGCAGGCGGAGCGCGCGGCGATGGCGGTCCAGTGGTCCGCCGCGTTCGACCTCCTCACGTCCTGCGAGAAGAGCCCGAAGATCTGCAAGGACATCGCCGCGACCGTGGTGCCGGGCCGCCGCGAGGGTGGCACGGTCAAGCGAGGCGCCTTCATGAGCGCGGAGAGCTGGGTGGTGCCGGCGAGCTCGACGCGCAAGGACGCCGCCAAGACCTTCCTGACCTTCCTGGCCTCGAAGGAGGGGGCGACCGTCTGGGCGGTGAACGGCGGCGACCCGGTCAACAAGGCCGTCTACGCCGATCCCGAGGTGCTGAAGGTCCGGAAGGACTTCCCGCTGATGGCGGAGACGATGACGTTCGCCAAGCTCTTCCCGCGGATCCCGCACACCGAGCAGCTTCGCCAGGTCTGGGCGCGCGAGGTCAACCTGGCCGCCAACTTGAAGAAGAGTCCAGAGGCGGCGATGAATGACTGCGCGACCGAGTGGACGCGCATCCTGAAGGAAGGCGGATACCTGAAGTAGGTCGATCGACCTCGGGACCCGGCTGGCTCACCGCCGGTCGGGTCCCGACCCACCATACAGAAGGAGCTGGGCATGCGCCTCGAGGGCAGGGTGTCGTTGATCACGGGAGCGGGTGGGGGCATCGGACGCGCCACCGCGTTGCGCCTGGCGGAAGAGGGAAGCGACCTCGCGCTGGCGGACATCAATCCGGCCCTCATGGCGGAGACGGCGACGCTCGTCCGCCACAAGACGGGGCGACGGGTGACGGAGGCGACGGTCGACGTGACGCAGGTGCCCCAGCTCGGCGCGATGGTGGATCGTGCCGTGACGGACTTCGGGCAGCTCGACGCGTTCGTCAACAATGCCGGCGTCCAGCACATCGCCCCCCTCCTCGAGGTCACCGAGGCGGACTACGATCGGATTCTCGCGATCAACCTGAAGGCCGTGTTCTTCGGGATCCAGGCCGCCGCGCGCGTGATGACGAAGCAACGCGGCGGCAAGATCGTCAACCTGTCGTCGACGGCCGCCCGGGTGCCGGTCCCGAACTGCATGGCCTACGGCGCGGCCAAGATGGGCGTCATCAGCCTCACGCAATCGGCGGCGATCGCCCTCGCGCCGCACAACGTCAACGTCAACGCCGTCTGCCCGGGCTTCGTGCCGACCCTCATGGCCGAGGATATCGGGCGCGGGTACATGAAGCACTTCGGGATCAGCAAGGAGCAGCGCATCGAGCAGCAGATCCAGGGCGCGCCGTTCAAGCGGCTCCAGCAGCCCGAAGACGTCGCGGCCGCGATCGCCTTCCTGGTCTCGGACGACGCACGCGAGATCACCGGAGTGACCTTGAACGTGAACGGGGGCATGTCCATCAACATGTAACTGCCGGTGAGGCCAGCCGGTGCAGCTCGAGGGAGCGATCCTGGCCGAGGCGAGGAGCCATGACGAGCCTTGAGCGCCCGAAGACCGTGGCGGTTCGGGCGCCCGTGACCGCGGCCTCGCTGCCGAGGCGACGGATCCGACTGGCGCGGCTGTATCCCTATCTGCTGGTCACGCCCACGCTTCTCTTCCTCGTGACCGTGTTCCTGTATCCCGGTGCTGTACTCCCTGTATCTCAGCACCCGCCAGATGCAGCTGTTCGAGTTCTCGACGGGGGGCCGGTTCGCCGGACTTTCGAACTACGTGGCGGCGGCCCGGGACCCGCTGGTGTGGAACGCGCTGAGCCGGACCAGCGTGTTCGTGGTGGGCGCGGTGGCGCTGGAGCTGGCCTTGGGGCTGGGCATCGCCCTCTTCCTGAACCAGCGACTGCCAGGGCGACGCTTCCTGCGGGCGGTGGCGCTGCTCCCGCTCATGCTCACGCCGGTCGTGCTCGGGATCACCTTCCGGATCCTGTTCAACTACTCCTACGGCATCGTCAACTACGCGCTCGACCGGGTGGGCGTCGATCCGGTGGTCTGGCTGGCGGCGACGCCCTGGGCCATGATCGCCGTGATCACGACCGACGTGTGGAACCAGACGCCGTTCGTGACGCTCCTGCTCCTCGCCGGGCTGCAGTCGATTCCCGAGGAGTACTACGAGGCGGCGCGGGTCGACGGCGCCGGGGCCGTGCTCCGGTTCCTCCACGTCACGCTGCCGCTGCTCGCCCCCGTCGTGTTCGTCGCGGTCTTCTGGCGGTTCGTCGCCACCTTCCGGGTGTTCGACATCGTGTTCGTCATGACGGGCGGGGGGCCGGCGGAGTCAACCGAGACGCTGAGCATCCTGGTCAACAAGCTCGCCTTCAGCTACGGGCAGCTCGGGTACTCCGCCACCGTGGCGGTCGGGATGATCCTGTTCACGGCGACGATCGCCGTCGTCTACTATCGCGCCTCCAGCGGCGTGCGAGGAGAATGAGGATGGCCGGGCCGACGCGGCTGACGTTCCGTCGGGTGGCCGTTCTGGCCGGGAGCGTCTTGCTCGTCGGGTACGTGGCCTTTCCGATCCTGTGGCTGGCGCGACTCTCGATCCTGCCGGAGACGCTGCTGATCGAGCTCCCGCCGGCCTGGCTGTTCACGCCGTCCCTGTCCGGCTACCGCGAGGTGCTGACGCTCCATCCGTTCTTCCGGTATCTCCAGAACAGTCTCGTCGTGGCCGTGTGCAGCAGCGCCGGGGCCATCGCGATCGGGTTGCCGGCCGCGTACAGCTTCGTGCGGTTCCGGTACCACGGGCGGGAGACCCTGTCCCTGGCGGTCCTCTGTGTGCACGTCATGCCGCCGATCGCGATGATCATCCCGCTCTTCGTGATCTACTCGCGCCTGGGCCTGCTCGACACGCGGCTCGGCCTGATCGTGACCCACATCTCCCTGACCCTTCCGCTGTCCGTGTGGCTGCTGCGAGGGTTCGTGCTGCGGGTGCCCGTGGAGCTGGAGGAGGCCGCCCAGGTGGACGGCTGCGGGCGCCTCGAAGCCCTGTGGCGTGTCGTGATCCCCATCATGGCGCCGGGAATCGCGGCTACCGCCGTCCTCACGTTCCTGTACTCGTGGAACGACTTCATCTACGCCGTGATCCTGACGGGCCGCGGCGCGCGCACGCTGCCGGTCATGATCTCCGGGTTCATCACGGAGCGCGCGGTGTACTGGGACCGGGTCGCGGCGGCGGGCATGCTCGTGCTGCTCCCGACGGCGATCCTCGGCGTCGCGGTGCAGCGTTACCTGGCGACGGGCCTCGCGGCCGGCGCCGTGAAGGGGTGAGAGAGCGCGATGGGAACGGTGCGCTCGCTCGACGTCGAGGGATACATCGCCGCTCCGGTGCTGCCGCTGCGGGACGACGGGGCGATCGACCTCGACGCGATGGAGCGATACGTGCGGTGGATCGCCGACGACGAGCCGAAGGCGCTCGTCGTGAACTCCAGCGCGGGCGAAGGCGAGCTCCTCTACCCGGAGGAGCGCGCCCAGGTGCTCGAGCGGGTCGTGGCGGCGGTCGGCGACCGGCTGCCGGTCCTGGCCGGGATCATCAGCGAGTTCACGGCGGAAGCGGTGGCCCAGGCGCGGGCGGCGAGGCGGACAGGGGCGGCGGGGTTGCTGGTGTTCCCGCCTCGGGCCTTCGGTGGCGAGGGGCTTCCCGCCGAAACCGTGGTGGAGTATCACCGCGCCATCATCCGGGCGAGCGAGCTGCCGGTGATCCTGTTTCACCGTCCGGCGCAGTTCGGCGGCGTCGTGTACCCGCCCGAGACGCTGCGCCAGCTCGCCGCGCTCGAGGGCGTGGTCGGGCTGAAGGAGGCGAGCTTCGACGCGACCCGATTCATCCAGATCGTCCGGGTGAACCGGACGTTTCCCCGACCGCTCAAGATCCTCACCGGGAACGACACGTTCATCTACGAGTCGTATCTTCTGGGGGCGGACGGGGCGCTCCTCGGCATGGGGGCCACGGCGACGGCGCCCCAGATCGCGATGCTCGAGGCCGTGCGGCGGGGCGACCTGGTGACCGGGGCCGCCCTGCGGGACCGACTCGACCCCCTCTGCCAGGCGATCTACGCGGCCCCGCTTCGCAACTACCGCGTCCGGATGAAGGAGGCGCTGGTGTTCCAGGGGGTCCTGAAGAACGCGGTCGTTCGGGCGCCGCTTCCCTCCGCGTCGGACGAGGAGCGGGCCAGCATCCGGCGAGCGCTGAGTCACGCCGGGCTCCTGTAGGGCGGGGGATGGTGTCCGGCGGATCGCAGGGGGGACGGCTGGCCGGCCGGGTGGCCGTCGTGACTGGCGGGACCTCCGGCCTGGGTCGGGCGATCGCGCTCGCTCTTGGTCGGGAGGGCGCGGCCGTGACGATCGGCGACGTGCGGGAGCGGCCGGCCGACGGGGGATCCCCGACCGTCGAGGCGATCCGGAACGCGGGCGGGCGAGCTGCCTATGTGGCCACCGACGTGACGCGTCAGGCGGAGGTCGATGCGCTCGTGAAGCGGGCCGTCGCGGAGTTCGGAGCACTCGACGTCATGGTCAACAACGCGGGTGTCCAGTCCGTCCTCACGCCGGCCGTCGACAAGACGGAGGCGGAGTGGGCACGCGTGATCGGCGTGGACTTGACCGGCGTCTGGTTCGGATGCCAGGCCGCCCTGCGTGAGCTGATCCGGCAGGACAAGGGGGGGCGGATCATCAACATCTCCTCACGGCTGGCTCTCCAGGGGGTCGCGCCCGGGCGGGCCGACTACTGCGCGGCGAAGGGCGGGGTCTCGAGCCTGACGCGCCAGCTGGCGGTGGAGGCGGGACCCTATGGGATCACGGTCAATGCCATCTGTCCGGGGTTCATCCTGACCGACGCCACCCGTGATCTGGCCGCGGCCGGCAAGCTCGAGGAGGTGCGCCGACGGACTCCGTATCGCCGCCTCGGGACGCCAGAGGACGTGGCCGGATGCGCGGTCTTCCTGGCCTCGTCGGAGTCGGAGTTCATCACGGGCCAGAACCTCGTCGTCGATGGGGGCGCCTCGATCGCGGGGTGACCCGCGAGCGCGCCTGGTCGCCAGGGAGCCGACACCAATGGAGCTGCTCTACGACGTGAAGGACGGCGTGGCCACGCTGACGCTGAACCGGCCCGAGAAGCTGAACGCCGTGACCGACGCCATGCGGCAAGGTCTGGCGCGTCACGTCGAGGAGATCAACCACGATCCGGAGGTGCGCGTCGTCGTCGTGCGGGGTTCTGGAACCCGTGCCTTCTCCGCCGGCAGCGACATCTACGAGACGTCCGGTCGGACGCCGGTCGAGAAGCGGGACACCGTCGAGATGGAGGCGCCGCACCTCCTTCGGCGCTGCATCAAGCCCGTCGTCGCGATGGTCCGCGGGTACGCCCTCGGCGGCGGCCTGGAGCTCGCGCTGGCGTGCGACCTGCGCATCGCCTCGGAGACCGCGCAGTTCGGCCTGCCCGAGGTGACCCTCGGCTGGATCCCCGGCGCCGGTGGGACGCAGTACCTCCCGCGGCTGGTCGGCCGGGGGATGGCGGCCTACCTCCTGTACACCGGAGAGCGCATCGACGCGACCCAGGCGAAAGCGATCGGCCTCGTGGACGTTCTGGCACCGGACGACACGCTGGAGGCCGAGACGGCGCGGGTCGCGGCGCTGATCGCGCGGAACCGGCTCGAAGCGCTGGTGTTCCTCAAGGCCGCTCTTCGGATGGCGGACCGGACGAGCCCCGAGGTCGGGGTGGACTACGAGCGCGAGCTGATCGCCCTCTGCTACTCGTTTCCGGATCGCGAGGCGCGGATCCGCGCGTTCCGTGACCGCAAACCTCGAGACTCGCAGGCGTAGAGGAGTCGGCATGGCTGCCTTTGTGAGCGCCGCCGAGGCCGCGGCGCAGGTCCGTGACCAGGCCACCGTCGTTCTCTCCGGGAACACCTATCGGCTGGTGGCCGAGTCCGTCCTGACGGCGCTCGAGGCGCGCTTCCTGGAGGGGGGCCGGCCGCGCGGGTTGCAAGTGGTCTACCCGATCATGGCGGAGCGGGCCCGGGCCGGGAGCGGCGGCCAGGGCACCGGCGTGAACCGGCTGGCCAAGCCGGACCTGATGCGGCGAGTGGTGGCCGGTTCCTTCAGCCGGGACGCCGACAAGGAGCTGAACCGGCTCGTCACGCGGGACGCCGTCGAGGCCTACAACTTGCCCATGGGCACGATCTTCGCGTGGATCCGCGCGACGGCGGCCGGCAATCCCGGCCTCGTGACGCCGGTCGGCATCGACACGTTCGTCGACCCCCGGCGGCAGGGGGGCCGCATGAACGGGGCGACCCGGATGCCGCTCGCCGAGCTCGTGACCCTGGGGGGCGAAGAGGCCCTCTTCTATCCGCGGCAGCCGATCGACGTGGCCATCGTCAAGGGGACGACCGCGGACGAGCACGGGAACATCGCGCTCGAGCGCGACCCTTTCACGCTGGGCGTGCTCTACATGGCGATGGCCGCCCGGAACTCGCGGCGGAACGGTGATCGCCGAGGTGACGCGCACGGCGGCGGCCGGGTCGCTCCATCCGAGAGCGGTGGTCATCCCGGCGCCCCTGGTGGACTACGTCGTGGTGGCGCCCGAGGAGTTCGAGGACGAGCACGACCCGGCGATGAGCGGGGAGGTCCGTGCGCCGCTCCAGCCGGCGCGACTGCCACTCGACGAGAAGGTCGTCATCGCTCGTCGGGCGATTCAGGAGTTCGCGCCCGGCAACGTCGTGAACCTGGGAGCGGGCATCCCGATGTACGTGGTCCCGCACGTGGCGGTGCAGCGGGGCGTGGCCCAGCAGATCAGCTTCACCATCGAGCAGGGGCCGATCGGGGGGCTCCCCGGGGTCGGCGGCGTGGCGGTGGGGCCGTCGGCGATCCTCGACTCGCTCCAGGTCTTCGACTGGTACGACGGAGGCGGCATCGACGTGGCGTGCCTGTCGTTCGGCGAGGTGGACCGGTTGGGCAACGTCAACGTCGCGCGGTTCGGCGGCATGATGCCGGGCTCGGGCGGCTTCATCAACATCGTCCACGCCGCCCGCAAGATCGTCTTCTGCGGGACGCTGACGGCCAAGGGCCTCCGGACGGCGGTGAGCGCGGCCGGTCTCCGGATCGAGCAGGAGGGCGCGATCCGACGGTTCGTGACGGACGTCGAGCTCGTCACGTTCAACGGCGAAGCCGCCGTGAAGAAGGGCCAGGAGGCGATCTACGTGACGGAGCGTGCGGTCTTCCGCCGGGAGCGAGACGGCATGGTGCTCACCGAGGTGGCCCCGGGGCTCGACGTCCGGAAGGACGTGCTGGCCCACGTCGAATTCCCGGTTCGGGTGAGCCCGGGGCTCAAGCCGATGCCCGCGGACCTGTTCGCCGCCGAATGACGCCGGCGACGCGGGACGGCGGAACCGGCCGGGCGACCAGTCCGGCGGGACGGGATGTCGGCCGATCCGTCGCGATGGAGACCGACGCTCAGGGGCTCGCGAACAGCGACGCCACGATCCAGCTCGCCATCCGCGGCGACTCCCGGCTCCGGCGCATCGCCTGGGCATCGACCCCGGTCCTGACGTTCGTCGTCCTCATCGTCCTCTGGGGCGCCCTGGTCGCGATCTTCCAGGTGCCGGACTACCTGGTGCCCGCGCCCCAAGCGGTCATCCCGAAGCTGATCCAGGCCCGGCAGGCGCTGTGGCAGAACACGGTGATCACGCTGCGCGAGATCGTCATCGGGTTTGTCATCACGGTGGTCCTGAGCATCCCCCTGGGGCTTCTCATCGCGCTGTCGCTGGTCGCCCGGCGCATCGCGTACCCCGTCCTGGTCTTCATCCAGCTGGTCCCGAAGATCGCCGTCGCCCCCCTGTTCCTGGTCTGGTTCGGCTTCGGAATCCAGTCCAAGGTGCTCCTGACCGTCCTGCTGTCCTTCTTCCCGCTGCTGCTGGCGAGCATCGCGGGGTTCCAGGCGCTCGACACGCGGCTCCTGTACCTCACCCGGTCCATGGGAGCGTCGTTCTGGCAGACGTTCTGGCACGTGCGGTTTCCGAGCGCCCTCCACGTGATCTTCGCGGGCCTCAAGACGACGGCGACGATCGCCGCGACCGCCGCCATCGTCGCGGAGTTCGTCGGCTCGAACGCGGGGCTCGGGTACCAGCTCCTCGTCGCGACCGGCGTCCTGGACACCCCGTTGATCTTCGCGATCCTGCTGATCCTGACCGTCATCGGCATCGGCCTGAACTACTTCATCGAGGCCGTGGCGTACTTCGCCATGCCGTGGCAACGGACGCGTGAGTAGTCTCACCCCTCGACAAGGAGGTCGACCCATGGCTCCTGCGCGGAGAACCCAGTTTGCGGTCCTTTCGGCGTGTGCGCTCATCCTCACCGTCGCGCGCGATCGTCGGGATACAGTGGGCGACGCCGGCCTCGGCGCAGTCCCTGACCCCCGTCGCCTTCCAGCTGAACTTCACGGCCGGCGGCTACAACGCCGGGTTCGCGCTGGCCCTGCAGGAGGGCATCTACAAGAAGGCGGGCCTCGACGTCACGATCATCAAGGGGCAAGGATCGGGCGTCACGGCGCAGCTCGTCGCGTCCGGCAAGGCCGACATCGCCTACGCCGACGCCCTGGCGGTGATGCAGCTGATCGCCAAGGGCGCCCCGATGAAGATCGTGTCCACGATCTACCAGTCGAACCCGAACGCGGTGACGATGCTGACCACCTCGGGGATCAAGTCCATCGCGGAGCTGAAGGGTCAGCTCGGTGGCAGTGCCCAGCGGCCAGTCCCAGACGGCGATGATCCCGATCCTGTTCAAGGCCAACGGCCTGGCCGAGAGCGACGTGAACCTGGTGAACATGCCCGGGAACGCCATGATCGCGAGCCTGCTGCAGAAGCAGGTCGACGCGATGCTGGGCTCCCTGGACAACTACGACCTGATCTTCCGCCAGCGGGGCGTGGACATCCTCAGCCTGCCCTTCGCCGACCATCGGGGTGGCGACGGTGAGCACCTCGATCATCGCGTCGGACGCGGCCCTCGCTCAGCGCGGCGACGTCGTGCGCAAGTTCATCCAGGCGAGCCTGGAGGGCTGGGACGCGGCGATCAAGCGCCCGGACGACGCCATCAAGGCGCTGGTGCAGACGTTCCCGACCGACACCGAGCCGCCCCGGAACCTCGGCGAGCTGAAGGCGGCCATCTCCCTGATGTGCAAGAACGGCGCGAAGTTCGTCGGGAAGGCCGAGGCGGAGGCCTGGACCCGCACGGTGAGCGTCGCCCAGCAGGTGCTCGGCCTGTCGACGTCGGTGCCGGCATCGGCGTACTACACGCACGAGTTCCTCCCGGCGACCCTGCCGACGAAGTGTCCGCTCGGATAGGAGCCAGGCGCGTCGGGGACGCCGCCTCGAAATGGTGAAGGAGCGCGGTGTCGCGATCGACATCGATCGCGTCACCAAGGCGTTTCCGATCGACGGCAAGCGGGCGACCCAGGCCCTGACCGAGATCTCGCTGCACATCCGGCCGGGCGAGTTCGTGAGCGTGGTCGGACCGAGCGGCTGCGGCAAGAGCACCCTGATGCTCATGACGGCCGGGCTGCTCGGTCCGACGACCGGCGTGATCCGGGTGGGAGGCGAGGCGCTCGCGGCGCCGCTGACGGACGTCGGGATCGTCTTCCAGGACGACCTCTTGCTCGAGTTCAGAAAGGCGCTCGACAACGTGTTGCTGCAGGGGCGCATCCGGCGCCTCGACCTGCGCGAGGTGCGATCCCGCGCGGAGCAGCTGCTGGAACAGCTCGGCGTGGCCCACGCCGCCGACCGGTACCCGCGGCAGCTCTCGGGGGGCATGCGCCAGCGGGTGTCGATCGCGCGCGCCCTGGTCCACGGGCCCTCCGTGCTCCTGATGGACGAGCCGTTCGGGGCGCTCGATGCGCTGACCCGGCTCCAGGTCCGCGCGGATCTCGAGCGGCTGTGGCTGTCGGAGCGGCAGACGGTGCTGTTCATCACCCACAGCATCGAGGAGGCGGTGGGCCTGTCGGACCGCGTGGTGGTCATGTCGCCGTCGCCCGGGCGGATCGTGCGGGAGATGACGATCGACCTGCCGCGCCCGCGCCCGCTGGCGCTCGGGGAGGCGCCGGAGCTGGAGGGCCACGTGCAGGCGATCTACGGGATGTTCGAGGAGATGGGGGTGCTTCACGGGCGGGACGCCGGCCCTGGGGACGGGCGCGCGGCCCGCTGAACGGGAGGAGAGACGCGTCATGGGAGAGATCCGATACTACGAGGACGTCGCGGTCGGCGAGGAGTTCCGGTCGCGGACGCGGACGATCACCGAGACGGACGTGGTCACGTTCGCCAGCCTGTCCGACGACTGGAGCGAGGTCCACATCAGCGACGAGTTCGCCAAGGGGACGGCCTACGGTCGCCGGATCGCCCATGGCCTCCTGGGCCTGGCGATCACCGAAGGCCTGAAGCTGCGCGGGGGCGCGGACCAGTTCGCGGGGATCGCCTCGCTCGGCTGGACCTGGGACTTCCGGAAGCCCGTGTTCCTCGGGGACACGGTCCACGTCCGGTGCCGGCTGCGGGACAAGCGCACGACGAAGGATCCCGGCCGCGGGATCTTCTTCCTGGCCCTCCAGCTCGTGAACCAGCGCGGCGAGGTGGTCCACGAGGGCGAGCACCGGCTGATGGTCGAGACCCGGAAGGTGGCCAAGTCGGCCTACGGGGACTGACGGGGCGGAGGCGATGAGCGGGCGCTCGACCACCCGGTCCAAGGTCATCACCGCCGAGGCGGCGGCGCGGCTGATCCGCGACGGAGCCACGGTCGGGGTGGAGGGAGCCGGACGGCTCCTCCTGTCCGAAGCGGTGTCGTCGGCGATCGAGCGGCAGTTCCTGTCCACCGGGCGTCCGAGCGGCTTGACGCTGCTCCAGCCGTGCGGATTCGGCGACGACGGGGACGCCGGGGCGAGCCACTTCGCCCACGAGGGCCTGGTCCGTCGCGTCATCTCCCCGGGGTTCGGCGACTCGCCCCGGATGGCTGCCCTCGCGCTCGCGAACAAGATCGAGGCCTACTGCTTCCCGCAGGGCGTCGTCTGCCAGATGGTCTGGGCCGCCGCGAGCCGGAAGCCGCGGATCCTGTCCCACGTGGGTCTCGACACCTTCGTGGATCCGGGGCAGGGCGGGGGACGCCTGAACGACGTGACGACCGCGCCCATGGTCGAGCGGGTGCGGGTGGACGGGGGCGACTGGCTCTCGTTCACGGTGGTGCCCATCGACGTGGCGATCATCCGCGGCACGACGGCCGACGAGTTCGGGAACATGAGCATGGAGCACGAGCCGGCGATCCTCGAGCCCTTGACCCTGGCCCAGGCCGCCCGGGCCAACGGGGGCCTGGTGATCGCCGAGGTGAAGCGCGTGGCCCGCCGCGGGAGCCTGAGCCCCCAGCTCGTGCGCGTGCCCGGAATCCTGGTCGACGCGGTCGTGGTGAACCCCGAGGCCTGGCAGATCCACGGCGTCGAGCGCTACAACCCGACGGTCTCGGGAGAGCTGCGCGCGCCACGGGGCGAGGCCCCGCCGGTGACGCTGGACGAGCGCATGCTGGTCGCTCGGCGTGCCGCGATGGCGCTCCGGCCGGGAGCCGTCCTGAACATCGGGTTCGGGATCTCGGACGGGGTCCCGGTCGTCGCCGCCCAGGAGGGGCTGCTCGACGACCTCACGATCACGATCGAGCAGGGGACCATCGGGGGTCTGCCGATGCGCGGCCGCGCGCTGGCCGCCCAGTCGAACGTGGAGGCGATCGTCGATCAGATCTCCCAGTTCAACTTCTACCAGGGTGGAGGGCTGGACCTGGCCTTCCTGTCGTTCGCCGAGATCGACGCGGCCGGGAACGTCAACGTCAGCAAGTTCGGCTCGCGCCTCCCCGGGTGCGGCGGGTTCATCGACATCTCGCAGAACGCCAAGGGGGTCGTCTTCTGCGGCCTGTTCGGGAAGGCGGGGGACACGCGCGTGGAGGACGGGCGCCTCCGCGTCGTCGGCCACGGGCGGGTGGCGAAGTTCCGGAAGCAGGTGGAGCACGTGACCTTCAGCGGCCCGCGCGCGGCGGCCGCCGGGAAGCCCGTGCGCTACGTCACCGAGCGGGCCGTCTTCGGCCTCGGCCCGCGGGGGGTGGAGCTCCTCGAGCTGGCGCCGGGGTGCGACCTCGAGCGGGACGTGCTCGCCGAGATGGAGTTCCGGCCCGCCATCGCGCCGGACCTGCGGCCGATGGACCCCGCGATCTTCGAGCCGCGACGCCTCGGGCTCCGCGAGCGGTGGGATGCCTAGGTGGCCGGCCACCGGGGTGTGTCGGCGCGCGGCGTGACCGGCGCTCCGCGGCCGTTCCGGTTCGGTCTGATCGGCGCCGGCGTGGCGGCGGAGATCCACGTCGCCGCCATGCGGACCGTTCCCGGCGTCGAGGTGCACGCCATTGCCGATGTCGTCCCCGAGCGCGCCCGCGCCCTGGCGGCCCGGTACGGCATCCCCGAGGTGCACGAGAGCGGCGAGGCGCTGGCCTCGAGGGCGCCGGTGGACGCGGTCGCGGTGCTGACCCCGCACCATCTGCATCTGCCGTACGTGGTGGCGGCGGCGAACGCGGGACGACACGTGCTGGTCGAGAAGGCGATCGCGAACACGGTGGCCGCCGCCGACGAGCTGATCGAGGCGTGCCGGGTTCGCGGCGTGACCCTGGCCGGGATCTTCCAGAACCGGTTCACGCCGGCCGCCCGCCGTCTGCGAGAAACCGTGGGCGGCGGGGTGCTTGGCCGCGTGTTCCTGGCCTCGGTGACCGTGAAGGAGCACCGCCCGCCGGCATACTACCTCGGCTCCCCGTGGCGCGGCCGGAAGGCGGAGGCCGGCGGGGGCGTGCTGATGATCCAGGCCATACACATGATCGACCTCCTCCTCTGGGTGCTGGGCATGCCGAGGCGAGTCGTCGCGCAGGTCCGGACCGCGGTGCACGATGTCGAGGTGGAGGACGTCACGGTCGGCTTGCTCGAGTTCGAGGGGGGCGTGATGGGGGCGCTGCAGGCCACGACGGGAGCGATGCCGGAGCAGCCGCCCTCGATCGAGATCCATGGGGAGCGGGGGACGGCCACTGTCAGCGGCAGCTGGGGGCATCTGGCGTTCCGGCTGCGTACGGGTGCCGAGGCCGATGAGGCCGTCGCGCGAGGAACCCCGCGCCGCCGGGCCCTCGGTCGAGCCCTATGCGGCACAGATTGCGGACTTCGTCGCGAGCCGTCCGAGAGGGCCGGCCACCGCTCGTGGACGGCGCGGAAGCCCGCAAGGCACTCGTGGTCGTGGAGGCGCTGTATCGATCGGCCGCGACCGGCGGGTGGGTGACGGTGGATGCGGCATCGTCGACGCTGGCTCGGCGGTGAGGCTCGCCGACGAGCGCCGGGCGGCCATCTTCGATATGGACGGTGTGCTGGTCGACAGCGAGCCCTATCATCGCGCCGCGTGGCAGCGGCTGTGTCGCGAGGAGGGGGTCATCCTCACCCTGGCGCAGGTCGCGGAGCGCACGCTCGGCCGGCCCGTCCGAGAGTCCCTGCCCCCTCTCCTCGGCCGGCCCGTCGACGCGGCCGAGATCGAGCGACTGACCCGCAGGAAGGCGGGATTCTACGAGGAGGCGTCCGGTGGGACGGTGCGGGAAGTGCCCGGTGCGATCACGTTCGTCCGAACGCTCGCCGTGCTCGGTGTGCGCTGCGCCCTGGCAACGTCTGCGCTGCCGACGCGGGTAGGCCCAGTGCTCGACGCGCTTCGCCTGGTCGACGAGTTTCCGGTGCGTGTGACCGGGCAGGAAGTCCAGCGGGGTAAACCCGATCCGGAGGTGTACCTGACGGCGGCCGCTCGGCTTGGCGTGGCGCCTGGAGCCTGCGTGGTGTTCGAGGATGCGCCGGTCGGGGTCGTCGCCGCTCGCCTTGCTGGGATGTCAGTAGTCGGCGTGGCAACCAGCTGTCGCGTGGACGAGCTCCAGGCGGCAGGCGCCCAAGTGGTCGTGCCCGATTTCTCAGGGGTGACGTGGGCAGAGCTGGCCGTGCTCCTCGACTCCGGCGGCAATGAGTACTGGCACGGTCGCGCGCGCGGTCCTCGGGCTGGCGCTGCACCAGGTCCGGTAGGAGGGATTCAGGCCGTGGCGGGCGCAGCCGCGAGGTCTTCCAGCAGGCGGCCAAAGCCGGTGACCGGCTGGCTGACGCCGAGCACGCGCAGCGATGCCCAGATCGTCGCCTGGTTCGAGGTGACCACTGGCTTGCCGACCCGTGCCTCGATCGCGGCCACGGCCTCGACGGATCTCCACGCGGTGCACGAGCAGAGGAGCGCATCGGCCTCCGGTCGGCACACCCGCGAGGCGAACTCGACCACCGACTCCGGATCCTGATCGTTGATGCCCTGGTTGCCCGAGGCGGCGGCGCGTGGTTCGCCCTCGGCGTTCAACACCTGGAAGCCGTGGGCTTCGAGATACGCGCGCAGCTTCTCGTTGTTCCAGTCTGGGTATGGCGTCGCCACCGAGATCTGGCGGGCACCCAACGCGCGGAGCGCCTCGACGACCGAGGGACTGGTGGCCACCGCGGGGACGCCGGACGCGTGCTGGATGATGCCGCACATCTCCCGATCCCAACCGGGCCCTTTGAAGAAGCTTCCGGTAGTGCACCCGTACACGATGACGTCCACCTTCGCGGTGGCCAGATAGCGGGCGCCGGCCTCGATCTCTGCGTTCATCCGGTCGTACACCTCGTCGCCGGTTCCCTCGTTGGTCAGCCAGAGGCGCTGGCCGTGGACGGTGATGCCCCGCGGCACCGCCAACTGAAAGTCGGCCTCGCACGTGGTGTTCGTCGAGGGCACCATCAGACCGATCCGCTTGCGCGAGCTCATGTGCGACCTCCTGAGGTGGTCCGAGGGGGCGTGTTGCCACGGATGATAGCAGATGGCCCGCGCGTGACACGCCGGCCGGCGCTGCCGGCCGGTGACTCCGCTCGGGCTTGTCGCGAGCATCGGCGGCGAGCCGCTCCCGGTGTAGAGTGGATAGTGCCGGGGACCGACCCCGGCCCGGAGGAGGTCCCGATGGCGCTCTTCTCGTTCCGCAAGAAGGCAGAGGTCCCGACGGCCGAGGAAGCGCTTCCCGGCCGCGCCGAGCCGCTCGCGGTGTCCGATCGGCACTACGTGACGCGGCGCCCGATCAAGCCGCCCTTCCCGGAGGGGCTGGAGCAGGCGGTCTTCGGGCTCGGCTGCTTCTGGGGGGCGGAGCGGAAGTTCTGGCAGACCGCGGGGGTGTGGACGACCGCCGTCGGGTACGCCGGGGGGATCACGCCCAACCCGACCTACGAGGAAGCGTGCTCAGGGCTCACGGGTCACACCGAGGCGGTGCTCGTCGTGTTCGATCCCAAGGTCGTGAGCTTCGACGCCCTCCTGCGCGTGTTCTGGGAGGCGCACGATCCGACCCAGGGGATGCGGCAGGGGAACGATGTGGGCACCCAGTACCGCTCGGCGATCTACACGTACGGTGACGCGCAGCACGTGGCCGCGCTCGCCTCGCGGGACGCCTACCAGTCCGCGCTCGAGCGCGCCGGCTACGGGAAGATCACGACGGAGATCCGCCCGGCGCCGCCGTTCTACTACGCCGAGGGCTATCACCAGCAGTACCTCGCGAAGAATCCCGCCGGCTACTGCGGGATCGGGGGCACGGGCGTCGCCTGCTCGACGGGAGTGGCCACCGCCCGCTGATCCGGGCCACCTACCCTAGGGCGATCCGGCGGTCCGCTGGCGGATCAGCTCGTCGAAGGGCCCGGAGATGCGGACGACGTCGTTCACCGTCCAGGCGCCGAGGGTGATCGTCGCCACGAACAGCTCGCCCGCGATGCCCGCCCGCCGCGTCTCGGCCGTGTCGGGCGCGAAGGCCAGGCCCCGCGGCGCGTCGCCCTGGGTGTAGGTGAGGAAGGGGACGCGCCGGCCGTCCGCCGTCAGGGCGAAGATCTCGGTCCCCTGACGGTCCGCCACGAACAGGTGGCCGCCTCCGCTCAGAGCGAACCCGGCCGGGATCGGTCCCCGCAGGAGGAGAGCGGGCGCGCCCCCTTGGGCACCCGCCAGATCTCGCCGGGCCCCTGCTGCCAGGGCGCCTCCGCGTTCCCGTCGGCGCCGATCCAGAGCGCGTCGGTCGCGTCGATGGCCAGGATCCGGGGCCGCTGGACGACGACGTGGCGGGGATCGAGCACCCGGCCGGCCGGATCGAGGTGAAGCACGGCGCCCGACTGCCGGTCGGCGACGTACACGTGGCCGGCCGAGTCGACGGCGACGCCCTCCGGCTGGCGGAGGACGGGCGCGACGTTCGGGGGAGGGGTGCCGCCGGCGATCAGCTGGGCGCGCCCGTCGAGCATCCGGTAGACGACGCCGAGCCGCCGGTCACGGTCGAAGGTCGTCACGAACAGCTCGAGGCTGCCGCGGACGGCGACCGTCTGCGGGTTCCGGAGGGGCGGCCCATAGAGGTAACGCTCCTCCGTGTCGGGTGTCAGCCGTGCCCCGCCGAGAGGCACCCGGTAGACCTGCACCAGGTCGTCCGTCTGGCTGTCCTGGTAGCGCCGGCCGGTGCGCGCCAGGTAGAGGCTTCCGCTCCCGTCGAAGACCAGCGTGGAGGTGGCCGGGATCCCGCGGGAGCCGCGCCCGCTCTCGAAGCCCTGGCCGGAGACGTAGACCTGGGAGGTGAACCCCGGGGGCAGGCGGACGTCCGCGAAGCCGGGGGTCACCGTGACGAGGAGCGCGGTGAGCGCGACGAGCAGGGGTCGTCGGGCACGCGTGACGGTACCGGCCTGGTGCATGCTGTCGCAATCCTACTCGATCTGCCGCCCGCTGAGAGCGCATCTGGTGAGGACCGGAAGGTCTCGTCCACCGTGCTAGACTTTGCTACGTCCGCCGTGCGCAAGCAAGCCTCCCGTCCTATGGGCGCATGATCGAGCGGTCCCCGGTCGGAAAGGGGACGCCGCTCGATATCCTCTTCGTTGGATCTCTCGTGCCGGTGCACCGCGCCGGGACGGGAGTGGTCGGGACTGAGCTGGTGGCCGGGCTGGCGGCCGCGGGTCACCGGCTGCGAACGCTGGCGCCCCGGACGCCCCACACGATCGGTCGTTCGGAGCATTTCCAGTCGCAGTACCCGGACGTCGAGGCCGCGTGGTATCCGATTCCGATTCTGCCGGCCGAGCTGCCCCTGGGGACGCGCGATCCCTCGTATCGACAGGCCGAGGACGCGGGCATCCGGTCGGAGCTCCCACGCCGGATCGCGGAGCGGCGCCCCGATGTCATCGTGATCGGGCGGGAGTCCTCCGTTGCCGAGGCGGCGCCTGTGGCATGGCGGCATGGAATTCCCACGGTCGCGATCGTCCATGGCGGCCGGACGTTCTTGAGGGTGCTGGACCACAGTCCCGACGCCTGGGCCCATCAGGCGCGCGAGGGTCTTCGTCACGCGGAGGTCGTCGTCGTCGTGGCCCACCACCTCCGGGAGACCCTGGCTCCCCTGTCCCTGCCTCGCGTGACGGTGATTCCGAACCCCGTGGACCTCGACCGATTCACCCCGGGCGACAAGCCGCCCGACCTGTTGCGAGCCCACGCGATCCGGCCCGACGACGTGGTCGTCGCTCACCTGTCGAATCTCTCGCCAACGAAGCGGCCTCTCGACGTCATCGAGTCGGCGGCGCGGGTCCTGGCGGAGGATCCCCGCGTCGTGTACCTGATCGTCGGCGACGGCCCCAATCGTGCGCCCATGGAGGCGAGGTGTCGTGAGCTCGGGATCGCCCACCGGGTGCGGTTCGCGGGCTGGGTCGAGCACGCCGTGATGCCGGGATACCTGCGCGTGGCGGACATCGTCGTCATGCCCTCGGAGCACGAAGGCATGCCCTGCGCCTATCTCGAGACCCAGGCCTCCGGCCGGCTGCTCGTCGCCAGCGACATCCCGGCGACCCGTGAGGTGGTCGTGGACGGCGAGACCGGGCTCATCGCTCGGCGGGGCGACGTCGAGCACCTTGCCGCCACGACCTTGCGCGGGGTGAGAGATCCGGCGCTCCGGGCGGCGATCGGGCGGGCGGCGCGGACGGCCGTCCATGCCCACGCGAAGCCCGCCGTCGTGGCCGCGTACGCCGGCATCCTGGAAGAGCTGGCGGCCGCGACTACGTCTCGGGTCCAGCCCCGTCGGAGCTCGGGACTTCCCGGCGCGCGCTGACTACGGGGATGGCGCGCTCGCGGGCGAGGGTGCCCGCGATCCTGCTCGATCTGTCTCCCGAGGGGAGTGTGCTCGTGCGGGCTGGCCGGCCCGCCGCCTGTGCTAGAGTCCTTCGCTGTGCCCGAGCAGAGCCCCTCGTCCGGTAAGCGCATGGTCGAGCGGTCCCCGGCCGGGAAGGGAACGCCGCTCGACATCCTCTTCGTTGGATCTCTCGGGCCGGTGCATCGTAGCGGGACGGGAGTCGTCGGGACCGAGTTGGTGGGCGGGCTGGCGGCCGCGGGTCACCGCCTGCGAACGCTGGCGCCCCGGACGCCCCGGACGATCGATCTTTCGGAGCGTTTCGAGTCCCAGCACCCCGATGTCGAAGCGATGTGGTATCCGATTCCGGCTCTTTCGGCCGAGGTGCTCGCGGGGACGCGCGATCCCGCCTATCGGGAAGCCGAGGACGAGGGCATCCGGTCGGAGCTCCCGCGCCGGGTCGCGGAACGGCGCCCCGACGTCATCGTGATCGGGCGGGACTCCTCCGTTGCCGAGGCGGCGCCGTTGGCGTGGCGGCACGGCATCCCCACCGTCGCGCTCGTCCATGGTGGCCGGACGCTGCAGAGGATCCTGGACCATGGCCCAGACCCCTGGGCCCATCAAGCGCGCGAGGGGCTTCGCCGCGCGGACGTCGTCGTCGCCATCGCCCAGCATCTCCGGCAGGCCCTGGCTCCTCTGTCCCTGCCTCGGGTGACGGTGATTCCGAACCCCGTGGACCTCGACCGGTTCACCCCGGGCGACAAGCCGCCCGACCTGTTGCGAGCCCATGCGATCCGGCCCGACGAGGTGGTCGTCGCTCACCTGTCGAATCTCTCGCCGGTGAAGCGGCCCCTCGACGTCATCGAGTCGGCGGCGCGGGTCCTGGCGGAGGATCCCCGCGTCGTGTACCTGATCGTCGGCGACGGCCCGTATCGCGCGCCCATGGAGGCGAGGTGCCGTGAGCTCGGGATCGCCCACCGGGTGCGGTTCGTGGGGAGATGGGTCGAGCACGCGGACATGCCCGGATACCTCCGCGTGGCGGACATCGTCGTCATGCCCTCTGAGCACGAAGGCATGCCCTTGGTCTATCTCGAGACCCAGGCCTCCGGCCGGCTGCTCGTCGCCAGCGACATTCCGGCGGCCCGTGAGGCGATCGAGGACGGCAAGACCGGGCTCATCGTTCGTTCGGGCGACGTCGAGCACCTCGCCGCCGCGACCTCGCGCGGGGTGAGGAACGCGGCACTCCGCGTGGAGATCGGACGGGCGGCGCGCATAGCCGTCCACGTCCACGCGAAGCCGATCTTCGTCGCCGCGTACGCCGCCATCCTGGGGGAGCTGGCCGGAACGCGTCGCGGCTCTCGAGTGGGCGACGCGCGTTGACGCGTCCGTCGCGCTCTGCCACGATCGCCGCGCAAGCAGGCTGAAAGCGCGATGGAGCTCGAGGGCAAGCGGGCGC
>CAWCVP010000010.1:0-130379 GCA_963799055.1 uncultured Candidatus Rokubacteria bacterium
GATCGGCGGGTACGGCCGCATCAACGCCCAGGGCGCGGGCCCGAGCCTGGGCACGCACCTCGTCGACCTCGAGGTCGATCCGGAGACCGGCCGGGTCACCATCCTCCGGTACACGGTCGCCCAGGACGCCGGGAAGGCGTGCACCCGGCCTACGTCGAGGGGCAGTTCCAGGGCGGCGCCGTGCAGGGCATCGGCTGGGCGCTGAACGAGGAGTACATCTACGGCGCCGACGGCAAGCTCCAGAACGCGGGCTTCCTCGACTACCGCATGCCGGTGGCCTCGGACGTGCCGATGATCGACGCGATCCTGGTCGAGGTCGGGAACCCGAAGCATCCGTACGGCGTGCGCGGCGTCGGCGAGACGCCGATCGTGCCGCCCCTCGGCGCCATCGCCAACGCGATGGAGCAGGCGACCGGCATCCGCTTCACCGAGCTGCCGATGTCACCGCCCAAGGTGCTGAAGGCGCTCAAGGAAAAGGGCCTCAACAAGGCCTAGCCTCCGCATGGCGCGGGTGGTGCTGGTCGGCAACCTCGCGCAGGTGACCGGAGGCGTCGCCGAGTTCGATCTCCCGGCGAGGTCCGTCCAGCAGCTCTTCCGGCAGCTCGGCGAGCTGCACCCGGCGATCGCCCCGCACCTCGAGAGCGGCGTCGCGGTGGCCATCGACGGCCAGATCTTCCAGGACGCCCTGTGGGAGCCCATCGGCGCCGACAGCGAGGTCTTCCTCCTGCCGCAGATCGCGGGAGGCTGAATCGAGCCGCCGGACTCAGCGCCCGATGACTCGGAGCGCGCCTCCGAAGACGGCGACGAACTCGAGGCCATCCTGCACCGGGTAGACGCCCCGCAGCTCGAGACGATCGATGGTCACCCCGAGATCGACCCCGGTCGCGAGCTCCCGGTTCAACGCGGTCACCAGCCGTGTGCGGAGCCGCTCGAGGTGGTCACCGAGCCGGAGCCGCGCCCGCCGCTCCAGCTCGGCGTGGAGGCGGCGGTGGAGCAGGCGGCCGGTGGCTCTGACGAGCGCGCTGTCCGACTCGAGGGTGAGGGCGAGCCCATCGAGCCGGAGCGTCTGCGAGGCGGCGTCGACGACGGGCGTGCCGGCCAGGTAGGCGACCCCGGTCACCGGTCCGGTGACGCCGACCTGGAGGATCACCTGGGTGCCGCTCCCGTACGCCTGGACGTCCACCACCGAGAGAGGCCGCGAGGCGCCGACGTCCACCGACGCACCGACAACCGTGGCGGCCAGGTGCGTGTTCAGGGTCGTGTACGGGACACGGAGCGGAAGCGCGACGTGGAAGTTGCGCGCCGGGGCCGCGGTGGGCTCGAGGTTCGGGAACGGCCGCCGGTCGGCATCGGGTTCGGTGCCAATCCCGGCGACGGGCTCCGCCGTCAGCTCGAGCACTGTCCGGAGGATTCCGGGGCCCGCGCCGACGATGGGCCCGGCGTGGGCCGTGCGAGGCCGCATCGCGAGCCACGTCCCGGGCGCGACCTCGAGCGGAGTGCTCAGACGTTCCCAGGCGAGCGCGGCGCGCTCCCGGAAACCCGCGAGCGCGGCCAGCTGGTCGTCGAGCGCTCGCGCCAGGACCTGGAGTCCGGGCGCGAGGAGGGGCTGAATCAGCGCGGTGGCGTCGCCCGCCCCTGGAAGAGCAAGGCACGCGTCGAGAAACTCGGCCGGAGCGAACACGGTTTTCGAGCCGAGACCCCAGCGCCCCGTCCAGGCGAGGGTCGACGACGCGACGATCCGGAGCCGACGCGGCGCCTCGCCCTCGAATCCGCACTGACCCTCCAGGGGTACCGGGCCCCCGGCCAGCCGCGCCCGCAGGCGATACCGGAGGTCGAGCCGCGTGACGAGCCGGTCTCCCACCATCTCGAGCCAGAGCGCGTCCCGCCACAGACGGTACTGGACCTGAAGGCCGGGGCGCCCCGTCCCGAGAGAGATGTCCGTCCATGCGCCGTCACGCGCGATCTCCCGCGGGAGCGCGGTCTCCGCCGACTCCAGCAATCGCGACAGGGGCACGTCCACGAGAAGGCTCAGGAGGGACGGCGCGACGACGGGCGGCGGCGGCGCGGGCAGGAGGTCGCCGGTCGGGCGCGGGATCGACAGCGTCTCCGCCGCGCATCCCGCCAGGAGGCAGCCCGCGGCGACGAGCGCCGCCCCGGCGCGGGCCGCGCCGGCAAACCGTGACCTCAGCGACGCAATGGAAGCACGATTGGCCGTGGCTGCCGTGCGTGCTAGCATCCACGGCGTTCCACCGGCACACGATTCAGTGCACGGTACGAGGACGTCGGGCGCGGCCGGCGGCTGTTCCGGGTCGATCTCGGGGTCGAGCGGAGGGGCCACCCTGACCCGACGGGCGGCGGTTCCGGGCATCGTGTTTCTCCCCTCCCGGTTCACGATCAATCCTGCGCCGTTCGGGCGCCGGCCGGCGGCGCGGGTGCCTCGCCGACACTAGCAGAGGGATCTCGCATTGGGGAAAGATTCGGCCGGCACTGACCGGAAGTCTGGCACCGACCCGCTGCCGCTCGCACCTCGGCGAGCGCCGGAGCGCGCCGGTCCCTTCCACCGCGGCGCACATGCGCCCCTCGCGATCCGCTGGTTCGGCATGACCGCGCTGACCGGCCACCTCCGCCACCTGCTGGCGGTGGCCGCCGCGAGCAACCAGCTGGACATGCGGGACTGGATGCGGCCGGAGGAAGCGCCCGGGCTCCTCGATCGGGTGGGCCGCGTGCTCGGCGCTTCGGCGGCCGGGGACACCTTGACCGAACGCCTGGGCCGAGAGGTCTGGATCGACTTCGTGGCCGACACCGGCGACGACTACGATGTCAGCGGGGCCGTGGCGCACATGCTCTTCGCCGAGTACGCGCTATCGGGAGACCAGCCGCGCACCCTGCCGCGGGGCGACCTTCTCCTGTTCGGAGGCGACACCGCCTATCCCGCGGCCTCGGCGAACGAGATCGAGCGCCGCCTGCTCCGACCCTGGAACCTCGCCCTGCGTGACAGGACGGACACTCGCCCTCGAGTGCTGCTCGGGATCCCGGGTAACCACGACTGGTACGACGGCCTCGACGGCTTCGGGCGTCTCTTCCGCCGGAGCGTCACCGGCAACCTCGCCGCGCCGCCGAACGACGCGACGGGCCTCGGCCGAGGCGCATCGACGGTCGGGGTCGACGATCCCGCCACCGGGCGGGCCGAGGGCATCCTCAAGCGCCACCTGCACGTCGACGAGATCGCCGAGTCGCTTCGCCTGGCCGAGGAGGCGATCGAGTCCTTGAGGGCTCTCCTGCTCCGCTCCACGGTGCGGCGGGCGAGCCGGCTGACCCTCGCGGGATACACGGCGGTCCAGGAGGCGTCCTACTGGGCGCTGGCCCTCACGCCGGGGCTGGACCTCTGGGGGGTCGACCGTCAGCTCCGCGGCGCGGACTTCCGGCAGCGGGTCTTCTTCGCGCACCGGCGCGCCGAAGGGAACCCGTCCAAGATCCTCTTCGTCGCGCCCGATCCGGCATTGGCCTACGGCGAGCCCAACGAGCCGGGCATGAAGCTGCTCGAGGCCTGCGGCCTCCGACTCGCCTCGTCCAGACTGTTCTACCTGACCGCGGACTTCCACCACTACGAGCGCCACACGGTGGAGGGCGCGGTCCACGTGGTCGCGGGGGGCGGCGGCGCGTTCCTGCATGGAACCCGCATCGACCCGAGCCCGAACGGCGCGCCGCCCGACTGCGTCTATCCCGACCGGCGCACCAGCCTCCAGCTGGCGCTCGGAATGCCGCTGAAGCTCGCGGCCGGGACCGCCGGATTTCTCCCCCACATCATGTTCGCCCTGCTCGCCGCGATCGAGCTGAGCGCGTTCCGGCGCGGGCCGATTCCGGGCGCCGTGGCCACCGTCGCGCTCACCCTCGTTGCCGTCTTCGGGCTGAGCCTCGCCGTGCACGCCCGACTCGAGCGGCCGGCGGCGACCTGGGCCATCTCCAGCGTGTTCGGCCTGATCCTGGGTCTCGCCCCGATCGGACTGCGGCTCGTCCTGTCCCCCCTCTGCCGTGGCTCGACAATCTCGTGCTGGTGGTCGCGTATGCCTTCCTCGCAAGTCTCGTCCTGGGCGGGTTCCTGCTGACGCTGGCGCTCACCGGGCTCGAGCGCCAGCAGGGATTCGCCGCCCTGGGCCACCCGGGCTTCCGGCACTTCGTCCGCCTCTGCGTCCATCCCGGAGGCCGGGTCGAGGGATTCGTGATCGGCAAGGACGACCCGATCGGAGACGGTCCGCCCGTCCTGATCGATCGGTTCGTCTGGGAGTGAGCGCCGCGCCACCCGTCGACACCTCACGGACACCGGAGCTATACTGCCCCGCACCCACAGGCCCCGGGAGGACGCATGCGCTACGTATACCTGGTGGTGATCCTGCTGCTGACGGCCGCCGTGCTCGT
The DNA here is from genome assembly GCA_963799055.1 of uncultured Candidatus Rokubacteria bacterium. Taxonomy (GTDB): domain Bacteria; phylum Methylomirabilota; class Methylomirabilia; order Rokubacteriales; family DASRDR01; genus DASRDR01. Next base: position 4,417 of record CAWCVP010000010.1, read on the forward strand.
CTTCACGTTCCAGAACCTCGCGTCGGTGACCGTGACCTTCATGAACAGCAGCGTCACGCTCCCGATCACCCTGCTCGTCCTCACCGTGTACGTGCTCGGCATGCTCACCGGCGGAGCGCTGTGGAGTCTGTTCCGCGCGTCGTACCGCGGGGCCTTCGACCGGCGCTAGCCGTCCTCGTGCGGAGCGACTCGGGGGAGCCGTGACGCGGCTCGGCGCCACGTCCTCCGCAACCGATCGACGCCGCCTCTGGCTTCTTCTCGGGCTCGGCGTGGCGATGGTCGTCGTCACCTTCGCCGTGCCCCGCATCCCCCAGGATCCCGGCTATCACGACTTCGCCGACCAGCGTCCGTGCCTCGGCATGCCGAACTGCCTCAACGTCGCCTCGAACGCGCCGTTCCTCGTCGTCGGCGCGATGGGGCTCTGGTTCCTCATCGGCGACCGGGCGGCCGGCGGTCGCGACGCGTTCCTCACGCCGGCCGAGCGGCAGCCGTACTGGCTCCTGTTCGGGGGCGTGGCGCTGACCGGGATCGGCTCCGCCTACTATCACTGGGCGCCGGACAACTCGACCCTGTTCTGGGACCGGCTCCCGATGACGGTCGCGTTCATGGCCCTCCTCTCGAGCGTCATCGCGGAACGGGTCAGCCTGAAGATCGGGCTTCGCCTCCTGTGGCCGCTGCTGGCGGTCGGGGTGCTCAGCACGCTCTACTGGCACCTCGGCGAGATGCGCGGCGTCGGGGACCTCCGCCCCTACGCGCTGGTCCAGTTCGGCAGCCTCATCGCCATCCCGCTGATCCTCTGGCTCTTCCCGCCTCGCTACACCGGCACCGCCGACATGGTGCGCGTCATCGCCTGGTACGCGCTGGCCAAGGTCTTCGAGTTCTTCGACCAGCGGCCTCTTCGATCTGACCGGCATCAGCGGCCACACGCTGAAGCACCTGGCCTCGGCGGTGGGCGCGTGGTGGATCCTGCGGATGCTGGCTCGGCGCCGACCACTCTGAGCGCCTGACGCCCGCCTCCGAGTCGCGCCGCCTCCGCTCGTGGTTCGCATCGGGGGTCTGACACAGGCAGAATAGAGGCATGTCGACCGGGGCCGGGTCCCCGACCGGGCCGCGACCGCATGGGCGGCCGCTCGGCGCGCTGCTCCTCGCCGGGGTGGCGCTCACGCTCACCCTGATGGCCGGACCTCCCGGCGCCCACGGCGCCACGCTCGCCGATCCGCGCGTCCGCGTAAACCTGATCAGCGAGGTCCGCTCGATCGCGCCCGGCGCCACGTTCTGGGTGGGCGTGCGTCAGCGCATCGCTCCAGGCTGGCACACCTATTGGGTGAACCCCGGCGACTCCGGTGAGCCGATGGCGATCGACTGGCAGCTCCCACCGGCGTTCAGCGCCGGGCCCGTGGCCTGGCCGCATCCCCACCGCATCCCCGTCGGCCCGGCGATGAGCTTCGGCTACACCGACGAGGTGGTGCTCCCGGTCGCAATCACGGCGCCCGCCAGCCTCACGCCCGGCGCATCCGTGACGCTCCGGGGACAGGCGAGCTGGCTGGTGTGCGAGAAGATCTGCATCCCCGAGGAGGCCCCGGTCTCGCTGACGCTGGCCGTCGGCCCCGCCGAGCCCGACCCGGCCGGGGCCGCCCTGCTCGCCGGCGCCCGGCGGGCGGTGCCCGTGCCGAGCCCCTGGCCCGTGCACTACGCGGCCACGCCGGAGACGGTCACGTTCACGGTGCCAGCCACGGGGCTGGTCCGGGAGCGCATCGCCGACGTCTGGTTCTACCCGATGCGCTGGGGAGCCATCGAGCACGCCGCGGCCCAGACGGTCGACATCGACACTCGGGGGTTGTCCGTCCAGGCGCGGCGCGGCGCCCTCGCCGTGGCGATCGGAGAGTCGATCGACGGCGTCCTCGTCATCACCGAGCGGCTCGACAACGGGGTCGCCCGCCAGGCCTTCCTCGTCCGGGCCACGCCGGCCAGCCCGGGAGCATCCTCGGGCCTGCCATGGATCCTGACGCTCGCCTTTCTGGGTGGTGTCGTGCTGAACGTCATGCCGTGCGTCTTACCCGTCCTCTCGGTGAAGGCACTGGGCTTGGTGCGCCACACGGGCGCCGGGCGCGCGGCGATCGCGGCGCACGGGCTCGCCTACACGCTGGGCGTCCTCGTCTCGATGGGCGTGCTCGCCGCCGCGCTGCTCGCGCTCCGCGCCGGCGGCGAGCGGATCGGCTGGGGGTTCCAGCTCCAGGCCTCCTGGTTCGTCACCCTGCTCGCCTACGTCTTCTTCGCGATGGGTCTGGTCCTTTCGGGCGTGTTGCCCGTCTCCGGTCGGGTCACCGGCCTGGGCCAGGGCCTGGCGGCGCGCGGCGGGCGGGCCGGCTCGTTCTTCACCGGCACGCTCGCCACGGTCGCGGCCACGCCGTGTACCGCGCCCTTCATGGGCACGGCGGTGGGGTTCGCGGTGACGCAGCCCTCGGGCACAGCGCTGCTGATCTTCCAGGTCTTGGGGCTCGGGCTCGCGCTGCCCTTTCTCCTCCTCAGCCTGGTCCCGGCGTGGCGCCGATTCCTTCCGCGACCGGGGGCCTGGATGGAGCGCCTCCAGCAGCTGCTGGCGTTCCCGCTGTACGCGTCCGCGGCGTGGCTGGTGTGGGTGCTGAGCCAGCAGGCGGGGCCCCCGGGAGTGGCGATCGCGCTGACCGGGCTGGTGCTCCTCGGCTTCGCGGCCTGGCTCCGGAATGCCGGACACCTCGCGAGCCCGCCGTGGCGCCGGGCGGCGGTCGGCGGCGCCGCGCTGGCCGCGACGCTCGCCGTGGCGACGCTCGGTCTCGTGGACCGCGCCGCCCGAGAGGCGGGACCGGCGGCGGGCCCCGTCGGCGGAGACTGGGAGCCTTTCAGCCCGGGACGCCTGGCGGAGCTGCGGGCCGCGGGCACGCCGGTGTTCGTGAACTTCACCGCCGCCTGGTGCGTTACCTGTCTGGTGAACGAGCGCGTGGCGCTCCGATCTCCGGCCGTCGCGCGGGCCTTCGCCGACAAGGGGGTGGTCCGGCTCCGGGGCGACTGGACGCGCCGAGACCCGCAGATCACGCAAGTGCTGGACGCGCACGGTCGGAACGGCGTCCCGCTCTACCTCTTGTACCCGAGCGGGGGGAGCGCCGCGGGTAGGAGCGCAGCGATCGTGCTACCGCAGATCCTGAGCGAGGACACGGTCATCCAGGCCGTGAGCAAGCTCTGACCCTGGACGACCGGACCAGAAGCCGCCGCGCCCGGAGGACCGCAGGTCAGATGGGCGGCGGCCGAGATGAAAGGAGTCTCCGATGGCATCCGTGACTCGTCGCACGTTCCTGGCCCGAAGCGGCCTCGGCACGCTGGCCCTCGGCGCCGCGGGTGGTCCCCTCACCGTCATCGGCCCGGCCTGGGCGGCCGCCCGGGTGGGCGAGCCCGCCCCCGCCTTCACCGCGCCGGCGACCACCGGGGGCGCCGTCGGCCTGGAGGCCCACCGGGGCAAGGTCGTCGTGCTCGAGTGGACCAACCACGATTGCCCCTACGTGCGGAAGCACTACGAGAGCGGCAACATGCAGGCGCTCCAGAAGGAGACGACCGGTCAGGGCGTCGTCTGGCTGACGATCATCTCCTCGGCACCCGGTGAGCAGGGCCACGTGAGTCCGGCCGAGGCCAACGCGCTCACCGCGAAGCGGAGCGCCGCGCCCACGGCGGTACTGCTCGATCCCCGGGGCACGGTCGGAAAGCTGTACGGAGCGACGAACACACCCCACATGTACGTGATCGACCCGAGCGGCAAGCTCGTCTACGCGGGGGCCATCGACGATCGGCCCACGTCCCGCAAGGGTGACGTGGCCGGCGCCAACAACTACGTGCGCGCGGCGCTCCAGGCGATCTCGGCCGGGCAGCCCGTCAAGACGCCCGTGACTCGCGCCTACGGCTGCACCGTCAAGTACTCGTAGGCCGGGCCACTCGTCTACCGGAGGCCGATCTCCCGCGTCCGGCCGTCCGCCCAAGATCACGCCCCCGGGGCGTGGAGGTGGAGGATCTTGCCGGACGGAGTCGTGCGGGGGCGGTCGCGCCGCACGTGGATCAAGCCGGACGCCTGCCAGGCCAGGGCCATCACGCGCTCGGCCGAGCCCGAGACGCCGATCCCGTCCAGCAGGGCGCGGGCGATCGCCGCCTCGTCCACCGGACCGACGCGCGGGTGGACCACCAGCGCCAGCTGGGGACGCCCCGCGGCGTCGCTCTCCTCCTGGAGCTGGTAGTCGGTCGGTCCACCGCCGAACCGAGCGGGCAAGACCTCGTCCAGGACGCGAATCACGTCCGCATCGAGGAAGGTCATGCCGCCCGCCGTCAGCTTCTCCTGGCTGCGGATCCGGTCCAGGTGCCACTTCCAGCCGACTGGCTCGAGCGGACAGCCGCAGCGCCGATCCGAGATGACGCCGGCGTCGCCGAACGAGACGTTCAGCAGCAGGAAGGGCGCGGTCTCCCGTAACGAGGTGACCAGAAGCATCCCCGGCGTGAGGCCCGGCCCGGGGTCGGTGCCGGCGGAGACCACCGCATTCAGATCGTGGAACACGTGCACCTCGTCGGCCGATGCCGGGGCGAGGCAGCCGAAGCCGATCGGCCCCGCCTCGCTGATACCGTAGTGCGGCAGGGCGCGGGTACCCGCGCGCCGGATCGTCTCGAGGCGCGCCGCCGTGATCGGCTCGCCCAGCACCGCCAGCTCCGCTCCGGTCAGATCGACCCCGGCGGCACGCGCCGCCTGAGCGAGACGAACGCCGGCGCTCGTGTAGGTCCACATGTGGGGGACGCCGCCCTGGCGGAGCACGCCCTGCATCCACCTGACGATCGGCTCGGGGTCGTCCAGGGGAACGTGCTCGGGCAGCCGCAGCCGGACGCCGGCAGCCCGGGCCGCCCAGCGCGCCACGCGCGTGCTCCAGCGGTATCGCGCCGTCAGGTCCGGAGCGGCCGGATCGACCGGGGAGAACCAGCGAACCGGCGGCGCGCCCATGGCGGCCAGCCACAGCATCCGGCCGAGCGCCGTTCCGCCCGGGATCTCCCAGTGGGCCTGCTGCCACGACAGGCCACCCCGCGCGTTCAGGAAGACGACGTTGTTGGCCGTCCGATCCCGCGCGAAGGTCAGGCTGAACGGCACCGAGGTCCGATGGCCCCGGCTGCCGCTCGTCTGGCCGACGTAGTGGGGGTCGAGGCGTGGGTTCCGGAGCGCGTCGGTGGTCAGCGGGAACGAGACCGTCCCTCGAGCGACCGGGTGCCGACCCTTGAACTCCGTGACGGTCAGGTACACGCCGTGGCGCAGGAGAACGGAGAGTGCCCCTTCCACGCCCTCCTCGCGCACCAGGCGTGCGGCGTCCCCGTACTCCAGGCCCGCCGCGCGCATCAGCCGAGCATACGGGGCGTCGGCCGACTCGGTCGCGCAGCGGATCAGGGCCAGGAGGTCCGCCTCGCGCCGGGCGAGCCGGAGGCTCACGGTGCGACGCGCTTCCTCGAGCCGCACGGGGTGCCGGACGAGCGCCGGCACGTCCCGGAGCAGCCGCACGCCCATGGCGAGGTCATCGAGCGAAAGCGCGGCCGACGACGTCAGCGGCGGAGGACTCACGCGACGTCCTCGCCCGACCGATCCGACGTCAGTCCATGGCGGCCGCGGGGAGCGTCGCGCGGCCTTCCGTCGCTTCTTTCAGGGCTTCCGCCTGCTTGCGCTTCCGTTTCACGGACGGCTTCTCGTAGTACTCCCGCCGCTTCATCTCCTTGAACACCCCGCCCTTCAGCATCTCCTTCTTGAGAGCCTTCAAGGCGGGCTCGATCTGATTGTCGAACACTTCGATCTTCATCGCCGCGCGGCCTCGAACCGTCGCTCGCGTGCCCGCCAGCCGGAATCCGTGCTCCCGGGGACCTCCGGACCTGTCTGCCCCGTCGTCGTCTCGTGCATGGTTCGGTACGATACCATCAGTACGCGAGGGGCGGCGGACGGCCGTCCACCAGGATGGTCTAGGGAGAGACGCGCTGGAGTTTCGAGGTCGCGCCATGCACAATCGGACTCAGGCGGTGACGCTGGAGGCGCGAGACATGTCGGAATCGAGACGAGTGACGCAGGTGGTGACACCTCCGGAGGCGGTCGTCGAGGGCGCCGGGGTGCACCTCGGGCGCAGCATCGGGACCCGCCGGCTCGATCACCTCGACCCGTTCCTGCTGCTGGACCACTTCGAGTCGACCCGGCCCGCCGACTACCAGGCGGGCTTCCCGTATCACCCGCACCGCGGGATCGAGACGGTGACGATCGTGCGCAAAGGGGAAGTGCGTCACCGCGACTCCCTCGGCCACAGCGGCAGCATCGGCGCGGGGGACATCCAGTGGATGACGTCGGGCAGCGGCATCCTCCACGAGGAGATGCCGCAGGTGCGCTCCGAAGGGATCGCCGGACTTCAGCTCTGGCTGAACCTGCCCGCGCGCGAGAAGATGACCCGGCCCAAGTACCGGGACCTCCAGGGCGCTCAGCTGCCGGAAGTCGAGACGCCCGAGGGCGCGCGGCTCCGCGTGATCGCCGGCGAGGTCGGCGGGGGACGCTTCACGGGGCCGGTCGAGGGCCTGGCCGTGGACCCGAAATTCGTGGACGTCACGCTCCCTCCGGGCACCGCGTTCCGGGAAGCCACGGCGCCGGGCCACACCGTCTTCGCGTATCTGGACCACGGCGAGGTCCAGTTCGGGCCGGAGCGGAAGCTCGTGGGCGGGCCCGCCCTCGTCATCTTCGGCGATGGCGACCTCGTCGAGGCGGCGGCCGGGCCGGCCGGAGGCCGGTTCCTGCTGGCAGCCGCCCGACCCCTCGGGGAGCCCATCGCCCGTTACGGACCGTTCGTGATGAACACGCGGGCGGAGATCGAGGAGACGCTGCAGGACCTCCGGACCGGCCGCTTCATCCGCGACGAGCCGGGCGACGCGTGACGGCCCGGCCCCGCCGCTGACCGACTGAGGCGGCGGGCCGGAGCGCGATCACGTGGACGCGCCGCTCACGTTCGTGCAGATGGCCGACCCTCAGCTCGGCCAGTTCGCCCACCTCTCCGGCCGCACCCCGCAGGAGATCGCGCGCTATCGGCGTCACGGCATGAACGTGCGGTCGACGCCGAAGGTGACGCACTTCGACGAGGAGACGCGCCGATTCGAAGCGGCCGTCGCGGCGACGGCCGCGGCGCGCCCGCGGTTCGCGGTGGTCTGCGGCGACATGGTCAATGCCGCGGGGGATGCCCGGCAAGTGGCGGAGGTGAAGCGCGTGGCGTCCCGCCTCCCCGCCGAGGTGCCGCTCCGGTACGTGCCGGGCAACCACGACGTCTGCGCCGACAACGAGGTGCCGGACCACGCGAGCCTGGCGCGATACCGGGAGGACTTCGGTCCCGACTTCTACGCCTTCCAGGAGGCCGACGCACACTTCCTCGTGCTGAACGCCAGCGTCCTCCAGCATCCCGAGCGGGTGCCGGAGGAGCTCGATCGCCAGATGGCGTGGCTCGAAGAGACGCTCCGCCGGGCCCGCCGCGCGGGCGCCGCCCACATCGTCGCGTTCACGCATCAGCCACTCTTCCTGGCGCACGCGGAAGAGCTCGACGAGGACCCTCCGCCCTGGGCGCCGAGTCCGCCCGGCCGCCCGCCCGGCTACTGGGTCGTGCCGCGAGCCCGGCGGATGCCCGTCATCGAGCTGTTCCGACAGCACGGTGTCCAGGCCTTGTTCTGCGGCCATTGGCATCGAAACCACGAGGCCCGTGACGGCGAGATGGTGGAGGTGCTGACCGGTGCGGTTGGTTACCCGCTCGGCGATGATCCCTCCGGCATCCGCCTGGTTCGGCTCACCGCGGCGGGCATAGAGCACACGTACCGGCCGCTCCTCCTGCCCGGGGCCCCGTTCTAGAGCACCGGCGATGCCCACCCCCTCGGACTGCCGGAACGCCGGGTGACGCGGCGGGCCGCAGCATGGCTCGCGGCGGGCGGAAGCGCCGTGGCCTTCGGCGCCGCGGTCTTCCTCCGCATGCGCGCGGCCTACGGCCCCTTCAACCTCTCGAGCGATCCCGGCGACTGGACGGTCCTCTGGGAGCTCCTGCATCACGGGCAGATCGCGACGGCGAGTCGTGCTCGAGAGCGTGGCGCTCGGGACGCTGGCGGCAGCGGTCCCCTGGCTGGCCTTCTGGCTCACCGGCCGCCGGCGCGGAAGTCGGTGAGGGTCCGCCGCCCTCAGGCCATCAGGCGCCTGAGGGCGGCGATCTCCTGGACCCCCTCCGAGCGGACGTCGATCTCTCCCGGTCCCGTGGCGCCGAGCCCGAGGGCAATCCCGTGACGAATCTTGGGCTGGGTCCACGGTGAGTGGTCCTGGATGGCCGGGTTGGTGCCGTGGTGGCGCAGGACCGCCAGCCCGGTGACGTCGGTGGCGAGCAGGTCCCGCGAGGCGATCACGAGGCGCGGGTGCACGACCTTGCCGTCCGACGGGCCTCCGCTGACGAAGGCCGCGGTGCCGTCGAGGATGTGGAGCGCGGGCCGGAACGCGAGGCTCATCTCGGCCATCAGGACGGCGAAGGCGTCGTAGCCCTGCTCCGACCGGACCCGGTGATAGTGGCGCCGGCTGTCCGCGTCGATGACCCCGATGAAGTTCTTCATGGCCATCGTGTACCGCGCCAGGACGTGCGTCTTCACGCACGCCAGGTTGATCACGTGGTGCGCCTCGGCCAGCATCGCCGGGATCCGGTAGCCGTCGGGCCAGTGCCGCGCCAGGGCCGGACGGACGTGCCGGCGCGGGAGGTCGTCGAACGCCACGAACTCCGCGCCGTGGGCGCGCACCGCGTCCTCCAGGCCCGCGCGCCGCAGGTTGGACGTGGTGCTCTGCACGTAGAAGGTCTGGTCGCCGACGATCAGGCGCCCGGGCTTCCGCTCGCGGACCAGCTCCAGCACGGCCGACAGGACCTCGGGACTCGTGGTCGCCGGGTGCGGGCTGGGACAGCAGACATTGGGCTTCACCAGCACCGTCTGCCCCGACTGGACGAAGTCGAGGCCGCCGGCCAGCCGCACGGCCGTCCGGGTCGCCGCCGTCATGGTGGCGCCGCGCGCCACGCCGACGACGGCGCCCGCCGCGTCGACGCGCCGCGCCGCGGTCGCGCCCAGGCCGAGCGTCGCCGCGCGCGCCAGCCACGCCCGGCGCGAGACGCGAGCGCCGCCCGTCCTCCGACCTTCGATCATGCCCACTCCCCTCCCCGAGCCTAGCACCGCGTGTTACCTTCGGAAACGGCGCGCCCCACACCGGTCAGGACTGGCCGATCACATCCAGGATGCGCCGGAGGAGAGGACGATGGACGAGCACGAGCTACGAGCCTGGCTCCGCCAGGTGCGCGACGGCGTGGTCTCTCGGCGACAGTTCACGCGCACCATGATCGGGGCGGGCCTGACCGCGCCCCTGGTCGGCCAGATGCTCGCCTCCGTCGGCCTCGCGCAGACGCCGCCCCGGCCCGCCTTCACCCCGACGCGCCGCGGCGGCGGCGGGCACCTCCGCACGCTCTGGTGGCAGGGCGCGACGCTCCTCAACCCGCACTTCGCGGCCGGCCTCACGAACGCCGACGGCTCGCGCCTCTTCTACGAGCCGCTGGCCGCGTTCGACCCCGACGGCAACCTGGTGCCGATCCTGGCCCAGGAGCTGCCGAGCGTCCAGAACGGCGGCGTCGCGCGGGACGGCCGGTCCGTGACCTGGCGGCTGAAGAAGGGCGTCCAGTGGCACGACGGGCAAGCCCTTCACCGCGGACGACGTGGTGTTCAACTGGGAGTACGCGGCCGACCCCGCCACCGCCGCCGTGACGGCCGGCAGCTATCGCGCGCTCCAGCGCGTGGAAGCGCTCGACAGCCACACGGTGCGGCTCACGTTCGCCAAGCCGGCGCCGTTCTGGGCCGACGCCTTCTGCGGCAATCGCGGCATGATCATCCCGAAGCACGTGTTCGAGCCGTTCCGGGGGGCCAAGTCCCGGGAGGCGCCGGCCAATCTCAAGCCGGTCGGCACCGGCCCGTATCGCTACGTGGACTTCAAGGCGGGCGACTCCATCCGCGCGGAGCTCAACCCGGGCTACCACGTGCCGAACCGGCCGTTCTTCGACACGGTGGAGGTGAAAGGCGGCGGCGACGTCGTGTCCGCCGCCCGCGCCGTGCTGCAGACGGGAGAGTTCGACTGGGCCTGGAACATGCAGGCCGAGGACGAGGTCCTCAAGCGGCTCGAGCAGGGCGGCAAGGGCCGCGTCGAGATCGCCACCTGGGGCGGCGTCGAGTTCATCGGCATCAACCTCGCCGACCCGTGGCGAGAGGTCGACGGGGAGCGGGCGAGCCTGAAGGCGCCGCATCCCTTCCTCACCGATCCCGCCGTCCGCGGCGCGCTGGCGCTCCTGGCCGACCGGGGCGCCATCCAGGAGCAGATCTACGGGCGCCAGGGTCAGGCCACCGCGAACTTCCTCAACGCGCCGGCGCGCTTCCAGTCGAAGGCCACCCGCTGGGAGTACAACGTCGAGAAGGCCAACCAGCTCCTCGAGGGCGCGGGCTGGAAGCGGGGAGCGGACGGCGTGCGCGCCAAGGACGGGAAGCGACTGAAGCTGGTCTTCCAGACGTCCATCAACGCCGCCCGCCAGGCGGTGCAGGCGGTCGTCAAGGCGTCGATGGCCCGCGCGGGCATCGAGGTCGAGCTGAAGTCCGTCGTCGGCTCCGTGTACTTCTCGACGGACCCCGCCAATCCGGACACGTACCTCCACGGCTTCACCGACATCCAGATGTACACGACCACCCTGGACGGCCCCGATCCCCAGAGCTTCATGGAGCAGTTCACCTCGTGGGAGGTCTCGTCCAAGCAGAACCGGTGGCAGGGCCGGAACAACACCCGGTTCGTGAACGACGAGTACGACCGCCTGTGGAAGGCGGCCGAGGCCGAGCTGGACCCCGTGAAGCGCGCCGCGCACTTCATCCGGATGAACGACATCGTCGTGCAGGCGAACGTGGTCGTGCCGCTGATCCACCGGAACTGGGTCGCGGCGAGCTCCCGCCAGATCCGCGGCGTCGAGCTGAGCGGCTGGGACTCGACGTTCTGGCGGCTCCCCTACTGGCACCGGGAGGCGTAGAGCCGAGCGCGGCCGCGACTCCTCCCTGGCCTTGCGCGGCCTTCCGGCCCGGGACTACCCTGGCCTCACCGTCGGGCTCGGCGTGGTGGCCCAACTGTCACGCGTCTTCCCGGCGGACGGCACACCCGAAAAGGAGGACTCCATGGAGCGCGTCCGACTGCAACGGTTCATCGACCTCGCGAAGCCCGCGGCCCGTCCGGACGGAGACGCCGACCCCGCCACCGCCGGCGAGGCGCCGGAGCGCGTCGACCGCCGCAGCTTCCTGCGAACGGGGGCCGCCGCCCTGGCGGCGATCACGGGCATGGCCCCGGAGGCCTTCGCGCGCAATTTCGGGCCGGGCACCGAGCCCACCCGCTACCCGGAGCCCGACGTCGTCGACCTCGACCCGCGGTTCAAGTACAAGCTCGGGAACACGCCCATCGTGCGGCTCTACACGGGCACCATGTGGGCGGAGGGCTGTGCCTGGAACGGCGCGGGTCGCTACCTCGTCTGGAGCGACATCCCGAACGACGAGTGCCTCCGCTGGACCGAGGAGGACGGCCACGTCGGCCGGCGCTTCCGCTTCCCGGCCGGCAACAGCAACGGCAACACGTTCGACTACAGCAGCCGGCAGATCGCCTTCTGCCACGGCACCCGCAACGTCATCCGCTACGAGCACGACGGCACCGTGACCGTGCTCGCCGACAAGAGCGACGACGGCAAGGAGCTGAACGCGCCCAACGACGGGATGGTCCATCCGAACGACGGCTCCATCTGGTTCACCGACCCCGGCTACGGCGCGCTGATGAACTACGAGGGGAAGCGGTACAACACGGGGAGCCCGCGGCCGTTCATCAAGGAGGCCGTCTACCGCATCGACGCCCAGAGCAAGAAGGTGACGAAGGTCACCGACGAGCCGTTCAAGCCGAACGGCATGTGCTTCAGCCACGACTACAAGAAGGTCTTCATCGCCGACACCGGCTCCTCCCACTACAAGGAGGCGAAGCCCATCATCTGGGTCTTCGACGTCGACGGCGAGCGGCTCCGCAACGGCAAGGTCTTCGCCGACATGACGCTGAACGGCAAGGCCGGCAACGCCGACGGCATCCGCTGCGACGAGGACGGCAACCTCTGGGCCGCCATGGGCTGGGTCGGCGACGGCTACGACGGCGTCCACATCTTCGCGCCTGACGGCAAGCGCATCGGCCAGATCCGCCTGCCCGAGATCTGCGGCAACATCACCTTCGGCGGCAGCAAGCGGAACCGACTCTTCATGGCCGCGAGCCAGTCGCTCTACGCGGTCTACGTTGAGACGCGCGGGGCGCACATCACGTAGCCTGGCCGGCTGACCCAGACCGACGGACGGCCGGCCCGGCGCCACCGGGTCGGCCGTCACGGCGCGGCATTGGAAGGGCCCGGTATCATCGAGGTGACGCGCCGGGAGGACCATCATGGACTATGACTTCCTCGTCATCGGCGCCGGCACCGCCGGCTCGTTCGCCGCCCGCCGCGGTGTCCAGCTCGGCGCCCGCACCGCCCTCGTGGAGCAGGACGGCTTCGCCAGCACGTGCCTCGGCACCGGCTGAATTCCGAAGAAGGTGCTGGTCAGCACCGTCGAGCTCGCGTGGCGTGCCCGCATGGCCGGCGAGCTCGGGATCCGTGGCGCCGGAGAGCTGGGGATCGACTGGAGTGCCGTGATCGCCCGGAAGGACCGCCTCGTGGCCAGCTGGTCGGAGGGAAAGCCGGAAGCGCTCGAGCGGGACGGGATCACCGTGCTGCGAGGGCGTGCCCGGTTCACGGGGCCGCGGGAGGTTCTCGTCGATGGGCGCCGCCTGACGGCCGAGTGGATCGTGCTCGCCACGGGCTCCGCGCCCGGGCGGCCGCCGATCGAGGGCATCGAGCGCGCGCTCACGAGCGATCAACTCCTCGCGCAGCCCACGCTGCCCGCCCGGCTCGTCGTGATCGGTGGCGGAGCGATCGGCATGGAGTTCGGCTTCGCGTTCGGCCGGGCGGGGGCCCGCGTGACCGTTCTCCAGTCGGGCGATCGCGTGCTGCCAGCCGCCGACCAGGAGATCCGGGACGCGCTGCTTGCGCTCGCGCCTGACGCAGGGCTCGACATCCGCACGGGGGCCCGCGTCGTGCGCGTCCTCCCCGACCTCACGGTGGAGGCCGAGGTCGCCGGCCGGCGCGAGCGTTTCGCCGCGGACACCGTCCTCGTCGCGACCGGGCGGCCGCCGAACACGGCGGACCTCGGCCTCGAGCAGGCCGGCGTCGCGCTCGATCGCGGCGCGGTGCGCGTCAACGAGTTCCGGCAGTCGACCAGCGCGCGTCACGTCTACGCGGCGGGCGACGTGACTGGCAGTCACCAGCACACACCGGCAGCGTGGTACGAGGGTCGACTCGTCGCGGACAACGCGCTCCAGGGCAACCGGCGGGCCGCCGACTTCAGTGTCTTCCCCATGGCGACGTTCACGATTCCCGCGCTCGCCCAGGTGGGGGTCACCGAGGAGGCCGCACGGCAGGGTGGCGGGCGCGTCACGGTCGGGCGCGCGCCGTTCGCCGACTCGAGCGCGGCGGGCGTCCGGGGGGAGACCGAGGGGCTGGTCAAGGCGATCTTCGACGAGCCCACCGGGCGCCTGCTCGGTGCGCACGTCTTGGGCCCCGGGGCGGAGGACCTGATCCACATCGCGTCCGTGGCGATGCGCGCCGGCCTCACGCGCGCCGATCTGGCCGACATGCACTACGTGTACCCGACGCTCGCCGGGTCGGTGTTCGACGCGATGTGGCCCTGACGGCATCCCGCGGGGCCCCCCCGGGAGCCACCTCCGCCTCGCGCTGCCCGTCCGCGCCTCGCCTGCGCCTCGCCTTGACAGGGTCCGGTGGCCGGGCCTAGGCTTCGGCCAAGGTCCGGCGGCCCGGCGGGCCGGGGGCGACCATGCGGCGCGACGCACCCGGCATCCTCCCATTGGCGTCCTCCCCGGTAGCGCCCGCCCTCGGCGCGCGCGAGACGCGTCCCTGCCGGGCCCGTCGCTTCGCGCCGGAGCGTGGGCGTGAGCGTCGTCACGATCTCGCAGGCCCTCGGAAGCTCCGGCGAGACGATCGGGCGCGCCCTCGCCGAGGAGCTTCGCTACACGTTCGCCGACCGCGACATCATCCTGAAGGCCGCGGAGCGGCTCGGCCAGGACGTGGCCGAGCTCGAGCGGCTCCTCGAGGGCCGGCCCACCCTCCGCGAGCGACTGATGGAGACCCGGCGCGACTACCTGGCGGCCGTCGAGGCGGTGATCTGGGAGTTCGCGGCGGCAGACAACGTCGTCATCGTGGGGCGCGGCTCGACGTTCGTGCTCCAGCGCGTCCGCCACGCCTTCCGCGTGCGGATGACCGCGCCCCTCCACGTGCGGGCCCGCCGGCTGGAGGTCGAGCGGGGGCTCGTGCCCGACGCCGAGGCGGTCGTCGCGCGCAGCGACCGCGACTGGGCGGCGCGCATCCGCCACCTCTACGACGTGGCGCTCGACGATCCCCTCCAGTACGACCTCGTCCTCAACACGGCGCGCCTCGACGTCCCGGCGTCGGTGGCGACGATCCGCGCGGCGCTGGCCGCCGAGCGCTTCCACGCCACGCCCGCGTCGCTCGTCGAGGTGCGCGACCGCTGCCTGACCGCCCGTGTCCAGGCGGCGCTGCTCGCCCATCCTCGGACCCGGGAGCTCGGCCTCTTCTTCACCTGTCAGGACGGCCAGGTCGTCCTGAGCGGACGGGTGGCGCGAGAGGACCAGCGCAAGGTCGCCACGGAGGTCGTCGAGCGGCCTCTCGGAGGTCCGCCGGGTCCTGAGCGAGATCGTCGTGATCCTGCCCCCGCCGGCTCCTCCGGGCCCCTGACTGGCCGAGCCCCGTGACCAGCTCTCCAAAGGCGTCCTCGGGCCATCCGTCGCCACGCCGGGTGGCCTCCCCGCTCGAGATGGCCGACGGCCTCCTCGCCCTCGTCCGCGCCCACGCGGCCCGCCGGTCCTGGAGTGGCTGGACGGCGCAATCAGGACGGCCCGGGCGCCGCTCGACCGGGCGGGCTTCGCGACCGCCTTCGCGCTGGCCACGCGACGGGCGGGCCGCGCCATGCCGGAGCCGAGCCCGGCGGAGGCCGCGCGGCTCGACGCGGCCGGGCTGACCTGGCCCGTGGCGTCCTGGGGGCTCGACGGGCTGTGCCGCGGCGCGCTGCTCCTCCACGCGGCCGCCGCGCTGGCGCCCGGGGAGCTCGAGGTCCTGGTGGAGGAGAGCTTCCTCGGGGGCGACACCCGGGAGCGTCAGGCCGTCCTTCGCACGCTCGTCCTCCTCCCCGACCCCGGCCGCTTCGTCCCCCTGGCCGTGGAGGCCTGCCGCACCTCGGTCCAGCCCGTCTTCGAGGCGATCGCGTGCGAGAACCCTTACCCGGGGCTCCACTTCCCGGAGTCGAGCTTCAACCAGATGGTCCTGAAGGCCGTCTTCATCGAGGTGGCCGTCGGGCGTATCCTCGGACTCGAGGCCCGCATCACGCCGGAGCTCAGGCGGATGGCGGCCGACTACGCCAGCGAGCGGCGCGCCGCCGGCCGGAGCGTCCCGGCCGACGTCGAGCGGCTCCTGGGCGAGAACGGGAGCCAGGCATGAAGCTCTTCGATCCGCACATCCACATGACCTCGCGGACGACCCTCGACTACGAGGCGATGGCCCAGGCGGGCATCGCGGCGATCGTCGAGCCTTCGTTCTGGCTCGGGCAGCCGCGCACCCACGTCGGCACCTTCGAGGACTACTTCAACGGGCTCCTCGGCTGGGAGCGCTTCCGCGCGAGCCAGTTCGGCGTGCACCACTTCTGCACGCTCTCCCTGAACCCGAAGGAGGCGAACAACCGGCGCGTGGCGCCCGGGGTGATCGAGCTCTTGCCCCGCTATCTCGCCAAGGACGGCGTCGTGGCGGTCGGGGAGATCGGGTTCGACGACCAGACGCCCGAGGAGGAGAAGTACTTCGCGGCCCAGCTCGAGCTCGCCCTCCGCTTCGACCTGCCGGTCCTGGTCCACACGCCCCATCGCGACAAGCGGCGGGGGACCGAGCGAAGCCTGGCGCTCGTCAAGGACGTCGGCTTCCCCGAGGGGCGGGTGCTGATCGACCACAACACGGAGGAGACCCTCCCGCTCGTCCTGGCGACGGGCTGCTGGGCGGGCCACTCCATCTATCCCTCCACGAAGATGGACGAGCCGCGCATGGTGGCGCTCGTCAAGCGCTACGGGAGCGAGCGGATCCTGATCAACAGCGCGGCGGACTGGGGAGTGAGCGACCCGCTCAAGGTGCCGAAGACGGTCGCCCTCATGCGCGAGAGCGGGATCGCGGAGGCCGACATCCGGCGCGTCGCGTGGGACAACCCCGTGGCCTTCTTCGCCCAGAGCGGGCAGCTCGACCCCGCCACGCTCGAGGCGGAGGCCGCCATCGACCAGAGCCGGCTCTACGAGGGGAACTCGGTCCTGCGGGGTCAGGCCCCCCGCATCACCGAGATCCCGGGCGACGCCGCCCAGCCGAGCGCCTGACCCGCGCGCGAAGGCGGCCCGTCGCGCCGGCGCCGGCCTGAGCGCATCCCCATGCACCGGACGCTCGTCCTCCTCGTCGTCGGGCTGACGCCAGACCTCCTCGGCGACGCGACCCCGAACCTCGCCGCGCTCGCCCGCGAGGGCGCCGTCCGGCCCCTCCGCACGGTGCTCCCCGCGGTCACCTGCTCCGCTCAGGCCACCCTCACGACCGGGCTCCTCCCGCGGGAGCACGGCGTCGTCGCCAACGGCTGGTACTTCCGCGACCTGTCGGAGGTCTGGCTCTGGCGCCAGTCGAACCGGCTGGTCGAGGGCGAGAAGGTCTGGGAGGCGGCCCGGCGGCGCGATCCCGCGTTCACGTGCGCCAAGCTCTTCTGGTGGTACAACATGCACAGCACGGCGACCTGGTCGGTGACGCCGCGCCCGATGTACCCCGCCGACGGGCGGAAGATCCCCGACATCTACACCCAGCCGGCGGAGCTCCGCGACGAGCTCAACGCGCGTCTCGGTCCGTTCCCGCTCTTCCAGTTCTGGGGGCCGGCTACCGATCTGGCGGCGAGCCGCTGGATCGCCGACTGCGCGCGCCACGTCTACGACACGCGCCGGCCGACCCTCACGCTCGTCTACCTGCCCCACCTCGACTACAACCTCCAGCGCGTCGGGCCCGGCGGTCCGGCGATCACGCGGGATCTCCGGGCCGTCGACGCGCTCTGCGGGGAGCTGATCGCGCACGCCCGGCGGGACGGGACGCGGATCGTCGTGCTGTCCGAGTACGGGATCACGCGGGTGACCGGAGCCGTCCACGTGAACCGCGCGCTCCGCGAGGCCGGGCTGATCCAGGTTCGGGTGGAGCTCGGGCGCGAGCTCCTGGATCCCGGCGCCTCCGAGGCCTTCGCGGTGGCGGACCACCAGATCGCGCACGTCTACGTGCGGCGGCCGGAGCGCGTGCGCGGAGGTCAAGCGCCTGCTCGAGGGGCTGCCGGGCGTCGAGCGCGTGCTCGACGAGGACGGGAAGCGCGCCGCGGGCCTGGATCATCCGCGGTCGGGCGAGCTGGTCGCCGTGGCGCGAGCGGACCGGTGGTTCACCTACTACTACTGGCTCGACGACGCTCGCGCGCCCGACTTCGCGCGGACCGTCGACATCCACCGGAAGCCCGGCTACGACCCGGTGGAGCTCTTCCTCGACCCGGCGCTCCGCCTTCCCAAGGCGACGATCGGCTGGCGGCTCGCGAAGAAGATGCTCGGCTTCCGCTACCTGATGGACGTGATCCCGCTCGACGCGAGCCTGGTCAAGGGCTCGCACGGCCGCCCGACGGACGACCCCGCCGCCGGGCCGCTCCTCATCTCGAGCGAGCCGGGCTTGCTGCCCGACGGGCCGGTCGACGCGACGGCGGTCAAGGCGCTCCTCCTCGACCACGTGTTCGGCCGCTGATCCCCTCGGGCCGAGCGCCACGGCGTGCGCTCACCTCGTGCCGTAGGGCGATGACGAGCGCGACGCCGACAACCACGAGCGCGGCGGCCAGGACGATCCGCCAGGTGACGCGCTCGAGGTCGCGGAGAAAGAGCCAGGCCAGCACGACGGTGACGATCGAGTGGCTGTTCACCAGCGGCGAGACGACCGAGACCGATCCGAGCATGAGGGCGCGCCACATCGCGAGGTAGGCGACCCCCTCGGCCAGGCCGGACAGGGCGAGCAGCCCGATTCCGCGCCGCGTCGCGCCGACCAGGCCCGTCCCCCGGATCGCGAAGACCACGGTCCACATGACGGCGACCGAGGCGGCCGTCGCCGCGGCCGCCGCCAGCAACGGATGCGGGAAGCCGGCGAATCCCCACCGGCTCAGGTTGTCGCGGATCCCGAAGCCGAGCGCTCCGAGGATCGGGAAGGCGAGATCGCGCCGCCGCCAGGCGCGGTCGTCGCGGTGCCGGTAGGCGAGCAAGACCCCGCCGGCGACGATGGCCGCCGCGCCCGCCAGCAAGCCCCAGCCCGGCTGCTCGCCGAGCGCGACGACCGCCATCGTCACCGCGAAGAGCGGCGCGAACGAGCTCAGGGCCGAGGCGCGGGAGGCGCCGACGCGGTGCACGCCGATGTAGAGCCCCAAGCGGGCCAGGCCGGGCGCCACCAGCCCCGCCACGAGGAACGGCCACGCGCGCCACGTGAAGAGACCCGACAGGGGCTGCGTGGCCGCGGCCAGGACCCACACGGTGGCGGCGGTGAAGTGGACGGAGAGCAGGACCCCGGTCAAGGGCGTGGCATGCTGCAGCCCGCGCTTGACCAGGACGGCGGCCACGGCGAACGCCACCGCCGCCACCAGCGCGAGGAGGGGCGGCGAATTCAGCGAGGCGGACTCCTCCTCACACCGCCACGGTCACCGATGCATCCGAGCGTGGCGCCTCAGAGGTCCACGTAGAGGGAGCCGCCCTCGACGGTCACGGGATAGCACGGCACGGTGAGCGCCGGGTTCACCTGGTGCCGGCCCGTCCTCACGTCGAAGCGGTAGCCGTGCCACGGGCACGTCACGATGGCGCCGGCGAGCGGGCCATCGCCGAGGGGACCGCCCCGGTGGGGACAGCTGTTGTCGACGGCGTAGAACGCCCCGTCGATGTTGAAGAGGGCGAGCGTCCGGCCGCCCGCGTGCGACGATCAGCCCGGAGCCGGGCTCGACGTCCCGCGTCTCGGCGACCTTCGTCCGGGCCACCGGGGCTAGGTCCCCGGCACCCAGCGCTGGAGAGACGAGCGTCAGGGCGAAGCCGGCCACGGCCCAGGCGGCGCGGCCCGGATCGCCCGACGCCGGCGATCAGCAGCGCGTCGAGGAGGGAGATGCCCGCGATCAGGCTGACGACCGCACGGCGGATGTCGCGCCGGCCGGAGCGGACCAGCCAGGACACCGCGTAGACGACCCAGGCGAGGAAGCCCAGGTAGAGGACGGTCGACGGCCCCGGTCCAGGCGAGCGCCGGCCACGCGTAGACGAACGGCGCCGCCAGGAACGCGAGCGGCCAGAGGCGGCGAACCTCGGTGAGGTTCTCCTGCTTCGCCACGTACGTGAGGCCGATCAGGTAGCAGAGGAGCACGAGCGCGCCGCCGGCGACGGCGGGGCCGACCCGGCCGGCCGCGGCGAGCGCCGCGGTCACGTACACGAGCACCCGGCAGAGGCCCATCACCACCGGGCTCAGCGGGTTCGCCTTGTGCCAGGCGTCGTAGGCGGTGATCACGCCCGCCAGGAGCGAGCGCCGCCCACACCGCCGCGCGGCCGAGTCCCGCCGCCGTGGCGCAGGCCACCAGCAGGACGCCGGCGGCGAGCAGGCCGAACCCGATCGCGAAGACCCGCCGGGCGCCGACCTGGCCCGACGGGATCGGGCGCTCGGGCCGCTCCCGCGCGTCCGTCTCGCGGTCGAAGGCGTCGTTCAGGTACATCCCGCCCGTGTAGAGCAGCGAGAACGCGAGCGCGAGCAGCGCCAGCCGCCCCGGTCCGACGGCGGCGCCCGCCAGCGCCACCCCGGCGAGCGTGTTCGTCCACACCGTCGGCAGGTTCGACACCCGCCCGAGAAGCAAATACGGGGTCAGGCCTTGACTTCTAGACAATCTGGCCGGCGCCAGCGCGCGCCGCGCCGAGATGTATCGGAAGTCAAAGTCAAGGCCTGACCCCGAGCTCGCTCGAGGACCCAGTGGAGCTCGCGGGCGACGGCGGAGGCGATGTCCTCGCGGCGGTACTCTTCGGGGAGGACGTCCCAGGTGTAGGTCTCGACCTCGAGGTGCGGCGTGTGCGCCTCGTGCCGCAGGAGGCCGAGGACCCCGCGCAGGTAGTCCTGGGTGCTGGCGAAGCGGCCGAGCTCCTCGCGGAAGAGGGGCACGTGGAAGTGGATGCGCCACTCGCGCGGGCCGCCGCCGTCCCGGGCGGCCGCCTCCAGCGCTTCCGGCAGGTCGAGGTACCGGGTCAGCCGCCCGTCGCGCCGCTCGACCACCTGGTGGAGGTAGACGCCCTCGGCGAAGGGCCGGAGCGCGTCCAGGAGCGCCCGGTTGCCCGGGTCCAGGGCGACGCGCAGGCCCGCGCTGATCTGCACCTTGCCGACCCGGATGCCCGCGCCGCGCAGCGCGCGCGAGCCCCGCCGCCGCGTCCTCGAACTCGACCGCCATGTGGCAGGCGTCGAAGCAGACGCCCGAGGTGGCGCCGCAGGGCCGCCTCGCGCTCGCCGCCGCCGCAGGCCGGCGAGCCGCCCGAACTCGGTCACGGCCGGCGCGCGGAAGAGCTGCGCCTCGAAGAACTGGACGGTCTCGTCCACGGTCTCCATGTGGCAGCAGGGCTCGGGCTCGAGCGCGAGCGACACCAGCTTGCCCGTGCGCTCCCACAGCCGGTGGAGCCCGGCCGCGTGGCGGATCATGAGCTCGGCCATCCGGCCCGCGTCGGCCGCGCCCGCGCACGCGCCCCTTGTAGGCGCCGGGCACCGTGCTGACCGTCCCCTCGAGCCCGGGCTCCTCGGGCAGGAGCGCGGCGAGCAGCTCCGCCAGGCGGTCGCTGTACTGCGAGGCGCGCGTCGTCCAGCCAGTCCGGCAGGTACACCTCCTCCTTCACGCGCGTCCCGTGGAACGGCCCGTAGGGGAAGCCGTTGATCGTGAAGACGTAGAGCCCGCTGTCGCGGAGGAACGCCGCGGAACGCGTCGAGCTCCGCCGGCCGGGCCAGGGTCTCCGCCGCCTGCGGCGGACAGGCGCAGCCCCACGCCGAACGGCCGGTCCGGCGCGACCGCCGCCTTGACCCGGCGGACGTGGCGCTCGAGGTTCGCGCGCACCTCGTCCCAGGTCTCGCCGGGGTGGATGTTGGTGCAGTAGGTGAGATGCGGCCCGCCGGGGACGGCGAGCTTCACGGCCGGCCGCGGCGACGCAGCTCGTCGAGGGCGCCCAGCACGAGGGTCTCACGCATCTCGTGGACCTCGACGCCCCGTCCGATCGCGGCGAGGAGCGTGACGGTGAGCTCGCCGCCGAGGTGCTCGCGGAACTCCGCGAGCCCGTCCAGGACGACGGGCCGGCCGGCGGGATCCCGGAGATCGAGCGCCTCGTCCCAGCGCGGGAGCCCGATCCGCCCGAGGAGGCCCAGCACGCGCTCGGCGGCCGGCGTCCGGGAGCAGCCCGGCCGCGCGGGAGTAGAGCGTGTCGAGGGCGATGCCGATGGCGACCGCCTCGCCGTGCCGCAGCCGGTTCCGGGTCAAGCGACTCGAGCTTGTGCGCGGCCCAGTGCCCGAAGTCGAGCGGCCGCGCGCTGCCCAGTCTCGAACGGATCGCCCGAGGTGGCGATGTGCTCGAGGTGCAGCCCGGCCGCGCGGCGGATCAGCTCCGCGACCGCGTCGGCCTCGCAGGCGGCCAGCGCGTCCGCGTGGCTCTCGAGCCAGTCGAAGAACTCCGGGTCGCGGATCAGCGCCACCTTGACCGCCTCGGCCATCCCGGCGACGGTGTCCCGGCGCCCGAGGCTCTCGAGGAACCGCCGGTCGTTCAGCACGGCGAAGGGCGGCGCGAAGGTCCCGAGGAAGTTCTTCACGCCGAAGGCGTTGACGCCGTTCTTGACGCCGACGCCCGAGTCGGCCTGGGCCAGCACCGTGGTCGGCAGCCGCACCGTCCGGATCCCGCGGTGCGCCGTCGCCGCGGCGTAGCCCGCCGCGTCCAGCAGGGCGCCGCCGCCGACGATGACCACGAAGGACTGGCGGTCGAGCCGGAGGGCGTGCAGCACGGTCTGGAGGGCCGACAGCGGGGCCGGGTCGTTCTTGACCGCCTCGCCGCCGTCGACGATCCACGGCGGGGCCACCAGCTCGAGGCGATCCGCGTGGCGCTCCGCGTAGCGGGCGACGGTCGCCGCCAGCCCCGGCCACGCGTCGGCCACGGCGCGCTCCACGACGATGAATGCCCGATGGCGGCGGGCGGGCTCCTTCCGCGCGAGCGCCTCCACGAGGTCCGGGTTCCCCGGATCGAAGACGTCCACCGTGAAGTAGACGGGGTACTCGTAGGGAACGGTGAGCTTCTGGAGGACGGGCGGCACGCGCGTCAGTTGGAGAACTCCTTGCTGAGGACGTAGGCCACGACCGACTTCAGGTCGTCCACCGAGAACTCGTGCCGCCACGGCGGCATGCCCTGGAACCCGTTGGCGACGCGGTCGTACACGAAGGCGGGCGTGTAGCGGGACGGGTCGAGCTTCGGGCGCCTTGCCCGGGTACGCCGTCTTCCCGTGGCAGAACTGGCAGCGCGCCTGCCAGACCGTCCCGCCCCTTCTGGACGTTCTTCGGGTCGCCCAGGAAGTCCGGCGTGAACTCGACGGGCGGCGCCGGCCCGTTCGGCGCGCCGCTCGCCGCCCGGCGCCGGACCGGCGGGGATGGGCCGCGCCCTGGTCGGCGAGCAGCCACGACGCCGAGAGCCACCCCCCGGCGACCACGAGAGCCGTCGTCGTCTTGCGCATGTGTAGGAGGCGGGGCCCGGCGCGCCGCCGGGCCCCGCGCGTCCTCGTCCTAGGGCGACGATCTTGTAGATCTTCGCCAGGCCCCCGACCGGCCCGGTCGTGTCCTGCGTCAGGACGTACACCTCGCCGTCGGCGTCCTGCCCGAAGGCGAGGACGTACGAGTTGAAGTTCGGCATGTTGGCGACCTTCACGTCCTCCATCGTCCACTTGCCGCCCGACTCGGTGGCGACGTAGATGCGGCCGTCCCGCACGCCGAACTGCTTGCTCCAGTCGCCGAAGAAGTACTTGCCCTGCCAGGGCCCGTGGCTCCCGCGGTAGACGAACCCGCCGGTGATCGACAGCCCCTTGCAGTCCTGGGTGACGTTGCAGTTCGGGTACTCGATGATCGGGTCGATCATCCCGGCCGACTCGCAGCTCGCCGGATGCGTGTTCGGGTTCACGTAGTCGAAGCACTTGCTGGCTTCCTTCACGCGCCAGCCGTAGTTGCCGCCCTTCGTGACGATGTCGACTTCCTCGACGCTGTTCTGCTGCACGTCGGCGCAGAAGAGCTGCTTGCTGCCGCCCATGTCGAAGGAGCACCGCCACGGGTTCCGGAAGCCGTAGGCCCAGATCTCGGGCTTGGCGTCCTGCGCGGCCGACGAAGGGATTGTCGGCCGGGATCGCCGTAGGCCTCGCCCTTGCTCGCGTCCCGCTTGTCGACGTCGATCCGCAGGATCTTGCCCTGCAGCGAGCCGAGGTCCTGGCCGTTGCCCTTGGTGACGTTGTGGCCGATCCCCCAGTCGTTCGCGTAGCCGCCGTCGCCGGTGGAGATGTAGAGGAACCCGTCCGGCCCGAAGCCGATCCAGTGGCCGTTGTGGTTGAACTGCGGCCAGTCGATCTTGGTCACGATCCGCTCGCTCAGCGGGTCGGCCTGGTTCGGGTTGGTCTTGGACACGCGGTACTCGGCGACGTAGTTCGTGTGGGAGTACCAGACCACCTTGTCGAGCGTGGAGTCCCCGGGCAGGGACCCGCTGTAGGCGACGAAGAACCGCCCGTTGCTCTTGAAGTCGGGATGGAACGCCAGGCCGAGGAGGCCGCGCTCGTCGAAGTCCTGGTGGAGCTTCGGGATCCGGTGGCGGATGTTGAGGAACGGCTCGTCGAGGATCTTCCCGTCGGGCATCAGGATCTTGATGACCCCGATCTGCTCGGTGATGAAGCGCCGCTTGGTGCCGTCGGGCGGCGAGACGAGGTTGAGCGGCGCCGTCAGCCCGTCGGCGGCCACCTGCAGTTTCACGGTCAGCTCCGCCGAGGCGGGGCCTGCGACCATCACACCGAACAGAAGAGCGGTGAGGACGGCGGCCACGAGTTTCATTGCTCTCGGTCCTCCTTCACGGGTATGGCACGGGTAAGCGGTGGAGAATTTCCGCATCCGGGAGTCACCCACGTCGTCACCATAGGATGAAGCGCGGCAAGTCTGCAAGCGGGTCGCGGACCGCGTTCGCGGCGGGCCGCGAAGTCGAGGGCCACCAGGGCCAGTTCCACGGTCCGGCGCTTTCCACTACGATGGCCGGCGTGCGTCGAGCCCGGGCGCACGGGAGGTGCGTGTGCTCTGGTTCATGCTCTCGGTGGGAAGCGCCCTGTTCCAGGTGCTCCGGAACATGGTGATGAAGCGGCTCGGTCACGCCCTCGACGAGACCATCAACGTCTGGGGCCGGTTCACGTTCATCCTGCCGTTCGCCGCCGTGCCGCTCGTCGTCCAGGGCCTGCCGCCGCGCCAGCCGGGAATCTACTGGTACTGTCTCCTCTTCGCCGTGACGCAGATCACCGGGACCCAGTGCCTCGCCATGGCCTTGAAGGTCGCCGAGATCTCGCTCGTCACGGCGCTCTGGAAGCTGTCGCTCGTCCTCCTGGTGGTCTGGGGCTATCTCGCGCTCGGCGAGGAGCCGTCCACGCTGGGCGTCGTCGGCGTGCTCGTGTGCGTCGCGGGCGTGTACCTGATCAACGTGAGCCGGGCGCGCGTGTCGCTCTGGGCGCCGCTGGTCTCGCTGATCCGCGACCCCGGCCAGCGCTACACGCTCGGCGCGGCGCTCTTCTACGCGCCGTCCGTCGTCTTCATCAAGAAGATCGCGCTCCTCTCGAACCCGTCGTACGCGGTCTTCATGGGCTACCTCTTCTGCGCGGTGCTGATCACGCCCTGGGCGCTCTATCGCTCCGCCCGCCACTTCCGGCAGCTCGGCCGGCACTGGCTCGGCTTCGTGGGGCTGGGCGCGTTCGCCGCCCTGTCGACGCAGCTCGGCACGACGGCCTACACGCTGACCGTGAGCTCGTACGTCGAGGCGGTCAAGCAGGTGGAGATCCTGCTGGCGCTCCTCATCGGCTGGCTCGTCTTCGGCGAGGGCGCGCGGATCCGCCAGATCTGGCTCGGCTGCGCCGTCATGCTGGCGGGGATCGTCATCCTCATCCTGGGCAAGGGCTGACGCCGAAGCCGTCCAGCGGTCGCCCTTGCTCCGCGCAGCCCGGCGCGCTATGGTCCACGGGACACCACCGCACCATACCGTCCGGCATCCGCGTGCCGGACTGGCGCAGGAGGAACGCGATGCCCAAGTACCTCTTCGAAGGTTCGTACACAGCCGAGGGCGCCAAGGGTCTGATCCGTGACGGCGGCTCCAAGCGTCGGGCCGCGATCGAGGCCCTGGCCAAGAGCATGGGCGGGCGGCTCGAGGCCTTCTACTTCGCGTACGGCAAGACCGATGCGTTCGTGATCGTCGATCTGCCCGACTCGGCGAGCGCGACGGCCGTCGCCTTGACCGTGGGAGCGAGCGGCGCCGTCCGGCTCAGGACGACGGTCCTGGTCACCCCCGAAGAGGTGGATCAGGCCGTCAAGAAGACCGTCGGGTACCGAGCCCCGGGAGCCTCGTAGGGACGCCGGTCGCGGCCCGGCCCGTCAGGCGGCCGGCCGCGACGGCGGGAGGGGCACGCCGAACCGGGCCGCGACCTTCCCGAGCTCGGCCCACGTCGCCGCGGGCAGCGGGACGCCTTCCCGGCTCCGCCGGGCCCGGGCGCGCGCCTCGGGCTCGCCGGGCACGAGCACCTCGGCCACCCCGTCGGCCGGCGGCTCTCGCTTGGCGGCGGCGAGCGCCTCGTCGACCAGCTCGCGGTAGGCGGCCGCATCGCCGAAGCACGCCGGGTCGATGACCTCGAGAAAGACTCCCGCGACGCGGCCCCGCGTGTCGGCGCTGTCGGGCGGCGCCGCGCCGACGAGGGTCGGCTCGGGGTCGCCGATCATGCCCAGCGCGCCCAGGAGCGCGGAGGCAAGCCCGAGCCCGTAGCCCTTGTGCCCGGCCAGCGTCCCACCGAGAGGCAGGATCGCTCCGCCCGCGTAGAACGCCGCCGCGTCCCGGGTGGGTCGGCCGTCCTTGTCGAGGATGGCGTCGGGGGGCAGCGGCTTCCCGGCCGCCCGCGCGACCCGGACCTTGCCCTCGGCGACCGTCGACGTCGCGGCATCGAAGATCAGGGTCCGCGTGCGGCCCGGCACGGACAGCGCCCACGGGTTGGTCCCGAGGAACCGCGTCCGGCCCCCGAACGGCACGACGCCGCCGATTCCCACGCCGATCGCCCCCACCGTGACGATGCCGATCAGCCCCTCGGCCGCCGTGCGCTCGACGTACTCGCCGAGCCGGCCGATGTGGGTCGAGTGCCGCACCGCCACCATCGCCACACCGTGCTGCCGCGCCCGTCCCATGGCCCACTCGAGCGCGAACATCGT
Source organism: uncultured Candidatus Rokubacteria bacterium (assembly GCA_963799055.1). Lineage (GTDB taxonomy): Bacteria > Methylomirabilota > Methylomirabilia > Rokubacteriales > DASRDR01 > DASRDR01. Next base: position 31,246 of record CAWCVP010000010.1, read on the forward strand.
GGAGTGCTGGCCGAAGCCGCGACGGGCGTCGACGAGCGCGGCCACCGGAGTTTCCCGGGCGAGGACGGGGCGCGCCGAGGGAACGATGGTCCCCTGGTCGGCGTCGCCGACGTACTGGGGGACCCGGATCACGCCGTGGGAGTCGTGCCCGGCAAGGTTCGAGCCGACCAGGTGCCGCGCCAGCTCGGCCGCCACGTCGGAATCCGCGCCCATGCCGCGGGCGACGTCGGCGACGAAGTCGCGGAGGGGGTCGGCGGGGCAGAGGACGGAATTCGCGGGATCGGCCATGGGCGAAAGCCTCCGTTCGAGAATGGTGACGGCCGCCGTCGATCATCGCACGTCGGGGTCAGACTTTCACTTCCCGACAATTCAGTCGCCCGCCCCGGAAATGTCGGGAAGTGAAAGTCTGACCCCTCTGGACAGCCGGGCGACGTCCGCCTACCTTAAACCCCGTCGGGCGGACCGCCGCGAGGGCGCGTCCGCCCGCGCTTCGTCGATCACCACCAGGAGGCCCCGGATGAACGCGACGGACCTGTCCTACACGCCCGCTCTCGAGCTCGGCCGGCTCTATCGCGCCAAGACGCTCTCGCCGGTGGAGGTCACCGACGCGGCGCTGGCCCGGATCGAGCGCCTGAATCCGAAGCTCAACGCGTACCTCACCGTCACGGCGGACCACGCCCGGGAGCTGGCGCGCGCGGCCGAGGCACGCTTCACAGCGCGGCCAGCCGCACGGGCCGCTCGACGGCATCCCGTACTCGATCAAGGACCTCGAGCCCACGGCCGGCATCCGCACGACCTACGGCTCCCGGTTCTTCGAGCACAACGTGCCGGCCGAGGACGGCGCGGTGGCCTCTCGGCTCCGCGCCTCGGGCGGGGTGCTGCTCGGGAAGACGAACACCCCCCACTTCGGCTACAAGGACATGTGCGACAACCTCATCGGCCCGCCGTGCAAGAATCCCTGGAACCTCGCCCGCACGTCGGGGGCGTCCTCGGGCGGCGCGGGATCCGCGGTCGCCGCCGGCCTCGGGCCGATCGCTCACGGGTCCGACGGCTCCGGCTCGATCCGCATCCCCTCCGCGCTCTGCGGCATCTTCGGCTTGAAGCCCTCCCTCGCCCGCGTGCCGTACTGGCCGAGCGCCGACCTGTGGAACGCCCGCTCCCACAACGGGCCGATGACCCGCACCGTGCGGGACGGGGCGCTGCTCCTTCAGGCGATGGCCGGCCCCGACCCGCGCGATCCCATGTCGATCGATGCGCCGCCGCCGGACTACCTCGCCGCCTGCGAAGGCGACGTGCGCGGCTGGCGCATCGGCTGGAGCGTCGACCTCGGGTTCGCGGCCGTCGACCCGGAGGTCGCCGAGCTGACCGCCCGGGCGGCGAGGCGGTTCGAGGAGCTGGGCGCCCACGTCGAGGAGGCGAAGGTCGACTGGGGCCATCCCTACGAGTTCCACAAGATCATCTACTCGACGAGCGTCGCGGCGCGGAACTACGATCGCGCGCGCGAGCGGCCCGACTGGATCGAGCCGACGCTCATGCGCATGATCCTCGACGCCGGCCACCTGAGCGCGATCGACTACATGAAGGCGCACCTCGCGCGGACGGAGTTCTGCGAGAAGGTGCGCACGACCTTCGACCGCTACCAGCTCCTGCTCACGCCGCAGATGCCGGTCGCCGCCTGGCCGGCCGACCCCGGGCCCTTCGAGGGGCTCGCCGACCTCGGGCGGGAAGCCCGCGCATTCCATCTTCGACCGGGTGCCGTTCATGTACCCCTTCAACCTGACGGGCTACCCGGCGGCCAACGTCCCCTGCGGCTTCACGCGGGAGAAGCTCCCGGTCGGCCTCCAGATCGTCGGGCGCTGGCACCGCGAGGTGGACGTGCTCCGGGCGTCCGCCTGCTTCGAGGCGCTCCAGCCCTGGGCGGCCCACCGGCCCCCGCTCGACTGAAGGACACTCGGCCGACGGCATCGGTCCCCGTGACGATGCCGTCGGCACCGCCCGGGCGACGCTCGGCGTGCTCGCGGACGGCGCGCCCGCGCTCAACCTGAACGGCCCGGACGGCCGAGCGCGCGCGGCCCTGACGCTGGTGCCGGGCAAGGGTGCCGCGCTCGCCCTCGCGGACCGGAGCGGCGCCGTCGTGTGGTCGGCGCCGTGACGCGGCCGGCGCCGGCTAGCCCTTGACGTAGGAGAGCTTCTCGACGACCTTCCCGTCGCGGACGCGAAGGACATCCACGCCCCGCACGTGCCCCGACGACCCGTCGGGACCCCGCCATCCATAGCGCCACCGCACCACGCACCGGGCTCCGGCCGCGAACATCTCCTCGGTCTCGAAGGCCGCGGAGGGATTCTCCCGGAAGAACCGCTCCCAGAAGCGCCGCACCGCTGCCTGGCCCGCATGGCGCTCCCCATCCGGAGCCGGCCACGTGTTCTCGAAGACGCAATCCTCGGTCATGGCGGCCATGATCCCGTCCACGTCGTGCCGACCGAAGGCGTCGAGGAAGCGTCGGACGGCCGTCAGCGTGGCGGTGTCGGGATCGGGGGTCGCCGCGTTGCTCATGTCGCCTCCGGAAGGCCGAGTGCGAGCGGTCGGCCCCGCAAGACGGCGCCGGGAGCCGGTGATGGTGAGGCGTGGTGGATTCGAACCACCGACTCCCCGCTTAAAAGGCGGGAGCTCTGCCTGGCTGAGCTAACGCCTCGCGCTAGGCATTGTCGCTACTTACGGGTTGTGAGTCAACGCGCCCCGACCCCAGGGACCCTCCCGGAGGGCCGGCGCGTTCTCCTGGATAGGAGGTGCCAGGGCATGACGACGAGGGCGCACGTGACCGTCTCCATACCCTCCTGGATGGTGCTGCTGGGACTCGGGATCCTGGTGCTCGCGGGCGCCGCAGGCGCTGCGATTGCCGTCCCGGCCGACCTTCCGAACCGCACGGATCAGGGTGAGGTCCGCTTCCGCTGGGCGCTCGTCCGGGAATCGGGGACGGTTCGCGCGGTGGGGCTGGCGGAGACGCCGAACCGCGTCGTCTCCTGGGCCAGGGTGGCGCTCTTCGGGGTGGATCGGAACGGTCGCGTCCTGAGCCGCGGTGACGCCGAGATTCCGGGCGGCTTCGGCCGCACGAGCCTGCCCTTCGAGGTGACGCTCCGGCCGACCGGCCGTGAGGAACGCTTCGATCTGGTCCTCATCCACGCTCAACGAAGGGAAGCCCGGCGACTGAAGGGCGGCTCGGACGCGGCCGCCGGCATCGTCAGCTCGACGCGGCGCGGGCCGCGTCGCGGCGCGCGCGCTGGGCCCGAGCCTGGTGCTGCAGCACGTAGACGCCGGCGGTCACGGTCGTCGCCACGCCGACGAGGGTCGACGGACCGGGGACGTCACCCCAGAACAGGTAGCCCCACAGAGCCGACCAGCCGATCATGACGTACTCGAAGGGCGCCACCGTGCTCGCCGGCGCCACCCGATAGCCCTGCGTGAAGCAGTACATCCCGACTCCCGAGATGATCCCGCAGACAATCATGAGGCCGAACTCGCCCCAGGAGGGCAGCGCCCAGCCGCGCACCAGGAAGGCAATGCTCGGATGGAGGTCGGCCCCTCGGTCCCCGCCCCCGCCGGCGACGAGCCCGGACGCCGCGGACACGGTCAACGCCACGAGGGTCGAGGTGAACGCGATGCTCGCGCCGGAATCCGTGCGGCCGAGCTCGCGCGTGATCGTCTGCGAGATCGCATACGTGAGCGCCGACAGAAGGGCCAGGAGCGCGGCGGGCTCGAACGCCGCCGCCCCGGGCCGCAACACCGCGAGCACGCCGACGAAGCCGATCAGCACGGCGAGCCAGCTGCTCCGGTCGACCGGCTCGCGCAGCACCCGGGCCGAGAGCACGGTGACGAACAGCGGCGCCGCGAAGGCCACCGCGGTGACGGTGGCGAGCGGCAGGGCCGCGATGGCCATGTAGTAGCTCGTGAACGAGAGGAGTCCCAGCGCGCCTCTCCCCACGTGGAGCCACGGCCGCTGGAGCGGAAAGGTGGTCACGCCGCGTTCTCGCCAGAGCAGCCACGCGTAGAGGGAGAGCGCGACCAGGCTCCGCACGAAGACGATCTGGAGGGCGGGATACCGGCCGCTGAGTCCCTTGACGAGGACGTCCTGGATGGGGAAGACCGACGCGGCCACGAGGACGAAGGCGATCCCGTGAAGAGGAGGGCCGGCGTCATGGAGCGCGGCGAGCGGCACGCCTGGCGGCGTCACGCGCGGCCGCCGCCGCGGCTGCCATCAGCGCAGACGTCCACCGCGGCGAGAACGCACCGACTCCGACGCGCACGCGACCTGTCGGGCGGCGCGGCTGGCCGGCGGCCGCGCCGCTGCCAGCGGGCCCGGATCTCGGCCGGCCGGAGGGAGGGGAGCCACCGCCGCGCGGCGGGCAACTGGAGGAGCAGGATCCAGAGCGCCGCCAGCGTCACCGCGTCCCACCGGTGAAGGTGGAGGCCGCGGACCGCCTCGTGGGTGAGGAACACGTAGGCGGCGAACCGCGCGCGCGGGTGACGGCGCCACACGAGCCAGGCGACGTACGGGGCCGCCAGGCCGTACGCGACCCAGCTCCAGACGCGGTCAGGGGCGGCGTTCGCGACGCGAAGGCCGCCGACGCTCATCAGCTGGAGCACGGGGGCCAGCGCGAGCCAGACGGCCAGCGCGAGCGACGATGCCGGGCCGCCGCGGAGCCCGCGGCGGCCTCGTTCCCCGGCGCCGGCGCCGTCACGGATCCACCGCCAGCCCGCCATGGCCGAGCCCGCGCCGGTCCCGCGCGCGCGTCCGCGCGTCCATCCTGCCTTGACGCGTCGAAGGCTCGCGCGCTAGCATCCCCGCGAATCGATCGCCACGCATCCACGTGGGAGGACCGGCATGGCCAAGACACTGGACGAGCTCGAGCTGCGCGCCCTGCTCGACCCCGACGCGACCGCCGCGGGGGCGCCGTCGCCCTACACGGCGAACGCCCGCTACCTGACCTCCCTCGACGGCTTCAACATCAAGCGTCCGGCCATCCCCGCGCACGCGTTCCTCGCCGAGCGCGACCGGGCCCTCGATCCGGCGGCTCCCACCGGGCTCGTGCCACTCGATCTCTCCGCCACGCTCGGGCTCGGCTACCCGGCGACCACGCCGCTGATCCTGTCGCGCTACGCGCGGATCCGCGCCGGGGACACGCTGTCGACGATCTTCCGCGCGAGCGCGGAGGTCTACCACGTCATCCGCGGGTCCGGCACGACGACGGCCGGCGACCTCGCCTCGATCGCGTGGAAGGCGTCCGACACCTTCTGCCTCCCCGGCGGCGCGGCGACCCGGCACCGGGCGGCGGAGGACGCCGTGCTCTGGATCACGACCAACGAGCCCCAGCTCCAGTTCGAGGCGCTCCAGCCGCCGGCCCCCGGGACCGCGCCCATCCAGCCCGCGCTCTACCCGATGGCGGAGATCCGGCGACGGCTCCTCGAGGTGTACCTGGACCCCCGCGGGGCCGCCATGCCCGGCAAGTCGGTGAACCTCGGGAACGTCACGATGGAGGCGAGCCGCACGACGACCCCGTCGTTCACGCTCGCGCTGAACTCGCTCCTGCCCGGCGAGTCGCAGCGCGGCCACCGCCACAACGCGGTCGCGGTGACCCTCGTGCTGTCGGGTGAGCGCTGCTACTCGCTGATCGACGGGGAGCGCGCGGAGTGGGAGCCTCACACGGTGATGATCACGCCGCCCGCCGCGTTCCATTCTCACCACAACGACGGGAGCCGGCTGGCGCTCTTCCTCATCGTCCAGGACGGGGGCGTCTACTACCACTGCCGGACGATGGGGTTCAGCTACAAGTAGCCCTATCCCAGGCAGAGCCGCCGGAAGTCGGGGAACCAGCGCGTCAGGCCCGACGGCTCGACGAGGATGGTCTCGTCGCGGGCGGGGCCGGTCGACACCAGCGAGATCTCGCACTCGATCAGGTCCTCGATCCACCGGAGGTAGTCTCGGGCGCGCGGGGGCAGGTCCGCCCACGTGCGAAGCCCGGCAGTCTCGCCGAGCCACCCGGGGCGGTCCTCGTACACGGGCTCCAGCTCCCGGATGACGCGCTCGTCGCCCGGCCACTCGTCGAGCACCGTGCCGCGGTAGCGATACCCCACGCCCACCCGCACGACGTGGCAGGGGTCCAGCACGTCGAGCTTCGTGACGGCGAGGGTGTCCAGCCCGTTCACGCGCACGGCGTGGCGCAGGAGCGGCGCGTCGAACCAGCCGCAGCGACGGGGTCGCCCGGTGACGGAACCGTACTCCTTGCCGCGCGCCCGGATCAGCTCCCCCAGGTCGCCGGTCACCTCGGTCGGGAACGGCCCGGCGCCGACCCGGGTGGCGTAGGCCTTGGTCACGCCGAGCACCCCGTGGATGCGGGTCGGCGGGACGCCGGTGCCGGGGGCCGCGCCGCCCGCGGACGCGCTGGACGCGGTGACGTACGGGTAGGTGCCGTGGTCCATGTCGAGGAGCGTCCCCTGGGCGCCCTCGAAGAGCACCGCCGCGCCGTCGCGCATCCAGCGGTGGAGCAAGAGCGTCGTGTCGGCGACGTGGGGGCGCAGGCGCTCCGCGGCGCCGCGAAGCGTCTTCACGACCTCCTCCACCTCGATGGGGTCGCGGCCGCTGGCCCGCAGGAGACGGTCCTTCACGGGCACCGCGGCTTCCAGCTTCTCCCGGAGGAACGCCTCGTCGAGGAGGTCGCCGACTCGGATGCCCAGTCGAGCGGCCTTGTCCGCGTAGGCTGGCCCCACGCCCTTGCCGGTCGTCCCGATCCGATCCTGGTCGAAGGCCTGGTCGAGCGCCCGGTGGTACGGCAGGATCACGTGCGCGGCCTGGGAGATGTAGAGGTGGTCGAGCGCGATGCCGGCCGCGACCAAACCGTCCAGCTCCCCCACGAGCGCCACGGGATCGACGACGGTCCCGCACCCGATGACGGCGCGCTTGCCGGGCCGCAGGACCCCGGAGGGCAGGAGCTGGAGGACGAAGCGCCGTCCCTCCGCCACCACGGTGTGTCCCGCGTTCGGGCCGCCCGAGTAGCGGGCGACGACGTCGACGCAGGGTGCGATCAGGTCGACGATCTTTCCCTTGCCCTCGTCACCCCACTGGGCGCCCACGATCACGAGGTTAGGCACGAGCGCCTCCGGGAATCGGCTCGAGCGCGCGACCGGGCGCGGCCATGAGCGCGGCGAGCGGAGCCGCGGTCTCCTGGCCGCTGGCCAGGTCCACCACCCGCACCTCGCCGCGGGCGAGGCCCGCGTGCTCGATCACCACGGCCCGCGCCGCGCGGATGTCCCGCGCGTAGGCGAGCGACTCCGCGAGCGGCCGGCTCATGATATCCCGCGCGGCCGCAAGACCCAGCTCGCGGAGGCGCCGGCAGAGCGCCAGCGCGGTGCCCTTGTCCTCCGTGAAATCGATGACGAAGAACTCGGGCCCGGTCGCCGGAGGCTCGAGGCCTTGGGCGGCGAGGGCGAGCAGGAGCCGGTTCACGTCGAACGCGAACCCGGTGGCCGGGCAGGGCGTGCCGAAGCGGCCGAGCATCTGGTCGTACCGGCCGCCGCCCACCAGCTCGGCGCCGAAGCCGTCGACGTAGCCCTCGAAGTTCACGCCCGAGTAGTAGTCGAACCCCCGGACCTCGGCCAGATCGAGCAGGACCGCCTCGCCGAGACCGTAGGCGGTCAGGAGCCGGTGCACCTCCGCGAGACCGGCGATCGCGCGCTCCGACCGCGAATTCTGGACGAGCGTCGCCGCCCGCCGGATCACCTCGGCGCCGCCCTGGAGCCCGGGTAGCGCGAGGAGGAGGTCCGCCGTCCGGGACGGGACGGCGAGCTCACCGACCAGCCGGCCCAGCTCGGCCTCGTCCTTCCGCCCGAGCGCGTCGCGGAGCGTCCGCGCCACGTCACCCCCGACGCCCAGGCTCTCGAACACGCCCCGGACGAACTCGACGTGGCCGACGTCGATCTGGAAGCGCTCGAGGCGAGCTGCCCGGAAGACCTCGATGGTCATCGCGATCATCTCGGCGTCGGCTTCCGGCTTGTCGAGGCCCAAGAGCTCGACGCCCGCCTGGTAGAACTCCCGCATGCGCCCGAGGCGCGGGGCCTCGTGGCGGAACACGTTGGTCCGGTACGCGAGGCGGTAGGGCTTGGGCTGGTCGCGGAGCCGGGTCGCGGCGATGCGGGCGATCTGCGGCGTGACGTCGGCCCGCAGCGCGAGCATCCGGCCGGTGTCTCGATCGACGAACTTGAACATCCCCTCCTGCAGCGCCTCGTCCGTCCCCAGCGCGAGGACGTCGAAGAACTCGAAGGTCGGGGTCATCACCTCGCGGTAGCCCCACAGCCGGAAGACGCCGAGGAGGCGCTCCTGCAGGCCACGCAGGCGCGCGGCCTCGTCAGGGAGGTAGATCTTGACCCCGGTGGGGAGCTGCGATTGGAGATTCCGCCGATCCATAGCGCGCGTGCCCGTCGAGCCGGGCAAACCCTCGGAAGTATACGGGAGCGGCCCGCCGAAATCCAGCGCGGCACGGGATCGATGCACGCTCGACCCAGCGGCGACGCGCCGCTCGGCGCGGGCGCGCGGCCGAGCGGAGACCCAGGTCTGGTAGGATGTGACCGGTCACGTCGCGGGGCCCGGCCCCCGCCAACGCAGCTCCACACGAGGAGGAAGATCTTGAGAACCGAGCCCGGGGCTGCGTCACGATTCGAGCGGGACGGGTCGACCGTGCGGTTCGGCGCAGGGCGCGTCGCGCCTGTCCGTCACGTTCTGCACTCCGCGAATCGTGCGGATCGCGCTCGCGGGACAGACCCCGGATCCGGGGCCGTCCTACGTCGGGCCTCGGGACTGGCCGGGCGCCCCCGTCGATCTCACCGACGGGGAGCCGGTCCGGCTGGCGACGGCGGACGCGCGCGTCGAGGTCTCGACCACGCCGCTCCGGCTGGCCTTCCTCGACGCCGCCGGCACGCCGCTCCTCCGGGAGCCGGCCGACGGCGGCATGGCGATCGAAGCGCCCGCGGACGGCCGCGCCCGCGTCCACGCGCGCTTCGTCTTCGCCGGCGAGCAGCACTTCTACGGCCTGGGCCAGGGCGGCTCGCAGCTGGATCGGCTCGGGGTCAGCCGGCAGCTCTGGAACACCCACCTGGGGCACGGCCCCGGATCCGACATGGGCGTGCCGCTCCTCCTCTCGAGCCGCGGCTACGCGCTGTTCTTCGACAACCCGAGCGACGGGCGACTGACGGTCGGGCGGTCGGACAACGGCGTCCGGATCGTCTACACGGCGGCATCCGGGCCCCTCACCTGGTACTTCCTGATCGGGCGAGACCTGCGTGCGGTGATGGGCGAGGTCGCGGAGCTCCTCGGGCGCGCCCCGATGCCGCCGCGGTGGGCGCTCGGGTTCCTCCAGTCGACCCGCCACTTCCACGACACGGCGGAGCTCCGCCAGCTGCCGCGCACGATCCGGGAGAAGCAGATTCCCTGTGACGGCCTCATCTACCTGTCCACGTACGGAGAGGCGCAGGGATGGAACCGGGGCGTCGGGCACCTCGAGTTCCAGCCGGAGCTCTGGCCGGATCCTTCCGCCCTGCTCCGGGAGGCCCAGGACCAGCACTTCGAGCTGATCACCCACGAGTATCCGGTGGTTCACGAGGACTCCCCGCTGTTCGCCGAGGCCGAGTCGCGCGGCTACCTCCTCGACGCCGGCTACGAGCGCGTGGGCCCCGGCCCGCGGCCGCCCGCGACCTACCGTGAGGGTCAGCGCTACCTCGACTTCTCCAATCCGGCCGTGCGCACGTGGTGGTGGGCCGCCCACCGGCACCTGGTGCGCCTCGGCATCGCCGGCTGGTGGCTCGACGGCGGCGAGGGCCCGCCGGCGACGGCGAAGCTCCACGGGGGTGACGGCACCCGGCTCCACAACATCTACGACCGCCTGCGCCACCAGGGCTTCGCGGAGGGCGAGGCCGCCGACCGCCCGGAGCAGCGCGTCTTCCTCCTCTGCCGGTCCGGGGCGGCCGGGATGCAGCGCTTCGGCGCCACGTGCTGGTCGGGCGACATCAACAACGACTTCGGAACGCTCGAAGCGCAAGTCCCGCTGGGGCTCAACACCGGGCTGTCGGGAGTGCCGTACTGGGGGACGGACGTCGGCGGCTTCTTCCATCCGATCCCCGAGACGGCCGAGCTGTACGCGCGATGGTTCCAGCTGGGGGCCTTCAGCCCGATCTTCCGCTCGCACGGCTGGGTCTGGCGGGAGCACGTCCCGTGGGCGCACGGCTCCGAGGTCGAGGCGATCTGCCGGCGCTACGCCGAGCTGCGCTACCGGCTGCTCCCCTACACCTACACCCTCGCCTGGCAGGCGCACACGCTCGGCCTGCCCCTCATGCGGCCCCTGGTCCTCAACTACCCCGACGATCCTCGGGTCTGGAACCTCGGGCACGAGTTCCTGTGGGGGGACGACCTCCTGGTGGCGCCCGTGACGCGCGAGGGAGCGACCTCCTGGCCGGTGTACCTCCCCGCCGGCCGCTGGCACGACTTCTGGACCGGCGCCACCTACGAGGGCCCCGGCGGCGTCACGCTGCCGGCGCCCCTCGACCGCCTCCCGCTCCTCGTGCGGGCCGGCGCGATCGTGCCGATGGGCCCGGTGGTCCAGCACACGGGCGAGCGGCCGCTGGACGAGGTGACGCTCCTCGTCTACCCGCCGAGCGCGGGCGAGACGTCACGCTTCGAGCTGTACGAGGACGACGGCCGGTCGAACGGCTACCTGCGCGGGCGCCACGCGCGGACTCCGATCGAGTGTGCGGTCGAGCCGGGGCACGTGACGGTGCGCATCGGCGAGCCGGTCGGGGACCGGTCGGTGATCCCGGCCGGCCGGCACTACCTGCTCCAGCTCCGGGTGGACGGACCGGCCGCGGTGAGCGTGGACGGGCACGGGGAGCTGCCCCGGCGGGCCGGCCCCGGTGGGGCGGGCTGGTGGGTCGACGACGCAGGGTTCACCCGCGTCCGGCTCCCCGACCGGCCCGCCGCCACCGTGACCGTCCGGACTACGACTTGAAGTACCAGGTCTCCGTGTGGGCGATGTGCGGGTTGTCGCTCACCGCGCTGTTCCAGAGGCGCTCCGGGATGTTGCCCATGTTGTTCTTGATCACCCGGACGCCCTGCGACGCCGGGGAGTTCGAGATGACCGGAATGACCCACAGCTCGTCGAGGGCGATCTTCCAGACCTCCTTGGCGAGCTGCGTCCGCTCCTGATCCGGCACGCCGAACGACTTCCGGTACTTCTCCATCAGCTCGCGCATCCGGGGCGGCGGCGTCTTGCCCTGGGCGCCGGCGCTCGAGTACCACGTCCCGTAGAGCGGGCCGGTCGGCACCCCGCCGTCGGTGGGGAAGAACCAGGGGGCGTGGCCGTACATGTTGTCGGCGCCCCACTGGGTCTCGAAGTAGATCTGGTGCTCGTTCGCCCGCATGCGGGCGGTGGCCAGCCCGCGCTCGAGCTCCTGGACGTCCCCCCGGATGCCGATCTTCTTCCAGTGCTCGGTGATCATCTCGGCGATCTTGGTGTACGGCAGGAAGCCGACGTAGGTCGTCAGCGCGATCTGGAGCCGCCCCGCGCCGTCGGCCCGCAGGCGATAGCCGTCGGCGTCCTTCTTGTCCAGCCCGAGCTTGTCGAGCATCTCGTTGGCCTTCTTCACGTCGTAGGCGCTGTGGAGGGTCTTGAACTCCGGGCCCGGGAAGTAGGGGGTGCGCTCACCCGGCGCCGCCGACCCGGTCTGCCCGAGCCCCAGGACGAACGTCTCGTTGATCTGCTGGCGGTCGATGCCGTGGGAGAGCGCGATGCGGAACTCGCGCGAGCTGAGCCACTTCGCGATCTCGGCGTCCTTCTCGAAGCTCGAGTTGCAGAACAGCCCCACGTCGGCGCCCTGGTCCGAGGGGTCCAGGTAGACGCGGTAGTTCCCCTTCTGCTGGTTCTCGAGCAGCACCGGCAGCTTGCCGATGTCGATGTGCCGCGCCTGCGAGTCGTACTCGCCGGCGATCGCCCGGAGGTTGATGATCTCCAGGTTCTCGCCGAGCGTCATCTGGATCCGGTCGATGTACGGGCAGCTGGTTGCCGGCCGTGTCCACCCAGACGCTGTACGGGTTCCGCTCGAGGATGAACCGCGGCGTGTTGATCGGCGAGGTCGTCTTCCAGGGCGTCACGACCGGCAGGTCGGGGTTGACGCAGGAGTTGTTGCGGTTCTTGAAGAGCGTCACCCAGCTGTTGACGTTGACCTCGGCGACCTTCTTGTCGATCTCCGCCTTGGCCGTGTACTTCGGGTGGAACTGCTTCAGGTAGTGGGCCGGCGCGAACCCGCCCAGCGCGTCCCGCCCGAACCGCGCGTGGTGCCCGATGCCCCACACCGAGGCCAGCACGACGGGGAGCGCGTAGTAGGGGTCGGGCGCGACGAACTGCACCGTGGCCGCGTCGACCTTCTTGATCGCGATCGGCTTGCCGTTGATCGTCATGACGGTCGAGCGGCGTCGGCACGAGCTCCTTGTTCTGGTAGACGTCCTCGAACCAGAAGACGAAGTCGTCGGCCGTGAACGGCTGCCCGTCGCTCCACCGCATGCCGCGCCGCAGGAGGAGCGTCGTCACCTTGCCCGTCGCGGCTGACCTCCCACCCGCGCGCGATGTTCGGGACGATCTTCGTCCCCGTGTAGTCGAAGTAGAGGAGCTTGTCGTTCTGGGCGGCGCGATGGGCGTTCGAGGTGTCGAAGGGACCGGTGAACCCGCGGCGCCAGGTCCCGCCGTACTTGCCGATCTCGCGGAGGGGCTTGACGACGAGCGGATCCTGGCCGATGCGCTGCTCGACCGGGGGCAGCTTGCCGGCCTTCACCAGCTCGGCGAGCTGCGGCGCCTCGTTGAAGCGCTTCGGGACCTGGGCGGGATCGGTGACGACCTCCGCGCCTTCCAGCTTGCCGATCAGGTGCGCGCCGGGCTTGGCGCCCTGGGCGCCGGCGGGACCGACCGGCAGCTGCGTGGCCGAGGCGGCCAGCAGGCCGAGGCGCAGCATGGTGCGGCGAGACAGACGGCCGTTCGTCCCATCGGGTGGATGGATGTCCTCTCGGTCGCTCATGGGTCTCCCCTTTCGCCCTCCTCGACGCGGAGGGTCTGCTCCAGCCTGGTGATCATGATGACGAGCTCGCGGACGGGCGGCGCATCCGCCGCCTTCCTCCTTCGGCACGTGGGTCGTCGGCCTCGGGCCGAGCGGTGCGCGTTCGGGGTGTGCCGACGCCCGGGGGCCCGCAGCTCGCGCGGCGGACCAGCTCGAGCGCCAGCGGGGCCTCGGTGAGGGCCACGGGTCGGCCGGCCATCAGCTCGAGAAGTCGGCGGGCGGCGGCCTGCCCCAGCTCGTAGCGCGGGACCCGCACGGTCGTGAGCGGCGGCGTGACCAGGCTCGCGTACGGCACGTCGTCCCATCCGACGATCGAGAGGTCGCGCGGCACGCGGACCTTGCGCTGGACGCAGGCCTGCAGGAGGCCGATCGCCATCACGTCGTTGTGACAGATGGCCGCCGTCGGGCGGGGCGCCAGGGCGAGCAGCCGCTCCCCCGCCCGGTAGCCGCCCTCGAGGGACATGCCCTCGCGGAGGATCAGCGACCGCTCGGGGCCGAGGCCGGCCTTGGCCAGCGCGGGGCGGTACCAGTCCTCCCGGTTGCCGACCCGGGCGTCGCTCCGCGTCGGGACGATCAGCGCGATGCGTCGATGCCCGAGTCCGGCCAGGTACGTCGCGACCTCGGTCGTGGCGCTCGGCCAGTCGATCCAGACGGCCGCGACCTGGGAGCCGGTCACCTCGCGGTTGAGGAACACCATCGGGATGCCGGCTCGCTGCGCCAGCCCCGCCAGCTCCTCCGGCGGACACTGGGGCGCGCCGAGGATGAGGCCGTCGGTGCTGCGCTCGAGCAAGTGCCGGACGTTCCGCAGCTCGCGCTCGGGGTCCCGGCGGCTGCTGGAGAGGATCAGGCTGTAGCCCGCCGGCGCCAGGACGTCCTCCGCCCCGCGCGCGACGTCCGGGAAGAAGGGGCTCGCCACGTCGCCCATGACGAGGCCGACGGTCTTCGTCCGGCGGGTGACCAGGCTCCGGGCGATGTGGCTCGGGCGGAAACCGAGCTTCTGCGATCGCCTGCTCCACGCGCGTGCGCGTCCACGGCGCGATGTGGTTTCCGTCGTTGATGAAGCGCGAGACCGTCTGGTGGGACACGTGGGCGAACCGGGCGACATCCCGGATGGTCACCCGCTTCCCTGAGGGCGGCAGTGCCATCGATCGGTGCTCCGTCGTGTGACCGGTCACACCCTAGCAAGGGGTCGGAGGGCTGTCAACGCCGCCGCCGTGGCCGGCGGCGGCGAGGCATCGATCGGCGCCGCCGCGCCGAAGACCCGGGGCCCCGGTGTACGCGCCATCGATCGAGTGCTAGATTTGTGACCGGTCACGTCCTGCGGCGCCCGGGTGATCCGCGCGGGAGCAGCGCCGTGCGCTGCTCCTCCCTGGAGCCTCGCCTCACGACGGTGACTGCGGTCGGAGGAGCGGTTCCACAACGCCGCGAAGGCGCGACGGGACTCAGGGTACGCAGCCCGAGTGCCGCTCGCGCGGAAAGGACAGGCGTCGAAGATGAGCATCATGCATCGAGATCGGAGCATCCGAGGCGCGGCGCCGCCGGGCCGGGCTCGTCCGGGCCCTGGTTCTGGTCGTCGCCGCCCTCCTCGTCGCGGACGGGACGGCCTGGGCCCAGACGAAGACCATCACCCTGTCCATGCTGGCGGGGTTCAAGGAGGACGTGCTCCGGGCGAACCTGCCGGAGTTCGAGAAGAAGACGGGCATCAAGGTGCTCATCGACGCGTCGCCCTTCGCCGACATGTACAAGAAGAACCTCCTCGCGCTCAGCACCGGCGGGCGGTTCGACGTCCTGTTCCTGGACGAGCCGTGGGTCCCGCCGCTCTCGGAGTTCCTCACGCCGCTCGACGAGCGGCTGAAGAGCGTCGACATGCAGGACTTCGTCCCGACGACGGTCGCCTCCGGGGCCTTCCAGGGGAAGCAGTACGCGCTCCCGGTGGATCCGAACGTCCAGATCCTCGTGTACCGGAAGGATCTCTTCGCGCAGAAGAACCTCAAGCCGCCCGCGACGTGGGACGAGCTCCTGGCGACGGCGAAGGCCTTCCATGACCCGGCCAAGGAGCAGTTCGGGTTCGCCATGACCGCGAGCAGCGACATCCAGACCTCGCTGTACCTCCTCCTGGCCATGTGGTCCCAGGGGGCGGAGCTGATCGACGCCCAGGGGCGCGGCGGCGCGAACACCCCCGCGGGCCGGAAGGGCGGGGAGATGTTCCTGGAGCTCCTGAAGTTCACCCCGCCGAACGTCCGGAGCTACACCTTCGCCGACGTCAACAAGTCGATCCAGACCGGTCAGGCCGCGATGGCCATCCAGTGGGCCTCGGGCGCGAAGCCGATGGAGGACCCGAGCCGGTCGAGCGTGGCCGGGAAGCTCGGCTACGCGGTGGTGCCGAAGGCGGTCCGCCAGACGCCCATGCGCGGCGTCTGGACGATCGCGATCGCCAAGAACAGCCCGAATCAGGACGCGGCGTTCGAGTTCGCCAAGTGGATCTCGAGCAAGGAGTTCGGGCTCGCCGCCGTGAAGTTCCCGAGCGCGACGTCGGCCATCCACAGCCCGCGCGTGTCCGTCCTTCAGGACGCCGGCACGAAGGCCGCCCTGCCCTACGCCGAGACCCTCCTGGCCAGCCTCCAGGTCACGAAGGGGCGGCCGCGCTACACAGAGTACGCCGACATCCAGGAGCACGTCCGCATCACGGCCGGGAAGCTGACGGCGGGCGAGCTCACCCTCGACGCCGCGCTGAAGGAGATCGACGCCGGGGTCAACAAGGTCCTCGGTAAGTAGGGGGAACTAGGCCGGACCGAGCAAGCCGATGGGCGGGGCCCGGGCAGGACGCTGGTTCCTGCTTCCGGGCCTCGTCTTCCTCTTCGCGATCGATCTCGTTCCGCTGATCTACTCGGCGTGGATCAGCTTCTACGAGTGGTGGCTCCTCCGCCCGCGGAACATCCGGTTCGTCGGGCTCGGCAACTACCTCCAGCTCGCGACCGACCCCGAGTTCGGGCGTGCCGTCGTGGTCACCACCCTGTTCACCGTCGGGGCGGTGGCCGTGGAGTTCCTCGCCGGGCTGGGCCTCGCGCTGCTCTTCGCCCAGCCGCTCCGGTTCCTCCGACCCCTCCGCATCCTCCTGCTGCTGCCCCTCTTCATCGTGCCGGTCGTCGGCGCGACGATGTGGCGCGTCATCTTTCACCCCGAGCTGGGGGTCCTGAACTACTACCTGAACCTCGCCGGGTTCGGCCGCCCGTCCTGGCTCGGCGACCCGACCCTGGCCCTCGTGTCGATCACCCTCGTCGACGCGTGGCGCACGATCCCGTTCATGTTCCTGGTGCTCTACGCCGGCCTCCAGATGCTGCCCGCCGAGCTCTACGAGGCGGCCGCGGTGGACGGGGCGTCCCGCTGGCAATCCTTCCGCCACGTGACGGTGCCGCTCCTGACCTACATCATGCTGGTGGCGCTCCTGATCCGCGGCATGGACGCCTTCCGGGAGTTCGACATCATCTTCGTCCTCACCGGGGGCGGGCCCGGCACGGCGACCCAGACGATCCAGATGCTGAACTACCGCGTGTTCGGGCTCGGCCACATGGGCCTGGCCAACTCGTTCGGGATGGTCACGCTGGCGCTCGTCGCCCTCATGTGCTGGGTCCTCATGCGGACGATCCTGCGTCCGCCGCGTCGAGCCGGGAACGCCGCGTGAAACCGACCCGGCTCCGGGTCGTCTTGACGGTGATCGCGCTCGTCCCCATCCTCTTCTGGACCCTGTTCCCGATCTTCTGGATCACGACGGCCTCGTTCAAGACGGAGCGCAGTCTCTACGCCCGCCCGCCCCAGTGGCTCTTCTTCACCCCGGTCCTCGAGAACTACCGCTGGGTGCTGGGCAACATCCCGTTCGTCGAGTACATGACGAACAGCCTGGTGATCGCGATCGGGACGACGGTCGGGAGCCTCGTGCTCGGGGTGCTGGCGGGCTACGGATTCGCCCGCTTCCGGTTCCCGGGATCCGACGCGGTGCGCTTCATGGTGCTGGTCACCCGCATGGCGCCCCGCATCGTCCTGGTGGTGCCGTACTATCTCATGATGCAGCGCCTCGGGCTGCTCGACACCTACACCGGTCTCGTGATCGCCTACATCTCCTTCGCCCTTCCGTTCACCATCTGGCTCCTCATCGGGTTCTTCATGGACGTCCCCCTCGAGATCGAGGAGGCGGCCATGATCGACGGCTGCTCGCGCGTCGGGGTGCTCCTGCGGGTGGTGCTGCCGATCGTGGCGCCCGGGCTCGTCGTCGCCGCGATCTTCGCCTTTCTGGTCTCGTGGAACGAGTTCCTCTTCGCGCTGATCCTGAGCGGCGTCAAGGCGAAGACCCTGCCCGTCGTCGTCGCCGGGTTCAACACCGACGCGGGGCCGCTCTACGGCGAGATGAGCGCGGCCGCCGTGATGGTCATGCTGCCGAACATCGTCATGACGGTCGCCCTCCAGCGCTTCCTCGTCCGGGGCCTCACGCTCGGCGCCGTCAAGGGATAGCGGAACCACAAATGGATCGCGGAGGAGCCATGGAATCCCGCAACCTCGGTCTCATCCGGGCGCTCGCGTGGGAGCGGACCCGGGATGGCGTCGAGTTCCAGTGCGTCACCGAGCTCCTGGCCGCGGCGCGCGTCGCCGTCGAGGTGGCCGGCCCGCGCGCCGTCCGCGTGCGCACCACGGCCGGCGCCGTCCGCGCTGCCCAAGGCGTTCAGCTACGTCGTCGGTCGCCCCGAAGCTGGCCCGTGGACCGTGGAGGCGGCCGAGGGACGCGTGACCCTGCGGGCCGCCCACCTCACGGTGGAGGCGACCCTCGACCCCTGGCAGCTCACGTTCCGGGGCCCGGACGGCCGCGTGCTCACGCACCAGGTCCAGGACGACGTGAACTTCGCCGGCCATCGCCTGGGCCCCCGGCCGGGGCTGGAGGTCGAAAGCCTCCCGCACGACCCCGCGCGCCGGACGCTCGCCGTGGTGGACAACCTCCTGCTCGACCCCGAGGACCACTTCTACGGGGCGGGCGAGAAATTCATGCGGCTGGATCACGTCGGCCGCTCGATCCGGATCTGGAACCGGAATCCCTACGGCTCCCGATCCGAGCTGGCCTACAAGAACATCCCCCTGCTCGTGGGCACCCGCGGGTACGGTCTCTTCGTCGACGTGCCCACCGCCGTGACGTTCCACCTGGGCAGCCGATCGAACCGGACCTACACCGTCGAGGCCGCCGGGTCCGAGCTCGACTACTACGTGCTGGCGGGGACGCCCAAGGAGATCCTCGGCGCCTACACCGATCTCACGGGAAAGCCCTCGGTCCCCCCCGAGTGGGCGTTCGGCCTCTGGGCCTCGACGTGCTTCGTGAAGTTCACGGAGGAGTCGGTGCTGGCGGAAGCGCGGCGGCTCCGCCAGGAGGGCATCCCCTGCGACGTCTTCCACCTGGACTCCTTCTGGCAGCGCGCCTTCATGTGGTGCGACTTCGAGTGGGACGCGGCGCGGCTTCCCGACCCGAAGCGGCTCATGGACGCGCTCCACCGGGACGGCTTCCACAACTGCCTCTGGATCAACCCCTACGTCGCCTGCCAGAGCGCGCTCTACCAGGAGGGCGTGAAGGGCGGATACTTCCTCCGCCGCCCGGACGGCAGCGTGTACGACGCCCTCGTGTGGAGCCAGCGCACGGAGCGCGGCATGGGGCTCTGCGCCATCGTCGACTTCACCAATCCCGAGGCGGTCCGCTGGTACCGCGGCCTCCTCGACGCCCAGCTCGCGCTCGGCGCCGATTCCTTCAAGCCGGACTTCGCCGAGGAGATCCCCGAGGACGCGCGCTTCGCCAACGGGCTGACCGGGGCGGAGATGCACAACCCCTATCCGCTCCTCTACCAGCAGGAGTGCTTCGAGGCCACGCAGGCCGTCCACGGAAGCCGCGCCGTCGCCTGGTCGCGGAGCGCGGCGCCGGGCGTGCAGCGCTACCCCGGCCACTGGGCGGGCGATTCCGAGTGCACGTTCCTGGACATGGCGAACACGCTCCGCGGAGGGCTGGCGAGCGCGCTCAGCGGCCTCGCGTACTGGAGCCACGACATCGGCGGCTTCTGGGGCGATCCCTCGCCGGAGCTCTACGTGCGATGGGCCCAGCTCGGGTTCTTCTCGGCGCTGAGCCGGTATCACGGCGCCACCCCCCGCGACCCCTGGCGGTTCGGCGAGGAGGCGCTCCGGATCTTCCGGGAGTACGCCCGCTTCCGGAGCCAGCTGGTCCCGTATCTCGTGAGTCACGGCTGGGCGGCGTCCGAGACGGGCATCCCGCTCATGCGGCCGATGGTCATGGAGTTCCCGGACGACCCCGCCGGGTACGCCTTCGACCTCCAGTACTGCCTCGGACGCGAGCTGCTCGTCTCGCCGGTCGTGGCGCCCGACGGGTGGGTCACCACGTACCTGCCGCCCGGCGCGTGGCTCGATTGGTGGAGCGGGGCCGTTCACGAGGGTGCGCTGACCCTCCGGCGCCAGGTGCCGCTCCGGGAGCTGCCGCTCTACCTCCGCGAGAACAGCCTCCTCGTGCTGGGCCCCGTGCGCAGCCACGTGGCCGAGCGGCCAGCTGATCCGCTCACCGTGGAGGCGTTCGTGAGGACCGAGGCGACCTTCGCGCTCCGGGGGACTCGGGGACGGCCGACCTCCACTGCCGGCGCGACGGCCGGCGAGCCATCTTCACGATCGGCAGCGTCGGCGCCGCGGGTCGCGCCGGCGGCCGGACGGGCGAGCCCGACCGCAGCCTTCCCACGATCGTGCTCCGCTTGCGCGACGTCGAGATCCCGTCGGCCGCGCTGGCCGACGGCCAGGTTCTGCCTCGCCTCGATCCGCCGGCGCTCGAGCGGGCCGACCGCGGCTGGGCCGTCGACGGCCGCACGATCGTCCTGAAGGCCCGCGCGCGCGAGCTACGGGCCGAGTGACCCGGCTGACGCCGCGTCGGCCCCCGGCCCGATCAGGTCCAGCCGGCGTCGACGATGTAGTTCTGGGCGGTGCACCCGGCGCTGTCGTCGGCGGCGAGGAACAAGATCATCCGGGCCACGTCCTCGGGCACGAGCTTCCGCTTCAGGCACTGGCGGCGCAGCATCTCGGCCTCGCCTTCCGGGGTGAGCCACAGCCGGATCTGACGCTCCGTCATGATCCAGCCAGGCACGACGCTCGTGACGCGGATCCCGTGGGGGCCGAGGTCCCGGGCCAGCCCGCGCGTCAGGCCGACCACCCCCGACTTGGCGGCCGTGTAGCCCGGCATGCCGCCCTGCCCGACCATCCACGAGGTGGAGCCCAGGTTGACGATGGCGCCGCCGCCGGCGGCGACCATGTCCGGGTAGACCGCCTGGGCGGCGAAGAACTGGTGCCGCAGGTTGACCGCGAGCCGGTCGTCCCAGTACTCGGGCGTGACGGCGTCGATGGCATGGCGCTCGTCGTGGGCGGCGTTGTTGACGAGGACCCGGATCGGGCCGACCCGCCGGCGCACGTCCGCGACCGCCGCTCGCAGGGCGCCGATGTCACGCAGGTCGCAGTGAAGGAAGAGGGGCTCCCCGCGGCCGGCCGCGGCGATCTTCCGGCACAGCCCCTCGGACGCCGCCCGGTCGATATCGAAGAAACGCCACCCGGGAGCCCTGCGCGCAGAAGTGCTCCACGATGGAGGCGCCGATCCCGCTGCCGCCGCCGGTCACCAGGACGACGCGGTCGCGCAAGCTCGGGTACGTGGCGTACGTCATGCGGTCCTCCTCGGCACGGATGTGATGGTCGACTGGCGAGCCGGCATCCTACCACACGTGGGGCTAGCACACGCGGGTCGGCTTGCCCGGACCGCGGGCGACCCGCTATCCTCGGCCGGCATGGACCCGATCATCCTGCGAAGCGGTCCGCTCGGCGTCGCCCTCGCCCCGGCGGTCGGCGGCGCGATCACGCGCTTCTGGTCCGAAGGGGCGCGCGAGGCGGTCGAGCTCTTCCGCCCCGCCCCCGCTGCGGCCCTCGAGCGTCGCGACCCGTGGGCGATGTCGTGCTTTCCCCTGGTCCCCTGGTCGAACCGGATCCGGGAGGGACGCTTCGCCTTCGGCCCGACCACGGTCAGCCTGCCGCCGAACCGTTCCCAGGATCGCCACACGATTCACGGCCACGGCTTCCAGGCGGCGTGGACCGTCGTGAGCGTCGAGCCGGCGCTGGCCGTTCTCGAGCATCGCCATTCGCCGGACGCGTGGCCCTGGGCCTACCGGACCCTCCAGCGAGCGAGGCTGACTCCCGCCGCTCTCGAGCTCGAGCTCCGGCTCACGAACGAGAGCGACACCGCCATGCCCGCGGGCCTTGGCTGGCACCCCTACTTCCCGCGGACGCCGGAGACGACGCTCACGGCCACGGTGGAGGGGCTGTGGCTGACCGACGCCGAGATCCTCCCGGTCGCGTGCGTCGCGCCCCCGGCGGATCGCGATCCGGCGCGGGGGCTCGCCGTCGACCGGGTGGCGCTCGACAACGCCTTCGTCGGCTGGGACGGCCGGGCCGTCGTCGCGTGGCCCGAGCGGCACGCCCAGCTCCGGCTGGAGGCACGCGGCCCGCTCGCCACCCTGGTCGTCTACACGCCGCCGGGCCAGTCGTTCTTCTGCGCGGAGCCGGTGAGCCACATCACCGACGCCTTCAACCTGGCGGCCGCCGGCCAGGCGGGCACGGGCATCCTGCGCCTCGAGCCCGGCGAGACGGTGCGGGCGACGCTCACCTTGACCCCGGACTTCGCATGACATCGGCAGGCCGACGCGCGGCGTGACCAGCTCCTTCCGGACCAGGAGGACCACATGACCGGGATCCCGACCCGTGGCGCTCCCCCCACCGACACGACCCGGAGCCCCGCGGCCAAGTGGCGGACGCTCGAGGGAGGCGCGGTGACCATCGAGGGAGGCCTGTGGGCGAAGCGGCAGGCGACCAATCGCGACGCCGCCCTGGCCCACGGCTACCGGATGCTCGAGGTGGCGGGGAACTTCGAGAACCTCCGCATCGCCGCGGGCCGGTCCGCGAGGCGGTATCAAGGCCCGGTGTTCATGGACTCCGACGTGTACAAGTGGATCGAGGCCGCCGCCTACGAGCACGCCCGCATCCCGAGCGACTGGCTCCTGTCGCACATGTCGACCGCCATCGACATCGTCGCCGCCGCTCAGGGTGACGACGGCTACCTGAACTCCCACTACCAGGTCGCGGAGCCCGGCCGCCGCTGGACCGACTTCGCCCAGGGCCACGAGCTCTACTGCGCCGGGCACCTGTTCCAGGCCGCGGTCGCGCATCACCGCGCGACCGGCGACGAGCGCCTCCTCGGGATCGCCCGTCGCTTCGCCGACTACCTCGACTCGACCTTCGGACCGGGCAAGCGCCCCGGCACGCCGGGCCACCCGGAGATCGAGCTCGGCCTGACCGAGCTGTACCGCGAGACCGGCGAGCGCCGCTATCTGGATCTGGCGGGCTTCTTCCTGGACCAGCGCGGGCGCGGCTGGCTCGGCCCCGGGCGCTACAGCAGCTCGGCCTACTACCAGGACCGGGTTCCGGTCCGGGAGGCAAGCGAGGTCGAGGGGCATGCCGTCCGGGCCACGTACCTGACCGCAGGCGTGGGAGACGTCTACCTCGAGACCGGGGAAGCGGCGCTCCTGACGGCCCTGGACCGCCAGTGGGCGGACCTGGTGGGCCACAAGCTCTACGTGACGGGCGGCGTCGGCTCCCGTCACCTGGGCGAGGCGTTCGGTCAGCCGTACGAGCTGCCGAACGACCTTGCCTACTGCGAGACGTGCGCGGCGATCGGCAGCATCCTGTGGAGCTGGCGGATGCTGCTGGCCACCGGCCAGGCGCGCTTCGCGGACCTCATCGACCGGACGCTCCACAACGCGGTGCTCGCCGGCGTGTCGCTCGACGGCGAGCGCTACTTCTACGTGAACCCCCTCGCCAGCAACGGGCGGCCGGAGCATCTCGGGCGCGGCGGCTGCCGGCGCAAGGAGTGGCACCTGGTCGCGTGCTGCCCGCCGAACGTCATGCGGCTCCTGGCGTCGCTCGGGCACTACGTCGCGACGCGCGACGACGACCGGCGTGCAGGTCCATCAGTACGCGCCGGCGCGGATCGCGACCCGGCTGCCGGGCGGCCCCGCCGTGACCCTCCGGATGGAGACCCGCTATCCGTGGGAAGGGTCGGTCCGGCTCAGGATCGAGGGGGCGGACGGGAGCCGCTGGGCGCTCGCCCTGCGCGTGCCGGAGTGGTGCGCCCGCGCCACCGCCCGGGTGAACGGCGGCGCCGGCGAGGGCGCGCTCGACGCCACCGGCTATCTGCGGCTCGACCGGAGCTGGCGCGACGGCGACGTCGTCGACCTGGAGCTGCCGATGGCGGCGCGGCTGATCGAGCCACACCCGGCGATCGAGTCGACGCGCGGGATGCGTGGCGATCGAGCGCGGGCCCCTCGTCTACTGCCTCGAGCAGGCCGACCAGGACGATCGGCCGATCGCGGACCTCGAGATCGACGCGGCGGGAGCGCTCACCGCTCACTGGGAGCCCGGGCTGCTCGAGGGCGTCACGATCGTCCGCGCGGCCGGGTTCCAGGTCGACACGGCGTCGTGGCAGGGCAAGCTCTACCGCCCCGTGGGCTCCGCGGCGCCGCCGCCGCGGCGCGGCGTCGAGCTCACGGCGATCCCGTATCACGCCTGGGCCAATCGCGCCCCGGGCGCGATGCGCGTGTGGATCCCACGCGCTACAATCTGATCGCGGTCCAGCCTCGCGACCATGGACGTCATATCCCCTTCCGCCCGAGAGGAGACACGCGTGATCGGTACACAGAAGATGCGGCTCGGACTCATGCTCCCCATCGGTGCCGGCGCCCTCGGCGAGGGCCGGCCCGTGCGCTGGACCGACCTTCGCGAGATGGCGCGGACCGCGGAGGCGGTCGGCGTCGACACGCTCTTCCTGCCCGACCATCTCCTGTTCCGGAAGTCGCCCCCCGGCAACCTGATGCAGGTCAACATGGACGAGGGGAAGCTCCGGGGCATCTGGGAGTCGTGGACGATCCTCTCCGCGCTGGCCGAGGCGACGAGCCGCGTCCACCTGGGGCCGCTCGTCGCGTGCACCGGGTTCCGCAATCCGGCGATCCTCGCCAAGATGGCGGACACGCTCGACGAGGTGTCGGACGGTCGCGTCGTCCTGGGGCTCGGCGCCGGCTGGCACGAGCCGGAGTACGAGGCCTTCGGCATCCCCTACGACCACCGCGTGGGACGGTTCGAGGAGGCCCTGGCGATCATCGTGCCGCTCCTCCGCCAGGGCCGCGTCGACTTCCAGGGGCAGTACTACCAGGCGCGTGACTGCGTCCTCGCGCCGCGCGGGCCCCGTCCGACGGGGCCGCCGATCCTGATCGGCGCCCAGCGCCCGCGCATGCTGGCGCTGGCCGCCCGCTACGCCGACATCTACGACGCCGACTACCATCTCGAGGCCGCCGGGCGTGAGCGCCCCGTTCCAGGCCCTCGACCGGGCGTGCGCCGAGGTCGGCCGGGATCCCGCGACCATCACCAGGACGGCCGGGACCCGCATCGCGCTCCAGAGCGCCCGGGGAGCCCCGGCCCGGCCTGCCCGGCGTGACGGCGCCGGCCGGCGCCGCGGTCTTCGAGCTCGGCGGCATGCGGCAGATGGCGCGCGTCGGCACGACCGCCGAGATCCTCGAGCATGCGCGGACCTTCCAGGCGGCGGGCGTGCGGCAGCTGACGTTCAGCCTCGTCCACCCGCCGGGCCCGAAGGGGATCGAGATGCTCGCCCCCGTCGTCGAGGGCCTGCGCCGCTGAAGACAGGTCGGCGCGCTCGCTAGAGATCGGGCTGCTTGGCTTCGAGCTCGGCCCAGCGCGCGTAGAGCCGATCCACCCGGGCGCGCGCGGCCTCGAGCGCCGCGTAGTGCGTCTGAAGCGCCGCCGGGTTCGACGCGATCCCGGGGTCGTCCGCCGCGCGCTGGCAGGCCTCGACGGCGGCTTCCGCGTCCAGGATCGCCCGCTCCATGCCGTCCCACTCGCGCCGATCGAGGTATCCGAGACGCTTGATCTTGGGCCGCGGAGGCGTGGGCGCCGGCGGCGGCGTGTCGCGCGGCATCGGCGGCCGGGTGGCGCGGGCCGCTTCCCACTGTGCGTAGTCCGCGAACGTCTCGGCCCCGCCCTCACCGTCGAGGGCCAGAACCACGCTGGACACGCGCTCGAGCATGAAGCGGTCGTGCGTGACGAGCACGAGGCCTCCCTCGAACTCGGCGAGACTGTCCTCGAGAACCTCGAGCGTCGGGATATCGAGGTCGTTCGTCGGCTCATCGAGGATCAGCAGGTCGGCAGGCTCCCGCATCAAGCGCGCGATGAGAATGCGCGCCTGCTCGCCACCCGACAGGCGACCCACGGGCAGCTCGAGCTGCTCGGGCCGGAACAGGAAGCGCTTGGCCCACGCGGCCACGTGGATGCTTCGGTCTCGGAAGACGACCGCGTCGCCCTCCGGCGCGAGCGCCCGACGAAGGGTCTGGTCGGGGTCGAGGTTCGCGCGGTGTTGCTCGAAGCGGACGAGCCGGAGCCCCTCGGCCCGCTCGATCTCGCCGGCGTCGGGACGGAGGGTGCCGGTGAGCAAGTCGAGCAGCGTCGTCTTGCCGCTGCCGTTCGGGCCGATGAGGCCGACGTGGGTGCCCCGCACCACGGTGAGGTCGAGCCCCGCGAAGAGCGGGCGGCCGCCGAGCGACTTCGAGAGTCCCCTCGCGACGAGCAGCTTGCGGGTCCGACGCCCTGACGCGGACAGCTCGATGCCGGCCGTGCCGGCGGTGGCGCGCGCTCGCGCGCCTTCGAGCTCCTCGATGAGGCGGCCGGCCTCCCGGATGCGTCCCTTCGCCTTGGTGGAGCGCGCCTTCGCGCCGCGCCGCAGCCACTCGATCTCGCGACGCACCGTGTTGGCCAGCGACTCCTCGTAGGCCGCCTGCCCGCGGAGAAAGTCGTCGCGGCGCGCGAGGAACTCGCTGTACCGTCCATCGGTCTGGAAGAGGCCGCCCGGGTAGGCCCGGTTCAGCTCCAGCATGCGGGTGGCCACGTGCTCGAGGAAGTAGCGGTCATGGCTCACGACGAGGACGGCGCGCGCGCGATCGGCCAGGATGCCCTCCAGCCAGAGGATGCCATCCACGTCGAGGTGGTTGGTGGGCTCGTCCATCAGCAGCACGTCGGGCGCATCCGCCAGCGCTCGGGCGATCGCCAGGCGCTTCCTCCAGCCGCCGGACAGCGCAGCGACCGCCGCGCGCCCATCCGCGAATCCGGCGCGGCCGAGGGTCTGCGCGATGCGCCCGGGACGCTCGTCCTCGTCCACCATGGTCAGCGCGGCGGCGATCACGTCCTCGACGGTGCCGCCCGGTGGGCCACCGGGTTGGCCAACGGGCTCAAAGGTCGGATCCTGCGGGACGTAGCCGACGCGGATCCCGTTCCGAACGGCGCGGCTCCCCCGATCGGGCATCTCGATCCCGGCGAGGATCTTGAGCAGGGTGGACTTGCCGGAGCCGTTCGGGCCCACCAGGCCCACCTGGTCCCCTCGAGGAGCCCGAGCGACAGCTCGTCGAAGAGCGTCCGGGCCCCGTAGGCCTTGCCGACGGCCTCGCAGCTCAGGAGCAGCGACCGCGCCATTCCTCGCTGCTGCTCCTCTCGGAGGACTCCCCGGCCGCCCTCACGCGGCACGGGATCGGCCGGCCCGACTCGAATCGATCACTGAGAAGCGTGCCGATCCGGCCGATCCCGCCGGTCCCGGTCACGGGGTCGGCCGGGCTTCCACCCCGAGGAGAGCTTTCACCGCCTGGAACGCCGCGCGGTAGGCGGCCGGATCGGGGCCAAAGGTCCCCCCTCGGATCACGCACGAGTCGTCGACGCTGAACGGCTGCCCGGTGTCCCGGTTCACGAGGTGGCCCGCCGGGCGCTCCTCCCAGAAGCAGCGGCTGGCATTCTGCTCGCCGGGATTGCGCCGCGCCGGCGCGGCGCCCGGGCGGTCGAACCCGTGGTGGGCGCCGGCGTACTCGATGATCTGCGCGTCGGCGCCGGCTCGCCGCAGCCGCTCCACGTAGGCGCGACAGAGCTCGACGGGAGCGAGGTCGTCCGCCGTCCCGTGGAAGACTCGGATCGGGCGGTCGCTCACCGCGAGATCGTCCACGTACGTGTAGTAGCAAGGGGGGTAGAAGGCGATGTGGTGCGCGAACCGTGCGCCGGCCGGCCCGTGCAGGCGCTGGAACCGCGTCAGCGCCGCGTACAGCGCGACGGCGCCACCCTTCGAAAACCCCATCACCGCGATTCGCGCGGGATCGATCCGAGGGTGCGTGGCCAGCAGCGCCAAGGCCTGGTAGGCATCTCCGATCATCGCCTGGCTGCTCAGCTGCGACTGGTCCTCGGCGGTGCTGGCAACGGCCCGGCCCGTGAAGCTATCGAGGACGAACGTCGCGGCGCCGGCCAGACGAAGCTCCTCGGCCCACCGGTCCTCGCGAGCGCCTATCCCCCCGGAGCCGTGCACCAGCACGACGGCCGGGCTCCGCCCGAGGGGCTCCGGAGGAAACTCGAGGTCCCCCCAGATCAGGCTGGTGGCCGTGGGCCTGAGTCCCTGGAGGAATTCGGAGATCGTCGGCGTGGTGGTCTGGAGGCCGATACGGCCGGTCGGCCCGGCCGCGAGCGTCGTGTGAAGCGCGGGTGGCGGACAGGTGTCCGCGTAGCGCACTGACGTCGCGCTCGTGACTTCCTGCCCGTCGGCGAGCACGACTCGCACCGTGTACCGAAACTCGGTCTCGCCCGCCAGCGCCTTCCTCGGCCAGTGCAGGCGGTGGCTCTCGAACCGGCCCTGGTCGGCCGTGTAGCGCTGAAGGTCGTCTCTCGTCGGAGTCAAGGGTGAGCGGACCGGTCGCCCCTCCCAGAGCCCCCGCACTTCGAAGTCCTTCACGGCGGCCAAGCCGCCGGGAAGCCCCCGGTACGAGACCCCCCACCGGAAAGTGTCCCGTAGGCACAGCTGGGGCGGATCGAAGCGGAACTGCTCGAGGGCCGGCTGCGCCTCGCCGGCGAGCGGCGCGACCATGAGACCGATGCCCAGAATGCTCGTGAGAAGAGCCGGTAGAGCCTTCATCTCAGCCCCCAATCAAGATTGCCCGGACTCCGGACCACGCCGGGATGAGGAGCCCTACAGCCGCACGAGGCGCGCCGAGCGGATCGAGGGCAGCGCGAGCAGCTCGGCCAGCACGGCGTCGGGGACCGTGGTGTCCAGGCTCAGGATCGACACGGCGCGGCCGCCCGGGCGCTGCCGGCCGAGCTGCATGCCCGCGATGTTGATCCCGCGTGCGCCGAAGAGGGTGCCGATCCGGCCGATCACGCCGGGCACGTCGTCGTTCGTCAGGACGACCATGAAGCCCGCCGCCGGCGCCTCCACGTCGAACCCGTCCACCTGGACGATCCGCGGCTCCTTCCGGTGGAAGAGCGCCCCCGCCGCCTGCCACTGGCCGCGGTCGGTGACGAGCTCCGCCGTCACCAGGCTCGCGTAGTCCTCGCTCACCGGGGTCTTCGCCTCGACCACGCGCAGTCCGCGCTGCTGCGCGAGGTACGGCGCGTTCACGTCGGTCACGTTCTCCTCCAGGATCACACCGAGGAGGCCCCGCAGGAAGGTCACGGTGAGCGGCTGGATCGCGTGACCGGCGACCTCGCCCGCGTAGGTGAGACGCACCTCCGCCATCCGCCCCTCGGCGAGCTGGCCGAGGAACGACCCGAGCTTCACCGCGAGCGTCAGGTAGGGCGCCAGCTCCCGCAGGAGATCGGGGTCCACGCTGGGAGCGTTCACCGCGTGCCGGACGACCCCGCGCAGCAAGAGGTCGGCGACCTGCTGCGCGATGGCCACCGCGACCTGGGTCTGCGCCTCCTCGGTCGAGGCCCCGAGATGCGGCGTCACGACGATCGGCTCCAGGTCGAGGACCGGCGAGCCCCACGGCGGCTCCTGCTCGAAGACGTCGAGCCCCGCGCCCGCGACGTGGCCCGTCTGGACCGCCGCCGCGAGGGCGGCCTCGTCCACGATGCCTCCGCGGGCGCAGTTCACGAGCCTCACGCCGGGCTTCGTCCGCGCGAGCTCGGCGGCGCCGATGAGGCCGCGCGTCTCCCGCGTCAGCGGGAGATGCACGGTGATGAAGTCCGACCGGCGGAGGAGGCCGTCGAGGTCGACCAGCTCGACGCCGAGCCGCTCCGCGACCTCCGTGCCGAGGTAGGGATCGTAGGCGACGACCGTCATCGCGAACCCCTGCGCGCGCCGGGCGACCTCGGAGCCGATCCGCCCGAGGCCGGCGATGCCGAGCGTCTTCCCGTACACCTCCGCTCCCAGGAAGCGCTCGCGCTCCCACTTGCCGCCACGGAGGTGCGCGTGGGCCTGGGGGAGCTTCCGGGCGACGGCGAGGAGCAGCGCCATGGTGTGCTCGGCGGCGGCGATGGTGTTCCCACCGGGAGTGTTCATGCAGACGATGCCCCGGCGCGTCGCCGCCTCCACGTCGACGTTGTCGAGACCGACCCCCGCGCGGCCGATCACCTCGAGCGCGGCGCCCGCGTCGATCACCTCCGCCGTGACGCGGGTGGCGCTCCGGACCACGAGGCCGGCGTACGGCGGGATCCGCCGGGCCAGCTCGTCGGACGGCAGGGTCGGGACCACGTCGACCAGCACGCCCTCCCGGCGGAGGGTCTCGATCCCGACCTCCTGGAGGGAATCGGTGACGAGAACCCGCTTGGCGGCCGGCTCCCCCACCCCGGGCTCAACCTTCCTTCGCGAAGATCCGCTGGGCGGCGGCGACGGCGGCGCCCAGCTCCACGGGGACACCGAGCCCGAGCAGGACGCGCTCGAGCACCGCGAGCCCGACCACCAGATCGGCCTCGTCGACCCAGCCGAGATGGGCCAGCCGGAACAGCTTGCCCTTCATCTCACCCTGGCCGCCGGCGATGGTCACGTTGTGCTCCGCGCCGTACATCCGCACGACGGCCTCGCCGTCGGCGCCGGAGGGCGCGACGATCGCAGTGACGGCGGGGCTCGGGGTCGCGCGCGCGAAGAGGCCGAGGCCGAGCGCCTGCGCCCCGGCCCGGGCCGCGCGCGCGAGCCGATCATGGCGGCGGTAGACCTCCGGCAGGCCCTCGGCCCGGAGGAGCCCGATGGCGACGTCCAGCCCGGCGAGCAGCGACACGGCCGGAGTGAACTGCCCCTGGTTCTTCGCCTGCCAGCCGCGCTCGGTGGGCAGGTCCCAGTAGAACCGGGGGCAGGTCGCCCGCCCGGCCGCGGCCCAGGCGCGGTCGTTGAGAGCGATGAACGCGAGGCCCGGCGGGCACATGAGCCCCTTCTGCGAGCCGGCGACCACCACGTCGATCCCCCAGTCGTCCATCGGGCACGGCACCACGCCGAGCGACGAGACGGTGTCCACGACGCACAGGGTCTCGGTCCGCCGGGTGAGCGCGGCGTAGGCCTCGACGTCCTCCAGGACGCCGGTGGACGTCTCGCTCTGGGTCACGAAGAGCGCGCGAGCGTGCGGGTGCTGGGCCAGCGCCGCCGCGACGCGCACCGGCTCGACCGTCTCGCCGTAAGGCGCGTCGAGCGCATGGACGGTGATGCCGAACGCGCGCGCGATGTCGTGCCATCGCTCGCCGAACTTGCCGCAGCGCACGACGAGCACCTCGTCCCCCGGCGAGCAGAGGTTGACGACGGCGGCCTCGAGCGCGCCCGTCCCCGACGCCGCCAGGACGATCACCTCGTTCCGCGTCCCGATCAGCTCCGCGAGGCCGGCGCGGACCCGGCCGAAGAGCGCCTCGAACTCGGGCGTCCGGTGGTGGATGATCGGGCGGCCGATGGCCTGGAGGACGTCGGGCGGGATGGGGGTCGGGCCGGGGGCCAGGAGATGGTACTTCTTCATGCCGTGACTCCTTGGATGTGCGCTACGCTCCGAAAGCGTACGGAGGGCGGAAGACGCCGCGCTCCGTGATGATGGCGGTGACGAGCGAGGCGGGTGTCACGTCGAAGGCCGGGTTCCGGGCCGGGGACGCCGCCGGGACGATGCGCCGGCCCGCCAGCTCCTGGACCTCGCGCGGATCCCGCTCCTCGATCGGAATGGCCGAGCCGTCCGCGATCGTCGGGTCGATGGTCGAGAAGGGCGCGGCGACGTAGAAGGGAATCCCGTGGTGGCGGGCCAGCACCGCCACCCCGTAGGTCCCGATCTTGTTGGCCGTGTCGCCGTTGGCGGCGATCCGGTCGGCGCCCACCACGACCAGGTCCACCTCGCCGCGGGCCATCGTCGAGGCCGCCGCGACGTCGGCGATGACCGCGTGGGGAATGCCTTCGCGCGCCAGCTCCCACGCGGTGAGCCGCGCGCCCTGGAGCACGGGCCGCGTCTCGTCGACCCAGACGAAGGGCTGAAGCCCGGCCTCGACGGCGCCCCGCACGACGCCGAGCGCCGTCCCGTAGCCGGCCGTCGCGAGCCCACCGGCGTTGCAGTGAGTCAGGATCCGCGCGCCCGCGGGCACGAGCTCGGCCCCGAGCGCGCCCATGCGGCGGTTCGCCGCGACGTCCTCGTCGAGGATCGCCTGCGCCTCGACGACGAGACCCTCCCGCAGCGCCGCCGGCGGGAGCGTCCGACGGCTCCGGGCAGGCGCCGCATGCGCTCGAGCGCCCAGAAGAGATTGACCGCCGTCGGGCGCGTCGCGGCCAGACCGGAGGACGCCGTCTCGAGATCCCCCAGGAGGGCGTCGGCGTCGCCGGCCGGGCTCGCGAGCCCCGCCAGCGCCACGCCGAAGGCCGCCGCCACGCCGATGGCGGGAGCCCCGCGCACCGCCAGCGTGCGGATCGCGTCCGCCACCTCGAGCCACGTGTGGCACTCGAGGTACACCTCTTCCCCGGGAAGACGGCGCTGATCCAGCAGGACCAGACGGTCCCCTTGCCAGCTGATGGGGCTGAAGGCGAGCGCGCCCACTACCGGGAGCGGGGCGCGGCGCCGCTCGGGGGCGGGGCGCCGGGCTTGTCGAGCCGGGCCGCGGCATCGGCAGGCGCGAGGCCGGCGATCCGGACGATCTTGGTCCGACCGGTGTGGCCGCGCACGATCTCGACGCGGGAGCGAGCGCAGCCCAGCCGCTCGGCCAGGAGCGCGCGGACCGCCTCGTTCGCGGCGCCGCCGGCCGGCGGGGCCGCGACCCGAAGCCGCAGGATCGGGCCGTCCCACCCGGCGACGCCGTCCCGGCCCGCGCGGGGTCGGACCTCCACGGTCAGGCGTGTCTCAGGCGGCGCCATCGCCCTCCGCCAGCGCCTCCTCGGCGAGCCGCTTGTGCGTCGACAGCGTGTTCAGGATCTCCTCGCCGAGCTGCCGGCGGAGACGCCGGAGCCTGGTGATCTCGGTGGTCAGCCTCGTGTGCTCCTCCCGGGTGTCCTGCATGAACTTCTCGGCCCGGAGGTGCGCCTCGCGCAGGACCAGCTCCGCCTCGCGCCGCGAGTTCTCCTTGAACTCCTCGGCGATCTTCTGCGTCGTGACCAGCGTCTCCTGGAGCGTCTTCTCGCGTCCCTCGACGCCGCGGGACCGCTCCTCGAGCACGAGCACCTGCTCCTTCAGAGCCGCGTTCTCCCGCGCCAGCTCGTCGAAGTCGTCGGCCATCTCCTCCAGGAAGGCGTCGACCTCCTGCGGGTCGAACCCCCGGAAGAAGCGGACGGCGAACTGCTGCTGGCGGATGTCCGTCGCGGTCATGCGCATCGGAGTTCCTCCCTAGCCGTGACTCACCCGAATCGGTACGCCATCTCCACGAGGACGCGGACCAGGAACCGCTGGAGAAAGTAGATCGCCAGGATGACGACGACCGGGGAGAAGTCGAT
The DNA here is from genome assembly GCA_963799055.1 of uncultured Candidatus Rokubacteria bacterium. GTDB lineage: Bacteria > Methylomirabilota > Methylomirabilia > Rokubacteriales > DASRDR01 > DASRDR01. The sequence continues at coordinate 64,248 of CAWCVP010000010.1, forward strand.
CCCGGTCATCGGAAGGCGCCGCCGGATCGGCCGGAGCACGGGCTCGGTCACTTGATAGAGGAAGCGGACGATCGGGTTCCACGGGTCCGGATTGACCCAGGAGAGGAGGGATCGAATGATGATGATCCACATGTAGGCCCAGAGGACGTACTCGAGGAGCCAGGCGGCCGCCAGCAGGAACTCCCTGATCACGAACACGGCGGCGCTACCGGCCCTCTCCGAGCTCGCGCGAGCGCTGGGTTGCCCGCTCGACGGCGTCGATCAGCGTGCGCCGGAGACCCCCCGCCTCCAGCGTGTGGATGCCGGCGATCGTGGTTCCCCCTGGCGAGCTGACCATGTCCTTGAGCTGGCCCGGGTGCATGCCGGTGTCGATGAGCAGCCGGGCCGTGCCCAGCACGGTCTGCATGGCCAGCGTCATCGCGGTCTTGCGGTCCAGGCCCACCCGGACGCCGCCGTCGGCGAGGGCCTCGACGACGAGCGCGATGTACGCGGGGCCCGAGCCGGACAGGCCGGTCACCGCGTCCATCATCTCCTCGTCCAGGACGACCGCCCGGCCCACGGCCTCGAAGATCTGCCGGGCCGTGTCCAGGTCGCCGTCGGCCAGGCCGGCGGCGTGCGCGATGGCAGTCGCGCCCTCGAGCACCAGGGCGGGCGTGTTCGGCATGACCCGGATCAGCCGGGTGCCGGGGGGCAAGTGCCGGCGGATCTCACCGGTGGCGACGCCGGCCGCCACGGAGACGAGGAGCTTCCCCGGCGTCGCGGGGGCGATCTCCTCCAGGACCTCGCGGAGGATCTGGGGCTTGACCGCCAGGATGACGACGTCGGCCCGCCGCACGAGCGTCACGTTGTCGGCGGCGGCGAGGACGCCGTACAGCCGCCGCAGCTCGTCGAGGCGGTCCCCGCGCACGTCGGCCACCAGGAGATGGTCGACCGGGACCAGCCCCGTCTTCGTGAGGCCTCGGATGAGGGCCTCGCCGATGTTGCCGCCGCCCAGGAACCCGATCCGCTTGTCCCGGATCGACACGGTCAGTCCTCCCGGTCCAGCATGATGCAGGGGCGCCTGGCGTTCACGGTTCAGCCTCCCCGGGGTCCGAAGATCGCGGTGCCGACGCGCACGATCGTCGCCCCTTCCTCGACCCCCACCTCGAAGTCGCCGCTCATCCCCATCGACAGCTCCGTGAAGTCGGCGCCCAGGCCCCAGGTGCGCGCGGCGTCCAGCAGCTTCCGCATCTCTCGGTAGTGCGGCCGGGAGTCCTCGGGCTCACGGGGAAGCGGGGGGATCGTCATGAGCCCGCGCAGCCGGAGCCCCGGGAGCGACGCCATCGCCTCGAGCGCCGCGCGGAGGTCCTCGGGCCGCACGCCCCCCTTCTGGGGCTCCGCTGCGACGTTGACCTGGACGAGGACGTCGACGCGGCGCCGGTCCTGCGCCGCCCGGGCCGAGAGCGCCTCGGCGAGCGGCAGCCGGTCGACCGACTGCACCAGGTCGAAGCACGCGAGCGCGTCGCGGACCTTGTTCGTCTGGAGGTGGCCGATCAGGTGCCAGGGGCACGGCCGCCCGATCGCGGCGACTTTCTCCCGCGCCTCCTGCACGCGGTTTTCCCCCAAAGCCGGCACCCCGGCGGCGACGGCGGCGCGCACCCCTTCGACGTCAATCGTCTTGGAGACCGCGACGAGGAGCACGGCGTCCTCGCGGCGGCCGGTGCGGCGAGCCGCGTCGGCGATCCTGCCCTGCACCGCCGCGAGGTTGGCGCGAATGTCGGGTCCGCTCATGCGCGCCGATATTGTAGCGGGTTCGCCGGCCCGGCGCCACGCCGCGCGCGCGACGCGTCGCCGTCAGTCGAGCACGGCGAGCGTCGCGAGTCGCCCGGCCATCCCCTCCTTCCGGTACGAGAAGAACAGATCGCGCTGCCAACCCGTGCACAGGCGCGGGCTCGAGATCGCGCCCGTGGGGACGCCGGCCGCCGCCAGCTGATCGGCGTTGGCCGCCCAGAGATCCAGCGACCACCGACCCGACACCCCCGGCCGCACACAGTGCGCCAGATGTTCGAGTCCTCGCCTGTGGCAATCGCCGATCAAGGCTAACTCACGATGAGCCCCCAAAGAAAGATCGTGGGCAGGGGGAGGATTGAACTCCGGGGGTAGTTGGGATGAAGCGGCTGACCCCCAGCTCGACGTGGTGGCATACAGTGCCCCACTGAGAGCACGGAACTCGGCCTCCAGGGCCCCAAAGGCTCGCGCAGCAGCCCCGGACATCGCCGACGGCAGGCGTCGTCCCCCCCGGCTTCCCGAAGGCCGTGGCGGGAGTAGGGTCGGCTGGGCTCCACACCGGTGCTACCGCGCTGCTACCACTCCCCGCCCAATCAGGACGAACCAGCCTGACCATCGCCCGCTCGGATTCCTGATCCAACAGCGGGTTAGGTTCGCTCAGATCTTCTGGGGCGTCCTCCAAATCGTCGAAGCTCTTCGGCGGCCGGTCCGCCCCTAACACATCCAGCAGTTTCGGGTGCGTCTTTCGACGCCGCTACCGTTTGCCTCACTGCGCCGAACCTCCGCCGCGGGGTCCTCGCCCAGCGGTCCACGCAGCCTGTTCGCCATGGGGGCGCGACTCGCGGACGGGCGCTGGAACCGCCCGAAGTTGGACTTGATGAACTGCACGTCGGACTTGATGTCGGACAGGTTGCTCAAGATCTGCTGCTGTCCTTCGAGCATTCTGGTGTTCTGCGCCAAGATCCTCTGCAGGGAGTCGGCCGGGAGACGGTCCTCAGGGTGTTGCGCCATTACCGTCATGACGCTGGCTGACAACGCGACACCCAGCGCGATTCCCAAGACGAACGTGACGATGGTCTTGCCGTTCATGGTTCTCCCCTCCTAGGTTCCACGGGTTCCGCGTCCACTGGCAAGCTTGTGGCAATGCGTCTCTTGCGACGTCCGGCGCGCGCGCAGAGATTGATCGTTGCGCACAGAATGACGCGTTCAGTTCATTTTCATCGACGAGGGTCACGTCGGTCCGCATCTTGCCATGAACGCGTCGTCCATGGACATCACTACCGGGACCTCAGGTCGCGGTCGCGATGGCGGATGGAAGCTTTCGGGACAAGACGCCCGCGCCGTCGCACACCTTCGAAGGACTGACCCGACCCGGAGGGCCCCCTCGGAGCCTCTTGCTAGCGCATCTGCGCCGCCTGCCGGACGGGACGTCGATCTTCTCGCCACCATCCGGGTTCGCTGTTGATCGGCCAACGGCTCGAGCCCAGGGTCGTCCTGTAGGTGACGACACTGGTCCTCGCCGTCGGCCTGGCGATGCCGGTCGGGATCCGACTACCGTCCGAGCAGTTCTGGTTCGGGACCGACAGCTTCGGCCGCGATGTCTGACAGCCGCTCCATCGACGGCGGGCGGATCTCGCTGATGATCGGCTTCAGCGTGGTGATCCTGCCACCGGCGTCGGGCTCGCCATCGGCCTCGTCGCCGGCTACATCCGGGTGGCCGACGCGATCCTCATGCGCATCCTGGACGGCCTGATGGCCATCCCGTCGCTCCTCCTCGCCATGGCCCTGATCGCCATCGCGCGGGCCAAGCGCAGCGTCGGCGAGTGAGAGCTCAGTCGAGCACGGCGAGCGTCGCGAGTCGCCCGGCCATCCCCTCCTTCCGGTACGAGAAGAACAGATCGCGCTGGCAACCCGTGCACAGGCGCGGGCTCGAGATCGCGCCCGAGGGGACGCCGGCCGCCGCCAGCTGATCGGCGTTCGCCGCCCAGAGGTCCAGCCACCAGTGACCCGGGCGTCCGGCCGCTCCCGGACGCGCCCACCGCTCCCACGCCTCCGGGAAGGCCGTCCGCAGGGGTCCCACCACGGGCTCGTCGACCTCGTAGCAGCACGGGCCGATGGAGGGCCCGATCGCCGCACGGAGCCGGTCCGGGCGGGCACCCGCCTGCTCGACGAGCGCCGCGACCAGTCGGCCCGCGATCCCTCGCACGGTGCCCCGCCATCCCGCGTGGGCCAGGCCGAGCACCCGCCGCTCCGGGTCGGCGACGACCAGGGGCACGCAGTCCGCGGTGAAGACGGCCAGCGGTCGGCCCCGCTGTCGGGTGAACAGGGCGTCTCCCGTGCCGACCAGTCCTCCCGACGTCAGCCGCATCGGCGTCGAGGCATTCGCCGCCGTGAACCTGCCGTGCGTAGCGGACGGTGCCCGACGCGACGCCGAGGGCGTCGAGCGCCGGCCATCGACGGTCCCCGAACGGCCCGGCCGGCGCCGACACCGCGGCGAAGCTGCCCTGATGCCGCGTCGTGAAGGCGTGCGCCACGCCGGCGGCCGCGAGGGCCGGCAGCTCGCAATGCGTGGGCGGCGCCCCGGACCAGCTCACCATGAGATCGATCGCGACGGGAGCCCGGGCGCGCCGGGGCGGGCCGCGGCCGTCCGGCGGGCGGCCACGGCCAGATTCCCCCGCGCCGACGCGTCAGTCGGCCTGGCGACGGAGGAACGCCGGGATGTCCAGATCGTCGCCGCCCATCGCGTCGAGTCCGTCCGCGCGCACCCCGTCCACGCGCGGTCGCCGCCACGGCGACGGCCGGTCGCCCCCGCGGTAGGCCTTGAGATCGACCGGCCGGCCGGAGGACGGTGCACCGGCCCCCGCCATCGCCCCCGCCGCCGACGCGAGCGGATGGGCGACGCCACGGGCGTCATCGAACCCCGTCGCGATGACGGTCACCCGGATCTCGTCCCCGAGCGCCTCGTCGACTACCGCCCCCACGATGACGTTGGCGTCGCCCTCGGCCGCCTCGGCCACCGTGCTGGCCGCCTCGTTGACCTCGTGGAGCGTGAGGTCGGAGCCCCCCGTGATGTTGATCAGGACCCCGCGGGCGCCCTGGATCGACGTCTCCTCGAGGAGGGGGCTCGCGATCGCCTTCTGCGCCGCGTCCACGGCGCGATGCTCGCCCCGGCCGATGCCCGTGCCCATCAGCGCCATGCCCATACCCGACATGATCGTGCGCACGTCGGCGAAGTCCAGGTTGATGAGGCCCGGCACCAGGATGAGGTCGGAGATGCCCTGCACCGCCTGCTGCAGGACCGAGTCCGCGACCTTGAACGCCTCCTGGAGCGACGTGCCCTTCTCGACGACCGTGAGGAGTCGCTGGTTGGGGATCGTGAGCAGCGTGTCGACGATCCCTCGGAGCTCCTGAATGCCCGCCTCCGCCTGGCGCATGCGGCGCGGACCCTCGAACTGGAACGGCTTGGTGACACAGGCGACCGTGAGCGCGCCCAGCTCCTTGGCGATCGCCGCGACGACCGGCGCCGCCCCCGTCCCCGTGCCGCCCCCCATGCCCGCCGTGATGAAGACCATGTCGGCACCGGTCAGCGTCTGGTGGAGGACCTCCCGGTCCTCGTTCGCGGCGCGCCGGCCGACCTCCGGGTCCGAGCCGGCCCCGAGACCGCCGGTGAGCTTCCCGCCGAGCTGGATCTTGATCTGGGCCGGGGAGGCGCGGAGCGCCTGCGCGTCGGTGTTCGCCACCGAGAACGTCACGCCCGTGAAGCGCGAGCTGATCATCCGGTTCACGGCGTTCGAGCCGCCACCCCCCAGTCCGACGACCCGGATCTTCGCCGCGAGCTCCCGATCCTCCTCCTCGAGCCGGAAGATGAGCTCTTCTCGCATCGTCCCTTCTCCCCTCTTCGGCCGACGCTCCGCGCCGGCCGGCGAGCTTGCTTGTCCCCGCCCACTGCGACGTCGCCCCATCAGAAGATCTCCCGGAACCATTCGCGGACGCGGCGTGCCGTCCGGCCCATGCCGGGCCAGCCCTCGCCGAACCCGGGCACCCGGACCGAGGTGTCCGTCGGGCGATCCCGCCGGGCTCCGGTCAGGACCAGCCCGACGGCCGTCGCGAACACCGGACTCTCCACCTGCTCGTAGAGCCCGCCGACCCACTTCGGGATGCCACGCCGGACCGGCAGGTCGAGGATCGTCTCGGCGAGCTCCGGAACGCCCTCCATGATCGTCACCCCTCCCGTGACCACCGCTCCCGCGGTCGCCGCGTCGTCGAGCCCGGCCTGGTTCACCCCCCGCGCCACGAGCGTGAGGATCTCCTCGACCCGCGCTTGGACGATGCGGGCCAGGGTCTGGCGCGAGAGGACCCTCGGCTTCCGGCCGCCGATCGAGGGCACCTCGACCGTCTCGTCCTCGAGCACGAGGCTCGCCTGAGCACATCCGAAGAGCTTCTTGAGCTCCTCGGCGGACGGAGGCGGCGTCCGGAGCCCGACGGCGATGTCGTTCGTGATGTGGTCGCCGCCGAGCGGGATCACGGCGGTGTGCCACACGGCGCCGTCCCGGAACAGCGCGACGTCCGCCGTGCCGCCGCCGACGTCGATCAGGAGAACGCCCAGCTCCCGCTCGTCGGGCGTGAGCACGGACTCGCCGGACGCCAAGGGCTGCAGCACGACGTCCTCCACGGTGAGGCCCGCCCGGTTCACGCTGCGCACGACGTTCTGCACCGCCGTGGCCGCGCCGGTGACCAGGTGCACCGAGACGCCCAGACGGCTTCCGAGCATGCCGATGGGCTCCCGGATCCCGTCCTGGTCGTCGACGGTGAATCCCTGGGTCAGTACGTGGAGGATCTCGCGATCGGGCGGCAAGCCGACCGCCCGCGCCGCGTCCACCGCGCGCGCGACGTCGCCGGCGGCGACCTCCCGCGTACGCCCCTGGACCGCCACCGTGCCCTGGCTGTTGACCCCCCGGATGTGCCCGCCGCCGATCGACGCGTAGACGGCGTCGACCTCGACGCCGGCCGCCTGCTCCGCCTCGGCGACGGCGCGCTTGATCGCCTCCACGGTGGACTCGACGTTGGTGACGACTCCCTTGCGGAGTCCCCGGGACGGGTGTTGCCCGATGCCGATCACGTCCACGCCGGTCGGCGTGACCTCGCCGATGACCGCGCAGACCTTCGTCGTTCCCACGTCGAGTCCCGTGATGATGCTCTGCGTCCTGCGCACCGTCAGCGTCGCTCCAAGCCGGCCATCGCCGGCACTCCTGAGGTGGCGAGCTCCCCGGCGAGCCGGCGTCGCCCGGCCGCACCCGAGGCACGGCCCGGGGCAGTCGACGTCGTCAGGATCCGGGGCGTGAGCACGACTTGGTCCCTGAACCGGAGGTCGATCGACGCCATCAGCTCGCCCCGGCCGTCGAGCTCGGCGAGGACACCGTCCAGGCGGGCCAGGCGGTCGCCCCAGGCGTCGGGCCCCAGGCGCACCTCGATCCCGTCGACGAGGTAGAGCACCGGACCGTTCGGGCGCCCCAGGTCCACCTCGGAGACGCGCGTGGCCAGGCGTCCGGAGGTGCGCTGCAGGACATGGAGCAGGGTCAGGCCGGACCGCAGGCTCTCGGAGGGCGCGGTCGGGCCGGGTGTCGGCGCATCGATGCCGGTGAGGATCGGCAGACCGGTCGACCCCGGCCGGGCGTCGGAGGTGACGAGGTACCCCTCGGCGTCGATCCAGTGGAGCCCGCCGGCGTTGACGAGGGCGTAGGGCTCGCGCTCCTCCACCATTACGGTCAAGCGTCCCGGCAGATGCCGGGCGACGTGCGCCCGCCGGACCCCGGGCAGGCTGGCCACACGCGTCTCGGTGGCGGCGACGTCGATCGTGAGGAGGTTCGTCCCCGGCTCGATGCCGACGGCCGCGCGCACGACGCCCTCGTCCAGGCGGCGCGTCCCGGCGATCTCCACGCTCCGCGTCGCCAGGAGCGGCGTCCGCTGGATCCAGTCCGCGGCCACCCGCGCCGCGACGGTCAATCCGGTCAGGGTCAGCCCGACGGCCAGAACTTGGAACGCCCGACGGAGGGGCGACCCCCCGTGGCGGGTCCGGTGACGTTGGTTGGCGATCAGCCGCGTCCGGGACGCGAGGTCGGTGGACGGCGCGGGACGACTCCGCGGTCCCGACAGGGTGCGGGACGGGGGGACGGTGCTCATCGCTGCACGGTCCCCTGGCTCCGCGGGAGCTGGTCGGACGGTCTCATTTGGCTGGACGGCCTTCGGCCTGTGGCGGCCCGTGGGCGTCACCGGATTCAATCGCCCATGACCCGGAGCTCCGAGGTGAGCCGGATGCCCGTCTGCGTGTACACGCGCTCGAAGGCGAGCTCGAGGAGGCCCAGGACGTCCTGTGCGGTGGCTCCGCCGCGATTGAGGATGAAGTTCGCGTGCTTCGCGGAGATCTCGGCGCCGCCCACGCGCTTGCCCCGGAGCCCGGTCTTCTCGAGCAGCCGCGCCGCGTGGTCGTAGTCGGGGGTCTTCCAGACGCAGCCCGCGGCCGCCAGCGCGAGCGGCTGCGTGGCCTTCTTGTGCTTGAGGCGCGCGCGAATCTCCGCCATGATCTCCTTCTGCGGCTTGCGGTGAAGCTGCAGGCGCACACCCAGAAGGATTGCCCCCGTCGGGAGCGAGAACGTGCGATGCGTGAACCCCGGCGCCGGCTTCAGCTCGCCGATCGTTCCGTCCGCGTGCAGGAAGTACACCGCCGACACGAAATCCCAGATGGCGCCGTCATGGGTGCCGGCGTTCATCGCGAGTGCCCCGCCCAGGGTCGCGGGGATCCCGACCAGGCACTCGATGCCGCCGAGCCCCAGCGCGGCGGCCTCGCGGATCATCGTCGACAGACCGGCGCCGCACCCGATCGTGACCTCCTCGCCGTGGAACTCCATGCGGCCGAGGCATCCCTCGATCTTGAGGACGATCCCGCGATAGCCGCGGTCCCGCACGAGAGTATTGTGTCCGCTGCCCAGGATCGCGACGGGAAGCTTCTCCTTGTCGGCGAACATCAGCGTCTTCCGGACGTCGTCGACGTCCTGGGGAATGATGAAGATGTCCGCTGGCCCGCCACAGCGGAGCGACGTGTGGAACGCGAGCGGCTCCTTGAAGCGCACCTCGCCACGAATCTCACCCAGCATGCTGGTCTCCTTCTCCGCCCGGGGGATGCTCGCCGGTCGGGGTCTCACGCGCGGCCAGGCGCTCACGCACCTGGTCCGCAACCGCGCCGACGTCGCCCGCCCCGAGGGTCAGGATCAAGTCACCGGCCCGGGCGGTTCGGAGGACCGCCTCCACCACCTCGGCCCGGTCGCCCACGTATCGGACATCCCGGCCGCTGCGCGCCCCGATTCCCTCGGCCAGGCCACGGGCCGTGACCCCGGGGATCGGCGGCTCGCCCGCCGGGTAGATGTCGGTCACGAACAGGACATCGGCGTCGTCGAACGCCGTCAGGAACTCGTCGTACAGATGGAACGTCCGCGTGTAGCGGTGCGGCTGGAACACGACGACTCGCCGTCGCGCGAAGCCCTGGCGCGCGGCGGCCAGGGTGGCCCGGATCTCCGCCGGGTGGTGGCCGTAGTCGTCGACCACCAGGATGCCCGCCACCTCGCCCTTCACCTGGAAGCGCCGGTGGACGCCCGTGAAGCTGGCGAGCGCCCGCTGTACCACGGCGAACGGCACCTCCAGGTCGAGCCCGACCGCGGTGGCCGCCAGGGCGTTGGCGACGTTGTGGAGCCCCGGCACCTGGAGTCGGAGCTCGCCGAGCGAGTCCCCGCGCTGGAGCACCTCGAAGCGCGCGGTCAGCTCGTTGAGTCGCACCGAGGCGGCGACCAGATCGGCCGGCGCGCCGAGGCCATAGGTGATGACGCGCTTCTCCACCCGCGGCAGGATCGCCTGGATCTCCGGCTGGTCGGCGCAGAGAACGGCCGCGCCGTAGAACGGCACCTTGCTCACGAACGACAGGAAGGCCTCCCGGATCGCCGCCAGATCGCGGTAGTAGTCGAGATGCTCGGCGTCGATCGTCGTCACCACGGCGATCGTCGGCGTCAGCCGGAGGAACGATCCGTCGGACTCGTCGGCCTCCGCGACCAGGAAGTCGCCCTGGCCGAGCCGCGCGTTGGCGCCGAGGGCCGTCACCCGCCCACCCACCACCAGCGTCGGATCGAATCCCGCCTCGGCCAGGACGGCGCCGACCATCGAGGTCGTGGTGGTCTTGCCGTGGGTTCCCGCGATGGCGATCCCGTGCTTGACCCGCATCAGCTCGGCGAGCATCTCCGCGCGCGGGATGACCGGGATCCCGCGCTGGCGCGCGGCCTGGAGCTCCGGGTTGTCGCGGGTGACCGCCGACGAGTAGACGACCACGTGGGCGCCCTCGATGTGCCCGGCGGCGTGGCCCACGTGGACCTTGGCGCCCAGCCGCTCGAGCCGCTCCACCGCCTCGCTGCGCCGCGCGTCGGAGCCGGTCACCCGGTAGCCGAGCGTCAGGATCACCTCGGCGAGGCCGCTCATGCCCACGCCGCCGATGCCCACGAAGTGGACCTGCTGGTAGCGCTTGAAGACCCGCGTCCCGGTCATCGGGGATCGACCTCGGCGCGCTGCGAGACGTTCAGGAGCAGGCCCACCCCCGCCATCGCTACCAGCAGCGACGACCCGCCGGACGACACGAACGGCAGCGGCAGCCCCTTCGTCGGGAGCAGCCCGACCACGACGCCGAGGTTGACCACGGCCTGGGTCGCGAGGTACGCCGTGACCCCGAACGCGAGGAGCGCCCCGAACGGATCGGCGACGCGCAATCCGACCCGGATGCCGCGCCAGAGCAGGAGCCCGAAGAGGCCGACCGTGAGGACGGCGCCGGCGAACCCGAGCTCCTCCCCGAGGATCGCGAAGATGAAGTCCGTGTGGGGCTCGGGGAGGTAGAAGAGCTTCTGCTTCGACTCCCCGAGGCCCCGCCCGAGGAGCCCGCCGCCGCCGAGCGCGAGGTAGGACTGGATGATCTGGAACCCCGCCCCTCGCGGATCCGCCCAGGGATCCATGAAGGTGAGCACTCGGCGGAGCCGATAGGGCGCCACCCACACCGCCACGATCGCGACGGGAACCGCCAGCGCGCCGATCAGCCCCAGATGGGCGAGCCGCGCGCCGGCGACGAAGAGCATGCAGAGGACCACGCCCACGATCGCCACCGCGGAGCCGAGGTCGGGCTGGAGCAGGACGAGGGCGGCCACCCCGCCGGTCACGACCAGGGGCGGCACGACCCCGCGCCACAGGTTGCCGAGGGCCGCCTGACGGCGGGCCAGGAAGTCCGCCAGGTACACGACCAGGACGAGCTTCGCCAGCTCGGTCGGCTGCACCGAGATCGGCCCCCAGCGGAGCCACCGGCGGGTGCCGTTGATGGACTGGCCGAACGGCGGGATCAGCACCAGGACGAGCAGCACGAAGGCCAGCGCGAGGAGCGGGCTCACGAGGGGCCGCCACCGGCGATAGTCGACCGCCATCACGCCCCACATCACGGCGAGCCCCAGCACGGCCCAGAAGAGCTGCTTCTTGAGGAAGAAGTGCGCGTCCCCGAAGCGGTCGGTCGCGAGGATCGCGCTGGCCGAGTAGACCATCACCACGCCGAGCCCCAGGAGGGCGAGGACCAGGAGGAACAGCCAGTAGTCGGGGCTCATCTTGCGCGGCATGGCTAGGGCTCCGGGAGGGCCCGGACCTCCTCGGCGAACACGTCCCCTCGGTGCTCGTAGTCCCGGAAGAGGTCGAACGAGGCGCAGGCCGGCGACAGCAGGACCACGTCGCCCGGCGCGGCGAGCGCGGCGGCGCGCCGCACGGCCTCGCCCATGGACTCCGCCTCCTCGACGTGGGTCACCGCCCGGAGCGCCGGACCCATGGTGGCGCGTCCCTCGCCGATCAGGACCGCGCCCTTGACCCGGCCCCGCGCGGCGGCGGCCAGCGCGTCGAATCGCTGGCCCTTGTCGCGCCCGCCGGCGATCAGCACGATCGGCTCGCTGAAGGCCGCCAGGGCCTTCAGCGTGGCGTCGACATTGGTGCCCTTGGAGTCGTTGTAGTAGGCGACGCCCCCTCGGTCCCGCACCCACTGGAGCCGGTGAGCCACCGCCCGGAAGGCGCGAATCGCGGTCCGCAGCCGCGGGGGCGGCACGCCGAGGGCGCCGGCGCACGCCGTCGCGGCGAGCACGTTCTCGAGGTTGTGCGCGCCGCGGAGGGATGATCTCGGAGACCGGGCACACCGGCTGGTCCGCCGCGTCGAGACGGAGCGTCACCCATCCGTCCCGCACCCACGCCCCCTGCGACACCGGGCCTTGCCGGCTGAACCAGAGGAGCGGCGCCGCGACGTCTCGCCGCCAGGGCCGCCGCGCCGGGGTCGTCGGCGTTCAGCACTCCCCAGTCTCGAGGACCCTGCGCCCGGAAGATCCGGGCCTTCGCCGCCGCATAGGCGGCGACGGTCCCGTGCCGGTCGAGGTGATCCGGCGTCACGTTCAGCACCGCCGCCACGCGGGGCCGGAAGGTGTCCACCGTCTCCAGCTGGAAGCTCGACACCTCCGCGACGACCCACCCGTGGTCCGGAAAGGTCAGCGCCTCGGCGGCGAGCGGCCGACCGATGTTGCCGCCCACCAGGACGGGTCGCCCGGACTCCGCGAGCAGCGCGCCGGTCAGGGCGGTGGTCGTCGTCTTGCCGTTGGTGCCCGTGATCGCGACGAACTCCGCGGTCATCGTCCGGTAGGCGAGCTCGAGCTCCCCGAGGATCGGCACGCCGCGCTCGCGGGCGCCGGCGAGCGCCGGATGGTCGGCCGCGATACCGGGGCTCACCACGACCAGCTCGGCCCCCTCGAACGCGTCCGGAGGGTGCCCGCCCAGGACGAGCTGCACGCCCTCGCGCGCGAGCGTCCGCACCTCCGACCCCACGGCATCCGCCCCGCGGATGTCGGTGCCCGTCACGCGCGCCTCGAGCGCCCGGAGGAGCCGGCATGCCGCGATGCCGCTCCGCGCCAGGCCGACGACGGTCACGTGACGCCCGGCCAGCGCGCGCCGCCAGGGCCCGCCGCGGGCGGCCTGGAGGAACACCGGCTGGATCCGCTCGGGCGCCATGGTCGTCATCGGAGCTTGAGCGTGGTGAGCGCCAGGAGAGCCATGAGCAGGGCGAGGATCCAGAAGCGGATCACGACCTTGCTCTCGGGCCAGCCCATCAGCTCGAAGTGGTGGTGGAGGGGCGCCATCCGGAAGATGCGCCGGCCCGTCAGGCGGAAGGACGCCACCTGGAGGATGACCGAGCCCGCCTCGACCACGAAGAGGCCGCCGATGAACGGCAGGAGCAGCTCGGACTTCGACAGGATGGCCAGGGTCCCGATGGCGCCGCCGAGGGCGAGAGACCCGGCATCGCCCATGAAGACCTCGGCCGGGTGGGCGTTGAACCAGAGGAAGCCGATGCTGGCGCCCATGAGAGCCCCGCAGAAGACGGTGAGCTCCCCGGCGCCCTTGACCTTGAGGATGTAGAGGTACTCCGAGAGGCGGGCGTGACCGGCGAGATAGGCCAGGACGCCCAGCGCGAGGGCGGCCACGATGACCGGGCCCATCGCGAGCCCGTCGAGGCCGTCCGTCAGGTTGACCGCGTTCGAGGCGCCGACGACGATCAGTGCGACGAACACGATGTAGGTCAGGCCGAGATCCGGAATCCAGTCCTTGACGAAGGGCACCGAGAGCTGGCTCGTCACCCCCTCCACCGGCATGGCGTGCAGGTAGACGCCGAGCGCCAGCCCGACCACGAGCTGCGCCCCGAACTTCTGGTGGATCTTGAGCGGCCGCCGCGTGCGGAGCTTCCGCCAGTCGTCCCAGGCGCCGATCGCGCCGAGCGCGATCGTCACCAAGAGGGCGATCCACACCAGGCGGTTCCCGAGGTGCCCCCAGAGCAGCACGGACACGGCGAGCGAGCCCACGATCAGGAGCCCGCCCATCGTCGGCGTGCCGGCCTTGGCCCGGTGGCGCTCGGGGCCGTCGGCCCGGATGTTCTCGCCGATCTGGCGCTTCCGGAGCGTCCGGATCATCCACGGTCCCAGGCACAAGGACAGGACGAGCGCCGTCACGAGGGCCATCGCCGTCCGGAACGTGATGTACCGGAAGACGTTGAAGACGATGTGGTACTTCGCGAAGGCCGCGAGGGCGGTCAGCATCGCGGCGCGTCCCCCGTGGCCCCGAGCCCGGCCAGGAGCGCCGCGACCGCGCGCTCCATCCGCATCCCGCGCGACCCCTTGATCAGCACGCGGTCGCCGCGGACGAGATGCGAGAGCACGTGCGCCACGGCACCCTCGGGACTGGCGAAGGTCGCGACCTCGGGGCAGCCGGCCGCACGGGCGGTCTCCGCCGCCAGCCGCATGGCCGGGCCGACCGCCAGGAGGCCGGCGACGGGCAGCGCGGCTGCCCAGGCCCCAACCTCCCGGTGCGCCGCCTCCGTCTGGGCCCCGAGCTCCAGCATGTCGCCGAGGATCACCCACCGTCGACCCGAGCCCGGCGCCTCCCGGAGCGCGTCGAGCGCGGCGCGCACCGAGGCTGGGTTCGCGTTGTAGGTGTCGTCGAGGATCCGGACGCCTCCGGCCTCGCGCCAGACCAGCCGCCCCTTGACGGGCGTCGCCAGCGCGAGGGCCGCCGCCCCCTCGTCGAGCGGGATGCCCAGCGCCAGGCCGACCGCCGCGGCCGCCGCCGCGTGCCACGCATTGTGCCGGCCGGCCAGCGGGAGACGGACGTCGGCGGTCGCGCGACCGGCCGCCAGGCGGAACGCAAGTCCGCCGTCCACCAGGGCGACGTCCCCCAGCCGGACGTCCGCGGCGTCGGCCTGCCCGTACGTCATCACCGGCCCGCGGGCCCGCGCGGCGAGCCCCAGCACCAGCGGGTCATCGGCGTTCAGGACGACGACCCCGTCCGGAGGAATCGCCTCGACCAGCTCCCCCTTCGCCTTCTGCACCCCCTCGATCGACCCCACCCCTTCGAGATGGGCCGGCGCGATCGTCGTCACGACGCCGACGGTCGGCAGGCAGAGCTGGCTCAGCGCGGCGATCTCACCGAACGCGTTCATGCCGAGCTCGAGCACCGCCGCCTCGTGCTCGGGCTCCAGCGCGAGGAGGGTCAACGGCACACCCCACTGGTTGTTGTAGCTGCCCATGGGCTTGAGCACGCGACGCCGGGCGGACAGGACCGTGGCGACGAGCTCCTTCGTCGTCGTCTTGCCGTTGGAGCCCGTGATGGCGACCACCGGGATGGCGAAGCGTCGCCGGTGCGCCAGCCCCAGGCGCTGGAGCGCCGCCGTCGTGTCGTCGACGAGCACGACCGGGAAGTCGCCGTCGGCACCGAGACCGGGCGGGATGCGCGTCGTCACGGCGCAGGCCGCGCCGCGCAGCCGCGCGTGGCCCACGAAGGCGTGGCCGTCCTGGTGGGCGCCGCGGATCGCGAAGAACGCGTCGCCGGGACGACAGGTCCGGCTGTCGATGGACACCCCGGTCACGAGGGTATCCAGCCGGCCGCCGACCAGGGCGCCCTGGGTGCCGCGGACGAGCTCGGCGACGGTCAGGCGGGGCACGGCGACCCTCCACCCGGCGCGTGACCGCGCCCCGTCAGGAACTCGCGGGCGACCAGTCGGTCGTCGAACGGCCAGACCTTGGCCCCGATGATCTGATACGTCTCGTGGCCCTTCCCGGCGATCACGACCGTATCCCCGCGGCGTGCCCACTCGACCGCCTCGCGGATCGCCTGCCGGCGGTCCGGGCACCGCGCATAGCCGCCGGGCGGGGGCGGCGCGACGCCGACGGCGATCTCGTCGACGATGGCCGCGGGATCCTCGGAGCGCGGGTTGTCCGAGGTCAGCCAGACGCGGTCCGCCAGCGTCGCCGCGATGCGCCCCATCACGGGGCGCTTCCCGCGGTCACGGTCGCCACCCGCCCCGAACACGACCCCGAGCCGGCCCGGCGTGAGGCGCCGTGCGGTGTCGAGCACGCGCTCGAGCGCGTCCGGGGTGTGGGCGTAGTCGACGACGACCAGGAAGTCCTGGCCGGCCTCCACCCGCTCGAACCGCCCCGGGACACGGGTCACCGAGCCGAGCGCGGACGCGATCGCAGTCGAGTCGAGACCCAGGGCCACGCCGGTCCCCACTGCCCCGAGCAGGTTCATCACATTGTGCTCGCCGATGAGCGGCGAGACGATCCGGACCGGCCCCACGGGGCTGTCGGCCCGAAGCTGGATACCCTCCAGCCCCGACTCGAACCGGAGCGGGCGCACCGCATGGCCCGCACCCAGCCCAAACGTGAGAACCCGGCCGGGGAGCGCCGCCGCCCAGGCCGCGCCCACGGGATCGTCCGCGTTGAGAACTGCCGTCGCCCCCGGCTTCCGCCCGGCCGCGAGGAGCTCGAAGAACAGTCGCCCCTTCGCCTCGGCGTACCCCTCCATCGTGCCGTGGAAGTCGAGGTGGTCCTGGGTCAGGTTCGTGAACACGGCCACGTCGAAGGCCACGCCGTCCACCCGGTGAAGCGCGAGCGCGTGGGAGGACACCTCCATCGCCACCCCGCCCACCCCGGCCGCCACCATCTCGGCGAGCAGCCCTTGGAGCTCGATCGCTTCGGGAGTGGTCTGGCCGGCGTCCCGCGCCTCGCCTCGGACGACGTACTGGATCGTCCCGATGACGCCCGTATCGAGGCCCCGAGCGCGGAGGAGGGCCTCGCAGAGATACGAGGTCGTGGTCTTGCCGTTCGTGCCCGTGATCCCCACGACAGTGAGGGCGCGCGAGGGATGGCCGTAGTAGGCGCCGGCCAGCCGCGGCAGGGCTCGGCGCGTGTCCGGGACCAGGATCCGCCCCACCGCCTGCCCCGGCAAGGGATCGGGGGGCTCCGCCACGACCGCCCCGGCGCCACGCTCGACGGCCTGCGGAATGAAGCGGTGCCCGTCGGCACGGAGGCCGCGGACCGCGACGAAGCAGCTTCCCGTCGTGACCCGGCGCGAGTCGTCCGTGAGTCCTCGCACCGTCCTCGGCACGGGGCCGTGGACCTCTCCCTCGGGCATCGCGTCGAGCAGCGTCTGCAGCGCCACCTCCCGAGGCTCGGCGGTCGGGCTCACGAGGCTACCCCAACTCCACGAGAGTTACTCGGACAGAGCTGATCGGACGGCCTTCGGCCTGTGGCCGGACCGCGGCCGGGGGGGCCAGCTCCAGCCGGCACGACGCCCCGGGCGCCAGGGGCGTTCCCGGCGCGGGCGTCTGCCGCACGACGACCCCTCGCCCCGCCACCGCCACGTCGACGTCGAGCGCACCCAGGAGCGCGAGTGCCTGACGCAGACTCTTCCCCGCCAGATCCGGCATCAGGGCGTCCGCGTCCGACGGAATCCCGGCCTCCGGCTCCGCCGGGGGCTCCCGCTCCGCATTCCGGTTGCCACCCCGCACGATCTGGATGGCCGGGACGGCTTCGGTCGGCGCCACGTCGAGGTGTCGCAGGATCGGCGCCGCGACGGCGGCGAAGATCGGCGCCGCGGCTTCCGAGCCCCACACCACCGTCTTGGGCTCGTCGAGGAGGGCCAGGATCACCAGCCGTGGGGCATTCGACGGGACGAACCCGATGAACGAGAGCACGCCCGGCTTACGGGAATAGACGTGCGTGACGGGATCCGGCTTCTGGGCCGTCCCCGTCTTGCCGGCGACGGGATAGCCCTGGACGATCGCCTTCTGTCCCGTTCCCTCGGCCACCACGGACGTCAGGATGTCGGACAGCGTCGTCGCGGTCTGGGGCGAGATAACCTGGCGGACCGCCAGGGGTTCCGTTCGCCCGACCTCTCGGCCGTTCCGGTCGAGGTGCGCCCGGACGACGTGGGGCTGCATCATTCGGCCGCCGTTGGCGATGGCGCCGAAGGCGGCGAGCATCTGGACCCCCGTCACCGACACCTCCTGGCCGATGGAGATACTCGCCAGGGACAGGCCCGACCAGCGGGCGGGGGGACGGAGCTGCCCCCGACTCTCACCGGGCAGGCCCACACCGGTCAGGCTGCCGAAGCCGAACCCCGTGATGTGCCGGTAGTAGCGCTCCCGGCCGAGCTGGAGCCCGACCTTGATGGCCCCGACGTTCGAGGAGTTCTGCATCACCTGCTGGAACGTGAGCCAGCCGTACTTCTTCCAGTCGTGAATCGTCTTGTTGGCGATCGTGATCACGCCCTGCTCGCCGTAGAAGCGGTCGCCCGGCCGCACGACCTCGTCCTCGAGAGCCGCCGCGGCCAGGATGGCCTTGAAGGTCGAACCCGGCTCGAAGGGGTCCGTCACGGCGCGGTTCCGCCACTGTTCCGCGGTGGCCAGCTGATACGTGTTCGGATTGAACGTGGGGCGCATGGCCATCGCCAGGATCTCGCCGGTCCTGGGATCCATGACCAGCACCATCCCGCCCTTGGCGCCCGTCGTCCGCCACGCGGCGTCCAGCTCGCGCTCGGCGAGGTACTGCACGGTCGCGTCCAACGTCAGGACGAGCCCGCTTCCCGGCGTGGGCGTCTTGAGGATGGTGGGCTGCCCCGTCACGTCGCGGCCGAGCGCGTCGCGCTCCACCAGCGCGAGCCCCGCCTCGCCGGCCAGGGCCTTGTCGTGGGCCAGCTCGAGTCCCTCGAGCCCCCGGTCGTCCCGGCCGACGAACCCCAGCACGTGGGCCGCCAGCTCCCGGCTCGGATAGAAGCGGAGCGACTCCGGCACCGTGCCGATCCCCGGCAGCCGGCGGGCGCGGATGGCCTCGGCGGCGGGGGGTGGGATCTTCACCTTCACCCACACGAACGGGCGGTCGCTGGCCAGGCGCTGCTCGATGTCGCGGGGCCGCTCCCC
The DNA here is from genome assembly GCA_963799055.1 of uncultured Candidatus Rokubacteria bacterium. GTDB lineage: Bacteria > Methylomirabilota > Methylomirabilia > Rokubacteriales > DASRDR01 > DASRDR01. The sequence goes on from CAWCVP010000010.1 coordinate 82,858, forward strand.
GAGATGCGGGGCGAGGGCCGCCGCCACGGCCGCGCGGTCGGTGATGCGGGCCGGCAGCGCGTACACGGACTCCACCGCCGCGCTCACCGCGAGGGCGTAGCCGTTCCGGTCGAGGATCGGCCCCCGCTCCGGCCGCAGGGGAATGGTCTTCGAGTACTGGCGCTCGGCGAGCCGCCCCAGCTCGTCGTGACGGAGGATCTGGAGATAGCCCAGCCGGAGGACGATCGCGGCGAAGAGCAGGAGGAGACAGCCAGTGAGGACGAGCGCGCGGCTCCGGTATCGGGACGCAGGCTCCGTCATGGTCTCCGGACGAGGGCGGGAGCGGCGGCCGGCAGGTTCCGGCACCGCCGCGGGACCCGCCCGTCCGGTCGCGCGCCGGCGGTCACCGCCGTATCACCGTGGCCGGCCGAGATCCGGTCGTCCCCGGGGGGCCGGCCGCGACGGCGGGCTGTCCGGCGCGCGTCATGAGGGCGCTCAGGGTCGTCCTGTCGCCTGGAGGTCTTCTCGGACAGCGGCGCGCAGCGACGCGCTGCGTCCGACTCCATCCGGCGCGATGTACTCCCTGGCGAGGCGAATCTGGTCCGGGCCGGGCGGCGTGAGACCCAGCCGCCGCGCGGCGGAGTCCACGCGCGCGAAGGCGCGGAGGGAGGCCAGCTCGAGCTGGAGCTTCCGGTTCTGCTCCTCGAGGCGGGCACGAGTGTTGCGGAGCGCCTCGGTCTCGTACGAGACGCGCACCCGCTGCACCTGCACCCACACGTAGCCGAGCACTGCCGCGACCAGCAGCGAGCCAAGGCATACCATCCCGGCCATGGCTCGGAGGCGGCGGCGATCGCGCTCGCGAACGATCGTGGTGGACTGGTCCTGGATCAACCGCGTCATGATGCGGAACCTCGCTCGAGCACCCGGAACCGCGCGCTCCGGGCCCGGGGGTTGGAATGCACCTCGTCGGCGCCGGGACGCAGGGGCTTCCGCGTCAATGCGCGCCAGGCGCTATCCGCCGGCTGGCGGAAGGCGCGCTTGACGAGGCGGTCCTCGAGAGAATGGAACGCGATCACGCCGAACCGGCCGCCGGGCGCCAGGATCTCGGCTCCCTGCGGGAGGGCGGCCTCGAGGCTGCCGAGCTCGTCGTTGACGGCGATCCGGAGGGCCTGGAAGGTGCGTGTCGCCGGGTGGATGCGCCGGGGTCGCCGGTGCGGGGGAATCGCGGACGTCACCACGTCGGCCAGTTGCCGCGTCGTCCGGATGGGGGCGCGGCTCCGGGCCTCGACGAGCCGGCGCGCGATCCGCCGCGCCGCCGGCTCCTCGCCGTATTCGTGCAGGATCCTGGCCAGCTCGGGCTCGGGCGTGCGCATGACGAGCTCCCCGGCAGTCAGCGCCTGCCGCCGGTCGAACCGCATGTCGAGCCCTTCGTCCGACTGGAACGAGAAGCCGCGCCCGCTCCGCTCGAGCTGATAGGAGGAGAGCCCGAGGTCCAGGAGGACCGCGTGGGCCGGGGCCGCGCCGCATGCGCGCGCTTCGGCGTCGAGGTGCCGGAAATCGGCGTGACGGAGAACGCAGCGGGCGCCGAACGGCGCGAGGCGGCGCGCCGCGAGCGCGAGGGTCTCGGCGTCGCGATCGAGACCGAGGAGCCGGCTCTCGGAGGCCTGTGTCAGCAGCGCGGCCGCGTGCCCTCCCAGGCCCACGGTGCCGTCGACGATCCACGTTCCGGGCGGCACCGGCGTGAGCCACCGCAGCACCTCGTCGACGAACACCGGCGCGTGCTGCGCCTCGGGCGTCACGTCGCCGTCCACGTCTCGCGTCGCCGCGACTCATGCGGCTCTCTCGTCGGGGAGCCCGCCGCGGGTTGCGGCGACCGGCGCGCTCATGCGCCCCGCTCCGACAGCTTGCGCGTCATCTCGTCGAAGCCGCCGCGCAGGGTCTGGTAGTGATCGTCCCAGCGCGCGCGGTTCCAGATCTCGAAATAGTCGAGCACGCCGGTGATCATGACGTCCTTCTCCAGCCCGGCGAACTGGCGCAGCTCCGGCGGGACCAGCGTGCGTCCGGCACGGTCCACCGGGCACTCCCTCGCGCTGGCGACCATGACGCGGGCGAAGTTCCGGCGCTCGGGCGAGAGCTGTGAATGCTGGCGGAGGCGCTCCTCGAACCGCTCCCACGCGTCGAGGGGAAAGGCCCAGACGGAGTGGTCGCCCTCGCTGAGGATGAGCGTGCCGATGCTGCGAGACGCGAGCTCCTCCCGATAGCGCGCAGGAATGCTCAAGCGTCCCTTCGGGTCGATCGTGTGCTCGTACTTGCCGCGGAACACCTACCGGCGCCTCCGTCCCTCAGGCACGGCCTTGCCCGCCGCCCACCTGCGCCTCGGAAAGACCCTCTGAACTGGGTCCTCATACGGCCTTTCATCCCACTTCATCCCACTGAGGCGGGATACTAGCGGGGGCGCCGAGAGGGTGTCAAGGGAAAAATGGCGTTCGCAAAAGAAAAAAACGGAGCTTGCGAAGGAACCTACCGGTAGGGGCCTGGCCCCCCTAGGAGTACCGCAGGTAGAGCTTCCGGACCTCCCTGCCCTGCTGGGCCGCGCCCGTGGCCAGGCGGCCCGCCAGGGCCTTCAGAAGGGGGTCCCGCGCCAGGGTGCTGAGCTCCCTGGCGAGCCGCTCCAGGGCCCGCTCCCCCTGGAAAGCCTCACCCAGGATGACCCCCCACGCCGGGGGCGAGGAAGTGGGTGGCCCCGACACGGCCGGTAGCCCCGGCACGTCCAGGGCGCGCGCCAGCGGGGCCAGGTCGGCGGCCTGGGCGTGCTTGGCGCGGCCAAGCGCCTCCAGCGCGTCCCGCAGCGCGCCGTCAGCCTGCCTGGCGGCGGCCTCGTATCGCCCGGCGCCCTCCATCACGCTCCGGGCCAGACGGCCGACCAGGTCGGCCACCACGAGGTCCCGGGCGTCGCCGGACATCGCGACGGCCGGGACCCGCTCAGGCACCGCGGAGACGCGGGTCGAGCGTGTCGCGCAACGCGTCGCCCAGGAGGTTCGAGCCGAAGACCGCCAGGCTGATCGCCAGGCCCGGGAACAGCACGAGATGGGGCGCCTTGTGCGCGTACTCGGCCGCCGAGAGGGACAGCATCCGCCCCCACGAAGGGTAGGGCTCGGGCACGCCGAGGCCGAGGAACGAGAGGGCCGCCTCGACCAGGATCGCGCTCCCGAGCTGCGCGGTGCCGAGGACGATGAACGGCCCCATCGTGTTCGGAAGGACGTGGCGGAACGCGATGCGGAGGTGGCGGAGCCCGACCGCCCGCGCGGCCTCGATGTACTGCATCTCGCGGATGGCGAGCACGCTCGAGCGGATGACCCGCGCGGCCCGCGGGACGATCGGGACCGAGATCGCGATCACGACGTTGGTGAGAGAGGGACCGAGCGCCGCCGACATCACGAGCGCCAGCACCAGGAGCGGGAGCCCCTGCAGGATGTCGAGCACGCGTTGGGTCACGAGGTCGATCCGGCCGCCGGCGTAGCCCGAGAGGAGCCCGATCACGCCGCCGAGGACGGAGCCGAGGAGCGTCGACGCGACCCCGACGATGAGGGAGACGCGCGCCCCGTGGACGATCCGCGAGTAGATGTCCCGGCCGAGATTGTCGGTGCCCAGCCAGTGTGCGGGGCTCGGCCGGGCCAGGGTGCCCGCCGCCTCGGTCGCGATGGGATCGTGGGTGGCGAACAGGTTCGCGAGGAGCGCGGTCAGGACGATGGCGGCCATGATGAGCCCGCCGAGCGCCCCGAGGGGCTTCTTCCTCGCGAACCGCCACACCGTCCGGGCGATCCCTGGCGGCGCCCGGCGGGCGAGGAGCGGCTCTCCGTGCGCCGCCACCCCGACCGCGCCGCTAGTCGCCATAGCGCACCCGTGGATCCAGGACGCCGTAGAGCATGTCCACCGCCAGGTTCGCCAGGATGACGACGATGGCGATGAACATCACTATGTTCTGCACCATCGGGTAGTCCCGCCACTGGATCGCCTCGACCAGGAACCGCGCCACGCCCGGCAGGTTGAAGACGCTCTCGGTCACCACGAGCCCGCCGATCATGAAGGCGAACTCGATCCCGATCACCGTGACGACCGGCAGCATCGCGTTCTGCAGCGCGTGCCGCCAGACCACGACCCGGGGACTCTGCCCCTTCGCCTGGGCCGTGCGGACGTAGTCCTCCCGGAGCACCTCGAGGAGCGCCGACCGCGTGATGCGCATGATCAGGGCCGACGACCGGTACCCCACCGCTAGCGCGGGCAGCAGGAACTGGACGGCGTGGAGCCGGAAGTTCTCGGTCGGGCCGACGTACGTCATGGGCGGGATCCAGCCGAGCCAGGCCACGCACGCGAGGATGATCACCATCCCGAGCCAGAAGGACGGCATCGAGAGGCCCGCCAGGCTCAGGACTCGGAGCACGTAGTCGAGACCGGAATCCTGGCGGACCGCGCTGATCACCCCGGTCGGCACGCCCAGCAGCACCGAGATCACGATCGCCAGGCCGGCCAGCTCGAGCGTCACCGGCAGGAGCGGCTTGATGAGCTCCCAGGCGGGCAGCTCGTAGCGGTACGACTTCCCGAGATCGCCGGTCACGATCTGCCCGAGCCACTCGAGGTACTGGACCCAGTAGGGCCGGTCCATCCCCAGCTCCTTGAGGATCGCCTGCTTCTGCTCGTCGTCGACGTAGCCGGCGGCGGCGAACAGGATGTCGACGATGTCCCCCGGCGCGAGGCGGAGGAGCCCGAAGATCACCATCGACATGCCGAGAAGGGTGAGGACCGCGATGGCGATCCGTTGGAGGAGATAGGTCTTCACGGTCGCTCGCGGAACGTGAAGCGCGGGAGGCTCTCGCCTCCCCCGCGATCCGGTCGGCACCGCCGCCCGCACGCCTACTTGTCCAGCCACACCTCCTGCAGGCGGCCGAAGTTGTAGATCGACTGGTGCGGGATGAAGTTCTTGACGTGGGGCCAGACCGTGAAGTAGTCGAGCCGCCAGTCGAGCATCGGCCGCGCCGCCTCCTCCTCGAGCTTCTTCTGGATCGCCTGCACTTGGGCGAGACGCTTCTTCGGGTCCAGCTCCTGCGACTGCTGGTGGATCTGGGCCATCACCTGCTCGTTGCAGTAGAAGCTGTAGTTCCGGGGCGAGCCGCAGGCGAAGTTCTCGTAGAAGTTGGCGTCCGGATCGTCCGCCCCGATGCCGGTGAGGTTCGCCGCGATCTGGAAGTCACCCCGCGTGGCCAGGGGATGCCACTGAGCCGTCTCGATCTGCTTGAGCGTCGCCTCGATCCCGATGTGCTTCAGCTCGCTGATCACGAAGGACGCCATGGTGACGTAGATGGCGATGTTGCGCGTCACCATCTCGACCTTGAGCGGGCTCTGCGGCGAGTACCCCGCCTCCGCGAGCAGCTTCCGCGCCTTGTCCTTGTCGTCCGCCGGCTTGCCGTAGCCGGGCCTGGTGTTGAGATCACTCTCGAGCAGGCCCCAAACGCCGTAGGGCTTCGGCGCCATGGCCGCGCCCGGGAGCCCCCCGCCCTGGTGGACGGCCTGGATGAGCCCGCGCCGGTCGATGCCGTGGCTGACGGCGAGCCGCACCTTCAGGTTGTCGAAGGGCGGCTTCTTGATGTTCATGACGATGTTGTCGTTGACGTTCGTGCTGTAGGGCGTGATGACCAGGCTCGGGACGGCCGCCTTGAGCTGCTCGGCGCTCGTCTTGGAGACCTCGTTCGGGAACGACACGTCGACCTGGTGCGTCTGGAGGGCCGCGATCCGGGTCCCCGGCTCCTTGATCACCACGTACTTGAGCCCGTCGAGGTACGGCCGGCCCTTCACGAAGTAGTCGGGGTTCTTCACGTACTCCAGGAACTCGCCCTTCCGCCACTCCTTGACCTTGAAGGGCCCGGTGCCGACGCAGGCGGTGCGATAGGTGGCAACCGGCACGTGCGCCGCGTAGACGGGCGAGTAGCCGGAGGCGAGCATCAGGAGCAACGAGGGCTGGGGCCGCTTGAGGCGGAAGATGACCGTGTAGGGATCCGCCGCCTCCACCGCCTCGAGATTCGCGTACCAGTCGTTCCGCGGGTTGATGCGGAGCTTCTGCGGCGCGTCCGGCGCCTCCCGCACGATGTCGAAGGTGTGCTTCACGTCCTTCGAGGTGAACGGCTTCCCGTCGTGCCACTTCACGTCCTTCCGGAGGAAGAACACGAGGTTCCGGTAGCCGTCCTGCCAGGACCACTTCTCGGCCAGTTCCCCGATGATGGTGTCCGGGCTCTCGGTGGCCTTCAGGGGATCGAAGAGCACGAGGTTGCTGAGGCAGGGCATCGTCGGCCACACCGTCGAGATGGTGGAGGTCTCGTGGATGGCAAAGCCCTGGGGGAGGTCCTCGCGCAGCGTGAGGGTGAGGATGCCGCCGGGTTTGGCGGCCTGCGCGGGCGCCGGCGCGACGACAGCGATGGCCAGCACCAGCACGGCGCCGCTGAGCAGGCGAGACGGTGGCCTCGGATCATCGTCGATCCTCCCATGGCAACGCCCACCGGCGCGCGCCGGCGGGCACGACCGGTGGACTCAGGATGCCGCGGTCAGTCGTGAGGACTCCGGTACCAGTACGTCGACCCGCAGCGTGAACTTCCGCCCCTCCCCGGGACGGAGGGCGCCGACGCCCACGACCCGCCGGGCGACCATCTCGTCCCGCTCGTCGTGGACCTCGATGAGCACCGAGTATTCCCACGGCGCCTCGTTACCCGGATGCCGGATCGTGCCGTCCACCGTGAGCGGGGAGACCGAAGCTCGCGCCGGACGGGCGGCCGCCACCGCGTCGAACCGGAGATGTCGCAGGCAGGCGGGACACGTGGGAGCGCTCCGGAGAATGCGCTCCCCGCAGTGGGGACAGTTCCACGCCTCGCCCGTCATGGGCGGGGCCCCTCAGTGCTTCGGCTCGGGAGGCGAGAGGGATTCGACTTCCCCTTCCTTCCAGCCGAACTCGACCTTGCCGCGCATCTTGGAGCCGGCCGCCACCGTCAGGCTCCCCGCCTTCAGGTCGCCGATGAGCGTGCCGGATTCCTTGAACTCCACGCGCGAGTTCGCGATGAGGTGCCCGCGAACCTCGCCGCCGACCAGGACGGTGTCGGCCTTCACCTCACCGTCGATGGTGGCGCCGGGCTCGATCGTCAACTCACCCTTCACGTTGACGTTTCCCTTGAAGCGTCCGGCCACTCGGATGTTGCCGTTGCCTTCGATCTTCCCCTCGATGGTGAGGCCCGCGGAGAGGATCGACTCGGAACCCCTGGGCGTGGTCATCGACATCGGCGTCTCCTCTGCGCGTCGCATGGTCATGGGAGCGGGCGGTGGCGAGTGCGGAACGGGATGCGGGGCCGGATGCGGGGTCGCCACCGGCGGAGGCGGCGGCTCGACCTTCGGCTCGGGTTTGGGAATCGGCTCGTCCTTGCGCGACTGCTGTCCGAACAGTGCCATTCTTCAGGCCTCCTTGAGGCCGGGCACCGGCCCGCCCGGCCGCCGCGCACCGACACCGGACGGGTACACCGAGCCCGATGGCGCGATGCTCGCGGGGTTCTCCCTACTAAAGCCCGGTGGCACGAAGCCTGTCAAGCGTCACGGGGAGGGCGCGGGGCCGCGCCGCTATGCGAGGAGGAGGCGCGCGGCCCGCGCGATCGCGTCCGCGTCGATCCCGTAGTGCCGGTAAAGGTCGGCGCGGGCGCCGGACTGGCCGAAGGCGTCGACGCCGAGCGGCACGTGGGGCACGCCCAGCACGGTGCCCAGCCAGCCCAGGGCGTGCGAATGGCCGTCCAGCACCGTGACCACCGGGACCTCTCCCTCGAGGTCCGGGGCCGGGAACAGCTCGCGGATCCACGCCGCCGCACCGCCGTCGCCCCCCCGGACGAGCGCGTCGACCTGGCGCCGCCATTCCGCGTAGCACGCGCGGGGACTCGTCAGCGCGACGACGTTGGCGTGGATTCCCTCGAGCTCGAGCTGGCGGCTCGCCTCGACCGCCTCCGGCACCATCACGCCGGCGGCGACCAGGGTCACGACGTTGGCGCCGGGCTCGTATCCGCCCTCCGCCGCGCGATCGACGAGCCGATACCCTCCGCGCAGCACCTGCTCCCGAAGCGTCGCCTCCCCCAGGCGGTCGAGCGCCGGGGCGAGCAGCGCCTGGTCGACGGTCTTGGTCGACAGGCGCAGGTACACCGCCTCGCCATGCTCGGGATCCTGGATCGTACGGAGCGCGTCGAGGAGGAGCCACTCCACCTCCTTCGCGAAGGTGGGCTCGTACGCGCGGAGATTCGGGACCTCGATTCCCAGCGCCGGGGTCACCACCGACTGATGTGCGCCGCCCTCGGGGGCGAGGCTGATCCCGGAGGGGCTGGCCACGAGGATGAAGCGGGCCTTCGAGTAGGTGGCGTGCAGCAGGGGGTCGAGCCCCCGCGGCAGGAAGCAGTCGTAGAGCGTCCCGATCGGCAAGAGCCGACGGCCGGTGAGCTCGGGCGCGAGGCCGAGGACGGACAGGAGCACGAAGAACGAGGCCTCCCCGATCCCCAGCTCGAGGTGCTGGCCGGTCGGGGACTCCTTCCAGCGGATCAGCGGGCGGAGCCCGTGACGCTCGAAGGCATCGTCCCGCTCACGGGTCGTGTACACGCCCCGCCGGTTCACCCACCCGGACAGATGCGTCGTGGTGGCCACGTCGGCGGAGACGGTCACCAGCGCGGACTCGAGCCCGGTCTGGCGCCCGAGCGCGGCCAGAACGTCCCCGAACGCTTCCTGCGTGGACGTGGTCGGCCGGGGCGGGAGGTCGAGGCGGTCGGGCACCGGCGCGGGCGGCGGAGCGACGTAGCGGCGCGGGAGCCCGATCCCGTCGCCCATCACGCGGCGCACGTACCGCGCTTCGGGGCTGTCCGGGGGAAAGGGCGCCCACTCGTCGCCCTCCGGCACGCCCAGCTCGCGGCCGAGCGCGGCCAGCTGCTCCCCGGTCAGCTGGGCGCCGTGGTTCAACGGATCCCCGGCGAACGGCAGCCGCCATCCCTTGAGCGTCCAGCGCCAGGATCGCCACCGGCCGGTCGGAGACGGTATCGGCCTCCGCGAACGCGTCGACGATCGCGTCCAGGTCGTGGCCCCCCAGATCGGCGAGCAGGCCGGCCACCTCCGCGTCGTCGCGCGCGTCCAGCCGTGCCGCCGCTTCCGGCGGCGCGCCCTCGCCGAGCGCCTTGCGCGCCGCGGCCGGCGGGAGCCGAAGGAGCGCATGGTATTCCAGGTTGTCCATGCGCTCGAGCCGCTCGCGGAGCCAGCTCCCGCCGGGCTCGGCGAAGAACTGCTCGAGGCGTCGCCCGAAGCGGAGCGACACGACGTGCCACCCGAGCGCCCGGAAGAGGCGCTCGAGCTGCCGGCTCCGGTGGTCCCCCACGACCCGATCGAGGCTCTGCCGGTTCAGGTCGACGACGACCACGTGGCCCGCCAGGTCGGCCATCGCCTCCTCGGTCCAGGCCTCCCAGACGCTGCCCTCGTCCAGCTCCGCGTCGCCCACCAGCGCGATGTTCCGCGGGCGCTCCACGCCGGCGCGGCTGGCCCGACTCGAGCGTCCCCGGGCCCCCGAAGCGGTCGAGCACGTAGCGGTCCAGGAGCGCCGCGAACGCCGGGGCCACCGCGCCCAGCCCCATCGATCCCGTCGAGAAGTCGAACCAGTCCGGGTTCTTCGCCCGGCTCGGATACGCCTGGAGCCCGCCGAGGGACCGATACGCCTGAAGGCCCGCCGGCGGGAGGAGCCCGCGCAGGACCTGGATCGCATAGAAGACCGGCGCCGCGGTCGGCTTGACGGCGATCCGATCCCCCGGGCGGAGGATCTTGAAGTAGAGCGCGGTGAGCAGCGTCAGCACCGAGGTCGAGCTCGACTGGTGCCCCCCGACCCGCTCGGGCGACGCATTCGCCCGCCGGCTGTTCGCGTGGTGGATGGTGTTGGTGGTGAGCCAGAGGAGCCGGTCCTGGATGCGCAGGAGGATCCGGCGCTCCTCGTCGTCCATGTGCGGAGTCGGGCGCGAGGGCGTTCACGGTCCGTTATCTTACCCCGGCCAGCGGTATCATCGCCCTGCCGCGACCGCCGCGGCGACGACAGCCCAGTCGAAAGGAGCGGAGACCCATGGCCGACGTCCCCGTGCCCAACCCGCCGAGCGGTATCCGTCGCGGCCTCACGAACTACGGCGACCCCGAGTTCAGCATGTTCGTCCGCGGCGCGTACGTGCGCGGGGCGGGTCTCACGACCGAGGACCTGGCGCGGCCCGTCATCGGCCTGGCCCAGACGTGGAGCGAGTTCAACCCGTGCCACCGGCATCTCCGGGAGGTCGCCGAGGCCGTCAAGCGCGGCGTCTGGCAGGCGGGCGGCTTGCCGCTCGAGTTTCCGACGATCTCGCTCGGCGAGATCGTGCTGTCGCCGACGAGCATGCTGTTCCGGAACCTCATGGCGATGGACACCGAGGAGATGATCCTCGGCCAGCCGATGGACGGCGTCGTCCTCCTCGGCGGATGCGACAAGACCCTGCCGGCGCAGCTGATGGGCGCGGCGAGCGCCGACCGGCCCGCGATCGTCGTGACGGCCGGCCCGATGCTGACCGGCCGCTACGAGGGGATGCGGCTCGGCGCGTGCACGGATTGCCGCGGCCTCTGGGCCGAGCACCGCGCGGGCACGATCGACGCGGCGCGGATGGAGGCGATCCAGGGGGAGCTCTTCCCCTCCACCGGCACCTGCATGGTGATGGGGACGGCCAGCACCATGGCCGCGATGACGGAGGCCCTCGGCATGACGCTGCCCGGGATGGCGGCGATCCCGGCGCCCCTCGCGCGGCGACTCCGGCTCGCGGAGGCCGCCGGCCGCCGGATCGTGGAGATGGCGCGCGAGGATCTCCGCCCCTCGCGCCTCCTCACCCGGCCGGCCTTCGAGAACGCCATACGCCTCCTGATGGCGGTCGGTGGGTCCACGAACGCCGTGGTCCACCTTCCCGCGATCGCGGGGCGCGCGGGCATCGCGCTCGATCTCGACGACTTCGACCGCTTCGCCCGGTCGACGCCGATGGTGGCGAGCATCCGCCCGTCAGGGAAGCACCACATGGAGGACCTGGCGGAGGCGGGGGGCATCCCCACCGTCATGAAGGTGCTGGCGCCGCTCCTCCATCTCGACGCGCTGACGGTGACCGGTCAGACCCTCGGCGCGATCCTGGAGACGATCCCCGCCCCCGGCTCGTGGCAGGAGGTCATCGCGCCGCTCGACCGGCCGTTCAAGCGCGAAGGCGGCCTGGCCATTCTCCGGGGCAGCCTCGCCCCCGACGGGGCGGTCCTCAAGGTCTCGGCCGCCACGCCGGCGCTGCTCCGGCATCGCGGCCGGGCCTGCGTCTTCCGCGACCTCGCCGACCTCGCGGCCCGGATCGACGACCCGGCGTTGCCGGTCACGCCGGACAGCGTGCTCGTGCTCCAGAACGCGGGCCCCGTGGGCGGCCCGGGCATGCCGGAGGCCGGCTCGCTGCCGATCCCCAGGAAGCTGCTCGCCGCCGGGGTGCGGGACATGGTGCGGATCTCCGACGCGCGGATGAGCGGGACGGCCGGCGGGACCGTCGTGCTCCACGTCGCGCCCGAAGCCGCGGTCGGCGGACCGCTCGCCCTGGTGCGGGACGGGGACGAGATCCTGCTCGACACCGAGGCGCGGCGCCTCGATCTCCTGGTCGCCGACGAGGAGCTCCGGGCCGACGGGCGGCGTGGACGCCACCGGTGCTGCCGCCGGCCCGAGGCTACCGGCGGCTCTTCGCCGAGCGGGTCCTGCAGGCGCCCGAGGGCTGCGACTTCGACTTCCTGGCCGCGGCCGGCGAAGGTCGCGGGGAGGCACGCGCGTCGACGTCCCGCCGCCGGTAGACCATCGAGAGAGCTCGGGGCGTTCGAGGTGGACGCACGCGAGCGCCGCCGGTGGCACACCAAGCGGTCGGGCTCCGGGCGCCCGACCGGCAGAGGGCGCAGTGGTGGGCTCCAGCCGCGACGAAGCGTGACCGACGGGTGACAGCTCGAATCCCTTCGATGACGTTCCCACGGACGGACGGCATCACCCTGCTCGCCCACGCCACCGCGCGTCGCGGGCGCCCCGAGAGGCATGCTTCCTGCATCCATTTCACGGCACTTTCGGGAGTCCCGTCACGCCTCGGCCTTGCGTTGCGTGGATCCGAGGGGTCGACTATTCTGCCTCTACCCGAGCGGAGGGCATCGCGCCATGCTCACGCACTGCCATTACCGGGCATCGACCTGCCGGGCTGGAGCGTCTCTCTCACCGGCGCGGCTCGTCGTGCGAGAAACCCTCGAGGGCGCCCCGCCGAAGCCGCGCCTGCTCGACCGCGTCCGCGCCGCCTTGCGTGCTCGTCACCTGAGCGGTCGCACCGAGGACGCCTATGTCGCGTGGATCAAGCGGTACATCTTCTTCCACGACAAGCGGCATCCCGGCCGACATGGGCGCCGCGGAGGTGACGGCCTTTCTCTCGTCGCTGGCGGTGGACGGCGGTGTCGCCGCCTCGACCCAGAACCAGGCCCTGAGCGCCCTCCTGTTCCTCTACCGGGACGTGCTCGCGGTGGATCTTCCATGGCTCGACGGGATCGTGCGCGCCAAGCGCCCCGAGCGGCTCCCGGTCGTCCTCACCCGCGACGAGGTCCGCGCCGTGCTCCAGCGGCTCGGCGGCACGCCACGCCTCATGGCGGGCCTCTTGTACGGCGCCGGGCTCCGGGTGCTCGAGTGCTGCCGGCTCCGGGTTCAGGACGTCGACTTCGCGACCAACCAGATCGTCGTTCGCGGCGGCAAGGGGGACAAGGACCGCGTCACGATGCTGCCGGGCGTGGCCAAGCCGGACCTCGCGAGGCATCTCGCGGCGGTCCGCGTCCAGCACGCAGACGACGTCGCGGTCGGCGCGGGGTGGGTGGAGCTGCCGACCGCCCTCCACCGGAAGTATCCGCACGCGGGTCGGGAGTGGGTTTGGCAATGGGTCTTTCCCGCCACACGCATCTATCTCGACCGGGTGACCGGGCAGCGGCGGCGCCACCACCTCCACGAGACGGTCCTCCAGCGCGCCGTGAAGGACGCCGTCCACCGCGCCGGGTTGGCCAAGCGCGCCAGTCCCCACACGCTCCGGCACTCATTCGCGACGCACCTGCTCGAGGACGGCCACGACATCCGGACCGTCCAGGAGCTCTTGGGGCATCGCGATGTCAGCACGACCATGATCTACACCCACGTGCTCAACCGGGGCCCGGCCGCCGTACGCAGCCCGGCGGACCGGATGTTCACCCCGTGATCCGGCTCGCGGCGCCTCGACTCAACCGCGACGGGATAGGCTGCCGCGCCATGCTGTGTTTCACGGGCACGACAGAGTCCGCCAATCCGACCCAAGGGGCGGAATCGGAAGGGGCGGAGGTGGGCGAGGGAGGCCGGCTCCCGGGTGGGATAGGCTGCGTGGACCCGCAGGAGTCGGGTCGCTACGCTGGTCGGCCTATCCATTGGTCGAATTCTAGCTAGGCTGCCGTTGGGATCCGATAGAGACGCTGGTGACCAGCGTCGGATGTTGCGAAACCGCGGATGCGCCGAGGAGACGCGAGATGCCATACAGGGTGACCGAGATCAACCCGTCGAGAACTGCCTTCATCATCGTGGACATGGAGAACGATTTCGTCGCCGAGGGTGCTCCACTGCGGGCGAAGATGGCGCCGGAAGTGGTCCCGCCGCTCAAGCGGGCCCTGGCTCATGCTCGCAACACTGGCATGCGCGTGATATTCACCACCCATGCCCACCGGCGTGACGGTTGCGACATGGGCGTGTTTGGCACATCGAAGCCGCCCATCGCGCAGCGTATGGCCCTCGTCGACGGCGAAAAGGGCGTCGAGATTTGCGACGAGTTGAAACCCCGCCCTGACGAGATCGTAATCAAGAAACATCGCTACAGCGGCTTCTACGGTACCGACCTCGACATCGTCCTGCGCAGCAGCGGCATGGAGACCGTGATCATCACCGGGGTCACCACCGAGAACTGTTGCCACGCAACGGCCCGCGACGCGCTGTTTCACAACTACGGAGTCATCTTCCTTTCGGACGCCACGGGGACGACCGATTATCCTGACATGGGCTACGGCGCGATGACTGCCGCTGAAGTCCACCGTGCGAGCCTCGTCGTTCTGGCGCTCGGTACCGCTCATGTCATGACGGTCGAGGAGATGATCACCCTGACGGCGGTGGCGAAGGAGCCTGGTTCGGCGGCCCAAAGTCGCGACGGCCATCCGACGGCAATGTCTTCCGGACAGCCTAACCACGGCATGCAGCCGACGGCCTTCGGCCGCGGCTGATACCGGCGTTAGGCGGCAAAGTAATGACCGAGAACCTCAAGATCCGCTCCGCCAATCCCACGGACGCGGATGAGCTCCTTGCGATACGACGAGACGCCATTATGGCTCTTGCCGAGGAGGACGGCCGCGTAGCGGCCGAGCGATGGGCAAGCGCAGCACATCCCGACCGTGCGGCCAAGGCGATTGCGACCAACAGTGTTTGGGTCACAGAGTGTGGTTCGAAGGTCGTTGGCTGGGTTGAGGTCAGCGGCGCGACGATCGAAAGCTTGTATGTCAGCTCCGCTGCCGCGCGCCGAGGAGTCGGCTCGTCGCTCTTGGCGCACGCCGAACGGCAGATCCGCGATGCCGGTGCTTCTGTCGCCTACCTGGACGCAAGCCCAAATGCCGAAGCATTCTATGCGCGTCGCGGTTACAGACGGGTCGGAGAGGTCAAGGCGAACAATTCAACTCCCATGAGCAAACAGCTCGATCTGAGCGCCGTCTAACAAACCGCTGCAGCCGACGCGGCAAACGGCGCCGCGCGGCTGAGCGCCCGCGTTAGTCGGCGCAGGCCCATGATCGCAGTTCGCACAGGTGACGCGCCGGAACTTGTGGCCTTTTTGGCCGAGCGCATCTACGAGTACAACGCAGCAACTACCGGCTATCACGACGGTGAGTCGTTCACTGCCATCCAACCGGGTGAGTCTGGCAACCCTGAAGCGGGCGCCAGCGGCTACACATGGGGCGGTTGCTGCTATGTCACGTACCTGTGGGTTTCAGAGCCTCACCGTGGCAGGGGGCTGGGTAGTGAGTTACTCAGCGCGATCGAGCGCCATGCACAGGAGAAACACTGCAAGCTGGTCCTGTTGTCCTCCCACAGCTTCCAGGCACCGGGGTTCTATGCTGCCAGAGGGTATGAGCAAGTTGCGCGTGTCAACGATCATCCCGTCGGTCATGCAAGCATCTTCTTCGTCAAACGCTTGCCCACGTACTGACGCCTGCTACGGCTCCAGTGTTCATCGCGTCGCCTAACCCTTCGTTCCACACCGACGTGCTAGTCAGCCGAAGTTCACCATGACGTGGCGCACGACGGTGTAGTCCTCCAGGCCGTAGACCGACATGTCCTTGCCATACCCCGACATCTTGAGGCCCCCGTGCGGCATCTCGTTCACCAGCGTGAAGTGCTGGTTCACCCACACGCAGCCGTACTGGAGGCGGGCCGCCACCTGCATGGCCGTCTTCACGCTCCCCGTCCAGACGGAGGCGGCGAGACCGTAGTCGGAGTCGTTGGCCCACTCCACCGCCTCCTCGGCGTCGGACACGCGGGTGACCGACACGACGGGCCCGAACACCTCGCGGCGCGTGATCTCGTCGGCCTGGAGCGCGCCCGCCAGGAGCGTCGGCGTGTAGAAGAACCCGCCCCCCGCGCCCGAACGGCCCCCCGTCACCACCTCGACGTGCCCCGTGGCCACCGCCCGGTCGACGAACCCCGCGACGCGCTCGCGGTGCCGGGCGCTGATCAGGGGCCCCAGCTCCGTCTCCTCCTGCTTGGGGTCCCCGTGCTTGAGGGAGCCGACGGCGGCGCCGAGGTCGGCGACCAGGCGGTCGTGGATGCCCGGCGCGGCGTAGACGCGGCACGCGGCGGTGCAGTCCTGGCCGGCGTTGTAGAAGCCGGCGGCGCGGATGCTCGCGACCACGGCCGGCAGGTCGGCGTCGTCGAAGACGAGGACCGGCGCCTTGCCTCCCAGCTCGAGGTGCGTGCGCTTGAGGTCCTTGGACGCCGCCTGGAGCACCTTCTGGCCCGTCGCGATGCTGCCGGTGAGGGAGACCATCCGCACGCCCGGGTGATTGATCAGGGGCGAGCCCGACCGTGTCCCCGCGCCCCGCCACCACGTTCACGACCCCCCGCGGCAGCAGCTCCGCGAGCAGCGTCGCGAGCCGGAGAGTCGTCAACGGCGTCTGCTCGGACGGCTTGAGCACGACCGTGTTGCCGGCGGCGAGCGCCGGAGCCAGCTTCCACGCCGCCATCATGAGCGGGTAGTTCCACGGCGTGATCTGCGCCACCACGCCGACGGGATCGCGCCGGATCATGCTGGTGTGCCCGGCGATGTACTCGTCCGCGGCGCTGCCGCCGAGGACCCGAGCGGCCCCCGCGAAGAACCGGAAGCAGTCGACGACGGCGGGCAGCTCGTCCGGGAGGACGCGGGCGCGGGGCTTCCCGCAGTTGAGCGACTCCAGGTCGGCGTAGGCGGACGCGTCCCCCTCCAGCCGGTCGGCGAGCCGCAGGAGCAGCAGCGAGCGCTCCTGGGGCGTCGTCTGCCCCAGGTCCTGAAGGCGGCGGCCGCCGCGGTCACGGCCCGCTCCACCTGGTGCGGGGACGCCTCTCGGATCCGCGTGATCGTCCGGCCGGTGGCCGGATCGACGACCGCTTCCTCGGCCCCCTCGCCCGCCACCAGGTCCCCATCGATCAGGAGGCTCGTCTGGAACATCACCGTTCTCCTCTCGGGGCAAGCCCTCGAACGTCAAAGTCGGTCTGACCCGGTTGATTCCGACCCGGTTCACTTGCCGGCTCCGGCCACCTCGTGCGTGTCCCGCGTCAATCGGAACGCGAGCAGGATCGGCACGAGCGTGACCAGGATCACGAAGACCGCCACCACGTTCGTGACAGGGCGCTGCCGGGGGCGGACCAGCTCGGTCAGCATCCAGATGGGCAGGGTCGACTGCTGGCCCGCGGTGAACGTCGTGACGATCACCTCGTCGAACGACAGGGCGAAGGCCAGCATGCCGCCCGCCAGGAGCGCCGTCGCGACGTTCGGGAGCACGACGTGGCGGAAGGTCTGGAACCCGTTGGCGCCGAGGTCCATCGAGGCCTCGATCAGGGATCCCGCCGTGCGCCGGAACCGGGCCAGCGCGTTGTTGTAGACGACGACGATGCAGAAGGTCGCGTGGCCGAGCACGATGGTCCACACGCTGAACGGGATCCCGCCGAGGTTGAAGGCGCTCCGCAAGCTGATCCCGGTGATGATGCCGGGCAGCGCGATCGGCAGCACCAGGAGGAGCGAGACGGTCTCCCGCCCGAAGAAGCGGGAGCGCCACACGGCGGCGGCGGCGAGAGTGCCCAGCACCAGCGCGATCAACGTCGAGGCCGCCGCCACCTGGAGCGACAGGAGGAGGGCCTCCCGGATGTCGGGGCGCGCCCACGCGACGGCGAACCAGCGCAGGGTGAGGCCGGGGGCGGGAACACGAAGCTCTTGTCCTCCGAGCTGAACGCGTAGAGCACGATGAACAGGAGCGGGCCGTGCAGGAAGAGGAGGACGGCGGCGGTGACCGCCGTGAGGACGACGCCCGCTCGGCCGGCGGCGCGCCTCACAGCGCCTCGAACGCCCCGAGGCGCCGGGCGACGGCCAGGTACGCCGCCATGATGCCGATCGGCACCACGGTGAGCGCGGCGGCCATCGGGATGTTGCCGGCCGTCCCCTGGTGCTGGTAGACGGCCTGGCCGAGAAAGGGCTGGGAGCCCCCGATGATGCCCGGGATGATGTAGTCGCCCAGGGTGAGCGAGAAGGTGAAGATGGACCCGGCCACGACGCCCGGAACAGCGAGGGGCAGGATGACCCGCCGGAAGGTCTGGGCCGGCCGCGCGCCCAGGTCGGCGGAGGCCTCCGCGAGCGAGCGCGGCACTCGCTCGAGGGCCGCGACGATGGGAAGGACCATGAACGGGAGCCACACGTAGAGGAAGACGAGGAAGGTGCCGAGGTACGAGGTGGACAGCGAGGGCCCGCCGACCACCGGCAGGGCCAGGAGGGCCTCGAGGAGGGGGGTCAGCCCGGTCCGGGCGGCGAGCCAGGTGATGACGCCCTCCTTGGCGAGGATCAGCTTCCACGAGTAGACCCGCACCAGGTAGCTCGACCAGAGCGGGAGCATGACGCCGAGGTAGAGCAGCGCCTTCAGCCGGAGGCTGGCGCACCGCACCATGTAGTAGGCCAGGGGGAACGCGAGGGCGGCCGCCGCCACCGTGACCGCGAGCGCCATGAGCGTCGTCCGCCGCACGACGTCGAAGTTCGCGATGGTGAAGAGCTGCCGGTACGTCTCCAGCGACAGCTCGTGCACGACCAGCCCCGAGAACTCGTCGACCCGGAAGAGGCTCTGGACGAGGAGGGCGAGCAGCGCGCCGAGGTACACCACGCCGAGCCAGAGGAGCGGCGGGCCCAGGAACAGGATCAGGAGGAGCCGCGGCCGGAAGTAGAGCGCCGTCGAGAGCCGCTGGAGCGGCGACGGCCGGCCGGCCGCGGCCGAGGTCACGCGGAGTCGCCTCCCGCCCCCTGGAGCGGCTGCTCGTGTCGACGCGCCCAGGTGAGGCGCACTCGCTGTCCGGGAGCGCCTCGCGGCCTGGCGTCGTCGACGTTCTGCTCCAGCACCAGGAGCTGCCCGCCGCCGTCCAGGTTCACCGTGTAGCGGGTGGCCGCACCGAGGTACTGCACCGTGTCGATCGTCCCCGTCGCGCCGGATGCGGCGCCTTCGGGGGCCGTTCCGGGATCGCCCAGACGGATCTTCTCCGGACGGATCGTGAAGGGGCGCGCGGAGCCCGTGAGGCGCCGGGCGAGCCCAGCGTCGCAGACGTTCGAGAGCCCGACGAACCCGGCGACGAAGCTCGTGGCGGGCCGCTCGTAGACCTCGGCGGGGGTGCCGATCTGCTCGATGCGGCCGTGGTCGAAGACGGCCAGCCGGTCGCTCATGGACAAGGCCTCGCCCTGGTCGTGGGTGACGTAGACGAAGGTGATGTTCACCCGCCGCTGGAGCGTCTTGAGCTCCACCTGCATCTGCTCCCTGAGCTTGAGGTCGAGCGCGCCGAGCGGCTCGTCCAGGAGGAGCACCCGCGGCTGGTTGATCAGCGCCCGCGCGAGCGCCACGCGCTGCCGCTGGCCGCCCGAGAGCTGGCTGGGCTTCCGGGCGCCGAGCCCGCCCAGCTTCACCAGCTCCAGCGCCTCGTCGGCGCGGCGGCGGCGCTCCGCCACCGGCACCTTCCGGATCATGAGGCTGTACTCCACGTTGGCCGCGACCGTCATGTGAGGGAAGAGCGCGTAGTCCTGGAAGACGGTGTTGACGTCGCGGGCGTAGGGCGGCACGCCGGCGACGCTCTGCCCGTGGATCAGGATCTCTCCCGAGTCCGGCTGCTCGAAGCCGGCGATCAGGCGCAGGCAGGTGGTCTTGCCGGAGCCGGAGGGACCGAGCAGCGAGAAGAACTCCCCGTCCTCTACCTCGAAGCTGACCCGATCGATGGCCCGGACGTCACCGAACGACCGGCAGACGCCGACGAACCGCACCGCCGGCACGGTGGCTCCCGCCATGCGTGCTCCGGCCGGCGGCGCGTGGCCGCCGGCCGGACGGGCGCTCCCCTCAGCGGCCGCCGAGGATGGCGATGTAGTCGGTCACCCAGCGGTAGTAGGGCACACAGGTGCGGCCGCCCCCACAGTCGGCGACCGGCGTGCGCCAGAACCAGATCCGGTCGAACTCCTTGAAGCCGTTCCGCTCGCACCCCGCGTCCGTGAGCAGCTGGTTGCCCTTGCACGCGGCCGGCACGGCGGGGACCGACCCGAACCAGGCCGCGAGATCCCCTTGGAGCTTCGGGTTGATGGAGTGCTCGAGCCACATGTAGGAACAGTTCGGGTGGGGGGCCCGGGCGTGCATCATCGTGGTGTCGGCCCAGCCGGTGGCGCCTTCCTGCGGCACGACGCTGGCGATCGGCCGGTTCTTCCCCTTGAGCAGGTTCACCTGGAAGCCCCACGAGGACGACGCCACCACGCCCTCGTTGGTGAAGTCGTCGATCTGGACGAACGCGTCGTGCCAGTAGCGGGACACGATCTTGCGCTGCTCGCGAAGCAGCTCGAGCGCCGCCTTGTACTGCTTGTCGTCCAGCTCGTAGGGGTTCTTGATCCCCAGCTCGGGCTTGGCGTGCGCCAGGTACATGGCCGCGTCGGCGATGTAGATGGGCCCGTCGAAGGCCTGCACGCGACCCTTGTTCGACTTGCCGTCGGGCAGCGTCGTCTCCTTGAAGACGACCTCCCAGCTCTTGGGCGGCGTCGTCTTGAACACCTCGCTGTTGTAGGCGAGCACGTTGTAGCCCCACTGGTACGGCACGCCGTAGTGCTTCCCCTTGACGTGATGCCAGGGCGCTTTCTGGAGGCGGGAGTCGACCGTCTTGTAGCTCGGGACGAGCGCGATGTTGACCTCCTGCACGCGGCCCCCCGCGATGAGCCGGAGGGAGGCGTCGCCCGACGCGGTGACGAGGTCGAACCCGCCCTCGTTCATGAGGGCCACCATCTCGTCCGAGGTGTTGGCGGTCTTCACCCGCACCTTGCACCCCGACTTCTTCTCGAAGTCGCTGACCCAGTCGAAGCTCTTGTCGGTGGCGCCGCGCTCGATGTAGCCGGGCCAGGCCACGATGTCGACGGCGCCCTCGCCCTTGCCGACCTTCTCGACGCGGGCGAGCGCGGACGTGGCGGCCAGCATCACGAGGATGAGCGCGACGGCGAGCGGACGCCCGGAGCGCGATGCCAGAGTGCGCATGTGGCGGGTCCTCCCTTCGGTTGTCACTCGGTCCCGATTGCACGGCGACGGCGCCGCGGTCCCCCGGTCGGTCGGCTCGACGCGATGCGAGCGCGGACGGGATTGTAGCACTACCCTCACGCGGCGGGGCGAGGGGCTCCCGGCGGCGCGGCGCCGCGGGAGGCGGTGGGTCCGCCGGCGACCGGCCGGGTCACGACACCGTTGATCCGCCAGGCGCCGGACTCCTCCACGAGCTCGTAGAGCGCGTCCACGGTCTCTCCGTCCTGGCCCTCGACCCGGAGCTCGACGAAGCCCCGCCGCGCGTCGAGCACCTCGGTCCGGAGGACGGTGCCCCGGGCGGAGCGCGCGATCGCCGAGTAGCCCCCCGTGACCATCTGCCGGAAGGCCTCCGGCGTGAACTGCGCCTGGATCGCGGCGGATGCGTAGCCGTACGCGGCGTTCCAGTCGCCGCGGCGAAAAGCGGCGAGCTGGTCGAGGACGATCCGGGTCATCGCCGTCACCTGCGGCTCCGCGCTCTGCGCCCCGGCCGGGACCGTCCCCAGCACGAGCGCGAGGGCGAGCAGACGCACCGTGGACGGGAGACGCCGTCCCCTAGACGCCTTGAACGGAGTAACCGCCATCGACCGGAATGGCCGTGCCGGTGACGAAGTCCGAGGCGGCGCTCGCCAGGAACACGGCGATGCCGGCGTGATCCTCCGGGGCGCCCCAGCGCCCGGCCGGCGTGCGCGCCACCACCCGGTCGTGAAGCCCCTGCACCTGCTCGCGGGCCTTCTTCGTGAGGTCGGTGTCGATCCACCCGGGCAGCACCGCGTTGACCTGGATGTCATCCTTCGCCCACGCGGTGGCCATCGCCTTCGTCATCTGGACGATGCCGCCCTTGCTGGCCGCGTAGGGCGCCGTGAACGCCGCGCCGAAGATCGACATCATGGAGCCGATGTTGATGATCTTGCCCCCGCCGGCGCGCACCATGTGGGGATAGGCGGCCTGGGAGCAGACGAAGGCGCTCGTCAGGTTGGTCTCGAGGACGGTGTTGTACTCCTCGAGCGAGTACTCCTCGGGGCGCTTGCGGATGTTGGTCCCCGCGTTGTTGACCAGGATGTCGAGCCGGCCGAACCGGTGGACGACCGCCTGCACCATCTCCCGGCACGAGGCCTCGCGCCGGACGTCGACCTCGACCGCCATCGCCCGGGCGCCGAGCGCCTCCAGCTCCTTGACGGCGGCCGCGCTCTTCCCCGCCTGACGCCCGGCGACCGCGACGGCGGCTCCCGCCTGGGCGAGCCCGCGGGCCATGCCGAGCCCGATGCCGCCGTTGCCGCCCGTCACGATCGCGACCTTGCCCGTGAGATCGAAGAGCTTCATGCGCCTTGTCTCCCTGTTCCGGTGCCGACCGACCCGCGGAGGCGGGGGTCGAGGGTGTCGCGCAGGCCATCGCCCAGGAGGTTCAGGCTGAGGCCGGCCACTGTCAGCGTGATGCCGGGGAACAAGCTGACCCAGAACGCCTCGCGGATCACGTTCTTGCCGCTCGCGATGACGTTGCCCCACGAGGGCACGTACGGGGGCACGCCCACGCCCAGAAAGCCGAGGATCGACTCGGCCAGCACGGCGTACGCGAAGATGAACGTCCCCTGAACCAGGAGCGGCGCGAGGCAGTTCGGCAGGATGTGCCGGACGGCGATCGCGAAGTCGCGGCGCCCGAGCGCCCGCGCCGCCGCGACGTAGTCCAGCTCGCGGAGGCTCAGCACCGTGCTGCGGACGAGGAGCGCGGTCCGCGGCATGTAGACGAGCGACAGGGCCAGGATGACGTTCCAGACGCCGGGGCCGCGGGCGGCCATGAACGCGATGGCGAGCAGGATGGCGGGGAACGCCATGAGGCCGTCCATGACGCGCATGACGACCAGGTCCAGGCGCCGGTAGTAGCCGGCGACGAGCCCGATCAGCGTGCCCGCGAGCGAGGTGATCAGCATCGTCACGCCGCCCACGATCAGGGACACGCGGCTCCCGTGGATCACCAGGCTGTAGACGTCCCGCCCGAACTCGTCGGTGCCGAGGAAATTCTGGGCCCGCGGGGGCTTCAGCCGCTCGGCCGGAGTGAGGCGCCGAGGATTGTGGGTCGACAGCTGGTCGGCAAAGATCGCCGCCAGCAGCAAGATCAGGAACACGCCGGCGCCCACGACCACGCTCCGGTTCCGCAAGAGGCGCTGGAACCAGCGGATGCGAGGCGCCGTCGGCTCCACCGTCCGGGCCGCCGGCGTGCCCGCCAGCACCTTCTCGACCGTGGCGTCCGTGGTCGCCACCCTAGTCGTACCGGATGCGGGGATCGATGAACGCGTAGACCATGTCCACCGCGAGGTTGATGAGGACGTAGGAGGCGGCCGTCACCAGCACGACCCCCTGCACCACCGGGTAGTCGCGCCGGAGGATCGCCGAGATGATGAGACGGCCGAGACCCGGGATGTTGAACACGATCTCGGTCACCACCGCGCCGCCGATGAGGATCGCCATCGTGATGCCGATGACGGTCACCACCGGCACCAGGGCGTTCCGGAACGCGTGGACGTAGGCGACGGTGCGGTTGGGCAAGCCCTTGGCGCGGGCGGTCCGGATGTAGTCCTGCTGGAGGACCTCGACCATGCACGACCGCGCGATGCGCGCGATCAGGGCCGACTGGTTGAAGCCGAGGGAGACGGCCGGCAGGACCATGTAGCGGAGGGCGGCCCAGGGGTCCGCGAAGAGGGACGCGTATCCCGCCGCCGGCAGCCATCCCAGGCGGACCGCGAAGAGGTAGATGAAGTTGAGGCTCAGCCAGAATCCGGGAATGCAGACGCCGAGGAGGGCGCCCAGCATCAGGAGACGGTCCCACCAGGACCCCTGATTGGCGCCAGCCACGATGCCCGACGGCACCCCGATCAGGAGGGCGACCAGGAGGGACGTGCTCATGAGAAGAAGCGTCGGCTCCGCCCGCTCCCACAGGGCCTGCGTCACCGGGCGGTCCAGGAAATAGGAGCGCCCGAGGTCCCCGCGCAGGATGCGCTTGTAGAAGAGGAGGAGCTGCTCGAGGAGCGGGCGGTCGAGCCCGAGGTGGGCGCGGGTCGCGTCGATCTGAGCCGGCGTGGCGTCGGGCCCGAGCATCACCGCCACCGGGTCGCCGGGAATCAAGTGGATCAGCAGAAACACGATCGTGACCACCACCGCCATGACGGGGATGAGGGCCAGGAGACGTCGGACGAGGTAGGAGATCATGACGAGGGCGGCGGGAGCCGTCGCTCGCGACGGCCCCCGCCGAACCCCGAATTCACCCGGAAGTTACTGGTCGAGCCAGGCGTTGAAGATCCGCATCCGCTCCGTCTTCTCGTTGAAGTCCCGGAGCTTCTTCGAGGCCGCCCGGAGCCCGAAGAGGTCGCCGTAGCGGATGACGGGGACCTTCTCGTAGAACACCTTGTGCATCTGCTCCCACAGCGCGAAGCGCTTCTTGTAGTCGGTCTCGCGGATCATCGCGGTCTTGATGCTCTGGATCTGCTCGTCGCACGTCCAGCCCGGCCAGCTGCAGCTGAGCACGTTCGAGTTGGTCGGGTCGTATTGCGGGCCGATGCCGGTCGTGAACGCGTCGTACTCCTTGGGGTTGTTGCGGCGCTTCACCAGGGTGGCCCAGTCGACGACCTGGAAGTCGATGACGAACCCCGCGTCCTCGAGCTGCTGCTTCGAGACCAGCGCGAAGTCGTACATCCACTTGTACTCCTGGGTCGTCATGAAGCGGATGGGCTCGCCCTTGTAGCCGGCCTCCTGGAGCAGCTTCTTGGCCTTCGCCTTGTTGTTCTCGTTCCAGGGCAGCCCCTGAACCTTCACGTGCCACGCCGCCAGCTCCTGGTGGATCAGGTTGTAGTCCATGCGGTAGAACTCGGGCCGGCCGGCCGCGACCGTCTTCATGATGGGCTCGATGTCGAGGGCGGCCTGCCAGGCCTGGCGGAGCTTCTGGTTCGTCATCAGGCCCTCTTTCTTGTTGAGGACCGCGACGAGCCAGTAGTACATCTTGGCGATGATCGGCCGCGCGTTGGGACTGTTCTTGAGCCGGTCGAAGGAGTCGGCGATGAGATCGTCGGCCAGCTGCAGCTCCCCCGTCTCCATCTGGGCCACGCGCGTCGCGACGTCGGGCACCGGCAGCCAGTCGATCTGGTCGATGTAGGCGACCTTCGCGCCGCCGTAGCCGTTCCGCTTCTCGCTGCGCGGCTTGTAGTCGTCGAAGCGGACCATCCGGATGTGCTGGTCCGGCTTCCACTCGACCAGCTTGTAGGGGCCGGTCCCGATGAACTCGGTGGCCTTCTCCTGCGGCGGGAACTTCTCGGCGATCTCCTTCGGGTAGATCGCGGCGAAGTTGTTGGCCACCGCCAGGTTGATCAGGACGATCGCCACCTTCTCCTTGAGCTTCAGCTCGACGGTGTACTTGTCGACCGCCCGGAGCTCGGCGACGTACCCGAAGAGGTCCTTGCCGTAGATCGACTGCTTGCTCCAGCGGGTGAGCGAGGCCACGACGTCGTCCGACGTCATTTCCTTGCCGTTGTGGAACTTGATCCCGCGGCGGAGCTTGAACGTGTAGACCAGCTCGTCCTTCGATACCGTGGGAAGGCTCTCGGCCAGCATCGGGATCGGCTTGTTGTCGTCGTCGAGGGTGAGGAGACCCTCGTACAGGTGGTTCGTGAGGGTCTCCGTGATGCTGGCCGTCGTCCAGTGGGCGTCGAGCGTGGGCGGCTCGCCGAGGTTGCCGACGCGGATCGTCCCGCCCTTCTTCTGGGCGGCGGCGTCGGGCGAGAGGCCCAGCGACCGCGATGGCGGCCAGGGCCAGGAAGAGGGCGGTCCGGAACAGCCTTCTGTGCGTCATCAGCTCCACCTCACCAGTGGGGGTTGGGGCAGCGCATCCACTCACCACCCGCGTGTCGAGTCGTGCTCCCCGAGCCGACGGCGCCGGGACGAGCGGCGACGGCACCATCGTGTGGCGCGGGCCGCCGCTCCGTCAAGGGGCCGTCGTCCGCTCCGGCCCCTCGGGGAACCAGGCCTCAGCGATCCAGCCACACGTTGTAGAACCGGGGGCGCTCGGTCTTCTCGTTGAAGCCCTGGAGCTTCTTCGACGCCGCCCGGAGGCCGTGCAGGTCGCCGTAGCGGATCGACGGCACCTTCTCGTACCAGAGCTGGTGCATCTGCTCCCAGAGCGCGAACCGCTTCTTCTGGTCGGTCTCCTTCGCCATCTCCTGCAGGAGACCCTGGATGTCCGCGTCGCAGGTCCAGCCCGGCCAGGTGCAGGAGAGTACGGTGAACGCGGTCGGCTCGAAGATGTTGCCGGTTCCGGTGGTGAACGCCTCGTACTCCTTCGGGTTGTTGCGGCGCTTCACGAGCGTCGCCCAGTCCACGACCTGGAGATCGATGTTGAACCCGACGTCCTCGAGCTGCTGCTTCGTCACGAGGGCGAAGTCGTACATCCACTTGTACTCCTGCGTCGTCACGAACCGGATGGGCTCGCCCTTTGTAGCCGGCCTCCTGCATGAGCTTCTTGGCCTTCTCCTTGTTGCGCTCGTTCCACCCCCAGGACGGCTGGGTCTTCACGTACCACGGCGTGTTCTCGACGAAGGCGAGGCCCGCGTCCATTCGATAGAACTCGGACCGTCCTCCCGCCACCGCCTTCATGATCGGCTCGATGTCGATGGCCGCCTGCCAGGCCTGGCGCAGCTTCTGGTTGGTCATCAGGCCCTCCTTCTTGTTGAGGACCGCGACCAGCCAGTAGTACGGCTTGGCGACCACCGGGCGAGCGTTCGCGCTCTTCTGCAGGCGGTCGAACGCGTCGATGTTGAGGTCGTCGGCGAAATCCAGCTCGCCAGTCTCCATCTGGGCCACCCGCGTGGCGACGTCCGGGCACCGGAATCCAGCGAATCTCGTCGACCCAGACGGTCTTGGCGCCGCCATACCCGTTGGTCTTCTCGGTCCGCGACTTGTAGTCGTCGAAGCGGACCATCCGGATGTGCTGATCGGGCTTCCACTCGGCGAGCTTGTACGGACCGGTCCCGATGAACTCGGTGGCCTTCTCGGCGGGCGGGAACTTCTCCGCGATCTCCTTCGGGTAGATCGCGCCGAAGTTGTTGGGGGCGGCGAGGTTCACCTCGACGGCGGCATACTTCTGCTTGAGCTTGAGCTCGATGGCGTACTTGCCCGTCGCCTTCACGTCGGCCGTCACGGTAGCGAGGGCCCGCCCGTACTGGCCCTGCTGCATCCAGCGCTTGAGCGGAGGCCACGACGTCGTCCGACGTCATCTCCTTGCCGTTGTGGAACTTGATCCCCTGGCGCAGCTTGATCGAATAGGTCAGGCCATCCGGCGAGACCGCGGGCAGCGCCTCCGCCAGCATCGGGATCGGGCGATACCCCTCGTCGAGCGCGTACAGCCCCTCGTAGAGGTGGTTGGTCAGGACCTCGGTCAAGGTCGCCGTCGTCCAGTGGGCATCGAGCGTCGGCGGCTCGCCGAGGTTGGCGATCCGCACCACGCCGCCCTTCTTCTGTGCGAGCGCGTCGGTCGCTCCGAGCCACAGGCTCGCCGCCACCGCCAGCGCCGCTACGCCGGACCAGGTCCCCCACCGTGTCTGTCTCGTCATGGTCGCTCCCCTCTTCTCGCAGTGGTCGGCCACGGGCGCGATCCTTACTTCTCGAGCCACACGTTGTAGAAGCGCGGGCGCTCCGTGCCCTCGTTGAGTCCCTTGACCGTCTTCTGCATGGCCCGGAGCCCGTGGAGGTCGCCCAGGCGGATCGACGGCACCTTGTCGTACCAGAGGCGCGTCTGCTGCTCCCAGAGCGCGCGCCGCTTCGCCGCGTCGGTCTCGCGCGCGAGCTCCTGGGTGTTCTTCGCGATCTCCTCGTCGCAGGTCCAGCCCGCCCACGTGCAGGAGAGGATCGCCTGGAACAGGGGGTCGAACTGGGCACCGATGCCGATGCCGGTCGTGAACACCTCGTACTCCTTGGGGTTGAACCGCCGGGTCGACAGGGTCGCCCAGTCGACGACCTGGAGGTCGACGACGAACCCGATGTCCTCCATCTGCTGCTTCATCATCACGGCGAAGTCGTACATCCACTTGTACTCCTTCGTCGCGATGAAGCGGATGGGCTCGCCCTTGTAGCCGGCCTCCTTCATGAGCCGCTTGGCCTTCTCGACGTTCCGCTCGTTGTACGGGAGGCCGGCGAGCTTCGTGTGCCACTCGGCGACTTCCTGGAACATGAGGCTCGGGTCCAGCCGGTAGAACTCGGGCTTCCCGGCCGCCACCGTCTTCATGATCGGCTCGATGTCGACGGCGGCCTGCCACGCCTGCCGCAGCTTCTGGTTCGTCATCAGGCCTTCCTTCTTGTTGAAGACCGCGATGAGCCAGAAGTACGGCTTCGCGACGAGGGGCCGCGCGGTCGCGCTCCGCGCGAGCCGGTCGTACTGGTCGAGCGAGAGGTCGTCGGCGAAGTCGAGCTCGCCCGTCTCCACCTGCGCGGCGCGCGTCGCGACCTCGGGCACGGGGATCCAGCGCACCTCGTCAACGTGCGCCACCTTGGCGCCGCCGTAGCCGTTGGCCTTTTCGGTCCGCGCCCGGTAGTCGTCGAAGCGGACCATCCGGAGGTGTTGATCGGGCTTCCACTCCGCGACCCGGAACGGCCCGGTCCCCACGAACTCGGTGATCTTCTGCTGGGGCGGGAACTTCTCGGCGATCTCCTTCGGATAGATCGCCGCGAAGTTGTTCGGGATGGCGAGCGCGAGGACCACGATGGGCGAGCGCTCGGTGAGACGCAGCTCGACGGTATGTCGGTCGAGGGCCTTGAGATCGGCGACCTGCTTGAACAGCACCTTGCCCGTGTTCGCCTGCTGCCCCCACCGCTTGAGGGAGGCGACCACGTCCTCGCTCGTCAGCTCCTTGCCGTTGTGGAACTTGACACCCTGACGGAGCTTGAACGTGTAGACGAGCCCGTCGCGGGACACGGCCGGCATCCCCTCGGCGAGCATCGGGATCGGACGGTTGTCCTGATCCAGGGTGTAGAGCCCCTCGTAGATGTGGTTCGTCAGGGTCTCCACGAGTGCCGTCGTCGACCAGTGCGCGTCGAGCGCCGGCGGCTCGCCGAGGATGCCGACCCGGAGCACGCCGCCCTTCCGGGGCGCCTGCGCGTCCGCCGTGAGACCCAGGGCGAGGGGGAGGAGGACGAGGCTGAGGATGCCGAGTCGGCGCAGGATCAGCATGGGTCACCTCCGCGTGGCCGTCGATCGACCGCGGTTCAGCGGGGAGGACCGCCTGCCACTCCTCGTTCGGAGCGCGATCAGGACCCGACCGGCGGCCACCGGCGCTTGGCAAGCATCCTCAGCCCGGGCCCGTTGCGTCGTCAAGGGGTCCCGCCCGCGTCCGTGCGCCCGGGCCGGGCGCTCTACAGGCCGGGCCGCGCGTTCGCCCAGGGCCGGGCGCGCTCGAAGGCCGCCGCGGCGCGGAGCACCGTCGCGTCGTCGAAGCGCCGGCCCACGATCTGGAGCCCGATGGGAAGTCCGTCCCGGGTGAAGCCGCAGGGGACCGACGCGGCGGGCTGTCCCGTCAGGTTGAATGGGTAGGTGTACGGAAGCCACCCGTACGGCGCCACGGGCTTGCCCGCGACCGCACTGGGATGATCGAGGCCGAGGGCGAACGGCGGGCAGGCGACCGTCGGCGTCAGCAGGAGATCGTAGCGCTCGAAGAACGCGCGCGGGTGCTGCCACCACGCGAGCCGGTCGAACCACGCCTGCACGTACCGGCTCGGGGGAGCGGCGGCGGTGGCGTCGATGATCGCCTGGAGACCCGGCTCGATGTCGTCCTTGCGATCGCGATACGGGAGCAGCCGTGTCGCCACCCCTCCGCAGAAGATCTCGAACCAGCACTCGCCCGGCGACGGCCAGCGGGGCGCTACCACCTCCACGCGGCACCCGAGCTCGCGGAACGCCCGCGCCGCCCGGGCGGCCGCCTGCCGGACCTCGGGGTCCACCGCGCTCAGGTTCCCCAGGTCCTCGGCGTAGGCGACACGGAGCCCCTTCACGCCGCCGCGGATTGCCCGGACGTAGTCGACCCCGTCCCGGGGAAGCGAGTACGGGTCGCGCTCGTCGGGGCCCGCGCACACCTGCATCATCAGCGCCGCGTCGGCCACGGTTCGCGTCATGGGGCCGATGTGGGAGAGGCTCCAGGCGCCGCTGGCCGGATAGGTCGGAATCCGGCCATAGGACGGCTTGTGCCCGAAGATGCCGGCGAAGGAGGCCGGGATCCGGATCGAGCCACCCCCATCCGTGCCGACCCCGAGCGGGCCGAGGCCGCCGGCCACCGCCGCCGACGCGCCGCCGCTCGAGCCGCCCGGAGTCCGGTCGAGGGCCCAGGGGTTGCGGGTGGCGCCGAAGAGCAGGTTGTGGGTCGCCCCGAGCCAGCCGAAGGTGGGCGTGTTGGTCTTGCCGACCATGATGGCGCCGGCCGCCTTCAGGCGCGCGACCATCGGCGCGTCCTCGGTGGGGACGTGATCCGCGAAGAGCCGCGTTCCGAAGGTCGTGCGGACGCCCTTGGTGATGACCAGGTCCTTGACGGAGAACGGCACGCCGTGGAGGGGCCCGAGGGTGGACCGCTGGCGACCGAGCGCCCGCTCGGCCGCGCGCGCGGCCTTGCGCGCCTCGTCGGCGGTCACCGTCACGAACGCGTTGAGCTGCGGATTCAGGCGCGCGATCCGGTCGAGCACGCTGTCGATGACCTCGACCGGCGAGACCTTCCGACGCCGGATGAGGGCGGCCAGTTCCGTCGCGGACACCCAGCAGAGCTCGTCGGACGCCATACGCGCGCCTCCCGCGTCAGAGGTCTCGGATCGCGCCAGCCTGGGAGCCGAGCGCGAGCATCTTAGCACCGTGGCGGCGCGACGGAGGTGCCCCCGCGCGGTGATTCAGCGTGCGAGGCGATCGAGCACCGCGGCAAGATCCGTCGGCCGGGACACGAACGGCGAATGGCTGCCGTCGAGCTCGATCGGCTCGACGCCGAGGCGCTCCCGAGCGGCCCGGCGCGACCAGGCCGGAGAGAGGGCGCGGTCCTCGCGGCAGAGGACGTAGGCCCGCTCGCCGGAAGGCCAGGCCGAGAGCGGACAGGGCTCGCGGCGCGGCGCGACCGCCTGGCGTCGCAGGCGCGAGAACGCCCAGTGGACGTCCGCGGGCGCGCAGTCGTGATAGAAGACGTCGCGCGCCGCCCCCTCGTCCCGGAACCACGTGGTGCCGTCCGGATCGGTGACGCGCCCGGGGTGTCCGCGCAAGACCGAGTGGAACATCTCCGGCTCCGCCGCCACCTGGTCCACGAGGCTCCGGCCGAAGAGTGGGATCAACGCGCAGAGGAACACCAGCCGGCGCACCGGACGGCGCGCGGCCACGAGCGGGATCGTCAGCCCGCCCAGCGAGTGCCCGACCAGGACGAGGTCGTCGATCCGCGGCAACTCCCGGTCCACGACCTCCGCATACCGCTCGGCCCCGGCGGTCGGATCGTCGCACGGGAGGTCCATCGCCCACGCGCGGTGCCCGAGCGCGGCGAGCGCAGGGATCAGCCGCTCCCAGCACCACGCTCCATGACCGGCCCCGTGCACCAGTCCGAACGCCGCCACTCCGCTCAGTCGACCGGGCGCGGGAACGGCGGCGGCGGCGCCCCCGGCGGGAGGTCGACGTCGAACGCGTTGAGGATGCCGCCGATCATCCCGTAGTAGCCGGCCAGCGTCACCAGCTCGACCAGGCCCCGGCGCCCGAGCTCCGCCTCGGCCCGCGCGAACTCGGCCCGCGTGAGGCGACGGGCGCGATAGAGGGCCCGCACGGTGTCGATGATGAGCGCTTCCCGCGAGGATAGCCCGGCCGTCGGTCGGCGGTCCCGCACCACGGCGATGGCCTCGGGGCGCGTGCCCTCCCGCCCCGCGATGATCTCGTGCGCGTACCACTCGTAGGCCGCCTCGATCTCCCGACCCACCGTCAGGATCGCGAGCTCCCGGTCCGGCCCCGGGAGGCCCGAGCGGAAGCGCAGCTGCTCGCCCAGCGCCGCGACACGCTCGCACAGCGGCGGATGATGGAGGAGGACGCCGAACGGGCCACCCACGAACCCGCGCGTCCCCGCGATCTGGTCGTAGATGGCTCGGGTGCCGGGATCGAGCTCGTCGCGGGTCGGCTCGGGCACGCGGGTCATGAGGTCAGCGTGATACACCGGCCGCGCGCGCGGTGTCAAGGCGCCGAGGCGCGCGCCTCGCTCCGGGCGCGCGGCGGCATCAGGCTCAGGAGCGCCGCGGCCGCCGCGATCGCCGCGGCGATGCCCAGGGCATCGGCGAAGGCCGCCGCGGCCGCCGCATCCCTCCCCAGATCCGCGTGCGCGACGAGACGGGCCGCGTAGACGGCGGTCGTCGACGTTCGCCCCGACGACGATGCCCCCGGTCCGCATGAGCGAGACGAGGCTCCCCGCCATGCCCTGACGCTCCGCCGCCACCGCGCCCATCACGTAGTGCATGTTGGCCACGATGAAGAGCCCGGAGCCGAAGCCGGCCAGCCCGAGCGCCACCGCGATGGTCGTCGGGGCTCGCGCCGTCGTCGAGGCGTCCCGTCAGCCAGAGGCCCCAGGCCTCCACGGCCAGCGCGACCGGCGCCAGCCAGCGTCCGAGCCCCCGATCGGCGAGCCGCCCGCCGAGCGGCGTCGCGCAGGCTTGCGCGAGCGGCCCCACCGCGAAGAGCAGACCGCCCAGGCCGGCCGGAAAGCCTCGCCGATCGATCAGGTAGTAGGGCACCAGGAGCCAGATCGCGAACACCCGGCGTTGGCCAGGAGGTGCGCGGCATTGGCCACGACGAACCCGCGGCGGTCGCCGAGGCGGGCCAGGACCCGGGCGGGCGGCGACGCGACGGCGCGCGACTGGAACGCGCGGTCGGCGACGGACGCTGCGTCCGCACCGGGCAGACCCCGAGCGAGCCCGAGCGCGAGCACCACGAGCGGGAGTCGCCCGAGGTACACGATCGGCCAGCCGAGCGCGCCCACGAGGAGGCCGCCCGCGAGGGGTCCCACCACGGCGCCGACGCTCGCGGCCAGCCCCAGCCAGCCGAGGGCGCGACCCCGCCGGCCCGCCGGGGTCGTCAGGGTGACGAGGGCGGGCGCGCTCGCCATGACGAGCGCCGCCCCGAGCCCCTGCACGATCCTCGCTCCGAGCAGCCATGACCACGTGGGCGCGAACCCGCAGAGAAGGTGGGCCACGCCGGTAAGAGCGAGCCCTCCCCGGAAGACGCGCGCGTGCCCCGCGCGGTCCGCGAGCCGGCCGGCGGGGATCAGGGCCAGCGCGAAGGTCACCACGTAGGTGAGGACGATCGCCTGGATCGACGTCGCCGGCACGTCGAAGGCCGCCGAGATCGCCGGGAGGGCGATGTTGACGGCGGCGTCCAGCATGACCGTCAGCACTCCCAGCGCGGCGACCAGCACCGGGCGCGGCATCCGGGAGGCCGGCGGGAGCGGCGCGGTCGCGAGCGAGGGCGTCAGCCCGGGCGGCGGCGGGCGCGCGTCAACGGCGCGGCGGCGGAAGGTGGATCGGACGGCCGAGGAAGAGCTCGGCCGCCTCGCCGAGCGTCTCCGAGAGCGTGGGGTGGGTGTGGATCGTGCCGGCCAGGTCCTCGGCCACGGCGCCCATCTCGATCGCCAGCGCGCCTTCGGCGAGGAGATCGCCGGCGTGCGGGCCGACCAGGCCCACGCCGAGCAGGCGCCCGGACGCCGCCTCGAAGACGAGCTTCGTGAGCCCGTCGGGCCGCCCCATGGCGACGCGCGCGCCCCGACGCGCTCCACGGCACCTTGGCCGCTCGCACCTCCACGCCGCGGGCGCGGGCTTCGGACTCCATGAGCCCGCACCACGCGATCTCGGGATCCGTGAACACGACCGCCGGGATCGCCTGCGGCTCGAAGGCGGCCGGGTGGCCGGCGATGGCCTCGGCCGCGACCAGGCCCTCCGCGATCGCCTTGTGGGCCAGCATCGGCTCGCCGGCGGCGTCGCCGATGGCGAGGACCCGCGGATCGGCGGTGCGGCGCTGCGGGTCCACCACGATGAACCCGCGCCCGTCTCGCTGGGCGCGCGTGTGCTCGAGCCCGAGATCGTCGGTGGCGGGACGGCGCCCCACCGCCACCAGCAGGTGATCGACCTCCAGGCGCGGCGGCGCGCCGTCGCCGGCGAGCTCGACCTGCACCGCGTCGCCTTCCGTCCGGACCGCCGTGAGCTTGGTCCCGAGCAGGATCTGCTTGAACCGCTTGCCGAGGCGGCGGCCGAGCGGCGCGACCAGGTCCCGGTCCACTCCCGGCAGGAGCCCGTCGAGCAGCTCCA
Organism: uncultured Candidatus Rokubacteria bacterium; assembly: GCA_963799055.1. Taxonomy (GTDB): domain Bacteria; phylum Methylomirabilota; class Methylomirabilia; order Rokubacteriales; family DASRDR01; genus DASRDR01. The sequence goes on from CAWCVP010000010.1 coordinate 117,121, forward strand.
CGACGGTGACCTCGCTGCCGAGCGCCGCGTAGACGCTCCCCAGCTCGAGGCCGATGTATCCGCCTCCGACCACGAGCAGCCGGGCGGGCGTCGCCGGCAGCGCCAGCGCGGCGGCCGAGTCCCACACGCGCGGCCCCGGCTCGATCCCCGGCAGGGTCGCGGGCCGCGAGCCGGTGGCGACGATCGCGTGCTTGAACTGGAGCGTCGCCGGGGGCGCGTCGTCCCGGGCCACGCGGATGGAGCCGTCGGGCTCGAACCGCCCGCGGCCCGTCACCACGTCCACGCCGCGGACCTTCGCGAGGCCCGCGAGTCCCTGGGCAAGGCGGTCGATGGACCGCTGGGTCCACGCGCGCAGCTTCGCGGCGTCGACGGCCGGCCGGCGCCGAAGACGACGCCCGCGTCCTTCGCCTCGGCGGCGTCGTGAATCAGCGCGGCGATCCCGAGGAGCGCCTTGGAGGGAATGCAGCCGACGTGCAGACACTCGCCGCCGAGGGCGCCGCGGGCCTCGACCAGCACGGTGTCGAGACCCAGGTCGGCGGCGCGGAAGGCCGCGGCGTATCCGCCGGGCCCGCCGCCCAGCACGACGACGTCGGCCTCGCGGGGGAGCTCGCCCATGACCACGGGCGCCGCCCTCCCTATCCCTCGAGGAAGAGGCGCTCGGGAGCCTCGAGGAGGCCGACGAGGTCGGTGGAGAAGCGGGCCGCCTCCATGCCGTCGATGACCCGGTGGTCGAAGGCGAGCGACAGCGGCAGGACGAGCCGCGGCACGATCTGGCCCTCCCGGACGACCGGCGTCAGGCGCGCGCGGCCGACCCCGAGGATCGCGACCTCGGGATAGTTGATGATCGGCGTGGCTCCCGTGCCGCCGAGCGCCCCGGTGTTGGTCACCGTGAACGTCCCGCTCCGGAGGTCCTCGAGCGTCGCCTTCCCGGCGCGCGTCCGCGTGACGAGCTCGGTCAGCTCGGTCGCCAGCTCGCGGATCCCCTTCCGGTCGACGCCCCGCACGACCGGCACCACGAGACCCTGGTCCGTGTCGACCGCCACGCCGATGTTGTAGTAGCGCTTCCACACCAGCTCGCCGGTCGCGTGATCGAGGCTCGCGTTGAAGCGCGGGTGGGCGCGGAGCGCCATCGCCACCGCCTTGACCAGGAAGACGGTCAGGGTCAGGTCCGCGCTCCCCTCGCCGCCCCGCTTCTGCTGGCGACGACGCATCGTTTCCAGCTCCGTGACGTCGGCCTGGTCGTGCTGGGTCACGTGCGGGATCACCGCCCAGGCGAGCGCCAGATGCTCGGCGCTCCGCCGGCGGATCCCGCGGAGCGGCTCTCGCTCGACGGGCCCCCACTGCTCGAAGCGCGGGAGGGGCGGGAGCGCGACCGGTCCCGCCAGCGGACGGGCCGGCTCGGCCGGTTGAGCCGGTTGAGCCGACGCCGCCGCGGGCTGACGGGGCCCCGCCGGTGTCGCCGCGCTCGGCGCTCGCCCGGCGGCGGCCCGGACGTCGTCGTCGGAGATTCGGCCGCCCGGGCCGGTCCCGCGTACGTGACCGAGATCCACGCCCAGCTCGCGGGCGAGGCGCCGGGTCGCAGGCGTGGCGGCGGGCGGGAGGCCCGCGGCAGCCGGCGCCGGCGCGACGCCCGTGGCGGGCCCCGGCACGGCCGGCGCGGGTCGGGCGGTCGGCGCCGGGGGGGCCGGCGCGGACGTTCCGCCGGCCGCGTCGGCGAGGCTCAGGAGGACGGCCCCGACCTTGACCCTCTGCCCGGCCTGGACGTGCACCCGCGCGACGCGCCCGCCGTAGGGCGACGGCAGCTCGACCTGGGCCTTCTCGGTCTCGACGAGGAGGACCGCCTGGTCTTCCTTGATCTCCTCACCCTCGGCGACCAGGACCTGGACGATCTCCGCCTCGGTGAGACCCTCCCCCAGGTCCGGCAGCCGGAAGTCCTTCGGCATCGAGCGCTCGGCGGGGCGCGGGACGCGCCGTCTAGAAGGCGAGCGTCTCGCGGACCGCGCGCAGCACGCGGTCCGGCCCGGGCAGCCAGCCGCGCTCCCGCGCGAAGCCCGGGTAGACGATGTCGAAGGCGGTGACCCGCCGGACCGGCGCCTCGAGCTGGAGGAACGCGGTCTCGACCACCCGCGCCATCACCTCCGCGCCGACGCCGAAGCTTCGCTGCGCCTCGTGGGCCACCACGACCCGGCCCGTCTTCCGGGCGGAGAGGGCGATCGTCTCGGTGTCCATCGGAGAGATCGACAGGAGATCGACCACCTCCACCTCGGCGCCGTCCTCGGCGTGGACGCGCTCGGCCACGTCGAGGCAGCGGTGGAGCATCGCCCCGTACGCGACGAGCGTGAGGTCCTTCCCCTCCCGGGCGACGCGCGCCTTCCCGATGGGCCAGGTCTCCTCGGCCACCGGGACCTCCTCCTTGACGGCATGGTAGAGGGCCTTCGGCTCGAAGAAGATCACCGTGTCCGGATCGCGGATCGCGCTCACCAGGAGGGCGCGGGCCGAGCGGGGACTGGACGGGATCACGATCTTCAGGCCCGGCGTGTGCGCGTAGTACGCTTCTTCGCTCTCCGAGTGGTGCTCGAGCGCGCGCACGCCCCCGCCGTACGGCATGCGCACGACCATCTGCACGTGGTACCGGCCCCGCGTGCGGGCCCGGTAGCGGGCGGCGTGGTTCTCGATCTGGTGGAACGCCTGGAACGAGAAGCCGGAGAACTGGATCTCCGGGACCGGCTTGAGCCCGTAGAGCGCCATGCCGATCGCCATGCCGACGATCGCGCCCTCGGCGAGCGGCGTGTCGATCACGCGCTGCTCCCCGAACTTGGCCAGGAGGCCGTCGGTGACGCGGAAGACGCCCCCGTCGACGCCGATGTCCTCGCCGAGCACGAGGACGTCGTCGTCCCGCTCCATCTCCTGCATCAGCGCGAGGTTGATGGCCTGGACCATCGTCAGCTTCCGCGGCTCAGTCATCCCTGCTCCCCGCGGCTCATCCGCGCGCCGCCTCCGCGCCGGCCGCGAGCTCACGCTCGAGCTCGGCGCGCTGCGCCCGGAGCTCTTCGGTCGGCTCCGCGTAGATGTGCTCGAAGGCGTCGACGAGGTTCGCCTGCATCCGGGCCTCGGCCCGCTCGACGGCGGTCCGGATCTCGGCGTCGACCTCGGCCTCGAGCGCCGCCTCGCCGGCGGCGTCGAGCACCCCCTTCGCCTCGAGGTACCGACGGAACCGCGGCAGCGGCTCCCGCGCCTCCCACGCCTTCACCTCGGTGTCGTCGCGATACTTCGTCGGATCGTCGGCCGTGGTGTGGAGCGACAGCCGGTAGGTCAACGCCTCGATCAGCGTCGGACCTTCGCCCCGCCGCGCGCGATCCACGGCCTCGCGCGTCGCCACGTAGCAGGCGAGCAGGTCGTTGCCGTCGACCTGGATCCCCGGGAAGCCGTAGGCGATCGCCTTCTGGGCGAGCGTCCGCGCGTGCGTCTGCTTGGCGCGCGGCAGGGAGATGGCCCATTGATTGTTGAGACAGAAGAACACCAGCGGGGCCTGGAAGACGCCCGCGAAGTTCATGGCTTCCTGACAGTCGCCGTGCGACGAGGCGCCGTCGCCGAAGTAGACCATCGCCACGCTGTCCTCGCCCCGGTACCGGGCCGCGCACGCGATCCCGACCGCGTGGGGCACCTGGCTCGCGATGGGGATGCAGAGCGGCAGGTCGCGGATGCCGTCCGGCACGCGCATCCCCTCGGCGTAGCCCGCGTAGTAGAGGATGAGGCTCTCGAGTGGCCAGCCGCGCCACATGTACGCCGGCCACTCGCGGTAGTAGGGGATCAGCCAGTCGGTGCTGCGCAGCGCGTAGATGCTGCCCAGCACCGCGGCCTCGTGGCCGCGGATGGGGCCGAAGGTGCCGATGCGGCCCTGGCGCTGCAGCCGCAGCATGCGCTCGTCGAAGCGTCGCGCCAGGAGGAAGGTGCGATAGAGCCGCCGCAGATCCTCGGCGGGAATCGAAGGTTCGAGAGACTGGTCGACGCGGCCCTCCTCGTCGACGACCGACAGATGCTCGACCGACGGGACGTCCAGTCTCGTCCGCGGCACGCATGCCCCCCTTTCGGGTTGCGAGGCTTCGACGTCATTCTCCACCCGGCCGGCCCCGCGGGTCAACCTCGAGCGATCGTCACGAGCGGAGGCGGCGCAGGATGCACCCGCGCCGGCCGAGGCGGGCGCTCGACGCTAGCGGCCCCTCGCCGGCGGAGCGCGCCGGTTCCGCCAGAGTCCGAGCAGGAGTGTGAGGAGCGCGAGACCCAGCTCGTCCGCCAGCGGCACGGGATCCGGCAGCACGAAGTCGACCAGCGTCAGGATGGCGAAGAACGCGAACAGCGTCGGGAAGCGCAGGTTCAGGCTGGCGAGCAGGCGTGCCAGGAAGCCCACGGCGCGAGTATATAGACAGGGAGATGGCTTGGCACGGCTGGCTCGGGGCGATCGTCCTCCTGGTGAACCAGGCGCTGCTACCGTGGCAGATCGACCCTCTTGCCCGGTGGTACACGCCCATCATGTGGACGGGATACATCCTGCTCGTGGATGCGTGGGTCCTCCGGCGAGAGGGGCGGTCGCTGCTGCATGACCGGCCCCGCGAGGCCCTGTTCATGGCGACGGTCTCGATTCCGCTCTGGCTCGTCTTCGAGGGCTACAACGTGCGGCTCCGCAACTGGGCCTACTTCGGCGTGCCCGAGGACCCCGTCGTCGCGGGCATCGCCTATGCCTGGGCCTTCGCGACGATCTGGCCGGGCATCTTCGAGACGGCCGCCCTCCTCGGCGCCGGTCCCCTGCCCACCCCGACGACCCGGCGCGCTCCCGTCCCGCCCTCACCCGGACTACGTCTCGCGATGGCGGTCGGCGTCGTCTTCCTGGTCGTGCCGCCGCTTCTCCCCGCCCCGGTGCGGCCGTGGACGTTCGGCTTCGTGTGGCTCGGCTTCGTCCTCTTGCTCGATCCGCTGAACGCGCGCCGGGGACGGCCGTCCTTCCTGGCCGCGTGGGCAGCCGGCGATCGCGCGTTCGTCTGGCGATGGCTCCTGGCCGGGCTCGTCTGCGGTGTCCTGTGGGAGTTCTGGAACTACTGGGCTCTCGCCCGGTGGCGCTATGTGGGCGTCCCCGTCTTTCCCTCGGTCAAGCTCTTCGAGATGCCGCTCGCCGGCTATCTCGGGTTCCCGCCGTTCGCTCTGGAGGTCTTTACCATGTATCATTTCGTCCGGCCGCTGAGCGGCCTGCCCGGGTCAGAGACGGGGGCCCGGAACGCCGGCACCTGACCGATCCCAACCGACGAGACTCCAGGAGGACGACGGGACCGTGGCAAAGAAGGCTCAGAAGCGCCCGACGACGAAGAAGAAGGCCGCGAGCAAGCCCGCCAAGGCGGCTCGGCCACCGGCCAGCAAGTCCGCGACCTCGACGACCAAGGCGAAGTCGTCCGCGCCCGCGAAGCGGCCCGTCCCGTCGGCCCGCCCCCCGCGGCGACCGGCCGGTCCGACCCTGGGTGAGCAGGCCGAGCGCCTGCGAGACGACATCCTCCGGAGCAAGCTCACCCATCCGGACCCCTGGCGCTACGCAGCGAAGGCTCGGGGCTGGGGCGAGCGGGTCCAGGTGCTCGTCGTTCAGACGGCCGGGGGCGAGACCCCCGCCAGCCCGCCGCGCCCTGGAGGCGCTGGCCGCGGAGGTCCTGGGCGGACCGCGACTTCCAGGAGGCCCGGCGCCTCTTCTGAGGCCATCCAGGAGAATCCGCGCGCCGCCCGCCGCGCATCCGGAAGGCCGAGCGGCCGTTGCGACCGCGCGGGCGCCGCTCGGGGGCGACCGGTTCGCCACGGGACATGTCGCCTGGCCGACGCTGCACCCGCGCGGCTGGGGCCGCCTGTCTCAGCCGAGGACGGCCCGCACCTCGTGCGATCGACGGTCGTCCACGAGAGCGACGCTCCTCTGCCCCGGCGCCGAGGGCGACCCATCGACGCTCACCGACTGGACGCCCCGCGACACGCCCAGCGGGTTCTCGACGACGACGTGGTAACGCGAGGAATGGTAACGGAAGGTGATCTCGAAGCGCCGCCACGCCCGGGGAATGCACGGATCGAGATGTAGCGTCGCGCCGCGGAAGCGGAAGCCGAGCAGCCACTCGACGCCCGCGCGGTACATCCAGCCGGCCGAGCCCGTATACCACGTCCATCCGCCCCGGCCGACGTGCGGCGGCTCGGCATAGACGTCGGCCGCCACAACATAGGGCTCCACCTTGTAGCGGTACACCCCGGCGCGGGTGCTGGCCCGGTTGATCGAGTTGAGGATCGAGAACAGCTCGCCGCCCTTGTCGCCCTCGCCGAGGGCGGCGAAGGCGGCGACGGCCCAGACGGCCGCGTGCGTGTATTGGCCGCCGTTCTCGCGGACGCCGGGCGGGTAGCCCTTGACGTAGCCGGGGTCGACGCCGGAGCGGTCGAAGGCCGGTGTGAAGAGCAGCACCAGCTCCTGCTCGCGGCGGACGAGGTACTCCTCGACCGCGGACATCGCGCGCTGGGCGCGCGGGAGGTCGGCCGCCCCCGAGAGCACCCCCCACGACTGCGCGATGGAATCGATCCGGCATTCGGCGTTGGCCGCCGAGCCGAGCGGCGTGCCGTCGTCGAAGTAGGCCCGGCGATACCAGTCCCCGTCCCACCCGTGCCGCTCGAGTGCCTCCTTGAGGCCACGGACGTGGCGACGCCAGCGCTCGGCCCGGGCCCCCTCGCCGCGCGTGTCGGCCAGCCTCGCGAACTCCCACAAGGTCGAGTGCAGGAACCAGCCGAGCCAGACGCTCTCGCCCTGCCCTCCCCGGCCGACTCGGTTCATGCCGTCGTTCCAGTCCCCGGTGCCCATCAGGGGGAGTCCGTGGGGGCCGACCGCGAGGCTCCGGTCGAGCGCCCGCGCGCAGTGCTCGAAGAGAGTCCCCGACTGGGCCGAGACCGTCGGCTGAAAGTAGGCCTCGTGCTGCCCGGCCTCGAGCGCCGGGCCCTCCAGGAACGGAACGACCTCGTCCAGGACCGAATAGTCCCCGGTGACCTCGACGAAGTGCACGACGGCGTAGGGCAACCAGAGCAGATCGTCCGAGATCCGCGTGCGGACGCCCCGGCCCGATGGCGGATGCCACCAGTGCTGGACGTCGCCCTCGACGAACTGCCGCGACGCGGCCCGCAGGAGGTGCGCGCGCGCGGGCTCGCGCGCCGCCACGGCCAGGGCCATGACGTCCTGGAGCTGGTCGCGGAACCCGTAGGCGCCGCCGGCCTGGTAGAAGGCGGCCCGGGCCCACACCCGGCACGCGAGCGTCTGGTAGAGGAGCCACCGGTTCAGCATCAGGTCGAACGAGCGATCCGGAGTCTTCACTTGCAGCGCGCCCAGGATGTCGTCCCAGCGCGTCACCACCGCCGCGAAGGACGCCGTCCAGGTCCGTCGCGCGATACCGCGCCACGAGGGCCTGGGCGTCTTCGCGCGTCGCCGCCTGGCCCAGCAGGATCACGACCTCGACCCGCGCGCCAGGCGCGAGCTCGAGCGCGGATCTGCAGCGCGGCGCACGGGTCGAGCCCAGCTCCGACGCGGCCCGACAGACGCTCGCCGCGTTCGAGCGCGGCCGGGTGGTCCAGGGTCCCGTGCCGGCCCAGGATCTCGCCCCGGTCCCCGCTCCACGCGGTCGTGGGGGCGCCGAGGGCGAGGAACGCCACGCGGTCCGCGAAGTCGAGGTTCCACGCGTTGCGCGCCAGCAGGGCGCCGGTCGCCTCGTCGCGCTCGGTGACGATGAAGGGCGCCGAGGCGCCGCGCGAGCTGCCCAGCACCCACTCGACGTAGGCGGTGACCGAGAGCCGGCGCGGCCGGCCGGACCGGTTCTCGACCGTGAGCCGGGAGATCTTGACGGGATCCTCGAGCGGCACGTACTGGAGCAGCTCCAGCGCGATGCCATGGGACACGTGCTCGAAGCGGCTGTAGCCCTGCCCGTGGCGCACCACGTACGGCCACGCCTCCTCGCGGATCGGCAGCACGGTGGGCCCCCACAGGTCGCCGGTCTCGTCGTCTCGCACGTAGATCACTTCCCCCGGCGAGTCGCTGACGGGATCGTTCGTCCAGGGCGTCAGCTGGTTCTCCCGGCTGTTGAGGGACCACGTGTAGCCGGACCCCGATTCGGAGACCTGGAATCCGAACGTGCTCGTTCGCGACCACGTTGATCCAGGGCGCCGGGGTCCACTGCCCGGTCCCGAGCAGCGTGACGTACTCGCGCCCGCCGTCGCCGAAACCGCCCAGGCCGTTGAAGAACTCCAGCTCCGGGCGCGGCCGGGGGCGTCTCGGGAGAGGCCTCCGGCGGAGGGGGACGGCGCGGGACGCGCGTCGGCTCCGACCGGGTGCCGGCGGCCCGCGCCACCTGCTCCGCGAGCGTGCCGTGTCGGCTGAGCAGGATGGCGCGGGCCGCGGTGCGGAGGGCGTCCCGGTCTGCGGCCGACAGCAGGTCGGCGCGGAGCACGAAGACGCTCCCGTGCGTCTCGTGCTGCTCGTGCCGCAGGGTCGACTGGCTGGTCCGCACCAGGGACTCGAGCGAGGTCTGGAGGTCCTGCACGTAGGAGTGCGCCTTCTCGTTCAGGATGACCAGATCGACCGCCAGGCCCCGCAGGCGCCAGTACTCGTGGGCGCGCAGGAGCTGGCGGACGATGTCCTGGTCCTCGGGCTCGTCGATCCGCACGAGCACGATCGGGAGATCGCCCGAGATGCCTTGGCCCCAGAGGGCCGCGGCGCCCGTCCGGTTTCGCTCGAGGACGCTCGCCGGCGCGCGGAGCCCGGGGTCCGAGTAGAGCACCCGGTTGGCCAGGTGCTGGAACAGATGGGCCTCGTCCGGCCCGCTGCCGAGGTGGTGGAACTGGACCTGCGCCTGGGTCCAGGCCAGCGTCGCCGAGCGCTCGAACATCGCGGGGTCGCGATACTTGTCCGCCAGCGCCGAGCGCCTCGTCGCGGGTCGGGGCCACCAGGGTCGAGAAGAGGATCCGGGCGCTGGCCGCCGGCGCCAGGCGCACCCGCCGCCGCAGGCTGAAGATCGGGTCGAGGACCGAGCCGGTCGTGTTCGACAGCGGCCGGCCGTCGATCACCGACATCGGCGTCGCGGATCCCGCGGCCGCGCCCGAGAAACCGCGTCGCGATCGGTCTCGTGCTGAGCCCCGCCGCTCGCTCTGGCCCTCGACGCTGACCACGTGGGCGGCCCAGACGGGACGGCTCGTCGGCGCGCGCGGGAGCGGCGGGTGGCCAACAGGGCGTCCAGGTGCGCGGCGGACTCGGTCTGCACGAAGAGGTTCGAGAAGACCGGGTGCGCCGCCTCCGCGGCGCGGTGGCGCGAGCACCAGCTCGGCGTACGACGTGATCTCGATCTCCCGCGGCTGCGCGCCGAAGTTGGTGAGCGACACGCGACGGAGCTCGGCGTCGTCCTCCGGCGAGACGATGACCTCGAGCGTCGTCGTCGAGCGTGCCGTCTCGCCGGTGAAACTCGGCGCGGTCCTCGAAGAAGGTGGCGGTGTACTGGTCGGCGTCGACCCCGGTCGGCTGGTGGGTGGCCGACCATACCTGTCCGGACTCGGCATCGCGCAGGAAGACGTAGGTCCCCCAGGGGTCCCGGGTGGGATCCTCGCGCCAGCGGGTGATCGGCAGGCCATCGCAGCGGCTGTAGCCCGAGCCGGCGGCGGTCAGCATGACCGAATAGCGGCCGTTGGACAGAAGGTGCGTGCGCGGCAGCGGATCGTCGACCGCGGTGAACTGGCGGAAGGCCGGCTCGACGAAGTCGCGGACGTGCGCGGGCGCCCGCACCTCCTCGACGCGGGGGCGGGCCACGGCTACGCCCTGGGTGGCCGCTCCTGGAGCAGGAGCTCCGCCGCCTGGACGATACGGCTCCCCGTGGAACCAGCGGCGGACCACTCCGTCGCGCGAGGACGTTCGCCAGCGCCAGGAGGGTCATCCCCTGGTGGTGGGCCATGTAGGCTCGGACGACGGCGACGCGGGCGTTCTCGGCGAAGCCGCGACCGTGTGTAGTCGAGCGCCTCGTAGAATCCGTAGCGGCCGCGGGCGCCCACCGCCGCCAGCGCGGCGAGATTCCGCGCCGCCGCCGGGGCATCGACCATGGCGGCCAGCGCGGTCGCGTAAGGGGCGACGACGAGGTCCTCGCTGAGCCCGCGCTCCAGGCCCAGGCCGGGGACGCCGAAGTTGGAGTACTGGTACGTCAGGTCGAGGTCGCGGACGTTGTACGCCGACTCCGAGATGCCCCAGGGCACTCCGTGCTCGAGACCGTAGCGCTGCTGGCGAGCGACCACCGCGCGATACGTCTGGTCGAGCAGGCTTCCCGAGGGCGACTGCATGACGAGCGCTGGCATCAGATACTCGAACATCGATCCGGACCACGACACCAGTGCGGCGCCGAGGCCCACGGGGGTCATGGGCCGTCCGAGCCGGAACCAGTGACTCGTCGGGACGTCGCCCTTGGCGATGGCGACGAAGCTCGCGAGCCGGGCTTCCGAGGCCAACAGGTCGTACGCCCCCGCATCCAGCGTGCCGTCGGCAACCCGGTATCCAATGGCGAACACCTTTCGGGTCGGATCGAACAGAAAGTCGAACCGCATGGCCTCGAAGAGCCGTGCGCCAGATGGCGGATCGCTGTGATGCGCCGGATGGTGTCCTCGGCCGCCGCGGCGGCGCGCTCCACGACCTTGACCAGGATGGTCACTCCGGCCGCGGCTCGGCCCCGGCCGGTCGGCGTCGGTCGCGGCCGTGCCGACCGCCTTCAACTCGGCCACGAGGGCGTGGCAACGTCCCGGGACGTCGGCGAGGGTCAGGTCCTCGTCGAGCGGCCGCCACATCGCCTCGGCGCCCGGCGGGAAAAACACGGCCGGGGCGGCGGCCTCGAGGAGGGGCGCCCACGGTGGAATGCATCCGATCCCGCGCAGGCTCGCGACGGTGGCTCGCACCGCCCGCGCCCAGTCGAGGACGTCGGAGTCGACAGGGTCGCCCTCGCTCCGCGATCAGGGCTTGCGCGACATCCGCCAGCGTGTCGGCGAGCGTCCGGAGGGACCGACGTCGGAACGCCCCGCTCCCTCCCGAGTGGGGAGTCGGCGAGTCCGAGCGTCACGTCCCCGATCGCGCGCCGAGATGGACACGGCTCTCCGTCTGGGTGCGCCGGTCGTCGGCAAGGCGCCCCTCGGCCTCGCGAACGAGCCCGAGCGCGTCGTCGAGCCGCGGCAGGACTCGGGTTCCCGCAGAGGACGGGCCAGGAGATGGCGGCACGCGCTCTCGACCGCCAGCAGATGTCCGGCCAGGTTGCCGCTGTCGACCGTGGAGACGTAGCGCGGCCGAGCGGCGCGAGGTCTGTGTGTCGTACAGTTGTAGAAGTGTCCCCGGAACCGCTCCAGCGTCCCAATCCGCCAAGGTCGCCTTGAGCCGAATCGGGTCGCCCGCACCGAGCCAGCCGAAATCGTGGGCGGCAAGGTAGACAGGAGGGACAGGCCGATGTTGGTGGGCGACGTGCGATGCGCCACGACCGGACGGGTCCTCCTGGAAGTTGTCGGGAGGAGGTGATGGTCCTCGGGCCCCACGAACGCCTCGAAGAAGCGCCAGGTGCGCCGCGCCGAGCGCGCAGGAGGAGGGTCTCGGCCTCGGAAAGCCGCTCCGAGGGCTCGACCCTGGGGGACGGCTGATCCACCAGGCGAGGATCGGCGAGCCGGCCCACAGGGCGATGAACGGCAGCGCGAGTATCCAGCTCTCGGGCCGGAGCAGGCCCACGAGGAGCGCCGCGACGCCACGCGTGCACCGGGTGCTCACCATCCGGCGATAGGCGCCGGCAAGATCGAGGGTGATGCCGGCCCGGCTCTGGGCCGCGGTCACCCACTCGAGCAGATGCCGGCGCGTCACCACGAGCCGGATGAGGGTGCGCCCGATGGCGTCGGTCATCAGCCACGTCTGGTGCGCCAGGAGCGCGACGTCGAGCAGGATCTGGGCACCGGCGAGCAGCACGTTCCGGCCCACCGTCCGCAAGTGGTTGCGCTTGGAGAACCCGGCCCCGGTGAGGAAGCAGCTCCAGTGAGGTAGGAATGAGCGCCGGCACGGCGATGGCAATGAGCACAAGCCGCGTCCAGACGAGCGGCGCGCTGCCGGCCAAGACCCACGCGCCGACCAGGGTGAGCCAGGCAGCGGGCCGGGACAACGTGCGGCGGAGATCGTCGAGCATCTTCCAGCGGCTGATGATCGGAATCCGAGCTGGGTCGCGGCCGCCGGCGGTGCCGGCGAGGATCCAGGGCAGGAAATCCGCGAGTTGCCCCGAGCCCTATCTCATGCCGCCGGGCGCGCGGCCTCTTCGTAGTGAGACGGAGACTCCTCGAACAACTCGATGTCCGTCACCAGCGCGGCGCGGGCGAACAGCCCCTCGAACAGATCGTGGCTGAGCAGGGTGTTCTCGGGCACCCGATCGGCCAGCGCCGCCTGGAAAGGTGTCGACGTCGTAGATGCCCTTCCCGGCGTAGGATCACCCTTGCCGAAGAGATCCAGAGGGACGTCGGAGATGGCCAACGCGTACGGATCGGCGCCGGCCGGACTGGAGAAGATGCGCTGGAACAGGGACTCCGACCGTCCGACCGGCAGGGTCGGCGTGATCCGCGGCTGCAGCACCCCATGGCCTGCCTCTCCACGACGTGGCCGGCGTGCGCGTCGTACACCGGGCGGTTCAAGGGATGGGCCATCGTGCCGACGAGCCCGGCCGCGGCATCCCTCGGCAGGCGGGTATCCGCGTCCAGCGTGATGACGTACCGAATTCCGGCCGGCACGATCGGCGGTCTGTCATCCACCCCGACGAACGTCGTGTCGTTCGCGCCGCGCAGGAGGCGGTTCTACTCGTGGAGCTTGCCGCGTTTGGTCTACCAGCCCATCCACTTCCCGTTCTCCCTCGTTCCACACCCGCGTGCCGGTGGAGCGGAAGATCGGGAGAGGGCCCCCCGCCTGGCGCGGGGCCGTGACGGCGGTTGAGCCCCTCGATTCCGCGCCGGGCGGCGTCCAGCCGCTCAGCTATCGTCCGGCATCGTCTCGCGGCGCGCGTCGGTCCAATCGGACAGTAAGGCGAATCTCAGATCTCGCCCTCGGCGTTGGTGAGGTAGTGCACCTCGAGGCGGCTCGATCTGCTCCTGGACGTCTTCCACGCTCGTGGGGAGCGTCGGGACGACCACCAGTGTCCGCAGACCTTCCGGGATACCCGTCGCCAGCTCCATCC